>NZ_LR733185.1:417825-624220 GCF_902506465.1 Pseudoclavibacter sp. 8L | reverse complement strand
TCCCCGCCCCGCGCATCCCGAGCCCGCGCATCCCGGCCCGACCTCATCCCGGCCCTCGATGCGAGCGCCGCGGCCGGGAGCTGAGTTGTGGTCGTCAAAACTCGTTGGAAACGACCACAAGTCCGCTCTCGGCGGCCGCGGTGGCGCGGGCAGGCGGCCTGGATGGCGGCCTGGGTGGCGCGGCCAGTCGTCGCAGACGCAGAACGGGCGCCCGCTCCCGGATGCCCGCTGGGGGTTCCGAGGGCAAGCGCCCGCTGATCGCTGCCGTGCTGCTAGCTGCGACGTTCCGCGTCCTGGAGCGTCGCGCCTTCGAACTCGTCCTGCTCGCGGTTGGTCGTCGAGGCGGTGGAGCGCTTGATGGTCTCCTCCACTTCCTCGTCGCTCTCGTCGGAGAAGGCGACGTCGCCGCGGGGCGCGTTGTAGAGCTTCTCGTTGAGGATGCCCTCGCGCTTCGCGACGATCATCGGAACCAGCGCCTGGCCGGCGACGTTGGTCGCGGTGCGGCCCATGTCGAGGATCGGGTCGATGGCGAGGAGCAGGCCGACGCCCTCGAGGGGCAGGCCGAGCGTCGACAGGGTGAGGGTGAGCATGACCGTCGCGCCCGTCGTGCCAGCCGTCGCGGCCGAACCGACGACGGAGACGATCACGATGAGGACGTACTGCATGATCGACAGCTCGATGCCGAAGAACTGCGCGACGAAGATCGCCGCGATGGCCGGGTAGATCGCGGCGCATCCGTCCATCTTCGTGGTCGCACCGAACGGCACGGCGAACGACGCGTACTCGCGGGGTACGCCGAGGTTGCGCTCGGTGACGCGCTGCGTGAGGGGGAGCGTGCCGATGGAAGAGCGGCTCACGAATGCGAGCTGCACTGCCGGCCACACGCCGGAGAAGAAGCGGCCGACCGAGAGGCCGTGCGCCTTCACGAGGATCGGGTACACGACGAACAGCACGAGGGCGAGGCCGACGTAGATGGCGATCGCGAACCAGGCGAGGCTCGTGAGCTTCTCCCAGCCGTAGTCGACGACGGCGCTCGCGATGAGTCCGAGCGTGCCGAGCGGGGCGATGCGGATGATCCACCACAGGACCTTCTGGATGACCGCGAGGGCAGAGGCCGTGAACTCAAGGAACGGCTCGGCGCGCTTGCCGAGGCGGAGGGCCGCGATGCCGATGACGACGGCGATGACGATGACCTGCAGCACGTTGAACGCGATCGTCGAATTCACGTCGCCCGTCTCGGCGTCGACGCGCGAGCGCACGCCCATGCCGAGGAAGTTCTGCGGCACGAGGCCGGTGAGGAAGTTCCACCAGGTACCGACGGAGGAGGGCTCGCCGGTCTCGAGCTGCGACTGGTCGACGCGGTTGCCCGGCTGGATGGTGACGCCGAGGGTGATGCCGATCGTCACGGCGATGAGGGCCGTGATGCCGAACCAGAGCAGCGTCTGGCCCGCGAGCCTCGCCGCGTTCGTCACGAGGCGCAGCTGCGCGATGCTCGAGATGACGGCGGTCAGGATGAGCGGGACGACGGCGGCCGTCAGGATCGTGACGTACGAGCTGCCGATGGTGTCGAGCGTCGCCGCGAGTCCGTTCGGGTTGCCTTCAGCGTCGTCGCCGAGGTTGCGGGCGACGAGTCCGAGGACAACACCCAGAACGAGGGCGGCGAGGATCTGGAATCCGAATGAGGTGAGGAGCTTGCGCGCGCGGCTCTTGGGGCGCGGCGTGGCCTCTGCTCCGGTGGCGTTGGATGCCACCTCGGAGGTGGGGGTGCCTGGGGTGTTGGCCGACATGGAAGATCTCCCGATGCGATTTCTCATTTCGCGAGATTTCTCGCGAACTGAGCGAGGCTACGCCTGGACCATCGGTCTGGCCAGGGTGTGACGCTTCGTGACACGCAACAAATGGTGCGCCGGAGGATGTCATGAACGGTCAGGGAGGGAATGAGACGGCATCATCACCTGATTCATCTCCGCCCCGAAAGTAGTTAAACAATTGAGCAAAATTCCAGAATCGCGGGCGTAGTCTCACCTCGTCCTCCTCGTTCCACAGCAGAAGAAGTGAGCATCATGGCGGAGTCAGCGCGTCGTCGGTGGGTTGGTCTGGTCTTCATCAGCGTCGCGGTCGCGCTCATCATCGTCGACTCGACGATCGTGAACGTCGCCGTGCCGTCGATCGTGACGGAGCTCGGCATCACGTCGACCGAGGTCCAGTGGGTGCAGGAGGCGTACACGCTGGTGTTCGCGTCGCTGCTGCTCCTGTTCGGCAGCCTCGCCGACCGCGTCGGGCGTCGGCGGCTGATGCTGATCGGGGTCGTGATCTTCGCGCTCGCCTCGGTGGCCGCCGCGCTCGCTCCGACCGGCGGGCTGCTGATCCTCGCCCGCCTCGTGCAGGGGGTGGGCGGTGCCATGATCCTGCCGACCACGCTGTCGATCATCAACGCGACCTTCCGCGGCCGGGAGCGGGGCATCGCATTCGCCGTCTGGGGTTCGACCATCGGCGGCATGGCGGCCGTCGGCCCGCTGCTCGGTGGTTGGCTCACGACAGCGTTCTCGTGGCGGTGGGCGTTCGGCATCAACGTGCCACTCGGCATCATTATCGTCGTCGGTGTCCTGCTCTTCGTGAACGAGTCGCGGGAGCCGACGCAGAAGCGCCTCGACCTTGTCGGCGCGGCCCTCTCAGTGGTCACGTTCGGGGCGCTCGTCTTCGGGCTCATCGAGGGGCGCACCTACGGCTGGTGGGCGGTCAACGAGTCGTTCACGATCGGTTCGTTCGAGTGGCCCCTCCCCATCTCGCCGGTGCCGCTCGCCTTCGCCATCTCGGCCGTGGCGCTCGCCCTCTTCATCGTTCGGGGTGTGTCCCGTTCCCGTCGGGGCGAGTCGACGCTCCTCGAGTTCTCGCTGTTCCGCATCTCATCGTTCCGCAACGGCAACGTGGCGGCGCTTGTCGTCGCCCTGGGGGAGTTCGGCATCATCCTGTCGCTGCCGCTGTGGCTGCAGTTCGTGCTCGGCTTCGATGCGCTGCAGACCGGGTTCGTGCTCTTGGCGCTCGCGGCGGGCTCGTTCGTCGCGAGCGGCTTCGCGGGGGCGAGCAGCGGCAAGGTCAGCGCAGTGGTCATCGTGCGCGTCGGCATCCTCGCGGAGATCATCGGCATCGCCTGGGCGGGGTTCATCATCGCCCCGGATGCGCAGTGGGGCTGGCTCATCCCGGCCCTGTTCGTCTACGGCTTCGGCGTCGGGCTCGCCACGGCGCAGCTGACAGGTGTCGTGCTCCAGGATGTGCCCGTCGAGCTCTCGGGGCAGGGATCCGGCACGCAGTCCACGTCTCGGCAGGTGGGTTCGGCGCTCGGCGTCGCCATCCTGGGCACCATCCTGTTCACCACGACCGGCGCCTCCCTCGGCGCTTCGCTCGACGACGCCCAGGTGCCCGCCGATCAGCGAGATCAAGTGGTCTCGGCGGTCGTCGACTCGGCAGGCGGCGCGATCGCGGGCCTCGGCGAGAACCCCGCCACGGCCGACTTCGCCGACGACGCGAAGGCCGCGCTCTCCGACGGCACCCGCGCGTCAGCGTTCACCGCCGCCGCGTTCCTGGCCCTCGGCCTCGCCGCGACGCTCCGGCTCGGATCTGGGAAGCGAGAAGACGAGGAGTCGTCGCCGGCAGAAGCTAGCCCGCCGTCACGTAGCTGAGGTCGTGGATGCGCCTCCCGGCCTTCTCTGCCTTCCGCTCGAACACCGTGAGGGTCCTGCCCTCGAAGCGCGGGGCCCAGCCGCCCGGGTGCTCGCTCGTGAACTCGGGGGCCGCATCCAGTACCTCGCGCATCTGGAAGGCGTAGTCCTCCCAGTCCGTCGCGAGCCGCATGCGGCCGCCGGTGCGGAGGGAGTTCGCTGCGACGGTGCCGAAGCCATCGCGCACCAGCCGACGCTTCGTGTGCTTCGCCTTGTGCCACGGGTCGGGGAAGAAGATCCACAGCTCCTCGACACTGCCGGCGGGAAGCATGTGCTCGAGCACCTCCACGGCGTTCGCCTCGACGAGTCGAACGTTCGAGAGCCCCGCGTCCTCGACCCGTCGGAGGGTGCGCGCGAGACCCGCGACGAACACCTCGACCGCCAGGAAGTTCCATTCCGGATGCGCGGCGGCGGCCGCCACGACCGCCTCACCGGTGCCCGAGCCGATCTCGACGACAAGCGGCGCATCCCGACCGAACAACTCGGCCGGGTCGACCCGGAACGTGGGGCTCACGGAGAAGTCCAGCTCCGCGCGCTCGACCTCGACGAGGTACTTCGGGCCGAGCGACTCCCACGACGTCTGCTGGCCGTCGGTGAGGCGGCCGCTGCGTCGCGAGAACGAGAAGATCGGGCGATGCGAGGGATGCTGCGCCGGCTGGGCGGTTTCTTCGTCTGACACCCGACCAACCTAGGCGATACGGGCGGCGGATCGAGCAGTCTGTGCCGTCGAGGCACCCCGACTCGGCAAAGTGTGCCAGCCTCCTCCAGGGGCGGCCGGGCAGGCGTTGGAGCCGCTGAGGATGGGGGATGCTGGGTGCGGAAGTGATCACCCCGGGTCGGAGGTTCAGGATGCCCTATCGCAGCAAGGAAGTGCTCGAGTCATGGGCCCGCGAGTTCGAGGGGCTCGGCTACGTCGAACCTGGGGTCGTCAACGTCATCCTGCAGGACGGCGACGAAGGGCACGACACCGGCCTTGTCCGGGTGCAGCTGACGCACGTGCCCAGTGACGTGTACGTGCAGCCGGGCACGCTCGAGAGCCCGCACTGGTCGGTCACGATGGAACCGCGCGAGCACACGCTGCACCTGTCGGCAGCCGACGTGCAGACGCTCTCGCAGGAGCTCGCGGTCGTCTCGGCGCTCTGCACCTTCCTGCAAGCGAAGTCGATCGTGCTGGTTGCCGCACGCCACTCGCAGAACGATCGCCCACCGGTGTCGGCTGAGGCGAGCTCCTAGCTGGGGTGAGGCGCGGCGTCTGCGCGCGACGCGCTGCTCACTCGGAGCGCGTGCGTCAGCAGCTGCGCCAGGCGCAGGAGCGTCTCGGGCTCGGCCTCGGCCGCGATGGCCGAGGCGATTCCACGGTCGAATTCGCCGAGGCGATTCCACGGCTCCGCGGCCAGGTCGACCATGACGGTCAGCAGGCTCGCGCGGCGGTCGCTCGGGTCGGTGTCGCGGTGGATCGTGCCCCGCTCGATGAGTCGGTCGCACAGGGTGGAGACGCCGGCGGACGTGAGCCCGAGGTGCGCGCGAAGGGCGCTGGGCCTGGCCCCCGGATTCTCCTTGAGGTACGCGAGGGCGCGCGCATCCATCTCGCCGATGCCGAGCGAGCGACGCGCGTCGTTCTGGGACGCGGACCGTGCATCGGCGTACTCGGTCAGCACGGTGCTCAGCAGCAGCGCCGGACTCTGTTCGGTCGGCGGGGCGGGGGTCGGGTCGTCGTCCTGGCCCTCGCGGTCGGCAGAAGGGATGTTCGGCATGACAGCGCTCCCCTTGATCTCCGTGGTGCCGCCCAGAGTACACGCAGGGAGCGCTCGGACAGCCGTCACAGTCCTTCCGGCCACTCAGACGACGGTCAGCCGCAGCCTATCGGCCGCTCAGTCCTTCCGGCCACTCAGACGCGACCGGCCGCGTCCCACTCCAGGGTGAGCAGTGCGAGCTGGACGCGGTTGGTGACGTGGAGCTTTGAGAACAGGCTCGCGAGGTGCGTCTTGACCGTTGCCTGGCTGACGTAGAGCGCGGCAGCGATCTCCGCGTTGGTCATGCCCTGCGCGACGTAGCGGGCGATCTCCCGTTCTCGGCTCGTGACGGTCGCGAGGAGCTCGTCGCCCCACGCGTCACGCGCCGGTCGCTGACCGCCGCCGCCCTTGTCGCCGTGGCGAGCGCTGTCCTTCGAGCCGCTCGCGGCCGCGCGTACAAGCCGGTCGAGGGCGCTCGGCGAGAACACGGCCTTGCCCTGCGCGGCGTCGAGCACCGCCCCGACGATGTCCTCCGGTGGGGCGTCCTTCAGCAGGAAGGAGACCGCTCCTGCCCGGAGCGCATCCAGCAGGAACTCCTCCGTGTCGAACGCCGTGAGCATGACGACCTTCGCCCTCGAACCGGAGGCGGTGAGTCGCTCGACGGCGTCGATGCCGGTGAGCCCGGGCATGCGAACGTCCATAAGGATCACGTCGGGGTGCTGTTCGGCGGCGAGCGCAAGCGCCTCTTCGCCGTTGGTGCCCTCGCCGACGACACGAATGCCCTCTGCCCCATCGATGAGCAGGCGCAGGCCGAGACGGATGCCCGCCTCGTCGTCGACGATGAGCACGCGGATGCCGCCGGGATTCACCACGGGAGCCTCACCTCCACCACGAAATCGTTGTCTGCGCGAGCGCCCGCCTCGAGCGTGCCGCCGACGAGGAGGATGCGCTCTCGAGCACCGAGGAGTCCGTAGCCGGTCCCCGGCGCGGGAGCCTGCCCCTGCTGCACGGCGTTCGCGACCGAGATGGCCATCTCGGTGTCGCTGCCGGCGAGTTCGACCCGCACCTCTGCTCCCGGCGCGTGCTTCCCAGCGTTGACGAACAGTTCGGAGAGCGTGCGGTGGAGGGCGCGGATGCGCTCCCCGGAGAGCTTCGAGAGGTCTCCGGGCCCAATCGTGAGCCAGGTCATCTGAGGCGGCGCGTGCGCGGGGATGCCGTCGACGAGGAGAGACGCAAGCGCGTCCAGGTCGGGAAGTGGCGTGTCGCCTCGTCCGGTCTCGCTCGGCTCGCGCATGCCCTGCAGCACCTCCCGGAGTTGCGTGTTCGCTCGCGCAGCGGACTCGCGAACCGTGGCGGCCGTCTCCCTGACCAGCTCGGGTGACAGATCGCTTCGGTAGGCGAGCGCCCCGGCCTGCGTGGCGACGACCGCGAGGTCGTGGGAGATGGAGTCGTGCATGTCGCGTGCGATGGCGGCGCGCTCCTCGGCGCGTGCCCGCTCGATGTCGGAGGCGCGGCTCTGCGCCAGGGCTGCGCGTTCGCGCTCAGCCGACGCGGCCTGGGCCCGAAGGGACGTGATGAGCGCGGCCCGCGTGCCCCGGGACCGGCCGAAGAGCAGGGCGATGATCGTCGAGAGTGCGACGACGATGATGTAGAAGATCGGCGCGTCCATGGGCGCGCGGCCGGTGATGCTCGATTCGAACCAGTCCCACAGGATTCCGCCGACCACGACGATCGCGACGACCGAGACATCCATGGGCAGCGAACGCCTGGCTCCGAGGCGCATGACGGCGACGAGCCAGGCCGCGAAAGCGAGCGAGCTCGCCATGCCGACGGCGACGATCCACAGGTTTCCGGCGCGCGACCCGCGAACCGGGCCGATGGCGATGCAGGCCGCGAGGCCGACGACCACGTTGACGATCATGAACCCGAGGAACGCACCAGAATCCGAGTCTGTTGCGGGATCCTCCACCTGGACCGCGAGCGTGATCACGAACAGGAGCGCCCCGCCGAGGAACGAGCCGAGCGAGATGGTCACCGCGCGCATCCACGGCTTCCAGCGTCGGTTCTCCACCAGAGCTTCAGCCGAACGCAGGTCGCTCTGCGTCAGCCCACCAGCCGTCTCCACGCCGTCGAGGGCCAGCTCGTCCACGAGGGGCGGAGCTTTCGGCAGCGGAACGGTCATGCAGCGAGTCTAGGAACCACCACCGACATGCGGATCGGCCGTTCGGTTGAACTCGGGCAGCGCGACTCAGGTGCCGCAGAAGGTCCGGTAGGCACCGAAGTCCGCCGGCGCCCCGGCCGCATAGCGTTCGCGGCCCGTTCGAATGTCATAGGGACTGGTCACGACCTCGAGGAGATCGGCGAGCGGCTGGAGGTCGTCGGCGTCTGCGGCGGCGAGGGCCTCCTCGACAAGATGATTGCGGGGGATGTAAACGGGGTTGACCTCGTCCATCGCGCCCGCGTTCGGCGCGAGCGCGAGCCAGGCCTGAGCCCAGGTGCGGAACGAGGGGGCAGCCTCACCGAACGCGGCGAGGGCGGGCGCGCGGTCGCCGCGCGCGTACGCGCTGAGTGCCCGGAAGGTGGAGGTGTAGTCGGCCCCGCTCTTCTGGAGCAGCGCGAGCAGCTCGGCGACGAGACGATCACTCGCCTCCGAGTCGACCTCGTCGTCCAGGCCGAGCTTGCGCCGCATCCCTGCATTCCAGGCATCCTCGTAGGCAGGGCCGAACGCCGACACGCTGCGCTCAGCGAGAGCGATGGCCTCGGCCTCATCCTCGGCGAAGAGCGGCAGGAGGGCCTCCGCGAATCTCGCGAGGTTCCAGGCAGCGGCCGGCGGCTGGTTCCGGAAGGCGTACCGCCCGCGGTGATCGATGGAGCTGAAGACTGCCTCGGGATCAAAGGCGTCGATGAACGCGCACGGGCCGTAGTCGATCGTCTCGCCCGAGATCGTCATGTTGTCCGTGTTCATGACCCCGTGCACGAAGCCGACGAGCATCCACTGCGCGACGAGCTTCGCCTGCGCTGCCACCACCTGCTCGAAGAACTCGAGGTACGGGGCCTCGGCGCCCGCCGCGGAAGGGAAGTGTCGGGCGATGGCGTGGTCGGCGAGGCGACGGAGCAGCTCCAGGTCGTCGGTGGCCCGCGCGTACTGGAACGAGCCGACGCGCAGGTGGCTGCTCGCGACCCTCGTGAGCACCGCGCCGGGCTCGATGTCGTCGCGCTGGACGTGGCGCCCCGTAGCGATCACCGCGAGCGCGCGGGTCGTCGGGATGCCGAGGGCGTGCATCGCCTCGCTCACGATGAACTCGCGCAGCATGGGTCCGAGCACGGCGCGCCCGTCGCCGCCGCGAGAGAACGGCGTGCGGCCGGAGCCCTTGAGGTGGATGTCGTGCAGCTGTCCGCGCACATTCGTCACCTCTCCCAGGAGCAGCGCACGGCCGTCGCCGAGACGCGGCGAGTACTGCCCGAACTGGTGGCCCGCGTAGGCCTGCGCGACCGGGGTGGCCCCTTCGGGAACGGAGGTGCCGAGCAGGATCGCGACGCCGTCCTCCGAGCGGAGGAACGCCGGCTCGAAGCCGAGCTCCCCGGCGAGGTCCTCGTTGAGGAGCAGCAATCGCGGCGCGGGGGCTGGTTCGGCCTGCCACAGCACGGCGAGCTCGGGGAGCTCGCGCGCGAAGCGATTCCCGAAGAGGACACCCTCGTGCGTGGTCGCAGTCATGCGGGACACAGTAGGCGCAGCGGCGGGGTGCTGCTTGGGAGCGCGCGGTTGGGGGTGCTGGTTGCTGCGATCGGCAGGCCGCCTGCCTACTTCACACGCCACTCATTGGCTCCGGGCGTACGGTCGCGCTCCCATGCCCAGCCCCCGCAGCGGCACAGCGCCACGCTCCTTCTCGGAGTCCTACAGAACGCTGAACCGAGGTCCGGAATGCACGACAGATGCGACGTCCACGACAACCGCACCACCCTCAGCGCGTGGTGAGCGCCTGGGAGGACTCTGGCGAGCAGGTGTTCGTGGTCAGGAACGAGCACCGGCAGCATTCGCTGTGGCCGGACTTCGCCCAGGCCCCCGCCGGGTGGGTCCGCGTCTTCGGCCCGGCGACGGCGGAGGACTGCCGCGCCTACGTTGCTCGGCAGCCGCCGGCTCGCGACTACCGAACCTCTTCGAACTCGTAGATGCCAGCAGGCCCGAGGGCAAGCAACTGCTGCCGGTACTCGTCCGAGAAGAGCTGAGGCTCGATGCCGAGGATGTTGCGATTCAGCTCCACGTCCATGCGAGCGGAGACGAGCCCCTTGTCGTTCTCCATCCAGACGGACAGGATCGCCAGGTTCGACGTGCAGAGCTCCGCGTAGGAGTACTCGACGAGCTCTGGTGCGAAGGATGCGCCCTCCGCTTCGATGCCGGCCGCGGCGGCCTCCACCTCTGGTGATGCATCGCGCAGCGCCGTCCATGCGGCGGCTGCCTCGTCGCCGGCCTCCGCGGACCCGACGACGAAGACCGTGACCGTGCCGCGCGGGCTGGGGTCGGCCGCGACGTCCACGTTGTCGAAGCCGCCGACCGCATCGGGGAGGAGGAAGAGCAGCTCCTGCTCATACGCCGAGATGCGCGTGTACAGGTCAGACGACGTCGTGCCCGCGGGAAGGTCGATCCACTTCGCGTGCTGCGTGAGGCACTGCGTCATCTGCACGGACACCGGCTGGTGGGTCATCTCCTGCATCGAGATGCCCTCGAGCGACGCCTGGGAGGGGGCCGTCTCCGAGGGTGCTGATCCGACGCCAGCGCTCGCGGTCTGTGCCGGCGCGGATGCGGAACCCACGACGCTCGGGGAGTCAGTGGGCGCGCATCCGACGAGCAGCACCGCGAGCGCGGCGCAGACGATCGTCGCTGGAGTGAGACGGCGAGAAGGCATGCACCGACCCTACGAACCCGACGGCACGCATCCGGTCACGGAACCGTATCGACGCTCGTCGCGAGCATCACGATTCGGAATCGGCGCATGGCGCCCTGCGCGCATCGACGGCTACATTCGGAGCAACGAGCCAGCACGCCCACCGGGGAGAGCACCGTGATCCTGACGTTCCAGTTCCAGCCCGTCGACGACCTCGAAGCGGCCGTGCAGCACTACCTCGACCTCGGGTGGGAGGAGGCCTGGCGTGAGGGCGAGCACACGGTGTCGCTGCAGATGCCGGAGCTCGAGATCGAGCTGATGCTCGACGACGAGCCCGGTTGGGGTGCAGCGGGCCCCATGTACTTCGTCGACGACGTGGATGCGTGGCGCGCGGACCACCCGGCCGTCGCGACGGGCGAGCCCCGCGAGATCCCGGGAGGGAGGGTCGTCGAGGTCTCGGCGCCCGGCCACAGCTACTACCTGTTCTCGGTGGCGGAGGTCGGCGAGTAGGCGGGGCATGAGACGCTTGCGACGGAGCCTGGTCGGAGGCGCGATAATCGGACCGTGATCATCGGGTCCGGGACGCTCTTGAACGTCGCACTCATTCTCGTCGGCGGCTTGCTCGGCATCCTCCTCGGCGACCGCCTCAAGGACCGGACGAAGGCGACCGTCACCGCCGTCCTCGGGCTGTTCGTGATCGTCCTCGGAGGGATGAGCGTCGCCGACATGGGCTCTCAGGCGCTCGCGGACGCAGCTGGTCCGTTCGCGATGATCGTCATCCTGCTGTCGCTCGTGTTCGGCGCGCTCCTCGGCTCCTGGCTGCGCATCGAGGACCGGCTCGAAGGCGTCGCCGGCTGGGTGCGACGCCGCCTCACCTCGGACGCGAACGGCGACGGTCGGTTCGTCGACGGGATGGTGACCGCGACGCTGCTCTTCTGCGTCGGACCGCTCTCCATCCTCGGATCCATCTCCGACGGTCTGGGGCTCGGCGCCGACCAGCTCTACGTCAAGGCCGTGCTCGACGGCTTCGCTGCGATGGCCTTCGCCTCGACCTTCGGGAAGGGCGTGCTCTTCGCTGCCATCCCGGTCGCGATCCTGCAGGGCGCGTTCACTCTTGTGGGGTTCCTCGCCGGCGACGTCTTCAGCGACGCCCAGATCGACGGGCTGTCGGCGGTGGGCGGCCTCATCCTGATCGCGCTCGGCGTCCGCCTGGTCCCCCTGAAGCCCATCCCCGTCGGGGACCTGCTGCCAGCGCTCGTGATCGCCCCCGTGGCCCTGGCGTTCCTCTCGTAGCGGTGCGCGACCCGCGGGCTGCGCTCAGCGCTTGTGGGTCGCGAGCCGCCGGAACGTCGCGACCCCGGGAATACTGTCGGTGCCGCTCGGCAGGGTTCCGCGGGCGAAGTCGCCCCAGACGGCGCGCAGCCGCCTGCCCTCGCGATCGATCTCCGCCCAGCTCGCGCCGCGCACGAGCGGCGCCCGATGCCACGTCTTCTCGCTGCCGAAGAGCAGCGGGAGCTCGATCATGTGGCAGGCGCCCCACACGTTGTGCGGCGCCTTCCAGCTCACGACGTACGTCGACGCACGGCCGCCGGCGCGCACGTGCCGCTTCGCGAACGTCGCCGCGTCGCGCCGGTAGACGAGCCACGTCAGCGCACCGACGACGGCCCTCGTGAGCGGCTTCCCGACGATCGGCAGCTCGCTCAGGCGCTTGGTGGCCGGGATGCGCGGCACGAAGAGGAGCGCCTCCTCCGAGGTGAAGCCGATGAGCAGATCGATCGCCGGAGCGTTCGCGTCGCGCCCGGCGAGCACGCCGGCATCGTCGGGCAGCGGATCCTCGCCGTACTGCGGGCTGAACGACATCGCGCCCTGCAATCCGTACGCGGACGAGGCGCGCAACGCGTCTGCGTGCGCGCGCACCACCTCGCGCACGGGACTCGCTGCCGTGAGCTCTCTCGTCGCGTCGAGCATCCTGCCCTGCATCTCCTCACGCCCGCCCGCCACGTTGAGGGGCGCGCTCTGGATGATGGCCCGCCGGAACAGGCTCGGCGCCTCCGGCAGCGCCATCAGCTGCGCGATCGCATGCGCGCCAGCCGACTGCCCGTAGGCGGTCACCTGCCGCGGATCGCCGCCGAACGCCGCGATGTTGCGCTGCACCCAGCGGAACGCCTCGAGGATGTCGAGCAGTCCCAGGTTCGCGGGGCGTGCATCCGTTCCCCCGAGGAACCCGAACAGGCCGAGTCGGAACGTCACGTTGACGGCGACCACACGCTGTTCGGCGACGATCGGTGCCGGGTCCATCGCCGCAGCGTCACCGGCGGCAGAGACGTAGGAGCCGCCATGGATCCACACCATGACGGGCAGCTGCTCCCCGGGCCTCACATCATCGGGCAGGGTGATCGACAGCCGCTGGCAGTCCTCGTCGACGCCGAGCTCGTCGATGCCGCTCCCGAGTACCTCCTCGAGCACGGGCATGGGCGCCTGCGGGCATGCGGGCGACCAGCTCGTCGCCGCGAAGGTCTCGCCGTGGTCGGGCTCTGCTCGAGGGGCCTCGAATCTGTCGGCCCTGGCATACGGGATGCCCGAGGCCCGCACGATCTGACGGCCACCGGGCCAGTCCTGCGTCCAGCCGGAGATCGGACCGCAGGGAGGGGAGAAGCCGGGGGAGGAGACCATGCTCGAGTCTTTCATCCCGTCGCGGCGCGTCTCCCGATGCAGGCTTGCGCTTCCCCGGGCGTGTCGCCTAAGCTCGACCCTTGGTGCGCCGGGGTTCCCCTCTGGCGCGACCGTGTTGGTGTGCAACCGCCATCGACGCAGACAAGAGATCTTGGGCGGGGCCTTCTGGTTCCCGCGGTATCTACGGAGGAAACAATGGCAGCAGTGTGCCAGGTGACCGGGGCGGTTCCCGGATTCGGTCACAACATCTCGCACTCGCACCGACGGACCAACCGTCGGTTCGACCCGAACATCCAGAAGAAGAAGTACTTCGTGCCTTCCATGAAGCGCACGATCACGCTGACGCTTTCGGCTAAGGGCATCAAGGTCATCGACGCACGCGGCATCGAGTCCGTCGTCGCTGAGCTTCGTGCGAAGGGAGTCAAGTTCTAATGGCGAAGAAGAGCCAGGACGTACGTCCGATCATCAAGCTCCGCTCCACCGCTGGAACGGGCTACACCTACGTGACGAAGAAGAACCGTCGCAACACGCCTGACCGCCTCGTGCTGAAGAAGTACGACCCGGTCATCCGCAAGCACGTCGAATTCCGAGAGGAGCGCTAAACATGGCCAAGAAGAGCAAGATCGCCAAGAACGAGCAGCGCAAGGTCATCGTCGAGCGCTACGCGGAACGCCGCGCAGAGCTGAAGAAGGCTCTTGTCGACCCGAACGGCACCGACGAGTCGCGCGAGGCAGCTCGCGTCGGCCTCCAGAAGCTTCCCCGCAACGCTTCGCCGGTCCGCGTTCGCAACCGCGACAGCATCGACGGACGCCCCCGCGGCCACGTCTCGAAGTTCGGCATCTCGCGTGTCCGCTTCCGCGACATGGCACACCGTGGCGAGCTGCCAGGAATCACGAAGTCGAGCTGGTAACCACCGGCCCGCCAGCAATGGCGTAGTGCTTTCCGAAACCCCCGAGCGTCTCCGCTCGGGGGTTTCGTGCGTGTTGGGGTGTTGGGGCGTTGGGTCGCTGGAGTTTCGTGCGTGCTTGTTTTGCGTGCTTGGGCGCGGAACGGCGGGGGTGCGTGCGTGCTGGGGTGCGGAACGGCGGCCCGGTCGCGTCCTTGGGTCTCGCGCCCAGGGGGTCTCGCATCCTGGGCAACTCTCGGGCCCTCTCCCGCCACTTGCGCTCCCTCGCGTTCCCTGTCGGGCTCACTCAGCCCCCCAGCGCGCTCTCGGGATGGCTTGCGTGCCTCCGGGTGGGTTGCAAGGCATCCCGAGGCGTGAAGGGCATCCCGAAACGAGCTGCGAGTCCGGGGTTGCGCATCCCGGCATATCGTTTATCGTTACGCATATCGAGAAACGATATGGAGGAAGATCATGAACGCACGACAGAACACGACAGGCTCGGACCGCGAAGCGAAGGAACTCGGCTACCTGTGGCCGCTCGGCATCGTCGCAGCCGGACTCGTCGTCCTCAAGCCGCTCGAGAATGTCATCGGCTTCCTCGTCGACGGCCAGGTGCGTGTCAACGCATCGTTCGAGGGGGCGGCTGTCTCGCTCCCCACTCCCGTCGGCGCCGACGTCCCGCTCGACGGGGCCTCGACGATCCTCGTCGCGAGCGACCTCATCCCCGCCGGCGCCCTCGTGCTGCTCCTCATCGGCCAGGTTGTCGGTGCGCTCCTGAGCCTTGCCGCCGTGTGGATGCTCCTCCTCTTCGCCAGGAACCTCGCGAGGGGCGACTTCTTCGGGGGCAAGAGCATCCGCCTCCTCGACTGGTCGTCAGGACTCGTCATCGCTGCCCTCGCCGCGCCTGGATTCTTCGAGCTTCTCGGTACGAACTGGACGATCGCGAAGCTCGGCTGGGACGGACGGGATGCGCCGGAGCCGACGGTCCTCGACCAGACGTGGACGTTCCTGCTCATCCTCGTGATCGTGCTCGTCGTGAACCTCATCATGCGCCGCGGCGCGCGCCTGCAGCAGGATCAGGAAGGGCTCGTCTGATGGTGCCGGACCCCCTCGAGGAGCCGAGTTACATCGTGTGCCACCTCGGCGAGATCATGGCCAAGCGCGGGATCACGCTCGTGGAGCTCTCGGAGCGCGTGGGGATCAGCGTGGTCAATCTGTCGGTGCTCAAGAACAACCGCGCCAAGGCTGTGCGCTTCGAGACGCTCGCGAGGCTCTGCGCGGTCCTCGAGTGCAAGCCGGGCGAGCTGCTCGACTACCTTCCGCCGCGCTGAGCGCCGCCCGCGCCCGCGGCCGCGCCTGCCGCGCCGCCCGCCTCCCGTCTCATCCCGCTCGCGAATAGGGCACTTTCCTCCCGTCTTGGGCACGTGGATGGGTGGAAACTGCCCTATCCCCGCGCCGTCCCGTCGCGCCTCCCCGCGCCGCGCCTCCCGCCTCATCGCGCTCGCGAATGGGGCGATTTCCTCCCGTTTCGGGTGCCTGTATGGGTGGAAACTGCCCTATACCTGCCGCTCTCGCGCCTCCCGCGCCCTCCCGCCCGCGAATGGGGCAGTTTTGTCCCGTCTTGGGCACCTGGATGGGCGGAAACTGCCCTAGCGCAGCGAAGGTCTTTGTCGGCGGGGTGCGTGAGAATGGCACGCATGTCAGATGTTCGAGGCGCAGACGCCTTCCGCAGCGCACGTGACCAGCTGCTCGCCCTCCGCACAGACGCTGGGCGCGCGGTCCGGGAATTCGAATGGCCCGATGTCGGGGACAGCTTCAACTGGGCGCTCGACTGGTTCGACCAGATCGCCGAGGGCAACGACCGCACCGCGCTCTGGATCGTGGAAGATGACGGCAGCGAGGCGAAGTACAGCTTCGACGAGCTGCGCCGGCGATCCAACCGGGTCGCGAACTGGCTCGAGGGGCAGGGCATCCGCCGCGGTGACGTCGTCATGCTCATGCTCGGCAATCGACGCGAACTCTGGGAGGCGATGCTCGGCGCGCTCAAGCTCGGCGCCGTCATCCTCCCCACGTCCGTGGTGCTCGGCCCGCACGACCTCGACGACCGCGTCGAACGTGCCAGGGTGCGGCTCGTCATCGCCGAGGAGGCAGACGCGGTGAAGTTCGACAACGTCCTCGGGAGCTACCGCATCGCGCAGGTTGGTGCTGGCCTCGAAGGGGCCGCGCGGGAGGCGTGGCTCGACTTCAACGACATCTACGACGTGTCGGATGCGCCGATCGAGAAGCGGACGGCAAGCGACGACGCCGCGCTCATCTACTTCACCTCCGGCACGACGAGCCACCCTAAGATCGTGGTCCACTCCCACCGCTCGTACCCCGTCGGACACCTCTCGACGATGTACTGGATCGGGGTCGAGCCGGGCGGAGTGCACCTCGCGATCAGTGCGGCAGGCTGGGGCAAGCACGCGTGGAGCAGCTTCTTCGCGCCCTGGAACGCAGAGGCGACCGTCTTCGTCGTCAACTACCAGCGCTTCGACGCGGCCCTTCTGCTCAAGCAGCTCGACAAGGCGGGCGCGACCTCGTTCTGCGCTCCGCCGACGGTGTGGCGCATCCTGGTGCAGCACGGCAGGTCGGAGAAGCCGCGGGCGATGCGCGAGCTGCTCTCGGCCGGCGAGCCGCTGAACCCCGAGGTCATCGCGCGCATCCACGCCTGGTGGGGGCTGGAGATCCGCGACGGCTACGGCCAGACCGAGACGACCGCCCTCATTGCGAATGCGCCGGGCGGTGTCATCAAGCCGGGTGCCATGGGGCATCCGCTGCCTGGCATGAACGTGGTGCTCCTCGACCCCGTGACGGGCGTCGAAGGCGACGAGGGGGAGATCTGCCTCGACATGCGCGGTGAGCGCCCCGTGAACCTCATGACCGAATACCTCGGCTCACCCGCGGCGACCGACAATGCGGTGCGCGACGGTTTCTTCCACACCGGCGACGTCGCGGTGCGCGACGAGAACGGATGCATCACCTTCGTCGGGCGCACCGACGACGTGTTCAAGTCGTCCGATTTCAAGGTGTCGCCGTTCGAGGTGGAGAGCCTCCTCCTTGAGCACGATGCCGTCGCGGAGGCGGGCGTCGTCGGGGCGCCGGACGCGACGAAGCTCAACATCACGAAGGCGTACGTGACGCTCGCGGCGGGCTGGGAATCGAATCGGCAGACGGCGCTCGAGGTGCTCCGGCATGCCCGCGCGGTCATGCCGCCGTACATGCGGGTTCGGCGTCTCGAGTTCTTCGAGCTGCCGAAGACGGCGTCCGGCAAGATCCGTCGCGTCGAACTCCGCAATCGCGAGATCGAGGCCGATGGCACTCGCCTCGCCGAGGAGTGGCGCGACGACGACTTCCCGGAGATCAAGCGGCGCTGAGCGGGTCCCGTCGCTGCTGGGGCGACGCCACCGCTTGGACTGATCAAGCGCCGATACGGGCATCGATCCGGTCCAGAACAGCCACGAACCGGTGAATTCCGTGGCAAGACGCGGCGTGTCAGGCGAATCTGCAAGCGAGAGGCCCTGGTTTTGGTAGGTTGACGAAGGTCCTGCCGCGGAATCCCGCGGAACTGCAGGACTTCTGAACCCAACATGCTGCACTCGCAAGGGCGGGGCTGCGTCCTAAGGAGGACATATGGCAGACAAGACTGTGAACAAGACCGAACTCGTTGCCGCGATCGCGACCGAGACCGGCCAGAGCCAGGCTGTTGTTGGAAGCGTCCTCGACGCACTCTTCAGCGAACTCGCCTCGAACGTTGCCAAGGGCACGAAGGTCACGATCCCGGGCTGGCTCTCCGTTGAGCAGACCGCTCGTGCCGCGCGCACCGGCCGCAACCCTCAGACGGGTGAAGCCATCCAGATCGCCGCCTCGAAGGGCGTCAAGATCTCGGCTGGCTCGAAGCTCAAGGCCGCAGCTAAGTAGTCTTCGCGCCTGAATGCACGCGGGGTCGCTTCCACTCGGAAGCGGCCCCGCGTTCTTGTGTGCGCTCATCCCGTCCGTCGGGCGCCTGCCTGCTGCTGCCGGTCGCCGGCCGCTGGCCGAATGCCGCACCCCACATCCTCGCCACGCTTCGATGACTCGGGATGGGTTCCTCGTCTCGGGATGGGGAGCAATGCATCCCGAGGCGAGCAACCCATCCCGAAACCAGTTGGGGCGCGGAGGTCGAGGGGCGTGGCGCTGGCGGGAAGGCCAGGGCTGCACCGCTTCCCTCTGTGGATGACGAGCCCGAACGCCAGCGACGATCTACACTTGATCATCATGCCTACGCCCCTCGATTCCGGTTCCACGATCGAGGCGGCGGCAACTGCGGGCAGGGGCGGCAGCAAGGCTGAGCGCAATCGCGCGAGCGCCGACTCCTGGTCGCTGCACACGAAGCGCATGATCGTGCTCGGGCCGGCGATCTTCCTCCTCGCGGCCCTCGTGGCGGTCATCTGGGGGCTCGCCTACGGAGGCGGAGCGACCCCGCTCATCGTCTCCGACCCTGGACCTATCGTCATGTGGGGTGTGCCGGTCGCGCGTCTCGCGCTGAACCTCTCGGCCTCCGTCACGATCGGCGCCCTGGTGCTGGCGGCGTGGGCGGCGAGTCGCAAGCAGCCCGAGTTCGAGCGGGCCATGACGATCGCCTCGTCCGGTGCGGCTGCCTGGGTGGTCTCCACGGCGGCGGCGGCCTTCCTCACCTACCTGCAGATCTCCAACGCCGCGTTCTCGCTCGACGCCGCCTTCGGGCAGGGACTGCTCTTCTTCTTCACCTCGCTCGAGCTCGGCCAGGCGTGGGTGCTGGCGCTCGGCATGGTGCTGCTGCTGTCGGTTGTGGTGTTCGCGAGCCGCAGCCCGTGGATGGTCGGGCTCTCGGCCGCGTTCTCGCTCTTCTGCCTCTGGCCGCTCGGGGCGCAGGGGCACGCCGCGGGCGCCGCGAACCACGAGACCGTCGTGGGTGGCATCACCTTGCACTACATGGGCGCCGCGCTCTGGCTCGGCGGCCTCCTGGTCGTCGCCATCCTCGCGCCGCGCATGCCCGATGTGCGCCGCCTCGCAGTGATCGAGCGCTACTCGTCGCTCGCCCTCGTCGCGTTCATCGTGGTCGCCGCATCCGGTGTCGTCGCGAGCGTCGCCAACATCGGCTCGTTCGAAGAGCTCGCCTCGCCATACGGGGTCATCGTCATCGTGAAGGCGGTTGTGCTCGTCGTGCTCGGCTTCGTCGGCTGGGCGCAGCGGCGGGGACTCATCAACCGGATGCGCGCTGCCGTCGAGCAGGGAGCATCCACCCGCAAGCCCATGGTGTGGCTCATCTCGCTCGAACTCGCCTTCATGGGCATCGCGTCCGGTGCCGCAGCGGCACTCGGTCGTACCCCGTCGCCCGTCACGGAGGTCACGGCCGACCAGCTCGCGGCCCCGACGCCCGCGCAGCTGCTCACGGGCGAGCTGCTGCCTCCTGAGTTCGAGCCGTTCCGTCTGCTCACCGAGTGGCGCCTCGACCCGATGTGGACAACGCTGTGCCTCTTCGGCCTGTTCTTCTACATCGCCGGGGTCCTGCGCCTGCGTCGCCGCGGCGACGAGTGGCCGCTTGGTCGCACGATCTCGTTTGTCCTCGGCATCGTGATCCTGCTGTACCTCGTCAACGGCTCGCTCATCGTCTACGGCAAGTTCGTCTTCAGCTTCCACATGACGCAGCACATGTTCCTCACCATGCTGGTGCCGATCATGTTCGTGCTGTCGGCCCCCATGACGCTCCTCCTGCGCAGCGTGCACGCGCGCCACGACGGCAGCCTCGGCACGCGAGAGTGGGCGCTCAAGTTCGTGCATTCGAGGTGGGCGAAGTTCTTCTCGCACCCCATCGTGTCCGCCGTCGTCTTCGCGGGTTCGCTGCTCGTCTTCTACTACACGCCGCTGTTCCGCTGGGCGGTGACCGACCACGTCGGGCACATGTGGATGATCGCCGACTTCCTCATCGTCGGCTACCTCTTCGCCAACGCGCTCATCGGCATCGACCCGATCGGCACGCGCGCCCCCTACCCGATGCGCCTCATCGCCCTCGTGCTCGTCATGACGTTCCACGCTTTCTTCGGCCTCAGCATCATGAGCGGCACGGGCCTGCTGCTCGCCGATTGGTACGGCGCGATGGGTAGGCCGTGGGGAGCGGATGCCATCACCGACCAGCAGATCGGCGGTGCCATAGCGTGGGGTGTCGGCGAAGTGCCGACGGTGCTCCTCGCGATGCTCGTCGCCTACTCATGGTCCCGGTCCGACGACCGGGAGGCGAAGCGACGAGACCGGAAGGCCGACCGTGACGGCGACGCGGAGCTCGAGGCGTACAACGCGCAGCTCAAGGTGATGGCCGACCGTACGGAGGCGCTGGAGAAGCGCAAGCAGGAGCGGCTCCAGCGCGAGCAGCAGCAGGAGTCCACCAAGTGACGATCGTCCTCACCCCGGAGCAGCAGGGTGTCTTCGACGCCATCGAGCACACGCGCGAGCACCTGTTCGTGACGGGGCGCGCCGGTACGGGCAAGTCGACGCTCCTCAACCACCTCGCGTGGCACACGTCGAAGCAGCTCGTCATCGCGGCACCTACGGGGGTCGCGGCCCTCAACGTGGGCGGGCAGACCATCCACTCGCTCTTCAAGCTGCCGATCGGTGTCATCGGGGATGCGCCCATCGAGCAGAACGGCGACGTGCGGAAGCTGCTCAACAAGATCGACACGCTGGTCATCGATGAGGTGTCGATGGTGAGCGCCGATCTCATGGACGCCATCGACCGCTCGCTGCGGCAGGCGCGTCAGCGGAAGAACGAGGCGTTCGGCGGCGTGCAGCTCGTCATGTTCGGCGACCCGTTCCAGCTGGCGCCGGTGCCGCCGTCCGACCCGGATGAGCGCGCGTACTTCCGCGACCACTACCGTTCGCTGTGGTTCTTCGACGCGAAGGTGTGGCAGGAGTCGGAGCTGCGCATCCACGCCCTGCGCGAGATCCACCGGCAGCATGAGGACGAGTTCAAGAACATCCTCACGGCTGTCAGATACGGGCAGGTCACGGCCGACATGGCGAACCGCCTCAACACGGTCGGCGCGAGGCCCGCCCCGGCCGACGGCACGATCACGCTCGCCTCGCGCAACGCGCAGGTGTCTCGCATCAACGCGCAGAACCTCGAGCGCCTGCCCGGGGCGTCGATGACCGCGAACGCTGACATCTCGGGGGAGTTCGGTGGTCGCAACTTCCCCGCGGATGAGCGCCTCGATCTGAAGGTCGGCGCGCAGGTCATGTTCCTCCGCAACGACTCGGACGGGCGCTGGGTGAACGGCTCGATCGGCGAGGTCACGCGCATCGACAAGACCGTCTACGTCGAGATCGATGGCGACGAGCACGAGGTGGAGCCCCTCGTGTGGGAAAAGCTGAAGTACTCGTACTCGCCGGATACGCGGGAGCTGTCGCGCGACGTCGTGGGGGAGTTCACGCAGTTCCCGCTGCGGCTCGCGTGGGCGGTGACCATCCACAAGTCGCAGGGTAAGACGTACGATCGCGCCGTCGTCGACCTCGGGGCGAGGGCCTTCTCGCCCGGGCAGACGTACGTGGCCCTGTCGCGCATCCGGTCGCTCGATGGGCTGCATCTGTCGCGGCCGCTGCAGCCGAACGACATCTTCGTGGATGACAATGTGCTGCGGTTCATGAAGTCGGTCAGCGACGCCGCGAAGCAGCAGCAGGGCTAGCTCGGACGGCTGGTCGCCGAGGCTGTCGACCCGTTTCCCAAAGATTTCCCTGGGCGTCGGAATACCGTCACACTTCTATGCGTTTGAATAACTTGTATCCGCAACAATGTGTTACGTTGTCCAGGACTTGACCGAGACAGCACCCAACGACCCTTCAGGAGAAGACATGAGCATCAGCGCAGCAGACATCAACGGCTGGACCGCCGGCACCTGGAACATCGACCCCACGCACACCGAGGTCGGCTTCGTCGTTCGCCACCTCGCGATCAGCAAGGTCCGTGGCGGCTTCGAGACCTTCTCGGGCACCATCACGACGGGTGAGACGATCGAGGAGTCCACGGTCAACGCCGAGGTCGAGGTCGCATCGGTCAACACGAAGCAGCCTGCTCGTGACCAGCACCTCGCGACCTCCGACTTCTTCCTCGCCGAAGAGTTCCCGACCTTCACGTTCGCCTCCTCCGCCACGCGCGTCGAGGGCGACTCGGTCAAGGTCGACGGCGAGCTCACGCTCCGCGGCGTCACCAAGCCCGTCACGTTCGATGTCGAGTTCGGTGGCATCACGACCGACGGCTACGGCCAGAAGAAGCTCGGCTTCGAGGCTGTCACGAAGATCAACCGCAAGGACTTCGGCGTCAACTGGAACGCACCGACCGAGGCCGGCGGCCTTACGCTCGGTGACACCGTCACGATCAACCTCGACGTGCAGGCGACGCTCGCCGTCTAACGACGAACCAGGTCGCTTCGGCGGCCGAGGCGCGATCCCCCGATCGTGCTGCGCGTCTCCCCTGAACGCGCGCAAGATGGCCGGACACCCTGTGTCCGGCCATCTTCGCGTCTCCGCCGCCGACCACCCTGCGGCGAGCTCGAGCGGCATCGGGCCAGCGAGTGCCGGAAGGCGACCGTAGGGTTGCAGAGTGTCAGCTCCTGCAGGATCCCCGGAATCCGCCCCTCGCCGTGTGCTCATCGCGGGTGCCGCCGGCGTTGGGAAGACAGCGGTTGCGCGCCAGGTGGAGCGCACGGCGAGCCTTCCGCACACGGAGATCGACGCCTTGTTCCATGGTCCGGGATGGACGGTGCTGCCCGGGTTCATCGAATCCGTCGACGCCTTCACCAGCGAGGAGCGCTGGGTCACGGAGTGGCAGTACGCGACTCAGCTCGGTGACCTGCTCACGAGCCGGGCCGACACGCTGGTGTTCCTCGACTACTCGGTCTGGACGCACATGTCTCGGCTCGTGCGGCGCACGCTCCGCAGAAGGCTGCGGCGCGTCGAACTGTGGAACGGCAACATCGAGCCTCCCCTGCACACGATCCTCGTCGACCCGGAGCACATCGTCCGGTGGGGGTGGAAGGGGCGCGCCAAGATTCGCCGGAGAGTGGACGCGGCCGAGCGGGCCTGGCCGAACCTCCGCGTGGTCCGACTCCGGTCGCAGGACGCGGCCGACGACTGGCTTCGGGGCCTGCAGTGCACCTGACCCGCGCCCTACGTCGTGGCGTCTTGGCCCATCTCGTGCTCCGCGAAGCCCATGCATCCGTGCTGCGTCCAGTCGTACGGCCCGGTTAGCGCGGGCTCGCCGTAGAGGGCGAGCAGTTCCGCCTCCCCGAAGTGCTCGTTCGCTTCGCTCTTGTCCTCGGGATGCAGTTGCCAGGGGAGTCGGAAGCGGTAGTGGATGCCCTTCTCGCGCATGCACTGCGAGATGAGAAACTTCTCCTCGACGTAGAGCTGCTGGTCGGCAACGTTCATCCCCAATGCGCCCTCCTCGTAGGTCACGGCGCTGCGGTCGGACTCGGAATTCCAGAACCGCACGCCGTACGCGTCGGTTTCGTAACTCGCCTCGGGGGTCGCGGTTGCCATCGGGGTGGTCGATGGCGTGACTGCCTGGGTCGCCGACGGCGCTGCGGCGGGCTCCGACTGTGCCGTTTCCGCCGGGGCCGATGGCGAGCACCCCGAGATGAGGAGCACGACGGTGGCCGTCGTGAAGCTGAGGGCGAGCTTCAGGCTTGAGATATCGCGCAATGCAGGTTCCTTCCGAACGCCGAATTCGTACCCTATGCGAGGGGCTCTGCCCCCAGGCGGATTTCCGGATAACGGTTCCGCGCACGCGCCGACCACTCGGTCACGCCTTTGTCACGCTAGCGATGCTCTTCGCGATCGGCTCCCCAGCTGAAGGCCCCGTAGGCTCTGCCCATGGGAACGACGAACTACGCGAGCACGTTCATCCAGATCGCCGACGACTGCCCCGTCGACGAGGCTGAGGCGCCGCCCGAGTCGGCGAAGGGGCCGACCATCGCGAGCCTCCAGCACGCCCTCATCGCCGCGCACCCGTACGAATACACGTCCGACGATGTGCTCTTCGAGACCTACGCTGTGCGCAACGCGATACCGGCTGAGGAGCGGGCCGCGGCCCGGGCCGCCTTCTTCGCCAAAGACCAAGCCTGCCTGCGAGCGTCGCCCCTCGGCAAGCGCTGGGGGTGGGGCATCCACTCCGACGAGGAGGCGCGTGTCGCGCTCGTGCCACTCGGCTCGGACGAGTATGAGGAGAAAGCAGGCGACGAGTCGCTCACGCAGCTCAAGGCGATGCGCTCGAAGCGCGCATGAGCGGCACGAACCGAAGCGGCGTGCTTGTCGTCGGGAGCGTCTCCGCCGACCTCACCGCCTTCTCCGCCCGGCCGCCGGAACCCGGTGAGACGCTACGGGGCGACAGCTTCAGCCTGGCCCTCGGGGGGAAGGGGGCGAACCAGGCCGTCGCGGCCGCCCGCGCTGGCGCATCCACCTCGTTCATCGCGTGTGTCGGCGACGACACGTTCGGCACGATGGTCACGCGCGAGCTCGTCGACGCCGGCGTGGGCGTCGACAAGCTGCGGACGGTGCCAGGCGAGACGGGCATCGCCCACATCCGCGTGGATGCGAGCGGCGAGAACTCCATCGTCATCGTGCCGGGGGCGAACGACGCGCTCGACGAGGCGACCGTCGTGCAGGGCATCCGCGACTCCGCGGCCACGAGCTCGGTGCTGCTCACCCAGCTCGAGACTCCCGCGCGGCTGACCGCGAGCATCCTGCGCTCGGCACGGGACGCCGGGATTACGACGATCCTCGACCCGGCTCCCGCCGCACCCCTCGATGAGGAAGTGTGGGGCCTCGTCGACCTCGTCACCCCCAACGAGACGGAGGCGCGGATGCTCACGGGCGTCGTCGTCGACTCGGAGGCAAGCGCAGTCGAAGCCGGGCGGTGGTTCCTCGACCGCGGCGTCGGGGCGGTGCTCGTCACCCGCGGCGGGGACGGGACCACGCTCGTGACGCCCGAACGCGCGGAGACGTTCCCCGTGATCGAGGTCGACGCCGTCGATACGACCGCGGCCGGCGACGCCTTCGCCGGCGCGCTCGGGGCTGCGCTTGCCGGCGGGCGATCCCTCGAAGCGGCGATCCGGTTCGGGGCGGCCGCTGGTGCTCTCGCCGTCTCGAAGCGCGGGGCCTCGCCGAGCATCCCGACGGCCGCCGAGATCGAACGGCTGCTGGGGAGTCACTGACCAACTTCAGTGCAATATCGGGCTCTGCGGCGCCCGAGCGGGCTCCTCGGCCCGATATCGCACTGAAGTTGGTCAGCGGACCCGGGCGCTTACGCGGACAGCGCCGCGCTGCGGTCCTGCACGTGCCACGGCGAACCGTAGCCGGCGGGCTCCGCCGAGCCGAGCAGCTCCAGGAACGGCTTCGCGTCGAACGCCTCGGGTGCGAGCACCCCGGCACCAGACCAGACGCCGTTCGCGAGCAGCTCGAGTGCGATGACCGGGTTGATGGCGGTCTGCCAGACCACGGCCTGCGAATTGTCCTTCGCCATCGTCTCCTCGTTGTCGGCCACGTGGTACAGGTACACCTGCTTCGGCTCGCCGTCCTTGCCCTTGCCGGTCACGAGAAGGCCCGCGCAGGTCTTGCCGCGCATCCGGTCGCCCAGCTTCGCGGGGTCCGGCAGCACCGCGGCGACGACATCGCGCGGCGACACCTGCTGGCCCTTGACGCTGACCGGGTCGGTGCTGTCGAGGCCGAGCATGTGCAGGGTCTTGAGCACGTCGATGAACTCCTGGCCGAGTCCGTACTTGAACGTAACGCGCTTCGCGTCGGTCCACCGCGGCATGAGGAGGACCTCCTCGTGCTCGACGTTGACGCACTCGACGGGGCCGATGCCCTCGGGGAAGTCGAACACCTCAGCCTCGCTGAAGGGCGGCGTCGTGTACCAGCCGCGCTCGCGCTCGAAGATGACGGGCGGGTTGAGGCACTCCTCGATGGTCGTCCAGATCGAGAAGGACGGCGCGAAGTCGTAGCCCTCGACGGTCAGGTTCGCGCCGTCGCGCACGCCGAGCTCGTCGATCTCCGAGAACAGCTCATCCTCCGCATAGCGGGCGAACACGTCCGAGAGGCCGGGCTCGACGCCGATGCCGCACAGCGCCAGGACGCCGCGCTCCTTCAGCGCCTCATCGTGCTCGAACTGCTCGTCGCCGAGCTTCACACCGGTCTGCTCGTGCGGATGCTCGGGGTGCGGCTTCGAGAGGCTCATCGCCATGTCGAGGTAGGTCGCTCCGGCACCGGTGACGCCCGTGAAGATGGGCATCACGAAGCGGGGGTCGACCGCGTTGAGGACGTGCGTGATGCCGTTGTCGCGCACGAGCGACTCGACGGCGCCCGGGTCGGACGCATCCACCTGGGCCGCGCGGAATCGGTCGTCGCCGAGTTCGGCGACGAGGTCCTGCGGGCGGGAGGGGTCGTAGTCGGCGATGAGGCAGGAGTCGAAGAAGCTGCGTCGCTTCGCGATGCGGGCAGCGGCTGCGCCGACGCCTCCGGCGCCGATGATGAGGATGTGCACGAAAGGCCTTTCTCTGATCACGTGCGGTGGATGTTCTGCCCGGTTCTCGGGATGAACCTTGCGGTTGGTAGGTCGTGCGGTGCGGCTCAAGCGCGAGCCCCGGAGGCGGGACGCTTGGCTGCGGGTCAGTCTTCCGGGGCGAGGATCGCCGAGTGGCGGTTGATGGTGCGCTTCTCGAAGTAGTCCTTCGAGCCGGGCATCGCGGCCCAGACGAACATGAGGATGAAGCCGATGACAAACGAGCCGATGCCGATGACAAACGCGCTGCCGAGGCCGAAGAACGTCGTGTATCCGTATTCGGGGTTGGCCATGTCGATCGCCGACTGGAAGAACGCCCACACCATGAACACGCCGCCGAGCAGCGGGAACAGGAACCGGTAGAAGAAGTTGCGGGTCGACGTGAAGAGGCTCGTGCGGAAGTACCAGATGCAGGCGAAGCTCGCGATGCCGTAGAAGAATGCTATGGCGAGGCCGATCGAGAGGATCGAGTCCTGCAGCACGCTGTTCGACACGAAGCTCATGCCGACGTAGTAGACGATCGCGACGATGCCCATGAGGAGTGTCGAGAACGTCGGGGTCTTCGACTTCTCGCTCACCACGGCGAAGCGCTTCGGGAGCGCCTTGTACACGCCCATCGCGAAGGTGCCGCGGGCGGTGGGCAGGATCGTGGTCTGCGACGACGACAGCGACGAGACGGCGACGGCGAGCACGAGGAACCAGCCCCACGGACCCATAGCGAGGTCGGTGAGCACCGAGAAGACGTCGTCCGCGTTCTCCTCGTTGGCGAGGCCGGTGCCGGTCTCGCCGAGGCCGGCGTACATCATGACGACGATCGTGATGCCGACGTACGTGATGAGCAGCAGCACGGTCGAGAGCACTGCGGCGCGGCCCGGGGTCTTCTTCGGGTCCTTCGTCTCCTCGGTCAGGGCGAGGCAGGTGTCCCAGCCCCAGTAGATGAAGAGGGCGAGGATGATCGCCTGCACCATGCCGGTGCCGTCCGCGAGGAACGGGTTGAACCAGTCGATGCTGACGGGCGTCGGGTCGGGGGCCGTGCCGTTGAAGTAGCCGACGAGGCAGCCGACGACGAACGCCGCCATGGCCGCGTACTGGATGACGAGCAGGACGACCTGCATCTTCTCGCCCAGCTCGATGCCGCGCATGGAGATCCACGTCATGACGGCGATGATGACGGCGCCGAAGAGCGTCACGACGACCCGGTTCTCGGCGAGCGATCCGTCCCCGATGAGCAGCAGGATGTAGACGGAGGCGATCTCGGCGAGGTTCGCCATGACCAGGATCCCGGCGACCGCGAGGGCCCAGCCTGACATCCAGCCGGTGCGAGGTCCGAACGCCTTGGCCGCCCAGGTGAAGACGGTGCCGCAGTCGTTGAGCTCGTTGTTGAGCTCGCGGTACGCGAAGGCCGTGAACATCATCGGGATGAACGCGAGGATGAATGCGATGGGCGCCTGCTCGCCGACGGCGATCACGACGAAGCCGAGGGTCGCAGCGAGGGAGAAGAGCGGCGCCGTCGAGGCGAGGCCGATGACGGTCGATCCCCAGATGCCGAGTCGTGCGGGGGCGAGCCCCTTGCCGACGGGGGTCTGAGTGGCGAGGGCCTCGGTAATGGGGCCAGGCTGTGCGTTGGTCATCGTTGTCTCCCGCATCAAAGGGCCTGCCGCGTTCGCGGAGTGAGCACGAACTTACCATTTGGTCGGTGATGCGCCGAGAGTTTTCCAGCATCCCGTCGTAACGGTTGTGTTTCCGCGCAGGACGCGGCGGTCGGCGGGACGGGGGAACCGACCCGACCCGACCGGACTGGACCGGCAGGGTGCGCTGCAGCTGGCCCTAGGCGCGCAGCTGCGCGATCGAGTTCATGATCTCGGCTGTCGACTCCGCGTTGATGAACTTCTCGTTCTCCGAGCCCACGCTGAGCAGTGCGTTGTGGTTCATGCCGTCACCGACGAACAGCACGA
This sequence comes from Pseudoclavibacter sp. 8L, assembly GCF_902506465.1. NCBI lineage: Bacteria > Bacillati > Actinomycetota > Actinomycetes > Micrococcales > Microbacteriaceae > Pseudoclavibacter > Pseudoclavibacter sp. 8L. The sequence goes on along the minus strand of NZ_LR733185.1, from coordinate 595,764 downwards.
GCCGAGCGACCGAGGCGTCGCCGATAGCCCGAACCAGGGCATCGAACCAGCCCTCACGGCACTGGCGGAGCACGTCGAGCGCGTCCTTGTCGCCAGTCTGCGCGAGGCGGTAGACCGCTTCCACGAGCCGTTCCAGGAGGCTGTCCCGATCCTGCGAGGAGACGATGTAGTACGAGACGGCGTTGTCGAGGTCGGCGAGCATGTTGTCGGCGTCGACGCGCGCCTGCCCTCGCAGCTCCTCGAGGAGCGCGTCCCCCAGCGCCTGCTTCGACGCGAAGTGATGCAGTACCCCGGCCTTGGAGAGCTTGCAGGTCGTGCCCACTGCTTCGAGGGTCGTCCCGCGCACGCCGGAGTCGACGAGCAGGTTCATGTACGCGGTGAGGATCTTCTCCCGCTGACCGGAGACGGTGAGCATTCCGCAATGGTACCGAGGAAAGCGCGCGAGTTGAGTGCGGGTAGCGTGGGGTCATGACTGACGTTGACGTGCTCATCATCGGCGGCGGCGCGATGGGCCTGTCGACCGCATGGCAGCTGGCGAGACGCGGCAGGCGGGTGCGCCTGCTCGAGCAGTTCCAGCCCGGTCACCACATGGGCGCATCCCACGGGGCGACACGCAACTTCAACACGTCGTACACGCAGCCGGATCTCGTCGCGATGCTGCACGAGTCGCGGGCGCTGTGGGGCGAGCTCGAGCTCGACTCGGGCCGCCAGATCCTCGACCTCGTCGGTCTCGTGAACCACGGACCCGGGGCGGCGAGCCCCGAGGTGCACGCCGCGATCTCCGCCAGCGGTGAACCTGCCGAGCTGCTCTCGACGCAGGACGCAGGCGAACGATGGCCTGGCATCCGCTTCGACACCGAGGTGCTGCACCTCCCGAGGGCCGGACGGGTCAGAGCAGCGGACGCGCTGACGAGCATGGCCGAACTGGCGGCTGCGAGCGGCGCGGAGCTGAGCTGGGGTACCCGAGCGGTGAACGTCGTGGAGCAGGCCGAACGCGTGGTCGTCGAGGCGTACTCCTGGGGTGAAGAGCCCGAGCATCGAGGGCACGCGCGCGAGACGATCACCGCGAAGGTCGTCGTCTCAGCGGTCAACGCGTGGACCCGCACGCTGCTCGGCGGGGCCGTCGAGCTGCCGCGCCTGCGCGTCACCCAGGAGGCGCCCGTGCACTTCCGCGAGTTCAACGGGTATATCGACTGGCCGAGCTTCAACCACCTGCCCGCGCTCGGGAGGCCCGGATACGAGGGGTGGCTCTCGCCGGTTTACGGGATGCTCACCCCCGGTGAGGGGATCAAGGCGGGATGGCACGGGGTCGGGCCAGTCGTCGACCCGGACTCGCGAGACTTCCTGCCGGTGTCCGCGCAGCTCGACGCCATCACGCAGTATGCGCGGGACTGGCTGCCCGGCGTCGACGCGGACAGTGCCGACCCGATCAGCTGCACCTACACGACGACCGACGACGCCAGGTTCGTGATCGACCGGGTCGGCCGCATCGTGATCCTCGCTGGCTTCGCGGGGGAGGGCTTCAAGTTCGTTCCCTCGATCGGCCGCCTCGGAGCCGACCTCGCCGAGAACGGTGCTGGTGCAGCTCCCGAGCTGTTCTCGATCAGCCGACCCCGCTCGCTCGCCCCGCAGCCGCTCCGGTAGCAACCGCGCGCATCCATCGCGGGGCGTCGGACCCGTAACCCGCGACCGTCTCCGGGTGGGTTTCGCGCCAGCGAATGCTCTGCAAGTCATCCGGAGGCGCGGAACCCACCCCGAAACGAGGGTCGTCGTGGCGTGGGCCAGACCGTGAGCCAGACCGCCGGCGGAGCTGCCTAGGCGGTGAGGGTGCGGAGCGTCTCGGAGAGCGTCGTCGTGGGGCGTCCGGACACTCGGGAGAGGTCGCCGGTGGTGAGGGCGAGCGCTCCGTCGCGGATGTTCGCGTCGAGGCCGGTGATGAAGCCGATGGTGCCTTCGTCGAGCCCGTTCGAGGTGAGGGCGGCCTTGTGCTCCTCCGTGGTGAGCGCGCGGTACTCGACGTCGCGGCCGATCGCGTCGGCGAGGGTCTTCGCGAACTCCTCGAAGTCCCAGGCCTTGTCGCCGGAGAACTCGTAGACCTTGCCTTCGTGGCCGTCTTCGAGGGCGATCGCGGCGATGCCGGCGGCGTAGTCGGCGCGGGAGGCGCTGGCGACGCGGCCCTGGCCTGCGCTGTTGACGATGACGCCCGTCGTCTCGCCCTGGGCGATGTCGGCGACGTAGTTCTCCGTGTACCAGCCGTTGCGCGCGATGGTGGCAGGAAGGCCGGATTCGCGGATGAGCGACTCGGTCGCGACGTGCTCCGGCGCGAGGATGAGGGCATCCGGGTCGCCACCGAGGACGCTCGTGTAGACGATGCGGGCCGCGCCCTTGGCCTTCGCTGCGTCGATGACCGCTTCGTGCTGTGCGACGCGGGTGCCCACTTCGCTGCTGGAGATGAGCACGACGGTGTCGCCGGCGTTGATCGCGGCGGCCGCGGTGTCGGGCTTCGAGTAGTCGATGGTGGCGGTGCGAACGCCCTTCGCTGCGAGCTGCGCGAGTCGCTCGGCGTTGCGACCGCCGGCGACGATCTCGGTGGGGGTCGCGCCGCGCTCGAGGAGGCTGTCGATGACGAGGGTTCCGAGCTGTCCGGTCGCGCCGGTGATGACGATTGCCATGCTTGCTGTTCCTTCCGAGAAGTGGATGCTTGCAGCTACAACAACCGATGGGGCGGCGGCCGTATTCCGAACGCGCTGGGAAGTCGACTGGACAGATCACCCGGGCCTGAGTCTGTGCATCCACTGGTCATCTGCCTCGAATCCTGGTGTGTCCCGAGGGTGGCCAATAGCCTCGAAACACTGCGTAACAGAGACGTTCGCAGGGATGCGCCTTCGCGTGCACCGCACGCAGAGCCCGCTCAACTCAAAGGAGAGATCATGGCGAGTAACAGAGCTGTCGCGTACAAGGGGCCGAACGAGGTCGAGGTCATCGACATCCCGTACCCCGAGTTCGAGCTGAAGGATGGGCCGGGCGTGAACCCGGCGAACGTGGGTCGACAGGTGCGGCACGGGGCCATCCTGCGCACCGTGACGACGAATATCTGCGGGTCCGACCAGCACATGGTGCGAGGTCGCACGACCGCTCCGGTCGACTTGGTGCTCGGTCACGAGATCACGGGTGAGGTCATCGAGGTCGGGCCGGACGTCGAGTTCATCAAGGTTGGCGACATCGTGTCGGTGCCGTTCAACATCGCGTGCGGGCGGTGTCGCAACTGCAAGTCGGGCAAGACGGGCATCTGCCTCAACGTGAACCCGGACCGCCCCGGCAGTGCGTACGGCTACGTCGACATGGGCGGTTGGGTCGGCGGGCAGGCGGAGTACGTGCTGGTGCCGTATGCCGACTGGAACCTCTTGAAGTTCCCGGACCGTGACCAGGCACTCGAGAAGATCCTCGACCTGACGATGCTCTCCGACATCTTCCCGACGGGCTTCCACGGTGCCTACAGCGCAGGGGTCGGCCCAGGCTCGACGGTGTACATCGCCGGTGCGGGCCCGGTGGGACTCGCGGCGGCAGTCAGCGCGCAGCTGCTCGGCGCCGCGTGTGTCATCGTGGGCGACCTCAACGAGGAGCGCCTCGCGCAGGCGCGTTCGTTCGGCTGCGAGACGGTCGATGTCTCGAAGGGCGACCCCGGCGAGCAGATCGAGCAGATCCTTGGCGTGCCGGAGGTCGAGTGCGGTGTGGATGCTGTCGGCTTCGAGGCCCGCGGGCACGGTTCCGACGCGGGGCACGAGGCGCCGGCGACGGTGCTCAACTCCCTCATGACGGTGACGGAGGCTGGCGGCGCGCTCGGTATTCCTGGCCTGTATGTGACCGGCGACCCGGGCGGAGTGGACGAGGCGGCGAAGGTCGGCTCGCTCTCGATCCGGCTTGGGCTCGGCTGGGCGAAGTCGCTGTCGTTCACGACCGGCCAGTGCCCGGTCATGAAGTACAACCGGCAGCTCATGCAGGCGATCCTCTTCGACAAGGTGAAGATCGCCGACGCCGTGCAGGCGACGCCGATCACGCTCGATGAGGCTCCGAAGGGCTACGCCGACTTCGATGCGGGCGCGCCGAAGAAGTACGTGCTCAACCCCAACGGCTACGTGAAGTAGCCAGGAGCGGGGGACACCAGACCGCGACAGAGCGTGGAGGGCGGCGGGCCCCATGCTGCAGGGAGGACTGCAGCGTGGGGCCCGCCGTGTGCGTGGGGTTGCCAGCACACGAGATCCGTCAGATCGCTGTGTACCCGCCGTCGATGACGATCTGCTGCGCGGTGAGGTAGCTCGAAGCGTCTGAGGCGAGGAATCGAACAAGGCCGGTGAGATCTGCGGGGGTGGCCATGCGGCCAAGCGGGATACGGGAGACCCAGTCCTCGAGGAGTTCCGGCTCGCGGTCGATGATCTGCTGGGTGAGGTCGGTGAGGACGTAGCCGGGCGCGATTGAGTTGACGCGGATGCCGGCGCTGGCCCATTCGACAGCCAGGGATTTCCCGAGATGAGCGACTGCTGCCTTCGACGAGTTGTAGGAGGCAGCCCATTGCGGCACGTTGACGATGGAGCCCGACATGGATGCGATGAGGACGGCGCTCCCCGGAAGCCCTGCCTTCAGGAGGCCCGCGCCGAAAGCCTGCGTGGAGAAGAACGTCCCCGTCAGGTTCACATCGATGACCTTCCGCCACTGGGCTGCGGTGACGTCGATCGAGTCGCCGTTGATCTCGATGCCGGCCGCTGTGAGGAGAATCTGCGGGGTGCCCAGCAGTTCCGTGATCTCCGCGAAGACCGCCGCTGTCGCGTCCTGATCGACGACGTCGAGTCTCCGACCGACTGCCTTGACGCCGAACTCGTCTGCGAGCTGTGCTGCGGTGTCCTCGACGCTGTCGAGAAGATCGAGGAGTGCGACGTCGGCGCCGTTCTCGGCAAGTGAACGGGCGACGGTGAGCCCGATCCCTCGGCCGCCACCCGTGACGACTGCGGTTCTGCCTGCAAGTTCTCTGCTCATGTTCTGTCTCCTTCGTTGTGTTGGACGTGCTGGGGAGAGGCGAGTGCCTCGTCGAACCCCTGTCTTGTGGATGCGATGAACGTGCGAGCTGCGTCCGACCGGTCGAGCGCACCGAGCACGCCGCTCGTCGATCCCGTGCCGTCCGCGCCAGCGGCCATGATGTGTCTGGCGATTGTTGGGGAGGCGACGCCTCCCGCGTGCATCATGAGAACTGCCCCGCTGGTGTCGCGGACCGCCGTATTCGCTTCGGGGATCCAGGACCGGCTGACGGCACCTGAGGTTCCGATGAGTGCGGGCGGTTCGAAGAGGATCGCCGTCGGGTTCAGGAGTGAGAAGCGGACTGCATCGCCGATCGTGCCAGCGCAGACGATGGTGAGCAGCCCTACCCCGTGAGCACGGGACACGGTTTCGGCGAGTGTTTCTGGGTCGAGTTGGCGGCTCTCGTGATTGAGCATGACTCCGTCGGCGCCTGCGTCGACGAGCGCCTCCGCGGTCGTGGAACCGAAGGTGGCGCCGATCGTGTCCGCGTCCATTGCCTGCGCGAAGACGAGCACGCCTGAATCGAGCTCTGCGGTTCGAGTGACGAGCGCGTTCGGGACGGTCAGGACGACATCGACTTCGTGTTCGGCCCCCGCCGCTCCCGCTGCGACGGCCAGCGCCTCGATCTCGGTCTGACGCAGCAGGTTCTTCGGGCCGATCTCGAAGAACGGCGGAGTGAGGAGTCTGGTCATGCGTCGATCAATGCCCGCAGGAAGCGGGCTGTCTCTGGCAGGCTCCGCTCCGGATCGCCGTGGGTGGAGCATTCGAGATTCAGGGAGCCCGTGTATCCGATGTCTCGGAGGGCTCCGATGATCGAGGGCCAGTCGAGCGAGCCATGACCTGGAAGGAGTCGGTTGTTCTCCCCGAGGTGCACCTGCTTGACGTGGCCACCGCACTGACGCAGCGTCGCGGCGATGTCCGCTTCCTCGATCGACATGTGGAAGGTGTCGGGGAGGAGACCGGCACTCGGATGGTTGATCATCTCGAGGAGGTGGACGTTGTCGGAGGCGCGGTTGAGGTACCGGCTCTCGTACCGGTTGAGCGGTTCCAGGAGCACGCGCCCGGCGGTCCCGTCAACCACGTCGAGCATCTCGGCGTAGAAGTCCAGGAAGCCCTCCTGCTGACGGAGATCAAGCTGCAGGAACGGGTCGAAGAGGGGCAGGGGATTCTGGGGGCCGTACTCGAACTCGATCTCAGTGACGAGGCCGATCTCAGCGCAGACCGATGCCGCCTCCAGATACATCTCTCGGCATCGGGTTCGAAGATCCGCGTCTGGTGACATGGCGTTGCCGTAGACGTCGTCAGTGAGCACGAACTCGACTGGGCGCACCCCGGTCTGCGACTCGAGCTCGCCCAGTTCCACCCGGATGTCGTCGTTCCAATCGACGAACGGCTGGAAGATCGCGATCGTGTCGTACCCCCAGGCCGAGAGCCGTTCCGCCTTCTCCGTGAGAGTCGCACCGGGAATCATCGGCGATGAGCAGCACAGTTTCATCTTCACTCCATTTTCTCGACCTCGTGTGAGGTGTTTTTGTGTCGTCCTCTGCACGCTGGTGCAGGTGTCAGGTCGCGTAGAGGCGTTGCAGGGAGTCTTCGAACAGCGCATAGCGCTCGGCGCGGTCGATGAGTTCGGTCCGGAGCCGCCCACGAGACGGCTCGTAGCGCGCGTTCAGGGGTCGGTTGAGTTCCGCGGCGTCGTGGATGCTCGCGAGCTCTCCTGCCGCGACGAGGGCGAGCACCGCGGCCCCTCTGCAGGTCGCCTCCCGCTCATTGGGGACAACGACGTCCACCTCGCAGACGTCCGCCTTGAGCTGGTTCCTGAAGGTCGATGCAGTGCCACCGCCGGTGGACACGATCTGCTGCGCACGCGCTCCGCTGAAAGAGTCGATGTTGCGTTTCAACAGGTGGGCGAGGCCTTCTTCGACTGCGTATGCGAGGTCGAAGCGGTCATGGCCGAGGGAGATGCCCACGAAAGCTCCGCGAGCATCCGGAAGGTAGTCGGGCGGATTCAGGCCCGTGAGGTAGGGCAGGAAGATGGGGGCGCCCATCGCCGACCGGGAGGTGAGTTCGCGCTCGAGCTCCGCATGGGAGAGGTTCTGGAGCCCCTCCCTTCTGAACCACTCGAGGACAACCCCTCCGCTGTCTGCGCCGTTGAAGAGGACGATGTCGTCGGGGTGGAGTCCGGTGTGGAACGAGATCCTTTGGCTGGGGTCGAAGCGCCAGTCGCTCGCGAGCATCGACAGCGAGAGCACCGTTCCGGCTGATTCGCTGATGGTGCCAGCCTGGTAGGAGCCGGTGCCCGCCATCGCGCAGAAGTGGTCAAGCGCGCCCACGTTCACCTGATAGCCGACGGCTTCGGGCAGCTGAGCCACCACGTCCGCCAGGACTGGGCCGACGTCGGAGCCGGCAGCAGCGACCTCCGGCAGCTGGTCTGAGGTGAGGCCGCAGAACTCGAGCATCTCCCCCCAGTACTGGGATCGGCGGACATCCCACAGGTAGGTGAAGCCACGTGTCGAGACCTCGCCGACGCTGTGCCCGGTGAAGCGGCGGATGAGATAGTCCTTGACCATCAGCACCTCGTGGGTTCTCGCCATCGTCTCCGGCTCGTGCGCTCGGAGCCAGCTCAGTTTGGAGGCGGGCCATGCAGCCGACGCGAATGGCTGCCCGCTGATCTCGAAGGCGGTGTCCGCTGAGAACGACGCAGCCATGAGCTCGGCCTCGACACCGGCCCTGCTGTCCAGCCAGGAGAGGGCTGGACGGACGGGACGACCGGAGGCATCCACGAGAACCAGCGACTCCGCCTGTCCCGTGAACGCGAGCACTGCGTCGTGCTCACGAGTTGTCGCCGCTGCGCGCCGCGCGCAATCGGCGACGAGCGCCAGGATCGTCTGGAACAGCGCTCCAGGATCGAACTCGACGTGGTCGCCGGACCTTTCGTAGCTCACGGGCCCGGATGCGCTCGCAAGAACCGCGAGCCGCTCGTCATACAGCACGACCTTGAGGTTCGTGGTTCCGACATCGATGGCGTAGACGAGCATCGTCATTCACCCATGAACTGGAAGTGCACGACGCGTGTGCGCGGGCGCACACTGTCGAGATCGCCGAAGTAGATGCGTCCGAACTCACCGAGTACGGCCGCGCCATCGACGACGGGAATGACCTCGGAACGGCCGAGGATCGACGAGATGATGTGACCGTCGGTGTTGAGGCCCCATTCGGGCAGCTCATCGCGCAGCGCGGCGGCGTTCTCGATGTGGATCGGCCCCGGATGCAGGTACTGGCCCTCATGGCGTGTAGGGGGAGCGATCTTCGCGAGGACGTTGAGCGTGTCCTGCAGGATCAGCTGCGTCCCGTAGTACGTCACGTCTTCGGACTCCTCCTGGAGGAAGACCGTGCAGCTCGTATGCGCCGTGTAGACGGTGAGGAGTCCATTTCTGGCGCCAAGCTCGGCGAGGAACGTCTGCGCCTCGTCGGTGATGTCGAAGAACTCCTGCCGCGCGGGTGTGTCGATCGAATGCGACCCGCTGTGAACGCCCATGTTCTGCTCCTCAAATGAAGTCGTGTGAGTGACTTCATCCTGATCTCGAATCTTTCCGAGTGGAAAGACGAAGCTACGATGAGTTCATAAGCTGCATCTATCACTGACTCTTGGAGGAGCGATGACCGGAGACGTGACCCTGCGGCAGCTTCGCTACGTCAACGCGGTCGCAGAGGACCTGAACTATCGGCGAGCTGCCGAGAAGCTCTTCATCACCCAGCCCGCCCTCTCCTCCGCCATCCGTCAACTGGAGGAGCAGCTGGGCGCGAAGGTCTTCGACCGCGACACCCGGTCCGTCGCGCTGACTGCATTCGGGCGCGAGTGGCTCCCCCATGTGCGTGCGGCGCTGCGCGCTGTGGACGAGACCCTCGACGTCGCCTCGACGCTCATCAACCACGCCGAAGTGCGCATCGGGTACCTCATCGGCACGGGAGCGGATCTCCTCTTCACCCTGCTGGAGGACGTGGAGCGGGACCTGCCGGGCATCACGATCGAGATGACTGAATACGACTTCGCCGACCCGACGGCCGGGCTCGCGAGCGGAAAGTCCGACATCGCACTCATCCGCCCTCCCGTCGGGGCGTTCGGGCTCGAGATGGCAGTGGTGGAGGAGGAGACCTGGGTGGCCTGCCTGCCGAGGGCGCACCGGCTCGCGGGCAGGGGTGAGCTGCGGATCGAGGAGCTTCTCGACGAGCCGCTGATCGTCGCCCCGGAGCCGGCAGGAGCCTGGCGCGACTACTGGATGGCTGCAGACGCACGACACGGCAAGCCAGCGCTGATCGCCGGTGAGGCTGCAACGTACGAGACCGAGACGACGATGGTCTCGCGCGGCATCGGCGTGAGCTTCACGACCTCGTCGATGACCAGGCTCTACGACCGGCCGGGCATCACGTTCGTCCCCATCGTGGACAGGCCCGTCAGCTACTCCGCGCTCGCTTGGCACCCCGACCGGGTGTCGCCCTCCGCGCGAAGACTCGTCCAGCGCATGCTCGACCGGGCGCAGGTGCGGCAATCGGACTCCGGCTGATAGGCCAGAGTTATCAATCCATAAGAGGACCGGACTTCCAGAGTGCTGGGCCACTGGGTTCACTGTCTCCAAGGACACGGCCGGATCATGGTCGTTCCACGCAAAGAGGCGAGGAGATGCAGTGATAAATCCACTGAAAAGGTCCAGGCGTGATCCTCTGCCTGAACCATCGAGTTCCAGCGCGGACGAGGATGCGCGGCTCGCGGAATTCGGGTACGACCAGAAACTCGATAGATCCGTCGGGAAGATCGCATCCTTCGCAATCGGATTCTCGACGATCAGCGCGACCACGGCGGTCTTCTCCGGATTCGCGGCTGGCTATTCGAATGCGGGAGCTCCATTCATCTGGACCCTGTTCATCGCGATCCCGGTATTCCTGCTCTGGACGCTCATCGCGGCGGACATCTCGGCCAAGATCCCCCTCGCCGGGTACGCCTACCAGTGGACGAGCCGACTCAACGGGCCGGTCTTCGGCTGGTTCACCGGCTTCGCGGCGCTCATCGGCTGGACCAGCGGCATGACCAGCCTCGGCTACGTGTTCGCCGGCTACCTCGGCAGCGTCTTCGGCTGGGAGCTCTCGCAGCCGAATCAGATCTTCCTCGCCATCGCGGTCGTCATCGTCTGCGTGCTCATCAACGCCTACCGAGTCCGGCTTGCGACGCTCATCAACAACATCGGGGTGGGGCTGGAATTCGTCGTCACCATCGGCGTCACGCTCGTGATCGCGTTCGTGGCCTTCGTCATCCCGGGCAACGCGCAGCCGTTCTCGTCGCTGTTCGAGGGCAACAGCCCCGATGACGCGACTCCATACCTGCTCGCATGGCTCGCCGCATCTCTCGGGCCGTTCTTCGGACTCGTCGGGGTGGAGGCGGTCGCCGATGTGGCGGAGGAGACGAAAGACGCGCGCCGCGTCATCCCCCGCACCATGTTCTACGCGTTCGCGGCCTCCTGCATCATCGAGTTCGCGATGTACCTCGTCTACACGCTCGCGATCAAGGACCCTGCCGGAGTGCTCGCCTCCTCGGCGCCCATCGACGAGATCATCTCGCAACAGCTCGGTCCCGTCGTCTCGAAGATCGTCATCGCCATCGCGCTCACCAACATCCTCGTGTGCCTGCTCGCCAACGTCTTGGTCGGCACCCGGCTGCTCTACTCGATGTCGCGGGACAACATGATGCCCTTCTCGAAAGCGCTCCGCCACGTCAGCCCCACCCGCAAGACCCCGTCCACAGCAGTGCTCACGCTCGGGGTGGTCTCGGTGCTCCTGCTCCTGTCTGCGCTCGTCAGCCCCGCCGCCTTCAACTACTTCCTCGGCATCGCGACGCTCGCGTTCTTCAGCACCTACGTCCTGCAGACGATCGGGTTGCTGATCGCGTCCTACAGGGGTCGCATCCCAGCCCCCGAACCGGGCACCTTCGACCTCGGGCGCGCCAGGCGACCGCTGCTCATCATCAGTCTCGTGGTGTTCCTGATCGTCGAGATCGCACTGCTGTTCCTCCCCGCGTTCGCTGGCAACGGCTTCGTGTTCGCAGGAGCTCTCGGGCTGGCATTCCTCTGGTGGCTGCTGGTGCTCAGGAAGCGATTGAGCACGGGCCACGCCGGCTCCAACTACGCGCGCGAGCATCCCGACGAGGAGCTGACTGCAGCTCGGTAGCTTTCCGAGGAGGAAACGCCCCAGGCGGGCCGCGAGGGTACAGACTTGCCTCGCGGCCCATCCTCGATGGAGGGTCGACGGCAGCGCTCAAGGGTGAGGGAGCAGGAACATGGTCGCAGCAGAAGAGCCGGGCACGGGCGGGATTCGCGTTGATCGCGAGACGGTCCTGTCGGCGGATGGAACGCGTATCGCATACGAGGTCCGCGGCTCGGGGCCCGTGGTGGTCATCGTGAACGGCGCGTTCTCGACGGCGCGGGACGTGACGGAGTTCGCGCTCGCACTCGTCAGGGTCGGCTTCGCCGCCGTCGCCTTCGACCGGCGCGCTCGCGGCGACAGCGGTGACACGAAGCCGTCGGCGCCAGAGCGTGAAGCAGAAGACCTCGCGGCCGTCATCGGCGCGGTCGGCGGTCAAGTGAGCGTCGTGGGGCATTCGTCCGGGGCCGTGCTGGCGCTCTTCGCCGCCTCCCTCGGTGTTCCCGTGCAGCACCTGTTCCTGTCGGAGCCTCCGTTCCGCTTCGGTCAGCACGAACCGGACCCAGACCTCGCCGAGCGCCTGCAGCGGCTCGTCGACGAGGGTGAAGCGGCAACCGCGGTCTCGACGTTCCAGCTCGAGGGGGTCGGGCTCGACCCTGCCCTCGTCGAGCAGATCCGGCAGAGCCCGATCTTCCCCGGGCTTGTGCCGCTCGCGCAGTCGACGGTCTACGACGCGCAGCTCGTGCGGCAGGTGTCGACGCCGACAGCGGCGATGGTCGACGTGCAGGTGCCCGTGACGATCGTCGTGGGCGGCGACACGTTCCCGTTCCTCGCGAGCGCCGCGAGGCGTCTTGCTGAGACGCTGCCGGGGTCGGAGCTCGTCGAGGTCGCCGAGTCGGTCGGGCACCGCGTGCATCCCGAGGCGACGGCGAAGGTCCTCGCGGAGCGGCTGCTGTGACCCCGGCCTCGCAGCGCGATCAGCAGCTCGAGCGTGTGATCCTCGAATTGCTCGCCAAGCGGGCTGAGGGGCCACCATCTGCCCCTCGGAGGCGGCGCGAGCCGTTGGGGGAGACGAGTGGCGCGGCGAGATGGATGCGGCGAGGGCGGCCGCGCTGCGCCTCGTGGCGGCCGGCGACGTCGACATCACCCAGGGCGGCGAAGTCGTCGACGGCGCCTCGGCCAGGGGGCCGATCCGCATCCGCCGCCGAGCCTGAGGCCTCACCGCCCAGGGTGGCGGGCGCCTCCAAAGGTGGGGAAGAAGCTCGCGTCAGCTGTCGAGCTTCTCCAGTCGAACCACGATCGACTTCGAGGTCGGCGTATTGCTGACGTCGGCGGTGGAGTCGAGCGGCACGAGCACGTTCGTCTCCGGGTAGTACGCGGCGACGCAGCCGCGCGGGGTGGAGTAGACGACGATGCGGTGGCGTTCGCTGCGGCGCTCTTCGAGCGACCCGTCGCGGCCTGGCCACTCCGAGACGATGTCGACGTGGTCGCCGTCGGCGAGGCCGCGGTCCCGTGCATCCGCTTCGTTGACGAAGACGACCCTCCTGGCGCTCTTCACGCCCCGGTACCGGTCGTCCTTGCCGTAGATGGTGGTGTTGAACTGGTCGTGCGAGCGCAGCGTCTGCAGCAGCAGGCGGCCCTCGGGAACCTTCGGGTACTCGAGCTCGTTGGCAGTGAACTTCGCGGTGCCGCCGATGCTCGAGAAGTCGCGGCCGTCGCGCGGTCCGTTCGGCAGGATGAACCCGCCGGGCTCGTCGATCTTCGCCTCGAAGTCCTCGAACCCGGGGATGACCCGGGAGATGGATGCGCGCACGTTCGCGTAGTCGGCGCGCAGCTCGGCCCAGTTCACCTGCGGCACGTTCGGGCGCGAACGTGTCAGGACCCGCTCGGCGAGCATCGTCACGATGGCGACCTCGCTGAGCAGTTCGTCGCTCGCCGGCTCGAGCCGCCCGTGGGAGGCATGCACGGCGCTCATCGAGTCCTCGACGGTCACGCGCTGCGTGCCGCCCGCCTGCCGGTCGCGTTCCGTGCGCCCGAGAGTGGGGAGGATGAGCGCTCGGCGTCCCGTTGCGACGTGCGAGCGGTTCAGCTTCGTCGATACCTGCACCGTGAGGGCAAGCGACTCCATGGCTGCCTCCGTCACTGCCGTGTCGGGTGTCGCCCTGGAGAAGTTGCCGCCCATGGCCATGAAGACGCGGGCCTTGCCGTCGCGCATGGCGCGGATCGCCTCGACCGTGTCGTAGCCGTGCTCGCGGGGAGAGGCGAACGAGAACTCGGCGTCGAGCTTGTCGTGGAACGACTCGGGCATCCGCTCGAAGATGCCCATCGTGCGGTCGCCCTGCACGTTCGAGTGCCCGCGCACGGGGCAGACGCCCGCGCCTGGCTTGCCGATGTTGCCCTGCAGGAGGAGCAGGTTGACGCAGTCGCGCAGCGTCGGCACCGAGTGCTTGTGCTGGGTGAGGCCCATCGCCCAGCAGACGATCGTCGATTTCGAGGCGAGCAGCAGCTCGCCTGCCTCGCGGATCTCGGCTTCGCTCAGCCCGGTCGCGGTCTCGATCTCCGCCCAGTCGAGCGTGCGGAGGGACTCGAGGTACGCATCCACACCCGACGTCTTCGCCGCGATGAAGTCGTGGTCGAAGACGGTGCCGGGGTTCGCCTCCTCGGCGTCGAGCAGGATGCGGCCGAGCGCCTGGAACAGAGCCTGGTCGCCGCCCAGCTTGATCTGCAGGAACAGGTCGTTGAGGGCGGTGCCGCCGAGCACCATGCCGCGCACGGTCTGCGGATTCTCGTACCGCATGAGCGCCGCCTCGGGCAGCGGGTTCACGGCGATGATCTTGCCGCCGTTGAGCTTCGCCTTCTCGAGGGCGGTGAGCATGCGGGGGTGGTTGGTGCCGGGGTTCTGCCCGGCGATGATGATGAGGTCCGCCTCGTGGAGGTCCTCGAGGCTCACCGAGCCCTTGCCGATGCCGAGCGTCTCGCCGAGTGCGGAGCCGCTCGACTCGTGGCACATGTTGGAGCAGTCGGGGAGGTTGTTGGTGCCGAGGCCGCGCACGAACAGCTGGTACACGAACGCCGCCTCGTTCGAGGTGCGGCCTGAGGTGTAGAAGATCGCCTCGTCTGGGCTCGACATCTGCGCGAACTCGTCGGCGATGATGTCGAACGCGTCGTCCCAGCTCACGGCCCGGTAGTGCGTTCCGCCCTCTTCGAGGAGCATCGGGTGAGTGAGGCGGCCCTGCTGGCCGAGCGAGTAGTCGTCCCAGGTGCGCAGCTCCTCGATGGAGTGCTCGGCGAAGAAGCTCGGGGGAACGCGCCGTTTCGTCGCTTCTTCGGCGACGGCCTTCGCGCCGTTCTCGCAGAACTCGGCCGGGCTGCGGTGCTTGCCCTCCGGCCACGCGCATCCGGGGCAGTCGAAGCCGTCCTTCTGGTTGATGCGCAGCAGGGTGCGGGCCGTGCGGGCTGGGCCCATCTGCGCGGTCGTCACCTTGAGCGAGTTGAGGACGGCGGGGATGCCGACGGCAGTGATCTTCGGCTCGGAGAACATCGCGGCGGTCTCGTCGATGTTCTCGACGATGCGCGTCACGCCGGCTTCGGGCTTCGCGCGCTTCTCTGGATGCTTCGGTTCGGGCATCGTTGCTCCTCCCGGGGAATCAGCCCAGTCTACGCGTGAGGCGCGTGTTCCAGGCTGTGCCATCTTGACAGTTAGAAGTCTAACTGTAATAGTTCTAACTATGTCGAATAAAGCGCCAGCCCCACGCACGCCCCTCGAGTTCGTTCGATGGATCAGCTGGGCGCAGATGAAGGCCGGGGAAGACTGGACACGTGAGCGCGAGCTCACCCGGCCGCAGAGCTTCGTGCTCGGCTACCTCGTGCAGAGCCCAGGGGCGAGCCAATCGGAGCTCGCTCGCATGAGTCGCACGACCCCCGCGAGCGTCTCGAGTCTGCTTCGCGGCCTTGAAGGGCGAGGGCTCATCGAACGCCGAACCGAGGGTGGCGACGAGCGCACCAAGCGCGTCTATGCAACGCCTGCGGGAGCCGAGCTCATCGCGGGCTTCGAGGAGGCCATGATCGCCGCAGACGAGACGATCCTCGCGCCGCTCGACCCCGACGAGCGAGTCGCGTTCCAGGCGCTGCTCGCCAAGATCACGGCTCAGCTCCCGCAGCCAGTGCGCGACTAGCCCTCCGAGACGCGCGACCGAGTCGCGCCCCCTCACGTGCCGACGAGTGTCGGCGCGCGCTCCGTCCTGCCCAGAAAGAAGCAACCATGAGCACACCACCAGAAACCGAAGCCAAGGCCGATCTGTCGGCGACCCGTGAGGCCACCCCGGATGCGGCGCACACGAACCGCTGGTACCTCTCGTCGGCACCGATCGTCAGCGCACTCCTGCACCTCTGCGTGCCCATGGCGGCCGCGATGATCGTCGGGGCGATCTACAACCTCACCAATGCGGGATTCATCGGCTCGCTCGACGACACGGCCCTGCTGGCGGCCATCACCCTGGGCTCACCGATCCTCATCCTCGTCATGGGGGTCGGGAACGTCTTCGGGGTCGGGGGACCGCCGAATAGGTCAGCTTCGCCCCATCTCGACCCCGAGAACGGGGTGAAAGTGACCTATTGGCTGGGTTGCGGGTTGGGGGCGGCGTGCGGCGTGCTGCGGTCAGGCGGCCGACGTGACCGACTTCAGGAAGTCGATCGTCGAGGTGAGCGCGCTCTGCGCATCCGCCCCCTCGAGCTTGAACTGGTATTCGTGCTGCAGCGCCGGCTGGTGGTCGTCCGGATAGAAGACGGTCGTGACCGGAACGCCGAGCCCCTGCAGCTTCGCCGCGAACGGCTGCGACTGGTTCGAGGTGAGCGGGTCGGCGTTGCCGCCGGAGATCCACGTCTGCGGGAAGTCGGCGGTCACGGAGTCGAGGGTCGACATCTCGAGGCCGCCGGGCGTCTGCGACCAGTCCTTCTCGCCCAGGTAGGCCCACAGGGCGACGCGGAAGCCGTAACCGCCGAGGCCGGGCGCGTCCGGGATGCCGCTCACGTCGTAGATGCCGCAGTTCAGCACCATCCCGGCGATCTGATCGCCGGCGAGCGCCGGCTTCAGACCGACGAGCTCGGCATAGTCGGGGTTCGTGGCGAGTGTCGCGAGCTGGCTTGCGAGCTGCGCGCCAGCGGAGTCGCCGGCGAGGACGATGCGGCTCGGGTCGATGTTGTACTCGGCGGCGTGCTCGGTGAGGTGTGCGAGCGCGTCGTTCAGCTGCGTGAGCGCCGTCGGGTACGTGGCCTCGGGGGCCACCGTGTAGTTCAGGGCGACCGTCGTGA
This sequence comes from Pseudoclavibacter sp. 8L, assembly GCF_902506465.1. Lineage (NCBI taxonomy): Bacteria > Bacillati > Actinomycetota > Actinomycetes > Micrococcales > Microbacteriaceae > Pseudoclavibacter > Pseudoclavibacter sp. 8L. The sequence goes on along the minus strand of NZ_LR733185.1, from coordinate 579,192 downwards.
ACCCCTCGGCGGCGAGGATCTGCACGTACGGGTCGACGTTCTGCTTGCCGCCGGAGATCCACGCGCCCCCGTGGATCCACACGACCGTCGGCAGCGCCTCGCTCGTGCCAGCGGGGGAGTAGAGGTCGAAGGTCGTGTCGGATCCGTCGTCGCCGTAGGGGACGTCGAGCTGCGCCTGCAGGGTGTCGGCGGTCGGGGCGAACGTCTCCATCTCGGTGATGGTGCGCTTCGCGTCGAGCTCGAACAGGGCGCGGATGAGCATGGCAGCTGGCCAGGGGGTCGACACCCAGATGATCGCGCCCACGAGCCCCGCGGAGAGCACGCCGAGGGGCACCGTCCTACTCTTGCGCCGGTACCAGGGCTTCTTCGGCGTGACACTCGGGTGGATGCTCACCCGGCCATTCTTTCAGCACGACGGTCCATGTAAACGCACGTCGCCGTGTTGTCGGCGGGACTCGGCATGCAATAGCGTGCAGATCACCCCTCCCTCGATGCAGCGATGCAGCACTGACCGCTCAGATCGGCAGTGATGCTGCGGGCATCCCGACGCCGATCGGACCGTGCATGTACGCCCTCCTCGTGATCCTCCAGACAGTGGTGCTGCCGCTGATCTTCGGCGGCGTCCACCTGGGCGTCGCGGGCGGGAACCCGGCCATCGTGTTCGGGATCTGGTTCGCGTTCTGGGGAGTGGGGATCCGCCTCATCGTCGCCGGCATCAGCCAGCTCACGAACCCTCGGCGCACCACGCAGACGATCCTCGGAGCGGCGCACGGCGACTCGGAGGACGCTCCTGACGACGACGCCGAACGGGGCGATACGGGCACCGGAACCGGTGCCTCGACCGACACGATGACGAAGACCGGAGCGGCGACCGCGCAGGTCGTCCAGGAGCTCGGTCTCGCCAACCTCAGCCTCGGCGTGGTCGCACTCGTCTCCTCGCTCGTCCCCGGCTGGGGGCTCATCGGGGCGCTCCCCGGGGCGATCTACCTCGGCCTCGCGGGCCTGCGCCACCTCGCGAAGCGCGGCAAGAGCCTGAACGAGCTCGTCGCCACCTGGACGGACCTGCTGGTCTTCCTGCTCGTCGTCGGGGGCGTCGTCGCCGCGGGCCTGCGCGGCTGGTGAGCGTTCGTCCGCCCGGCCTGTCGCTCCCTCGCCTGCGATAGCGTCGAGCACACCATGATGCTTCGCCTGGCCCGCGCACTGCTCGTGCGCAGCGCTGTGCGCGACGTGCGGACGGGGCTGCTCTCGATCGCCGTCACGGGCACGCCCCCGGCGGGCGGGGCGGTGCTCGCCGCGAACCACGGCTCCTGGTGGGACGCCTACCTCATCGGCCTCTTCGCCAGGAACGTCGGCTCCGATGTCGCCGTCATGATGGGCGACGAGCAGCTGCAGCGCTTCCCGTTCCTGAGGCTGGTCGGTGCCGTTCCTCCGCGCGCGCTCCGCACTCTCGTGGCTCGCGCCCGGGCGGGCGATTGGGCGCTGATCTTCCCGGAGGGCGAGCTGCGCGCCGGACGCGGCCTGTCCGACCTGCACCCTGGTGCCGAGTGGGTCGCGGAGCGAGCTGGAGTGCCGCTTGTGCCCGTCGCGATCCGCGTCGTCCTTCGGGGTGCCGCGAAGCCGGAGGCGTTCATCCGCTTCGGCGCACCCGTGCGCCCGGAGCAGCTCCGGGCGGCGCTCGCGTCGATGCTCGGCGAGCTCGACCGGGCGCTCGACGCCGCCGATCCCGCCCGCCCGCTGCCCGGCTACCGGGTCGTGTTCGACGCGCAGCGCTTCCGCCGAGACCGGGTCGGGATCGCCGGGCGGATGCTCGCCTACCTGACGAGGCCCGAGGGCTTCGGGATGCGCCGCGGCGGGGCGCGCGGCAGGGGGCGCGGGTGAACCGGGTGCTCGCGAGCCGCGCCGTCGCCGGAATCGCGCTCGCCTACCTCGGTGCCCGGGCCGTCGTGCTGCTCGGGAACCTGTTGACGCAGCCGAGTCTGCGGGCCGGCGCACCAGCTCGACAGCGGGCCCCTCGCGTCTCGCTGCTGATCCCCGCCCGCGACGAGGAGGCGACCCTGCGGGAGACGCTGCCAGGGTTCCTCGGGCAGGGCGCCGATGAGGTCGTCGTGCTCGACGACGAGTCGAGCGACGCGACGAGGGCCCTCAGCGAGTCGGCGGGCGCCCGGGTGCTCGGCGGCGCGCCTCGCCCCGACGGCTGGACGGGCAAGAACTGGTCGTGCGCGCAGCTCGCCGAGGCAGTTGCGCCCGCTCCCGCCCCCGCTCCTTTTTCCGGTCGTGCCGCTCCCGGTCCCGCTGGTCGCGCAAGCCAGTGTCCAACTTCAGTGCAGAATCCGCCGGCAGCGCCCGCTTCGGGCCGAGAACACTCGGAATCGCACCGATGTTGGTCAGGAGATCCTGAAGCAGCCGAGGCAGAGGCAGAGGCAGACGCCGTCGCGCGGCACCCGAGCGACGTGCTGGTGTTCACCGACGCCGACGTGCGCTGGAGCCCCGGCGCGCTCGATGCGCTGCTGGCCACCATGCGCGCGTCCCGCGCCGATCTGCTCACGGTGTTCCCGCGCCAGGAGACGCGAACGCTCGGCGAGCGGCTCATCACCCCGTTGAACGACGCCGTCGTGCTCGGCTCGGTGCCCGTGGCCCTGCAACACCGGCGCGCGCCGGTCGTCGCGAACGGCCAGGTCATGGCGTTCACCCGCGCCGCCTACGACCGCATCGGCGGCCATGCGGCCGTGAGCGGTGAGCTCGTCGAGGACATGCGCCTTGCCGAGCGGATGCGCGCCGCTGGCGGGCGGGTTGTCGTCGTGCGCGGCGGAAGCGCCATCGCCGTGCGCATGTACGACGGCTACGGCAGCTCCGTGCGCGGCTTCGCGAAGTCGCTCCTCGGCCTCCACCACGGTTCTCGAGCGCTGATGGCGGCGACGAGCCTCCTCACGATCTGCGTCTACACGCTGCCCTGGGTGCTGCGGGTGTGGCCGGATGCCCAAGCCAGCGCGGGCAGGGGCGCGACGGCACGCATCCTGCACCTCGTGCGCATCGCGGGGCTGCTCGACCGCGCCCTCGTGAGCGTCATCACGGGGCGACGCCGACCGCTCGACCTGGCGGAGGGGATCCTGGGCCCGATCAGTCCGCTGCTCGTGCTGCCCGTCTACGCGCTGGCCGGGCGACGCCGCGTCGCGTGGAAGGGCCGCGTCTACGAGGCGTAGAAGAGCCGCCTAGACTTGAGGGGTGACCTCGACCGGCCTGCTGACACCCACCATGGGTGAAGTGGAGTTGCGAGGCACCGATCTCGACTTCGAGGCCGGCCTGGCCGCGCCCGTCGATCAGCGACCGCGCGATGCCGCCCGGGTCCGCCGGGTGCAGCTCGCGTTCGTCGCCGCCTCCGTCTCCACGTTCATCGCGCTTGCCTCGCACGTCCTCGCAGGTGGCGGCATGCCTGGCCTCCTCGGCGTCGCCTTCCCGTTCGGCCTTGCCGTGCTCGCGTGCCTGCTGCTCGCGCGCATCCGCACCGACTCGCTGCGCCTTGCCCTGTCGGTCGGGGCCAGCCAGTTCCTCTTCCACACGCTCTTCGTGCTCGGCACGCCGTCTGCGGCCGTCGGCGCGGGGCCGGCGGCGGATGCGCACGCCGGCCACGGCCAGCTCGCCGCGGCCTCCGCCATGGCTGACTTCGCGTCGACCGCGGGCAGCGCGGTTCCCTCCGGGGCGGCGCTGCACCTGGCCCACGACGGCGCGCTCATGTGGGCGATGCACGCCGTGGCCGCGGTGCTGACGGCCCTCGCCCTCTTCTTCGGGGAGACGCTCGTCGCGAGCCTCGCCAAGGCGAGGGACTCGGCAGTCGAGCTGCTGCTGCCGTTGCTGCGCACGATCCTCCTCCTCGCCCGAGGCGAGCGCCCCACGGCGCCCGTCGACTCGGCGCCACTCGATCTGCCCTGGGTACCGTCGCTGACGGTTCGCGCCGGGCGCACGCAGCCGCGACGCGGCCCGCCCGCGCCCCCGCGACCCTCAACGTTCGCGACCTCGAACTAGCACCGCATCCCCTCGACCCCGCTTCCACGGGGGAGGCGATCCGGTGCGGGCCGGCGTCGAATTTTCTCCGTCCGCGGCAGCCGCGCGCGCTCTGCGCGCTCGGTTCGCGTGCGGTCGGACAGACCCGAGGAATTCTCGAGATGTCAATCGACTCAACTCCCCTTTCAACGACCCAAGCACTCCTCCCACCGACCACCGAACCGAAGCGCGTCGTCCGCGCGGCCTCCGCAGTGCTCGCGCTGCTCGTGGCCTGCCTCCTGGGCTTCGCGGGCGCGGCCCCCGCGCAGGCCCACGACCAGCTCATCGAGAGCGCACCAGCGCCGGGGGCGGCCCTCGACGCGGCACCTGCCGACATCACGCTCCGCTACTCCGCCGACATCATGGACATCGGTCCGATGATCGTCCTCGAGGACGCCGCCGGCACCGCTTGGGCGACCGGCGAACCGGTCATCGACGGCTCCGCGGTCACGAGCACCATCGACGACGCGCTGCCGGACGGCTCGTACACCATCAACTGGCGCGTCGTCTCGTCAGACGGGCACCCGATCACCGGCACGATTCCGTTCACGGTCGGCGATGCGAGTGCAGCGGATGCGCTCGCCGCAGAGGTCGCCACACCGGCGCCAAGCGAGGCGGCCGTGTCTGACGCCGACTCGGCCCCTGCGTCGGAGTCCGACTCCGGCGCGACGACCGAGCCCACGGCCGAGGTCACCTCCCGGTCGGCGTTCGACGTGCCGCGGCTGCTCCTCATCGGCGGCTTGGGCGCGGTCGTCGCGCTCGGCGTCGCCTGGGTGATCGTCCGCTCCCGCAAGGGCGCCCAGCAGGACGGCGACGCCGATGCGCGCTGACTCCGCCGCCCAACACATTCGCTTCTTCTCCTCCAGAAAAGGAACCCAACTCATGACCAGCATGACCACGAGCACCACCCGCCCACTCGCAGCAGCAGCCTTCCTCACGGCCGCGGCGCTCGCCCTCACGGGGTGCGCGACGGCAAGCACCGCCACCGGTGCGGATGCCGACTCGGCGACGCCCGCCGCCGAGTCCGTCACCGTCGAGAACACCTGGGTCAAGGCCGAGGACTCCGGCATGTCCGCCGCATTCGGCGAGATCGAGAACACGGGGGCGGGGGACGTGACGATCGTGTCGGTCGCGAGCCCGGCATCCACCGCCCTCGAGCTGCACGAGACGGTCGCGAACGAGACCGGCGAGATGACGATGCGCGAGAAGGGCGGCGGATTCACGATCGCCGCCGGTGAAGCGCTCACCCTCGAGCCCGGTGGCAACCACATCATGCTCATGGACCTGCCGGAGCCCATCGTCGCGGGCGACGAGGTCACGTTCACCCTCACGTTCTCGGACGACTCGACGCTCGACTTCACCGCCCCTGCCAAGGACTACGCGGGCGCCAACGAGACCTACGAAGACGGCGACATGGATGACATGGGCGGCGACACGGAGATGGACCACAGCGACCACGCCGACCACAGCGACCACGCGGACAACAGCTGATGCACGGCGACCAGAGCCCTGGTCGCACCCGCCCGACTCGGCGGCAGCTCCTCTTCGGAGGGGCTGTCGCCGGGTTCGGCGCGGCCGCGGCCATCGGCGCAGACCAGGCGCTCCGCCTCGCGGCACCCGTTGCGAGCCAGGACGACAGCGTTCCCGTTCCCGTGCCGGGGGATGACACCGTCCCGTTCTACGGCCAGCATCAGGCCGGCATCGCGACGCCGCCGCAGGCGCACGCGACACTCGTGGCCCTCGACCTGCGCGACGGCACCGACCGCGACGCGCTGCGCCGCCTCATGCAGCTCCTCACCGACGACGCGGCGAGGCTCGCCCGCGGCGAACCGGCGCTCGCCGACTCCGAACCCGAGCTCGCGCACGTGCCCGCGAACCTCACGGTCACGTTCGGGTTCGGCCCGGAGTTCGTCCGCCGCGCCTCCACCTCCCCGACGCAGGCCCCCGCCTGGCTGCGGCCACTCCCTGCCTTCGGCATCGACCGCCTCGAGGACGCGTGGAACGACGGCGACCTGCTCCTGCAGGTCGCCGCCGACGACCCGTTCACCGTCGCCCACGCGCTGCGGATGCTGCTGAAGGACACCCGCAGCTTCGCGACCGTGCGGTGGACGCAGCCCGGGTTCCGCCGGGCACGCGGCTCCGAGGCATCCGGCACGACGATGCGGAACCTGTTCGGGCAGGTCGACGGCACCGTCAACCCCGCGCCGCCGACCGTCGACTTCGAGCAGCTCGTGTGGATCACGGAAGGCGCGTTCGCGGGAGGGACGGGCATGGTGGTGCGGCGCATCAGCATGGACCTCGACAAGTGGGACAGGCTCGACCGCAGCGGCCGCGAGCAGTCGGTCGGGCGCACCCTCGCGAACGGGGCCCCGCTCACCGGCACCCAGGAGCACGACGAGCCCGACTTCACCGCCAAGAACGCCGCGGGATTCCCCGTCATCGCCGAGTTCTCGCACCTGCGGCGGGCGCGGTCGGAGAACACGGCGGAGCGGTTCTTCCGCCGCGGCTACAACTACGACGACGCCCCGAGCGGCGAGCAGATCTCGAACTCCGGCCTGCTCTTCATCTCCTTCCAGGCGGATGTGGACGCGCAGTTCGTGCCCGTTCAGCGGCGCCTCGACGAGCTCGATCTGCTCAACGAGTGGACGACGCCGATCGGCTCCGCGGTGTTCGCCATCCCACCCGGATGCGCGGAAGGCGGCTACATCGGAGAGGGGATCCTCGCGTGAGCGCTGCGCGTCCGACTCCACGGCGAGGCTGGTTCGCTCAGCTGCTGATGCGTCTCCACTTCTTCGCAGGCGTGTTTGTCGGCCCGTTCATCCTCATCGCCGCGCTGAGTGGTGCCCTGTACGCGCTGACACCGCAGGTCGAGCAGCTCGTGTACGACCGCGAGCTGCACGCGCCGACGGCGGACGAGTACCTGCCGCTCGCCGAGCAGATCGAAGCGGCCGACGCCTACGTCGGGGATGGGCCGGCCGGAGCCTCCCCGGCGATCGTCGCGGTGCGGCCGGCGCCGGAACCCGGCGACACGACGCGAGTCATGTATGCGGATGCTGGACTGGGGGAGAGCAGGACCCGCGCCGTCTTCGTCGATCCCGCGACCGCCGAGGTGCGCGGGGACCTGCCCGTGTATGGCACCTCGGGCTCCCTGCCGTTCCGAACCTGGGTCTCCGACCTGCACCGCAGCCTCCACCTCGGCGATGCCGGCAGGCTCTACAGCGAGCTCGCGGCGTCCTGGCTCGGGGTCGTCGCGCTCGCCGGAGCTGGCCTCTGGGTGACCAGGTATCAGCGGGCTCGCCGTGCGAAGCGGGCGTCGCAGCAGCGCGAGCTGCTGCGGCCGAACCTCGCGGCGACAGGGTTCGTTCGCACGCGCAGCCTGCACGCATCCACCGGTATCTGGGTGCTCGCCGGGGCCCTTTTCCTGTCGGTCACGGGCATCACCTGGTCGCAGTACGGCGGGGCGAACTTCAGTGAGCTGCGCGCCGCCGTGGGCTGGACGACGCCTTCGGTCAGCACGAGCCTCGACGGCGCAGGCAGCCCTGCTGCCGACGAACACGCCGGGCACGGGCACAGTCACGGTGCGCCGACGCCGAGTGCCGACGTCGCAGCGCTGAGCCCGCGCGCCTACGACTCGGTGCTCTCGGTCGCGCAGGAGGTGAACGTCAACACGGGGCTCGTCGAGATCCGGCCGCCGGCCGAGCCGGGCACGGCGTGGGTCGTGCAGGAGATCCAGCGCAGCTTCCCGACCGAGGTGGATGCGGTGGCCATCGATGGCGCGACGATGCAGGTCGTCGACCGGGTCGACTTCGCCGAGTTCGGGCCGGTCGCGAAGCTCAGCCGCTGGGGCATCGACCTGCACATGGGCTCCATGTTCGGCCTCGCGAACCAGCTCGTGCTGTTCGCCGTCGCCATCGGCATCGCGGCGATGGTCGTGTGGGGCTACGTCATGTGGTGGCAGCGGCGCCCGAAGCACGACCAGTCGCGTCGTGTGGGCGCGTCACCGCCGCGGGGAACGCTCCGGCGCGCGCCGTGGTGGGGCGTTCTGCTGGTGCTGGCCGGTGCGGCGGCGGTCGGAGTGTTCCTGCCGCTCATGGGAATCTCGCTCGCCGCTTTCCTCGTCGCCGACGTCGTGCTCGGCGCGGTTGCTCGACGGCGGGCAGCTGCTCACCCTTCCAGGGCCGACAGGACGGTCTTCGAGAGCTCTCGGCGCAGCTCAGGGACGTCGACGTGCAAGTGAAGGTGCGCAGGGCGATGATCTGAGCACACGTGTCGCCCCGTCTCGCGTCTTCTGCGAGGCTTTCTCAGTGATGGTCACACTGCGACTGCCTCGCGGAGGGCGCGATCGCGGGCTTCACGGCGGAGGGTGTCGGTCGCGACGACGTCGACATCGATGTCCACGACGTCACTGGAATCGGAGGATTCTCGCGGTCGACGTGGCAGCTTCGTGCGCTGGGGGTGGCGGTGAGTGCACGTGCGCTCGGAGTGCTGTGTGATACGTTACCCCGACTCGAGCGACCAGATTCCAGCCCGCAGTGACCGACGGAGTTCACATGGCCAAGACGCACGCCCCCTTCTGCACGGCTTCGCATCCGCAGTCGTCGCCGGGGGAGATGCGGGTCAAGGGAGGCTCGCACCGCCGCTTGGATTTCACGTGGGCGAAACATTTCTTGCACACCAGGGAAATGTTGCGGGTGTCGTATGGAGCCGTGTCTCCGTACGGCAGCGATTCGAGTTCAAGTGATATGTCACATTTCACACCGGAGGTGTGTGCGGCTGTCAGCAGCCGCTTTCGTCTGTCGTAAATGTGATCGCTCTCATTTCGTCGCGAGAGCGCGACGGAGAGCAGAAGCCCTCGTCTTCGCAACGAAGACCCTCAGAGAGGAAACCCCGTGAGAAACCCCGTGAAGAAAACCAGGCTCGCCGGCGTCCTAGCCCTGGCGACGACGTCGATCATGCTGCTGAGCGCCTGCGGTGGAGGAGCAGCGCCACAGGCCGAAGGAGGCGCCAGCGGTGAACCAGCCACCGGCGGCACCGTGCACATGCTGCAGAACGCCGACTTCTCCTACCTCGACCCCGCGCGCGGATTCGACGGGGGCGTGAACGCCTTCTACCGTCTCATCTACCGAGGCCTCACGATGCAGGCGGCCGGCAACGCCGAGGACCCGAACGCGATCGTCGCCGACCTGGCTGAAGGCCTCGGCGAGCAGTCTGAAGACGGCCTCAAGTGGACCTACACGCTCAAAGAGGGCCTGAAATTCGACAACGGCGACCCGATCACCTCCGCGGAGGTCAAGTTCGGCATCTCGCGCGCCTGGGACCCCGAGATCGGTATCGGCTCGCCGTACCTCAAGCAGGTCATCGACGCACCCGAGGGGTACGAAGGCCCTTACGTCACGGGCGACCTGCCGACGATCGAGACACCAGACGAGCAGACCATCGTCTTCAACCTCAAGGCTCCCTTCCCCGAGTTCGATAACGTGCTCGCACAAGCCAACGCCGTCCCGTTCCCCCTTGGAACCGGCGGCGGCAGCGAGTTCATCAACGACATCATCGCGTCGGGCCCGTACACCCTCGACAGCTACACCCCCGGCACGGCGATCAAGCTCGTGCGCAACGAGAACTGGGACCCGGACACCGATGACGTGCGCGAGGCGTACCCGGACGCGTGGCAGTTCGACATCGGCCTCGACCCGGCCACCATCGACGAGCGCATGATCGCGGGGCAGTCGGCGGATGTCAACGCCATTGCCGGGGTCGTCCAGGCAGCGAGCCTCCCCCGCCTCCAGACCCCGCAGCTGCAGGAGCGCATGGTGACCTCACCTGCCTTCTGCACGACCTACATGTCCATGAACACCAGCAAGGACGTGTTCAAGGACGTCAAGGTGCGCCAGGCCATCAACTACGCCATCGACCGCTCGGCAGTGCAGAACGCGTCAGGCGGCAACCAGCTGGCAGACCCGGCAACCGCCATCATCCCGGCGGCCGTCAACGGCCACCTCGACTACGACCTGTACCCGAGCGACGACTTCGCCGGGAACACGGCAGAAGCCGAGAAGCTCCTCCAGGAGGCTGGTGTCGGCGACGGATTCTCGTTCACCCTCGACATCCGCTCGCAGCCCAAGATGCAGGCCCAGGCAGAGGCGATCCAGCAGGCGCTCGCGCCGCTCGGCATCGACGTCGCCCTCAACGTCATCGACACCTCGACCTACTACGAGACGATCGGCACACCCTCGCAGCAGCACGACGCAGCCATCACTGGCTGGTGCCCCGACTGGGCGTCGAGCGCCAGCACGTTCCTGCCGCCGCTCTTCGACGGACGCAACATCACCGACAAGGGCAACTCGAACCTGGCGCAGATCAACGACCCTGCGATCAACGACCGCATCGACGAGATCAAGGCCATGACCGACCTCGACGCGGCGAACACCGCGTGGGGCGAGCTCGACAAGCAGATCATGGAACTCGCGCCCATCGCCCCGCTGGTCCTCGAGAAGGGCGTCTTCCTGCCAGGCGAGAACATCGCAGGCTACTCCCCGAGCACGAGCATGACCGACCTGACCATCGTCGGCCTCGCGGACCCGTCTAGGGGCTAATCGTCATGACCTTCTCGTCGACCAACCTTGAGGTCGAGGGCACGGCAGGTGGTGATCCGGGTCTCGCTGAGACCTTGGATGCACCACCTGCCTCCGGCCGTCGGCTCGCCCGCGCGTTCTTCCGCGACTGGGGCGCCGTGCTCTCGAGCACGTACATCGTGCTCATCATCGTGATGGCGCTCGCTGCCCCGCTGCTCGTCAAGCTGAGCGGATGGGACCCGTACGCCTTCGACCAGAGCGCCATCGACCCGAACCTGGGTGGCGTGCCTCTCGGCCCCTGGGGCGGCATCAGCGCCGAGCACTGGTTCGGCGTGGAGCCCGGCAGCGGTCGCGACATCTTCGCCCGTATCGTCTACGGCGCGCAGGTGTCCATGACCATCGCGCTGTCCGCGACCGCCCTCACGAGCATCATGGGCGTCGTCTTCGGGCTGCTGGCCGGTTACTTCGGCGGGTGGGTCGACACGATCATCTCCCGCGTCATGGAGTTCCTCATGGCGTTCCCGGCCCTCATCTTCATGATCGCCGTCCTGTCCGCGCTTCCCGCAGACAATCGGCAGCTGCTGCTCGTCCTCGTCATCTCGGTCTTCGGCTGGCCGTACCTGGCCCGCATCGTGCGGGGCCAGACGATGTCGATCAAGCAGCGGGAGTACGTCGAGTCGGCGAAGGCATCCGGCGCGTCGAGCCTGCAGATCATCTTCAGGGAGATCCTGCCGAACCTGCGCTCGACGATCATCGTCATGACGACGCTCGCGATCCCGGGCTACGTGGGCACCGAGGCTGGCCTGTCCTTCCTCGGCGTCGGTGTCGTGCCGCCCACGCCCTCCTGGGGGCAGATGATCGCGAGCTCCGTCGGCTGGTACGCCGTCGACCCCATGTACTTCCTCATCCCCGGCGTGTTCCTGTTCCTGCTCGTGCTCTCGTTCACGGTGCTCGGCGACCGGATCAAGAAGCTCGCCGAGTCAGGGGAGGCCCGCTCATGACCCGCTACGCCATCAATCGCCTGCTCGGCATGATCCTCGTGCTGTTCCTCGTCAGCCTGTTCACGTTCATCGTGTTCTTCGTGCTCTCGCCCGATCCTGCCGTGCAGATCTGCGGTAAGAACTGCACCCCGGAGCGCATCGATCAGATCCGCGAGAACCTCGGCCTCGACCTGCCGTTCTGGACGCAGTTCTGGACCTTCCTCGGCGGGCTCGTGTTCGGTCGCACCTATGAGGCGAGCGGCTCCGTCATCGAATGCGCCGCGCCCTGCCTCGGCTACTCGTTCCAGTCGAGCCAGCCGGTCACCGAGATGATCATGCAGCGTCTGCCCGTCTCGGCCACCGTCGCGATCGGCGCCGCCGTCCTCTGGCTCCTCGCCGGCGTGATGGGCGGCGTGATCAGCGCCGTCAAGGAGGGGAAGTTCGCGGACCGTTTCATCACGGGCCTCACGCTCGGCGGGATGTCCATCCCGAACTACGTGCTCGCGCTCGTGCTGCAGTTCGTGCTCGTCGTCTCGCTGGGCTGGCTGCCGTTTCCGCAGGCCGTGCCGTTCCTCGACAATCCGGTGCAGTGGTTCCTGAACTTCATCATGCCCTGGGTGGTGCTCTCCATCGGCTACGCGGCCACGTACACGCGCCTCACCCGCGCGAACGTGATCGACACGCTGCAGGAGAACTACGTGCGCACGGCGAAGGCGAAGGGCCTGCGGCCCAGCCTCGTCTGGCGCAGGCATGCGCTGCGACCCGCGCTCACGCCGATCGTCACGATCTTCGGGATGGACTTCGCCGGCCTCCTCGGCGGCGCGCTCATCACGGAGACGGTCTTCGGCATCAACGGTGTCGGCAAGCTCGCCGCCGACTCGATCACGAAGAACGATCAGCCCGTCATCATGGGCGTCACCCTGCTGGCGGCATTCCTCGTCGTCGTCGGCAACATGGTCGTCGACCTCATGTACTCCGTCATCGACCCTCGGGTCAGAGTTGGAGCATCGAAATGAACGCACTCGCATCCTCATCCACTGGCATGCCGGACGCTGCTGGCTCGCTCCTCAGCGTGCGTGACCTCACCGTGTCCTTCGAGACCGCCGAGGGCAGGACCGAAGTGGTCAAGAGCATCGACTTCGACGTGCCGAGGGGCGGGGCGCTCGGCATCGTCGGCGAATCCGGTTCGGGGAAGTCGATGACGAGCCTCGCCATCATGGGCCTCCTCCCGAAGGGCGCGGCGCGTTCGGGGTCGCTGGTGTTCGACGGGCAGGAGCTGAGCACGCTCCGCGAGCCCGCCATGCGGGCCATCCGAGGCGATCGCATCGCGATGATCTTCCAGGACCCGCTGTCGTCGCTCAACCCGTATTACACCGTGGGCACGCAGATCGCGGAGGCCTACCGCTCGCACCGCACCGGGGTCGGCAGGAAGGAGGCGAGGAAGGTCGCCATCGAGGCGATGGAGCGCGTCCACATCCGCGACGCCGCCCGGCGGGTCGACCACTACCCTCACCAGTTCTCCGGTGGCATGCGGCAGCGCGTCATGATCGCCATGGCGCTGAGCATGGAACCGGATCTGATCATCGCCGACGAACCGACCACTGCGCTGGATGTGACGGTCCAGGCGCAGATCCTCGACCTCCTCACGGAGATCAGGAAGGAGACGGGAGCCGGCATGATCCTCATCACCCACGACCTCGCCGTGGTGAGCGAGGTCGCCGACCAGATCGTCGTCATGCAGCGCGGCGAGCTCGTCGAGTCGGGGAGCGTCGAGCAGATCTTCACCGACCCGCAGGAGCCGTACACGCGACTGCTGCTCGACGCGGTGCCGCGCATCGACGATGAGATCGGCCTGCTGCGCACCACGACTGTGCCAGTGCAGACCATGCGCCAGGAGGAGACCCGATGAACGAGACGCAACCGCTCCTGCGAGCTCAGCACCTCGTGCGCGAGTTCAGCACGGAGGGCAACGGCGGTCTGTTCTCGAAGAGCAGGAGCTTCCGTGCCGTCGACGACGTGTCGCTGGAGGTGCACCAGGGCGAGACGCTGGCGCTCGTCGGCGAGTCCGGATCGGGCAAGTCGACGACGGCGCGGCTCGTCGCGCGCCTCATGGATGTCACGAGCGGAACCGTCGAGTTCCAAGGGCAGGACGTGAGCTCGATCAAGGGCAAGGAGCTGCACGCCTTCCGGGGCGAGGTCCAGGTCGTCTTCCAGGACCCGTTCTCGTCGCTCAACCCGCGCCACACGGTCGAGCGCATCATCACGGCGCCGCTCGTCTACCAGAGGCGCGAGATCCCCGGAGGAGCGAGGAGCTTCGCGAGGGGTCTCATGGAGCGGGTCGGACTGGATCCGGATCATTCCGGGCGCTATGCAGCGCAGTTCTCGGGTGGGCAGGCACAGCGCATCGGCATCGCGCGTGCGCTCGCCGTCGGCCCGAAGCTCGTGATCTGCGACGAGGCCGTCTCGGCGCTCGACGTGTCCGTGCAGGCTCAGGTGATCAATCTGCTCCGACAGCTGCAGGAGGAGGAGGGCTTCAGCTACCTCTTCATCGCGCACGACCTCGCCGTGGTGCGGCAGATAGCGACGCGGGTCGCGGTCATGAGCGAAGGGCGCATCGTGGAGATCGGGGAGCGCGACCAGGTGTTCGAGCGGCCGACGCACGAGTACACGCGCACGCTCCTGGACGCCGTGCCGCGCATCAACCCCGAATGGGATGCGCTGCGGAAGAAGAACGAGCGGGCCCGCCGCCGCAGGGAACGAGAAGAGCAGGAGGAGTCAGCGTGAGTGAAGTCGTCGAGTACTCGATGCCGGGCATGTGGGTGCGCGAGCAGAGCATCCGGGTGCCCCTTGACTGGTGGAACCCTGAGTCCGCGGAGATTTCGCTGTTCGTGCGCGAGCTCGTCGACCCCGATCGGAAGCGCGATGAGCTGCCGCTCCTGACCTACCTGCAGGGTGGCCCTGGCGGGTCGAACCCGCGGCCGGTCGAGGCATCGGGCTGGATCCGCGAGGCGCTCCAGAACTACCGGCTGGTGCTCGTCGACCAGCGAGGCACCGGGCGAAGCACCCCCGTCGATGCGCACACTGTTGCGGGTCTCGGTGACGGTGCTCGCGGCGCGGACTACCTCTCTCGCTTCCGGGCCGACTCCATCGTGCGCGACCTCGAGCACGTTCGCGCGGCGCTGTACGGCGGCGCCCGGTGGGCGACTCTCGCGCAGAGCTACGGGGGATGGCTGACGCTCGCCTACCTCTCGCACGCACCGGCGGCCATCGCGGCGAGCTACGTCTGCGGGGGCATCCCCGGAACGCCGCCCGACGCGGCAGAAGTGTACCGACGCACCTTCACCCGCGTCGAGCAGAAGAACGCCGAGTTCGCGAGGCGCTACCCGCAGGACGTCGCGATCGTGTCGGCGATCGCCGACCGCCTCGCCGACGACGACGTGCGCCTGCCGGACGGCGACCGGCTCACCGTGCAGCGCTTCCAGTCGCTCGGCCTCGACTTCGGCATGAAGCCGGGCTTCGAGCGCATGCACTGGCTGCTCGAGGACGCCATCACGCCGGACGGACGCCTCAGCGAGCCGTTCCTGGCGCAGGTGCTCGCGCGCACGTCGAGTGCCGGCAACCCACTGTTCTGGACGCTCCAGGAGTCGATCTACGGCGACGAGCGCAGCGGCGCCACGAACTGGGCCGCGCAGCGTGAGCGTGAGCGCCGACCCCAGTTCGACGCTGAGCGCCGGCCGCTGCTGTTCACGGGAGAGATGGCGTTCCCCTGGATGTTCGACGAGGTGCGACTGCTGCGCGGGTTCCGCGACGCCGTGCACGAGCTCGCCAGCCGGGAGAAATGGGGCGCCCTCTACGACTTCGATGCGCTCGCCGCCAACGAGGTGCCCGTCGCCGCCGCCGTGTACTTCGACGACATGTACGTGGATGCTCAGCTGCAGCTCGACACGCTCACCCGCGTCGGCAACTCCACCAGCTGGGTCACCAATGAGTTCGAGCATGACGGGATCGGCTCGGGGCGCACGTTCACGCGCCTGAGGGAGCTGGTCCGCGACCGAGGAGGAGAGCGACGATGAACGCAGGACACACCCACGGAGATTCCGCGACCACCGCGCGGCCGCCCTATGCGGGGACCAGGTACCCGAAGCTCGCGAGCATCCCGGCCTTCACCGAGTTCATCGCGCGTGACTGGCAGGACGTGGATGCGCCGATCGCGCTGACACCCGGCGCTGCCGCAGCCGCGGCCTCCCACCGAGCACGGCTCAGCGCGCGCTTCGCCGGCTCGGCGCTGGTCGTGTCGAGCGGTGCGGCTCCCGTTCGGAACGACGATTGCAACTACGGGTTCCGCGCCAACAGCGACTTCGTGTGGCTGACCGGCTGCCAGGTCGAGGGGGCGACCCTCGTGCTGCATCCCGTGCCAGGTGGCCACGACGCGACGCTGTACCTTCCCGCACCGTTCCGCCCCGGAGAGGCGGGGTTCTTCAGCGACGCCAACCACGGCGAGCTCTGGGTCGGAGCCTCCCCCGGGGTGGCGCAGTGGGCCGAAGCGCTCGACCTCGACGTGAAGCCCGTCCAGGAGCTGGCTGGCGTGCGCATCGAGCGGGGTGGCCTCGCGAGCGCCTCTGTGCCACCTTCGGTCCTCGACGCCCTCTCGCTCCTCAGATCGCCCGAGCTCGACCGTGAGCTCTCCAACCTCCGCATGGTGAAGGACGAGTGGGAGATCGCGCAGCTTCGGCGCGCGATCGATGACACGGTCTCGGGCTTCGCGGCGGTCGTCGCCGAGGTCCCTCGTGCGATCGCCGACGGACTCGGCGAGCGCTGGCTGCAGGGCACCTTCGACCGCCACGCCCGAACCTTCGGCAATGGGCCCGGGTACTCGACGATCGTCGGCTCCGGACCCCACGCGCCCATCCTCCACTGGGTGCGCTGCGATGGTCCCTTGCTGCCGGATGCAGCGCTGCTGCTCGATATGGGAGTCGAGACGAACTCGCTGTACACGGCCGATGTGACGCGCACGATCCCCGCGAGCGGAACCTTCTCCGCCGAGCAGCGGGCGGCGCACGATCTCGTCGAGAAGGCGCACCGGGCTGGCATGGCGCAGATCCGGCCAGGAACGCCGTACCTGGACTTCCACTTCGCGGCGATGGAGGTCATCGCCCAGGGGCTGCACGATTGGGGCATGCTCCCCGTCTCCGTGGACGAGGCGCTCTCCCCAGCGGGGCAGCAGCACCGCCGCTACCTCGCCTGCGGCGTCGGGCATCACCTCGGCCTCGACGTGCACGACTGCAGCCACTCCGCGTACGAGGAGTACATGGGGGCTGACCTCGAGGCTGGCGTCGTGATGACGGTCGAGCCCGGCCTCTACTTCCACGCGAACGACGCGACGGTCCCGCCGGAGCTGCGTGGCATCGGAGTGCGGCTCGAGGACGACCTGCTGGTGACGGCGGACGGCCATGAGGTGCTCTCGGATGCCCTCCCGATCGACGCCGACGGGGTGGAACGCTGGACCCGCGCCCGCCTGGGACTCTCGAACGGAACGGCATGACGCACCCCGACACCCGCATCCGGCCCCTCGCCTCGCCGTTCGGCCTCGAGGACGTGGCCCTCGACGACACGAGCGTCTACGCGCGAGCCCGCGACGAGATGCTGCACCTCGCCCGGGTGTACCCGGTCGATCGACTCCTGGCCGTCTTCCGGGCCAATGCCGGCATTGACACCCGCGGGGCCGCGGCCCCTGGAACGTGGGAGGACTTCGGCCACCCGCTCGAGGAAGCCTGGGGCGAGGCAGACTACCCGGGCCGCGAGCGTGCGCAGACCGCCAACCTGCTGCGCGGCCACTACGCGGGCCACTTCCTCTCGATGCTGTCGCTCGCCTACGCGGGAGAGCGGGACCCGGCGCTCCTCGCCAAGGTGGATGCGTTCGTCGCAGGTCTCGCCGAGGTGCAGGAGGCGCTCGCCGCGTCGGGCCGCTCCTCGCATCCGGGGTTCCTCGCCGCCTACGGGGAGTGGCAGTTCTCCCGCCTCGAGTCGTTCGCCCCGTACGGCGAGATCTGGGCCCCGTATTACACGTGCCACAAGATCATGGCGGGGCTCCTCGACGCACACGAGCTGGCCGGCAGCGCCCAGGCGCTCGAGATCGCCGCGCGCATGGGCCACTGGGTGCATGCCCGGCTCAGCCGTCTCGCCCCGGAGCAGCGGCAACGCATGTGGTCGCTCTACATCGCGGGCGAGTTCGGGGGCATGAACGAGACCATGGCCCGGCTGAGCGCCGTCGCCGGTGAGCCGACCTTCCTCGAGACCGCTCGCTTCTTCGACATGGACACCCTCATCGACGCGGGCGTGGCCGGCGATGACATCCTCACGAAGATGCACGCGAACCAGCACCTCCCGCAGCTCGTGGGCTACCTCCACGAGTACGAGCTGACGGGAGAACGTCGCTATCTCGACGCCGTGCTCGGCCTGTGGGACCAGATCGTGCCAGGGCGGATGTTCGCCCACGGTGGCACCGGGGAGAGCGAGCTATGGGGGCCGCCTGAGACGGTGGCAGGCAACATCGGGCAGCGCAACGCCGAGACCTGCGCCACCTACAACCTCCTGAAGATCGCACGCCTCCTCTTCCAGCACACCCTCGACCCTCGGTTCTTCGACTACGCGGAGCGCGCGGTCCTGAACCATGTGCTCGGCTCGCGCCGCGCCGTGGACTCGGACACGAGCCCCGAAGTGACGTACATGTTCCCCGTGCATCCCGGCGCTCTGCGCGAGTACGACAACGTCGGCACCTGCTGTGGGGGCACGGGGCTCGAGAACCACGTCAAGTACCAGGATTCGATCTTCTTCACGGCAGGGCACGAGCTCTGGGTCACCCTGCACACCGCTTCGACGCTCGATTGGCGCGAGGCGGGGCTCCGGGTGCGGCTCAGCACGGAGCTCCCGGTCTCGGGCGAGCTCGCCCTCACCTTCCAGGCGCTGACACACGGCGAGACCGGCGCGGGCATCGGCGTCGAGAAGGCGGTGCACGTGCGCATCCCGAGCTGGACCGCCGGCCCTGTCGACGTGCTCCTCAACGGGCGGCGTCTCGACGTGGCTGCGCTGCCGGGCACGTTCGCCACGATCCGCCGCGAGTTCCGGCCCGGTGACGTGATCTCGCTGCGCCTGCCGATGGCCCTGACCTCGACGCCCACGATCGATGACTCCCGGCTCCACCACCTGCAGCTCGGTCCGACCGTGCTGCTCGCGAGGTCGGAGGCGACGACGTCGCTGCAGCTCGGTCTGCTCGGCAGGCGCCTGCTCGATGGCACGCTCCGTCCCGACGCCGACGCCGACGCCGACGCCGACGCCGACGCCGACGCTGGCCTGATCCGCTTCGCCGATGTCGACTTCGAACCCAGCTGGTCCGGCGCCGACTCGCGGTTCCACATGTATGTGCGCGCCGTCGACGAACGCATCGCGTTCGCCGGGCATGACAGCGGTGTCCCGAACCGTGCTGATGCGTCGGGGGAGACCTTCCTCGAAGCGCTCTGGCGGAGGGGCCCGTTCTCCGAGCGAGCCGAGTTCCTCCGGTCCGTCTTCGAGACGGCGACAGCCGTGCGCGGGAAGGGGCTGCTCTCCCGCCCAGAGCTCGAGGTCGTGCTCCGCACCGCGGGCGAGGCGGACGTCGCGGCTGACGGGAGACAGCGGACCTCGACCGTGGCGACCGTGGCGACCGCGGACTCGGCTGGCATGAGCCACCTCGGCGCACACGACGTCGAGACGGTGGTCGACGGCATCCACGTGACTCGCACGCACTGGACGATCGGCGACGCGGCACAGGATTCGGCCATGCCGCCCGCTGTGCATATCGGGGTCGACCTCGAACCCGCCCCGTCCGGCTGGTTCACGCGGGTCCCCGTGGTCACCGTGGAGGCGGTCCTCCTCGATGCGAGCACGGGCGGGACCGGAGACCTCGCCTCCGGCGAGATCCGCATCGAGGTGCGGGTCGACGACGCTGACTGGTGCCCCTACGAGCATCCGTTCGAGCTCGACGCGGAGGGCGTGCACGTGGTCGCGGCGAGAGCCACGGGCGGCGACGGGCAGATCGGCTACGCGAGCCGTGAGCTGAGCGTCGACACGAGCGCGCCTGAGGTCGAGGTCCGGCTGCGGGAGCTCGGCAGCAGCGTCGAGGTCACCTTCGTCGCCGACGACCAGGTCTCCGGGGTCGAGCGAATCCAGTGGGAGGGGCCTGGCACCTTCTGGGGCACCTTCCAGGAGGCATTCGTCAGGGCGCTCACCGACCGGGAGCAGGTGCTCGAGTACGCGGCCACGGACCGGGCGGGCAACGAAGGGCCGCGCCAGCAGCTCGTCCTCCCAGCGGCGGGCGCATCCCGAGGCGGCGACGCGTGAGCGCGCGCCCCGCCCCGCTCACCCAGGTGCGCATCGATGACGCGTTCTGGACACCGCGCATCCAGCAGGTGCGGGAGGTCATGCTCCCGCACATGCTCGCCCAGTTCGGCAGTGTCGGGCACCTCGAGGCGCTCAGTGGCACCTGGTCCAGGAAGGGCTCGCCCCACATCTTCTGGGACAGCGACATCGGCAAGTGGATCGAAGCGGCCAGCAACGTGCTTGCCACCGGCCCCGACGCAGCTCTCGCAGCCCAGATCGAGGAGCTCGTCGACCTGCTCGAAGGCGCCCAGCAACCGGATGGCTACCTGAACTCGTTCTTCACGACCACGGCGCCCGAGCTGCGCTTCACCGACCTGCGGGACTCGCACGAGCTGTACTGCGCGGGCCACCTCATCGAAGGGGCGGTCGCGCACGCACAGGCCACCGGTCGCGAACGGCTGCTCGGCATCGTCATCCGCTACGTCGACCTCATCGGCCGCACCTTCGGCCCGGACGAGGGCCAGATCCGCGGCTACGACGGACACCAGGAGATCGAACTGGCGCTCGTGAAGCTCTGGCGCCACACCGGCGAGCACCGGTTCCTCGACCTGGCCCGCTTCTTCGTCGACGAGCG
Organism: Pseudoclavibacter sp. 8L; assembly: GCF_902506465.1. Lineage (NCBI taxonomy): Bacteria > Bacillati > Actinomycetota > Actinomycetes > Micrococcales > Microbacteriaceae > Pseudoclavibacter > Pseudoclavibacter sp. 8L. The sequence continues at coordinate 558,613 of NZ_LR733185.1, read as the reverse complement.
AGGGGCCGAGCCCTCCTTCTTCGACCTGGAGGTGGCCGCACGCGGCGGTCCTGGGCACTTCGGCCTCGGCTTCCCCGGCACGAAGACCGAGCTCGAGACCAACCACGAGTACTTCCAGTCGCACGCCCCCATCCGGCAGCAGACCGCGGTCGTCGGCCACGCCGTGCGAGCCATGTACTTCCTGAGCGCGGTCGCCGACCTCGCGCTCGCGGACCGCGACGAGTCGCTGGCCGCCGCGAACCGCGAGCTGTGGGAGACGGTCACGTCGAGGCGCATGTACGTCACGGGCGGCCTCGGGTCCTCCGCCGAGAATGAGGGGTTCACCAGCGACTTCGACCTGCCGAACCTGACGTCGTACGCCGAGACGTGCGCCGCCATCGGGCTTGTGCTCTGGGCGGAGCGAAACGCCCGCCTCGACCTCGACTCCGGATACTTCGACATCGCCGAGCGCGCCCTCTACAACTCGGTCCTCGCCGGTGTCAGCGCCGACGGCTCCGACTTCTTCTACGACAACCCGCTCGCGAGCGATGGCAGCCGGGTGCGCTCCAGCTGGTTCGGGGTCGCCTGCTGTCCGCCGAACCTGGCAAGGCTCCTGACCTCGCTCGGCGGCTTCGTCTACAGCGTCGGGAACGCGGATACCGACGGGGTGGAGGTCATCACTGTCAACCTGCTCGTCGGGAGCTCCCTGCGCTTCGAATCCGGGGGTGCGAACGTCGAGCTGCGGCTGCGCAGCGAGCTGCCCTGGGAGGGGCGGGCGAGCTTCGAGGTGCGCATCGAGGGTGCGGATGCGCTCGAATTCGAGCTGCGTCTGCGCGTGCCCGACTGGGCGGACGAACTGCAGATCAGCGCTGGCGCAGCACCCGTCCCCTTCGAGCTGCGCGGCGGACACGCCATCATCCGGCGTCCGTTCTCCGACGGAGACCGATTCGAGGTGCACGTTCCGTTCGCCGCACGCCTCGAGCGGGCTGACCCGAGAGTGGAGGCTGCGGCGGGGAGGGTCGCGATCGTCCGCGGCCCGCTCGTGTATGCGGCCGAGGCGACGGACAACGTGCATCCACTGGACGACGTTCCGGTGCCGATGACGAGCCCACTCGAGGCGCACGACGGCAGGGTGCACCCGAGCGGGCCCGTGACGATCCTCACCGCCGACCTCGATGCGGACACGACGCTCACGCTTGTCCCTTATTTCTCGTGGGGCAACCGCGCGCCGGGCGAGATGCGCGTGTGGCTCCCGGTGTCTACGTCGTCGTCGGCCCGTAGAACCCGTTGACCTCCGACAGCTCGAGCTCGGCCGTCGCCTGGATGAGCGCCAGCAGCTCGGCGTCGAGCCCCGGCGAGAACTCCTCGAGACGCTCGTCGGCGATGAACGACGGGGCGCCGGCCGGCGCCTGCTCGGAGGCGTCCAGCGTCGTCCCGTCGTTCGAGGGCGACGCTCCCTGGAAGATCTTGCCAGCCTCCGACTTGCCGTCGAGGTCGAACGAGTACTGCTTGCTCTGCAACCCCAGGTCGAGGAGCTCCTTCACCTCGGGGAACGCCTCGGCGTTCGTCTTGGGGATGGGCAGCAGCGACTTCCAGCTCACGCCGAGCGTCTCCAGGGCCCGCGCGTAGGCGTTCTCGTGCGCCTGATCGCGAACGATGAGGTAGGCGATCGTGCCGCGCGCAGTCGGGTTGTCGGTCATCTCGTAGATGCGGCACTTCTGCAGGCGCCCCGTCGACTCGAGCATGAGGTTGTACAGCAGGTCGAGGGGCAGGTTGCCTGAGTTATACACGTAGCTGCCGCTCCACGGGTTGCCGGCCGCATCCACCGGCAGCGCACCCTGCGCGCCCACGAGATAGTGGTGGATGTTGCTCGTGTCGAGCGCGATCTTCAGCGGCGTCGCACCGCCGGCGCCCGGCTTGTCGACGGGGTCGGTGAGCTTGCCCGTGTACTCGGGGGAGCCGTCGAGGAGGCGCGAGATCGTCGTCCCGATGAGCTCGACGTGGCTGATCTCCTCCGTGCCGATGCCCTGGATGAGGTCGCGGTAGGGCTTCGCGGTGGGGCCGCGGAAGTTCATCGCCTGGAACAGGTACTGCATCATGGTGCGCATCTCGCCGAACTGCCCACCGAGCCCCTCCTGGAGGGCGTTCGCCGCTGCGGGGTCTGGCTCGCCGTCGGCGATGTCATTGATCCAGGTCTGTGCGTGGAAGTACATGGGTGTCTCCTCGTCATCGTTCCGGGCCGACACGGACGCGCCGGTTCCCCAAGAGCACCAACCGTTCCTGGGTTTCCGAGAGGGCTACCGCGAGCCCCGGCTCAGGGTGTAGAACGCGCGACTACTCGACGGGCGTCGCCGCGCGGTCGCGGCCATCTCGCCGCGCGAAGCGCAGCACGACGTACGAGAGGATCCCGACCGCGACGATGATCCCGCCGCGCAGCCACACCTCGCCGCTCTGCTGGGTGAGCAGGACGATGCAGGAGATGATCGCGAGCACGGGCAGCGCGGTCCAGGCTCTGAAGTGGGCGTGCTCCACCTTGTCGCGACGCAGCACGAGCACGGCGAGGTTGGTGCTGATGAACACGATGAGCAGCAGGATGACGACGGTCTCGGCGAGCACGGCGATGCCGCCGGTTGCGGTGAGCACGATGGCGCAGACGGTGGTGACGATGATGGCGACCCACGGGGTTCGCCTCCCGGGGAGCACGCGCCCGAGCATCCGGGGCAGCAGGCCCTGCCCCGCCATGCCGTAGGTGAGGCGGCTCGCCATGATCATGGTCAGCAGCGCTCCGTTGGCGACCGCGATGAGGGCGATCGCGCTGAACAGCCAAGCCGGAACCGGCACTCCGGTCGCCTCGATGACGTTGAGCAGGGGGCCGGTGGACTCGGCGAGCTCGCCCGAGGGCACGGCGATGGACGCTGCGGTGCCGACGAGCATGTACATGAAGCCGGCGGTGAGCAGCGAGAAGAAGAGGGCCTTCGGGTACACCTTGGACGGCTCGCGCACCTCCTCGATGAGGTTCGCCGACGTCTCGAATCCGACGTAGGAGTAGTAGGCGAGCAGGGCCGCGCCGAGCACGGCCGGGAACGGGCTGATGCCGTCGCCGAACGACACTGCCCGGCCGATGTCGCCACCGCCGTTGCCGACGAGCACTCCCACGAGGACCACGACCAAGACGAGGCCGGTGAGCTCGATGCACGTCATGACGATGTTCGAGCGCAGCGATTCCTTGATGCCGCGGAGGTTGACGAGGGCGATGAGCACGAGGAGCAGGGATGCGCCGACCACGGGCGGCAGATCGACGAACGTGGCCAGGTAGTCGCCGCTGAACGCGAGCGCGAGGCTCGCCGCGCTCACGACGCCGGCCGCGAGCATGCAGAAGCCCACCATGAAGGACACGAACTCCGAGCGGTAGGCGCGCTGCGCGAACACCGCGGAGCCGCCCGCCTTCGGGTACTTCGTGACGAGCTCCGCATACGACGCCGCTGTGAGCAGGGCCATGCCGAGGGCGACGAGCAGCGGCAGCCAGGTGACGCCGCCGACCTCGCCTGAGATGGTGCCGACGAGGGCGTAGATCCCGGCCCCGAGCACGTCGCCGAGGATGAACACGAAGAGGAGCAGCCCCGTGACGTCGCGTTTGAGTGCCGGAGTCTGCGATGGGGGCTGCGTGGGAGACATGCTCAGAGTCTGTCCCGCGTCGGGATGAAGGTCCCCACCCCTTGTCACGTGTGCCGTGGTGTGCATCCGACGGCCCCTGTGCATCCGCAGCGACCGCGCCTCAGACCTGGCCAATGGTCCTGGCTGTTGCTACCGTTGGATGTTGAAGCCCCGGAATCGGGCTTGCGGACGAGGGAGCAGTACCCGCACCACGACAAGACTGACTCAGAAGGAGCCGTCGTGGCTTGGTTCGTGTTGATTCTGTCTGGAATGCTGGAGGCCGTCTGGGCCTCAGCGCTCTCCGCCTCGAAGGGTTTCAAGAAGCCCATCCCCGTTGTCGTGTTCCTCGTGACGCTCACGATCAGCATGGCCGGCCTCGCCTGGGCCATGACGCAGCTGCCCACCGGCACCGCCTACGCGGTCTGGGTCGGCATCGGCGCGACCCTCACCGTCGTCTGGGCCATGGTCACGAAGCAGGAACGCGTCTCGGTCGCCAGAGTCCTCCTGCTCCTGCTGCTCGTCGGCTCCGTCATCGGCCTCAAGGTGGTGAGCTGACCATGGCGTGGATCGCGCTTGTCATCAGCGGCATCCTCGAAGCCGTCTGGGCCACCGCCCTCGGCCAGTCGGACGGGTTCACGCAGCCCGGCCCGACGATCGTCTTCTTCGTCGGGGTCGTGCTCAGCATGCTGGGCCTCGGTTGGGCCGCGGCTCGCATCCCGATCGGCACCGCCTACGCCGTGTGGGTCGGCATCGGGGCGGCGCTCACAGTCATCTACGCGATGGCGACGGGCGACGAAGCGTTCTCTCCGTGGAAGGCCGTGTTCATCTCCGGCATCATCCTGGCGGTCATCGGGCTGAAGCTCGTGCCGGAGAAGAAGGCGGAGCTGGCCGAAGAAGCCGACCGCGCCTGAGCGCGTTCGGCGCGCATCCAGTCGGGTGTCCGTGGTCGCACGTACGCTGAGCCTCTCGGCTCCAGCCGCCGCCGACCCCGCGCCGAACCGCGCCGACCCCGCCGCCGACCCCAGGAAGGGCCAGCATCATCGTCTTGTCTGCCAGCACCCCCGCTCGCACCCGCCTGCTCATGACCCTGGGTGTCGGCGTCGCGTCCGCTTCGCTGCTGACGGGATGCGCCGGGTCCTTCTTCTCGCCTGCCTACGGCGAGGACGAGGTCGGCAGCGGGGACGCTCAGGTGCAGACGGAGCCGGAACTCGACCCCGCGGCAGAGGGCTACCCGGCGGCGCCCGCGCAGGCCCTGCCCGAGTCGGCGGGGTACGGGATCTGGGATGTGCCGCTCGCTGAGCTCGCAGCTCCGGCCTGGGTACAGGCGACCTCGGAGGCGACGGGCATCCCGACCAGGGCGCTCTCTGCCTACGCGGGAGCGGCGATCCGCGTCTCCGAGACGCGCCCGGAGTGCGGCATCGGCTGGAACACTCTCGCCGGCATTGGGGCGGTCGAGTCCCGACACGGCACGTACGGCGGGTCTCAGGTACTGGATTCTGGCCAGGTCGAGCCACGTATCATCGGCGTGCCTCTCGATGGCAGCGCAGGGTTCCTCGCTATCCCGGACACCGACGGCGGCGCTCTCGATGAGGACGCGGAATGGGACCGTGCGGTCGGCCCCATGCAGTTCATCCCGGAGACGTGGGCGAAGTTCGGGCAGGACGCGAACTTCGACGGGGTCGCCGACCCGCACCACATCGACGACGCCGTGCAGACGGCGGCCGCCTACTTGTGCGAGCGGGGTGGCGAGCTCACGAGCGATGACGGCTGGAACACCGCGATCTCCGCCTACAACCTCCCGGCCGAGTACGCACGCGAGGTCGCCGGCTACGCCGTGCTCTACGCCCCGTAGGAGTTCCCGAGCATTCGTCGCGCTGGGCACAGCTCGGTCACGAGCCCTGGGGCACCTCGACGCAGGGAATCGCCATGGTCGCGACGAAGGCGCCATCCGAGTGCATGACCGGGGGGACGGTGTCGTCGAAGATCGCGGCCTCACCCTCGGCCAGATCGGTGTCTGCGACGCGGAGGCGGCCGCTGATGAGGTAGATGGCGCGCACGTCGGGGTCGAACTCGACGGGGTCGCTCACGAAGACGCGGCCGAGGATGATGGGCTGCATCTCCGACTTGCGGGTCACCCGCAGCAGCCGGGTGCTCTTCGCCCGTCCGATGGAGCTGCGCAGCAGGAGGAGCGGCGTCGTCGACTCGACCACGATCTGGTGGTCTGCGCGCACCTTCTCCTGCCGTGTCCCATCCACGAGGCGCAGCTGCGGCCCGCTGATGCCGAGCCAGTGGTCGACCGTTCCCTCGGGTCGGTGCAGCGACTTCACGTTTCGCTTCACGTCGACGAGGGAGAGGCTCCACCTGGGGTCGACCTCGTCGTCCGGGTCGCGCCAGATCTCGTGCACGCTTCCCGAGCGGAGGTCGGTGCCGAGTCGTTCCCGGGGCAGCGACTGCGGCGTGACGATCTTCATCGAACGGCATCCAATCTGCGTGTAGCTCAGTTTGGGGTTGGCCTTGCCGTGGTGGGGGGAAGGCCAGAAGGTGGCGGCCAGTCTGTGAACTGTGCCGCCACCTTCGAGGTCGGTGAACGGGGCGACGCTAGACGCGCGTGTCCTCGAGCACGTAGCCCGCCTCACCGTGCGAGACGGTGTCGAGGCCGGCGATCTCGTCCTCGTCCTTCACGCGGAAGCCGATGGTCTTGTGGATGATGAATCCGATGACCAGGGCTCCGACGAAGGAGTACGCCATGATGGCGAAGGCCGCGATGGCCTGCACGAGGAGCTGCGTGCCGTCCCCACCGAGGAACAGGCCGGTGCCGTTGGCGAAGAAGCCCAGGTAGAGGGTTCCGATGAGGCCGCCGACGAGGTGGATGCCCACGACGTCGAGCGAGTCGTCGAGGCCCAGCTTGAACTTCAGGTCGATCGCGATGGCGCAGACGGCTCCGGCGATGACGCCGAGGAGGATCGCCCACACGGGGTCGAGGGATGCACAGGCGGGGGTGATGGCGACCAGGCCCGCGACGGCACCGGATGCTGCACCGACCGAGGTGGGCTTGCCGTCGCGGATCTTCTCGACGACCAGCCAGGCGAGGAGCGCGGCCGCGGGGGCCGCGATCGTGTTGACGACGGCGAGGGCTGCGACGCCGTCAGCGGCGAGCTCGGATCCGGCGTTGAAGCCGAACCAGCCGAACCAGAGGAGGCCGGCGCCGAGGAGCACGAAGGGCGGGTTGTGGGGGACGTGAGCTCCCTTGCCGAACCCGACGCGGCGGCCGAGGACAAGCGCGAGGGCGAGGGCTGCAGCGCCGGCCGTGATGTGCACTGCCGTGCCGCCGGCGAAGTCGATGACGCCGAGGCCGAAGGTCTCCTGCAGGCCGTAGGTCGTCCATCCGCCGTATGCGAAGGAGCCGTCGTCGGCGAGGCCGAAGTTGAAGACCCAGCTGGCGACGGGGAAGTAGACGACGGTCGCCCAGATGCCGGCGAAGATCATCCACGAGCCGAACTTCGCGCGGTCGGCGATGGCTCCGGAGACGAGGGCGACGGTGATGATCGCGAAGGTCGCCTGGAAGGCGGCGAACGCGAGGGGTGGGTAGGCGGCGTCTTCCGGCACCTCGAGGAGGCTGGAGAGCCCCATCGCGGACGGGTCGATCGCGAAGAGCGGGCTCAGGCCCTCAGCCGCCGGGAAGGCGATCGAGTAGCCGAAGAGCACCCAGAGCACGCCGATCAGGCCGATCGCGCCGAAGCTCATCATCATCATGCTGATCACGCTCTTCGCCTTGACCAGGCCTCCGTAGAAGAAGGCCAGTCCTGGTGTCATCAGCAGCACGAGCGCCGCCGCGAAGAGGATGAATGCGGTATTTCCTTGATCCATCGTTGTAGACCTCTCTGCAAGGGACGCACGTGGGGCGTCGGGGTGCACTCATGGTGCGCTCGTGCTGTTTCGCCTGCGCGGCGGTGGTGTTACGCGAACGAACGAAGTGTGTTGCAGTCGTGTTTCCGGCGTGTCCCCTGAAACGCACCGCCCGCCTTGCGCAATGTGACGCCCTGAGTAGTCCGGCGCAGCCCCCGTCTTACGGTTGCAGGCGGCGTCTGCCTACCATCCCGGCATGAGCATCTCGGCTTCCCCGTCCCTTGTCCGCGATGGTGGCCCCGGCGGCGACGCCGACGTCGACCGCGCCCAGTTCAACCGCGACTGGGAGGCGTGGCACGTCGAGCACGAGAAGCGGCGCACCGATGGCCACGGGTTCCTGGCCGTGACCAGCCTGAACTTCCTGTCGGAGGAGCCGCAGGCCATTGATGGCATCCCAGGTTCCTGGTCGCTTGAGGATGGGCAGGCGATCGTCGATCTCGCCGACGGCGAGACCCTCGAGGCCGACGGCCTCCTGTTGCAGGGGCCCCGGCTGCACCGGTTCCCGTGCATCGCCGAGCGCGACGGGGTCACTGCTCGCGCCGGCAAGGTGCTCATCGAGATCGCCAAGCGGGGAGGGTTCATAATCGTGCGCCCCCGCGACCCCGACTACGACTACCTGGCTGCCTACTCGGGCACCCCCACCTACCTCCCGAACCTGCGCTGGCGCGCGCAGGGCACGTTCGAGGCGTTCGACGAGCCGCGTGATGTGACCGTCGGGGCCGCGGTCGAGGGTCTCGAGCATGTCTACTCCTCGCCGGGCAAGGTCACCTTCGAGCTTCGCGGCGAGCAGTTCTCGCTCACCGCGTTCAACGGGCACGAGGCGGGATCGCTGCTCGTCCTGTTCACGGATGCGACGAGCGGCCTCACGACGTACGCCGCGAACCGTGCCCTGTCGGTCTCGGCACCGGATGCGGAGGGCCGCGTCACGGTCGACTTCAACCGCGCCGTGAACCTGCCCTGCGCGTACACGGTCTTCGCGACCTGCCCGCTGCCTCCCGCCGAGAACCGACTCCCCGTCGGCATCGAGGCCGGGGAGAAGACGCCGCTCGCGAAGGCCGGCGAGCACGCAGAGAGCGCCTCAGCGTGAAGTTCCAGGTCCTCGACATCGTCCCGTACGTCGCCAACCCGGTCACGGGCGAGCAGCTGACGCCGTCCGAGCGGCTCCACGAGACCCTCGAGTTCGCGCTGCGCGCCGAGGAGCTCGGCTTCGACGCCTTCTCGGTGGGGGAGCGCCACGCTGGCCGCTTCCTGTCGTCCTCGCCGAGCGTGCTCCTCGGGGCCATCGCGGCGCAGACGTCGACGATCCGCCTCCAGACGGGCGTGACCGTGCTGTCGATCCTCGACCCCGTCCGGGTTGCCGAGGACTTCGCGACGATTGACCAGCTCTCGCGTGGCCGCCTCGAGATCACCATCGGCAAAGGAAACGAGGTCGCCCAGTTCCCGCTGTTCGGTCTCGAGATCGACGACCAGTGGGAGCTGCTCGCCGAGAAGTACGCGCTGCTCCGGCAGCTGTGGAGGGAGACCGAGCTCGACTGGCCAGGCAGCGAGTTCACGCGTCCCCTCACGAAGGTCACGACCCTGCCGCGGCCCTACGCCGGGCCGCCTCGCGTGTGGCACGGCTCGGCGACGACCCTCGCCTCGGCAGCCCTCGCGGCGAAGTGGGGCGACCCGCTCTTCTCGGCGAACGCCATCCAGCCCCTGCGCAACTACGAGGTGCTCGTGCGCCACTACCGCGACGAGTTCGAGCGCCACGGCCACGACCCCCGCACCGCGTTCGTCGGCGCGGGCGCCGGCTCGCTCTTCATCGCAGAGACCTCGCAGAAGGCGAAGGAGCAGTACGGTCCGGTCTACGAGGCCCTCGTCGCCGCCACCAACGTGCCAGGCAACAACTCCGTGTTCCGCGACATCGACCACGCCATCGCCGAGGGGCCGGCACTCGTCGGAAGCCCGCAGCAGGTGATCGACAAGATCGGCCGCTTCCACGCCGCCTTCGACCACGACCTGCAGTCGATCAGCCTCCCCACCACGCTCCCGCACGAGCAGCAGCTCGACCAGCTGGAGTACTTCGCCACTGCTGTCATCCCAGCGCTCCGCGAGGAGTTCCCCACGACGCTCTGGAGCGAAGAGCTGGTCGGGGCATCCGCCGCATGACGCAGACCGCACCCGTGCCGACGCAGGCGGTGTCGGCCGGGCCAGAGCCCGCAAGGCCCGCAGAGCCCGCGGTGCTCCGCGTCCGCGAGGCGGTGCCCGCGGACTGGCCCGAGGTCGTCCGTGTCAGCGAGGCGGCGTTCGCCGCTGGGCCATACGGGCACCTGCAGGTCGGCGAAGAGCGCCGACGCTTCGTGCGCGACGTCGAGGGGCGAGCCGCCGCCGGTGCCGTGCTCGTCGCCGAACGCGGCAGTCCCGGCGATCGCGGCGGCGCCGAGATCGTGGGCACGCTCAGCATCGCGCGCGCCGGCACGGGCCCATCGCGCCTCGCCACGGGTGACGAAGCGGAGGTGCGCCTCCTCGCCGTCTCACCCACCGCGCAGCGGCTCGGCATCGCGAAACGCCTCATGCAGGCGGCGAGCGAGACGGCGCTCGGGTGGGGCGCATCCGCGCTCGTGCTCGACACGGGAGGCAAGAACCTCGCCGCGCAGGCCCTCTACGAGGGCCTGGGGTATCGGCGCACCAACGGGGCCGACGACGCGAGCGACACGGAGGCGGTCGCCGACGCGTCCCGCATCCCACACATCGACTACCGGCTGCCGTTGCAGCTCGCCCCCGGCGTCGTGGTGCGGCTCGTGCGGCCGAACGAGATCGACGCCGTCTCGGCCCTCTCGCTGCGCGCCTACGAACTCGAGTACACGATCTCGGGCCACTACCGCGACGACATCGTCTCCGTCGCCGAGCGCGCCGAAGCCAATCAGGTGTGGGTCGCCGTGGATGCACTGAGCGGGGAGCTGCTCGGATCCGTCGTGACGCCGAAGCCGGGGGAGCACCTCACCACGCTGCCCGAGAGCGACGAGGAGCTCGACTTCCGGCTGCTCGCCGTCGACCCCGGCGCTCGCGGGCGCGGGGTCGGCGCGATCCTCACGAAGCTCGTCATCGAGCTCGCGCGACGACGCGGGCTGCGGCGCGTGGTCATGAACAGCGGACCGCAGATGGTGCGAGCGCACCGCCTCTACGAGCGGCTCGGCTTCTCGATCCTCGAGTCGCGCGTGCGCACGGTCGACCCCGGCGACGGGCGGCCGCCGTTCCAGCTCCTCGCCTTCACGATCGACGTCTGAGCGTTGCCTCCGAGCCACCGATCCGATGCGGAGCCCGGTTCCGAATGATTGCAGATGCGTCGCAAGTCGCGGCGCGGGAAGGCACCGCAATGACTGAGATCACCGCACACCACGGCCTGCTCGCGGACACGAAGCTCCACGTCGACGACACGGGTGGAACCGGTCGCCCCGTTGTCCTCATCCACGGCTGGCCGCTTTCCGGCGAAGCCTGGAACCACCAGGTGCCGGCCTTCGAGGCCGCCGGCCACCGCGTCGTGACCTACGACCGCCGTGGCTTCGGCCGCAGCGACAAGCCCCTCACGGGGTACAGCTACGACAGCTTCGCCGACGACCTGCAGTCGGTGCTCGAGGCCCTCGACCTCCGCGAGGTCACCCTCGTCGGCTTCTCCATGGGCGGCGGCGAAGTAGCCCGCTACCTCGCGAAATTCGGCGACGAGCGCGTGCACAGCGTCGTCTTCGCATCCGCTGTCCCGCCGTACCTGCTGAAGACCGCCGGCAACCCGGACGGCCCCCTCGAGGCTGGAGAGGCCGCCAAGATGACGGCCGCGCTCACCGCCAACCAGGAGACGTTCTACGACGGCTTCATCACCACGTTCTACTCGGTCGACGACAAGCTCGTCGTCTCCGAGCAGGAGCGCCAGGCTGCCATCGAGCTGACCAAGCAGGCGTTCAAGCCCGCCGCCCTGCAGGCCATGGCGGCGTTCGCGAGCACCGACTTCCGCGACGACCTGCAGGCCGTGAAGGTGCCGACGCTTGTCATCCACGGCGACAGCGACGCGACCGTGCCCTTCGAGGGGTCCGGAGCTCGTACGAACGAGGCCGTCGCCGGCTCCGAGCTGCACGTCGTGGCGGATGCGCCCCACGGCGTCAACGTGAGTCACGTCGACGAGTGGAACCGGGTCGTGCTGGAGTTCCTCAGCCGCTGATTCAGCGAGGAGGGTGACAACTCCACCGAACGCCGAGACCCGGCCACCGCTCATTCGGTGGCCGGGTCTCGGTGTCTCGGCGATCTCACAGTGTGCGCGCGCTCGGCGGCTTTGGAGGCGACGGGATCGCCGCCATCGCAGGGTTCGCAGAGTTCGCTGGGAGTCGCGGGATCGGGTGAATCCCGTCCATCGAAAGTCCTGTGCGCTTGACAGCGGGCCGAGGGCCTTGATGGGCTGGCGGCAGCTCGAAACGCAGCACAGCTCGACGCGCAGGACCGGAAGCATCCCGAGACAACGAAGGCCAGCGAGGCGCTGGCCGGAGGAGGCGTGATGAAGACGAACACCGTGACGAAGACCAGCGAACTCGACCCGACCACGTCGTGCGGGGCAGGCGACCACCGGCCCGCGTCCTCCGGTGGCGGCGGTGTGACCGCGAGCCGCGACGAACACGGGCTGCCGACGGGAGCCGCCCTGCGGGAGTGGCGTCGCGCGCATCCGTGGGCCACGATCGCCGACGCCATCGCAGCGGACTCGCTCTCAGCGCGGTGACCTGCCCCTCGGGCGATTAGGCTTGAGGACCGTGACGACAGACCGCGACGCCCTCATCGAACTCATCCGCGACGAAGCCGTGTTCCACGGCGACTTCACCCTCACGAGCGGGAAGAAGGCGACGTACTACATCGACCTCCGCAAGTTGAGCCTCGACCACCGCGCCTCGCCGCTCATCGGCCGCGTGCTGCTCGAGGTCATCGAGGAGTTCGAGACCCTCACGGGTGCGCCGGTGGATGCAGTCGGCGGCCTCACGATGGGTGCAGACCCGCTCGCGAGCGCCGTCATGCACCAGGGGCTCGCGCAGGGCAAGATCGTCGACGCGTTCGTCGTGCGCAAGGAGCCGAAGGACCACGGCCGCGGCCGCCAGGTGGAAGGGCCGGACCTGGAAGGCAAGCGGGTCGTCGTGCTCGAGGACACGTCCACCACGGGCGGCTCGCCGCTCAAGGCCATCGAAGCCCTTGAGAAGGTCGGAGCGAAGGTCGTCGGCGTCGCCGTCATCGTCGACCGTGCCACGGAAGCGCAGGGCGTCATCGAAGCCGCCGGCTATCCGTACCGCGCCGCGATCGGCCTCGGAGACCTGGGCCTCGCCTAGGCACTCCCCGTGGCAGCGACCCCCAGGCCTGACGCGCGCGAGCAGCCTGAAGCGCGCGACCAGCAGGTGGAGCGCGCCGCGAAGCGCCGCAACCGCGGCGTCCTCGCAGCGCTGATCGGGGTCCTCCTCCTCGGTGGGGCCGCGCTCGGAGTCTGGCTCCAGCCGTTCGGCGACGGGCAGGTCCCGCCGGCGGAGACGGCCGGGCCCGCGCTCAGCGAGGTGCCGCTCGCGGGCATCGACGCGTCGCTGCTCGAGCCGGGCCAGTGCATCCGCGACTACGTCTCGCCCTGGGAGCCCAGGTTCGATGTCGTCGACTGCGACGCCGAGCACTCGGGGCAGCTGCTCGCCGACGTCGAGGCGACGACGTTCTCCGCAGACGCCGAGTATCCGGGTGAGGCGGCGCTCAGGGACCGCGCCCAGATCACGTGCCAGGCGAGCGACGTCCTCGACACCGCCGCGGCCGCGGCTGTGCCCGGGCTCGTCATCGAGGCCAGCTACCCCCTGAACCAGGCGGACTGGGACGCGGGGCTGCGCGGCTACCGCTGCTTCGCCTCCACGCCGGGGGCATCCACGACCGGCTCGCTCGCGGCGAACCGGTAGCGTGCGACGGCTACGCTCATCGCATGACCTTCGTGAGTGAATCCATCGACATCGATGTGCCCGTCGACGTGCTCTTCAACCTCTACGCCGAGCCGGAGTCGCTCCCGAGCGTCCTCAGCATCGTGAAGCACGTCGAGGTGCTCGGCCCTGACCTCATCAGGTGGGACGTCGAGCTCGTCGGGCAGCGACGCTCGATCGACGCGAAGGTCGTCGTCAACGAGCCGGGCAAGCGCCTGCGCTGGGAATCGGTCGAGGGCCGTGCGTCCTTCGCCGCCGAGGTGCGCACTGACGAGATCACCCCGGCCAGCACCCGCGTGACGGTGGATGCGGAGTTCGATGCCGGCGGCATCGCCGAGCGCCTCGGCCTCGCGAAGCCCATCGCAGCTGCGGCGATCGCCAGCGAGCTCCGCAGCGCGAAGAAGACCGCGGAGGCGCAGGCCGCCGCCGGATAGCCGAGTCTCGAGATGGCTTTCGCGCCTCGGGATGTGTTGCAAGCCATCCGCGTGCGTGCAGACCATCCCGAGATGACGGTGGCAAGGGCGACGGCGCTGCTATCCAGGCATTCCCTGGAGCTGTTCGCTCGTCGCGGAGCGTCACGATGTCGCGCATCACGGGGGCGTGTCGTATTCTGGCGACAGAGTCCACGTGCTCCGGGGTCGGTGTAATTCCGAGCCGGCGGTTATAGTCCGCGACCTGCTCCCGCAAGGGAGTGGCTGATCTGGTGAAATTCCGGAACCGACGGTGAAAGTCCGGAAGGGAGGCGCACGTGACGGCACGCCTCGGCGTACCGTCAGCTCGTGGAATCCGCCGACCAGTTCGGCGACCTCCACGCGCCTCGTCATCCCCGGAGCTTTCCACGAAAGCCGGGTAGATGAACACGACGTCAGCACGCTTCCTCGCACCGATCACGGTGGCGATCGGTGTGCTCGCCGTGTGGTGGCTCGTCACGGCGGCCGGACTCATCTCGCCGCAGTTCCTCCCCGCCCCCGGCCAGCTCGCCGAGCGCTTCTGGCTCGACGTGACGAAGGGCCCGATGCTGGGCCACGCGTGGGTGACGCTGTCGGCGGCCCTGCTCGGCAGTCTCCTCGCGATCCTCGTGGCCGTACCGCTCGGCTACCTCATCGCGCGTCTTCCGTGGGTCGATGTCGCGATCACCCCGTACGTCGCCGCGTCGCAGGCCGTCCCTGCCATCGCCCTCGCGCCGCTGCTCGTGCTGTGGATCGGCTACGGTCTCGCCCCGACGGTCGTGCTCTGCGCGATCATGTCGTTCTTCCCGATGATCGTCACGACCGTGCTCGGCGTGCGGCAGCTCCCGCAGGACGTCATCGAGGCCGCACGCATCGACGGCGCCAACTGGTACCAGCTGCTGTGGTGGGTCGAGGGGCCGCTCGCCCTGCCGAGCGTGCTCGCCGGCATCCGCGCCGGCGTGACGCTGTCCATCACGGGCGCCGTCGTCGGCGAGTTCACGATGGGCGGCCGGGGGCTCGGCATGCTCCTCACCCTCAACCGCGACGCCAACGACATCCCCGGCATCTTCTCCACGCTGCTCATGCTCGTGCTCCTCGCGGTCGCCCTGTACATCCTCATGCGGCTGTTCCAGAACGCCGTGACCTGGAACGACGACGAACCCAAGTCGAGGCGGCGCGCCCGCGTGCTCGCCGACGAACCGCTTCCTGCCTGACCTCACACCCGCCTGACCTCCCACCGCACCTCTCTCGATCTGGAGACGCCCATGAACACTCGTCCAACCACCGCGGGCTTCCGCTCGCGGGCCGTGCGCTCCGTCATCGCGGCCGGCGCCGTGGCAGCCGTGGCCGTGCTCGCCGGATGCTCCCCCTCGGCAGACGGCAACGGCGCGGAGGCGCCCGCCGCGGCCGCGGGCGACGTGACCATCGGCCTCACGTACACCCCGAACATCCAGTTCGTGCCGTTCTACGTGGCCGAGGCGAAGGGCTACTTCGACGACAAGGGCGTCAACGTGGAGCTGCGCCACCACGGCGAGGGCGAGGACCTGTTCGGTGCGCTCGCGAACGGCACGGAGGACTTCGTGTACGCGGGCGGCGACGAGATCACGCAGGCGCGGGCGGCCGATATCCCCGTCACCTCGGTGGCGACGCTCTACAACACGTACCCGGCGACGCTCATCGTGCCGGAGGACTCCGACATCACGACGGCCGAGGATGCACGCGGCAAGACCATCGGCACGCCCGGCCCCTACGGGCAGACGTACTTCGCGCTGCTGTCGCTGCTGCAGAGCAACGGGCTGACGGCGGATGACGTGAAGATCGAGTACATCGGCTACACGCAGCAGGCGGCGCTCACGACGGGCGCGGTCGATGGGGTCATGGGCTACATCAACAACGATGCCGTGCAGTTCGAGAAGGCGGGCTTCCCGGTTCGCACGATCGAGATCGCGCCGGCGGATGCGCCGACCCTCGTCGGCCCGTCGCTGGGGGTCGCCGACTCGATCATCGAGGGCGACGATGCGTCGATCACCCCCGTGCTCGAGGCCCTCGCCCTGGCCACGCAGGACGTGATCGACAACCCGGAGGAGTCGATCGACATCGCCGCCGAGTACATCCCGACCCTCTACACGGACGAGGCGAAGAGCGACGCGCTCGCGACACTCGAGGCGACCATCCCGTTCCTGTCCGCGCAGGAGGGGCAGCCGCTCTTCACGAACGACGCCGACGTGTGGGCCACGATGGCGACGTTCATGAGCGATCAGGACCTGCTCGAGAAGCCGCTGGACGGTGACGCGTTCACGAACGCGTACGTGCCGCAGGGCTAGGCGTCTCCCGGCTCCTCGCCGTCGCGCGCGGCCATCCGCTTCTGGATGGCCGACGTGACGGGGCCCGTGAGGAGCAGCAGCAGCCAGGTGTAGCGCGCAGGGTCCGGGCCGAGGAGGAACGCGACCGGGATCGACAGGGCGAACACGGCCGGCACGACGAACGTGAACGCGGACCGGCGGCGCGCCGCCCGCGACGGCTCCGTGAGCCCGCGGTGCACGGCCACGACCCAGATGACGTGCTGCGCGAGCGACGCGCAGATGATGTTGACGGCGTAGAGCACGACGGGCAGGGGCTGCGCGTCGAGGGTCGCCTCGCTCATCGACGCGGTGCTGAACGGCAGCAGCACGATGAAGAACATCGCCACGATGTTGGTGTTGAGCAGCGGGCCGTCGAGCGCCGACACCTCGCCCATGAGGCGGTGGTTGACCTTCCAGAAGTTCGCGATGACGAAGAAGCTGATCGCGAAGGCGAGGAGCTGGTCGAGCACGCCGGAGCCGGCGAGCGCATCCCAGCTCGCCCAGTGGTCTGCCGTTGGCGGCACGATATCGACGACGAGCAGGGTGATGGCGACCGCGTAGACCGCGTCGAAGAACGTCAGCCCACGGTCGAACTCCGTGGTGCCGCGTGCGTAGCTGCGTGAAGCCATGATGGATGCTCCGTGAGGTTCGGTCAGTCGAGGGAGCGGATGACGCGTGCCGGGTTGCCCACGGCGACGACATTCGCGGGCAGGTCCTTCGTGACGACGGCGCCAGCGCCCACGACCGTGTTCTCGCCGATCGTCACGCCGGGGCAGACGATGACGCCGCCGCCCAGCCACACGTTGTCGCCCAGCGTGATGGGCGCGCCCGCCTCGTAGCCGGCGCGACGGGGCTCGGGGTCGAGTGGATGCGTCGGCGTCAGCAGCTGCACGTTCGGCCCGATCTGGCAGCTCGCACCGATCGTGATCGGGGTGACGTCGAGCGCCACGAGACCCACGTTGACGAAGGTGCCGTCGCCGATCGTGATGTTGGAGCCGTAGTCGACGAACAGGGGCGCCTTCACGGCGACGTTCGCGCCCAGACTGCCGATGAGCTCGGCGAGGATCCCGGACGCGCGCTCCGCATCGACGGGGAACGCCGCGTTGTACTCGGCCTGCAGCCGAACGGCGCGCTCCGCCCCCGCCAGCAGCTCCGGGTCGTCCGCGTGGTACAGCTCGCCTGCGAGCATCCGCTGCTTCATGGTGCGACCGTCGTCGAAGTTCACCGTCATGGCAAAACCCTAGCCTGCGGGCGGATACGGACGAGTGTGCACGATCCGACCCGCTCGGCGCGTTAATCTCGACGGGTGACCTCGCTGTGGAACGCCGCCGGACCCGACCTCGTCGTGCACGGCGACAACCTCGACGCCATGCGCCGCCTCCCCGACGGCACCTTCCAGGTGATCTACCTCGACCCGCCCTTCAACACCGGCAAGCAGCAGAAACGGCAGTCGGTGAAGGTAAAACGGCAGTCGCCCGTGCAGGAGTCCGTCGAAGCCGCCGAGCTCGGGGAAGCGCTCGCGCACGACGCCGCGCCCGCCGAATCGGATGAGGCGGCCCCAGCATCCACGCCGCTCACCCGCACGGGGTTCCAGGGGCGCAGCTACGAGCACACCCTCGGGGAGCTCTCGGCGTTCAACGACGAGTTCGCCGACTACTGGGGCTTCCTCGAGCCGCGCCTCGTGGAGGCCTGGCGGCTGCTCGACGAGACGGGCACCCTGTACCTGCACCTCGACTACCGGGAATCGCATTACGCGAAGGTTGTCCTCGACGCGCTCGTGGGGCGCGACAAGTTCCTCAACGAGATCATCTGGGCGTACGACTACGGGGCGCGCACGTCGAAGCGGTGGCCGGCGAAGCACGACACGATCCTCGTCTACGTCAAGGACCCGAAGAAGTACCACTTCGATGCCGCCGAGGTCGACCGCGAGCCGTACATGGCGCCCGGACTTGTCACCGAGGCGAAGCGGGCGCGGGGCAAGCTGCCGACGGACGTCTGGTGGCACACGATCGTCTCCCCGACCGGCAAGGAGCGCACCGGCTACGCGACGCAGAAGCCGGCGGGGCTGCTGCGGCGCATGATCCGCGCATCCAGCCGGGAGGGCGACTGGGTCGCCGACTTCTTCGGCGGCTCCGGCACGACGGCGGCGGTGGCGCGCGAGTGCGGGCGCAGGGTCGTGACGGTCGACGCGTCGGTGGATGCGCTGCGCACCATGCGGAGGCGACTCGGCCCAGAGGGGGTCGAGTACCGGAAGCTCACGAAGGACGGCTCGAGGCTCCTCTCGGGCGCCCCGAAGCGCAGGCGCTAGCCGATCGAGACCCGCGCGACCGACTCGAGGAGAGCGTCCGCGACACCACGGAGCTCATCTGCGGTCGTGGACGCTCCCCACGTGAACCGGAGGGCCGTCCGCGCGTCGTCCTCCGAGATGCCGAGGGCGAGCAGCACGTGCGACGGCTCGTCGTGGCCGGCGGCGCAGGCCGCGCCAGCCGAGGCGAGCACACCGTGCTGCTCGAGCTCGAGCAGCACCGTCTCGCCGTTGATGCCTGGGATGATGAGCGACGCGTGCCTGGGGAGGCGAGCGGATGCGTGGCCTGTGAGCCGCGCGCCCGGGATCGACCCCAGCACCGCGGCGACGAAGGCGTCTCTGGCGCTGAGGGCGCTGAGGGCGTCGAGCTCGCCCGAGCGCCGCTCCTCGTCGGCGAGCCGCAGCGCGACCGCGAACGCCACCGCGAAGGCCACGTTCTCCGTCCCAGAGCGACGCCCTCGCTCCTGGCCGCCACCGTGGATGAGTGGCTCGAGCGGCAGCCTCGACCGCACCGCGAGGGCCCCGACCCCCTTCGGGGCCCCGAACTTATGGCCGGACACGCTGAGCGCATCCACGCCGGTCGACGACATCGAGATGTCGAGGGTGCCCGCCGCCTGGATGGCGTCCGTGTGGAACGGCACCCCGCGCGCATGGGCCACGACGGTGAGAGCGGCGATGTCCTGCACCGTGCCGACCTCGTTGTTCGCTGTCGAGAGCGAGACGAGCGTCGTGTCGTCGCGGAGGGCAGCGGCGAGCGACTCCGCGCTGACCGTGCCGCGGGCATCCACGTCGACGAACGACACCTCGAAGCCGTGGAGCCGCACCAGTGCGTCGACGGAGGCGAGCACCGACTCGTGCTCGAGGCGGCTCGTCACGACGTGCCGTCCGCGCGGGTCGCCGAGCGCGAGGCCCTTGACCGCCAGATTGTTCGCCTCGGTGCCGCCCGAGGTGAACACGATCTCGGTGGCGCGGCAGCCGAGCACGGCCGCGACGCTCTTCCTAGCGTCGGCTAGCGCCGCAGACGCCTCCTCGCCGAGCCCATGCGTGCTCGACGGGTTGCCGAACGACGCCGTCAGGAACGGCCAGGCGGCGGCGAGCGCCTCCTCGCGAACCGGCGAGGTCGCCGCGGCGTCGAGGTGCAGCACGTCAGGCACCCGCCTCAGTCATCGGGCTCAGTCATCGGTGTCGGACACGGGCCCGACCTCGAGCGACATGTCGAGACCCAGGTCGATGGCCCGCGCGCTGTGGGTGAGCGCGCCGACGGAGATGACGTCGACACCGGTCTCCGCGATCGCTGCGACCGTATCGAGGCTCACCCCGCCGCTCGCCTCCACGACCGCCCGACCGGCGATGAGGGCGACGCCCTCGCGCAGCTCGGCGAGCGAGAAGTTGTCGAGCATGATCGTATCCACGCCCGCGTCGAGCACCGCCGCGATCTGGTCGAGCCGATCGACCTCCACCTCGACGTGCGTCGTGTGGCCCAGCCTCGCGCGCGCTGCGAGGAGCGCAGCCGTGACCCCAAGGCCGGACTGCTGGAGCAGCACCGCCAGGTGGTTGTCCTTGGCCATGACGGCATCGGACAACGAGAAGCGATGGTTCCGGCCGCCCCCGCTCGCGACGGCGTGCCGCTCGAAGGCCCTGAGCCCTGGCGTCGTCTTGCGGGTGTCCGTGATGCGAGCCGAGGTGTGGGCGACGGCCTCGACGTAGCTCCGGGTGAGGCTCGCGATGCCGCTCATCCGCTGCGTGAAGTTCAACGCGACCCGCTCGGCCGTCAGCACCGACCCGGCGGGACCCGTCACCGTCGCCAGCACATCCCCGGCCACGAACGCCTCGCCATCGTCGGCGTGCAGATCGACGAGGACCTCGGCATCCGTCAGCCGGAACGCCGCCGCGAACACGTCGATGCCCGAGAGCACCCCCGCCTCGCGGGCGACGAGCGTCGCGCTCGCGGTCGCCTCGACGGGGATGAGCGCGTGCACCGTAATGTCACCCCACGGGGCGTCTTCGGTCAGCGCAGCGCTGACGGCGGTCGTGATGTGGGCAGGAGTCAGCATCAGTGCGCCATCGCCTTCTGTCGGAGGGGGAGCGAGCGGGGGAGTGCGTGCGGCGACGCGGGCTGGGACGCCGCACCTGCCGCCGGATGCTCGTCGGATCGGAAGTGCGCGCCCACCGACTCGGTGCGCGCGAGCGCCGCGGCCACCGTGAGCCGGGCGAGGAGGAGCAGGTTCGTGTCCTCGCGGTCGCGGACGCTGGAGGAAGCCCCGTCTGCTGGCCGTGCCTCGGCCCACGCGTCGAGCGTGCGCTTGGCGTCTTCGAGCGCCGGACCGCTGCGGTGCAGCCCCGCGTGCGTCCACATGAGCTCCTGCAGCGCCCCGCGCGAGAAGGCCGGAGCGTCGTCGCGCGACGTCGCCTGTCCAACATGAGTGCGATTCTGGCGAGAAAGCGGTTGAACCAGCCCTGCTTGGGCAGATTCGCACGAAAGTTGGTCAGCGGCGGCGGCAACGGGGGCAGGAGCCGAGGCGAGGGATCGCGCTTCGGCGTCGTGGTCGATCGCCTCCGCGATGCGGCGCCCGAACACGGCACCCTCGAGGAGCGAGTTCGACGCGAGCCGGTTGGCGCCGTGCACGCCGGTGCGGGCGGTCTCCCCGGCGGCGAACAGCCCGGGGATGCTCGTGCGCCCGGAGAGGTCGGTCACGACCCCGCCCATCAGGTAGTGGGCGGCCGGCGTCACGGGGACCGTCTCGCGCGACCAGTCGAGCCCGCTCGCGTCGATGCGCGCAGTGATGCTCGGGAATCGGCGCTCGAGGAACTCCCGCCCGAGGTGCCTCGCGTCGAGGCGGACGGGGCGGCCGTCCTGCTTCGCCATCTCGTCGGCGATGCCCCGCGCCACGATGTCGCGTGGGGCGAGCTCCGCGTCGGGATGCACGCCGAGGAGGAACCGCTCGCCCGCCTCGTTCAGCAGCACGGCTCCCTCCCCGCGCACGGCTTCCGAGATGAGCGCGCCGCCGGAACCGGCGAGCACCGTCGGATGGAACTGCACGAACTCCAGGTCCGCGAGCTGTGCGCCGGCCCTGGCTGCGGCGACGATGCCGTCGCCGGTCGCGACAGCGGGGTTGCTGGTGTGGGCGAAGAGCTGGCCAATGCCGCCCGTCGCGAGGACGACGGCATCGGCGAAGTGGAAGCGGGGCGTCGGCGCCTCGGGGCTGAGGAGCCGCGCGCCGACGGCACGCCCGCCGCGCACCGCGACGTCGGCGAGGAACGTGTGCTCGAGCAGCCGGAGCTCGCCGTGCGCGGCCGCTGATCGGACTGCTGCGCTGAGCGCGCGCTGGATCTCGCGCCCCGTGGCATCGCCGAACGCGTGCAGGATGCGGGCGTGCGAATGCGCGGCCTCCAGGCCCCGGGCGAGCGCGCCGGCGGGTTCCCGGTCGAAGCGGGTGCCGAGCGCGATCAGCTCGAGGATGCGCGCCTCCGCGGAACGGCAGAGCACCTCGATGGCGCGCCGGTCGCCGAGGCCGGCACCGGCCGCGACGGTGTCGCGGACGTGCGACTCGACGCTGTCGTCGCCGTCACGCTCGGTGCCGGTGCCGGTGCCGGTGCCGAGTACCGCCGCGATGCCGCCCTGGGCGTGGGACGTGGCGGTGTCATCGAGTGTCGACTTCGTGACGACGCTCACGTCGTGGCCGTCTGCGCAGGCGGCGAGGGCGGCGGTCAGGCCGGCGATGCCGCTCCCGATGACGAGGACCCGCAGGGGCCCGGTCTCGTGGGCCATGTCAGGACGCCATCGTGGTGTCTGGCCTTGCCGCGAGCATCCGCTCGACGGCGACCCTGGCGGGCTCGGCGATGTGTGCGGGGACGCTGATCTGGTTGCGCACCTCGCCCGCGACGAGCCCCTCGAGCACCCAGGCGATGTAGCTGGGGTGGATGCGGTACATCGTCGAGCAGGGGCACACGACGGGGTCGAGGCAGAAGATGGTGTGCTGGGGGTACTCGGCGGCGAGGCGCTGCACGAGGTTGATCTCGGTGCCGATCGCGAACACCGACCCGTCTGGGGCGGCCGCGATGGCCTTCGTGATGTAGTCGGTGGAGCCGAACTCGTCGGCGGCGTCGACGATCGCCATGGGGCACTCGGGGTGCACGATGACGCGCACCTCGGGGTACTCGGCGCGGGCCTTCTCGATCTGCGCGACGGTGAAGCGCTTGTGGACGGAGCAGAAGCCGTTCCACAGGATCACCTTGGCGGCGTCGAGCGACTCAGGGGTCTGCCCGCCGAGGGGGCGGCGCGAGTTCCACAGCGGCATCTCCGAGGTGGGCACGCCCATGGCCTTCGCGGTGTTGCGGCCGAGGTGCTGGTCGGGGAAGAAGAGCACCCGCTGGCCGCGCTCGAAGGCCCACGTGAGCACCGTCTCGGCGTTCGAGGAGGTGCAGACGATACCGCCGTTGCGGCCGCAGAACGCCTTGAGCTCGGCGGAGGAGTTCATGTAGGTGACGGGGATGACGGGCACGCGGCCGCTGGCGTCCGGCTCCGTGCCGTAGAGCTCGGTGAGCTGCTCCCAGCACTCTTCGACGGAGTCGCTGTCGGCCATGTCGGCCATGGAGCATCCGGCCGCGAGGTTCGGGAGGATGACGGCCTGCTCCGGTGCCGACACGATGTCGGCGGTCTCCGCCATGAAGTGCACGCCGCAGAACACGATGGCTTCTGCCTCCGGCTTGGCCTTGGCGGCGTTCGCGAGCTGGAAGGAGTCGCCGATGAAGTCGGCGTACTGCACGACCTCGTCTCGCTGGTAGAAGTGGCCGAGGGTCACGACTCGGTCGCCGAGCGTGGCCTTGGCAGCGAGGATGCGGTCGTGGATCTCCTCGTCACTCGCGGTCCGGTACTCCTCCGGCAGGAGTTCCTGCCTGGGCGCCGCGGGCGGAAGCCGGTCGGCCATTGACGCCCCAGGCCCGTAGGACGGCACTTGCAGGTCGAACACCCACGGGGACTTCACGAGCTCCGGCGAGCAGCTCTCGCCCGCCTGCTTGCCGTTCTGGATGCGCGTGATCGTGGTGTGCACTGAGGCGGTCGTGGTCATGGCTTGCGTCTTTCTTCGCGGGGGTGCTCTCGCGGGCCGGGGCGGAAGCCTCGTTGTACCGGTAGAGCTTCGGGGGTCGGTGCCGGGTGCCGGCGAGGGTCTCTCCGGTCTCGGTGAGGGACTTCGAGGCGAGCATGTCGCGGCGGAAGTTGGCGGCGTCGAGCGGTCTGCCGAGCACTGCCTCGTAGACCTCCCGCAGCTGGGCGAGGGTGAACGATTCGCCGAGGAAGCTGTGCGCGATCGAGCTGTACTCGACCTTGTTCCTGAGCCGCCAGAGGGCGTAGTCGATGATGCGCCGGTGGTCGAAGGCGAGGGGCGGGAGGTCGTCGATGGGGTGCCAGCGCACGTTGTCTCCGAGGCGGGCGGAGCTCGCCTCCTCGCCGCCCACGAGCGCCCAGTAGACGACGGAGACGACGCGGGGGTCGTTGCCGAAGACGCGGTCGGCGTCGCCGAAGGCGTAGAGCTGCTCGAGGTACTTGGGCGCGAGGCGCATCGTCTCGAAGAGGGTGCGCGAGGCGGCGGCGCCGAGGTCTTCGTCGCCGAGCGGTCCGCCTGGGAGGGCGAGGAGGTCGATGAACGGCTGGCGCTGACGGCGCACGAGCGGGACCCAGATCGTGGGCGCTGGCGCCCGGTGCGACGAGGGCGGGGAAGGGCGCAGCGCGAAGATCACCGTGGAGACGGCGAGGGTCGCGTTGGTGGCGGTCATCCGCTGCTCTCTTCTCTGCTGGTGGTGTCGCCGGAACGGCGCCTACTTAAGGTCAGTTCGACTCTAAGTGGAGTGTACGCCACGTTCGCCGCTGCGAGCTCGGCGCGCCTAGGCTGTTGCGGTGAGTGAACAGCAGCAGTTCGGCAGCGAAGACGACGCCCCTCACGGGGTCGGCCCCTGGCCTGGTGGGCGCGAGGAATGGCCCGAGGGGCCGTGGTTCGACGCGGAGCTGCTCGAGCACGGCGACCGCAGGAACGTGATCGACCGCTATCGGTACTGGTCGATGGATGCGATCGTCGCCGACCTCGACACGAAGCGTCACGCGTTCCACGTCGCGATCGAGAACTGGCAGCACGACATGAACATCGGCTCGATCGTGCGCAGCGCGAACGCGTTCGCCGCCGACACAGTGCATATCGTCGGCAAGCGCCGCTGGAACAAGCGGGGTGCCATGGTCACTGATCGGTACCAGCACGTCGTGCACCACGAGACGGTCGAGGCGTTCATCGCCTGGGCGAGAAGCGAGGGTATGCCCGTGCTCGCCATCGACAACGTGCCCGGCTGCGTGCCCATCGAGACCTACGAGCTGCCGGAGCGGTGCGTGCTGCTGTTCGGTCAGGAGGGCCCAGGGGTGTCGGCGGAGGCTGTCGAGGTGTCGGATGCTGTGCTGGAGATCTCGCAGTTCGGCTCGACTCGCTCGATCAACGCGTCAGCGGCGGCGGCTGTCGCGATGCACACGTGGGTGCTGCAGCACGTCGACTTCGCCTAGAGGGCGGTGCTCGTCTCGTCCTTCGCGAGCGCCGCGGCTCCGGCGAGGATCAGGTCGAGGCCCGCCGTGAAGCGCTCGGTGGGATCCTTGGGCTCGAGTGGGTCCTGGGTGTGAGCCTGGAGGGCGCCGACCTCCGCGGCGTGGGTCCGCTGCTGCTCGTGGAAGGCCTGCCCGATCGTGTAGTGCACGACCGCTTCGGCGCACGTGCGACTGCCCGCGCCCTCGAGGGTGAAGTCGCTCCGGGCCGCGCCGGAGGTCATCCGCACCAGGTCGACACTCAGCAGGCCGAGCGCGAACGAACTCGAGACGAGTTCGGCGCCGTCCCTGCGCGAGAGGAGCGCGGTGCGAAGCTGCAGTGCGAGGGTACGGGTCTGCTGTGTTCCGGGCTCGACTCCTTTGCCCGGGAAGAGCCACGTCTCGGTGGTGAGTGAGCGCAGGATGCGGTCGCTCACGGCCGCGAGCAGCGACTGCTTGTTGGGGAAGTGCCAGTAGAGCGCGCTCGGCTGCACCTCGAGGTAGTCGCTGATGCGCCGCATGGAGAGGTTCGGCAGGCCGTGCTCGTCCAGTACCTCGAGGGCCGTGGTGACGATCTCGGTGCGGCTGAGCTTCTCGTGGCTGCTCGCGGGTGTGCGTGCGGCGTCACGTGAGGCGCCTTCGGCTGGACCACGGGGTGTCATGGCGCTAATCTACTGAACACTGTTCACTGAACACTGTTCAGGAGATTCGAGAGAAAGGTCCTACCCCCTATGAGCACCGAATCGACCACAGCTGCCGGGCGTCCCGCCAACGGCGCCGTGCCCCGCGTACTCGCCGACCTCGTGGCCGGGGCCGGTTCTGGCCGTGGGGTCAGCGCCCGTACCCGTGCCGAAGTTCAGCTCCTCAACGTCGCGCTCGTGCTCGGCGGCACGCTGTTCCTCATTGCGGCCGGCTTCATCGTCGTCCCGCTGCCGTTCACGCCAGTGCCCGTCTCGCTCGCGACCTTCGCGGTGCTGCTGACCGGCGCATCCCTCGGCCCCGCACGGGCCGCGGCGAGCGCCGGCCTGTACCTTGCGCTCGGAGCTCTCGGCGCACCCATCTTCGCCGACGGGGCCTCCGGCGTGCTGTTCCCTTCGTTCGGCTACATCATCGGCTACGTGCTGGCCGCCGTCGCCGTCGGTGCGCTTGCCCGTCGCCGCGCCGACCGCCACATCGCGTCCACAGTCGGCGCCTCGGTGCTCGGCACCCTCCTCGTCTACGCGGCCGGCGTGCCGTGGCTCGCGGTCTCGCTCGGCGTCGACCTCGGCACCGCCCTCGCGCTCGGGGTCGTGCCGTTCCTCATCGGCGATGCCATCAAGATCGCGGCCGTCAGTGCGCTGCTGCCGTCGACGTGGAAGCTGCTCAGTCGGTAACCGCCGCCCAGGAGGGGTCGCCGGGGAGCCGCCCCATCGGGTCTCGCTGCGACGCGGGAACGGTGAGGTCGGGCTGCGCGACGGAGCGACGCAGGGCCTCGTCGACGGTCAGCGGGCGCTCGGCGTCCTCCGGGAGGAGCTCGGCGATCCACGTGTCCTCGTCGGCGACCATGTCCTCGCGAAGGCTCTCCATGAGCGACGTCACGGTCGAGGACGGCACATCGGTGATCAGTGTCGCGAGCCTCGCGACCAGGGACTCGGGCAGCCCAGGCAGGATGACCTGCGGCCGGCGCTTCTCGACGGTGTCGGCGTAGCGGTCGATGAGCCTCGGGTAGGGGAGTCGCTCGCCGCCGCCGACGGAGTAGGCACGCGTGGAGACATCGGCAGTCAGCGCGCCGCTCACGGCCCTGGCAAGGTCGACCACCGCGATGGGCTCGACGTCGCTCTGCATCCACGCAGGCACCACGGTCACGGGCAGCCGCGCGGCGAGCTGCGACATGAGCTCGAAGCTCGTGGAGCTCGCGCCGAGGACCATGGCGGCTCGCAGGGTGACGACCACCGCGTCCGCCTCGTGGAGCTCGCGCTCGACCTCGAGGCGCGAAGTGAGGTGCTCCGAGAGCTCCTCCTCCGCGACGGGCGGGATGATGCCGGAGACGTACACGATGCGTCGAACTCCAGAGCGATCAGCGGCCGCGCGCACGAGCCGCGCCGCCTCGAGATCCGCCTCGCGGAAGTTGTCGCTCGCCATGCCGTGCACGAGGTAGAGGATGGCGTCGACGTCGCCCGTCACCGCTGACGCGACGGAGGCCTCATCGAGCACGTCGAGCTCGACCCGGCGCACCCGCTCGGCCCACCAGAACGCGTCGAGGTCACCCGGCTTGCGGGCGCCGGCCGTGACCTCCATGCCCGCGTCGAGCAGGACCGGTATGACTCGGCTGCCGATGTATCCCGTCGCGCCCATCACCAGTACGTTCATCGCTCAAAGCCCTGCCTCCTCGGCACCGCGTCGGGTGCCGGCCCCCATCATCGCGGTGCAAGCTGCGAGGCGGCATCGGCGTTCTGTAAGGAAGGGCACCCACCTCGTATGGGTTCCGTTAGGACGACCCTGCAGGCGCTTTGAGAGGAGTTGTATCGAGCACTGCGCCTCACGGCGTGCAGCCCAGCCGCCTCGGCTCGGCCGCTGACCTCCGAACGGAGCCCAAGTGCTTGACGTCGTCTTCGTCGCGGGCGTGCTCGCCCTCTTCGCCACCATCGGCCTGCTCGGCAAGGCGATGGAGAAACTGTGATCGTCTTCGACATCATCGCGGTCGCTCTCGGCGTCGCCGCCATCGTCTATCTCGTCGTGGCACTCCTGAAACCGGAGCGCTTCTGATGGACGGATCTCCTGTGCTCATGGCATCCCTCGCGTTCCTGACTCTCGCGCTCCTCCTCGCGGCACTCCACCGCCCCCTCGGCGACTACCTCGCCTGGGTCTACACCTCAGAGAAGGACTGGCGTCTTGAGCGGGCCGCGTACCGGCTCGTGGGCGTCGACCCCGCCTCCCCGCAGACCTGGCAGTCGTACCTCCGCGGAGTGCTCATCTTCTCCGCGGTCGGCGTGCTCCTCGTCTACCTCCTGCAGCGCACGCAGCAGTGGCTGCCCTACTCGCTTGGGCTGCCGGCGCCGTCCGAGCCCCTCTCCTTCAACACGGCAGTCTCGTTCGTCACGAACACGAACTGGCAGTCGTACTCTCCGGAGCTCACGCTCGGCTACACCGTCCAGCTGTCGGCGCTCACCGTGCAGAACTTCGTCTCCGCCGCGGTCGGCCTGGCCGTCGCGATCGCCCTCGTGCGCGGTCTCGCCGCCACGCGCAGCGGCACGCTCGGCAACTTCTGGGTCGACCTCGTGCGGGGCACCGTCCGAGTCCTGCTGCCCATGTCGACGATCGCCGCGCTCGCGCTGCTCGCGGGCGGCGTCATCCAGAACTTCAACGGGTTCACCGACATCGCGACGCTCGCCGGGGCAACACAGTCCATCCCGGGTGGCCCCGTCGCGTCCCAGGAGGCGATCAAGCTCGTCGGCACCAACGGAGGCGGCTTCTTCAACGCGAACTCGGCGCATCCGTTCGAGAACCCGAGCGCTGCGACGAACCTGCTGCAGATCGTCCTCATGCTCGCGATCCCGTTCTCGCTGCCTCGGACCTTCGGGCGGATGGTCGGCGACCGCCGCCAGGGGCTCGCCGTGCTCGCCGTCATGGCCACGCTCTTCACCGTGTCGTTCGCCGTGCTCACCGCCGTCGAGAGCGCGGGCTTCGGCGCAGCGCCCGAGGCCGCGGGGGGAGCGATGGAGGGCAAGGAGCAGCGCTTCGGCATCATCGGCTCGACGCTCTTCGCCACCACGAGCACGGGCACGTCGACCGGTGCCGTCAACTCCATGCACGACTCCTACACGGCCTTCGGCGGCCTCCTCCCGATGCTGAACATGATGCTCGGCGAGATCGCGCCAGGCGGCGTCGGCTCCGGCCTGTACGCCATGCTCGTGCTGGCGATCATCGCGGTGTTCATCGCCGGCCTCCTCATCGGGCGCACCCCTGAGTACCTCGGCAAGCGGATCGGGCCGCGAGAGATCAAGCTCGCGAGCCTCTACATCCTGGTCACGCCCGTCCTCGTGCTCACGGGAGTCGCCCTGAGCTTCGCCATCCCGGGCATCCGCGAGGACGTGCAGTCGACGTCCATCTGGAACCCGGGCGTGCACGGCCTCTCCGAGGTGCTCTACGCCTTCACCTCGGCCGCCAACAACAACGGATCGGCGTTCGCCGGCCTGACCGCGAACACGCCATGGCTCAACACGGCCCTCGGCACCGTCATGCTGCTCGGCCGCTTCGTCCCCATCGTGTTCGTGCTGGCGCTCGCCGGCTCGCTCGCCGCGCAGGACAAGGTGCCGGCCACCGTCGGCACCCTGCCGACGCACCGCCCGCAGTTCATCGGGCTGCTCACCGGCGTGAGCGTCCTCATCACGGCCCTCACCTACTTCCCAGTGCTCGCGCTGGGCCCCCTCGCAGAAGGACTCTCCTGATCATGCAGAGCATCCCAATCATGGCGTCGCTGCCCGGCGCGTTCCGCAAGCTCGACCCTCGAGCGCAATGGCGCAACCCGGTCATGTTCATCGTGTGGGTCGGAGCGGCGTTCACGACGGCGCTCGCGATCGCCGAGCCCTTCCTAGGCGGTCCGGCTGACTCCGGCGGTACGCAGATCCCCGCCTCGTTCACCATCGCCATCGCCGTCTGGCTGTGGCTGACGGTGCTCTTCGCGAACCTCGCCGAGTCGGTCGCCGAGGGGCGGGGCAAGGCGCAGGCCGAGACCCTCCGGCAGACCAGGACCAGCACCGCGGCTCACCGGGTGGGCGGCTACGACCAGGCCGGCGACCCGGGGGCAGAGCGCGGGAGCACCGTCGAGGTCTCCTCGGCTGACCTCACCCTCGGAGACGTCGTCGTCGTCGCCGCGGGGGAGCTGATCCCGGGCGACGGCGACATCATCTGGGGGATCGCCTCCGTGGATGAGTCGGCCATCACGGGCGAGTCGGCCCCCGTCATCCGCGAGTCCGGTGGCGACCGCAGCGCCGTGACCGGGGGCACTCGCGTGCTCTCCGACCGCATCGTGGTTCGCATCACCTCGAAGCCGGGCGAGACGTTCGTCGACCGGATGATCGCCCTCGTCGAGGGAGCATCCCGGCAGAAGACACCCAACGAGATCGCGCTCTCCATCCTCCTCGCGTCCCTCTCGATCGTGTTCGTGGTCGTCGCGCTGACGCTCAACCCGATCGCCTCGTACGCGGCGAAGCCCGTCAGCATCACGGTCCTCATCGCCCTGCTCGTGTGTCTCATCCCGACCACCATCGGAGCGCTGCTGTCGGCGATCGGCATCGCGGGCATGGACCGGCTCGTGCAGCGCAACGTGCTCGCGATGTCCGGGCGGGCCGTCGAGGCCGCCGGCGACGTGACGACGCTGCTGCTCGACAAGACCGGCACCATCACCTACGGCAACCGGCGCGCATCCGAGTTCGTGCGGATGCACGCCGCGGGCGAGCAGGAACTGGTCCGCGCCGCTGCCCTCTCCTCGCTGGCCGACCCGACCCCTGAGGGGGTCTCCATCGTCGAGCTCGCCCGCCAGGAGGGGATCGACCTGGCCGATCAACCGCGTGAGGCGCAGGGCGAGGTCGTCCCGTTCACGGCGCAGACCCGCATGTCGGGACTCGACCTGCCTGACGGCGCGCGCATCCGCAAGGGTGCCGGGTCCGCGGTGACGGCCTGGCTCGCCGACCAGGGCGCGCCGCTCGAGGCCTCGCGGCTCGAGGAGCTCGAGGACGCCACGAACCGCATCTCGCAGAGCGGAGGCACCCCGCTCGTCGTCGCCGTGATGGATGCGCCCGGCCCCGGCGCGGTCGGAGGCACCGGCTCGGTCGCCGGGCGCGTGCTCGGCGTCGTCCACCTCAAGGACATCGTCAAGGAGGGCCTCAGCGAGCGCTTCGCGGAGCTGCGGTCGATGGGCATCCGCACCGTCATGGTGACGGGCGACAACCCGCTCACGGCGGCCGCCATCGCCAAGGAGGCCGGAGTCGACGACTTTCTGGCCGAGGCGACGCCGGAGCAGAAGCTCGCCTACATCCGCCGCGAGCAAGACGGCGGCAACCTCGTCGCGATGACGGGTGACGGCACCAACGATGCGCCGGCGCTCGCGCAGGCCGATGTGGGCGTCGCGATGAACACGGGCACGTCCGCGGCGAAGGAGGCGGGCAACATGGTCGACCTCGACTCCGACCCGACGAAGCTCATCGACGTTGTGCGCATCGGCAAGCAGCTCCTCATCACCCGCGGCGCGCTCACCACGTTCTCCATCTCGAACGACATCGCCAAGTACTTCGCGATCATCCCGGCCATGTTCATGGGCGTGTACCCCGGTCTCGGGGTCCTCAACATCATGGGTCTCCACTCGCCCGCCTCGGCCGTGCTCTCGGCGATCGTCTTCAACGCCATCGTGATCGTGCTGCTCGTGCCGCTCGCGCTTCGGGGTGTGAAATACCGGCCGGCGAACGCCGCGAGCACGCTGGGCCGGAACCTCCTCGTGTACGGAGCTGGCGGCATCGTCGCACCGTTCGTCGGGATCTGGCTCATCGACCTCGTCGTGCGCCTCATCCCCGGTTTCTGACCTCCCCGCCACCACCGCATCGACTGATCTGACAGGACTCCACCTTGAACTCCTCAACTCGCGCTACGGCGCGCACCACCTGGGTCGCCGTGCGGGCGATGCTCCTCTTCACGCTCGTGCTCGGCGTCGGCTACACCCTGGTCATCACGGGCATCGGGCAGCTCGCGTTCGGAGCCCAGGCGAACGGCTCCCAGCTGCACGACGACGACGGCACGAGCATCGGGTCCAGCCTCATCGGGCAGTCCTTCACGGATGCCGAGGGCAACCCGCTTCCCGAGTTCTTCCAGTCGCGTCCATCGGCCGCGGGTGACGGCTACGACTCGGGCGCCTCCTCCGGCTCGAACCTGGGGCCCGAGAACCCGGAGCTCGTCGCAGCCATCGAAGAGCGGCGCCGCGAAGTCGCAGAGCTCAACGGCGTCTCGCTCGCCGAGGTGCCCGTGGATGCCGTCACGGCGTCCGCATCCGGCCTCGACCCGGAGATCAGCCCCGAGTACGCCGCTCTGCAGGTGGCACGCGTCGCCGAGGCTCGCGGGATCGCGGAGGCGGACGTCCGTACTCTGGTCGCAGCGCACACGACCAGCCCCTTCCTCGGCTTCCTTGGGGAGGCGAGCGTCAACGTGCTCGAACTCAACCAGGCCCTGGTCGAGCTGCAGGCCCCGACCATGGATACGAAGGAGCGCTGAGTCATGGCGAAGCGCGGACGGCTGCGGGTGCTGCTCGGCGCCGCCCCTGGCGTGGGGAAGACGTTCGCAATGCTCAACGAGGGCAGGCGGATGCGCGAAGCGGGACAGGACGTCGTCGTCGCGGTCGTCGAGACCCACGGTCGGGCCGCGACGGCTGCCGCAGCAGACGGGCTCGAGGTGCTGCAGCGTGCGGAGTCCCTCCACCGCGGCGTGACGCTCTCGGAGATGGACGTTGACGCCGTGCTCGAGCGCAGCCCCGAGATCGCCCTCGTCGACGAGCTCGCCCACACGAACGCCCCAGGTTCGCGCAACGCCAAGCGCTGGGAGGACGTCGAGGAGCTCCTCGAAGCCGGAATCGACGTGCTCTCGACGGTGAACATCCAGCACGTCGAGTCGCTGGGCGACGTCGTCGAGCAGATCACGGGCGCACCGCAGCGGGAGACGATCCCCGACCAGGTGCTTCGCCTCGCCGACCAGGTGCAGGTGGTCGACCTCTCGCCGCAAGCGCTGCGCGATCGGCTCGCGGGAGGTCTCGTCTACCCGGCGGAGCGTGTCGACGCCGCGCTCTCCAACTACTTCCGTCTCGGCAACCTCACGGCGCTCCGGGAGCTGGCGCTGCTGTGGCTCGCCGATGAGGTCGACCAGTCCCTGCAGAGCTACCGCGCCGAGCAGGGCATCGACACAACGTGGGAGGCGCGCGAGCGAGTCGTCGTGACGATCACCGGTGGCGCGGAGGGCGAGACGCTGCTGCGCCGCGGCGCCCGCATCGCCGCGAGGTCGGGCAGCGGGGAGCTGCTGGCGCTGCATGTCACGAGCCAGGACGGTCTTCGCGCCGGCGACCCAGCGCACCTCGCACGGCAGCGGGCGCTCGTCGAAGAGCTCGGCGGAACGTACCACCAGGTCGTCGGCGAGGATGTCCCAGCGGCGCTCATCGAGTTCGCGCGCTCGGTCAACGCGACCCAGCTGGTCATCGGCGTGAGTCGCCGGAATCGTCTGGCTGCGCTGCTCACGGGGCCGAGCGTCGGGAGCGCGGTGACCCGCGAGGCGGGCAGCATCGACGTGCACATCGTGAACCACGCGCGAGCCGGCGGCGGGGTCAGGCTGCCGCGACTCGGCGGTGCGCTCACGATGCGTCGCCGCATCGCGGGGCTGGCGCTCGCCCTAGTCGCTGGACCACTGCTCACCTGGCTCCTGGCCTCGCTCGGCAGCATCGACTCGTTCACGACGCACGCGCTCAGCTATCAGCTCCTCGTCGTCACGGTCGCCCTCATCGGCGGGCTGTGGCCCGCGCTCTTCGCCGCCGTGCTCTCGGGGGTCACGCTCGACTTCTTCTTCGTCGCCCCGTTCGGCACCGTCCTCATCACCGAGCCGAGCCACCTCGTCGCGATCGTCCTCTACGTGGTCATCGCGACGCTCGTGAGCCTCGTCGTCGACAGGGCGGCCAGGAGGGCGCGGGAGGCGAGGAGGGCCGCCGCGGAGTCGCAGCTGCTGCAGACGGTCGCCGGCAGCGTGCTGCGCGGGCAGAGCGCCCTGCAGGCGCTGGTCGAGCGGACACGGGAGGCGTTCGGGCTCGCAGGCGTGCGACTCGTGGATGCTCGAGGCGAGGCCAGCGAGAGTGACCCGCTTGTGCTCGCGAGCTGCGGAGAGCCGGTGCGCGGGAACCGCCACGCGGTCATCCCAGTGAGTGCCGGGACGTCGGACGGGGCTGGCGCGCGACTCGAGCTGCACGGGCGCGAGCTCGATGCCTCTGAGCGTCGCCTCCTGACGGTCATCGTCGCCCAGCTCGGTGCGGCTCTGGAGCACAGCGACCTGCGGGACGCGGCAGACGAGGTGGCCCCGCTCGCCGCCTCCGACAAGGTCAGACGGGCGCTCCTGTCCGCCCTCAGCCACGACCTGAGGCGGCCCCTCGCCTCGGCGACGGCGGCTGTCAGCGGCCTGCGTTCGGCGGGTGAGGAACTCGCGGCTGCCGACCGTGACGAGCTCCTCGAGACCGCGGACGAGAGCCTCGGCACGCTCGCCGCTCTCGTCACCGACCTCCTCGACGTGAGTCGACTGCAGTCCGGGGGGCTCGCCGTGTCGGTCATGCCGACCGACCCCGCCGACGTGATCGTGCCCGCGCTCGACGAGCTGCAGCTCGGCCCGGACGACGTGGAGCTGGCGCTCGACTCGAGCGCCGCATCCGTCTCCGCCGACCCGGCCCTCCTGCAGCGGGTGCTCGTGAACCTCCTCGCGAACGCGGTCCGCCACTCGCCACCGAACCGCCACGTGCGGCTCGCGACGAGCGAGTTCGGCGGGAGCGTGCAGATCAGGGTCATCGACCGGGGGCCCGGAATCCCCGCCGAACGCCGCGACGACGTGTTCGTGCCCTTCCAGCGCCTCGGCGACACCGACAACTCGACGGGCCTCGGGCTTGGCCTCGCCATCTCGAAGGGGTTCGTGGAGGGGATGCACGGCACACTGGTGCCGGAGGACACCCCGGGAGGAGGGCTCACGATGGTCGTGACGCTGCCGGTCGCCGTGAACCCGCCCGAGCAGATCCAGGGAGATCGCGCATGAAGATCCTGATCGCCGACGACGACCCGCAGCTGCTGCGCGCGCTGCGCATCACCCTCACCGCCAAGGGGTACGAGGTGCTCGTCGCCCGCAACGGAACGGAGGCCGTCTCGATCGCGGCCGAGCGCCGCCCGGACCTGTACCTCCTCGACCTCGGGATGCCCGAGCTCGACGGGCTCGAAGTGATCCAAGCCATCCGCGGCTGGTCGGACGCGCCGATCCTCGTCGTGTCCGGGCGCAGCGGGGCTGGCGACAAGGTGGATGCGCTGGATGCCGGCGCCGACGACTACGTCACGAAGCCGTTCTCCGTCGACGAGCTGCTCGCGCGCATCCGTGCCCTGTCCCGTCGGGTGCCGCAGGGCGACGCCGAGCCCGTCGTCGCGTTCGGCGACGTGTCCGTCGACCTCGCCGCGAAGAGCGTCGTGCGCACGGGAGGGGGCGAGTCGGTGCACGTGCGCCTCACCCCGACGGAGTGGCAGGTACTCGAACTGCTGGTGCGCAACGCGGGGAGGCTCGTGACGAGGCAGATGCTGCTCACGAGCATCTGGGGCTCCGAGCATGTCACCGACACCGGATACCTCCGGCTGTACATGTCGCAGCTGCGCAAGAAGCTCGAGCCGGTGCCGTCCGAGCCTCGCCACCTCCTGACGGAGGCCGGCATGGGGTACCGGCTGGTGCTGCGGCCGGACGGCCCCGCCTCGGCCTCGCTGGCCGAGAAGGGCTAGCGGCCCGAGGAGGTCTAGCTGTCCGAGGGAGCCGCTCGGCTCGCCTCCTCAGCGCTGGGGAACTCGATGCCCTCCGCGTCGATATCGCCGACATCGTCTGGCCCGCCCGTGCCCGGCCGCACATTCACCTTGTCGGTGTCGATGTCGCCGTCGAGGCGCCCATCGACCTCGTCGACCCGTGCGGTGCCGGTCTCCTGCTTCGCCTGCGTCTCGGTCTCGCTTCCGGGGGAGTAAGCGGTGTCCTTCTCGAGCTGCTCGTCCGTGGAGAGGCTGTCTTCGTGATCGTGCATCTGCTGGCTCATCCCGCGAGCCTGTGGGCTCGTCCTGGGAAGCCGCGGGGGTCCGGATGCGTGGAGCCCGTGAGTCTCGACGCGGATGGCCCGCGTCGCCGGAGCGTCGCGGGCCACAGCATCAACCGGCTGGGTGGCCGGTGTCAGTCCTCTTCGGGCTCGAAGGTGGAGGCGTCCGGGTCGTAGCCGACGGCGACTCCATCGTCGGAGTCGGGAATCGTCCCGTCTTCGCCGAGGCCGTTCGGCTTCTCTTCGCCGTCGGCGTCGTGGGAAATCTTCTGGTCGCTCATCGTTGGCCTTCCGGTCGGGATCTTCCTTGACTGGGCCGACGATAGCGCTCGCGGCTGGGGAGTTTGCGGGACGTGACGCGGGGTGTGGCATCGGGGAGCGGTAGCTACTGCTCGGAGTCCCAGATCGCCGTCAGCGCGTTCATGATCTCCGTCTGCGACGTGCCTGAGCGCCGTGCTTCCTGGACGGCGGCCCGCAGCTTCGCGGTGACGGCACCTGGCAGTGTCGAGGGCTGGTCCGCGACCCGGGTGCCCGCGGCTCCGCGTGTGACGATCGTGCCCTCCGCCTCGAGCAGCCGGTAGGCCCGCGCCGCGGTGCCGAGCGCAACACCGAAGTCCCTGGCAGTCTGGCGAACGGTCGGCAGTCGTTCACCCGCGCCGATCCGGCCCGCCAGGATCAGCCCCCGGAAGTGGGCCGCGACCTGCTCCGACGTGCCCTCGCTCATCGTCGCCCCCGACCGGTCCGGTGCGTGAAGCCGACGAGCAGGAGCACCGCGAGGCCGACGCCGCGGAGCAGGCGGCCGCCCCACGTGAGCACCGGCTCGAAGGCGGCCATGCTCGTGCCCCAGGAGTAGTCGGGCGCGCTCAGCTGCGCACCGGCCGCGCCTCCCATCCGGAGTGCGCAGCTGCCGAGCACGAAGACTAGGATCCCGATCGAGAACCAGAGGATGCGCGTTGCGAGCGCCCGACGCGCTCGGCTCTCCCACTCGACGCTCTGCGGCTCGAGGAAGGTGCGGGTCGCATTGGCGTGCAGCGCGAACACGGTCGCCGCGACGAGGGCGACGGCCGCGATCGCTGCCGGAACGCCATACGCCCACCCGTAGAAGCGCCCCGATGCAGCGGAGAACTGCCCACCCGTCTCGATGACGAACAGAGTGTGGCGGCCGTCCTCATCCGCGCTCGAGATCGAGCCCGCGAACACGGTCAGGAGGAGAAGCGCAGCGAGAGCCGCGGCGAGGGTCGCGAGCCCGCGACCCGGGGCGTAGGTCCGCAACCCGCGCGGCCCGGAAGGCGGAACCGCAGCGCGAGGTGTGCTGCGGAACAGTGTGAGGATCAGGGCGACCACGATGAGGGCGAGGCTGCCGACGATGAGCTCTCGAGAGAAGTCGTGCCAGCGGAAGTCGAACGGGTCCGAGTTGAGCGTGAGCCAGTCGGGCAGCATGCCCTCGATGAAGGGCACAAACGCGACGAGGGCGGCCAGCAGGGCGGCCATGCCGAGGGTCAGGCTGGCCAGCGCATCCGGGCGTGAGCGCGGCAGACCCGGGGTTGCTGTGGGGATGTGCACTCGAGAGCGCACCCAGGGGGTGAAGCTCAGCCAGAGGGCAAGCACTGCCGCCGGCACGAATGTGACCAGGTCGAGCATCAGGATCAAGAACAGCGGGCTCATCTGCGCCTCCTTCGGGAGTCGTCAATATCTTGTTTCTCTTCGAGGGTACAAGATCTTGTACCTGCTCGACAGTACAAAAGCTGCAGCTGGAGGTGTCGGCGGTTTGCTTGGGTCAGAGTCCAAGCAGCAAGGAGGCGGCGATGCCAGCCATCACCACGGCGATGATGGCGTCGAGGATGCGCCACGCGGCGGGGCGCGCGAAGACCGGCTGCAGGAGCCTGGCTCCGTAGCCCAGTGCTGTGAACCAGACGATGCTGCCGAGTGCCGCCCCCGCGCCGAAGGGCCAGCGTGCATCGCCGTGGGTGTTCGCGACCGACCCGAGCAGGACCACCGTGTCGAGGTAGACGTGCGGGTTCAACCAGGTGAGTGCGAGTGCCGTGAGCAGCGTCGGGAGCAGGCCGGCCGAGACGCGTGGTTCGTCCGCATCCAGTGCCTTCGGCCTGACGGCGCGGCGGGCCGCGAGCACCGCGTAGCCGAGGAGGAACGCGGCACCCCCGATGCGGACCACGGTCGTCAGCCAGGGGAGCGCGGTGAAGACGATGCCGGCGCCCCCGATGCCGAGCAGGATGAGGAGCGCGTCGGAGAGGGCGCACACGGCGACCACGGCGAGGACATGCGTGCGGAGCAGTCCCTGGCGCAGCACGAACGCGTTCTGTGCGCCGATCGCGACGATGAGCGACAGGCCGAAGCCGAAGCCAGCGAGCAGGGGGAGCAGGTCCGGGGTCATGGTGCGACCGTATTCGTGCCCACGGCGATGGTCCAGCTCATGTTTCTTGTGAATCATTAGCATTGCTTCATGCCTGATTCCCCGCACGCGTTCGACCCTCAGCGGCTCGCCGCGCTTCGATCCGCCGTCGAGACGGGCACGTTCGAGGCGGCCGCCCGGGAGCTGCGGGTCACGCCCTCGGCGATCAGCCAGCGCATCAAGTCTCTGGAGAGCGAGACCGGGCGCGTGCTGCTCCAACGCAGCAAGCCGGTCGTGCCGACCGAATCGGGCGAGGTGCTCCTCCGCCTCGCACGGCAGGTGGATGCGCTCGGCAGGGAGGCCTCGAGTGTCCTCGGGCGAGTGGGTGGAGCATCCGGGGCCACTCCTGGAGCCGCGGAGGAGCCGCCCTCGCTCGAGCGGTTGCCGATCGCCGTCAACGCCGACTCGCTGGCGACCTGGCTGCTCCCCGCCCTCGCACCGTTGGCCGGGGAGATCGCCTTCGATCTGCACCGAGCCGACGAGGCGCACACCACGGACCTCCTCAGGCGGGGCGCCGTGACCGCCGCGATCACCGCCGACCCGGTCCCCGTGCAGGGCTGCACCTCCGCGCTCCTCGGAGCGATGCGCTACACGCCGATGGCATCGCCGGACTTCGTGGAACGCTGGTTCACGGGGAGCGCTCGGAACTCGGGAGGGGTGCTCGCGCACGCGCCGGTTGTGGTCTTCGACCGAGTCGACAGGCTCCAGGAGCGCTATCTGCGCGGGATCGGCGTCGACCCGGCAGGCCCGCCCTGCCATTTCGTGCCGTCCTCGGCAGACTTCGTGCGGGCCATTCGCCTCGGCTTCGGGTGGGGCCTGGTGCCGGATCTCCAGAGAGGCGCCGATGCCTCGCTCGTCGAGATCGACCCTGGCGCGTCGATCTCGGTGCCCCTGTTCTGGCAGCAATGGCAGCTGCACACGGAGGCGCTCGGCAGGACCGCGTCGGCGGTCTTCGCCGCTGCCGCGCGCAGCCTCTGACCGGGAACGGCTACCAACAGTGCGCTTTTGCCGAGCAGAGTGCAACCCCCAATAAGTTTCCCGGCGTTCATCTAGTCTCAGCCGGGCTCGCATTCTCGCGCGCGCCCGCATCCGCGGCACCAGGAAGGTCCCCATGGGAAGCACATCCGTTCGCACCACTCCTCCCCTCAGATTTCGACGCAAGCAGCTCCTCCTCCTCGCGGGTTCGACGGTCGCCGTCGCGGGTCTCTTCCCGGTCCTTCTCGGATCCCAGTCGGCCCAGGCCATCGGCACGGCGCCCGACCTCGGCACCGCCGAGAGCTACTCGGTGCTCGGCGGGCAGTCCGTGTCGAACACGGGCCCAAGCGAGCTCGATGGTGACCTCGGAGTGAATCCCGGGACAGCGATCAGCGGGTTCCCGCCCGGCATCGTGCTCGGCGACGTGCACGCCACGGACGCGCACTCGCTGCAGGCCCAGGCCGATGTGACCACCGCGTACAACGCGCTCGAAGGTCAGGCCGCCGACGCGCCCATCAGCGCCGACCTCGGCGGACAGACGCTCACGGCCGGCGTGTACGAGGCTTCGAGCACAGCGGGCATCACCGGGACGCTCTCCCTCGACGCGGAAGGCGATCCCGACGCGGTCTTCATCTTCCAGATCGGCTCCGCGCTGACCACCGCACCCGACAGCACCGTCGCGCTCCTCAACGGCGCACAGGCGTGCAATGTGTTCTGGCAGATCGGCAGCTCCGCCACGCTGGACACCGACACGACCTTCGTCGGCTCGATCCTCGCCCTCACCTCGATCACCGTGAACGAGGGATCGACCGTCGACGGACGTGCGCTCGCCAGGAACGGCTCGGTCACCCTCGACACGAACACCTTCACGACCAGTGAGTGCGTCACTGTTACGCCGACGGAGACGACGACGCCGACGGAGACGACGACGCCGACGGAGACGACGACGCCGACGGAGACGACGACGCCGACGGAGACGACGACGCCGACCGAGACGACTGGGCCGACCGAGACGACTGGGCCGACCGAGACGACTGGGCCGACGGAGACGACTGGGCCGACGGAGACGACTGGGCCGACGGAGACGACGACGCCGACGGAGACGACGACGCCGACGGAGACGACGACGCCGACGGAGACGACGACGCCGACGGAGACGACCACGCCGACGGAGACGACCACGCCGACCGTGACGGTCACGCCGACGGAGACGACGACGCCGACGGAGACGACGACGCCGACCGTGACGGTCACGCCGACGGAGACGACGACGCCGACCACGACCGTGACGCCGACTGAGACGACGACGGCAACGCCGACCGTGACGGTCACGCCGACAGCGTCAGTCACCCCGACGACAACAGCGTCGGTCACACCGACGACGACGGCCCCCGCAGTCGTTCCCGTGAAGCCCGGAGCTACCGGCTCGCCTGACCTGGCGACCACCGGTGCCCAGGATGCGGGTCCCTGGCTCATCGGAGGGCTCGCCGTGCTCATCGCCGGCGGCGCGCTGCTGATCGCCAGCCTGCGTCGACGCAACTCGCACGAGGTCTGAGCCCGCGCGGCTGCGACTGAACTGAACTGAGCAGGCCTCGGCAGGTGCCAAATGCACCAGCCGGGGCCTTCTCGGCGTCCGCCTCCCGTCACCGTGCGTTCATCGCACGGCCCTAGGAGGTCGCAGCAAGGTGCCGCCTAGGCAAGGCACAGGTTCTCCCATCCCAAACCCCGCCGGCATCCCGCTCTCACTCCAAAATGAACTGATCCAGGACGATCTTGATGGTCTCCGCGTCCACGCCGACGCTGAGATGGAGATGTGGGCGGGCGAGGATCGTTGCGAACGCGGCCCGGACCCTGGTCGCCTCGGTCCTGGTGACTTTTTCCCCGACTCGATCACCTCGGAGCGATCCAAAGCGCCCTGGCCGCCAGGTGCGGCGATGGTGCGGCCGCCCGTGACGCCGGTTCGATTGTCGGCGTGCTCCCCCAAGAATCGCGGAATGAGGACACCGACATCGATCTGCGCTTCACCTTTCACCCAGCGATGCTGCACACCTTTCATGCCTTCGAGGATCGACGGTGACTCGCCTGCGGACTTGTAGCCAAGGTCGGTGAGAGTCTCGGTGAAGTCGAAGAGCATGGTCGGATGGGCCCGGATATCGAGGACGGCGTCCGCGTCTTGCGTGGGCCGCGGCGGGTTGGCCTCGCGCTCCTAGCAGAGCGAGTGGACCATCTGCCCGCCGACGAGCGCCCAGCCATCTGGGTGCGCCTTGTAGGCCTCGAAGAGCGCGTGCCATGCCTCGGCCTGGGCGGGAGTCATGGCTGGGGCGGTGATGGTCAAGCGTCGACCTTTCGGAGGAGTTCGGTTACGCGGGATCGCTCGCGGACGCCGTCATGGTGTGCGAGGTCTACGAGGAGCAGCCCGAGAGGCAGGGGTGACGGTGGTTTCTCGTCGGCGAGGTGCAAGAGGACATTGGGTCTTTCGGATGGCCGGAGCAGGTACTCGCGGCGGATCGCGGCGGCATCATCTTTGGCGACCGGGGCTTCGAGCTGGCCCGCGGCGGCGATCTCGGCGCGCGGATCGCTGAATCCGGACTTGACGATCCGCTCGTCGGCGGCGAGATCGGCGAGGTCGCTGGCAGCCACCTGGAGCTTCAGGGGAGCCTCTTCGTGGATCCAAGCGCCGAGGACGCGGTCCGGATCGGGGCTGTGCATGAGTTCGTTGCGGTAGCGGCGGAGTCGTGCGCGTTCGGATGCCGAGAGCCCTTCAGGGGCATCTCCGGAGAGAATCGCGAGGAGGTTCGCGCGCATCCGGTTTCCCAGCGGGCGAGAGGCTGCGGGGCGGTGGGTGAAGGACTGGTCGATGAGCCACTGCTTGCCCACCTGGCGGGCTGGGATGGTGCCTTGCTCGATGAGCGCGCGCACGCGACGAGGAGACACCCCCTC
Source organism: Pseudoclavibacter sp. 8L (assembly GCF_902506465.1). Classification (NCBI taxonomy): domain Bacteria; kingdom Bacillati; phylum Actinomycetota; class Actinomycetes; order Micrococcales; family Microbacteriaceae; genus Pseudoclavibacter; species Pseudoclavibacter sp. 8L. Next base: position 516,321 of record NZ_LR733185.1, on the reverse strand, counting down.
ACGCTTGGCAAACTCGGCAACGCTCTCTTCTGGCATGTACACAGGCATACCGGCAGCGGTAGGGATGAGTATATGGGTGCGGCTGCTGGGCGTCCTAAGCCGCCGCGGCGACCGCCGCGAGCACGACGGGGTCTTCGCATCCGCGTGCGAATCCGCGGATGCGGCGGTCGATGTCACGCTGCAGCACGAACTTCCCGATGCGCTCCGCGACCGGGGCGAGCCACTTCGGCTTGCATGCGAAGTTGTAGCGCCATACCGCGAGGGTCCGTGACTCACCGTCGCCCTCGGCATCCGGGGCGGGGGTGAACCGCCAGCCCCCGCCGAGGCGCTCGAAGAACCAGGAGCCCTTCGTCATCTTCATTCCCACATTCGTCGGTGGGGCGTAGGAGACGTACTCGCTGATCATCCGGAAGCCGAGCCGCTGCACGGTGGCGGTGCGCACCCCCTTCGCTGGGAGCGTCGCTCCGTCGAGGAAGTGCTGGCGCCGGATGAACGGGTCCCAGCGCATCCGCACCTCGCCGGTGGTCTGGGATACGGCGAACGCCGTCGCCGGGTCGACGTGGACGATGCAGCGGGACTCGACGACGGGCATGCCCCATCGTGACACGCGCGTTCCCGAGAGGCGTCCGCGAGGTTCGACATGATGGGGTGATGGACAGCGCATTCGAGGAACTCATCGCCGAGGCCGAGGCCGCCAGCGTCGATGGCTGGGACTTCTCCTGGCTCGATGGGCGGGCCAGCGAGGAACGGCCCAGCTGGGGCTACACGCGCCTCCTCGGCGAGCGGATGGGGCGTGCGCAGGCGTCCCTCGACATTCAGACGGGCGGGGGCGAGGTCCTGGCGCTGTCGCCAGTCATACCGCCGCTGGCCGTCGCGACGGAGTCCTTTCCGCCGAACGTCACGAAGGCGAGCCGGCTGCTGCATCCGAGGGGCGTTGCCGTCGTCGCCGACCCCGACGAGCCTCCGCTGCCGTTCGCGAGCGGCGCCTTCGATCTCGTGACGAGCCGCCACCCGGCGACGGTCTGGTGGGAGGAGATCGCACGCGTGCTGCGCCCCGGCGGCACCTACCTTGCGCAGCACGTCGGCCCCGCCAGCGTCTTCGAGCTCATCGAGTACTTCCTCGGCCCTCAGCCGGAGGCGCGCCTCGAACGGCGCGCGGACGATGAGGCGAGGGCTGCGGTCGCCGCCGGACTCGACGTCGTCGACCTCCGTGAGGAGCGGCTCCGCATCGAGATCAGGGATGTCGGGGCAGTCGTCTACCTGCTGCGGAAGGTCATCTGGTGGGTTCCCGGCTTCAGCGTCGACGCCTACCGGGCACGCTTGCGAGAGCTGCACGACCTCATCCAGCGTGAGGGGGCGTTCGTCGCGCACTCCACTCGACACCTCATCGAGGCCAAGCGGCACGACTGACGGCCCAGCTTCGCTCCTGAGCCCCGCTTCCCAGGTTCGCGGAGGATCGCGTGCTTGCCTGGGATGCGAGAACTCCGCAAGCGAACAGGCGGGAGCCACCATGGAAGACAACCGACACAGCGACGCGCGCCTCGGAAGCTCGGGCGCTGGCGACCCCGTTGGGGACCCGGACGAGTTGAGCGCTGGCGAAGAGAAATCCGGTGCCGAGACGGCTGGCGAGAAGGCTGATCTGCTCGGCGCGGTCGGCAAGCTCGCCAACGTGTTCGCGTTCGGGAAGCTCTCGGACGCCTCAGCCGCAGCGTCGACCGCCGACGGGACGCTGCCAACGGACCCTGACGATGACGGGACCGGCGGCACTGGTGGAGCCCGGCGCGCACCCTAGGGGCGCACTGCGGGCTGGGGATCAGTCGATGACGAAGAGCTTGGCGCCGGTCGCGGTGCTGGAGCGGTGCGCTTCCATGCCGGTGCCGACCTGGTAGCTCTGGCCCGCCTCCAGCGTGACGCGGCGGCCGTCGTCGAGTTCGGTCTCGAGGCTCCCCTCGAGCACGAGGAGCACGTGCCCGCGGGAGCACCAGTGGTCGGCGAGATAGCCCGGCGAGTACTCGACCTGACGGATGCGCGTGTCACCGATCTGCTGCGTCCGCCAGGTGGCACCGCCGGTCTCGCCGGAGTGCTGCGTCGGCGCTACTGCCGCCCAGTCGGTGGTCGTGAAGGCGTGCCCGGTGAGGTCCATCCTCTGACGATAGTTCCCCGGCGAATGCCGGGGAAATCGCTGCGGCTCACACGGAGCCGCTGAGCTCCCGGGTGCTCATCGCCTCCGCCGTGATCTCCAGCGAACGGACGCGGTCAGCGCTCTGCAGCGAGCCGTGCCCGATGATGAGCTCGTCGGCGCCGGTCGCCTCCGCGAACTCGGTGAGGTAGTCGCGCACCTCCTGGCCGGTTCCAACCGCCGTGTACCGCATCATGTTCGCGATCTGCTGCCCCTGCGGGCTCGCGATGATCTGGTCCATCTGCTCATCGCTGAAATCTGAGTTCGGCCCGCGGAGCAGGATGCTGCGCAGCCTGGAGCGCCGGGAGCGGGTGAACTGCTCCTGCGCATCCGCCGAGTCGAGGGCCGCGACGACGTTGACGCCCACGATGAGGTGGGGCGCCGCGAGCTGCTCGGAGGGCTGGAACTGCTCGCGGTACAGGGTGACGGCCTGGAACAGCTGGTCCGGGGCGAAGTGCGACGCGAACGCGTATGGCAGGCCGAGCTGTGCGGCGAGCTGCGCGCCGAAGAGGCTCGAGCCGAGGATGTAGAGGGGCACCTCGGTGCCACCGCCCGGCACCGCCTGCACGCCGGGGATGGTCGACTGGCCGCGCAGGAACGCCTGCAGCTCCAGCACATCCTGCGGGAACTCATTGGCGGATGCCGGGGAGCGCCGCAGTGCTCGGAACGTCGCCTGGTCGCTCCCTGGCGCCCGCCCGAGACCCAGGTCGATGCGGTCCGGGTAGAGGGTCGCGAGGGTGCCGAACTGCTCCGCGATGACCAGCGGGGAGTGGTTCGGGAGCATGACGCCACCCGCGCCCAGCCGGATCGTGGAGGTCTGCGAGGCGATGTGCCCGATGAGCACGCTCGTCGCGCTCGACGCGATCGTCGGCATGTTGTGGTGCTCGGCGTACCAGACGCGGCGATAGCCGGAGCGCTCGGCGGCCTGGGCGAGCTCGACGCTCGCCTGGAAGCTCTCCCTGACGGTCTGGCCAGGGGCGATGGGAGCGAGGTCGAGGATTGAGAGAGGAACAGTCACCCTGGATGCAACCACCGAGAGGTGTCAGGTGTTCCCGGCGGGTCGGAGGTGCCTCGTCGGCCGTGCCTGAACTCCCGCACCGCTCTTCGTCTATTCGTCGCCCGTGTAGAAGGCCGCGGTGCGCGTCGCCGACTCGTGGGCGTCGTCTGGGTCGGCGCCCGCGCTCAGATGCGCGATGCACCAGCGGTCGGCCGCGGAGGCGACGAATCGCCTGCCGCCGTCGGAGTCGTTGAAGGCAGACATGGTCGCGTGGACATCCGTGTCCTCGTCGGCGAGGGCGATGGCCAGGGCGAGGAGAGCCCCGTCCCAGCCGATGCCGGTGGCAGCTGGCCCGTACTGGGCCCAGTGCTCGTTGTCCGCGACGACGTGTCGGAGCGTGAGGCGCGTCCCTTGCTCCGCTGGCTCGAGGGCGAGGCTGACGCGGCTGACGTCGCCGTCATACTCCCACGTCAGATGCATCAGGGTGTTCGCCTCGCAGCGTTCGATGGTTCCGGAGGTGCCGCTGTCGGTCAGACGGTATCTGCCGCCCTGCCTGAGCTCGCCTTCGGCGGGCTCGAACCAGCGGGCCAGTCCCTCCGGGGTCGTGCACAGGCCCCAGATGTCTTCTGGTGGATTCGCGAAGTCGCGCTCGAGCGTCACCACGTGGCTCGTCCCATCCCGCGCAACGCTGCGCGTGACGTTCTCGAGGCTGTCGGTCGACGCTCCGGCGGGGGACACCGGTTTCGTTTCCATGCGACCAGCGTGCCCGCGGATGTTGTGGAATCGCGCAGACCCGGGGCGACCCGGGTATCGGCGTCCTGGATTGTCGGTGCCCTGCCTCACAATGAACGGATGCACATCCTCGTCACGTCGCTCGCGCGCGGCTTCGCGCTCGAAGACCGGCGAGGTCCCGCCGATGGCGACGAGGTGTCGGCACCAGTCACCGTTCCCGACGCGATCGCCCTCGCGCAGCTCGTGTCCGAACGTGAGCGGTCTGCGCCGCCATCCGACCCCATCCGGTGGGTGTGGAACAGTCAGGACATCGTGCCGCGACTCCTCGCCCACGGTGTTCGGGTTGGGCGCTGCCACGATCTGCGCCTTGCCGGGCGCATCCTCATCACGGCCGGCTACCTCGACGCCCGATTCGACGTGGCGGATGCCCGTGGGGGCTCGCACCCCGGCGAGGGCCTCTTCGACCTCGATGCCGAGAACCCGGGAACTCCCGAGGCGACGCGGCGGCTCTTCGACGCGCAGCTCGCCGGGCTGGAGGCGTCGGATCAGGAAGCGGATCGGAAGGGCGCCCTGGCGTTCCTCGTCGGCGTCGAGAGTGCTGGGGCCCTTGTCGCGGCCGAGCTCCGCGCGGCGGGCATGCCGTTCAGTGTCGACCGCCACGAGGACGTGCTCGTCGAAGCGCTCGGCGCGAGGGGCACGGGTGGTCGACCGGCGAAGCTCGAGGCGGCAGCCTCAGCCGTTCGAGCGGCGCTCGGAGAGGCGACGCTCAACGTCGACTCTCCAAAAGACCTCCTCGCGGCGTTGCGACGTGCGGGGCTCGATGTGGCCAGCACCAGCAAGTGGGAGCTCGTCGGCAAATCGCATCCGGTCGTCGACGCGCTTCTGCATTACAAGCGTCTGCATCGGCTCTTCACGGCGAACGGCTGGGCGTGGCGCGAGGAGTGGATCCACGGTGGGCGGTTCCGCCCCGACTACGTGCCTGGTGGTGTGGTGACCGGGCGCTGGGCGACGAGCGGCGGTGGGGCGATGCAGCTCCCGAAGGAGATCCGCAGTGCCGTGGTCGCCGACCCCGGCTGGAAGCTCGTCGTCGCGGACGCGGCCCAGCTCGAACCGAGGATCCTCGCCGCCATGTCGGGGGACGAGGCCATGGCGCGGGCGGGCGCGCAGCGCGACATGTACGCGGCTTTCGTCGACCGTGGCGTCGTGCCGGACCGAGACAGCGCCAAGGTCGCGATGCTCGGGGCCATGTACGGGGCGACGACGGGCCAGAGCGCCGTCCTCCTGCCGGGGCTCGAGCGGGCGTTCCCGCACGCCATGGGGCTTGTCGCCTCGGCGGCGCGTTCCGGCGAGCGGGGGCAGCAGGTGCAGACCTGGCTCGGTCGCACGTCTCCGTGGCCGCCCGCTGAGTTCTCGCCTCGCGACTTCGGCCGCTTCACGCGGAACTTCATCGTGCAGGGCACGGCCGCCGAATGGGCGCTCACGTGGATGGCGGGAATCAGGCAGCGTCTCGCCGCCCTTGGCTCGGGAGCGGGCGACCCGCGAGGCAAAGGCTCGGTCGCGGATGCGCCGCTCGAGCGCACGGCGCACCTCGCCTACTTCCTGCATGACGAAGTGGTCGTGCACGCGCCTGCCGAGCACGCGGAGCGCGCCGCCGCGGAAGTCATCGCGGCCGCCGCAGAGGCTGGGCGCTTCCTGTTCGCCGGCAGCCAGGTCACGTTCCCCGTCGTCGCGCACGTCGTGGACAGCTACGGCGAAGCGAAGTAGCTGGAGGGCGGGCAACTCGGGCAGCGCGCGCTGCTCTCGTCCGCTCTGCTCTCGCCCGCTCAGCGCTTCGGCCAGACCCAGAGCGGCCCGTCGAACTGCAGCTTGCCGCGGATGCTCGTTGCCCCCTCCTCCTTCTCGAGCTCGACGACGTTCGCGTCGTCGCGCAAGCCATCGACGAGGGGCTGCGAGTGGGTGACGACGATCACCTGCGTCTGCTCCGAGGCTCGCCGGATGAGGCCCGCAAGCGTGGGCAGGAGGCTGGGGTGGAGGCTCGCCTCCGGCTCGTTCAGGACCAGCAGCTCCGGCATGCGCGGCGAGAGGAGCGCCGTCGCGAGGAGGATCATCCGCAGCGTTCCGTCGGACAGCTCCCGCGCATCCAATGGTCTCGCAAGGCCCGGCTGCGACATGACGATCCTCGCCATGCCCGACTCGTCTTCCTCGACGCTGACCCGTGACCCCGGGAAGGCAGCATCGATGGCGTCGTGGAAGGCCCTCGCCTGGCCGATTCGCTGCACCGTCGCGAGCGCGGCTGGAAGACGTGAGCCGTCGTCGGGGAGCACCGGGGTGAACGTGGCAGGGCTCGGCAGCCGAGCGGGAGCCGCCGCGTCGGTGCGGAGGTAGTCGAGGAAGCGCCACCCGCGCGCCGACTCGCGCAGCGCGTACAGCTCGGGTGCTGTTGAGGGGTCGGCGAGTGTCGCGAGCATCGACTCGGCCTCGCGCACGCTCCACTCGGCTTGCACGAGCTTGAAGTCGGCGTCTCTCACGCGCACCGAGTTGGCGCGGCGTTCGACGAGCGTCGTCGAGGGGCGCAGCAGCTCGCTCGCCCAGACGAGCTCGCTCTTGACCACCGGGTCGAAGGGGAAGTCGGAGATGATCGGGATGCCGAGGTCGATCGCGAAGTTCTGGACCTGTTTCGGCGAAGGCATGCCGAGGTCGGTCGCGAAGGACACCCCGGAGGTGCGCAGGCCGAGCTTGAGGGTGACTGGCTCGCCGCGGGACCGCTTGCCAGCGTGGATGACCGCCCGGAGGCCGCCCTCCATCGCGAGCGACGAGAGGGCCCCCTCGCGGATGATGTCGTGCAGCAGGCGTAGAGCGCGGTAGAGGTTGGACTTGCCGCTGCCGTTCGCCCCCGTGATGACGTTCAAGCGCTCGAGCCCGAGCGTGACGCTCTTGATGGACCGGTAGTTCTCGATGGCGAGGAGTTCAAGCATGCTCACACGCTAGGGGGTGCCTCCGACATCGCCGCTGGAGCGTGTGGTCGCGCCCTGCACATGCAGCAAGCGCGGCACCGCCTCCGGAGAGGGAGTGCCGCGCTTGTCCTCTGCGCGCTGGCCGTCTACTTGACCTGGCGGATGAGCTTCTTGTTCACGAACTCCTCGATGCCGAGCGAGCCGAGCTCGCGGCCGAAGCCGGAGCGCTTCACTCCGCCGAAGGGCAGCTCGGGGCTGTCGAGCCCGACGCCGTTGATGTAGACCATGCCGGCTTCGATGGCGTCGGCGACGCGCTGCGCCTGCTCCTGGTCTGTCGTGAAGAGGTACGAGCCCAGACCGAAGGGCGTCGCGTTCGCGAGCTCGATGGCCTCCTCTTCGCTGCTGACCTTGTAGAGGGCGGCGACGGGGCCGAAGAACTCTTCCGTGTAGGCGTCGTTGTCGGGGGTGACGCCGGCGAGCACGGTCGACTCGAAGAAGTTGCCGTCGTGGCCGCCGCCTGCGAGGAGCTGCGCGCCCTGAGCGACAGCCCGCTCGACCTGCTCGGCGAGGTTCTTCGTGGCCGGGGCCGACGAGAGCGGCCCCAGCTCCGAGTCGTCCTTCGTCGGGTCGACGGGAGCGACCGAGGTCATCGCGGCCGTGAACTTCTCCGCGAACTCGTCGTAGAGCGAGTCGATGACGATCATGCGCTTCGCGCCGTTGCAGGCCTGCCCGGAGTTGTCGAGGCGCGCGGCGACCGCGGCTTCGACGGCCTCGTCGACGCTGTCGGTGCTGAGCAGGATGAACGGGTCGGAGCCGCCGAGCTCGAGGACGACCTTCTTGAGGTTGCGGCCGGCGATCTCGGCGACCGCGGCGCCCGCGCGCTCCGAGCCGGTCAGCGAGACGCCGTGGATGCGGTCGTCGGCGATGATGTCGGCGATCTGCTCGTTGGTGGCGAAGATGTTGACGTAGGCACCTTCGGGGAACCCGGCGTCGGCGAAGATCTCCTGGAGCGCTGTCGCCGACTCGGGGCACTGGCCGGCGTGCTTCAGCAGGATCGGGTTGCCGAGCACGAGGTTCGGGCCGACGAAGCGAGCGACCTGGTAGAACGGGAAGTTCCAGGGCATGATGCCGAGGAGGGGTCCGATTGCCGAGCGGCGGATGAGGGCGGTGCCTTCGCCTCCGAGCAACTCGATCGGAGCGTCCTTCAGGAAGTTCTCCGCGTTGTCTGCGTAGTACTGCAGGATGTCGGCGCTGAAGTCGACCTCCCCGTAGGACTGCTCGATGGGCTTGCCCATCTCCCGCGTGATGATCTCGGCGAGGGCCTCGCGGCGTTCGCGGTGCAGCTCGGCCGCCCGGCTCATGAGGGCGGCGCGCTCTGCGACGGTGCTCGGCTTCGACCAGGTCCGGTAGGCGCCGTCGAGGCTCTGCAGGGCGGTCTCGATGCCCTCGGATGTGACGAGCGGGAATTCCTTTCCCTGCTCGCCGGTGGCTGGGTTCACGACTACGTAGGTGCTCAAACTCACTCCAGACATTGGATGCGTGCGCGCAGCATCGCGCGATTGGGTGAAGCCTAGAAGATGGGGCCTTGGAAACCCAGGGTTCGGGCCGATTTAACTGAATATCGTTCATTTACCAGGTGCCTCCCCAGAGGTGCGGCCCTAGGCTCTCGAGCGGCGGGATTCGCCCGCAGGCAGGGGATGGCATGAGCGAGCAGCCGCACGACGATGTCCAGTTCTTCCGTGCGTTCAAGCGGTTCCTCGAACGCGTCAACGAGACGCCAGCCGAGGTCCAAGTCGTGCGCACGCCCTTCGGCGGCGAGCTGAGCGATTTCCTCGGCGCCGACGCCGAGGCGCTCCCGGTCGTCGTCGAGGAGTTCGCGAGTTACCGGATCGTCGACGCGGACATCGCGCTCGAGGAGATCGCCGGCCGCGACGACGCGAGGCTCGTCGGTGTCGCCGGCGGCTCCGCCCACGCGCACGCCGGCCTCGCGGAGCTCATCTCGAGCCCGCACATGCCCTTCAGGTCGGGGCCCGCCGAGTTCGCCGAGAAGGCGACGGGGCCCAAGGCAACACGACAGGTCGTGAGCTTCGGCGCACGACTCTTCACCTACCGTGGCACCCGAGTTGTGGTCATGCAGCGCGCATCCCGCCCCGACATGGGCCGACCGCAGGCGCAGCTCGAGGTGCTCACCGCCGCAGACCCCTCGCTCGTCTCCGATTTCCTCGGCGAGGTTCGTGCCCTGATGATCGAGCGCAGCGTGCTGCGCGGCAAGGTGCTCGCGTTCGAGAACAGCGACTACCGGATGGACGCTGGCGCGTCCTTCCTGGAGCGCCCGAACGTCGCCGAGACCGACGTGATCCTGCCGTACGGCGTCCTTGAATCAGTGGTGGCGCACGTGATCGAGATCGGTCGACAGCGCGAGGTCCTGCTCGCCGCAGGCCAGCATCTGAAGCGGGGCGTGCTGCTGTACGGCCCACCTGGGACCGGGAAGACGCTCACGGTCAGGCATCTCCTGAGCCGGACGGAGGGGGTGACGGCCGTGCTGCTGACCGGGTCGAGCATCCAGCACATCAGCGCGGCCGCCGAACTGGCCCGCACCCTGCAGCCGTCGATCGTGGTGCTCGAGGACATCGACCTCGTTGCCATGGAACGCCACGCGTCCCCGCAGCCGTTGCTCTTCGAGGTGCTCGACGCGCTTGATGGCCTCGACGGCGATGCCGACGTCGCCTTCATCATGACCACCAACCGCGTGCAGGTGCTCGAGCGCGCCCTCGTCTCACGTCCTGGTCGCGTCGACCTAGCCGTGGAGATCGCGCTGCCAGGCGGGCCGGAGCGCTACCGTCTCCTCGAAAAGTACGCTGCGGGCCTGCCGTTCAGCGAGGAGGCGCTCAGTGAAGTCGCGGCTCGTGCCGAGCAGACCACCGGTTCGTTCGCCAAAGAACTCGTCCGCCGAGCCGTGCTCGCGGCGGCACGGCATGGCGTAGAGCCGGACGACGAGATCCTGCTGTTCGAGCTCGAAGAGCTGATGTCCGCGCAGTCCGCGCTCACGAGGCGCCTTCTCGGCGACGGGAGCGAGTCGGAGCCTGAGAGCGGCGAGGGCGGGATGGAGGCCATCTCCACAGCGGAAGGCGACCGCACGGGGTCCGTCACGTACAGGGCTCTGGGCGCCGAGGGGCAGACTCTCAGCTGACGACTGCCAGCCAGCGCTCCGATGAGAAGGTGCGAGTCGAGGCGCCGCCCGGGTCGCTCGGCGGACGTGAGCCGCGGCTGTAGTCGCGCACCCTGATGCGCCAGCCGTCTGCTGTGCGGACGAAGGTGTCGATGTAGTCACCGCTCGCCGTCGTGCCGTCCGTGCGGACGAGGAGGAACTTCGACCAGGACGAGATGGTGTCGGCGTCGACCCGATGGAGGACGGTATCGGTGGTGTAGTGCGGGTGGTATGGCTGCACCGTGTCGATGACGCGAGCGAGCGCCTCGTCGCCGCGCACCGCATTCGGCCCCGTTCCGAAGGAGAAATCCTCCGTGAACACTTTGCGCAGGTGATCCCAGTCGCGGTTGTCGATGAGCTGCCCGTAGCGGGCGAGCACGTCGAGGACCTCGGCGGCGTCGGCGGCAGGGACTCGCGTCGCCGCGTCGCTCGTGCTCTGCGGTGTCATCGCGCCGACTCGAAGCTCGCGAAGGACTCCGCACCCTCGGCCGAGTACTGCCCGCCCGGGCGCTCGCGGTTTCGCTCCGTGATGCGGCGGCTCGTGATGACCCAGGTGCCGTCGCGTTCCTCGAGCGTGTCGAGGTAGTCGCCGCCTGCGGCGGACGCTTCGTAGGTCACGAGCACGTATCGACTCCAGGCGACGGCCGACCCGGCGGCCTCGCCAGCCCGGATAACCGTGTTGATGGTGTGGTGCGATGGCAGGTGCCCGCCGAGAGAGGCCGCGAGCTGCTCCTCGAACGCTCGCGCTCCTGATGCGCCCGTGAACTCGCCAGCAGGGCTCTCGATGCGCGCATCCGGAGTGACGATCGAGTCGAGCGAGGTCCATTCGCCGTTGTCGACGAAGTGCCCGTAGAGCGCGAGGCTCTGCTGGACGCCCCAGCGGTCCTCGGTGGTGAGTGTGGTCACGTTCAGCCCCATTTCGTTGTCGAGCCAGCGTCGATCGGCAGCTGGATTCCGGTGATGTATCGCGCCTCGGGCGAGGCGAGGAAGAGGACGGCGTTTGCGACGTCGACGGGTTCGATCCAGCCGACGTCGAGGAGCTTGCCGCGGCTCCACAGCTCTCGGACGTCGTCCGGTGTCGGGTCGTCGAGGTCGGGCCGGGATGCTCGGAGGTTGGCTGTGTTCATGACGAGGGGCGTGGCGACCGCCGTGGGATGGATCGTGTTGACGCGCACGCCGTAGGGGCCGAGCTCGTGGGCCCAGGCCTTCGAGAGCCCCACCACGCCGTGCTTCGCGGCGGCATAGGTTCCGCCGCCGCCAGCCGCGCGCAGGCCAGCACTCGAGGAGGTGACGATGACGCTTCCCGGGCTGGTGTCGGCTTTGAGGGTTGGGATCGCGGCTTTCACGGTTCGCCACACGCCGCCGAGGTTCACGTCGATCTCCGTGCGCCAGTCTTCTTCGCTGACCTCCTCGGCGAGGCCCGAGCCGAGGACCCCCGCATTCGCGAAGACGACATCGAATGGTCCGAGTTCCGCGACCGCATGCTGAACTGCGGCGTCGAGCGAGCTCTGGTCCGTGACGTCGGCGTGTGCAGCGAGGGCGCGCACGCCGAAGGACGCGGCGTCCGCCACCACTTCAGCCAGCCTGGCGCTCGAGGCTGCCCGATCGAGTGCCACGATGTTCGCGCCCTCCTCGGCGAGGCGACGCACGGTGGCGCTGCCGATGCCCCCGGCCGCACCGGTGATGAGGGCGGTCGAGCCCGCGACCCTGCCCGTTCTGGTGGATGCCGCTTGCGCCATCTCCGCCCGCCTCCTGATGATCTCGATCTCGTTCAGGCACAGTCTCACCACCCACCGACATCCGCGTGCTCTCTGCGGTCGCGGAACTTCCGCGGGCGTCACGAGCGGAAATCTCGGAGAAATACCTGCAAGCGGGGGCTCTGTCTGTGGTTTCCGCACCCGGTCGCATCCATTTTTGCTAGTTTGTTGAACTAGTTTCATGGCGCCGACGGCGCCACCACGAGGAGGACCATGGCGCACAAGCCCGCTGAGCGCTCGTCCGGGTACTGGTACCCGACAGGCGGAGAGCATGCGACCTCGGTCGACGTGCTCAACCTGCTGCGTGACTATCGCGAAGCGGAGGCGAAGATGCGAGCGCGGACGCGCTCGTCGATGCGCATGAACGAGAACGACCTGCTCGCGCTTCGCTTCCTGCTCCAGCAGCAGCGCCAGGGCAAGGTCGTCGTGCAGAAGGACCTGGGGGAGCGGCTCAAGATCTCCTCCGCGTCCGTCACCGGCCTCGTCGATCGCCTCGTGAAGAGCGGTCACGTCGAGCGGCGGCCGCACCCCACCGATCGCCGGGCCTCGATCATCGCGTCGACCGCGGAGTCCGACCGTGAGGTGCGGGAGACGCTCGGCCTCATGCACCAGCGCATGATCGCTGTCGTCGACTCGCTCACGACCGAGGAGCTCGACGGGGTGGCGAAGTTCCTCTCAGGCATGGTCGGCTCGGTAGAGGCAGCCGAGCCAGCGGGTGCGCAGCAGCACTAGTGGGTGCATCCGCGAGAGTCAACCCCCGACTTGCGCTTTATTTAGTTAAATAAGCTACATATGTGCTCAAACAACGACGCAGGCTCAACCGCAGTGCAGTAGCCGCCGCTCGACGACGGGCAGAGGACCGCTACTGGGACGTCTACCAGCGCACCATCATGCCGGGGGAGCTTCTTGCGCTCTGCTTCGTGGGTGCCACCATCTCGATCGGAATCGCGGTCTCGTTCTTCGCCTTCCTTCCCTGGTAGCGCGAGCGGCCACTTGGATGGTCGCCACAACGCCCTCGAAGTGTCAGCCGATGGGTGCGAGGCTCTTCGGTGCGCATCCATCTCCGGATGCCGTGGCGCAGAGGAGCGACATGAGCGACCCCACTTCGATGACCGGCCTCGAGCAGCTGAGGGCTCACCTCGCGAACGGTGCGGAGATCGCTCCGATCGCGCAGCACTTCGGCATGACCGTCGTGAGCTTCGCCGAGGGCGAGGTGATCTTCGAGGGTGTTCCCGACCGGTCGCACTACAACCCCATCGGGACCGTGCACGGCGGATTCGCGGCGACGCTCCTCGACTCGGCGTGCGGCACGGCAGTGCACACGACGCTCCGCCCGGGGCAGGCCTACACGTCCCTCGAGATCAAGGTCAGCTTCCTGCGCCCCATGACCGTTGAGACGGGCCCCGTCCGGGTGCGCGGTCGCGTCGTGAAGTCGGGGGCGAGGGCGGCGTTCGTCGAAGCCGAGCTCAGGGACTCCGCCGACGTGCTCCTCGCCACGGCGACCAGCACGTGCGCGATCTTCCCGGTGCGCTGAGGCCCGGCCGGCTCGTCAGTCGAGTGCGCCGGGGCGCTCCCGTTCTGCGTCGGAGGGGAGCCGTGCCCACGATGCTCCGCCGACACCCTCCGCGCCCTCTTTCTCGATGAGGTGGTGCAGCCAGTCGAAGTGCTCGTCGACCGCGAGGCCGGCGCGCCCCGGGTCGCCCGCGCGGATGGCATCGAGCATCGACTGGTGCACGACTCGGAGTCGCTCGCGTTCTTCGGCCAAGGTCAGGAACCTGACGGTGCCACGCAGCACCGAGTGAAGCATCTGTGAGAAGAACAGCAGTCCAGGAGCGTTCGAAGCGGCAAAAAGGTGGCGATGGAAGGCATTGTCGGCCTCGAAGAGCTCGCGTCCATCGTCGCTCGAGTGCATTCGGTCGACCGCGATTGCCATGCCGCCCAGGGCCTCCTCGTTGTCGCTGGTGCAAGCGAGCACGGCAGCGTGCCGCTCGAGTGCGTGGCGCACCTCCGCGAGGGATTCGATGGTCATCTGGTGTGACATGAGGCTCAGTACGAGCCCATCGCTCACGCGCTCGGGGCTGATGCCGGTGTAGAACGTGCCCTCGCGTTCGCGCCGCTGCAGCATGCCGAGCGACTCGAGCCGGCTGATTCGGTCGCGGAGGGCGGTTCGGGAGATATGCAGCGTCTCCGAGAGCTCGCGTTCGCCGGCGAGCTGTTGGCCCGGTTGCTTCTCGAGAAGGAGGTGCACCAGGTCGGCAAGCGCCTTGTCCTTGAGGAGGGCCGTCAAGAACTTGTGCTGGCTCGGCTCCTGCGGACTCGTGCTGGCCTGAGTCGGTTCGCTTGATGCCGACATGGAATCCCCTTCCGTTCGTCGAGGCATCGAACGCTCGTCAGTCGACCCCTTGCGTATCTTCGCACGGGCGGCGGTATTCAACATTCAGTTGTTGATGCACTTGCTGGTACTACCAAGATCAGGCATACTGAGTGCGTTGCCTGCCGGATCGAAACCGGAGGCCCCACAGGGCAGATAAATCAGGTGACTGGGTGTGCGTTTTTCGACACAGACGGAAAGCGCCACCGGCTTCGAATCTCAAGGAGGAGAAATGAAGTTTGGACGCGCAGTCGCTATAGCGGCCGTTCTGGGACTAGGGCTCTCCGGATGCGCCGCATCCGGTGGCACAGATAATGCATCCGGCAACTCGGATGGCGAGAACTATTCGTGGGACTTCACGATCACGGTCAGCGACACATCGACGTGGTACGCAGGGGCCGAGCGCTTCGCCGAGATACTCGATGAGAAGTCCGACGGGCGGATGCAGGTGAACATCTTCGCGAACGAGCAGCTCTCCGGAGGCGACCCGGCGGCCGGCGTCGAGCAGCTCATGAACGGAGACAAGGCCTTCTCCTACAACTCGACCATCATCTATTCAGGCATCGACCCCAGGTTCAGTGCCATCAACGCGCCGTTCCTGTACGACAACTACGAGACCGCCGACGCGGCGATCGAGGCCGGCGGGCTTGCCGCCTACCAGGACCTCGCCGCGGAGCAGGGCATCGAGCTGCTCGGATTCGGCGAGTCCGGATTCCGTCAGGTGACGAACAGCAAGGCTGAGATCACCTCACCGGCCGATGTGCGGGGCCTCAAGCTGCGCGTGCCGGGTTCGAGTCTGTTCCTCAGCATCTTCGAGAAGCTCGGGGCAGACCCCGTGACCATGAACTTCAGCGAGGTCTTCACCTCGTTGCAGACCGGAACGATCGACGGCCAGGAGAACCCGTACGACGTCATCTACTCGAACGGCCTCTCCGAGGTGCAGGACTACCTGACGGTCTGGAACTACGTCTACGACCCCCTCATGCTCGGCATGAACAAGGCCCTCTTCGACAGTCTCAGCGCCGAGGATCAGGCGATCGTGCAGGAAGCGGCCCAGGAAGCCAACCAGTACCAGCGCGACCTCAACCGCGAACGCGGGGAGGAGCAGCTCACCGAGATGGGTGAAACCATGACGGTCACCGAGCTCACCTCCGATCAGGTGGCCGAGTTCCGCTCGGCGCTGCAGCCCTTGTACGAGGAGTACGCCTCGGTGTGGACCGAGGACCTCGTCGACGCAGTCGCGCCTCAGTAGGCGCGCATGTTCGACAAAGTTCTCACGACGGCGGAGAACACCGTCATCACGGTTGCCTTCGCAGGCGTCACGCTGCTGGCATTCGCCAACGTCGTCAGTCGGTACGTCTTCCACGGATCCATGTCGTTCACGACCGAGCTCATCATCAACCTCGCGGTTCTCCTCACGATGATCGGTGCGTCGGCTGCCGTGCGGCTCGGCTCGCATCCCGGGTTCGAGGTGCTGCGCACCTACGCGACCGGTCACCTGCGCACCGTTGTCATCATCCTCATCACGATCGCGACGCTCGCGTTCTTCCTGGTGTTCATGTGGCTCGGCTTCGACATGGTCGAGAAGCAGGCCGCCTCTGGACGAACGACGCCGGCGCTCGACATTCCTCAGTGGATTCTCTCCCTCGCCCTGCCTGTGGGTGCGGCACTTGGCGGAGTCCGCAGTATCCAGGTCTGCATCCTGCAGATTCGCAAGCGCCCGGAAGGCGCTGAACAGCACGTCGGATTGGAGGCCTGATCATGGTCGAGATGGTTCTCTTCTCTGTCTTCCTCGTCTTGCTTTTCCTAGGTGTTCCTGTTGCGTTCTCGATGGGACTCTCCGCTTTTGCGGCGGTTATTGTCGGGAGTGGCATGAATGCGCTCTTCCCGACTGCGGGAATCATGTACGCGTCGCTTTCCTCGGAAACGCTGCTCGCAATTCCTTTCTTCATCCTCGCCGGCGTCATCATGGAGATGACGGGCATCTCGGGGAGACTCATCGATCTTGCTGACAAATGCGTCGGTCACCGGAAGAGCGGTCTCGCGCTCACCACGATTCTCGCGGCGCTGCTCTTCTCCTCCATCTCTGGATCGGGGCCCGCCACGGTGGCGGCGCTCGGTGCGATCCTCATCCCCGCCCTGGCGAAGCACGGCTACTCGAAGCGGCACTCAGCGTCGCTCGTCGCCAGTGCTGGCGAGATGGGCATCGTCCTTCCGCCGAGCATCGCGTTCATCGTGTTCGCTGTCGTCGCGAGTGACTACGAGCGGGTGTCGATCGGACGCCTGTTCATGGCGGGCGTCATCCCAGGTGTGCTGCTGGCGATCGCCTTCTACCTGGTCGCCAGGTACCTGCCCCGTGAGGGGGAGAAGATGAAGGCCAATGCCGCGCTCCACAGGGAGAAGGCGTTCAGTCGGATCGGCGGGCGCAAGCTCGCGCGAGACCTGGACAGTGCCGAAAGCTCCCACAGTGCAGACGGCTCCAGTGATGGTGTTGACGCGGCTGCCGCGGATGCGCACTCTGGCTCGGCCGGTCATGGCAAAGTCAGCAAGCAGCCCTTCGCGAGCGGGGGTGTCCCGACCGTCACCTCGTCGAATGAGGCGATCATGACACTCGAGGACATCGTCCCGGACGGCATCAAGGTCGGGGAGCGCAAGACGCGTGCCCCGTGGCCGGAGATCGGCAGGGCCTTCATGCGGGCCGTGCCCGGCCTGCTGGTTCCCGTGATCATCCTGGGCGGCATCTACGGCGGCGTCTTCACTCCGACCGAGTCGGCCGCGGTGGCATCCGTCTACGCGCTCATCGTCGGGCTGATGGTGACGCGGGAGTTGAAGTTCAAGGACATCTTCAAGATCTTCACGACCGCGGGCATCCAGTCCTCGCGGATCATGATCATCATCGCGGCCGCTTCGCTCTTCGCCTACGTCATCACGAAATATCGGATCGCGACGGCTGCGGCAGATGCGATCCTCTCGATCACCGACAACGTCGTGCTGATCATCCTGCTCATCAACCTGAGCCTGCTGATCGCCGGCATGTTCCTCGACGCCATCTCCGCGTTCTACCTCTTCGTGCCGATCTTCGTGCCCGTGCTGCTCGAGATGGACGTGTCGATCACGACGATCGGCGTCACGATGACCGTCAATCTCGCGCTCGGCCTCGTCACCCCGCCTGTCGGACTCGACCTGTTCGTGGCGGCGGGCATCGCGAAGATCCCATTCGGGGAGGCCGTCAAGGGCATCTGGCCGTTCCTCGGTGCCGGCCTGGCCGTGCTCATGCTCATCACCTTCATTCCGTGGCTCAGCAATGGGCTGCCTGACCTGCTGGGACTGTGACCATGGGTAATTCACGAAGCGAGCTCACCGGAAGGGTGGCGCTTGTCACGGGTGGGGCCAGGGGCATCGGCCGGGAGATCGCCCGGTCGCTGGCCGGTCGGGGTGCCCACGTGGTGGTCGTCGACGTCATCGACGGTGCGGAGGCGGTTGCCGACATCCAGTCGGCGATGCCGGGGTCGAGCGTCGACGCGGTCGTCGTGGACGTGCGCGACCGGGCCCAGGTACGTGCGTGTGTCGACGACATCGTCGAGCGTCACGGCTCTCTCGACGTCGTCGTGAACAACGCGGGGACGTGCGGCCGGCTCGATCTGGAGGTCATGGATGATGACACGTGGGAGCGTGACCTGGCCACCAACCTCCGCGGCACGTTCCTGTTCACTCAGGCAGCCATCTACCCGCACATGAAAGAGCGAGGGTGGGGGCGCATCGTCAACGTCAGCTCGATCTCCGGCATCATGGGCGGCCCGCCAGCCCAGGGCGAAGGCGCCGGGCGGTCGGGCCCCGCCTACGCGGCATCGAAGGGCGGCGTCATCGCCTTCACGAAGTGGGTGGCGAAGGAGGTCGGCGAGCTCGGCATCACGGTCAACACCGTGGCGCCCGGCCCGATCGCGACCCCGATGACCGCAGGGCTCGACTACGACTTCGACGGTCAGGCCATCAAGCGGATGGGGGAGCCGGAGGATATCGCGGACGCCGTCGCGTTCCTCGCATCCGAAGGGGCCGGGTACGTGACCGGGGAGACCCTCAAGGTGTGCGGCGGGTCGGCGATCGGCTAGCGCGCCTGCATCACCTGCACCACCCGAAAGTGACCGCAGAGAACTCTGCACACTCTTGGTAATACCAACCGGACTCGGATCGCCCACAAGGCACAACCGAGCCCATCGCCACAAGCGACGGAAGGGAACACATGAAGACACTCACGCACCCGGGGCCGGCGACGCAGCCTCGCATCCGGGCAGTGCGGGCACGCTCTCGAGGCGAACTGCGCACACTGACCCCCGGCGCGCTCCTCCAGGAGGAGCTCACGGAACTCGCCCATGAGCTCGGCGAGGGGAGCGCCTACTTCGAACTCCACGGCGGGCTCTTCACCCCAGTCAGCTACTGCACGCCCGGCCCATCCACCGAGGAGCGGGCCATGAGCTTCTCCAGCGAACGAGGTGCGGCCACAGCGCACCTCGTCTACGGCTCCGGCACCGTCGGGTACCGGCACGGGGCACCGTTCGTCCACTCGCACTGCCTCTGGATGCTCCCCGACGGCTCCCTCAGAGGGGGGCACCTCTGGCCGGAGACCCGATCGGGCGTGACCGCGCCGACGGCGCTCTTCTACGGCGTCCAGGGCGCGACCTGGGTCAGTTCCGACGACGACGAGACCAGGATGCCCGTCTTCACCGCATACGAGGAAGAAGAAGCCATGGCCGAGAGCCCCACTATCGAGACCACGATCGCCCGCATTCTTCCCGGCGAGGACATCACCCTCACCGTCGAACGGGTGGCCCGCGAGGCCGGCTATCAACGGGCGGCGGTCCGCGGCGGGCTCGGCAGCCTCGTCGGCGGGCAGCTCATCGACCCGAGGAACGGGCTGGAACGAAGCGTCGAGGGCCCCGGCACGGAGGTCGTCGCTCTCGTCGGTTCAGTGGAACCCACCGCCGTCGGGCCCCGCGCGCGCCTCAGCTGCACCATGGTCGACCTCCACGGCGAGCTGCATGCCGGGGAACTCGTTCGCGGCAGCAACGCCGTCGCCGTGACCTTCGAACTCATCCTGCAGAACATCACCCCGGCCACCCAGCCAACGAACTAGCCAGTCAGCGAAGCAAGGAGAACACCATGGACGTCAAAGTCACCAAGGAATACCTCGGAGAAGAAACCGAAGCCGACCTCGTCGAATGGAACGTCGCGTCGGGCGCGACCGTCGCGGAGGGCGACATCATCGCGCAGCTCGAGACCTCGAAGCTCGTCTGCGAGTTCAAGGCGCCGGCGGCCGGCGTCGTCACCTTCAACGTCGAGATCGGCGACGTCGTCGAGCTCGACGATGTCATCGCGACGATCGAGTAGGCGAACATGAGCAACTACACGCACGCTGCGGTGGGCCTCGAGGGGCTCCTGCAGATGGCAAAGATCCGCGAGTTCGAACGGCGCATGCCGCTGCTCTCCGAGGAGGGCCTCATCCGGGGCTCCACGCATCCATCCGTCGGCATGGAAGCGGTCGCAGTCGGCGTCTCGCTCGCCCTGCGGCCAGACGATGCGATCGCGAGCAACCATCGAGGCCACGCGCACACGCTGGCGAAGGGGGCAGACTTCGGACGCACCATGGCAGAGATCCTGGGCAGACGCGACGGATACTGCGGCGGCAAAGGTGGATCCATGCACATCGGTGTGCGGGAACTCGGCGTACTCGGCACGAACGGCATCGTCGGCGCTGGCATCGGCATCGCGACGGGTGCAGCGCTCGCCTCGAAGATCAAGGGCGACGACGCCGTCGCCGTCGCGTACTTCGGCGACGGGGGCTCCAACCAGGGAGTGCTCGCCGAGGCCTTCAATCTCGCCGCCATCTGGAAGCTGCCCGTCATCTTCGTTCTCGAGAACAACCACTACGCGCAGTCTGCGTCGGTCGAGGAGATGGTCGCCCAGCCCGACTTCAGCCAGCGCGGCACGGCGTACGGAGTTCGGAGCGTCAACGTCGACGGCATGCAGCTGCGCGAGGTCTACGAAGCCACGGCGCAAGCCGTGGAGATCGCCCGTGCTGGCGGCGGGCCGAGCTTCATCGTCGCCGATACGTACCGCTACCTCGGTCACATGGCCGGAGACTCGGAGATCTATCGCGATGCCGAAGAAGTCGAGCGCTGGAGAGGCAAGGACCCGATCGCAGCCCTCGCCGCGCAGCTCCTCGAGGCACGCGTCATCTCCGAGGAGGAGTGGATCACTGCGCAGGAGCGCATCGTGGCCGAGGTCGAGGAAGCCGAGAAGTTCGCGAGGAACTCCCCGACGCCCGATGTCGCCGAGGCGTTCACCGACGTCTACGAGGACAACTCCCGGATCAGGACAGGAGCAGCAGCATGAGCGCGACGACGAAGAACCTCAGCACGTGGCGTGCCCTCAACGCAGCACTCCACGACATCCTCGCCGACACTCCCGAGGCGTTTGTCATCGGCGAGGACATCACCACGTGGGGCACGGGCGGCGGCATCTATGGCGTCACCCGCAAGCTCGGCGATGTGTTCGGGCACGACCGTGTGCTGAACACGCCGATCAGCGAGGAAGTGCTCATCTCGGCCGTCGGGGCCGCCGCGGCCAGGGGTACCCGCCCCATCCTCGAGATCATGTACTCGGACTTCAGCTTCCTCGGCTTCGACGGCATCATCAACCAGGCCGCGAAGGCGAGGTACATGTTCGGGGGCCAGTTCGAGGTACCTCTCGTGATCCGGACCAACGGGGGGTCCGGCATCGGGAAGGCAGCGCAGCACTCGCAGTCCCTCGAGACGCTCTTCGCTCACATTCCGGGTCTCGAGGTCGCTGTCCCGGCGACTCCGGGAGACGCGTACGGGCTCCTCCGTCACGCCGTCACGACCAACAACCCGACGATCTTCCTCGAGCACAAGAACATGTACTACGACAAGGGGCAGGTCGACTTCCAGCCGGTGCCCTTCGGTCAGGCTCGGGTAGCAAGAGAAGGAAGTGACGTCACCATCGTCGCGACTCAGCAGCTCTTCATCCGCTCGCTCGCGGCGGCCGAGCGATTGGCCGAGGACAACATCAGCGTCGAGGTCATCGATCCGCGCACGCTGTTCCCTTTCGACATGGAGACCGTCTACGCATCAGTCCGGAAGACGGGGCGCCTCGTCGTCGCCCACGAAGCGGTCAGAGACTACGGCTGGGGCGGGGAGTTCGTCGCGAACGTCGTCGAAGACACGTGGGATGCGCTGCACGCGGCTCCGGTCCGTCTCGGCGCCGCGCGCACGCCCATCCCCTATGCCGAAGAGCTCGAGGCGGCCGTGGTGCCGTCGGTGGAGGACGTCGTCGCGGCCGTGCGACGAGTCGTCGGTCCAGCGAGAACGCACGGCGAGACAGGCCACGTGGAGTTGGCCGAGCTGGGTCGAACCAGCTGACCGCAGGGCGTCGTCCGCCCCGCCCCGGCCCATGGAGCGCTCGGGCTGGGGCGGGCAGCGCCGAGCGGGCAAGTGCATGCCGCGCCCCAGGAGGGTGCGCGGTGAAATCCTCGAACGAAGGGGGAGCCCATGCGGCTCGCTGGCAAGACCGCGATCGTCTTCGGAGGCGGCTCGGTAGGCGGCGCCCTCAACAACGGGCTCGCCGCCAGCATCGTCTACGCGAGGGCTGGGGCGGCGATCACGATCGTCGACCGGGAACTCAGTGCAGTCGTCGACGGCATCGACCGCGTCAGGCAAGAATGCGGCCGTGTCGGCCGCGTCGCCGACGTGCACGGCGTTGTCGCGGACGTCACCGACGAAGCCGCCGTGGCCCGAGCCACCGACGACGCCCTGGAACGCCATGGCCGTATCGACGTGCTCCACAACAACGTCGGCATCGCCCGCATGGGCGGGCCCGTCGAGATGGAGCTCGAGGAATGGCGCACCGTCATGGATGTGAACCTCACGAGCGCGTTCCTCACCTGCAAGTACGTGCTGCCGGGCATGCTCCAAGCTGGCAGTGGGGCCATCGTGAACATCGCCTCGGTCGGGGGGATGCGCTACATCGGCTACAACTACCCGAGCTACTCAGCGACGAAGGGCGCACTCGTGCAGTTCACGACGAACCTCGGACTGCAGTACGCCTCACGCGGCATCCGCGCCAACTGCGTCGCGCCAGGCTTCATCGAGACACCCATGATGCACGCGCAGATCTCCGGTGCCTACGCCTCCGTGGAGGAGATGCTCGCAGCACGCAACGCGCTCTCCCCGACGGGAACCATGGGCGAACCCTACGACGTGGCAAACGCCGCGCTCTTCCTCGCTTCCGACGAAGCCAAGTACGTCAACGCGGTCTGCCTGCCCGTCGATGGCGGCCTGGTACAGCAGTCCTCCTTCCCGGTCTCCTGAGCCTCGCTTCTCCACAGCTTCGCTTCTCGATCGCGCCCCGAAACGAGCACAGGATAGAATCGGCTCCCGTGACCGGAACGAATCTCCTCGGCATCCCCGAGACGCGCCTTGCGGCTGAGCCAGAGGTCGTCGACGACCTGTCCAACCTGCCCCACGACCAGGCTGCGCTTGCGGCCATCGTCGAGAAGCACCCGGCCTCATCGCTGGCGTGGGCGACGCTCGCAGACGCCGCGCACGCCGACGGCAACACGATCGGCGCGTACGCCTACGCACGCGTCGGCTATCACCGGGGGCTCGACGCCCTCCGCAAAGCCGGGTGGCGAGGCCAAGGCCCCGTGCCGTGGTCGCACGACCCCAACAAGGGAGTCCTGCGCGCGTTCTACGCACTCCGACGGAGCGCAGCCGAGATCGGCGAGGAAGGCGAGCCCGAGCGCCTCGCCAGCCTGCTCCACGACGCCGACCCGCAGGCGATCACCGAGATCGAGCGGATGCACGCGGCGAGCTAGCGGCGCATCCGCACCAGCAGACAAGCAGGAAACAAGGCAGGGCCGCCGAGACGGCCCGCCGACCGCGCGGCTCACGCCACGCACACGACAGGCGCGAGCTGCGCCGATCCGACAGAACAGGGGCGACACATGCCAGGCGTAGCAATCATCGGCGGCCAATGGGGCGACGAAGGCAAGGGCAAGGCAACCGACCTCCTCGGCGACCGCATCGACTACGTCGTGAAGTTCAACGGCGGCAACAACGCCGGCCACACGGTCGTGATCGGCAACGAGAAGTACGCGCTGCACCTGCTGCCCTCCGGAATCCTCACCCCAGGCGTGACCCCCGTCATCGGCAACGGTGTCGTCATCGACCTCGACGTGCTCTTCCACGAGATCGACCACCTCGAGGCGCGCGGCGTCGACACCTCGAAGCTGCGCGTCTCCGCGAACGCGCACCTCATCACCGGCTACCACACCACGCTCGACAAGGTCACCGAGCGGTTCCTGGGGAAGCGCCAGATCGGCACGACCGGGCGCGGCATCGGCCCCGCCTACGCCGACAAGATCAACCGCATCGGCATCCGCGTGCAGGACCTCTTCGACGAGAACATCCTCCGCCAGAAGGTCGAAGCAGCGCTCTTCGGCAAGAACCACCTCCTCGTGAAGGTCTACAACCGTCGCGCGATCACGGTCAACGAGATCGTCGACGCGCTCCTCCTCCACGCCGAGCGCCTCCGTCCCATGGTCGGCGACACCTCGCTCGAGCTCTACGACGCCCTCAACGCTGGCCGCAACGTCGTCTTCGAGGGCGGCCAGGCGACCATGCTCGACGTCGACCACGGCACCTACCCGTACGTCACCTCGTCGTCGTCGACGGCGGGAGGCGCATCCACAGGCGCCGGTGTCGGCCCGACCCAGATCAACCGCATCATCGGCATCGTCAAGGCCTACATCACGCGCGTCGGCGCCGGCCCCTTCCCGACCGAGCTGTTCGACGAGTGGGGTGAGCTGCTCCGCACGCGTGGCGGCGAGTTCGGCACCACCACCGGACGCCCGCGACGCACCGGCTGGTACGACGTTCCCGTCGCGCGCTACACGGCCCGCATCAACGGGGTCACCGACTTCGTCATGACGAAGCTCGACGTCCTCAGCGGCATCGAGCGCATCCCCGTCTGCGTCGCCTACGACGTCGACGGCGTCCGCTTCGACGAGATGCCCGTCTCGCAGTCGGACATTCACCACGCGAAGCCCATCTACGAGTACTTCGACGGCTGGACCGAGGACCTCTCCGGCTGCCGCACCTTCGAGGAGCTGCCCGAGAACGCGCAGCTCTACGTGCAGGCGCTCGAGCGCCTCTCCGGTGCCCGCATCTCCGCGATCGGCGTCGGCCCGAAGCGCGACGAGATTATCCAGATCCACGACCTCATCGACTGACCGCGCCTCGCCGGCCGAAGCCCGGACGAGCCCCCACCTCGGGGACTCGTCCGGGCTTCGTCGTCGAGACCCGTGCGGGCGGCCCGAGTCGAAGCGTTGCGCCCGTGTGCGGGCAAGGGCGCAACGCCTGAGACAATCGACGACGTGAATAGCGCCCCCGCAGCCCTGACCGTCCTCCCAGACCCCCAGTTCGTGATGGTCGGCGACGGTCACCGCATCGCCACCTACACGTGGGGAGATGTGGACGCACCGACGGTTATCGTCGTGCACGGCTTCGCGTCGAGCACGAAGGACAACTGGGTGGCGACGGGCTGGGTGCGCGACCTGCTGCGCGCCGGCTACCGCGTGCTCGGCCTCGACCAGCGCGGACACGGGCAGAGCGACAAGCCATACGAGGGTCGCGACTACGACATCCGCACGCTGGCCTCCGACGTCGAGGCCGTGCTCGACGCCTACCTCGTCGACACCGCACTGTACGTCGGCTACTCGCTCGGCGCCCGCGTCGGGTGGGAGGTCGCGCAGGACTTCGCCGACCGCATCCCGCGGGTGGTGCTCGGGGGAGTCCCGGACGGGGTGCCGCTCGGGCGCCTCGATATCGATCAGGTGCGCGAGCTCATCGACCATGGCACCCCCGTGCAGGACCCGGTGACGCAGAACTACCTCGCCCTCACGGAGCGCGTCGGCGGCAACGACCTGCGGGCCCTGCTCGCGATCGCCGAAGGGATGCGCGCATCCGGCAAGGCCGATCCCGACCTCGGTCGTGTGCCGCAGCAGCCGGTGCTCTTCGCGACCGGATCCCGCGACGGCATCATCGAGGGGTCCAGAGCCCTCTCCGCGGCGACGCCGCAGGCTCGCTTCTTCGAGATCCCGGACCGTCACCATTTCAACGCTCCCGGCTCGCGTGACTTCCGTGCAGCAGCCCTCGCCTTCCTCGCCGAGGAAGGCCAACAGGGCTAGCGGACCCCGGTGGGTGGCGACTGGGTGGCGTTCGGGAGCGCCGGGCAAGATGCTTTCATGTCGCCCAGAACAGTCGAACCTTCCTCCCGCGGACACGGCGGGGCCATCCCGTGGATCGTCGTCCTCCCCTTCGCCGTCTCCGGGGTCATCCACCTCATGAAGCCCGCCGTCTTCGAGCCGATCATCCCCAAACCGCTGCGGGGGCGCAGCCACGAGCTGGTGGTCGCGTCCGGCGTCGCCGAGCTGGCGTGCGCGGCAGGGCTCGTGCGCCCGTCGACACGGTCGATCGCGGGGCTCGCGAGCGCGGCCGTGCTGCTCGCGGTCTGGCCCGCCAACGCCCAGATGAGCGTCGACCTGGGCCGCCGGGCGTGGCGGAAGCGCACCGCCTCGTCGGTCGCCGCGTTTGTCGTCTCGGTTGCTCGCCTGCCGCTGCAGCTCCCGCTCATGAGGGCGGCGCTTGGCTCCGGGAGCTAGCCTTTCCGAATGAGCATCGAGTCGAAGAACGATCAGGTTCGGACGACCTCCGAGCAGCGGGAGATCGAGCGGAAGTACGACATTCCCGAGGGGGCGGGGGAGCCCGAGCTCTCGAGGCTCGGCGCGGGGCTCCGAGCAGGGGAGCCGGTCACGGAGACCCTCGTCGCCGAGTATGTCGACACTCCCGAGCTGGCGATCCTCGACGCCCGCTGCGTGCTGCGTCGCCGCACGGGCGGCGACGACGAGGGGTGGCACCTGAAGCGTCCGCGCAGCGGCGACGAGCGCATCGAGGTCCACGCTCCCGTGGGTGCCCCGCGGCGGATCCCGCCGGAGCTGCGCGCCGAGTTCGCGGACATCATCGGCGAGCGCCCCGTGCTTCCGCTCGTGGAGCTCACCACGACGCGCACGACCACTGAGGTGCGTGGCGGCGGCGCGTGGTCGGCCGGCGGGGCGAGGGGCGACGACGACGCACTCGCCGCGCTCATCTGCGACGACGTCGTGCACGCCAGGGTCGTCCGCATCGGCGAGGAGCGCACGCTCGAGTGGCGGGAGTTCGAGGTCGAGCTGGCGGACGGCGCATCGACCCGGGTCTTCGACGAGATCGAGGCGGTGCTCTTCGACGCGGGCCTCACCCCGTCCGTCCACCGCTCCAAGCTCGTTCGCAGCCTCGACGGCGTCCAGCCGGCGCAGGCGCCAACGGGGCAGGGCGCGGCCGGTGACGCAGTCGTCTTCGCCATCGCCTCGCGGTTCGGCGAGTTCCAGGAGCAGGAGGCCGCGGCCCGCGTGGATGCGCCGGACGCGGTGCACCAGGCGAGGGTCGCGCTGCGCAGGCTGCGGAGCCTCCTCAAGGTCTTCGGCTCCCTGTTCGAAGCGGATGCTGTCGCGTCCCTCGCCGCGGAACTCAAGTGGGCTGGCGGCGTGCTCGGAGCTGCCCGCGACGCGGAGGTCCTCCGCGAGCTCGTGCTCGCCGAACTCGACTCGGCCGGACAGCTCGAGGCGCCCGCGGGGGCTGTGGATCTCGCCAGGGTGCGGATCGAGGCGCTCATCGCCGACCGGCACGCAGCGGCTCTGGCGTCCTTCCGGGCGGAACTCGATGGGGAGCGCTGGGACGCACTGCACGACAGCCTCGTCTCCTTCGTCACCGCGCCCCCGTTCACCGGGCCCGCCGACCGGCGCGCCCTCGGCACCATGCGGAGCTTGACCCGCACAGCGATCGGCACGGTCGAGAAGCGGACGGAACGCGCGCGCAAGAAGCCGAAGAAGCTCGAACGCTGGCACGACGTGCGCAAGGCCGCGAAGTCGGTCCGCTACGGCTACGAGGCCATCGACGAGCTGCCGGACGCGACGGCGAAGAAGCAGCGCAAGGAGTGGAAGCGCCTCGCGCAGGCCTTCGGCGAGCTGCAGGACGCGTCGATGCTCGACGAGGAGCTCGGCGTGCTGAGCGAGCAGCTCGGGCGGTCCGCGCAGGAGGGAGAGAGCGAGAAGACGGGTGCAGAGGACCGCGACGCTGCCGCCGTGCTCGGGGAGCTCCGGACCCGCATCCGCGCCCGCCAGAACGACGCCATGCGAGTCGCCCGCGACGCCCTCGACGACCTGGCCTGACCGGCCGGCCAGATCTGCACGGCCCGGTCAGGCGGTGGTGCCAGGATCGGCGCATGCACATCGATCTCTCGGGCCGCACGGCCCTCGTCACCGGTTCCACGCAAGGCATCGGCCTTGCGATCGCCGCGGATCTCGCCGCCGCTGGCGCGCACGTCATCGTGAACGGGCGCGGAGCCGCCAGCGTGGAATCGGCCGTCGCCGAGCTGCGTGGGCGCCTGCCAGACGCGACGATCGAGGGGGTGCCCGCCGACCTCGCGACGGCAGAGGGCGCGGCCGTCGTCCGCTCGGCGTTCCCTGACCTCGACATCCTCGTCAACAACCTCGGCATCTACGGCAGTACGCCCGCTCTTGAGATCAGCGACGAGGAATGGCTGCGCTACTTCGAGGTGAACGTGCTGTCGGCCGCCCGTCTCATGCGCGAGTACCTCCCCGGCATGACCTCGCGCGGCTGGGGTCGGGTCATCTCCATCGCGAGCGATTCAGCCGTCGTGATTCCCGAGGAGATGATCCACTACGGCATGACCAAGACGGCGCTGCTCGCGGTCTCGCGCGGCTACGCGAAGGCGGTGAAGGGCACCGGGGTCACCGTCAACGCCGTCATCGCGGGACCGACGCACACCGGCGGGGTCGAGGCGTTCGTGGCCGAGCTCGTGGGCGACGACCTCGCCTGGGATGAGGCGCAGCGCGAATTCATGCGGCGGCACCGGCCGCAGTCGCTCATCGAGCGTCTCATCGAGCCGGAGGAGATCGCGCACCTGGTCACCTACCTGGCATCGCCGCTGGCCTCCGCGACGACCGGAGGCGCCCTGCGCGTCGACGGCGGCTACGTCGACTCGATCCTGCCGTGAGCGTCGAGCGCAGCCTCGACGTCGGCGACGTCGGTGAGGTGTGGGCGTCGCTCGTCGCAGCCACGACGGGGCGCACGCCGTTCACGCTCGGCTACCTCGGCACCGTGGCGTCGGGCGGCGAGCCCCGCGTCCGCGCCGTGATCCTGCGAGCCGTGGATGAGCGGCGCGGCGTCGTGGCGTTCGCGACGGACAGTCGGACGGCGAAGGTCGGGGAGCTGGCCGAGAACCAGCGAGCGGCCCTCACGTTCTACGATCCGCAGCGCGACGTGCAGCTGCGCCTGGACGGCCGCGCGGAGATCGTCACTGACGCTGCGGTCCGGCGCGAGATCTGGGAGGGGCTCGGGGCGGGGTCGAAGCGGCTCTACGACAAGCCTGAGGTGCCCGGGACTCGGCTGGCCGAGGGGAGCGCCGACGGTCGGGGGACGGGCGACGAGGCTGCGTTCGAGCGCTTCGCGTGGGTCCGGGTCACGGTCGACGCGATCGACGCGGTCGACCTCTCCGGCGCTGAGCACATCCGCTGCCGCCACACACGAGGAGTCGACTGCTGGGCAAGCGATCGGCTGGTTCCCTAGGCGCGCTACTGCATGGGCGCGTTCATGTTCGACGCCCAGGTTCGAATCGCTGAACGCTCGTTCTCGTCGCACACGTAGCCGTAGCCGGTGGTCGTGTCGCCGTTCGTGAGCGACCACTCACCGTAGTAGGTCAAGGCGTAGCAGTCGGCCATGGCTTCGGCACTGCCCTGGAAGAGGCCCTGCGCGAGCAGGTCGTTGTACTCGCCGCGATAGTCGAAGACGCTGGCGTTGTCGGCACGCTGGTAGACGTGGGCCAGCTCGTGCACGACGGTGAACTTGCTCGACCACTCGCCGAGCTCGCTCTCCGGGAGCAGATGCACGGTGAGCGAGTCTTCCTTCGTGATGCACCCTGTCGTGCGCCAATCCTCCCGATCGTCGGCCGTGCACGCGGTTGCCGCATCCCACTGAACGTCGAGGAAGCCCTTGCCTGCCGTGTCCACGATGCTCTCCGTGACCAGTCCGCTGGTGTTCACGCGACGGGCTTGCGCCTCAGCGACGCTGACCTCGAGGCCCTCGCGGAACGTCTTCGCCTGCGCTGCGAGCGTCTGCGCGGTGTACTCGAGCAGGTTCGGATCAGCGATCTTCTCGTCCTGCCGGAACAGCCACTCGAAGTCAGCGACGAGCCAGGCGACGGGCGACTCTTCGAACTCGAGGGACAGCTCGTCGATCTTGGCGCGTTCGTCCGCGTAGAGCGCGCGCTGGGTGTCGATCTCGGAATCTGCCGTTGGGGCAGCATCGGGTGTCGCCGCGCTGGAGAGGCCACCCGTCTCATCACCCCCGGAAAAGAGCAGTGCGCCGAAACCGGCGAAGACGACGACGGCAACGATGGCCACGATGGCCAGGCATCCACACCCGGCGAGCCAGCCGCCGACTCCGCGGCTTCGGCGAGGCACGTGCGGTGCTGCCGCCGGTGCGAGTGCACGACCTGCTGCTGACGGCGCTGGTTGGTGACCTGGCGCTCGTCCGGTCGACAGCGTCGGATTGACGCCTCTGATCCAGCGGATGAGCTCAGGGGAAGCGGCTGGGTTCGCGGCGATGATCCCATGGAGGTCCCAGCGCTGGGCGGCGAGATCGACGAGCACCTGCAGCGGTGTGCTCGGGTCGCAGGCGATCGCGTGCGCTGCCCTTGGCTGCCGGTCGTTCATTCGCTCCCCGTGATGTCCTGGCTCCCCGCCCGGAGAGATGCGGTGCTGTCTGCTCCAGGATGGGACTCTCCTGCACCGATTCTGGCACCGATCCAGCGTAGTCGGCGGTGCGTTGCTGCCTGCTGCACCGCGTCCGGCTGTCCGAGAGTCGACGATCTGTGTCGCTCGATGGCCTCGCCGCGGCCGACCGTTGCGAGCAGCTAGGCGAGGGCCGCGTCGATGGCGTCGGCCGAGAGCACGTGATCGATGGCGAGCGCACTGGCGCCGAGGATCGCGGCGTCGCCTCGCGCTCGCGACGCCACGACCCGAAGATGCTGGGTCGCGAGCGGCAGGGAGCGCGAGTAGACGACTTCGCGGATGCCGGCCATGAGCTGCTCGCCCGCCTCCGCGATGCTCCCGCCGATGACGATCATCGACGGGTTGAGCATGCTGACACAGGCGGCGAGCACGGTGCCGACGTCGCGGCCGGCCTGACGGAGGGCGCGGGCTGCGCTGAGGTCTCCCGAGCGCACGAGCGCCACGATCTGCCCGCTGCCCGACACCTCGATGCCCTCTTCGCGGAGCCTGCGGGCTATGGCGTCGCTCCCGGCGACGGCTTCGAGGCAGCCGAGGTTGCCACACCTGCAGGGGATGTTCTCGGCGCCAGGCACGGCGATGTGCCCGATGTCGCCTGCGGCACCCCTGGCCCCACGTCGCAGCGAGCCGTCCGCGATGATGCCGGAGCCGATGCCGGTCGCGACCTTGACGAAGAGCAGATCAGAGACTTCGGGCCACTCGCTCCGGTGCTCGCCGAGGGCCATGATGTTGACGTCGTTGTCGACGAGCACAGGAGCGTCGAAGTGCGCGCCGAGCCTGCCGGCGACGTCGGCGTCGTCCCAGCCGGGCATGATGGGCGGGTTGATGGGGCGGCCGGAGCTGAACTCGACGGGCCCGGGGAGGCCGACGCCGACGCTCACGAGCTCGCGGCGCCCGCGGCTCGACGCGGCGAGCATCTCATCGCCCTTCT
This sequence comes from Pseudoclavibacter sp. 8L, assembly GCF_902506465.1. NCBI lineage: Bacteria > Bacillati > Actinomycetota > Actinomycetes > Micrococcales > Microbacteriaceae > Pseudoclavibacter > Pseudoclavibacter sp. 8L. The sequence goes on along the minus strand of NZ_LR733185.1, from coordinate 485,213 downwards.
TGCACACCCAGGCCAGCACCGCGTCCGGCCCGAGGTCGATGGGCAGCTTGTCCTCGGAGTCGGCGATGATGTTCGAGGCGAGGTCGGTGAGGGCCATTCTCGCGTGGGTCGCGCCGAGGTCGACGGCGAGGACAACTCTGCTCTCGGGGGAGAAGGCGAAGACGGCGGGGGGCCTGCCGCCCGTCGAGTGGGCTTCGCCGACGGTCACGATGAGGCCCGCCGACATGAGCATGTCTATGCGCGTCGCGACCGTGGAGCGGGCCTGGCCGGTGACGGATGCAAGCTCGGCGCGCGTTCGGGGGGCGCCGTCGCGGAGCATCTGGAAGAGCTCTCCGGGCCCCGGTTGGCGCGACGCCGACTTCGGCAGCTGCTCGATGACCATGCGCGTCTTCTCTCTTGGATCGGTGGTCGGCGGGAACCGACTTCGCCACGTTACCGCCCTGCCCGTCTTCGGTGACTGCGACGCTTCTGTGTAGCGGCGTATCTCAATTGTGCAACAGGCAAGACACTTTTGCTTGACCATCGACAAAAGTGGCGGTAGCTTTCGACACATGGTCAACGAAGACCCCACATCGGGTCCCTCCCCCCTCCTGCAGATGCGCGGCATCGTCAAGCAGTTCCCAGGTGCTCGGGCGCTCGACGGCGTCGACCTCGACGTCCTCCCCGGCGAAGTCCACTGCCTGCTCGGCCAGAACGGTGCAGGCAAGTCGACACTCATCAAAGTGCTCGCAGGCGCACACCAGCCCACTGAGGGCCAGCTGCTCCTGAACGGCGAGCCGATCACCATCCCGAACCCCGTCGCTGCCCTCGGGCTCGGCATCGCCACGATGTACCAGGAGCTCGACGTCGTCGACGGCCTGACCGTCGCGGAGAACGTGTACCTCGGGCACGAACTCGACACCGCGGGCGTCTCCAGGCGTGCCGAGGCGAAGCAGCGAACGAAGGAGATCCTGGCGCGGCTCGGGCACTCCGAGATCTCACCGACCACCGAGGTCGGCGAGCTCTCCGCCGCTGGCAAGCAGATCGTCTCGATGGCTCGGGCGCTCTCGCACGAGGCCCGCATCATCGTCATGGACGAGCCCTCCGCGGTGCTCGACTCGGAGGAGGTCGCAAACCTCTTCCGCGTGGTCGAAGAGCTCACCAAGGCGGGTGTCGCGATCATCTACATCTCGCACAGGCTCGAGGAGATCCGCACGATCGGCGATCGCATCACGGTGCTCAAGGACGGCCGCACGGTCGCCCAGAACCTGCCGGTCAGCGAGACTCCGACCTCGGAGCTCATCACGCTCATGACCGGTCGCAAGGTCGAGTACCTGTTCCCCGAATCCCCTGAGCTCCCATCGGATGCACCCGTGCTGCTCGACGTGCAGGACCTCGCGCTCGCTGACACGTTCTCGGATGTCTCGTTCACTGTCTCCGCTGGCGAGATCGTCGGATTCGCGGGGCTCGTCGGCGCCGGTCGAAGCGAGATCATGGAGACCATCTACGGGGCGCGCAAGGCGACCGGCGGCACGGTCACAGTCGAGGGCAAGACGCTCACGCGCGGTTCGGTCACGGCAGCCGTGAACGCGGGCATCGGCCTCGCCCCGGAAGAGCGCAAGAGCCAGGGGCTCCTGCTCGACGAGCCCGTCTACCGGAACATCACGCTCTCCACGTTCCAGCGCTTCGCCTCGTTCTCCTGGCTGAAGGAAGGCGATGAGCGCCGCGCTGCGAAGGAACAGGCGGAGTACCTCGACCTGCGGCCGGCCGGCGTCGACCGCGACATCCGCACGCTCTCGGGTGGCAACCAGCAGAAGGCGATGCTCGCCCGCTGGCTCGTGCACGGCTGCCGTGTGCTGCTCCTCGATGAGCCGACCCGAGGAGTCGACGTCGGTGCGCGGGCCGAGATCTACGCCCTCATTCGCAAGCTCGCCGACGAAGGTGCGGCGGTTGTCGTCGTCTCGAGCGAGATCCCAGAGGTCCTCGGCCTCGCCGACCGGGTGCTCGTCGTCTCCGAGGGGCGAGTCGTCCACCAAGGCCCAGCATCCGCTCTCGATGAGCACGCCGTACTCGACATGGTTATGGAAAGCAGCGCAGCATGAGCACTCAGACTCCCCAGTCCTCCGCCCCGAACGGCGGCCCGCCCTCCCAGGACGGCACGATCACCGCCCCCGCCGCCGACGAGAGCTCGCGCGTGGAGCACGAGGTCGCCAGCGACAACGCCAAGCGCGGCGGCTTCTTCCGTGGCAGCTCCGCCCGCAACTTCGGCCTCATCCTGGCGCTCGTCGTCCTCTGCATCGCGGGCACGGTCTCGGCGGGTGAGCGCTTCGCGAGCGTCGACAACCTCATGGTGGTGCTGAGCCAGGCGTCCATCATCGGCGTCCTCTCGATCGGCATGACGTTTGTCATCACGGCGGGCGGCATCGACCTGTCCGTCGGCTCCGTGCTCGGGCTCGCCTCGGTCTGGGCGACGACGCTCTCAACGCAGGCCTACGCGGAAGCGTGGGGATGGTGGGTCATCGTGCTCACCTCGCTGCTCGTCGGGCTCGGCGCCGGTGTCGTCAACGGCGTCCTCATCGCCTACGGCAAGGTCGTGGCGTTCATCGCGACGCTCGCCATGATGGTCGCCGCCCGTGGGTTCGCAGAGCTCATCGCCGGTCGTCGCACGCAGATCGTCAACGTCGACTCGTTCCTCGAGACGTTCCGCGGCGACCTCCTCGGCATCCCGGTCATCGTGTGGATCTTCGTGCTTGTCGCGATCGGCGGCTGGTTCCTCCTGAACCGCACCACCTTCGGCCGCCGCACGGTCGCCGTCGGCGGCAACCCGGAGGCCGCGCGCCTCGCCGGCATCAAGGTGAAGCGCCACACGATGTACCTCTACGCGCTTGTCGGTCTGACCGCCGGCATAGCGTCCATCATGATGCTCGCCCGCACGACGGCGGGTTCGTCCACCAACGGCATGCTCTACGAGCTGGATGCGATCGCGGCGGTCGTCGTCGGTGGCACCCTGCTCGTCGGCGGCCGCGGCACGATCGTCGGCACCGTCCTCGGCGTCCTCATCTTCGCCACCCTCACGAACATCTTCATCCAGGCGAACCTCGACAGCTCCGTGCAGGCCATCGCGAAGGGCGCGATCATCGTCATCGCCGTCCTCCTCCAGCAGCGCTTCTCGTCGCGGGCCAAGACGTCCTAGCCTCGGGACGGGTTGGGGGCCAGGCCCTCCAGCCCGATCCTCACCAGACCCACCGAATCCCACCGAACCCCACCAGACCCAAACCCCATCACCATGGCAGCATCAAAGGAGATCCCCATGTCCACGAGTTCCTTCAGGAAGACAGCTTCCCGAAAGCGCCGGATCCTCGCAGCAGGCGCAACGGCCGCTTCGGCGCTGCTGCTGCTCACCGGCTGCCTCTCGAACACCCCGCCGGCGGCGGAGGGCGAGGCTCCAGCAGGCGGCAACGCCACGGCGTCCGACAACGACGCGGCCGGCGAGCCGCTGGTCATCGGCTTCTCGGCCCCGGCAGCCGACCACGGCTGGATGGGCGCCATCACGTCCGCCGCCGAGGCGGAGGCCGCGAAGTATGAAGACGTCGAGCTTCGTGTCGCAGAGGGCACGAATGACGTGAACCTGCAGATCAGCCAGATCGAGGGCTTCATCAACGACGGCGTCGACGCCATCGTGCTGCTGCCCTTCGACGGCGCCGCCCTCACCGAGGTCGCAACGAAGGCGATGGAGGCGGGCATCCCGGTCATCAACGTCGACCGCGAGTTCACGAGCCCCTTCGCCGCCCGCACGACGGTGCTCGGCGACAACTACGGCATGGGCGTCAGCGCTGGCACGTACATGTGCGAGCAGCTCGCGGACAAGCCAGACGCCGTGGTCGCGGAGATCGCCGGCATCGACTCCCTCCCGCTCACCCAGGAGCGCAGCCAGGGCTTCGCGGATGCGCTCGGCGACTGCGGTCTCGAGGTCTCGAACCGGGTCGCTGCCGACTTCACGGTGCAGGGTGGTGAGCAGGCGGCCACGAACCTCCTGCAGGCTGCTCCGCAGATCGACGCGATGTGGAACCACGATGACGACCAGGGTGTCGGTGTCCTCTCGGCCATCGAGAACGCCAACCGCGACGAGTTCTTCCTCGTCGGCGGCGCGGGCTCAGCGAACGTGATGCGCGAGATCCAGGAGGGCGACAGTGTCGTCAAGGCGACCGTCGTCTACCCGTCGACGCAGGCGGCCGATGGCATCAAGCTGGCCCGCCTCATCGCGCACGACCGCTCGCTCGGCGACCTCACGTCGCAGAGCGTCCCGCGTCTTGTGCAGCTGTACGCGCCCGTCGTGACGAGCGAGAACGTCGGCGACTACATCGACGCGGCGTTCGAGTCGTAACCAGCTGCTCACACTGTCCGCGCGGGGCGGGGCTCTCCTCCTCTCTGACTCCGCCCCGCGTTGGCCTCCTGAATGAAAGAGTGAACAATGAGTCAAGACGCACAGCCGGACCTGGGCATCGGCATGGTCGGCTACGCCTTCATGGGGGCCGCGCACTCGCAGGCGTGGCGGAACGCTCCCCGCTTCTTCGACCTGCCGCTCGCGCCCAAGATGCGCGTCGTGGCTGGCCGGAACGCCGCGAAGGCGGCGCAGGCCGCTGACAAGCTCGGCTGGGCATCGAGCACCTCAGATTGGCGGGAGCTGCTGACTCGCGACGACGTGCAGCTCATCGACATCTGCTCGCCGGGCGACACGCACGCCGAGATCGCCATCGCGGCGCTCGAGGCGGGCAAGCATGTGCTCTGCGAGAAGCCGCTCGCCAACACAGTCGAGGAGGCTGAGCGGATGAACGCGGCGGCGATCGCCGCCGAGGCTCACGGCGTGCGCGCCATGGTCGGCTTCACGTATCGGCGAGTGCCGGCGATCCGACTCGCGCAGCAGCTCGTCGCGGAGGGTCGCATCGGCGACATCCGTCAGGTGCGAGCCCAGTACCTGCAGGACTGGCTCGCCGACGAGAACGCGCCGCTCTCCTGGCGTCTCGACAAGGAGAAGGCCGGCTCGGGTGCGCTCGGCGACATCGGGGCGCACATCGTCGACCTCACCCACTTCATCACCGGCCAGCAGCTGAGCGGAGTCTCCGGTCTCGTGGAGACGTTCGTGAAGGAGCGACCCGTCGCCGAGGATTTCGCTGGGCTTTCCGGAACCGGTGGCACCGAGCGCGGCCCCGTCACGGTCGACGATGCCGCAGTCTTCTTCGGCCGCCTGCAGGGCGGCGCGATCGCCGTCTTCGAGGCGACGCGCTTCGCGTACGGCCGGAAGAACGCGATCAGGCTCGAGATCAACGGCACGACGGGATCGATCGCCTTCGACTTCGAGGACATGAACGTGCTCGAGTACTTCGACGCGAGCGGCGATCCCACCACGGCCGGGTACACGCGCATCATCGTCACCGAGCCAGAGCACCATCCATTCATCAAGGCGTGGTGGCCGGCCGGCCACGGCCTCGGCTACGAGCACGCCTTCACGCACCAGGCGGTCGAGCTTGTCGAGGACATCGCGGCTCACCGAGCTCCGGCGCCCTCGTTCGCCGACGGCCTCGCCGTCCAGCGGGTACTCGCCGCCGTCGAGGAGAGCTCGGCACACGGCAGCTCGTGGGTCTCTATTCCCGTGCCGAGCGATGCGGCGCACACCTCAGTCGAACCAGAACTCCAGAGGAGCTAGCACATGTCTCGTCCTGTCACGTTGTTCACCGGTCAGTGGGCCGATCTGCCGTTCGAGGAGGTCGCGCGGCTCGCGGGTGAGTGGGGCTACGACGGCTTGGAGATCGCCTGCTGGGGAGATCACCTCGATCCGTGGCGGTGGGATGACGCCGAGTACGTCCAGGGGCGGCTCGACATTCTCGAGCGCAATGGTCTCAAAGTGTGGACGATCTCGAACCACCTGAAGGGTCAGGTCGTGTGTGATGACCCGATCGATCAGCGCCACCGGGACATCGTCTCCGACCGCGTGTGGGGTGACGGCGAGCCGGAGGGGGTGCGGCAGCGTGCGGCGGAGGAGCTGAAGAACACCGCCCGCCTCGCGGCGGCGCTGGGTGTGAAGACGGTGACCGGCTTCACGGGCTCGAGCATTTGGAAGTACGTGGCGATGTTCCCTCCCGCGACGGAGGCGATGGTGGACGCGGGCTACCAGGACTTCGCCGACCGGTGGAACCCGATCCTGGATGTGTTCGAGGAGGTCGGGGTCCGGTTCGCGCACGAGGTGCACCCGTCCGAGATCGCGTATGACTACTGGACCACGAAGCGTGCGCTGGAAGCGATCGGGCATCGGGAGTCGTTCGGGCTGAACTGGGATCCGTCGCACATGGTGTGGCAGGACATCGACCCGGTGGGGTTCTTGTGGGACTTCCAGGACCGCATCTATCACGTGCATTGCAAGGACACGAAGAAGCGCCTCAGCAATGGTCGGAATGGGCGGTTGTCGTCGCATCTGCCGTGGGCGGATCCGCGGCGTGGGTGGGACTTCATCTCGACCGGGCACGGGGACGTGCCGTGGGAGGACTGCTTCCGCATGTTGAACGCGATCGGCTACGAGGGTCCGCTGTCGGTGGAGTGGGAGGACGCGGGCATGGACCGCCTCGTCGGCGCTCCCGAGGCGTTGGGGTTCGTGCGCAAGCTCTCGACGTATCGTCCGTCGGAGGCGGCGTTCGACTCGGCCTTCTCTACGAAGCAGGACTAGGCAGCCCCTGCCCGGCCACAAGAGTGCGGCAGATGCATGCTCCCGAGAATGGGAGCCTGCATCTGCCGCACTTCTCTGCGTGGGCTGGGTGCGTCAGGCCGGCGCCGGCGCGGATCAGCCCTCAGCGAGGTCGTCGAGGATGAGCGCCAGCCGGTACGGCACGACCTCGGAGAGCGAGACGGTGGTGCTCGTCCGGGTGACGCCGGGCAGCTCGAGCATGGCGCGGGTCACCCGATGCAGGTCGCTGGTGTCCTTGGCGACGACACGCGCCAGCAGGTCGGCATCGCCGGTCGTCGAGTGCACCTCCACGACCTGGGCCATCTCGCCGAGTCGCTCGTAGGCCTCGTCGGCGGCGTTCTGGCTGAGGGAGAGCGCGACGAAGGCGGTCAGCGGATAGCCGAGGGCGGCGGCGCTGAGGCGGGTGCTCTCCGGCGAGAGCATCCCCTCGTCGGTGAGCCGCGACAGGCGAGCGTGCACGGTGTTCCGGGCGACGCCGAGCTCTCTCGAGAGGGCGAGCACGGAGGCGCCAGGGAGTCGGTCGAGCGTCCGGATGATGCGGGCGTCCAGGGCGTCGAAGCCACGATGATTGGGCAAATCTCCTCCTCAGGTGCGGAGAGCGTGCAAACTGCTCAGTCCGCGCAGCTTGTCTTGCGCAGAATACCCTTGGGGGACATGCTCAGCGCATGCCTGAACTCGTCGCGCCTCCACGCCACCGCGCTCTCGACGACATCGCCGGCCTCGCCGTCGGAGTTCTGGTCATCTCGTTCGGGCTCTTCCTCCTCAAGTCGGGCGGCCTCGTCACAGGAGGGACCGCCGGCCTGGCGCTGCTGCTCGGGTACGTGCTGCCCGTTCCGTTCGGGGTCATCTTCGTCGTCGTGAACCTGCCGTTCTTCGCGCTCGCCGCTCGAGGCAAGGGTTGGCGGTTCGTCGTGAGGAGTCTCGCCTCGATCGCGCTCGTCTCCGTACTGACCTCGCTGCACGCATCCGTCGCGGGGGTGGGGCCTCTCGAGCTGCCTCCCGTCTACGCGGCGGTGCTCGGCAACGTCCTGTGCGGCGTCGGGCTGCTCATCCTGTTCCGGCACAACTCGAGCCTCGGCGGATTCACCGTCGTCGCACTTGTCGCGCAGGAGAGGTTCGGCGTGCGGGCCGGCTACGTGCTGCTGGCGCTCGACCTGCTGGTGGTGCTTGCCTCCTTCACCGTCCTCGACCCGTCGCAGGTGCTCATCTCGGCGCTCGGTGCCGGCGTGCTGAGCGTCATCATCATGCTCAATCATCGGCCGGGCAGGTACCGAGCCTCCTGACCTCAGTCGTCCGTCACCGCCCGCGCAAGCAGTGATGGGCACCAACCTCCCCCGAGGTTGGTGCCCATCGTCCCCTGCCGCGGTCGCCAGATGAGGAGTGCAGTCGGGCGTCGTCCCCCGATGACGCCCACCCCGTGTTGATTCGGGCTGCAGTTTCTCGAACCCGGCGTTACGCACCGGCGAGGGGAGTATTTGGTTGCTCTCTGTTCCGTTCCCCACCTCGAACCGCAGCTCGAGATCTCACGGATGGGGTGGCTGCGCTGCCGAAGGCGGCTTCACTTTCGTGAGGTTGCCCGGACGGTGCTCGTTGCGCTCGCCACATGAAGGAAGCTAACACGGGGGTGGCGGGTCGACGCGCGCATCCGGTGCAGCTAATGAACCATTTAGTCCATTCGGATCGTCCACATGCCTTGCGATCGGTGTGCTGGCGAATCCGAATTTGATCTGGTGCTTCGCAGGGAATGCGATGGGCCGATCAAGGCTGTGAAAACGGAATCGGCATTCCGTGCCGCTGTGCCCGAACTCGCATCGTGCCTCGCTGCACTGGCCGCGTCGCTGTCGGTCGGGGGCGCTTGGATCGTGTTTCATGAGGCTATGCATCTCGATCCCTCGCAGGTCCTGGAAGGCCGGCACATCTCGCTCCATCCGGCGAGCGCGGCAGGCTGGGCGGAACTCGGCGATGTCCTCTGCGTGCCAGAGGTGTTCGCGTCCGGATGGGGTGGGGGTCCAGCTGGGATGCCCGACCGTCGACACTGGGACGACTGGGTGGAGAACTACACGCCTGGGCCCCGAAACGGATGCACCTACATCGTCAGAGTCAACGGCGGGCCGCAGCACGGGCGGGCCGTCGGCACGACGTCGATCGGTCGCGTCGACCTGGCCAGGGAATCGGCGGAGATCGGGTGGACCGCCTACGCGCCAGCGGTGTGGGGGAGCGTCGTGAACCCGGCGACGAAGCTGGTGCTCCTCGACCACCTCTTCCGGGTGGGCTTCGGGCGAGTCGAGTTCAGCGTCGACAACCGCAATGAACGTTCGCAGGCGGCGCTTGCCAAGCTCGGTGCTGCCCGGGAGGGGGTGCTGCGGCGTCACCAGCTCCGTGCGGACGGCACCTGGCGAGACACAGTCCGCTTCTCCGTCATCGAGTCCGAGTGGCCGGCAGTCCGCGACCGGCTGCGTGCACGGGTCGAAGCCGGGGTGGAGCTGGTCGGCGAGGCTGGTCCCGTCGACACAACAACAGCCCGCTGAACGAGAACGCGGGGCTCGCCTCAGCGTGTCCGTCAGCAGACGTGGTTCCATGGACCCATGACGACTCCTGTGTACACCGCAATTGCCCACGCTTCCGGTGGTGGCCGCGACGGCCACGTGCGTTCGGAAGACGACCGCATCGATCTCGACACGCGTCCCCCGAAGGAGATGGGTGGAAGCGGAGAGGGCACCAACCCTGAAGAGCTCTTCGCCGCCGGATACTCGGCCTGCTTCCTCGGCGCATTCCACGCGGCTGGCAAGCAGCTCGGCAAGGACACCAAGGACGCCGCCGTCTCCACCTCGGTGGGAATCGGCAAGCGCGAGCCCACTGGCTTCGAGCTCTCGGTGGTCCACGACGTGTACGCGCCGAACCTGTCGAGCGAGGAGACCCAAGAGGTCGCTCGCATCGCGCACGAAGACATCTGCCCCTACTCGCACGCCACCCGCGGCAACGTCGACGTGCAGATCAACGTCGTCAGCTGATGACGGAATTGAACGACCAGTCGCATCCGGATGACCAGGTCACGCGAGCCGAGCTCGCGGGCATCGTCGACCACACGCTGCTGAAGACCGACGCGACCCCTGGGCAGGTGGCTGCCCTCCTCGAGGAGGCCAAGGTCCTGAAGGCGTTCTCCATCTGCGTCTCGCCCAACATGCTCCCCGTGCAGGGAGACCCGGGCGAGGTGAAGATCGCGACCGTCGTCGGGTTCCCCTCCGGGAAGCACCACTCTGCGATCAAGGCAGCAGAGGCCGCCCGGGCCGTCGCTGACGGCGCTGACGAGCTCGACATGGTCATCGACATCGGCATGCTGAAGGCTGGCCGGGCCGACCTCGTGCAGGCGGATGTTGCCGCAGTCCGTGAGGCCGCCCCTTCCGCACTCCTCAAGGTCATCATCGAGTCGGCCGCGCTGACCGATGATGAGATCGTCGCCGCCTGCCGGGCCTCCGAGGCTGCGGGGGCCGATTACGTGAAGACGTCGACGGGCTTCTCCGCCGCTGGTGGAGCATCCACCCACGCCGTGGCGCTCATGCGCGCGACGGTCGGCGAACGGCTCGGCGTGAAGGCGTCCGGCGGCATCCGCTCGACGGCGGATGCGCTTGCCATGGTCGAAGCCGGCGCCTCTCGCCTCGGCCTCTCCGGAACGGCAGCTGTGCTGGACGGTCTCAGCGGCTAGAAGTCCGGTCTTCCGGGTTCCCATTCGGCGGCCCGGAGCGCTGAGCGTGCGAAGAACGCATGCCCTCAGGGGCATGCGTTCTTCGTCTCTGCGCCTCGAGCTCTGGTGCCGGTCAGGCGGTGCGCGGCGTCAGGTGCCGGTGCACGGCCTCGTGAATGCCCTCGATGTCACCCTGCTCGGTGAGGCGGACGAGTTCCTCGTGGTGGGTGCTGAAGTCGCCCAGCGCGGGGTGCGCGCCGACTGCGTGCGAGGTGCAGATGAGCGATTCGGTCGCGATGGTCGAGTACGCCCGGGAGAGGCGCGAGTTGCCGGCGCTCTCCACGAACCTCCGATGGAATGCGTGGTCGAGGCGGAGCGCCCTGACCTCGTCGCCGGCATCGGCGGCGGCATGCAGTTCCCCCACGATGGCGGACAGGGCTGAGGCGATGCTCGCGCGCTCGGCGGAGGACTTGGCCGCGATGACGGCGGCGGCCGCGCATTCGAGCACCTCCCTGGCTGCGAAGATCTCCGCGGCGTCCTCATCGGTGAGCTCGCGGACGAAGACGCCACGATTGCGGCGGCTCTCGAGCAGGCCCTCCTGGACGAGCCGCTGCAGTGCCTCACGCACCGGCCCACGCGAGACCTCGTAGTCAGCGGCGATGCGCGCCTCGTTCAGCTGCGCGCCTGGTGCGAACGAACCATCGATGACCTGCTCGCGGAGATGGTCGGCGATGATCGCCGAAGTCTGCTGGCTCTGAAGGCCGAGCGTGGCTGCTGTGCTCATGGGGTGCGTCCTCAGCTGTGGAGCTGGCCCGAGTGGGCCGCGTGGTCGACATGGGTGGCCGGTTCGACCTGGAAGGTGCTGTGGCTCGTCTCGAAGTGCTCCTTCAGGCACGCGTCGAGTTCGCACAGCACGGCGTCGAGGCCCCGCTCGTCGAGCGTCTCGGGCGCGACGACGACGTGGGCGGAGAACATGGGGACGCCGGAGGTGATGGTCCACGCATGCACGTCGTGCACATCCACGACCCCGGGCACGGACCGCAGGTGCCTGCGAGTCGCGTCGAGGTCGACGTTCTTCGGGGTGGCTTCCATGAGCACGTCCACGACCTCGCGGAGGAGGCTGATGGCCCTGGGGAAGATGAGGATGGCGATGAGGATGGACGCGATCTGGTCAGCGACCATCCACCCCGTCACCCAGATGACGATGGCCGCGATGATGACGGCCACCGAGCCGAGGAGATCGCCGAGGACCTCCAGGTACGCGCCGCGTACGTTGAGGCTCTCCTTCTGGCCTGATCGCAGCACGAGAAGCGAGACGAGGTTCGCGACGGCGCCGATGACCGCCGCGGCGAGCATGATCCCGGACTCGATCTCGACCTCCTGCCCGAATCGGCGGATAGCCTCGATGAAGATCGTGACGGCGATGACGCCGAGGATGAGTCCGTTGATGAGCGCCGCCAGCACCTCTGCTCTCTGGAAGCCGAAGGTGCGGCGGGAGGAAGCGGGGAGCGTCGCGACGTAGCTGGCGAGGAGTGCGACGGTGACGCCGGCCGCGTCCGTGAGCATGTGGCCGGCGTCGGCGAGCAGGGAGAGAGAGTTCGAGGCGAAGGCGCCGATGATCTGCACGAGGAACACGCTCGCCGTAATCGCGAGGACGATGATGAGCTTTTTGCGGTGCTTGCCCGTTGCCGTCGTGTGATCGCCGAGGCCGTGGCTGTGCCCGTGGTCCTCGTGGAGTTCGGAGGAGCGTTCGACGCACGGATGCGTCGGGCTGAAGGCCTCGCCGCCATCATGGTCGTGCGCCGGCTGATCGCCGTCGTGGCGGTGACCGTCGGCAGGCTCGGTTGGGTTCGACATGCGTCCAGGCTAGCCTTGCTGTTGATTGTTGACAATCTTCAATCTCGCGGAGGTGGTGGGAGGCTTAATCCCGAGCCGCGGCTGGCGCGTATTTCTCGCGACACGGAGCCAGCGCTAGGCTCCTGGCATGTCCTCATCGAGCGAAGCCCCCGCAGTCAGGAACGAGCACGTCGATGGCGTCGAGTCCCCCGCATCCGCTCGCGACGCGCAGGTCCAGCACACGTCGGACGACGCAGCGCTTCGCCGGCTGACCTCGATCCGCGGCAGCATCGACAACATCGATGCCGCGCTGGTGCACATGCTCGCCGAGCGCTTCAAATTCACGACCCTCGTGGGCGAACTGAAAGCGGAGCACGGCCTGCCGCCCGCAGATCCCGACCGTGAGCGACGCCAGATCCTCCGCCTTCGCCAGCTTGCGGAGGAGGCGCACCTCGACCCCGAGTTCGCGGAGACGTTCATCAACTTCGTCATCGCCGAGGTGATCCGCCACCACGAGCGCATCGCCGAGCAGAACTAGCCGATCAGAACTCGGCCAGCTGGCCTCGGCCTGCGGATTGTGGCGGCTGCCCTAGCGGGCCGCGAGAGCGTCGGCCATGCGCTGGATGATCTCCTCGATCACCGGCTTCGGGGTGGCGAACACGATGCGCACGTACTGCTCGAAATCGGCCCCGCACGACGCTCCGGCGGTCAGGGTGACGCCGGCGTTGTCGAGGAAGAACTTCGCAGGTGAGCCATCGATGCCGAGCGCTGACACGTCGAGCCAGGCCACGTAGGTCGATTCGGGCACGATGGCGTGCACGCCGGGCAGCAGCTCGGCAACCAGTCGGAAGAGGAGGTCGCGGTTCTCGACGAGCGCCGCGTTCACCTCGTCGAGCCAGCCGTCGCTGTCGCTGTACGCGGCCTCGGCGGCGAACGCACCCAGGATCGAAGAGCCCCACACGACTCCGAAGCCGAACGTGCGGTAGTGCTCGAGGTCCGCGTCGTTCGTGAAGATGATCTGCGCGGACTTCAGACCCGCGACATTCCAGGCCTTCGAAGCCGCCGTCGAGGTCACCGAGTGGCGAGCCGCTTCGGCCGAGATGGACGCGTACGGGATGTGCTGCGGCCCATCGAGGGTGAGCGGCGCCCAGATCTCGTCCGCGAAGACGCGGCCGCCGCCGCGCTCGACGATGTCGGCGAGGCGAAGCAGCTCGGCCCTCGTGTAGACGGTGCCCGTCGGGTTGTGCGGGTTGACGAGCACCACGTTGGCCGGCCCGTTCGCGAAGGCGCGTTCGATGCCGTCGAAGTCGAGCGTCCAGCGCTCGTCTTCGATCACTCCCGCCACCTCGATCGTCTCGCGCCCCTGCAGCGCGTCGGTCACGAGGAACGGCATGTACGCGGGCGTCGGCACGATGATCGAAGAGCCCGGAGCCGTGAAGTGGCGCACGAACACATCGAAGGCGCCCATGACATCGGCGATGTGGTGGATGCGCTCGGGCTCCACCGCCCAGTCATAGCGTCGCTCGAAGAACGCGGATGCCGCTGTCGCCGTGCGCGCCCAGGTGGGCGGGGCGAGATAGCCGAGCTCATCCTTCTCGACGGCAGCGAGGATCGCCTGCCGCACGTTCGACGCCGTCCCGAAGTCCATCTCCGCGACCCACGCGCCGATGGTGCCCTCGTTGAGGCTCCACTTTCGGCTGTCGGGGCGGGCCAGCTCCGCGCGGGTGACGGCGTCGAAGCGCCTCGTGGTCTCGGTGTTGCTTGTCGGCGAGGGCATGTGGGAAACGTAACCACGCAAACGCTCGAGGCCCCTCGCGTATTTCCAAAGGTTTCGCCGCGGCTCCACAAGCTGACCTGAGTTCCGTACGTTGACCCTGTGGCCATTGAAGAGCGAAACGAACAGACCTTTGCGACCAGGCAGATCCACGCCGGCGCGGTCGTCGACAGCGACGTCGGCGCACGCGTGACCCCGATCTACCAGAGCGCCGGGTACGTCTTCCCGTCCTACGACGAGGCCGAGGCCCGATTCTCCGGCGAGAGCGTCGGGCGCGCCTATTCGCGCGGCGACAACCCGACGAACGTCGTCGCGGGGAAGCGCATCGCGAACCTGGAGGGCGGGCGGAACGGGCTCGTCGTGTCGAGCGGGCAGGCGGCCATCGCCATGACCCTGTTCTCGCTGGCCGCTTCCGGCGACCACATCCTCTCGACGGCGAGCCTCTACGGGGGCACCCGGCAGCTGTTCGACGGCAGCCTCACCCGGCAGGGCCTGAACTTCGAGTTCCTCCGCGCGGATGCGAGCGAGGAGGAGTGGCTCGCGCGCATCCGCCCAGAGACTCGGGCCGTGTACACGGAGTCGATCCCCAACCCGAAGAACGACGTCGTCGACCTCGAGCTGCTCGGGCGTGTGGCCGCCAAGGCCGGGGTGCCGCTCATCGTCGACAACACGGTCGCGACCCCCTACCTCTGTCGCCCCATCGAGTGGGGCGCCGACATCGTCATCCACTCCACCTCCAAGTGGCTCTCGGGCCATGGCTCGGTCATCGGCGGCGTCATCGTCGACGCAGGGAAGTTCGACTGGGCTGCCAACTCCGAGCGGTTCCCGCACTTCACGAAGGGGTCGTTCGAGGGTGCCCCGTCGTTCATCGAGCGCTACGGCGCCGACACGTTCATGAGCTACGTGAAGTCGGTCACGGTTCTCGACTACGGACCCACGGTGCCGCCGACGAGCACGTTCCTGCTGCTGCACGGCATCGAGACGCTCTCGCTGCGCATGGAGCGCCATGTCGCCAACGCGCAGCGCGTAGCCGAATGGCTCGAGGCCCGACCGGAGGTCGCCTCGGTCGACTACTCGGGGCTGCCGTCGAGCGAGTACCACGCACTCGCCCAGAAGTACCTGCCGGACGGTGCGGGCTCCGTCGTCTCGTTCGACCTTCCCGGCGGCCCGGATGCGGCGCGCAAGTTCGTGGAGGCCCTCGACCTGGTCAGCCACATGACGCACATCGGCGACGTGCGATCGCTGGCGCTGCACATGGAATCGACGATCTTCAAGCGCTCCTCGCAGGAGCAGCGCGACGAGGCCGGCGTGACTCCCGGGCTCATTCGCCTCTCGATCGGCATCGAGGGGATCGAGGACATCCTCGCCGACCTCGAGCGCGGCCTCGAGGCCACGCAGGTCTAGCTGGCACGGCCCTGGACGGGCACGTGCCTGGGTGGCACGACCTCTGCCTGGCGCGGCTCTGGGTGGCACAGATCCGGGTGGTCGGCGTCGCGGGCGTGCGGCTCGCGCCGGGTGAGCTTGCGGGGTTTCTGCGTCCCTGATGGGTTTTGGCGCTGGGCGTGATGGGTTTCGGTGACTGGTCATGGGTTTTTTCCCATCACGGTCGCGGAAACCCATCACGCGCATCCGAGGGCTTCTCGCGCAGGCGCCCTCGGTGAGGAAGTTGCAGGGGTGCGGATGCGCTCACCGCGTCGCGCGAGCCCGGTGGCGGCGAACCGCGGCTCGGTTGGCGCAACGCACCGAGCAGTATCGCTGGCGCCCGTTGCGGGTGACGTCGACGACCACGTTTCGGCATCCGTCGCCCTCGTCGAGTCCGGCCGCGCACCGGCCGAGGCGGTGCATGCCTCGTGTCGTGAGGTGCAGGGCGGTGCCGACGGTGATGACGGCGAGCAGGATGTCCGGCAGCGACATGTTCCAGTCGCGGTAGTGGAGGTGCCAGCCTTCGTTGTCGTGGTTGGTGAGGCGCGGGTAGGCCGTCGCCGAGGCCATGAGGGTGTTGAGGACCTCGGCGCGCTGTTCGTCACTCGGGGCATCCACGACTCTGAGCCACTCGTCGATCACGGCGCGGGTGCGCGCATGGTCTTCGGCCTCTGGCGGAAAGGGCATGGTCATTCCGTGCTCGCGGGTGCGTGCGAGCAGCGCGGGGCGGTCGGCTGGCCAGTCGTTGGCCAGCGAGGCGGCCAGGACGACGGCGTACTCTCCGTAAGGGTTGAGATGCATAAGGCTATTACACCAGGCTCGATGGCATGAAGAAACTCACGCCCGCAGACGACTTCGCCACGCGCCCCATCACGCTCCCCGACGACGTGCACGCGCCCATCCCGGCAGCCGCCGACACCGGCGTGACGTGTGTCGAGCACGGATGGGTCACCGCATCCCGACACGCGACATCGCTCGGCACGATCATCTACAGCGCCTGTGCGAGCTGTGGGACGCACCGGGCGGAACTCCTCGAGCCGCGCGACTTCTTCCCGACGCCCATCTCTCACGCGGTCGGCGCGCGCCCCGCAGATCGCTCCTAGGCGCGGGGGAGGTGCCGTGGAGAGCTGGCGTCGTCCGGAAGCACGCATGCACGGCCACGGATGCGTCACATCCATCTCTCGGATGACGAAGTTCACCACTTCGGATGACGCGATAGACCCGGTCCAACAAGTAGTGTCACTCATGTGCACCCCCGTCGAGCAGTGACCTTCGTCGCCCTCAGCGTGCTCTCCGTGACCTCGCTGTCGGCCTGCGCGACCCCCGATCCGGTGCGCCTGGTCGATCACCTCAAGGTCAACGAGCTCTCGGCCACGATGGAGATCGATGAGCTGCTCCCCGAGGACGCGAGTGCGTTTGTGCTCGGCTGCCCGTACAGCGATGTCGATGCGCTCGCCGCGAGCTCCGGCATCGACCGCGAGCTGTTCCGCGTCGGCGACCGCGACCTGCCGGGCCTGACAACCGACGGCCCGGTTGCACTGCTGCCCGTCATCGACGGCAAGGTGCGCCCAGGTGTTTCCTACGACACGCAGCACGTGTCGATGTGCGGAACCCACAACGAGGCGACCATCGACCGCGGATCGACGCTCACCTTCGCGCAGGACGGCTACGGGCAGTGGTTCGCCGTGTCGGTGCTGCCGAGCGAGCAGGCGTAGCGCGCACGAGGCGCCGCAGAACCCCGCGGGCACTCGCAAGATGCGGTCCGCTGCGCTTGGTGCGGTGAGGTCCCCGATCCCGCCCTCGGCGTCCGGCCAGCACATGGTGATGAGGTGTCCTGCGTGCGCGGTTCCCGGTGAAGGGTGCTGGGCTGAGGTGTGACGGCCGAAGCCGAGACGCTGCCCACCGCGTCGACAGGTGGACTGGAAACCGCCAGCCCTCGGTGTGTGCTCGCGCCGTTCGCCTACCGACTCACCGCGACAGTCTTCCCCGTGTTCGCCCCGTCGACGGCTACGCCTCGAGGAGCTCCACCTCCCAGTTCGTGCGCTGGATGATGACGTCCAGCTCGCGGAGCGCCTGAGCGACCCCGTCGGCCTTGGCTCGCACGTCGCGCACCGGCAGGGCGGACATCTGCCGCAGCTCGCTGCGCATCTGCCGCTGTCCCCACGACCCGGCCGCCGCATCCGCTGCCCGCACCAGGATGCTGTGCTGCGTGCGCAGCGTCTCCCGCGCCGCGAGCAGCGCCGTGATCGTGCGCCCATCTTCCGTGGGCGCGGTCGCGTTGGTGATGTTGATCGACGTCACGAGGCGCTCCAGCTGCAGGAGGCGAGTCGCGCACTCCTCGAGCAGCTCACTGGCGTCTTCGGTCGGCTGCTCGCCCTCCTGATAGGAGGCGTTCGCGACGATGCGAGCTTGCAGCGACGCAACGCGCTTCTGCAGATCAGCGCGCTCCAGGAGCGCTTCGGCGAGTTTCATGTGCTTACGATCTCACGTCGTTGCTGGCTCGATGATGGCAGCGCCGAAGATCCAGCTCTCAGCTGTCGTGGTGACGGAGACAGGCCCGGCGACGCCTGCAGGGATGTCGAACACGTCGGCGCGATCGACCGGATCGATGCTGCAGCTGGCGCCGTCACCATCCTTCTCGAGCGACCGGTAGTGGATGGATATCTCCGACGGACTCAGCACGATGAGCTCGCTTGGCACGAAGGTGCAGGGTTCGGCCCGATCTTGGCGGATGATCGTGAAGGTGCTGTCGTCAGCGACGAGCACCGGTCGTCGTTGCGTGGGGTCAGTTCCCGGAATCAGGGCGGACTGCGCCGCACTGGCCACGGGTGAAACCGCCCCCTCGAACGACGTGATGCTCGGCAGCGGCACCAGCGTCGAAGCGGTGGGGTTCTCGAAGGTCAGAGGCTCCTCGAACGAGTTCGCCGTCGCGAAGCGAACCTTCATGCCCGCGGGAGTGACCCCGGGCGGAACCGTGAACTCGTCGACGCGCGTCGTCGCGGTGAGGGTGCAGATCTGTCCGGGGTCGCCAACGTAGTCGTAGGTGAGGAGGATCGTGTCGTCATCGAGCAGCATCAGTCGAACGGGAGCCTGGCTGCAGGTATCTTCGCCGTTGTCGTCGCGAAGGACGCGGAACGTCGTGCCGTCCTCGCTCAGGATCGCCGCGGTCGAGCGGTAGTTCTCCGACTGCATGAGGAGCTGCCACTCGTCCTCGGTGGCCGTGCGCGCGACTGTCGGCTCGAACTCCTCGACGTAGATATCAGAGACAGGGACTTCGCTCGCGGGCGGGTCGTCGGCTCGCGGAACGGTGGGCGCGCATCCGGTGAGCAGGAGCGCTGCGGCCAGGCAGGCTGCCACCGCCTTTGTGGTTGTTTTTGCGGAGTTCACACGTCCTCGATCTCATACGGTTGATGGCTCGATGTAGATCGGCTTCGCCTTCGGCGTCTCCTCGGTGATCGAGACGGTCACCGAGCCCGCGACGCTGGCAGGGATCTCGAATTGCTCAGCCAGGTCGACCGAGCCGGGGACGCAATCCGAGTAGCCGCCCTCACGTGAGAAGGAGCGGTAATTGACGGAGATCTCCGTGGAGCTGAGCACGATCAGCTCGCTCGGCACGGAGTTGCAGGGCTCAAGGGCGTCAAACCGGGCGATGGTGAAGGTGGTGCTGTCGCTTGCGACGACTTTGGGGTGTCGTGGAATCGTCTTGTCGCCGGTCATGAGTGCAGACTCCTCGTCGGTCGCGAGTCTCGAAGGGACATCCGCGAGCGCTGTGCTGCTTGAAACGGCCCCCGTCGTCGCCGTCACGCTCGGGGCCTCGAAGGTCAACGGCTGCGACGCCGAATGCGTGTTCGTGGTCCGAACTTCAAGCCCCACCGGTTCCACCCCGGGTGGCACCCGGAATTCGTCGACTCGCGTCGTCCCCGAAGTCAGGCACGACGTGTAAGGCACGATGCGCTCATATGTGATGAGGATCGTGGTCGAGTCGAGCAGCATCAGGCGCGTGGGTGCCTCACTACAGGTGTCACCTGCGAAATCCAAGCGCACCAGTCGGAAACTCTGCCCGTCGTCGTTCAGGGCTGCCGCATGCATCCGCGTCTGGCCGCCGCGGACGAGGAGGCCGAGGTCCTCGTCGGTCGCTGTTCTCGCGACCTCCAGCTCGAACTCCTCGAGGTAAGCGCCAGGAACCACCGTGGCGGTCGGGGCAGTGCTCTCGCTTGGTGTGCCCGCCGGTGAGCATCCCGCCAGCACGGCCACGCAGAGGAGGGCGACTGCGGTCACCGCCGATCGGCGGCGGCATGTCGGGGCCTGGAAGCCGGTCATGCGATCAAACTATTGGGGAGCGGCCGAAGGCGCCAGCCCCAGTTGCGGACGTCGGCTCGGCGCGCCCCAACCTTGGTCGCTAGCCTGGCGACATGTCCTGGATCCACGCAACCGCCTTCACGGCGGAGCCCCTCTACTTGAACACCGCGTCGATGGGGCTGCCGCCGAAGACGACGACGGATGCGCTCACGCGCGAGATCGCAGGGTGGAGCGCGGGGCGTCGACAGGCGAACGACTACGACGCCACGGTCGCTCGATCGCGGCAGCTCTACGCGGAGCTCGTGCACGTGCCCGCCGCCTGGGTGGCGATCGGCAACCAGGTCTCGCCCCTCGTCGGGCTCATCGCGGCCTCGGTTCCGGACGGCGCCGAGGTGCTCTTCGCCGAGAACGACTTCACGAGCGTCAGCTTCCCGTTCGCGGCCCACGCCGACCGGGGCCTCAGGCTGCGCGAGGTGCCCGTGCACACCCTCGCCGAGGAGATCCGCGCGGACACGGCCTGGGTCGTCGTCTCGGCGGTGCAGTCCTCGACCGGCACCCTCGCCGACCTCGACGCCATCGCAGCGGCCGCGAAGAAGCACGGGGCGCGCACCCTCATCGACCTCACGCAATCCGCCGGGTGGAACGACGTCGACGCGAGCCGCTTCGACGCGACCGTGTGCGCCGCCTACAAGTGGCTGCTGTGCCCGCGAGGCACCGCCTTCCTGACGCTCGATCCGGAACTGCACGACAGCATCCGCCCGCTCGCCGCGAACTGGTACGCAGGTGAGGACCCGTGGTCGAGCATCTACGGGCTGCCGCTGCGGCTCGCAGCGGATGCGCGACGCTTCGACGTCTCGCCCGCCTGGCAGGCATGGGTCGGCACGGAGGCCTCGCTCGAGTTCCTCCTCGAAGTTGGAGCCGCAGAACTGGAAGCGCACGCGCTCGAGGTGAGCGCCGCGTTCGCGTCGGCGGCGGGACTCCCGGATGCTCGCTCCGCGATCCTCGCGCTCGCCCCCGTCGAGGGCGCAGCCAGGCAGATCAAGGACACGCTCGAGCGCCTCGACATGGTGGCCGCCAACCGCGCCGGTAACTTGCGGCTGTCCTTCCACGCGCACAACACCGCCGACGAGGTCGAGCCGCTCGGAGAAGCGCTGAGAGGCCTCGTGCACATCGTCTCCGGACGCTGACGCGGCCCCTCCCGCGCAATTAGACTCCGGCCGTGCGCGGTAAGAACTTCTTCGACAACCTGGCCAGGAAGGTCGGCGGGAAAACCCCGTCGACGACCATCGGGCGCCGCGCGCAGCGTGCCCTGCTCGCCGAACGCAGCATCCGCGAGGTGCTCGAGCTGGCCGTGCGGGTCGGCGAGACGATGCTCGCGCTCGGTGCCTCCGCGACGGACGTGACGGACGCGATCCGCCGCACCACGAAGGCGTTCGGCGTTGACTGCCAGATCGACCTCACCTTCACGTCGATCCTGGTCGTGCACGACGGAGCGAACGACGGCGCGGGCATCAGCCTGCTGCGCGTCGTCAACAGCCGCCTCCCCGACTACGACCGCCTCACCCGGGTCATGGAGCTGTCCCGCGAGATCGCGGCCGACCCCAACGACATCGACGTCGCCGAGACGATCGACGACCCGGCGAAGCTGGAGGAGGCTCTGCAGCAGCTCGAGTCGTTCCACCAGCGCCTCGACGAGATCCTCGTCGCCCCGCAGCGCTTCCGCCGCTCGATGGTCACCGTGTGGCTCGCACTCATGGCCGGCGGTGTCGGCTTCCTGCTCGGCGGCGGACCGCTCGTGTGCCTGCTCTCGGCGGCGACGACCGTGATCGTCGACCTCGTCCTCCAAGCGCTGGGCCGCTGGGGGCTCCCCGCCTTCTTCCTGCAGATCGCTGGCGCCGCGATCGCGACGGGCGTGGCCGTCGGCCTGCTCGCGTTGCGTCCGGTGCTGCCCGTCGACTTCGCTGCGCTCCCGCCGGCGCTTGTCGTCGCATCCGGGCTTGTCGTCCTCCTCGCCGGGATGTCGTTCGTTGGGGCTGCGGACGACGCCATCAACGGCTTCCCCATCACGGCGATGGGTCGGCTGCTCGAAGTGGTGCTGCTCACGCTCGGCCTCATCGTCGGCATCGCCATCGTGCTCGACGTCGCGCGGGGCCTCGGCATCGACCTGCGCCTCGTCGAGCGATCCGTGCAGCCGTGGCCATCGGCCGTGCAGGTGTTCGGCGCCGCCATCGCAGCCGCGGCGTGGGCGCTCGCGTCCTACGCGACCGTGCGCACTGCCCTGGTCGCCATGGTGTTCGGCGGAATTGCGTACCTCGGCTACGACATCCTGGTGACGGCCGGCACAGAGCCGCTCGTCGCGACCGCCGTGCCCGCCCTCATCATCGGCATCCTCGGCGAAGGCCTCTCACGCAAGCTGCACATCCCCGCCACCATCACCACCGTCTGCGGCACCGTGCCCCTGCTGCCAGGATTGGCCATCTACCAGGGGATGCTCGACATCACGTCGAGCTCCTCCTCGGACGACGGGGTGCTGCGACTCGTGCAGGCGGGCTCCATCGGCATCGGCATCGCCGGCGGCGTCACGCTGGGGCGGTTCCTCGCCCGGCAGTTCAGGCGTCGTCGTGGCGCGCCGCGCGAGGCGAGGGTCATGTCGAAGCGACAGTTCCGAGGAACCGCGACCGCCGGTCCTGAGACGCGCGCCATGTACGTCATCCCCGACGAGGTCGCCGTCGGCCTCGAAACCGGGATGCTGCGCATCGTCTCGGTCGACGAGGTCGTGGATGCGGTGACCGGCGCCGCCGCGAAGGCTCCAGACGCGCCAGCGGCGCCAGCCCAGCCGGACGAGACGGCACGGCCGACGCACCCCAACGTCGCGCTCAAGCGCGGCGACCTGAACGCTCGCGGAGAGTGACGGTCGGGGGTGAGGCATAGAGTCTCCTCGGTCCCGCCGTGCTCTGAGAACCGGAGCAGGCGAGCGAACGACCTCCAAGCACATCCCGAAGGAGCACGAATGACGACCGCGAAGGCCTACGCCGCCCCCTCAGCAACCGAACCGCTCGAGTCCATCACCATCGAGCGCCGCGACGTCGGCGCGAACGACGTGCTCATCGACATCGCCTACTCGGGCATCTGCCACTCCGACATCCACACGGTCCGCGGCGAATGGGGCCAGGTTCCCTACCCGCTCGCCCCCGGCCACGAGATCGTGGGCACGGTCGCCGAGGTCGGCTCCGACGTCACCAAGCACAAGGTCGGCGACCGCGTCGGCGTTGGCTGCATGGTCAACTCGTGCCGCGAGTGCGACAACTGCAAGGCCGGCTCCGAGCAGTACTGCACCAACGGCAACGTCATGACGTACGGCGGCAAGGACCGCGACGGCAGCATCACGCAGGGCGGATACGCGACGAACGTCGTCGTCGACGCCGACTTCGTGCTCAGCGTGCCGGAGAGCATCCCGTACGAGAAGGCCGCCCCGCTGCTCTGCGCGGGCGTCACGACGTACTCGCCGCTCGCCCACTGGAATGCAGGACCCGGCAAGAAGGTCGCCGTCGTCGGCATGGGCGGCCTCGGTCACATGGCCGTGAAGATCGCCGTCGCCATGGGCGCCGAGGTCACCGTGCTCTCGCAGACCCTCAGCAAGCAGGAAGACGGACTGCGCTTCGGAGCGAAGCACTACTACGCGACGAGCGACAAGGCCACGTTCTCGGAGCTGCGGAACACGTTCGACCTCATCATCAACACGGTGAGCGCGAACCTCGAGATCGACCAGTACCTCAACCTGCTGACGCTCGACGGCACCATGGTCTACGTCGGTGCGCCGGCCGAGCCGATCCCTGTGCGCGCGTTCACGCTCTTCAACAACCGCCGCTCGTTCGCCGGATCGACGATCGGGAGCATCCGCGAGACGCAGGAGATGCTCGACTTCTGCGCCGAGCATGACATCGCGCCGGAGATCGAGCTCATCGACGCCGCGCAGATCAACGAGGCCTACGAGCGCGTCCTCAAGTCGGACGTGCGCTACCGCTTCGTGATCGACGCCGCCACGTTCTAGCGGTCGTCTCGAGGGCTGGTCGCGGCGTTCGCCCGGCCAGCCCTCCGTCGATTCGGGATGGGTTCCGAGAGGTCTCGGGATGGGGAAGTCACTTCGTGCTGGGTAGGTTCCTGCAACGAAGTGACTTCCCCATCCCGAGACTTCCACGGGCTCCGGGGCTCTGGGACTCTGGGGGCTCTGGGGGCTCTGGGGACTCCGGTGACTTCGCGACTTTGGGGTTCCGGGACTCGTCGGCGGGGGCGAGGTCGTTGGCGACGTGTCGGCGGTGTCGAAGTCTGGGGCGCCAGCGGCGGCTGCGCGCGGGCGGGGATGTGGTCTCGGGTGCGTGGCGCGGAGTCTCGGGCTGGGGAAGTCACTTCGTGCTGGGGATGTTCCTGCAACGAAGTGATTTTCCCAGCCCGAGACTTTCGCGGGCTCCGGGACCCCGGGGCTTGGGGATTCGGAGGCTCCAGGGACTTGGGTTCCGGGGCTCGGCAGTCGCGGCGGCGCCAGCGGCGGTTACACGCGGGCGGGGATGTGGTCCCGGGTGCGTGGCGCGGAGTCTCGGGCTGGGGAAGTCACTTCGTGCTGGGGATGTTCCTGCAACGAAGTGACTTCCCCAGCCCGAGACTTCCACGGGCTCCGGGACTCTGGGGTTCGGGACGCCGGAATCGGGATCGGCGTCGGCGGAGGCGCCGTGCCGGCGGCTACGCGCGCGCGGGCACGTCGTGCCAGCGGCCGTCCTCGATGGACGCCTCCGCGGCCTCGACGATCTGCGCGGCGACGAGCCCGTCGGCGACCGACGGAGCGACCTGGCGGCCCGTGACGACGCTCTCCAGGAATCGCGCCGCCTCGATGGTCTTGAGGTCGTCGAAGCCCATGCCGGTTCCGCCGCCTGGCTGGAAACGGTGGAATTCGCCGTGGCCGGGGGACATGTAGACGGTCGTGTAGCCGTACGGGGTCGAGGAGTCGAGGCAGACTTCGAGCTCATTGAGGCGCTGGAAGTCCCACCGCAGCGAGCCGTTCGTGCCGTACACCTCGAGGGCGTACTCGGCGCGGGGGCCGCGCATGATGCGGCTGGAGTCCATGATGCCGATGGCGCCGTTGTCGAAGCGCATGAGCAGGGCCGCGTAGTCCTCGTTCTCGACGGGCTTCAGCTCCCCGGTTCCGGGGGCGGAGCGGTCGACGATGCCCGTGCCCGGTGCTGGGCGCTCGGTGATGAAGGTCTCGGCGGTCGCGGAGACGCTGCCGATGCGGCCGACGACGTGCTGGGCGAGGTCGAGGCCGTGCGAGAGCAGGTCGCCGAGCACGCCGGATCCTGCGCGCTCGCGCTCGAAGCGCCACGTGAGCGGTGCGAGGGCGTCGGACGAGTAGTCGGCGAGGAGCGCGCCGCGCACGTTCGTGACGCGGCCGATGGCGCCATCCTCGATGAGTTGCTTCATGTGCGCGATCGCGGGTGCGTTGCGGTAGTTGAACCCGACAGCCGTGACGATGCCGGCGGCATCCACTGCGGATGCGATGCGCCGCGAGTCGGACGCGTAGCGTCCCATGGGCTTCTCGATCCAGAACGGCTTCCCGGCTTCGGCTGCCGCGATGGCCATCTCGGCGTGCAGGAAGTTGGGGGAGCAGATCGAGACGACGTCGACCTCTGGGTCGGCGAGCACTTCGTGGTAGTCGGCGACGGTGCGCTCGAAGCCGAGTCGTTCCTCTGCCTGTGAGCGGGCTTCCGGCACGGGGTCGGCCGCGACGACGAGCCGCGTCTTGATGCCGAGCTCGGGGAAGTGGTCGGGGACGGCTCGGTAGGCGCGCGAGTGGAGGCGACCCATCCAGCCGACGCTGATGAGGCCGACGCCGATGGTGCGGGGCGAGGTGGTGGTCTGGTCGGTCATGGGAACTCCTTTGTCCAGCTGGGAGCTGTCATATGTTCGGACAACGAGACATTTCTACTCGGTGTGGTCGTGTCGTAGCTCTGCGTAACCTTGCGTTACCTGAAGCGTTCAGTTTCGGGAGGAGCGCGGGCGGCATGCTGTGTCGATGGGTTTCGCCGAGGGACAGTTGACCGCAGGGCCGCCGGATCGAGTCGTCGTTCGGGGTGCTCGTGAGCACAATCTGCGCGGCGTGGACGTCGATATCCCAAGGGATGCGCTTGTCGCCTTCACGGGGGTGTCGGGTTCTGGGAAGAGCTCGCTCGCGTTCGGCACGCTCTATGCGGAGGCGCAGCGGCGGTACTTCGAGTCGGTCGCACCCTACGCACGCCGCCTCATGAACCAGGTCTCGCCGCCCGACGTGGATTCGGTCGAGGGCCTGCCGCCTGCGGTCGCGCTCCCGCAGCAGCGAGGAGGCGGAAGCGCGCGTTCGACGGTCGGGAGCACGTCGACGATCGCGAATGTCGTGCGCATGCTGTTCTCGAGGGTCGGCGTGTATCCGGAGGGTGCGCCGATGCTGCTCGCGGAGGACTTCTCGGCGAACACAGTGCAGGGCGCCTGTCCGAACTGCCACGGGCTCGGCCGCGTCTACGAGGTGCCCGAGTCGCTCATGATCCCGGATGCGTCGCTGAGCATCCGCGACGGGGCGATCGCCGCGTGGCCGACGGCGTGGCACGGCAAGCAGCTCCGGGACAGCCTCGTCTCGCTCGGCTACGACATCGACATCCCGTGGAGCGAGGTTCCCAGCGAGCGCCGGTCGTGGCTGCTGAACACGACGGAGAAGCCGCAGGTGCCGGTGTTCACGGGCAGGTCGCCCGCGCAGGTTCGCGCTGCGGTGGCGGCGGGCGACGAGCCCTCGTATATGAGCACGTTCGTCGGCGTGAAGCGGTACGTGCTCGATACCTTCGCCAATTCGAAGAGCGAGCGGATGCGCGAGAAGGCTGCCGCGTTCATGGAGAGCGTGCAGTGCCCGTCGTGTCGGGGCACGCGGTTGAAGCCGGATGCTCTTGCCGTGACCTTCGAGGGGCTCGACATCACGCAGATCGCGGCGATGCCGTTGCGCGAACTGGCTGTGCTGATGGAGCGTGTGCTCGAGCCCGGCTGGGTTCGGGCGGGGCAGGCGCTGGCCCCGGAGCAGGACCTCGCGGCGCGACGCTTGGCCGGTGAGCTGTGCGCGCGACTCGCGCCGCTCTCGGACCTCGGGCTCGGCTACCTCTCCCTCGACCGGCAGACTGGCACGCTCTCCGGCGGTGAGCTACAGCGGCTTCGGCTCGCCAACCAGCTGCTCGCTGGGCTCTTCGGTGTCGTGTTCGTGCTCGATGAGCCCTCGGCGGGTCTGCATCCTGCAGACACGGAGGCGCTCCTCCGGATCCTGCGCGGGCTTCGTGATCGCGGCAACACGGTCTTCTACGTGGAGCATTCGCTCGACGTGATCCGCGAGGCGGACTGGATCGTCGACATCGGCCCGGGGGCCGGAGCCTCCGGCGGCCGCATCGTGTACTCGGGCGATCTCGAGGGGGTGACGTCCGCCGAGGAATCGGTGACGCGCCGCTACCTGTTCGACTGCGAGGACTCGCCGAAACCGAGGCTGCGTGATGCTCGGCCTAGGGAGCAGCAGGTTGCGCTCGAGGGTGTGGTGCGCAACAACATCCGCGGACTGTCCGTGGCGTTCCCGCTCGGCTGCCTCACCGCGGTCACGGGGGTCTCGGGCTCGGGGAAGACGACGCTGGTGAACCAGGCGCTGCCCGACCTGCTTCGTGCGAGTCTGGCGAGTGAGCTGGGCGAGGCCGTCGCCGATGAGGAGCCGGACGGGGCGGACCCCATGGTCGCTGTCGCGGCAGAGACCACGCGCGGTCGAGCCAACGGCCCGGCCGAGCGGCTCACGCGCATCGTGCAGGTCAGCCAGGCGCCGATCGGGCGCACGTCACGCTCGAACGTCGCGACCTACACGGGGCTGTTCGACCGCATCCGCTCCCTGTTCGCGGCGACGGATGAGGCGAAGCGCAGGCGGTACTCGGCGAGTCGATTCTCGTTCAACCTCCCGAGCGGTCGTTGCCCGACGTGCAAGGGCGAGGGGACGATGGAGGTCGAGCTGCTCTTCCTGCCCACGGTGCAGGCGCCGTGCTCGACCTGCGGCGGGAAGCGCTACAACGCGGAGACGCTGGAGATCGAGTACGAGGGATCGTCGATCGCGGACGTGCTCGCGATGAGCGTCACCGAGGCTCGGGAGAAGTTCGCCGGTCGGGCGGAGGTGCTCCAGCATCTGGACGCGCTCACCGATGTCGGGCTCGGCTACGTCTCGCTCGGCCAGCCCGCGCCGGAGCTCTCAGGCGGTGAGGCGCAGCGCGTGAAGCTCGCTGCCGAGCTGCGTCGGGCTCAGCAGGGCGACACCCTCTATCTGCTCGACGAGCCGACCTCGGGGCTGCACCCCGCTGATTCCGATCGCCTCCTCGGGCATCTCCACGACCTCGTCGATCTGGGGAACACCGTCATCCTCGTCGAGCACGATATGCGCGTCGTCGCCGGCGCGGACTGGGTGATCGACATGGGGCCGGGTGCGGGGGACGAGGGCGGCGAGGTCGTCGCGCAGGGCACCCCGCAGGAGGTGGCGGCTGCCGACGGCAGCGCGACCGCCCCCTACTTGAAGCTCGCGGTGGAGCGGCTGGCGGCATCCGGGAAGCGCTGATCCGGGTCCGCTCCTCGCGGCTGGCTCGGCGTTCCTCTCTTGGGGTGACCGTCGGTGCTGACCTTCGCCGGGGGTGCCTCGGTCACCTCGGTGTCGAGCTCTCGCACCTCCGTCTTGAGGATGCGCATCGACTGTCCGACGCTCTTCGCGAGGGCGGGCAGCTTGGACGCGCCGAAGATGAGCACGATGATGGCGAGCACGGCGAGGCCGTGCCAGCCGGTGAGATTCGCCAGCATGAAGGGTCCCTTCGGTTGTCGGTTGTCGATCAGTTCCCGGGTGCCCCGGGCCCGCCGGAGCCGCCTGGCCCTCCGGCACCGCCACCGCCGGAGGGGGCCGCGCCTGCGGTCGGGGCGGTCGTGGTATCGACGCGCACGGTGAGCGCGACGTTGTAGCCGCTCGTCGCATCGCCGGTGACGGTTGCGAGCTGGAGGGCACCGCCGTCGTCGCCGAACACGTTGTCGGAGTCGAGGCTGACCTGGGCCAGGTTCGAGGCGGATCCCTCGTAGCCTGCGAGCGCGTAGACGGCGTTCGAGGCGTACTCGGGCAGCGCGACCTGCGAGGTCGAGATTGCGTTGGTGGACTCGGTGATGTCGTCGACCGTCGGGTACACCTCGAAGTGGATGTGCGGCCAGCGGCCCGTGTAGCAGGCAGGGAAGATCGACGTGAAGGTGACGCTGCCCGAGCTGTCGGCGACCTGGACCCCGCGGAGGAAGGTCTCGTTCTCGATGCCCTCGGAGTACATGGAGTAGCCGCCTGTGGCGTCGCAGTGCCAGACGTAGACGGCGACGTTCTCGAACGGCCGGTCGCCGTTTGCCATGTCGAGGATCGTGAGCGTGAGCGTCATGGGCACACCGGCAGCTGCAGTGCTGCTGCCGATGCTCGTGCGGATGTCGCTGCGCACGACCCCGGACTGCTCGAGCACATCCGCGCCGTTCGAGCCGTCGCCCGGATAGGGGCCGGCTGTCTCGTCGGGGATCTCGCTCGCGGGGAGGGCGCCGGCTGCTGCCGATGCGCTCGCGGACGGGCTGGCCGTGGCCGCTGCCGTCGCCGCGGCGGTGCCCGCAGCACCGGATCCGGCTGGGGTGCACGCGGCGAGGGCGACCGTTCCGACCCCCACCCCGAAGATGCTGAGCAGTCCGCGCCGCGACAGGAGCGTGCCGATGTCGAAGGCGACGCCCTGGTCGACGACCTCCTCGTCCGCTCGGTCGAGGAGCCTGCCCTCGTAGGCGGGTCCGTCAGGCGTGAGGTCTGGTTCGGGGATCTTGATCATCGTGGTGCTCCTGCTCTTCGTCGTGGGACGGACGTCAGCATGAGTCGCCGGCCCAGGAGGGGGCTATGCCATGCCTATGCTCTGGCTATGGCGTTGATCCCAGGCTGAATGTCCGTGGCTCGTGCTTAGCTATGCGCACACTTCGGCGGTGGCGAGAGGCGGGGCAGCGACGTGACGCAGCAGATCGATGTTCGGGAGTCGGCGACAGGCAGAGCGGCGAGCCCAGGACCAGCCGGCCTGCAGCGTGCATCCAAGCTGCGGCAGACGCTGCTGCGACTCGGTTCCGGTGCGCTCACGAAGACCTACGACCTCTACCACCTGCACCCCGCCGTCTGGCGGTGGACCGCCCGCCACTACGTGCCGGCCATGGGCGACTTCGCGAAGTTCAACGCCTGGATGATCTGCCAGCGCGCCAACCTCGACGTGCCCGCGTACCAGCGGTGGCTGCACGAGAACGACTTCACGTTCCGGTGGTGGCAGCTCTCGAGCTACCCCGAGACGAGCAAGGACGACTACGTCAAGCGCTACACGGAAGACGAGCGCTGCTGGGGCGGGGAGATCGACACGGTCGGCACCGTGGTCGATGAGTCGAGCGGGTCGAGCGGTTCCCCCTTCAACTGGATCCGCGGGCGGCACGAGCTGAAGACCATCCACAACAACGTGGCGGGCTACATCACGCTGCTGTTCGGCACGAAGAAGCTCTTCGGCATCAACGCCTTCTCGATGGGGGCCTGGGCGACCGGCACCAACACGGGCCACGCGCTGTCGAAGATCTCGATGGTCAAGAACACCGGGCCGGACATCGACAAGATCGTCGACACCATCCGTCACTTCGGCCCGAAGTACCAGTACCTGGTGAGCGCCTACCCGCCGTTCCTGAAGCACCTTCGCGACCGGCTCGACGGCGAGGAGTGGTTCGACTGGTCGAAGCATCGACTCAACGGCTTCGTCGGAGGCGAGGCGATGACCGAGGGGCTGCGTGACTACCTGGAGGAGCGCTTCGGCCGCGTGTACTCGGGGTACGGGGCATCCGACCTCACGATCGGCATGGCGGGCGAGTCAGACGCATGCGTCTGGCTGCGCCGGGCGATGTTCGCCGACGAGCGGCTGAGGCGGGCGCTCCTCGGTGACGACGAGTCGCGCATCCCGATGGTCTTCCAGTACAACCCGCTCGAGACCTACCTCGAGACGAACGCGAGCAACGAGCTCGTCGTGACCCTCAACTCGTCTGCCGTGCTCAGCCCGAAGCTGCGCTACAACATCGGCGACGAGGCGAAGATCCTCTCGTTCCCCGAGGTACGGGAGAAGATCGCCGAGCTCGACCCCGCGTTGTCCAGGGCGTTTCACCGCGCATTCGCGGTCCAGCGGATGAAGCTGCCGTTCCTCCTGCTCTTCGGCAGGAAGGACTCGACTATCTCGTACATGGGCGCGAACCTCTATCCGATCGACATCGAGAACGGGCTCTACCGAGACAACCCGCACGCTGGCGACATCGAGTCGTTCAAGCTCGGTCTGCTGGAGCTCGACGGCCACGAGCAGCGGCCGGTCGTGCATCTCCAGTTGCGAGAGGGCGCGGCGCTCTCGAGTGAGGAGCTCGCGACGCTCAGCGAGACGACGAGGGCGGGCATCGTCGACCACCTCGCCTCCGTCTCGCGCGACTTCGCCCAGTCGCTCGACGAGGACCCGACGACGGGTGATCTCCGCATCGAGGTGCACTCCTTCGGCACGGGGCCGTTCACCGGGGGCAACGCGAAGATCAAGAACGTCTACGTCGTGAAGAACGCCGAGTAGGCCGTGTACACCACCGACTTCTCGAAGGCGCCCATCCAGGGAAGGGCGGAGGCCCTTGTCATCGTCGAGGGGCGCAGCGCCGAGCGGGAGGGCGTGATCTGGCGGCGACGCCTCCGCGACCGTCGGGTCACGGGGGAGCTGCTGCTCTTCGCGAGCGTCGAGCGCGCCCGCGAGGTCGCCGCTCGACACGACGGGCGCACGAAGCTCCTGCTCGCCGAGACCCGCGGCTACTCGAACGGCATCTGGCGGGCCGACCCCGAGCCGCCACCCGGCGAGATGGCGCACAACCCCCACTTCGCCCCCGTCGCCAAGGAACGGGCCGAAGGGCGCACGCCACCGCTCGTCGCCGAGCCCACGCGCAAGCCGAAGCGGCTCACGACGCCCATCCCGCCGCCGTCGCACACGATCTTCGACACCGCATCGATGTTCGTGGGTGCGACCCGCTACACGACCCCACTCGCCTGGGCAGTGACGAGTCGAATCTGGGGCCGGATGACCGGCAAGATGCGGCGCATGCCCGACTACTGCTGGCACGGCATCTACTGGGAGGCGCCGTGGACGCTCGGCACGCTGGCGAACTTCTCGACGCGCGACGCCCTCATCCGCTTCGCGAGGATGCCCGAGCACCGGCACCTCATGCAGTGGATCGTCAAGGACACCAAGAACGCCGACGCCGGGTTCATCCGACTCTTCGCCAGCGAGGAGGAGCTGGCGACCGTCGAAGGCAGAGTGGCTCACGAAGCGGATGGTCGCGGGACTGATGTGGGTGCGCGCGGCCCAGTCGCAGCGGTGCCTGGCTCGGTCCTGACCACCGATGTGCTTTCTGGCCGTGCTGGGGAGAAGCCGAAGTCACGCGGGATCGAGGTGCGATGCGTCAGTTCTGAGCTCGAGTTCCTGGAGTTCGTGGAGCTGCCGGGGCGCGTCTCAGACCCGAGCCGTGAGGTGCCGGTGCTCGAGTCGACACTCCGCTCGTGGTGGAAGGACAAGCACGCGCACGAGTCGAAGGTCGAGCTGCTGCTCGCCTACCGCGGGGGCATGCCGGTTGCCCGCGCCGTCACGCACACGAGCAGCGCCCTCGATGCGAAGCTGAACTCGAGGCTGCAGCTGTTCGGGGCAGTCGCCGCAGCCGACGCGGAAGCACTTGGAGCCATCGTCGGAGCCGTCGAGGAACGTGCGGCGAAGACCGGTCGGGGCGAGCTCCTCGGACCTGTCACCCTGCTCCCCAATCAAGTGGGCGGCGTCATCACCTCGGGCTTCGGCGAGCGAGGGTTCGTCGAGGGGGCCTGGAACCCGGACTGGGTACCAGGCGCGTACGAAGGGCTGGGCTTCACGACGTGGAACGAGTCGGCGACCTGGATCGCCCGCCTTGAGCAAGGCCGCCTCGGGCAGATCGAGAGCGACGCCTTCACGGCGCCGACCGAGGCCGAACTCGAGGCCGCCGGCATCGTCATCGAGCGGGCGTCGCGCTTGCGGTTCGCGCGCGATGTCGCCCGTCAGCGGGAACTCGTCAACGCCGCCTTCGCCGAGCTGCCCTACTACACGCAGATCTCGCCAACGCAGATGCGCGAGGCGACCAGCGGGCTCGTGGCTATCATCGACCCCGCCATCTGGGTGTTCGCGCTCGACGCGAAGACACGTGCGCCACTCGGCTTCCTGCTCTGCGTGCCCGACGTGACTCGCATCGTGCAGCGTTCCTCCGGTCGCATCGGGGCGAGGCAGCTGCTCGAGATCTGGCGCCAACGGCGGGAGCCACGGGAAGCGGTGCTCACCATTCAGGGCACAGCACCCGACGCTCGCGGCCGCGGGATCAGCACGCTGCTGGGGCGCACCGTCGGTGAGGCACTCATCGAGGGCGGCTACACGGCGCTGCGCTCGACCTACATCGGCCTCGACAACCCCGCCTCGGCGAGGCAGCTCAGCAGGATGGGCGGATCGGAGCTGCACAGCACGGTGTTCTACCGGCGGCCCGTGGGCTCTCGGAGCAGTCAGAGCGCAGACACACCGATCGCGGGGCAGCAGCAGGGGACGAACCAGGGGGAGCAGCCATGACCGGCATCCACACGCTGAATCAGATCATCGCCGACGCAGCGTCGGCACCGTCAGCGCACAACACCCAGCCGTGGTCGCCGCGCATGATCGGTGACGGGGCGGCCGTGGAGCTGAGAGTCTCGCGGAAGCGGACGCTCCCCGCCGCAGACCCGAGCGGTCGCGACACGCTGCTCGGTCTCGGCGCGTGGCTCGAGGCCTTCAGCGTCAGCGCGGCAGCGCACGGCGTGGCCTTCGACGTCGAGCTCCTCCCCGCGCTTGCCGACCCGGAAGCGATCGTGCAGGCCAGAAGCGACGAACCGGTGCTCCGCATCCAGCTGCACCACGACACCGTGTCTTCGGCCGACGGCGACACGACACAGCACGCCGAGTCCGCGTTCGACCCCGACTCCGAGCGACGGATGCTCGCCGCACGCAAGACCGTGCGCAGCGGGCTCGAGCCCGCGCGTGGTCTTGTGCTCGAGCTCTCCGGCTCGCTCCCCGAGTGGCTGCGGCTCGTTCCCATCGACGCTGATGACCTGCGGCACTTCTCGTCCCTCGGCACAGCCGACACTCTGCGAGAGCCGGCTGTGGCGCGCGAGCTCGCGCACTGGCTGCGGCTCCATCCCTCCCATCCGCGCTACACAGTCGATGGGCTGAACGACAAGGCGCTCGGCATCCCCGCGTTCGCCACCCGGGTCGCCTCGGCGTTCACCAGGAAGCGGCGCCTCCGAGACGCGGCAGTCGGCGTCGCCGCACCGCTCGGCGAGCTGTGGCGTCGGGTGCTGCTCGAGGTGCCCGTTTCGGCCGCCGACGAAGACGCCCCCGCCGAGGCGACGGCCTTCGTGCTCGTCGCCGACACCAAACTGCTCGACCTCGGCTCTGGGGCAGAGATCACGCGGGTGCTCAACTCCCCGCTCGGGCTGCCACCTGCGCGAGTGCTCGAAGCGGGCCGGGCGCTCATGCGCCTCTGGCTGCGTGCGACTGCGCGCGGGGCAGCCTTCGCGCCAGCCTCAGAGGTCATCGACTCATCGCTCGCGCAGGGCGAGCTGCGCTACCGGCTCGGCCTCTCCCGCCGCGACGTGCCACTGTTCGTCACGCGCGTCGGAGTACCGAGAGACGCGCATCCGCCCAGATCCCCGCGACGCTGAACAGCGCCCCTCTGCGCGGACCTCACCGTCCGCTGCGGTCCGCTCAGGTCCACTCAGTCGAAGCGCCGCATCCACTCGCTGATCAGGTCGATGCCGCGCGTGAAGGCCGGGTCGCGTGGCCGGTTGAGGAAGGCGTGCGCACTGCCGGGAACCACACGGTACTCGGTGTCGACGCCAACTGCGGTGAGCTCGCGCGCGAACGACGAACCGGATGCGCGCATCGCGTCGCGGTCCGCGTCCACCACCAGCGACGGCGGGAGGCCCGTCAGGTCGTGTCCGCCGGGGAACGCATCCGGACGCGAGAGCACGTCCTCGCTCCCCGCGTAATTGAGGTTCATGGCACCGATGAGCCAGGGAGTGTGGACGTAGCGGCGGCTTCCGCGCAGTCGGCTCAGCAGCTCGGAGGACCGGGTCGGCAGCTGCGCGTGGAAGGTCCCGTAGGCCAGGAAGAGGCCACGCACGGGAGAGCGCTCAGCCCGCGCGAGCCGGTACGCCGCCGCCGCCGCGAGGCACGCACCGGCACTCGCCCCGCCGAGCACCACGTCACGACCCGACCGGGAGGCGACCGCCTCGACGACCGCGAGCACGTCGTCGAGCGGTACGGGGAAGCGCACATCGGGGCGGCGGTCGCGTTCCGAGCGAGCTGAGCGTCCTGACTGCTCCGCACGTCCGGATCGCTCCGGACCCTTCGCGGACCCGGACGCCTCGCGCTGGGCCCGGTCGCGCCCGCCGAGCGTCACGAGCCGGTAGTCGACCGTCGTCACCTCGAACCCGGTGCGCGCCAGAGCGAGCGCGACCTCATGCGTCTCCGGCTGGTCGAGGCCGCCCGAGTAGAAGCCGCCGCCGTGCAGCCAGATCACCGGGGAACCCGAGATCAGGGGAGTGCCGGCGGCGGGCGCGTAGCTGCGGACCGGAACCGGGCCGTTCGGTCCAGCGACGGAGGAACCCGTCGCATCCACCCCGTGCGGTGCAGTCGGCGAGCGTCTCGGCATCCGCCCACCATACGGGCACACGCTCTAGGCTCTTCGAATGCACGAGCTACGCCTCTCCCCGGAAACCCAGCGCCGTGCCGTCGCGCTGAACATGCGGCAGTCCTGGATCAGCCTCGGGATGCTCGCCCCTCTCCTGCTGATCCTCACCGTCATCTTCTCGCTGCAGGATTTCTGGCTCGGCTTCGGCTACGGCGCACTGATCGTCGTCCTCCTCGGGGGCTCCGTGCCGCTCTCCATCTGGCTCGCGCGCAAGTCGATGCGCGAGACCTACATCCGCTTCGGCGACGGCTGGATCGAGCACAAGTGGATGTTCCGCACCCGCCGGTTCGCGGCGGCAGAGGCCACCAGCGTCGTCACGGTCGACCGGATGTCATTCGGCGGCTTCTCCGGACCTCCCACCCATCACCTCATCGTGACGGGCCACGACCGCCGCCTGCTGATCCTCGTCGGGCAGATGTGGAGCACGCAGCAGCTCACGGCGATCATGCAGGACCTCTCGAGCCGGGGCGTGCCGTGGATGTCCGTCCCCGAGCTCGTCACGCCGCCGCAGCTGCGCCAGCGGGACCCTCGCCTCGTGCCGTGGTGGCAGGCGCACCCGGTCGCCCTCGCCCTGCTGATCGCCGGCGGCGTCTTCGTCTTCGTCATCCTGCTGCTCATCGTCCTGGCCTTCGTCATCTTCACGGCGACCACGTCCTGACCGAGGCTCCTGGCACTCGCTGAGCATCGTCCCCGGCCCGCGGCATACGCTGAGTCAGTGCGCTCCCTCTCCCGTCTCACCGGCCTCGACCGGATTCAGGCGAGCAAGCGCGTGCCCGCACTGCAGGTCGCGAAGACCGCCGTCGCGGCGGTGGGCGCCTGGCTGCTCGCAGGGTGGCTCATCCCTGGCCCATTGCCGGTGTTCGCGGCCGTCGCCGCGCTGCTCGTCGTACAGCCGAGCGTCAACCAGTCGTTCGCGAAGGCGCTCGAGCGAAGTGCCGGCGTCGTCATCGGCGTCGCCGTCGCGAGCGCCATCTCGCTTGTCCTCGGCCCCCAGTCGTGGGTGATCCTCCTCGCGATCGTCGTCGCCATGGTCGTCGCCTGGCTGCTGCGCATGACCGCGACGACCAGCAACCAGGTCGCCATCAGCGCCATGCTCGTGCTCGCGCTAGGCGCATCCACGCCCGAGTACGCGCTCGACCGCATCCTCGAGACCTTCATCGGCGCGGCCTTCGGGCTGCTCGTGAACGCCATCATCCTGCCGCCCGTGCTCGTCGGGCCTGCGCAACGCGACACCGCGATGCTCGGCAACGAGATCGCCGCGTCGTTGGAGCGACTCGCCGACGCCATCGAGCAGCCGCAGACCGCCGCGAGCCTCACCGAGATGCTCCTCAAGGCGCGCCTGCTGCGACCCATGGCCGGCGCCGCAGAGAACTCGATCGCCGACGGCCTCGAGTCCCTCGCGTTCAACCCGCGCAAGTCGAGCCACCACGAGGAACTCGTCGAGTGCCGGCAGCTCCTCGACCGCTTCCGCCCGATCGTCACACAGCTCACCGGCATGACCCGTGCCGTCGCAGAGCACTGGGAGCCGACCCTCGCGGACGAGCCGCAGGCCATCGCGATCGCCGAGCAGCTCCGACGGGCCGCCCACGACACGCGCATCCTCATCCCGAGTGAGCCCGGAGAGCCCCGCGGGTTCATCCTCGAACCGCCCGCCCTCACCGCTCCGCTGGTCGTCTCGGCACCAAAGGGCGGCAGCTGGGTGCTCATCGGCTCCCTCATCGAAGACCTCCGCCGCATCCACGAGGGGCTCACCGCTGACGCGTAGCGGCAAGGCACGCCTCTCCGCCTTCGCGCGGTTGGTCGCCCGGGCCTGCTCGGCCGAGTCTCTCGCCCTGCGCGCCTGCACCGGCCGTTCGGCCGTGCTGGCCGCGCGCCTGTGTTGGCCGCGCGCACGTGCCGCCCGTTTGCCCCACCTGGCCAACTTTCGTGATGAGGCGGTCGGGGATGCGCTCTCAGGGGCCCGGCAGCGGTTCTCGTCACGCAAGTTGGCCGCCGCTGAGAGAGCTGGCCTGCTATCCAGACCTAGGAATCCCCTATCCCGTCCTCGGGGCCCCCTGCCCCGCCGTCGCGGCCCCCTGCTCGCGGCCCCCTGCCCCGCCGTCGGAATCCCCTCTGTTCAACTCGCGGGATGGATGGGCCCGGAATGTGCCCTTCGGGCCCCGGTGCGCCGTTCTCGTCACGCAAGTTGGCCGCGCTCCACGCCGGACGCCCGCCGCGCGCGCCGTGGCAGGGCATGCCAGTACCTGGCACGACCGACCCTCCCGGGCGCAGGCTGGTAGCGATCCAATGGAGGAACGGCGGCGGCCGGCGCTCTCGAGGAGGGCGGCGGGCGCGCTGCCATTCCCGGAAGCGCAACGAGAGGCACCCATGAAGGCCACATTCATGTACGCGGCAGGCGACGTCCGAGTCGAGACCGTCGCCGACC
Organism: Pseudoclavibacter sp. 8L; assembly: GCF_902506465.1. Lineage (NCBI taxonomy): Bacteria > Bacillati > Actinomycetota > Actinomycetes > Micrococcales > Microbacteriaceae > Pseudoclavibacter > Pseudoclavibacter sp. 8L. Next base: position 447,151 of record NZ_LR733185.1, on the reverse strand, counting down.
CGACCATCCAGCAGCCCACCGACGCGATTGTTCGCGTCACGCAGGCGTGCATCTGCGGTTCGGACCTGCATCCGTATCACTCGATGCAGTCGAGCGAACAGGGGTCCCCGATGGGACACGAGCTCATCGGCATCGTCGAGGAGATCGGCGCTGCCGTCACGACCCTGGAGGTCGGCGACTTCGTCATCGCGCCGTTCGCGTTCCAGGACAACACGTGCGTGTTCTGCCGCGAGGGTGTGCAGACGTCGTGCCTCCATGGCGGCTTCTACGGAAGCCCCGAGGTCGGCGGTCTGCAGGCGGAGTTCGCCCGTATCCCGCAGGCCGACGGCAGCCTGGTCGTCGTGCCCGGCGTCGACGCCGCAGCGCTCGGCCGAGGGGAGAGCCCTGAGCTCACTGCGAGCCTGCTGACGCTGTCCGACGTGTATCTGACCGGCTACCACGCAGCCCACATGGGTCGTGTCGAAGCCGGCAAGACCGTCACCGTCATCGGTGACGGCGCCGTCGGGCTCTCGGCTGTGCTCGCCGCCAAGCAGCTCGGCGCGGAGCGCATCATCCTCATGGGTCGCCACACCTCGCGCACCGATCTCGGCATCGAGTTCGGCGCAACCGACGTCGTCGCCGAGCGCGGTGACGACGGCATCGCGCAGGTCATGGACCTCACGAACGGCGAAGGCAGCCACGTCGTCCTCGAAGCAGTCGGCCACATGCCCGCCTACGAGCAGGCCTACGGCATCGTGCGCCCCGGCGGCGTCATCTCCCGGGTCGGTGTGCCGCAGTACGAGGAAGCCCCCATCGGCTTCGGCTCGCTCTTCGGCAGGAACGTCACCCTCACCGGCGGGCCCGCCCCCGTCCGCGCCTACATGGAACCGGCTATCCAGCAGGTGCTGAACGGCGACATCAACCCCGGCCTCGTCTTCGACCGCACGATCGGCATCGACGAGGTGCCGGCCGGCTACGCCGCGATGGATGCGCGCGAAGCCCTCAAGGTGCTCGTCCAGATGTAGGCGCCCAGCGGCCGTGCACGCTCACCGCATGCGCGGCCGCGCACGAACCGAAATTGCGTGATCGATTGTCGAGAGGAACACCTTCATGAGCACTGAACTCCAGCCGAAGAGCGCGACCAGCAAGGGGCCAGCCGAGTGGTTCACCGGCGACGTCTACTTCAATGCCTACTACGCGGGCACCGAACCGTCGCGCACCCGCCTCAACCTGGTGCGCTTCACACCGGGCGCGCACACGGCCTGGCACCGCCACGCGGTCGGTCAGACCCTGCACGTCACCGAGGGGTACGGCTACGTGCAGTCGCGTGGTGAGGAGCTCATCGAGCTGCGCCCGGGCGACACCGTCTACACCCCGGCCGGCGAGTGGCACTGGCACGGCGCATCCGCCGACAACTTCATGTGCCACCTCGCGCTCTGGGAAGCTCCAGGTGCTGACTCCGACGAGCCCGAGACGGTCTGGGGCGAGCTGCTCACGCCGGAGGAATACCCGCAGAGCTAGTGGGGAGAGCGCGCGACGGCCGGCAGGGCCTCGTGCGCCGCTCAGCCACCCGCTGACTCTGCCCACCGACCCACGCCTCCGCAAACGTGAGCCAGTGCATCCAGAATCCTTGGCGGTGGATGCTTCTGGCTCACTTTTGCGCCCGTCAGTCGAGCGAGCGAGAGCTCGCGCGCCGGCGGGCGAGGCCTCGGGTGTCGCTCGGCCACCCGCTGACCTTGCACGCCCGGCGCCTTTGAAAAGTGAGCCAGAAGCATCGAGAATCCTTGGCGGTGGATGCTTCTGGCTCACTTCTGCGCCCGTCAGTCGAGCGAGCGAGGGCTCGCGCGCCGGCAGGCGAGGCCTCGGGCGTCGCTCGGCCACCCGCTGACTCTCCACCTTGCGCCTCCGCAAACGTGAGCCAGATGCACATCCAGAATCCTTGGCGGTGGATGCTTCTGGCTCACTTTTGCGTCCGTCAGAGAGGCGACTGCGTGCGGCAGGGCAGCAGCAAGCAGCAAGCAGCAGGCAGCAGGCAGATGGCAGCGAGCCCGCGCCTACTGCTGCTGGAAGGCTGCCTGCGCTTCGACGGGGAACTCTGTCGCCGCCCAGGACGCGAGCATCCGCAAGCCGTCGGCGCTGGCGCTTCCCTCGGCGGCCGTGTAGACGTTCATCGTGAGGCCGGGCTCGCTCGGCAGTGGCAGCGACTCGAAGTTCAACTCGAGCAAGCCGACGATTGGGTGGTTCAGGCGCTTCACGCCGCTGCGGTGGAACTTCACGTCCTTCGCCGCCCACATCTCGCGGAACAGCTCACTCTGCGTCGATAGCTCTCCGATGAGCTGGTGCAGCTGGGGGTCGTGGGGGTTCCGGCCCGCCTCCATTCGCAGCATGGATGCCGCGTCGGCGGCGATGCGGTCGAAGTCCGGCCAGAACTCACGGGCCGCCGGATTCAGGTAGATGTACCTCGTCGTGTTGACGGGCCGGCGAGGGTCGTCGAAGACGGGGGAGTAGAGCGCCCGGCCGAGGCGGTTGGCCGCGAGGACATCGTGTCGGTCGTTGCGCACCCACGCGGGTGCCTCGGAGAACGCGTCGAGCATCTGACGCACCGAGGCGCGCAGCTCGCCGCCGCCCCGCTTCCTCGACACTCGCCTGGATGGAGCGCTCGCCCGTGCGAGGTTGAACAGGTGCTCGCGCTCTGCCTCGTCGAGCTGCAGCGTCGACGCGATGGCATCGAGCACACTCTCCGAGGCGCCCGACAGATTGCCGCGCTCGAGCCGCACGTAGTAGTCAACAGAGACGCCAGCGAGCATCGCGACCTCTTCGCGCCGGAGGCCCGCGACGCGGCGGTTCCCTCCGTAGGCCGGCAACCCGGCCTGCTCAGGGGTGATCTTCGCCCGGCGGGAGCTGAGGAACTCCTTCACCTGCGCGCGCACATCGTTCATGTGTCCAAGCTACGCCCGCAGGCCCGAGCGAGGGAGGCCCCGCGAGTACCTGGTGGCGGATGCAGGAGCGCTGTCCAACTTCAGTGCAGATCTCTGCGGGAACGCGAGCAGAGCGCCCGTCGGGGCTGATTCTGCCCTGAAGTTGGACATGGGCGGAGCCAAGCAGGCCCGGGCCTGGGGACCCGGCCCGGCGTTGGCCCCGGCGTCGTCCCGGGAGCCTGCCCGGGATCCAGGCCGTCCCGGCTCGGCTGAAGACGGGGTGGCTGGCCAACTTCCGGGACCAGATCGCCTTAGGCGCGCGGGCCGGGCCTGCGCGGGCGTTTTCGTCCCGGAAGTTGGACACTCGCGAGGGGAGAACCACCGCGAGGTGGGGTCAGCGCAGAGAGGAGCGCGGCCGCACGGATCAGGCCTCGTGGATCAGGCCGCACCGATCAGGCCTCGCGGATCAGGCCGCGCGGATCAGGCCTCGGGGATGGGCATGCCGTAGGCCTCGAGGGTCAGCGACTCGGGCTCGGGCCCGCGGCGCACGCCCTTGTCGAGGGCGTCGATCTGGGCGACCTCGTCGGGCGTGAGCTCGAAGCTGAAGATGTCGAAGTTCTCGGCGATGCGGTGCGGCTTGACCGACTTGGGGATCACCGAGCGGCCCTCCTGCACGTGCCAGCGCAGCATGACCTGCGCCGGGCTCTTGCCGTGGGCGTCCGCGATGGTGCGGATCGTCGAGTCCTCGAGGGTGCTTCCGCCGTCCCCTTCGCGGTAGAAGGTGATGCCGCCGATGGGTGACCAGGCCTGGTCGAGGATGCCGTGGCGCGCATCCGCTTCCTGCACGTCCTTCTGCTGGAAGTAGGGGTGCAGTTCGATCTGGTTGAGGGCCGGCACGATGTCGGTCGCGTCGAGCAGCCGGTCGAGGTGGTCTGGCATGAAGTTGCTGACGCCGATGGCGCGCACCTTGCCGTCGGCGTAGAGCCGTTCGAGGGCACGGTAGGCGCCGATCGTCTTCTCCCAGTCGGTGGGGAGCGGCTGGTGGAGGATGAGCAGGTCCAGCTGCTCGAGGCCGAGCTTGCGGGCCGACTTGTCGAAGGCGTGGAGGGTCTCGTCGAAGCCGTAGTCGCTGATCCAGACCTTGGTCTCGACGAAGATCTCGTCGCGGGGCACTCCGGATGCGGCGATCGCCTGGCCGACTTCCCGCTCGTTGCCGTAGGCGGCGGCGGTGTCGATGTGGCGGTAGCCGACGCGCAGGGCTTCGGCGACGGCGGCTGCGGTCTCTTCTGGTGCGGACTGGTAGACGCCGAAGCCGATGCTGGGCAGTTCGACGCCGTTGTTCAGGGCGAGGTTCGTGGTGCTCATGCTGAAAACGCTACGTCTGGCGGCTGAGGGGTGGCAGGTTCTGACAGAACCTGTCAGTCGAACCGAAGCCGTTTCGGATGGGCGAAAACCCGCACTTGCGCACTGGGTCCCGCATGCCTACACTTTCGGCAGGTGCACAAACGATCATATCTATTTGCAACTTCGTGCACACCCCGACAAAGGAGTCAGAACATGCGGTTTACGTCGCCGCTCGCCGCCCTCGCGGCCAGCACAGTCGAGCACAGCTCGACGACCACGTCGGGAGGGCAGCCGGCATGGAAGTAATCACCTGGATCGCCGAGAACTTCATCGGCCTCTTCAACGCCTCCGCCGAGAGCCTCATGGGTCTCATCACGGGCATCCTCCCCCTCCTTCTCGTGCTGCTCACGGCAATGTACGCCGTCACCACGTGGATCGGCGAGGAGCGCGTCACGCGCGCCGTCCGCTGGGCGGGCAAGTACGCGATCACGCGCTACACGGTCATGCCGATCATCGCGGTCATCATGCTGACGAACCCCATGGCCTACACGTTCGGCCGCTTCCTCCCCGAGCGCTACAAGCCGGCCTTCTACGACTCCGCAGTGTCGTTCGTGCACCCGGTCACCGCGTTCCTGCCTCACGCCAACGCGGGTGAGCTGTTCGTCTGGACGGGCATCTCCGCCGGTGTCCTCTCCATCGCGCCGGACAAGTACGCGACCCTCGCGGCCCTGTACTTCATGGTCGGCATCGTCGTCATCTTCATCCGCGGCATAACGACGCAGTGGATCACGAAGATCCTCATCAAGCGCGGCGGACACGAGGCGACGTTCGCTCGCTTCGACGAGATGTATGCAGAGGGCCACCTCCAGGGCTCCAAGAGCGAAGGTGGTGTCCTGTGAGCACAGACGCTGAGAACACGAACGCCAACTCGGCCGACGGCGGCGCGAGCACCGCGGACTACAAGGGCGTCAAGGTCAACCGCGGTCGCGGCGGCTGGGGCGACGGGCTGACGCTCGTCCCCAACGCTGAGAAGAACATCGTCCTGTCGGTCACGGGCGGTGGCATCCACCCGGTTGCCCAGAAGATCGCTGAGCTCACGGGCGCTGAGGCCGTCGACGGCTTCAAGAACAACGTGCCGGACGCCAACGTGCTCTGCGCGGTCATCAACTGCGGTGGCACGGCGCGCATCGGCGTGTACCCGAAGAAGCGCATCCCGACGGTGGATGTGTACCCCGGCGAACCGGGCGGCCCGCTCGCCCAGTTCATCACCGAGGACATCTTCGTCTCCGACGTCGCCCCTCGCGACGTGGTCGCGCTCGACGCGGCGGCAACGGCAGCAGCTGGTGCCCCGGCCGCAGCCGAGGCGCCCAGCCTGAGCCCGGAAGAGGTCGCGGCGAAGGCCAAGGCGGATGCACGCGCCAGGGTCGCAGCGCAGGGAAGCGGATTCACGGGCTTCGTCGTGAAGTTCGGAAACGCCATCGGCTACTTCATCAACACGCTGCTCTCCTCGGGCCGCCAGGCGATCAAGCTGACCCTCAACACGATCCTGCCGTTCATGGCGTACGTCTCGCTCCTCATCGGAGTCGTCACGTACACGGGTGCTTCGGACTTCATCGCCAACGCGGTTTCGCCGCTGGCCTCGAACCCGATCGGCCTGATCCTGCTCGGCGTCATCACGGGTCTCCCGTTCCTGTCGCCGATCCTCGGCCCAGGTGCCGCTATCGCCCAGGTCGTCGGCGTGCTCATGGGCACGCAGATCGCGGCAGGCGCGCTGCCGGTGCAGTACGCACTGCCGACGCTCTTCGCGGTCAACGGCCAGGTCGGCTGTGACTTCATCCCCGTCGGTCTCTCCCTCGGTGAGGCTGAGCCGGAGACGGTCGCGGTCGGTGTCCCCGCCGTGCTGTTCTCCAGGCAGATCACGTCGCCTCTCGCGGTTGTGCTCGCCTACTTCGCCTCCTTCCTCCTCATCTAGTGGGCGCCGGGCGGGCCGCACCCGGCCCGCCCGCGCATCCACCCCTGAACTTCGCTTCAACCTCCCGCCTCAAGAAAGGACCACCACGTGTCCACGACCATCTGGCAGTCAGAAATCGCACGCATCGGACCCGACGCGAACGACATGTTCGAGGGTGGCGTCTACATCCTCTTCGGCGAACCCGTTCCGGATGCGCTCGCCGAGGTCAGCCTCGTGCACAAGGGCCACTCGGGTGAGTTCGTCCCCGTGCAGGCCGGCGACGAGTTCGTGATCGGCGACGAGGCCGTCACGGTCACCGCGGTCGGCGACCTCGCCAACCCGAACCTGCAGGAACTGGGTCACGTGGTGCTCTACCTGAACGCGGAAGACACCGCGCTCCTCCCGGGCGCCATCCAGGCGACCGGCACCCTCACGACTCCCGCCGAGGGCGCACTCATCAGCGTGCGCCGGAACGAGGTGTAGATCATGGACTGGAGATTCCCCGCCGTTCTGGTCCTCGCGCTTGTCCTGAGCATGTTCATGACGGTCGTGCAGATGCGCGCCTACATGAGCCAGGTCAACGAGATCGCGAAGGCGAACGCCGGCAAGAACCTCAACCTCGTCAGCGGTCGAGGCAAGGGCGCCTTCCGCGGCGCTATCGCCGTGCTGCTCGTCGACCCGACCACGCTCGAGGTCGTCGAGGCGCGCGCGCTCCTCGGGTTCAGCGTCTTCGGACGCCTGAAGCCCGCACCCGACCTCGAGGGCCCGCTCAAAACGGTCTACGACCGCGCGGAGGCCCGCCACAAGCACCTCGGAACCGCCGTCCGCCAGGCGATCAGCATGCTGCCGCACACGGTGCGCGCCCAGGTCACGCTGCCACCGGTCAAGGGCAAGAAGAAGCGTGCGCAGCCCAACGCTGTCAAGGGCGCGGCCCCGAAGCAGTTCGCCGGCCTCTCCCGCGTCAGCAACTAGCCCCCTGATCAGCACCCCACCCCACGAACTCAGCAAGGAACGCACATGAACTACACCCAGCGCCTCATCCAGCGTGAAGCAGAACTCGGCCGCCCCATCCGCGTCGGCGTCGTGGGGGCCGGTCAGATGGGCTCAGGCCTCATCGCCCAGATCGAGCGAGCGAAGGGCATGGAGGTCGCCGTCGTCGCCGACATCGCCGTCGAGCGCGGTGTGGATGCGTACACTCGCGCCGGCCGCAGCGACGTCCAGGTCGAGAATGACCTCGCCGTGGTCGCCGAGCACATCGAGGCTCGCCGCCCGGTGGTCATCAACGACGGTCTCCTCATCCCGAAGCTCCCCGTCGACGTCGTGCTGGAGGTCTCCGGTGTCACCGAGATCGCGGCGCAGGTCGCCTACGCGTCGCTCCTCGGCAAGAAGGACGTCGCTCTCATGACCGTCGAGGCAGACGTGACCGTTGGGCTCTTCCTGGCCAGCATCGCCAACGCCGGACAGCAGATCTACACGATCTGCCGCGGTGACGAGCCCGTCGAGGCACTCAAGCTCGTCGAGCACGCCACCGATCTCGGCCTCACCGTCGTCGCGGCCGGCAAGGGCAAGAACAACCCGAACCGCCCGACGGACGTGCCGGAGGACGTCATGGAGGAGGCGAAGGCCAAGAACATGAACCCGCGCATCCTGTGCGAGTTCACCGACGGAACGAAGACGCAGATCGAGATGGCCTCCCTCTCGAACGCGACCGGCTTCCCCGTCAACAAGCCGGGCATGCACGGCCCGGCTGCTGACATCGCGACGCTCGCGACCACGCTCATCCCCGTCGAGGACGGCGGAGTCCTCACCTCGACACCGGCTGTCGAGTACACGGTTGAGGGCGATGTCGCGCCAGGCGTGTTCGTCGTCGTGAAGTCGGAAGACGATGTCGTCACGCACGAGCTCGACTACCTGAAGCTCGGCAAGGGCCCGTACTACGCCCTCTACCGTCCGTACCACCTCGCCTCTGTCGAGGCGATCCTCTCGATCAGCGAGGCTGTGCTCGAGCGCCGCGCAGACTTCCAGACCACCACGTGGCGCACCGAGGTCGCTTCGAAGGCGAAGTTCGACCTCGCCGCTGGCACGAAGCTCGAGGGCATGGGCGGGCACCACGTGCACGGCTGGGCCGTCGACGCCGACGAGGCACGCGCCGACAACTCGATCCCGATCGGACTCATCTCCGGTGGCATCCTGAAGCGCGACATCAAGGCGGGCGAGATCGTCTCCTACGACGACGTCGAGCTCGACGAGACGCGTCCGCTCATCGCGATGCGCCGTCTGCAGGACTCGCTGGTCGCGGCTGGCGTCATCGGCGCCTGACCCCGGTCCGACACCCGTCGGGCGCCCGGCTGAACCGGGCGCCTGATCGTCGGTCGATAGGATCATGTGAACCGGATCACCGATGCCGCGCCCAGCGCGCGGCGTCGGGACGGCTCCCAAACGGCGCGAGAGCGCGGTGCGGGAGCCGTCGCCATCTGGGAAAGCCGTCCCGCACCGCAGGGCCGCGCAGGAGTGAGCAGCGCTGCGCCTCCTGCTCGGCACAGCCTGCGCGTCGCTCTGCACCACCCACAGGAAGGAAGGCTCGGGATGCCAGCACCCCGCAACGCCGATACCCTCGTCCGAGCAGCGCGCCTCTACTACCTCGACGGCCTCTCCCAGAGCGACGTCGCAACGGCACTCGGCGTCTCGCGAGCGAGCGTCTCACGCATCCTGTCCGCTGCACGCGAGCAGGGGATCGTCGAGATCCGCATCCACGACCCCCACGTGGTCGGTCGCGTCGACGAGCTTGAACGACAGATCGTGGATGCGTTCGGTGTCGGTGCCGCAGTCGTCGTCTCGGCGCTGCCGGGCAGGCACCCCCTCGACATCGTGGCCGGAGCGGCCGCCAACTACTTCTCGGAGCGTGTGCCGTCGGTCGGGTCGGTTGGCCTGAGCTGGGGCAAGTCGATCGATGCGTTCGTCGAGCAGATCCACGTCGAGTCCACGGGGCGTGCTCTGACGCTGTGCCCCCTCGTCGGCGGCATGCCGTTCGACTCGGGGCCGGCCGGGAACACGGCCCTCGAGCGTCTCTCGCAGAAGTCGGGGGCGATGGCCTTCCGCTTCGAGTCGCCCGCCGTCGTGGAGTCGCCCCAGACCTGGGCCGCGCTCACCGGGGAGTCGTCGATCTCCATGGCCATCAAACGGGCGACGGATGTGCAGCTCGCTTTCGTGGGCATCGGTTCGTATGGGCTCCACGCGTCGAGGCACATCGTCTCCGCCATGCGGCTCAGCGATTCCGAACGCGCCGAACTGGACGCGCAGCAGCCCGTCGGCGACATCTGCGGTCGCTTCTTCGATGCCAGTGGGCGCGCGCTCGGAGCGCCGGTCTCCGAGCGGGTCATCGGGATCACCCTCGGCCAGCTGGCGAAGATCCCGGAAGTCGTGGGCTTCGCCGCTGGCGCCGAGAAGGCCCCTGGGGTCGCCGGCGCGCTCCGCACGGGGGCGCTCGACGGCGTGATCCTCGACGAGGACCTCGCGCGCGCCCTCGTGGAGCTCGTGTAGGACGCTGCCGCGCCCGCTGCGCTTGAGGTTGCGAGGCCTGCGCGCCCTCCACCGACGCTGCTGCTGGCGGAACGCTGCCAGCCAATTGCCTCTCGGATGCTCCGCGGCTGAGATCGCTGCTTGGGAAGTGGCCAGAACGCGCGTGCTTTCGGGCCACTTCACTGGCAGCGTTCTGCGTGGGCGTGGGCGTGTACTTGGGCGTGTACGTGAGGCGGGCGCGGTGGCAAGTTCCGGGGTTTGGCCCAGGTCCGGGCCTGAGCGGGGCCGAAGAGTCAGCGAGAAGCAGGTTCTGCGGCGAAGCTCCGTGCTTCTTGCTGACTCCTGATGACTCCTGCTGACTCCTGGCGCTCTCGAGGAGGCGCAGGGAGGGCAGGGAGGCGCAGGCAGGGCAGGGAGGGCCCGGGAGGGGCCGAAAAACGCCGGGAAGCGCCGGGAATCCGGGAAGCACCAGGGGCTCGGATGCACCGGGAGGGGCGGGATGCGCGGAGCGCAGCTGCCAGTGGAGGGAACTCTTGGATCGACACACGTCGATGCATCTGCATCTGCATCTGCATCCGCAGTCACGTCCCAAACCGCATCCACGTCCCAAACCGCAGCCACGTCCCAAACCGCATCCACGTCCAGAACCGTCGCCACGGCTCAACTACGCAGAACGCCGCCGCTCGACCGCGCAGCTGACGGGGGAGTCAGGGTGCGATCGAACGGCGGCATCGGTGCGCCGACGGCGTTGGCGGCGGCAGTGGCGGCGGTGGAGGCGAATGCTCGCAGGAAGGAGCGTGGGCCTACTCGCCCATGACGACGACCTGGCACTTGCGCGAACGGGCGCGCGTGCGGTCGAAGTCGACGAAGTAGATGTATCCGGTGACGCCGACGCCGAGCTTGCCGTCGATGACCGCGAACACCTCGCTCGAGCCGATGATCGTCGACTTGATGTGCGCCTCGGCGTTCAGCAGCGCCGTCTTGTCGCCGCCGGGCAGGTACACCTCGGCGTCCGGCCACGACTCGACATCGGCGTAGTGCTCCGGGCCCGGGTAGCGGTACTCGCCTTCGGGAGGCACGGCCGTCTGGTTCGGGGCGATGCGGTTCAGCACGTCGTCGAGGTCGGCCTGCAGGAACTCGGTGCCGTCCTCGAGGCGGTCGTGCACGAACTCCTCGAAGAACACGGCGCACGTCGTGTGAGGAGAGATGACCGTGACCGTGCCCGCCGTGATGCCGCTCGTCGCGATCGCCTCCTTCACCTCCGCGGTGACGTCGATGTAGCTGGGCGTGCCGCCGTGCGACTGCAGCTGGAGGGTGGTCTGGTAGACGGTCATCGGTGTTCCTTCGTCGTCGTGGATGCGCGTGCTTCGCCGCGCGCGCAGATGTCGCTTGGTGTGGCTGGCTGGGCTGGCTCGGCTCAGGCGCCCGGGCGCAGGGCCTGGATGAACTCGGCCACGTCGGCCTCGACCTGCGCGGAGACCGCCTTTGCAACCTTCGGGAACAGGATGGTGTTGGGCTGCTCTGCGGCCCGGAGCGCCGCATCCAGTGCCGCCTTCGCCGCGTACGTGTAGTAGTTGATCTTGCGGACGCCGCGCGTGATGGAACGGTGGTACTCGTCGAGGCTGAGCCCCGACCCGCCGTGCATGACGATGGGCACGCCCGTCGCGTCCCGCAGCTGCTCGATGAGCTCGTAGTTGAGCTTCGGCTCCTGGTGGTACATGCCGTGCACCGTGCCGAAGGAGGCTGCGAGCGCGGTCACGCCCGTGCGCTCGACGAACTCCTTCGCCTGCGCTGGCTCCGTGTACAGGGTCTCGTCGGCGATGCCCTGGCTTGGGTCGCCGTTCTCGTTGCCCGTCATGACGCCGAGCTCGCCTTCGACCCCCACGCCGCGCTCCTTCGCGAGCTTCACGACCTCGGTCGTGCGGGCGACGTTCTCCTCGTAGGGCAGCGTCGATCCGTCGATCATGACGGAGTTGAAGCCGATGTCGAGGCCGCGCGCGATGTACTCGATGTCCTCGCCGTGGTCGACGTGGAGTACGAAGGGCGCTTCGCTGCGCGTCGCGAGGGCGAGCATCGCGGGCCCGATGTCGTCGATCGACAGGGTGCTCTCGTGCACCTGCGCGTGCTGCAGGATAACGGGAACGCCTGCCTTCTCGGCGGCGGAGATCGTGCCGAGCAGCCCCTCGAAGTAGGGGGTGTTGACCGCCGCGATGGCGATGTTGTTCTTCTGTGCGTAGCGGAGCGCTTCGTCGAGTCCGATGAGCATGTGTTGGTCTTCTCTCTGGTTGCTCTGTAGGGAGCGGGTCAGTTGGCAGGGGCGGCGGTCGCCTGCGCGTCGCGGTGGTCGGCGAGCGCCTGGAACATCTCGGTGAGGATCTCGCGCCAGTCGGGGTGCTTGATGATGCCGCTCGTGCCGCCCGAGCAGTCGGCGCCCTGCTGCAGGACGCGCGTGATGTCGGCGCCGCGGCTCACGCCGGCCGCCTGCACGACGAGGATCGCCGGGTCGACGTTCTTTACGATCTGGGTCGTGCGCTCGATGTAGTCGCCCGCGTCCATCTGCCCCGTGCCGATGTTGGCGGTTGGCTCGCAGATCATGCCGGAGGGGTCGAGGTCGGCAACCGCACGGCACTGCAGGTCGGAGTCGGCGCAGACGATGGTTGCAAGACCGACCTCTTCGCAACGGCGCATCGTCGCGTCGAGGTCGGCCAAGGTGAGGGGGTGCTCGGCGTGGTTGAGCACGACGGCCTTGACTCCGGCTTCGGCGAGGCCCTCGGCGAGGATGTGCCCCATGCCGCGGCCTGGCACGATCGGGTCGACATGCTGGGCGGTGACGCAGAGGTTCGTCGTCTCGGCGACGACCGACCGGAGGTCGATGTGCTGCGCCGTGAAGACGACGTCGATGTCGAACGCTCCAGCGAGTTCATCGGTGAGGTGTGCCAGCTTCATGAGCTCGCTGCCCGTCAGGTACGCCTTCGGGTTGACGATCAGAAACGGGCTCCGTACAGGGATGGGGACAGCCATTGTCAGTTGCTCCTAGCGGATAAATGCACAAAGTTGCACTAAAGAATGTACGAACGTGCAGTGTGGCAAGTATCGCATCTGCGGAGAGCAACTGGCAAGAGCGCGGGTGCGTGGGCCCCGTCGGCGTTCGCGTGCACACCGGAATCGTCCCAGGTGCCCCGAATAAGGTGGCACCTCACACTTGGACCAGGGAGCCACATGACTCGCGAACCCGTCTACTCATTTGCGATCGGGGTCGGCCGCACTGTCTTCGCCGCGCTCCGCGTTCGCCAGACGGTCCGCGGCGCGCAGCACCTTCCAGACACCGGCGGCGCCGTCATCGCGATGACCCACTTCGGCTACCTCGAGTTCGCCCTCGTCGAGTGCGCGACCTGGATGCACAACCGGCGGCGCATCCGCTTCATGGCCAAGCAGAGCGTGTTCGAGAAGCCCGTCGTCGGCCGGCTCATGCGCAGCATGCGACACATCCCCGTGAACATGAAGGCCGGTGCGGACGCGTTCGCCGCCGCCGCGACGTCCTTGCGTGACGGCGAGCTCGTCGGCGTCTTCCCCGAGGCTGGCGTCAGCGCGTCGTTCACGATTCGCGACTTCAAGACCGGAGCTGCACGCCTCGCTGCGCAGGCCGGCGTGCCCATCATCCCCGTCGCCGTCTGGGGTGGGCACCGGCTCCTCACCAAGAACCGCAAGATCACTCTGCGAGAGCGACTCAACATCCCCGTGCACTTCTCCTTCGGCGCGCCCATCCACGTCGCACCGGACGACGATCCCGCCGACGCCACGGCCAAGCTCAAGACGGTCATGGAGTCGCTCCTCAGCGAGCTGCAGTCGAACTACCCAGAAGACGGCGCAGGCAAGTGGTGGCAGCCCCGCGTGCTCGGCGGCACCGCCCCAACGCCCGAGGCTGCGGCTGCGGCAGACGCCGCGCGTGACCGCAGGCGCGAGGCCGCGCGAGCGCAGCAGGCAGCCAGGAAGTAGCGGGGCTGCCGCCACTGGCGCTGCGTCTGCCGCTGCGTCTGCAGCTGCGGTTGCAGTCGCCGCGAGCCGTGTCCAACATCAGTGCAGAATCCCTGCATCCGGTGCCGGACGCGGGTCGAAGGCCAGAAATCGCACTGATGTTGGTCAGCGATCGCCGGCACACGCGACCCGGTGCCAGACTTGGTGCATGAACGGTGAGCATCCCGCACGTCTGATGAGCATTGGCGAGTTCTCGCGGTACTCGGGTCTGAGCGTGCGCATGCTGCGGCATTACGCGGAACGGGGCGTGCTCGCGCCCGCCGAGGTCGACGAGTTCAGCGGGTACCGACGCTACGCCGCAGCCCAGCTGCGGGATGCGGGGCGCGTGCGGATGCTGCGCGACGCCGGGTGCGGAATCCCCGCCATCGCGGAACTGCTGCCGCTCTTCGCGGCCCCGGACGTGCTCCGGCCGCGCCTGCAGCTGCACCTCGATGAGCTCAAGGCCGAGGCGCAACGGGTCGCCGATCAGCAGGCGCTCGCGGCGACGCTCCTCGATGGGCTCGCGGCGCGCTCGACCCTTCTGGACGTCACGGAGCGCACCTTCCCGGCGCTGCGCGTGCTGTACCTGCGCCGCACGGTCGCCGACTACCCCTCAGAGGGCCCGCTCTGGGTCGACTTCCGGGGGCCGGTGGCCGAGCTCACCTCGCGAGACCCCGCTGCCTTCGGCGACGTCGGTGGTGCCACCTACTTCGACGACGAGTATCGAGACGCCGATGTCGAGATGGCGATCTGGCGCGAGTACCGTGGCGCATCCGTGCCCGAGGGGTACGAGGTCGTTGAACTCCCCGAGCAGCGTGTCGCGACGGTCACCCACCGCGGCGGCTTCGAGACGATCAATGAGGCCACGGCGACGGCGGGCAGCTGGGTCGCTCAGCAGGGGCGCACCCGCGTCGGCCCGATCTTCAACGTCTACGTGCACGGCCCGGGCCGCGAGCCGAATCCGGACAACTGGGTCACCGAGGTCAACGTCCCCATCGCGGCTTGACTCTCACACTGTGTGAGACCTCACGATCGGATCAAACGGCTGAACAGGCCGGCGGCGCAGCCAGAATCGCTGCGGTGCATCCGAATGAGAGGACAGCAACCATGTCGGACAACGTGAACTACTTCGAGATCGGCACCACCGACCCGGAGGCTGCGAAGGCCTTCTACGGTGACACCTTCGGGTGGACGTTCGGGTCGCTCGAGCCCGGCGGCTACGGGATGGTCGACGGCGCCGGCAACGGAGGCGGGCTCTGGGATTCCGACACGGTCGGCGGCGGCAGCTGGGCGGTGTTCTACGTGGAGGTCGAGGACATCGAGGCGAAGCTGGAGCAGGCGGCCGCGAACGGGGCGGAGACCGTCATCCCGCTCGTCGACAACGGCAGGATCAAGTTCGCGCATCTGCGCGACCCGCTCGGCAACCGCTTCGGCGTCTGGCAGCGCAAGCCGCAGGCCTGAGCAGCGCGACGGAACGCAGATCCCCGCCCGCGAACGAATCGCGGGCGGGGTTGCGTTCCCCTCTCGCAGCGCAGACCGGGGCCCGCGCCGCGAATCAGGTGTCGTGGATGACCGGGGCCTGTTCGGCCCGCCCGTCGTCATGGCCACCCGCCGGGTAGTCGGCGCGTTCCGGATGCCGACGGAGTGCGATGACGGACGCGGCGCATCCGCCCCACACGATCCCGATCGCGATGATGAGCATCGTGATGGCTTCTGGGGTCATCGGACCGTCTCCTTCTCGCGAAGCTCAGCCGACGTCGGCCAGGCAGTGAACGTGTCCGGGCTGTTGCGCCAGCGGACCAGGGTCATGATCGCGCTCGCGACCAGCATGACGAGGACCGCGCCCCAGCCGAAGACGCCGACGTACCACAGCGGGTAGCCCTCGTAGCCGTCGACGACAAGCGTCCTGATCTGCTCGATGAGCATGTAGGTGAGGACTACCGGCGCGATGATGCCCGTCAGGACGAGCCACCACTTGCCGACCTGGAACGTCGACACGGCGTTGAGGTGCAGACGCATCTCCTCGCCGCGTCTGGCGACCCAGATGACGCCGACGCAGGTGGCGATAGCGGACGAGATGATGCCGATGTTGTTCGTCCACATGTCGACTGTGTCGAGCGCGATGAGGCCCGTGGTCGTCGAGAAGAGCAGGATCGAGATGACGGCGCTCACGCTGCCGAGGATTACCGCCGCCTTGCGGGGCGACCAGCCGAACTTGTCCTGGAAGGCTGACGAGACGACCTGCAGGATCGACAGCAAGGAGGTGAATCCCGCCATCACGAGCGACCCGAAGAACAGCGCGCCGAAGATCTGCCCACCTGGCATCTCCGAGATGATGGCGGGGAAGGTCACGAACGACAGGATCGGCCCGGTGAGCCCCTCCAGCTCGCCCACAGCGACGTTCTGCTGGTGAGCCATGAATCCGAGCGTCGCGAACACTCCGATGCCCGCCAGGATCTCGAACGACGAATTCGAGAAGGCGACGACAAGCCCGGGGGACGTCATGTTCGAGCGACGGTTCCGGTAGGACGAGTACGTGACCATGATGCCGTAGGCGATGGACAGCGAGAAGAAGATCTGACTGTACGCGGCGATCCAGACGCTGGGGTCGCCGAGCGCGACCCAGTCGGGCGTGAAGAGTGCATTGAGCCCGTCCGCCGCGCCTTCCAAGAAGAGCGCGCGCACCACGAGGATGAGGAATGACACGAGCAGCAGCGGCAGGAAGATGAAGTTCGTGCGTTCTACGCCCTTCGCGATACCGGCCGCGAGCACGAAGATCGTCACTCCCCACACGGCGACGAGCGGGATCAGGACTGAGGGCACAAATTGCATCGAGACGCCAGGCTCGCTGAGCTGAAGGAAGTCACCGGTGAAGAACGCCGCTGGGTCGTCGCCCCAGCCGAGGTTGAACGAGAGCACGAAGAAGCTCAGCGCCCAGGCGATGATGGCCGTGTAGTACAGGCCGATCACGAAGCAGATGAAGACCTGGAACCAGCCGAGGCTCTCCATCCACTTCGCGACGCGACGGAATGCCGTCGGCGCGGCCCCGCGCATCCGGTGCCCGATCGCGTAGTCGAGGAAGAGGATCGGGATGCCCGCGGTGATGAGCGCGACAAGGTACGGGATGAGGAACGCGCCCCCGCCGTTCTCATAGGCGACACCGGGGAATCGCCAGATATTGCCGAGGCCGACGGCGGAGCCGATGGCGGCGAGGATGAAGCCGGTCTGCCCGGTCCATTGCTCGCGAGGCTTTACCTCGGTTGTTGCGGATGTCGTCATTGAGAATCCCCCAAGAGCGTGGTGAGCGGGTGCGCCTGCGAGGACAAGCGCTCTGCTTGCCCGACGAGCCTAGTGAATTCGAGCTGTACCGTGCATGCCCGGCATCGAATCGTGACTCGTGGCCGGGCGGCGAACGCCCCAGGCAGACGAGCCTCAGCGCTGCAGGAGGTGCAGGCGGCTGACCATCCGGAACGCGTCGGCGCGGCCAGCCGCAGCGGCGACGAACTCGTCGAACGACGCGTCGGCGTGGAAGTGCGCCTCGATGTCGTAGTCGACGAGCACGTCGACGGCGTTCACGAAGCGCTGCTGCGGGTCGCGGCCGACGGCGGCGAGGAGCGGAACGTCGAGGATGTGCCACGTGTCGAAGTCGCGCGCCCACTGCAGGAACTCGAGCGACGAGGTCTGCACGATGAAGAGCTCCGCGAACGTCGCCCACAGCTCACGGCCGCGCACTGCCGTTACCTCGAAGGTGCGGCCGCCGAGTTCGAGGCTCGTCGCCTCGGCGGATGCCGGGCGCGTGGCGTCGGGGGCACTGCCCGCGTCTGCCGTGGACTGCTCGTCGGCGCTGTCTGCGCCGCCTGCGCCGTCGGCCTGCGTCGACGTGACGCTCGGCACGTGCACCCACGAACCGGTCGCGAAGCCCCGGCGCTCGACGGCGTCAGCGCGAGAACGGCGGTAGTCGACTTCGCCGGGCAGCTCCACCACGTCGAGCTCGCGCTCGATGAGCTCGATGCCCGGCTCGAAGATGTGGTGGTAGACGGGGCTCGGGAGGAGGCCCTGCGGCCGGTAGTTCGAGGTCGCGACGACCGTGATGCCGTGGTCGAGGGCGTACCGCAGCAGGGCCGTGAGCAGCGTCGCGTGGCCCGGGTCGTGCACGTGGAACTCGTCGAAGAGCAGCAGCTTCGCGTCGCCGATAAGCTCGCGGACGGCGTTCGCGAAGACGGTCTCGGAGCCGCGGTTCGCGAAGATGCGCGAGTGCAGCTCGTTGAAGAACGAGTGGAAGTGGACGCGCAGCTTCCGGTCCACGGGAACTGCGCCGTAGAAGGCGTCGAGTAGCCAGGACTTGCCGCGGCCGGCGGGCCCCCACAGGTAGAGGCCGCGCGGCGCCGTCGAATCGGCGGCGGATGCGTCGGGGCGCTCCGCCTCGGCCACGTCGGCGTCGCGCAACCCGGCGATGTCGGGGTCGGCGTCGGCAGCTGGGTTCGGAGCGGCGTTCTCAACGGCGAGGGCTTCGTGCTCGACGATCTGCGCGCCGAGTCCTGCGAGGCGCCGAGCGACCATCCGCTGGCCGTCATCGAGGGCGAAGCCGTCCGCGGTCGCTGACGCGGCGATCGCAGCGAAGACCTCGACAGCGCTCGCACCAACGGTTTCGAGATGGGTTCCACGCTTCGAGATGGGAAGCAACCCATCCCGAAGCGTGGAACCCATCCCGAGACTCAAGAGGTACGGCGCTTAGTGTGCCGCTGCAGCTGCCGCAGTGATGGCTGCGGAGATCGGCGCGGAGTTCGGCCCGACGACATCGCCGAAGCGCTTCGGCAGTGTTGCGCCGCGCGCCTCGGAGAGCTCGGAGAGCGTGAACTCGAAGAGGCCCTGGACTTCGAGCTTCGCGTCGGCACCCATGCCGTCGCTCACGCCGACGCGGGTGACGGGGAAGTCACGCGCCTCGCACATCGCCTGGAAGCGCACGTCGTCGTCGTGCGGGACGGAGACGAGGATGCGCCCGGCCGACTCGCTGAAGAGCGCGGTAGCCGCGTCCACACCTTCCTTGCGCATGAGGCCATCGAGCACGATGCGCGCGCCGACGCCGAAGCGTGTCGACGCCTCGACGATCGCTGCCGCGAGGCCACCCTCGGAGAGGTCGTGCGCCGAGGTGAGGAGGCCCTGCTGGCCTGCGCCGATGACGAGGTCGGCGAGCGCCTTCTCGCGCTCGAGGTCGACCTGCGGGGGCAGACCACCGAGGTGGCCGTGCACGACGTCGGCCCAGCTGGAGCCGGAGAGCTCCTCGAGGGTCGTGCCGAGGAGGTAGAGGTTGTCGCCTTCCTCCTGCCAGCCCGACGGGACGCGGCGTGCGACATCGTCGATGAGGCCGAGCACGGCGACGACGGGGGTCGGGTGGATGGGCACGTCGCCCGTCTGGTTGTAGAACGACACGTTGCCGCCCGTGACCGGGATGCCGAGTTCGAGGCAGCCATCCGCGAGTCCCTCGACGGCCTGCGCGAACTGCCACATGACCTCGGGGTTCTCGGGGCTGCCGAAGTTGAGGCAGTCGGAGACGGCGGCGGGGCGTGCGCCCGTGGCGGCGACGTTGCGGTACGCCTCGGCGAGCGCCAGCTTGGCCCCGGCGGAGGGGTCGAGCTGCGCGTAGCGGCCGTTGGCGTCGAGGCTGATGGCGAAACCGAGCCCCGACTCCTCGTCGATGCGCACCATGCCGGCGTCTTCCGGAGTGCCGAAGGCGGTGTTGCCGAGCACGTAGCTGTCGTACTGCTGCGTGATCCACTCGGGGTTGGCGAGGTTCGCCGACGAGATGAGGGCGAGCACCTGCTCGCGGAGCTCCTCACCCGACTGGGGGCGGGGGAGGGCGGAGGCGGAGTCGGCCTGGAGCGCGTCGATCCAGCTCGGGTAGGCGACGGGACGGTCGTAGACGGGCCCGTCGATCGCGACGGTGCGCGGGTCGACGTTCACGATCTCCACGCCGCGCCAGTTGATGACGAGGCGGCCCGTGTCGGTGACCTCGCCGAGCACGCTCGTCTCG
Organism: Pseudoclavibacter sp. 8L; assembly: GCF_902506465.1. NCBI lineage: Bacteria > Bacillati > Actinomycetota > Actinomycetes > Micrococcales > Microbacteriaceae > Pseudoclavibacter > Pseudoclavibacter sp. 8L. Next base: position 427,395 of record NZ_LR733185.1, on the reverse strand, counting down.
ACGTCCCACTTGTCGACGATCGCCATGAACGCGTCGAGCTTCTCGGGAGCGACGACCGCCATCATGCGCTCCTGGCTCTCCGACATGAGGATCTCCTCGGCCGTGAGGTTCGGGTCGCGCAGCAGCACCTTGTCGAGCTCGATGTACATGCCGCCGTCGCCGGCCGCCGCGAGCTCGCTCGTCGCGCAGGAGATACCTGCGGCACCGAGGTCCTGGATGCCTTCGACGACCTTCTCGCGGAACAGCTCGAGGCAGCACTCGATGAGCACCTTCTCGGCGAAGGGGTCGCCGACCTGGACGGCCGGGCGCTTCGTGGGGCCCTTCTCGTCGAACGAGTCGGACGCGAGGATGGATGCGCCGCCGATGCCGTCGCCGCCTGTGCGCGCGCCGAAGAGCACGACCTTGTTGCCGGCGCCGCGGGCGTTCGCGAGGTGCAGGTCCTCGTGGCGGAGCACGCCGACCGCGAGCGCGTTGACGAGCGGGTTCGCCTGGTACACGCTGTCGAACCAGGTCTCGCCGCCGATGTTCGGCAGGCCGAGGCAGTTGCCGTAGAAGGAGATGCCGCTCGTGACGCCGTGCACGACCCGTGCCGTGTCGGCCTCGTCGATCGCGCCGAAGCGGAGCGCATCCATGACCGCGACGGGGCGGGCACCCATGGAGATGATGTCGCGGACGATGCCGCCAACGCCGGTCGCGGCGCCCTGGAATGGCTCGATGTAGGAGGGGTGATTGTGTGACTCGACCTTGAAGGTCACCGCCCAGCCCTCGCCTGCGTCGATGACGCCGGCGTTCTCGCCCATGCCGACCATGAGGTTCTTCTTCATCTCGTCGGAGACCTTCTGGCCGAACTGGCGCAGGTAGTTCTTCGAGGACTTGTAGGAGCAGTGCTCCGACCACATGACCGAGTACATGGCCAGCTCGCCCGAGGTGGGGCGGCGGCCGAGGATCTCGCGGATCTTGTCGTACTCGTCCGGCTTCAACCCGAGGGCGCCGTATGGCTGCTCCTTCTCGGGGGTCGCCTTCGCGTTGTCGACGGTGTCCGGGCCAACTGCTTCGGAAGACGGGGTTGTGGTCTGGCTGCTCACTGGCGAGGCTCCTTCTGGCGGCGCGATGCGGAGAAGTCGGGGCGTGTCCGCACCGGACGAGTCTACGGCGTTCGCGGGCGACCGCGCGATGGGCGGCGGATGCGCGCGGATGGGCTGTTCAGATGCGCGTCCGTCGGCGTTCATCCGGTGACTGCTCGTGTTCACGCTGGCGTGGTGGCCTGTGTCCGCCCAGCCAGTCGGCAGGGTTGCGCCGGCTGGCCTCTCAGCCTCCGGCCCCACCAGGATTCCGAGAAGGACATCGACTTCGCATGAACAAGCGACTTTCAATTGTGGCGACCCTCGCCCTCGCGGGACTTGCCCTGACCGCGTGCTCGCAGAGCCCCGCGACGGGTGAGACCGGCGACACCGCGGCCGCGGCGACCGCGACGAGCCTCGACGACTTCGGCAGCATGGATGCGCTCGTCGAAGCCGCGAAGGCCGAAGGCACCATCAACGTCATCGCGCTGCCCGACGACTGGGCGAACTACGGCGAGATCAAGGCCGGCTTCACCGAGAAGTACGGCATCACCGTCAACTCGATCCTCCCTGACGCCTCCTCGCAGGAGGAGATCGCGGCGGCCGACGCCAACAAGGGAACCGACCAGGCGCCGGACGTCTTCGACCTCGGAGCGAACGTCGCGCTCGCATCCACCGACTACTTCGCGCCGTACCAGGTCGAGAACTGGGAGCACATCCCCGACGCCAACAAGGAGGCCACTGGCCTCTGGGTGAACGACTACACGGGCATCATGTCGGTCGGCTACAACGCCACCAAGTACGGCGAGATCACCTCGATCGACCAGCTCACCGACGCGAAGTTCGCGAACTCCGTCGCCCTCAACGGCAAGCCCGCCGAGGCCGGCGCGGCGTTCAACGGCTTCCTCTCGGCGAACAACGCGGTCGGCGGCGACTTCGCCGACCTGCAGCCCGGCCTCGACTACTTCGCGAAGCTCAAGGAGGCTGGCACCCTGAATCTGAAGGACGTCACGGCCGGCACCGTCGACGCCGGCGAGCACGGCGTCGTCTTCGACTGGAGCTACAACCAGCTCTCGACCGTTGAGCGTCTCGAGGCGAAGGGTGTCGAGTGGGCGACCTTCGTGCCGAAGGGCGGCGAGATCGCCGCGTACTACAACCAGGCCATCAACGTCGACGCCCCGAACCCCGCCGCCGCTCGCCTCTGGATGGAGTACCTGTACTCGCCGGAGGTGCAGAACATCTGGCTCGCCGGCGGCGCCATGCCGGTCCTCTTCGACTGGATGGAAGCCGAGGGCACGGTCGACCAGACCGCGCTCGAGAGCCTCCCCGAGGTCGAAGGCACGCCCATGACGCCCACCTCGGAAGAGGCCGAGACCGCGAACGCGTTCCTCGCCGAGAACTGGGATTCGACGATCTCCTGATGACCGCAACCGCACCCCTCGCGGCGGCGACCGAGCCGTCAGGCGCAGCTGCTCTCGCAGCCATGCCTGACGCGCTCGGGCGCCGCCCGTCGGGCGCATCCAAGGCGGCGTCGCGGACGTCGCTCTTCGGTGTCGCCCCCTTCCTCCTCTACACGGGCATCTTCCTGCTGCTGCCGACCGTGCTCGTCGCCATCGGCGCGTTCTTCACCAGACAGGGCGTCTTCACGACGAGCGGATTCGAGCGGCTCCTCGCTCCCGCCTCCATCACGATCTTCTGGACATCGACGTGGCTGTCGGTCGTCACCGCCGTGCTGGGCGCTGTCATCGGCGCCGTCGTCGCGTACGCCCTCTCCACGAGCCCGCCGAACAGCCTCGGTCGCCGCGTCTTCACGGCGTTCAACTCGGTCCTCGCGCAGTTCGGCGGCGTCATGCTCGCGTTCGCGTTCGTCGCGACGATCGGCACGAACGGGATGCTCACGCGCTTCCTGCAGGGAGCGGCCGGCTTCCAGGTCGACTCCGGCTTCCTGTCGAGCGTCCCCGGCCTCGTCGCCGTCTACCTCTACTTCCAGGTGCCGCTCATGGTCATCGTGTTCCTGCCGGCAGTGGACGGCATCCGCCGGGAATGGCGCGACGCGACCGTCATGCTCGGTGGCAGCTCGCTCGTCTACTGGTTCCGTGTCGCCGGCCCGCTGCTCGCGCCGAGCTTCCTCGGCTCCGTGCTCCTGCTGTTCGCGAACTCCTTCTCCGCCTTCGCGACGGCGGCCGCCCTCATCTCGCAGCAGACGATCATCGTGCCGATGGAGATCGAGGCGGCGCTGCGCAACGAGAACACCGCGGGGCTCGAGTCCTACGCGCAGGCCCTCGCGCTCGGGATGATCGTGGTCGTCGCCATCGTCATGTCGCTCTACGCGCTCCTGCAGAAGCGCAGCGCAAGGTGGTTGTCGCGATGACGCAGCTCGCACCATCCGATCGTGCGCGTCCGCGCCGCCGCGGCCTCGTCGAGCGGGCCCGCCGCCGGCAGCAGGCCTTCCGCGTCACGGTGCTCACCCTCACGACCGTCGCGCTGCTCGTGCCGCTCGTGAGCCTCTTCGAATTCTCCATCCGCTTCCCGCTCACGGGGGAGGTCAGCTTCGACGCCTGGCAGCGCGTCTTCGCGGGCAACACGGGCGAGTACTCGACCCTCGACGTGCTCTGGTCCGGGCTCACGAACTCGCTCATCATGTGCGTCCTCACCGTCGCCATCATGCTCGTGCTGCTCGTGCCCACCATGGTGTGGGTGCGGCTGAAAGTGCCCGCCATGGACCGGGCGGTCGAGTTCATTTGCCTGCTGCCGCTCACCATCCCCGCCGTCGTTCTCGTCGTCGGGCTCGCGCCGATCTACCGCTTCCTCGCCTCGACGCCCCTCGGGTCGAACACCGTGTGGCTCGCGTTCGCCTACGTCGTGCTCGTGCTGCCGTTCGCCTACCGCTCGATCGACGCGGGCCTCAGGTCGATCGACCTGAAGACCCTCACCGAGGCCGCCCGCTCCTTCGGGGCATCCTGGCCCGTCATCATCGTGCGCGTGATCCTGCCGAACATCCGCACCGCCCTCATCTCGGCGAGCTTCGTCACCATCGCGGTCGTACTCGGCGAGTTCACCGTCGCCCGCTTCCTCGCCCGCGACAACCTGCAGACCGCCCTCTTCCAGATCAACCTCTCCGACGGGCAGATCGCCGCCGTCATGTCGCTCCTCGCGCTCGGCGTCACCACGATCCTGCTCATCGCCCTCGACCTGCTCGCGGGGCGCAGGAAGCGCACGACCCGAAAGGCACGCTCATGACCAGCACCCTCCCTGAAGTCACCTCCCCTGGCCGCGTCGACCCATCCACCTCCGTCGCGCACTCCCAGGTGGCCGTCGGCGTCGAGCTGCGCGGCGTCACGCGACGATTCGGCCAGACCGTAGCACTGCGCGGACTCGAGCTGAGCATCAAGCCCGGCGAGATGGTCGCCCTCCTCGGGCCGAGCGGATGCGGGAAGACCACCGCCCTGCGCGCGCTCGCGGGACTCGAGGACATCGACGAGGGCGAGATCCTCGTCGGCGGCCGCGACGTCGCGAACGTGCCGGCCTCGAAGCGCGACATGGCCATGGTGTTCCAGTCGTACTCGCTGTTCCCGCACCTGACGGTGGCGCAGAACGTCGCGTTCCCCCTCAGCCTCCGCCGCGGAATCTCGGCGAAGGAGCGCAGCACGCGTGTGCCCGAGTACCTCGAGCTCGTCGGGCTCGGCGGCTTCGGCGAGCGGTACCCCAACGAGCTGTCCGGTGGCCAGCAGCAGCGAGTCGCGCTCGCACGAGCCCTTGCCGTCCAGCCGAAGGTGCTGCTCCTCGACGAGCCTCTCTCCGCGCTGGATGCGAAGGTGCGCGTGCAGCTGCGCGACGAGATCCGCCGCATCCAGCTCGAGGTGGGCATCACGACCGTCTTCGTCACGCACGACCAGGAGGAGGCGCTCGCCGTCGCCGACCGGGTCGCCGTCATGCGCGGCGGCATCATCGAGCAGCTCGGCGAGCCCGAGGCCATCTACTCGACGCCCGAGAACGCGTTCGTCGCCGATTTCATCGGCCACCACTCGCGCGTGCGCGCCGGCGCGGAGGGCGGAGTCGCGACGGTGCTCGGGCAGCGGGTGCCGCTGCTCGCGGGCAGCGCCGAGGGTGCCGTCGACGTGCTGCTCCGGCCGGAGCATGTGTCGTTCGCGGTGGCCGGTGCCCGGCTCGCGGCGGACGAGTCGGGAGTCTCGGGTGCCGCGACCGCCGAGGCATCCACGACCGGTCCGAGCGCATCCACGAGCGTCGATGCCGACGACGACGACGCTCTGCCAGCCGGTGAGGCGCTCGCGCGGGTCGTCTCGACCGGATTCCTCGGGGCCCACGTCGTCGTCCAGGCTCGGCTCGCGGACGGCACGCTCCTGCGGGCGCACATGCGGAGCCGGGACACGGGCGCGCTCGAGCCGGGCAGCTTCGTCGCCGTCGACGTGCATCCGGCCCCCGCGCTCGCGGTGCCCGCCGGGCAGTAGCTCTGCTGACCAATATGAGTGCGATTTCGCTGCGTTCTGGCGTTTGAGTGTCGGACACCGCCGAAATCGCACTGATGTTGGACACGCAGGGGAGGTGCCTAGGCGCCCGCCCGGCTGGCTGAGCGCGGCTAGACCTGCTGCACGTCGCTGCCGGCGGCTCGAAGCGCCGCGACCTCGGCGGCGGCGGCTTCGGTGCCGGTGATGATGCTCGCGAACTCGGCGAGCCCGCCGATGACGCCGACGTGGGCGCGGCCGAGCTTGCTGGCGTCGGCGACGACGACCGAGCGGTCCGCGGCGTGGAGCATGGCCCGTTTGAGCTCCGACTCCGGCAGGTTCACGTTGGTGACGCCGGCCGCGACCTGCACGCCCGTGCAGCCGATGATCGCAAGGTCGGTGTGGATGCGTTCGAGCATGGCGGAGGCGTACGGCGCGACGAGCGAGTGCTGGAGCGGGCGGAGGGTGCCTCCGGTCACGACGACCGTGAAGCGGGGGATGGCCGACTCGAGGGCGAGCGCGATGGAGAGGCCGTTCGTGATGATGACGACGTCGTCGAGGTCTTCCCGGGCGAGGAGCGCCTCCGCCACGGCCGTCGTGGTGGTGCCGACGTCGAGGAGCACACTCGAGCCGCTGGTCACGAGTGCGGCCGCGGCGACGCCGATGCGGCGCTTCTCGTCGGCGGCGCTCTGCTGCGCCGTCTCGAACGAGGTCTCGAGGCCGGTCGGCCCGTGCCCGTAGATCGCGCCGCCGTGCACGCGGCCCAGCATTCCGTCGCGCTCGAGCGCGGTGAGGTCCGAGCGCACGGTCACCTCGGAGACGCCGAGTTCTCGGCTCAGGTCGGCGACCCTCGCGAAGCCGGTACGCTTCACGAGTTCGACGAGGTCGGCTCTGCGTGCGTGCGCGGGGCCTTCTGGGGGCGTCTCGATGTTCACCACAGGAATCAGCTTACGCCTTCGCAAGCGAAAGGCACTTGACTTTCGAAATCGAAAGTGGCGTAATCGGAGCGTGCATTCCCTCACCAACAACATCGTCAAGCGTCCGACGCTGCTCTCCGACGGTCGCGAGCTCATCTACTTCGACGACGCCGACACGAAGCTCGACCCCGAGCGCGCCCTCGACAGCCGGGTGCCCGCCGACCGCCCACCGGTCGCCGAGATGCGTCAGGACCCGCTCACCGGTGAGTGGATCTCGATTGCCGCCGCCAGGCAGAACCGCGTCATGCTGCCCCCCAAGCACCTCGACCCCCTCGCGCCGTCCACGCCCGCCAACCTCACCGAGGTGCCGAGCAACTACGACGTCGCCGTGTTCGAGAACAAGTCGCCCTCGTTCGGCCCCACGCTGGGCGGAGACGATATCGACGTCGAGGTGCAGCTCGAGGAGCTCGCATCCGTGGGCCTCGGCCGCACGAAGCCGTCGATCGGCCGCTGCGAGGTCGTCTGCTTCAGCCCGGAGTCAGAGGGATCCTTCGCATCGCTCTCCCTCTCGCGTGCCCGGACGGTCGTCGAGGCCTGGGCTGACCGCACGACGGCGCTCTCGCAGCTGCCCGGCGTGCAGCAGGTGTTCCCCTTCGAGAACCGCGGCAAGGACATCGGGGTGACGCTGCACCACCCACACGGTCAGATCTACTCCTACCCGTACATCACTCCGCGCACGAGCGCCCTCATCCGCTCGATCGAGACGTATGGGCCGACGCTGTTCCAGGACATCCTGGACTTCGAGCAGGCCTCCGAGCGGGTCCTGCTGCGCGGCGAGCACGTCACGTTCTTCGTGCCGTTCGCGGCGCGCTGGCCGCTCGAAGTGCACATGCTTCCGCATCGTCACGTCGCCGACCTGGCCGAGACGACGGCGGAGGAGCGCGATGAGATCGCCCGCGAGTACCGCCGCGTGCTCCGCGCCATCGACGCGATCTACGACACCCCGACCCCCTACATCGCCGCCTGGCATCAGGCGCCCGTCAACTCCCATCGAGAGGACATCCGGCTCATGCTGCAGATCACCTCGCCGCGGCGGGCGGAGGACAAGCTCAAGTTCCTCGCCGGCTCTGAGTCGGCGATGGGTGCCTTCATCGGCGACGTCCCACCTGAAGCCACGGCAGGCATCCTGCGCGCGGCGCTCGCGAAGGCGGACGCAGCGTGACCCGGCCGGAGCTCGCGACGACGGCTGCTGAGGCGTTTGCGCGCATCCACGGTGGGGCGCCTGACGGCCTCTGGTCGTCGCCCGGCCGCGTCAACCTCATCGGGGAGCACACCGACTACAACGAGGGCTTCGTCTTCCCGTTCGCGATCGACCGGCACACGGTGGTCGCGGCGAGGCTCCGCGACGACCGACTCGTGCGCGTCTCGAGCGGCCTCCGCGAGGGCGTCGAGGAGATCGCGATCGACGCGCTTGCACCAGATGCGCTCGGCGGCTGGTCCGCGTACGCGCTCGGAGTCCTCTGGGCGGCTGGCGAGCTGGGTGCCGACCTCAGCGAGGTGCGCGGCCTCGACCTGCACATCGAGTCGGATGTGCCCCTCGGGGCCGGCCTGTCCTCATCCGCCGCCCTCGAGGGGGCTGTTGCGGTCGCGATCGATGAGCTGTGGGGCCTCGGGCTCGACCGGCGGACGCTCGCTCGAGTCGGACGCCTCGCGGAGAACGAGGCCGTCGGCGCGCCGACGGGCATCATGGACCAGTCGGCGGTGCTCCTCGGTCAGCGTGACTCCGGCGTGCTGCTCGACTGCCGTTCGCTCGAGTCGAGGATCGTGCCGCTGGCGTTCGAGGCGCAGGGCCTCGCGCTGCTGGTCATCGACACCCGTGTCGAGCACTCCCACGCGAGCGGCGGCTACGCGGAGCGGCGCGCGTCGTGCGAGAAGGGCGCGGCGGGGCTCGGCGTCGCCTCGCTGCGCGACGTGACGGTCGGTGACCTCGAGCGTGCCGCGCGGGTGCTCGACGACGAGACGTTCCGTCGGGTGCGGCACATCGTCACCGAGAACGCGAGGGTCCTCGCTGTGGTCGCTGCGCTCGGCGACAGCGGCCCGCGCAGCATCGGCCCGATGCTCGCCGAGTCGCACGCATCGATGCGCGACGATTTCGAGATCTCCGTGCCCGAGCTCGACCTCGCTGTATCGACGGCCGTCGCTGCGGGAGCCATCGGCTCGCGCATGACGGGCGGCGGGTTCGGGGGAGCGGCGATCGCGCTTGTGGAACGCGGCGACCTCGCCGAGGTCTCGCGCAGCATCCACGAGGCCTTCGCCGCGGCCGGGTTCGCGGAGCCCGCGACCTTCGAGGTGCTCCCGTCGCAGGGCGCAGGCCGCGTCTGAGTCGCAGACGTCGGCCTTGCGCATCCGCTTGCCGTCTGGTGGGTGCGGGAGGCGCAGGTCTGTGCGTGTGCTTTGCATTGTCGGCGCAGACTTGGGGGTTGCGCATCTGCTTGCCGCGGGGTGGATGCGGGAGGCGCAGGTCTGTGCGTGTGCTTTGCCTTCTTGGCGCAGACATAGGGGTTGCGCATCTAGCTGCCGTCGGGTGGGTGCGGGAGGCGCACGTCTGTGAGGTCTGCGCGTGTGCTTTGCCTTGTCGGCGCAGACTTGGGGGTTGCGCATTTGCTTGCTGCCGGGTGGATGCGGGAGGCCCAGGTCTGTGCGTGTGCTCTGCCTTCTTGGCGCAGACGTTGGGGTTGCGCATCCGCTTGCTGCGGGGTGGGTGCGGGAGGCGCAGGTCTGTGCGTGTGCTGTGCCTTCTTGGCGCAGACGTCGGGCTTGCGCATCTAGCTGCTGTCGGGTGGGTGCGGGAGGCGCAGGTCTGTGAGGTCTGTGCGTGTGCTTCGCCTTGTCGGCGCAGACGTTGGGGTTGCGCATCTGCTTGCTGCGGGGCGGGTGCGGGAGGCGCAGGTCTGTGCGTGTGCTTCGTGTTGTCGGTGCAGACGTTGGGGTTGCGCATCTGCTTGCTGCGGGGTGGGTGCGGGAGGCGCAGGTCTGTGAGGTCTGTGCGTGTGCTCTGCCTTCTTGGCGCAGACATGGGGGTTGCGCATCCGCTTGCTGCGGGGTGGGTGCGGGAGGCGCAGGTCTGTG
>NZ_LR733185.1:281097-417747 GCF_902506465.1 Pseudoclavibacter sp. 8L | reverse complement strand
CCGTCGTCCCACCCGCCCCCGCCGCCGTCGGAGAAGTCGGGAGATGTGGACTCGTCCGCGTACGTCTCCTCGACCTGAATGTTGACGCTGTCGCCACCATTCGACGCACCGCAGACACCATCCGCAAAGTTCAGATAGGTGCAGCTCCGAGGATGCAACTCCGCACCGGCGGGGTTCACGCCAACGAGAAGGAGAGTAGTTAGCAGAAGCTCGCGCCAGACCATGGCTCCAACTCCTGAATCTTGAAGTCACCCTCCGCGTCATTCACCCAAACAATTACTGGTGACCGCCAGCCCGCAGATTGAACAAGAACGTCTAGACCCCCTCCGTCCAACATCTGAGTTGTCGAAATGTCGTAGCAGCCATACAAGGAGATAACGACATCTCGCTCTACAGCCTCCACCTTCTGAACTCCAAGGCTGTTGAGCGTGGGAACGCCGGACACCGACAGTCCGCGGGACTGTAGGTCTTGATAATCCTGCTCAACTCTCTCCACGTAGGCAGTGACCGCCAAGCTCTCGAGCGCCGAGGTAGTACCTGTCTGAAGGAGATCCGCCTCCGCCGCCAGGAACTTCGGCACGAGCTCCTCCACGATCGCGAGGGCTTCTTCGTTGGTTGGCAGCACGGGCGCCGTGCCGGGCGGCGCACTGAGCGCTGGACTGGGGGTTGGCGCTGGGGCCAGTTCTTGGGGCGCGCATCCGCTCACCCCTATGGCCGACCCGAAGCTGAGCATGACGAGCAGCGCGGCCCTGACGGCGCGTCTGCTTCTCTCCCCTGAACGCATGGGCGTCAACGTAGTGGCCTCCGAGAATTCGCGCAGAAGTTATCCACACCTCGCCAACCGTCTCCAGCCGCTGGCTAGCATCGACGCATGACTGCACCCAGCGACTGGATCGAACACCGACGAGGAGACGGCGAGCTTCTCGGGTGGATGTGCCCTCGCGGCGATGGCTTCGTCGTCATCGACCTGCTCGGTCGGGAACGTTCCGATGCCATCGACTGGCTGGCGGCCGAGACCCTTCTGGAGGAGACCGGCATCGGCTACCTTGCCGACGCCTACGAGCTGCGCCTCGAGGACGGCCACTGGACTCGGGTTCGCATCACGGAGGTGTCGGCGGTTCGCATCCGCGTGAAGCGCGAGGACTGGGGCGACATGACCGTGCCGCACAACGAGTACCTGCTGCCATTCCCACCAGCGGGTGACCTCCGCCCCGTGCAGACGGCCTGACTCACCTTGAACACGACCACGACTCCGACCACAGCCCCGCCCGCGGAGACTCTCGGCCCCGTACTCAAGACGGCTACGCTCGGAGCCTTCCGGGGTCACAGTCTCGGTTCGCGGTCAGGCGCGTGTCATTGGATTGTCTCCGCGACGCCTCGCCGCACGATCTCGTCTCGGGGCCGGTCGCATTCGCCACGATGAAGGGAGCAGCGCTATGGGCTACATCAAGGTCGGGACGCAGAACAGCACGGACATCGAGCTCTACTACGAGGACCACGGCGCGGGGCAGCCGGTGGTCCTCGTCCACGGCTACCCCTTGAACGGGGCGAGCTGGGAGCGCCAGACGCGAGAGCTGCTGGATTCCGGCTACCGGGTCATCACCTACGACCGCCGCGGCTTCGGTCAGTCGAGCAAGGTCACCGAGGGGTACGACTACGACACGTTCGCGAACGACCTGAACGTGGTGCTCGAGACCCTCGACCTGCGCGACGTGATCCTGGTCGGCTTCTCGATGGGCACCGGCGAACTCGCGCGGTACGTGGGCAAGCACGGCCACGACCGCGTTGCGAAGCTGGCCTTCCTCGCCTCGCTCGAGCCGTTCCTCGTGCAGCGTGACGACAACCCCACGGGCGTTCCGCAGGAGGTCTTCGACGGCATCTCGGACAACGCGAAGGCCGACCGCTTCGCCTGGTTCACGAACTTCTACAAAGACTTCTACAACCTCGACGAGAACCTTGGCTCGCGCATCAGCCAGGAGGTCGTCGACGCGAACTGGACGACGGCAACCCAGTCGGCGCCGGTCGCCGCTTATGCCGTTGTGCCGACGTGGATCGAGGACTTCCGCGACGACGTCGCGGCGGTGCGCGCGAGCGGCAAGCCGTCGCTCATCCTGCACGGCACGAGCGACAACATCCTGCCGATCGACGCGACGGGCCGCCCGTTCCACGCGGCGTTCCCGGAGGCCGAGTACGTCGAGGTCGACGGCGCCCCGCACGGACTCCTGTGGACCCACACCGAGGAAGTCAACGCGGCGCTCCTGAAGTTCGTCAAGGCCTGACAGACCGAGCGATCCGCAGCACGTCGCGCCCCGCGCATCCACAGATATCAAAGATATAAAGCGGATGCGCGGGGCGCGATCGCGTGGCGAACCGAGCACTGCCGACCCAAGCGGCCAGCGAAAGCGACCGACGCGGTCAGCCTTCGACGTGTTGCCCATCTGGTTCTCTAGGCTGACCCCATGCCCCGCACTCTGATCCTTCTCCGCCATGCCAAGGCCGAGCATCCGATGACGATCGACGACCGCCAGCGCTCGCTCGCCGACCGGGGCGTGCAGGAGGCAGCGCAGGCCGGTGACTGGCTGCGCGCGAACGCGCCGAAGGTCGACAAGGTGCTCTGCTCGCCAGCTGCCCGCACGCGGCAGACGCTCGAGACCGCCGAGATCCTCGCTCCCGCCGAGTTCCCGAGCACCCTCTACATGGGCGGCGAAGACGACTACCTCGAGCAGGTCAAGGAGACCGACGCCGAGGTGCAGACGCTGCTCGTCATCGGCCACGAGCCGACCGTCTCGGGCACTGCGATCGCTCTGGCCGCCGACAAGGACTCGGAGTTGGCTCGGGAGATCCGACACGGCTACCCCACCTCGGGGATCACCGTGCTGACGTTCCACGGCGAGTGGGATGCGCTGCGCTGGAACTCCGCGAACATCACGGCCTTTCGAGCGCCGCGCTGACCTCTCGACACCAGCGCCGCCCCTGACGGCCGCCGCGCCTGAGAGAAGCCGAACCTGGCGGACACCACCCCTGACACTCGCCAGTCCTGACGGCCCGTTCCCAACCGTCGCGTCCGCTCCGCGTCCCGTCGCTTCCCCGTCGCTTCCCCGCTGCGTCAGACGTTGGCGCTCTCGTGCCGCTTCGCATCGGCTGGCCGCAGCGCCATGCCGAGGATGGGGAAGAGCAGCACGGAGAGCATTCCCGCTCCGACGAGCGACGACGCGAGGCCGGGGTCGAGGACCTTCTGGTCGACGCCGATCGCGGTCACAGCGACGATGATGGGCAGCGCTGTCGCGCTGAGGAGGCCGATGCCCGCCCGTTCGCGGTTGCCCGCGCCGCGCGGCGCGACGAGCTGGGCGGGCAGGCCTCTGATCGCCAGCAGCAGGATGAGGAACACCGGCAGCAGGATGAGCGCGAGTTGGCTGCCGAGGAGCGCATCGAGGTTGAAGGTTACGCCCGTGTAGATGAAGAAGAGGGGCACGAGGAAGCCGAAGGCGATCGCTTCGATCTTGCTCTCGACCTGCTCGCGGTCGGCCTCGGGCGCGCTGCGCATGATGATCTGCCACATGACCCCGGCGGCGAAGGCGCCCAGGAGGATGTCGAGGTCGAGCATCGCGCTGAGGGCGACGAGGCAGGCGAGCGTGAAGATGACGACGCGCACCGCGAACTGGCCGGACGTGTGGAGGCTGGCGCTCACGAGTCGATGCAGGTGCCCGTGCTGCATGCGCACGGCGACGAAGATCGCGACGCCGGTGATGACGACGAACAGCGCGAGCACGAGCGTGGAGACGCCCGGGGAGCGGGTTCCAAGGAAGATGGAGATCGCGACGAGGGGCCCGAACTCGCCGACCGCTCCCATCGCGGTCGTCGCCTTGCCGAAGGGCGAGCCGAGTTCCCCCGCGTCCCGGAGGATGGGGATGAGCGTGCCGAGCGCGGTCGAGCTGAGAGCGATCGCGATGATGACGGCCGCCTCTCCCGGCGCGATGAGGAAGCCCGCGGCGAGCCCCATGACGAGGCTTGCGACCCAGGCCAGCGATGCCCGGGCGAGTGGGCCGCCGCCGAGGCTGCGGAAGCGGATCTCGTTGCCGGCGACGAAGAAGAGGGCGGCGAGGCCGAACTCGGAGAGCCAGTCGAGCAGGTCTGATTTGTCGACCCAGCCGAGGAAGCTCGGCCCGACGGCGATGCCCAGGAGGAGCTCGAACACGACGATGGGCACCTTGACCCAGCGCGAGATGCTGCGCGTGAAGAGGGGAGCCAGCACTGCGAGGGCCGGTATGAGGAAGACCCCGGGTTCCGACACGCGCTCAGAGTAACAGCGGGCACGCGTAGCGTGGGCGGCGATTCGGACACGAGCACTGGAGCGGATGCATGAAGCTGCACACGATCACCACCGGCGACGGCCCGAGGAAGGTGGCGCTGGTGCACGGCATCGGCGCGAGCGCCGAGCTGTGGGGCTCGCTGGCCGGGCGCATCGCCGAGTCGGGCGAGTACACGGCCATCGCCGTCGATCTGCGGGGCCACGGCGAGAGCCCGCGGGCCGAGAGCTACCGACTCGACGAGTTCGTCGATGACCTGATCGAGACGCTTCCGGACGACCTGCACAGCGCGGTCGGGCATTCGCTGGGCGGTGCCCTGCTCGTGCGGGCGGTACCCCGGCTTCGCCCCGAACGGGCCATCTACCTCGATCCGGGGTTCAAGCTCGGACTGCCGAGCGAGGGATTCGGTGCGCGCGTGTTCTGGGGGCTGTCCGGTGTGACGCTGCCGCTCGTGATGTTGGCGGGCGCTGCGACGGGCACCAACAACACCAAGCGGTACTCGGCAGAGACGCGGGCGCTGAATGCTCGGGCGAAGAAGCGCTTCGACGGGAAGATGACGGTGGGCATCTTCGATCAGGTCGCGCATGCTCCGTACACGCCTGCCGCCCCGGTCGTGCCATCCACGATCGTGCTCTCCGCCGAGGGTAAGGCCGTGGTTCCCGCCCCGATGCCCGCCGAGCTCGAGGCTCTGGGGTGGCAGGTGCGTCAGCTCCCCGAGGTCGGTCACCTGTTCTGGCTGCACGACGTGGATGCGAGCTACGGGGCGATCCGCGACCTGATCTGACGAGCAGGCGGGGCACTTCTCCCCAGCCCCGTGGCGGCTCGCTCCCCTAGGCTGAGCCGCACATCGATGAACGATGAAGGGGTGCGCATGCTGTCCGTCGAATTCCCGAGAGATGTCATCTTCACTGCGTCCCTGTTCGGCTTCGCGACCTTCGTGTGGGCGGGGTGGGCGCAGGAGCGGCCCCGACATTGGGCCTGGCGCATCGTCTTCGGGGTGCTGGGCCTCGCCGGTGTCGCACTCGTCGGCATCACGCTGCCGACGGCCATCAGGAACTGGACGAGCGCGACGGCGCTGAGGGTCGACTCCGTGCCGTTCACCGTCTATATCGCCATGGTGGCGGTCGAGGTCGTCGGCGGCCTCATCGCCGCGATCATCCTGCTGCGGAAGAAGAAGGGCGAGCTCATGGCACCCGTCATGCTGCTCATCGTGGGCCTGCACTGGGTGCCGATGATCTGGGTGTTCGAGCAGCCGTTCCTGGCCCCGGTGTCGCTATGGGCGATCGCGGTGGCGATCGTCACCTTCTTCCTGCCGAGCGAGAAGCAGGCGCCGAGTTTCTGGTGCGGCATCCTGGGGGCGCCCGTGTTCCTCATCACCGGCGTCATCTTCGCGGTCGTCGGGTTGAACCAGTTCGCGAGCATGACCTGCGCCTGCTGAGCGGGGCGTGAAGACGCGGTGACCAGGCGTTCACGGAGCGCGCGTAACACCCCGCGTCGGGTCTAGCATCAGCCCTCATGGACTTCTTCCCGATCTTCGCCGTCGCCGCACTCTTCGCCGTGCTCGGGGTGTGGCAGGCCGGTTGGCCGGCGGCTGCCGCATCGACGGGCCAGCGGTGGATGTTCCGCGACCGCGAGCCGAACTGGAGCGACGCATACCTCGGCTACATCAGGTTCGGCGGAGTCGTTTTCTGCCTGCTGGCGATCGCGGCCACGATATTTGGGGGCACGCTCGTCTTCCGTTCGACGCTGGCTGATCGGTGCGAGACCGAGCTGAAGCCGGCGCTGGATGCGACCCGCAGCCAGGAGGGCTGGACCGCGTCCTCCATGCAGACGTTCGCTGATGAGCACGAGCTGACGCTGAAGACGGACACCGAGAAGCTGGAGCTCCCCGACCTGCCCGACTACGGCGCGGTCTACGGACTCGACACAGAGGCGCCCGCGAAGCCGACCCCGCTCGTCACGACGACGTACACGTTCTCGACGATGGGGACGGCCATCGTCGCCGGCTCGGTTCAGACCGGCGGCTACGACTCATCGAGCACCGACCTCGAAGAGGACAGCGCTGTCTGCATGCCCTGAGCGGCGCATCCGCTTCGCCGACGGCGGCGACGAGAACGCGACTTGTTAACCTGGTGGTCAGTACAGCGTCATACGTAACTCGACCAGACATACAGAACCAGGGAACAACAGAACATGAGAATTGCGATCATCGGTGCGGGCCCGAGCGGCATGGCACAGCTTCGAGCGTTCGAGTCGGCGGCAGAGCAGGGGCGGGAGATCCCTGAGATCGTCTGCTTCGAGAAGCAGGCGGATTGGGGCGGCCAGTGGAACTACACCTGGATGACCGGCCTCGACGAGCACGGCGAGCCCGTCCACTCGAGCATGTATCGCAACCTCTGGTCGAACGGCCCGAAGGAGGCGCTCGAGTTCGCTGATTACAGCTTCGACGAGCACTTCGGCCGCCCCATCTCCTCGTACCCGCCGCGACCGGCCCTGTGGGATTACATCTCGGGCCGCGTCGAGCGCGCAGGGGTGCGCAAGTACGTGCGCTTCAACACGGTTGTGCGCTGGGTCGACTTCGACGAAGCGACGCAGCAGTTCACGCTCGTGAGCGAGGATCTGGAGTCGAAGAAGACGAGCCGTGAGGTGTTCGACCGCGTCGTCGTGGGATCCGGGCACTTCTCGTTCCCGAAGATGCCGACGTTCGAGGGCCTCGAGACGTTCCCAGGCCAGGTGAGCCACGCGCACGAGTTCCGCGGCGCGGAGAACCTGCGGGGCAAGGACGTGCTGGTCATCGGCTCGAGCTATTCGGCGGAGGACATCGGCAGCCAGGCCCACAAGATGGGTGCGAGCTCGGTGACCGCGAGCTACCGGACGGCGCCGATGGGCTACGACTGGCCGCTCGGCTTCGAGGAGCGCCCGCTCGTGACGCGGTTCGACGGCTCGACCGCGCACTTCGCAGACGGCACGGAGAAGGACTTCGACGCTGTCGTCCTGTGCACGGGCTACCTGCACAAGTACCCGTTCCTGCCGAGCGAGCTGGCGCTCGACTCCCCCAACAACGTGTACCCGGAGGGCCTCTACAAGGGTGTGGTGTGGGAGCAGAACCCGCACCTCTTCTACCTGGGCGCGCAGGACCAGTGGTTCACGTTCAACATGTTCGACGCGCAGGCCTGGTTCGTGCGCGACGTGATCCTGGGCGACGTCGTGCTTCCGAGCGTGGATGCGCGCCGGGCCGACATCGAGGCGTGGCTCGAGCGCTTCCACGCGATCGGCGGGGCAGCGGACGAGATCCGCTTCCAGGCCGACTACGTGCGTGACCTCATCGAGGCCACCGACTACCCCATGTTCGACCTCGATGAGGTCGTGGAGATCTTCCTCGAGTGGAAGCACGACAAGGCGGAGGACATCATGGGGTACCGCGACCGCGCCTACCGTTCCGTGATGACGGGCACGATCGCGTCCACGCACCACACGAAGTGGGTGGATGAACTCGACGACAGCCTGGCCAGGTACCTCGCTCCGCTGCCGGCCGCGAACCCTGCCGAGGACCCGGCCGCGGACTCCGCCGGCGCGCCTGCGCTCTAGGCTGGCGGGATGAAGCTCAGCCGACATGATGCAGCGATCCGCCTCGACATCCCTCTGGAGATGGCGAAGCGGAACGGCCTGCCCCCGTACATCGCCGAGGAGGCGTTGGCCGAGCTGGACGCGAACCCGCCGGCGTGGCTGGCGCAGTCGCGGGCGAACCGCACGGGCAAGCGCCCGGTGTGGGCGACGCTGACGTGCGAGGTGTGCGGGACGGTGGAGAAGGTGCGGCCCAAGAAGTGGTGGCCGGAGTTCACGTACGTGTCGTGCGACAACCATGATCTCGACGAGTTGCCGGAGCCTGCCGCTGGAACGACCCGGGAGTTCTCGTATGGCATCGGGACCCGCTTCACGGGGGTCGTCGACGCGTAGGCGTCCCAGCTCCTCCTGTCTGACGCCCGCTCGAGGGCAGTCGGCGAAGGCATGACCTTTCTCTCGAAACCACTGAACGGCGTCCAGTGCCCGCAGTTCGGTGGTTTCGAGAGAACACCGCACCCTCAGTCTCGCTCGGTGGACTTCCGGCTTAGGTGTTCGAGGTTCGTGTCGCGAAGCCGGCCGTCGCCGCGCGGACCTTCGTCGCGAAAGGCGCGCCGTTCGAGCCCACGGGCGACGCAGCTCGCGCATCCACTTGGGGTCTCCCCCGCTCTCGTGAGCCAGACGTCGACCGCGCTGGCGAAGTCGCCGTTGTCGTAGGCGGTCGGAATCTCCGTCCAGTCGCTGGGGCGCAGGTGACCTGCCCGGTAGCCGATGCGCCCCTGCTCGAACCCGGCGCGCTCGAGCAGCGACGTGGGCGATGCCCCGTGCGGCGCCTTCTCGTGGGCTTCGAGCCGGAACCGCGCGCGGCTCTGCGCCGTCACGTTGAGCAGCAGGAACAGCATCGGCGAGAAGCCGAGCTGGTGCCAGCGCCCCGCGAACTCCTGCCAGTCGGGTTTGGTGTCAACCTGGCCCTTGCGGAACATGCCGGACAGGAACGCCATGGCGAAGGTCGGTGTGCCGTGCGAGTGGGGCGGCCAGCGCAGGACGGCGAGCAGCCACTCGCGGCGGAGTTCGTGGGGCAGCTCTCGGAACGCGGCGAGGGCGTCCTGGTCGAGTTCCGCATCCCAGTCGCGCTTCGCGTGGATGAGATGGACGCCACTCTGGTTGCGGGTGGCGTCGTCGATTGGGGCTGGCGTTTCGGGCATGGGTGCGCTCCTGGCGGGTAGGCCACGCGTTCGGCGGATGCACGCGCGGGTCGCCCCGCTCGGCACCGGCTGGCGCGTGAACTGACTTGTCGCACACCGGGCGGTGTCGACCCGTTCTTCCCCTGGGGCACCCCACTCAGGTGGAGGGTTGCCGTGCAGCTAGCCAGGTACTTGACGCTGCAGCTCGTGAACGTGGGATGGAGGCTAGCACGAGCGACGGGAGGCGTGCGATGTCGGGCTGTGACGAAATCCAGTCATGTGTCCCGAGTCGGACTCCAGCTGTCTCTAGACTTGCGCCGTGAATGACGCCTCTTTGACTGCCGAGCGGCTCGTGCGCGCCTTCGCTGCGGCCACGAACCTGGTGATCGCGGGGCAGCGCATCCACGTCGCCGGTGCGGGCGAGCCGGCCGGCGCGCTCAGCAGCCTGCTGCGCGCGCTCGGCGCGGTCTCCAGTGGGTCCGACCGGGCCGACTACGTCTTCCTGACGGCCGACGAGGCCAGTCCGTCGGCTGCTATGCCGGACGAGCCGCCGTTCCGCGACGGGGCGATCGTGGTCGACGCGAGCGACGACGGGGCTCTCGCAATCGCGCTGGAGGCACGGGGCCCGGTTGGGCTCGCGACGCGACCGCCCTCGCGCCGCTACCGCCTCGCCGATGGCCGCGGCCTCGACGTGATCCGACTCGACCCCGCCGCTCTGCGCCTCGACCCGGCCGCTGCGCGACTCGACTCCACTCGCCGCCGAGCCGAGGCGCTCGAACCGGGCTCGGACGAGGCCGCCCGTGACGCCGATCTGCGCCTCGACTGGGCCCGCCGGTTCATGCCAGCCTCCTCGCGGGTGGCCGCGTCGCTCGCGGCAGAGGGGGTGCTGCGGGGGCGCCGTTTCGGGGTGAGCATGGTGCTCGAGCCGAAGACCGCCGTGCTCTCGCTGCTGCTCGCCGAGGCCGGGGCGCAGGTGTCGCTCTACGCGCACAGCGACGAGACAGACGACGCCGTCGCCGATGCCCTGAGGGCTCGCGGCTTCGCCGTGCACGCCGGTTCGGGCGCGGACGCCGACGGGCAGCTCGCGAACGCGCGCGCGTATCTCGCCGAGGGGCACGAGTTCCTGCTCGACGACGGCTCGCACCTCATCCGCCTCGCGGCTCACGACGGAGTCGAGCTGCTCGGTGCTGCCGAGGAGACCACAAGCGGCCTCCGCCCGCTGCACGCCATGGGCGACGCACTGCGCATCCCCGTCCTCGCCGTCAACGATGCCCGCGTCAAGACCCGCTTCGACAACCGGTACGGCACGGGCCAGTCGTGCGTCTTCGCGATCGCCGATCTCCTCGACCAGCTCGGCAGGGGCTTCGCGGATGCACGCGTCGCGGTCGTCGGTTTCGGCCCGGTTGGTGTGGGGGTCGCGCAGCACGCGTCGGCACTTGGGGCGGTGGTCACGGTGTGCGAGCTCGATCCGGTGCGGGCGCTCGAGGCGCGGTACGCCGGCTACGACACGGCGCCCCTCGAGGACACGGTCGGCACCGCCCATGTCGTCATCTCTGCGACCGGTGAGCCGCAGACGATCATCGCGGCCCACCTGCGCGCGGCCGGCCCCGGCACGGCGTTTGCCGTCGCAGGCGGGGTGCTCGACGAGATCGCGCTCGAAGACGCGCAGTCGCTGGGTGCGCGTCTGGAATCGCGGGCGTGGAAGGTCGACGTCGTGGTCTGGCCGGGGGCCGAGCACGGTGACCGGGCCGACGGCTCGACGGCTGCATCCGCGTCCGGCTCCGGCTCCGGCTCCGGCTCCGCAGACTCCCCCGCACTCGTTCTCGATCGCGGTGGCTGCATCAACATCACCGCCGCGGAGGGCAACCCGGTGCAGATCATGGACCTCTCGTTCGCGGCGCAGCTCACGGCGGCCGGCATGCTGGCGCGCGGCGACGTGCGGGAGCCGGGCGTGCATCCGCTGCCCCCGAGCGCCGACGAGGTCATCGCGGCCAGGATGCTCGGTGCCGACGTCGGGCAGAGGAGTCCGGAACTCTCCGAGTCCGAAACCGAGACCCTGCCCGAGCCGACGGCCCGGAACCCGCGCAGGAGCCAGACCGAGGGCCAGAGCCACAAGCCCGCCTGGCATCCCACCAGATTCCCGAACGCATGACTGGAGCGCCCGTGCAGAACGCAGCAAAGACCTCGGCGCACGACGAGGTCACGGTCTACACGGCGACGCTGGTCATCCCGATCACCGCGCCTCCGATCCTGGGCGGCGCGGTCGCGGTGCGCGGCGGCAGGATCGTGCATGTCGGCGAGCGGGCCTGGGTAACGGAGTCGCTCGCCGAGCGCGGCGTCGTGGCGCGGGAGGTGCACCACGACGGCATCCTGATGCCGGGGCTCGTCAACGCGCACTCGCACCTGCAGTACACCGGCATGGCCGCCGTCGGGCAGCGCCAGTACAACGGGTTCGAGGATTGGGCCGAGGCCTTCAACCGCGACTACGTGCTCCCCCACGACTGGTACGCCGACGCCATGGCGGGCGCGCAGAGCCTGCTCCGCGCGGGCACGACCAGCGTCGCCGACATCGTCACCGACCCGACGGCGATCCCCGTGCTGCACGAGTCTGGCCTGCACGGCATCACCTACTGGGAGGTGATGAGCTGGACCAACGAGGACTGGCAGGAGCGGGGCCGTCAGCTCATCGTGGAGGAGCTCGATCGCATCCCCACTACTCCGGGCGCCGGTCTTTCCCCACACGCGCCGTATTCGCTCGACGCGGTTCCCCTGCTCGATATCCCCGACATCGTGCGCCAGCGCGGGCTGCGCACGCACCTGCACCTGGGCGAGGCCGCATTCGAGGGCGAGCGCGATGGCAGCGGCGTCGACGGCGAGCCATGGCAGATGGTGAAGCTCGAGAGCTTCCGGGCGATGCGCTCGGCGGGCTTCGGGATGAGCGCGACGGAGTTCGTCGACCAGCTTGGCGTGCTGGGCCCCGACTGCCACGTCGCGCACGGCGTGTACATGACGGCGTCGGACCGGGCGCTGCTGCGCAAGCGCGGCACGAGCGTCGCCCTGTGTCCGCGGTCGAACGAGGTCATCGGCCTCGATGCGCCGCCGGTCGCCGAGTACCTCGTGGAGGGCAGCCCGATCGCGATCGGCACTGACTCGCTGTCGTCGAGTCCGTCGCTCGACCTCATGCACGACGTCGCGACGCTCGTCGAGGTGGCGCGCTCGCAGGGGTATCGGGGCGACGACCTGCACGAGCGCATCCTCTCGGCGGCGACGCTCGGCGGGGCGCACGCGCTGGGCCTCGACCTCGGTCCCGACCGCACCGGGTACCTCGCCGTGGGGGCGCGCGCCGATCTGGCGTTCTTCGACGTGCCCGTGGTGTCGGTGGCTGACGGTATCGTCGCGCTCGCCGAGGCGGGGGCAGGCCGGGCGTCGGCGACCATGATCGGCGGCGAGCTCGTCTGGGCCGCCGACAACACTGAGCTGGAGGTTTCACGTGGCTGAGCAGGGGAACGCAGAGCAGCAGCAGGGCGAGACGCAGACGACTGCAGCAGAAGGGTCAGCTGCGCAGGGGCGTCGGCATGCGGATGCGCACGAGCCGTCCGCCGTCCCCGCGCGCGCCACGGAGCTGGGCCTCGAGCCGCATCCCGAAGGCGGCTGGTATCGCCGCACGTGGACGTCGGGCGACCGCCTGCAGACCCCGAACGGCGAGCGGCCCGCGGCCACGCTCATCCACTTCCTGCTTCCCCCTGGCGAGTCGTCGGCTTGGCATCTCGTGACCAGCGACGAGATCTGGATGTGGCACGGCCCAGGCTCGCTCAAGCTGCAGCTGGGCGGCAACGGGTCGGCGCCGGATGCCCGCGAGCCCGTCACACTCGATCTTCAGCACGCGCAGGAGCTTGTCCCCGCCGGGCACTGGCAGCGCACGCTGCCGGGCGAGGAAGAGGTGCTCGTGAGCTGCCTCGTCTCCCCCGGTTTCAGCTTCGACGATTTCACGCTGGTCGACGGCCCCGAGGCGTGAGCCTGCCTTGCCTGCAACCAGGCGTAATGGGCGCGTGCCTGCGTGCGCCTTCCCCTATCTTCAGCAGTGAACGAAAGGCTTGTCATGACTCTCTCCTCCCGCATCCGCAAGGGCGCTGCCGCCGCTGGCGTCATCGCCGCGCTGTTCGCGCTTTCCGCGTGCTCCGGCACGTCCACGACTGAGCCGGCTGCCGAGGGTGACGGGCTGCAGACGCTCACGCCGGGCAAGCTGACGATCGCGACGGGCGAGCCGGCGTATTACCCGTGGGTCATCGACAACGCTCCGGAGACGGGCGAGGGCTTCGAGGCCGCCGTCGCGTTGGCGGTTGCCGAGGAGCTAGGGTACGCGCCGGAGGACGTGGAGTGGGTGCGCACGACCTTCGACAGCGCCGTCGCGCCGGGGCCAAAGGACTTCGATCTGAACCTGCAGCAGTTCACGATCTCCGAGGAGCGGAAGAACGCCGTGGACTTCTCGTCGCCGTACTACACGACGACGCAGGCGATCATCACGACCGAGGGGTCGAGCGTCGCCGGTGCTGCATCGATCGCCGATTTCGCGGACGCCAAGGTGGGCGTCGCCGCGGCTTCGACGAGCTACTCGGTCGCGAAGGATGCGCTCGGCAAGGATCCTGAGGTCTTCAACTCGAACGAGGACACCGTCCTGGCGCTGAAGAGCGGCCAGATCGATGCGCTGGTCACCGACCTGCCGACGGCGTTCTACCTCACCGGGGTGGAGCTCGAGGATGGCAAGATCATCGGCCAGTTCGACTCGACCGAGGGTGGCGACGAGTTCGGCATCGTGCTGCCGAAGGACTCTGCGCTGACGGCGCCGGTCACGGCCGCCGTGGATGCGCTGCGTGACAACGGCAAGCTCGGCGAGCTCGAGACCGAGTGGCTCGAGACGTCGGTTGACGTTCCGACGCTGAAGTAGCTCGTGTCGCAGGTCCCTCCTCCTCCTCCCGCCGAAGTGTCGGCGAGCGCCGCGGCCGCCGAGCCTTGGTCGCCAAGTGCGATCGAGCTCGAGCGGCGAGCATTCCGGCGACGCCAGTCGCAGCGTTCGGTGCTGGTGGCGCTCGTCTCGACGCTCGCGTTCGCGGTCATCGTCTGGGCGACGCTCATCAACACGCCTGGCTGGGCGGCGGTGTCGGAGACGTTCTTCGATCTCGACTACGCGATCGAAGTGCTGCCGACGGTGCTCGAGGGCCTGTGGTTGAACATCCGCGTGCTGGCCGTCGCCGTGGTGGGGGTGGCGATCTTCGCGACGCTGCTGGCGGTCATCCGCACGCTGCGCGGTCCGGTCTTCTTCCCGTTGCGTGCCGTCGCGACGGTGTACACGGACCTGTTCCGGGGCATGCCGATCATCATCGTGCTCTACCTGGTGGGCATCGGCGTTCCGGCGCTAGGCATCTTCCCTCGCGTGGATGCGGCCGTCTGGGGCACCCTCGCGCTTGTGCTCGTCTATTCGGCGTATGTCGCCGAGGTGCTGCGGGCGGGTATGGAGTCGGTGCATCCGACGCAGCGCGTGGCTGCGCGTTCGCTCGGCCTCTCGCACGCTGCCACGCTGCGCCTGGTGGTGATGCCGCAGGGTGTGCGCAAGGTGACGCCGGCCCTCATGAATGACTTCATCTCCATGCAGAAGGACGTCGGCCTCATCTCGATCCTGGGTGCGGTGGATGCGGTGCGGGCCGCGCAGATCGAGACGGCGCTCACCTACAACTACACGCCGTACGTGGTCGCGGGTCTGCTGTTCGTGCTGATCAGCCTGCCGATGATCCGTCTGACGGATTGGTACACGGCTCGGGCGCAGAAGCGTGAGCAGATCGGGGGCACGGTATGAGTGACGTGTATGCATACGACGACGAGTCCGCCGCCGCGGGCACCGCTGCATCCGCTGGCACCACCGGTGACCTGAAGCCGGTCCTGGAGGTTCGGGGAGTGCACAAGCAGTTCGGTGACGTGCAGGTGCTGCGCGGCATCGATCTTTCCGTGCTGCCGCATCAGGTGATCGTGCTGGTGGGGTCGAGCGGATCGGGCAAGTCGACGCTGCTGAAGACGATCAACCTGATCGAGCGGGTCGACGACGGGCAGATCTTCCTCGATGGCGAGGACATCTCCGACCCGCGCGCGAATGCGGACGCGGTGCGGAGCCGCATCGGCGTGGTGTTCCAGCATTTCAACCTGTTCCCGCACATGACGGTGCTCGACAACGTGACGCTCGCTGCCCGGAAGGTACACAAGACGCCTCGGGCTGAGGCGGCAGCACGGGGCACGGCCATCCTCGAGCGCGTGGGCCTGGGTGCGCATGCGACGAGTTACCCGGATCGGCTGTCTGGTGGTCAGCAGCAGCGGGTGGCGATCGCGCGGGCCATCATGACGGAGCCGAAGGTGCTGCTGCTGGACGAGATCACGAGCGCGCTTGACCCGCAGTTGGTGGGTGAGGTGCTGGATGTGGTGCTCGAGTTGAAGGAGCAGGGCGCCACGATCCTGATGGCGACGCACGAGATGAGCTTCGCGCGGCGCGTCGCCGACCAGATCGTGTTCCTTAAGGACGGCGTGCTCATCGAACGCGCCGCGCCCGAGCAGTTCTTCACGAACCCGCAGCGACCCGAGACGGTGGAGTTCCTGTCGCGGGTGAGCCTCGCGGCGTAGGTGCGGAGGGACGGAGGCTGAGTTCACCTCCATCAGCAGCCGACCCGCGTTCTCAGGTGCGCGCGCTCTTGGGCTGACGTCAAAACAACGGGCGGGCTCGGCAACCGCCGCCTGATAGTGCATCCAGTCGGCCACGATTAGTGATTCCCCGTGTCCCTGGGGAGGTTTATCGGCCGCGTTTTGCGGCTTTAGACTCAGAGAATCCTCAGAGACCCAGGAGTCCACATGACGTTCTACCCCGCGCCGGTCCAGCCCCCTCAGACCACGTGGCGATCCCGAATGACCGTGTTCTCCTGGATCGTTGCGGGTGTTCTGCTCCTCCTGCTTTTGGTCGCCTCAATCAACGGAGGTGTCGGCACTTTTCTTTCACTTGCTGGTCTGATTGGATTTCTCACTGGGCTGTACGTGCTGGCTACGGGCAGAAGCAGCTGGGCGGGCCTGCCTCGCTCTCGGAAACTGGGCGCGATAACCATGGGGGCAGGGCTCGTCGTGTGTGTGGTTGGCGGGTCGATAGCCGGCTCGCAAACAGTTCGCGAGCTGCCAGTCGCGGCACCTGCACCCACAGTCACAGTGACCTCGACGGTTCAGGCTCCCACTGAGACCGTTTTCGTCACCGTCACGGCCGAACCGGTTGCTGCACCAGTGGCAGAGCCGGTGCCTGTTGCCGATCCAATCCCTGTGGCCGAGCCTGAGATCGACACACCAGTGGACGCACCAGCTCCCCTCTACGCGGCACCCGAACCTGCGCCCGCGGCCCCTGAACCAGCTCCGCAGCCGAACGTCTACTTCGCGAACTGCACAGAGGCGAGGAATGCCGGTGCTGCCCCGGTTTACGCGGGCGATCCGGGGTACGCATCGCATCTTGACCGCGACGGGGATGGCATCGGATGCGAGAACTAGCCGACCAACAAAAGTTGGACCAGACTGTCGACGTGACCACTGGAAACGAGACAACAATGACGGTCGTCGCGGGCATTTTTCTTCAAGATGGAAACGTGCTCGCTTGCAGACGAGGCCCCGAAAAGAGTGGGGCCGGATCGTGGGAGTTTCCGGGTGGGAAAGTGGAACCCGGCGAGACACACGAGGTGGCGCTTGCTCGGGAAATTTCCGAGGAACTCTCTATCCAAGTCGACGTTCTCGAACTGTTCGATCGGTCCAGGACAACGCTGCAAGATGTGACCATCGACCTCAGCTGCTATCTCGTCGAGACTCTTGGAGCTGAACCCAGCAGCAGCACGGACCACGACCTCATGCGCTGGGTCCCAATCAACCAGCTCAAAGCCCTGAATTGGGCAAAACCTGATCTTCCAGCTGTGGAGAGACTCATACGGAGCGCAGAGTAGACTCTGGATCCCCCTCACCATTCGCTCTCTACGAAACCTTCTCCGACACGAGTGTGGACACGGACCTTGAGCTCACGACAAAGCTCGGAGAGGTCATCTTCAATGCGCCCCGGCAGCAGGATTGCTGGCTTCACGGGGTAGCCGGCTTGTCGCGCATTGTGGGCATAGTCGAGTGACTGCCCAATAGCCATGCGAACGTACGAGCGCGCGGTGGACTTCTTCGCCTCAATGACTTCGCCCGCAGTGCTGTCGTAGAAGTCGGGACGAATCCGAGTGTTCCCGACTACCAGCGACATGGACTGAACCACATGGTTCTTCGACTGCAGCCAGGTTCCGAATGCTGCCTGCAGGTTGAATTCAACTCTCGAGATCTCCAGCCCCCTGGGCTGCAGCTCGACAGTGAAGCCTTCCCACTCAGGCGTGACCCAATCAGCGATAACAACTTGCTCGGCCTCGAGGATGCCATTCGGCACAAGTTGCGACACATCTGCGTCGACCGGGGCGAGCAGGAAGATGATGCCGCGGCGGGATCCCTGCTCTACATCTGGTATTTCTTGGTACTCGAACGCCGGGTCAGCGAGAGTAAAAGCGCCGACGTAGGTTGCATCCACTCCCTGCACTGTGAAGAGTCTGATGAGTCGACCATCTTGCACAGAGGACATGATTGCTGCGTTCCCGCGAAGAAACTGCTGATCCCCGAACGTGCCCTCACCTGTATACGCCTACATTCCGTCGGCGCGAAGGCCTTCATGGAGGTCGTACCCGTATCTCCGCCCCTTCTTGGGGTCAGTGAAGATGAGGATATTTGGATTTCCACGGGGAGTCGAAATTCCCTGCTGTTGTTGCCCGCCCAGCATCTCGTGGATCTGGCGTCGACGAAGAGTCTCACCGATGCGTATGGGCCAGGGGAAATCCACGCTTATAGACTACCGACTGCAGTACACGAGGAGAAGCACCGCGGTGCATTCAACCCAAATCAAATCCGCCCTCTCCCCTGCCCCAGCTCACCTCAGCACCAAATGCCCCAGCACCCGGGCATTTGACGACGCGAACGCCCGTCGCTTGTGCTAGCCGGGGCTTTCGCGCACTCCCCCATCTCTGGAGCCCCTCATCGTGCGTACCTTTCCCACGTCTTAGTCGCGCTTTCCGCGCCACACCCCTATTGCTGCGGCAGCGACCCTTTCGATCGTCGTGTTCGGAGTGCTCAGTGGATGCGCGTCCGCGAGCGAGCCGGTCGCCGAGACCGCGCCAACGGTCAGCGTCATCACCACGGCCACGCTTCCGACCGAGAGGGTGTCAGTCACCGTCACAACGACCCCTGAAGTTGTCGTCCCCGTTGAGGAAGTCGGTGTTCCCGACCCAGCACCCGTTTACGCCGAGGATCCTGGCTACGGCCCACACCTCGACCGCGACAGTGACGACATCGGCTGCGAGCAGACGGCGCGTCACCTGGCCTCGAACAAGCAGCCGTTCAAGTGCTAACGCGTTGAAACTGGAGCCGAGCAGTCGGATGCTCGAAGGACGCGACGATTTCGGCGTCTGACGCGGGAAGACCGAGTTCAACGCGGTACGGCGGACCCGGCACCTCCGGCTCGTCGACGGCTTCACCCGCGTCCCGACGCTCTCGTGTGACCTGGACAGCCTTCACGTAGGCCTCCCACTGCTCGGCCGTGGGCTCCGGGTCCGACGGCAGCACCTGCGTCTCAAGAGAAAACTCGGCTATGACGTCGTCGACCGTCAGCTGCTCCAGCATGCGGGTCAGCACGAGACGTTGCCACTCGTTCCCGCAGGAGTCGACAACCTCGTCAAAGGCGGTTTGAGTCCGTGCATCCCACGCACGCGCGAAGAGTTCTCGAGGCAGGCCGATTCGCCGTTCAACGTCCATGGGCCGGAAGCGACCATGGATGCCCTCGAACGGAGGTACACCCGACTCCTGCTGCCCTTCCGCCTGTTCGAAGGCACGCATCTGCTCGTAGGTCACGAACACAGCCGTCACCTCGCCGCTTTGCGTCCGCGTACCGATCCACTCACCAAGGGCTTGATCAATCGGGTCCCCCTTGGCTGCGGCGTCTGCTCCAACCCGAGCCGTCGCTGCACTCCATTGTGCGTCAGCGGCGGCCGACGCTCCAGGTTCGTACGTGGGGCCGCCGATTGCCGGGTCGCACTCAGGCAATCTCTGAGACTCACCAGGCCCTGAGTCGTTCTCCGGCTCCGTTCGTTGCTGTTCGCTCAATGACGCAAAGTGCTCAGAACTCCGCTCAGCGTCCGAACGCACCATGCGCTGCATCTCAGCGCGGCGTTCGATTGCGTCCTCGGCGCTCGCCGCCTGCTCGAGTTCAGGCAGACCGTTGACCGGGTTCAGCTGCAGCACCAAAGTGCGTGCCTTCTCTCGGGCGACAGCTGCAGGCCATATGCCGGCGATTACCGCGGCGTTCGAAGCCGGAGACACCTCGAGCGCGAAGACCAGCGCCGAGTATCCGCCGTCGAGAGCCACCAGTCGCGCCCGCGAGTCTGTTGCCCCGGGAACACGCTCAAGCCCGGGCGCGGAATCCGCACCGAATTCGAGCATCCGCGTGAAGAACGTCTCAAGGGCTTTTCGTGCCTGCGGGTCAGCTTCGATACTGCGCTGACGGTTGACATAGATCGACGTCATCAAGCTTCTCCCCCGTGCAGCGATCAGCTTCCAACCATAGAGGCGACTGGTCCTCGCGTGAGGGCGGGAAGACAAGTCAGCTCCCCTGCACGCACCCCGGCGGCAGCGAGTTCCCGCTGATGGCGAAGTCGTCGCAGTTGAGGAAGTGCGCTTGGTTGAGGCCGAGCACGTAGGCGACCACGACGATGCCGCCGACCACGGCGACGATCAGCCAGCGCCGATGCCGTGAGGTGCGATCGACGAAGTCGGGCCACACGATGCGCAGCAGCACCCAGAGCGTGAAGGGCACGCACACGAGCACGACGAGGAGCGCGGCGAGGTCTACGAAGGCGACACCAAGGTTGCCCGAGTCGTCGTCGACGAGGAAGTTGAGGACCAGCCACATCGTTGGCACGAGCAGCAGCCCCGCTCGCCACAGCCTGCCCCACACCCTCCGCCGTTCGAGCAGCACGAACACGAACGCGGCTGTCGATGCCGCCCAGAACCCGAGGATGTCGTCGAAGAACACCTCACCCCACGCTCCGAGGGTGAATGCCGGCCACCAGGCGACCGCCGCCATACCCACCATGACGACACCAAGCGGCACGTCGCGCTGGCGCTCGTCCGCGGGCTCCTCGACCTCTGCTGGGGTGCTCACCCTCGAAACGTAGCGCCGATGCTGCCGAGTCGGAAGCCTCGCCAGCGACCCGCGGTCCCGGCCGAGCACTTGGAGGCAATCTGAGCCGCGCATCCACCCATCGCCACCCAGCAATTCGCTCCGCCTTCGCGTGTAGCTTTCTCTCACCCCGTGTGAGAAGTTGAGTCCACCGGGACCCGAGATTCGTCAGAATCCCCCGTAACGCTTCGTTCGAAGGAGCACCCGATGTCGTTCCCCGCGCGCGCATGAGCGCCATCCTCGAGCTGCCCATCGTCAACTCGCCCGCGATGTGGATCATCTACCTCGTCGCGGTCGCTCTCACGATCACGCTGCTCGTCCGCGACCCCGACCCGAAGTGGTTCGTGCGCGCCTCCATCGGCGCCGTCGCTGGAGCGCTGCTCGGCATGGGCATCTACTTCGCGGGCAACCTGCTCGACCTCTTCGGAGTGAACCTGCCCCTCATGGTTGGCGTGTGGGCGACCGCCATGTTCGCGGGCGTCGGCCTCGCCATCGCCTCCTTCCCGGACGCAAAGCCCTGGCGCAAGATCGTCGCGAGCGTCGCCATCCTCGCCTACCTCCTCGCGGGCGCAACCGGCATCAACGCCTTCTACGGCCTCAACCCCACCCTCGGCTCCGTCTTCGGCGTCGTCGAAGAAGACCAGATCACGCTCCCCGAGTACAACCCCGACAACCGAGCCGCGCCCACGCAGCCCCTCGCCGCGACGTGGCAGGCGCCCGACGACATGCCCTCCGTCGGCGAACGCGGCTCGGCCCCCATTCCCGGCACCGAATCCGGCTTCGTGGCCCGAGACGCCGGCATCTACCTGCCCCCGGCGGCGCTCGTCGAGAACGCCCCAGCCCTGCCCGTCGTCATCATGATGATGGGCTACGTCGGCAACCCCGACCCGACCATCATCAGCGACGTCCTCGACCAGTTCGCCGCCGACCACAACGGCCTCGCCCCCATCGTCGTCGTCGCCGACCAGCTCGGCGGAGCGGGCGACGTCGACCCGGCCTGCGCCGACTCAGCGAAGTACGGCAACGCCGAGACCTACGTCACCACCGACGTCGTCAACTGGGTCAACGCCAACCTCAACGTCATCCAGGACCCCAAGTACTGGACCGTCGCCGGCTACTCCAATGGCGGCGGATGCGCGGCCAAGTACGCCGCGAAAGACCCCGGCACCTTCAAGAACATCATCAGCGTCTCCGGCGAGCAGTACCCCGGCTCAGAGACTCCAGACGCCGTCACGACCGACATCTACGGCGGCGACACCGCCGCCTTCGAAGCGTCGAAGCCCATCACGATCTTCAACGCCGCGCCGGCGGGCACGTACGCCGGAATGACCGCCATCTTCACGGCCGGCAGTGAAGACCCCGACTTCGTCTCCATGGCGACAACGCTCTCCAACGCCACCCAGGCCCTCGGCATCGCGACGACCCTGTTCATCGTGCAGGGCGCCGACCACGGCGGCGACGCCGTCAGCGGCGGCCTCACCGAAGGCTTCAACGTGCTCTACCCCGTGCTCGGGCTCTCGACCGGCACCTGACCGAGCGTCAGACACCCCCGGGCCAGCAGGGCTCACGCGCGACGGCTAGGGGCGAGCCGGCTCCACAGCATCACGCTCTGCCGCGACCCGACCCACCCGACGCCGCACGAGCATCCACGCGATGCCCAGGATGACGAACCACACAGGAGTCAGCAGCAGCGGCCCGCGGGTGTCGTCGAACATGCCGAGCACCACGAGCATGAAGACGAAGAACCCGAGCACCACCCACGAGAGCGGCACGCCGAAACGCAGCCGGTAGGCGGATGCGGCATGCAGCTCGGGACGGCGGCGCCGGTACACGAGGTACGACGCGAGAATCATCGACCACACGAAGATGAAGAGAATCGACGACACCGCTGTGACGAGCTGGAACGCATCGTCGAAGATCAACCCGAGCGATCCACCCAGCAGCACCACCCCACACGACAGCAGCAGGGCACTGCCCGGCACGGCTGTCCGCGTCAGCTTCCCGAACACGGCAGGAGCCTGCCTCCTCGTCGCCAGGCCGTAGGCCATGCGACTCGAGGAGAAGAAGCCGCTGTTCGCGGCCGACACCGCCGACGTCATCACCACGGCGTTGATGATGGCGGCCGCCCCGCCGAGACCGATGAGCAGGAAGAGCGCCACGAACGGGCTCTCGCTCGGGTCGATCTCGCTCCACGGCGTCACGCACATGATGACGCCGAGCGCGAGCACGTAGAAGAAGAGGATGCGCATCGGCACCTGGTTGATCGCCTTCGGCAAGTTCTTCTCCGGATCCTTCGCCTCGGCCGCCGTCGTGCCGACCAGCTCGATGCCGGCGAACGCGAAGATCGCGATCTGGAAACCGCCAAGGAACCCGATGAGACCGTTCGGGAAGAAGCCGCCGTCGTCCCACAGATGCGTGACGCTCGCCGTATCCCCGTTCGGAGCTGTGAACGCCGTCGCGACGAGGAAGATGCCGACCACGATCAGCCCCAGAATGGTGACCACCTTGATGAGCGCGAACCAGAACTCGGCCTCTCCGAATGCCTGCACGGCGATGAGATTCAACGCCAGCACAAACGCGACCGCGATGACCATCGGCACCCAGCCGGGAAGATCCGGCCACCAGAACCTCGCATACGTCTGCACGCCGACCATGTCGGCCGTCGCGATCGAGATGAGACACAGCCAATAGGTCCAGCCGATGAAGAAACGCGCCCATTCACCGAGATAGTCGGCGGCGAAGTCCTGGAAGGTGCGATAGCCGAGATTTGAGAGCAGCAGCTCCCCCATCGCCCGCATCATCACGAACAGCATCGCGCCGACGACGACGTACACCAGCAGAATCGACGGGCCGGCCTTATGGATGCCGATGCCGGAACCCAGGAAGAGTCCGGTTCCGATCGCACCGCCGATAGCGATCAGCTGAATGTGTCGGTTGCTGAGACCGCGCTCAAGCGCCGGCCCGGCAGTTGGGGAATCGCCTTCGATACCGCTCATGGCCAGAGCCTAGATCCAGCGAGAAGAAAACTCACCAGAAAAGATTGGTGGAGGACTCTGGAATTGCACCAGACAAGGCGTCTCAAGAACGCATCCCCCAAGGATTCGAGTGTAAGCCCATGATCGTTCCGGGAGCAAGTTGGAAACGCCGTCAACGCATGCGAGAACGGATGCGAGAACGGGCGCTTCCCAGCGTGTCAGCCGCCGCGCTTCTGCGCATCGAGATCCCACACGAGCTCCAGCGGGGAGAATCCCTCCTCACCATCGGAGTCTCGGTACAGCTCGACGAAGCGTCCGATGTCCTCCTGCCAGCGCGCATTCGCGGGATCGACGTCGAGCGCCGCGATGGCCGCATCCCAGTCGTCGCAGATCACGTCGTGGAAGAGCCGATGCCCGGAGCGGAAGATCGTCCAGCTGCGGATGCCGACCCGGTCGAACGCGGCCATGAGCTCGTCAGGCACGACGGCGTGGCTGGCACGGTACCCCTCGATCGATCCCGGCTTGATCTCCGAGTGGAGCGCGACCCTCATCGTGAGACTCGCATCCAGCGCTCGCCGCGTGCTGCAGCCCGCGTCTCGTCTCGAAGAAGGGCTCCATCGGTAGCTTCCATACTCGAATGCTAGCGAGATCGTGCCCGCGGGAGTGCGACACATGAAATGCAGAATGGCCCAGCCACCACGAGAGCGGTGACTGGGCCATTCGAGGCAGGGACCTACGCCAGGGCGGCCTGCTGGTTGCTCACGTTGCGCGAGTCGATCGACTTGGCGAGCACCCCCGTGACGGCGATGAGGATCGCGACCGCGAGGGCGACGACGCCGACGAGCGTCGACTCGGGTGCATCCGCGAGCCGCCCGAAGCCAACCCAGGCGACACCCCAGATGATGGCCGCCGACACGGCGAGGTTCTTCCAACGCCACACGTAGAACGTCGCGAGTCCGAGGACGGCGACGAGGGCCGCGGTGGTCGAGATCTCGCCGAGCGTGCTCTCAGCAGCCACCCCGGTCGAGACGATGGCCGCCCCGAGGTTCGCGAGGGTCGCAACCGACACCCAGCCGAGGTAGAGGCCGAAGGTCGTGTCGACGGCGAGGCGCTCGCCCCAGTTCTCGGCGGGGCGTGAGGCGATACGGCTCACGAGCGCGATGCAGACGGCGAGGAGCGCGACGATGACGGCGACGCTCACCCAGATCAGACCGAACTGGGTGACCAGCAGCCATCCGGCGTTCAGGAGCATCGAGAGCGCGGCCAGCCAACCCGTGGAGCGAGCCTTCGCCGATGTGGCCTGCTTCGGCAGCCACTGCCAGACGACGTAGGCGAACAGGCCGAGGTAGATGACCGACCAGATCGAGAAGGCCGTGCCGGCAGGGGCGATGAGTGTTGCGTCGGCGGAGAGATTGCCGCTCGACGACTGATTGACCTCAGTGCCGCCGAAGAGACCCACCCCGTAGAGGGTCCCGACGACGCAGAGGATTCCGGAGACGGTCACGAACAGACGACGGAGAAGATCGGAGGACATGCAAAGAAGCTAAACGATCTAACTGAATGCGGCGTGGATGTTGACACCGGTGCGTGCCGGAGTCGATCGAGCCGTCGCAGCGACGGCAAACGCCCCCGACCATGAACCGCACCGCGTGGTGCCTCATGGTCGAGGGCGTCAGACGGGTCCGTGCCGCCCGCGTGCCTGCTAGAGCTCGACCTTGCCGCTGTCACCCTCGATGGGCTCTCCGGAGACCTTCGACTTGATGAAGCTGAAGACCGTCGCGATGCGGCCACCCGGGGTGTCCCAGTACTCGCCACCGCTCGCCGTGAACTTCAGGACGCCCACGTTCGGGTCCTCGGGTCCGTCAGGGAACCATGCCTCGGCAGCCGGGTTCCAGAGCTCGCGCAGCTTCTCCGGCGCATCCACGACCCCCGCCGTCCCGGAGAGCGAGACCCACGAGTCGTTCGAGCTCAGCGAGACCCCGGCGCGAGCATCCGCCGCGAGGTTCCGGACCGTCGTCGAGTCCTTCTGGATGAGGAACCACAGGTCGCCGTCGAACTCCGCCTCCTGAATGGTGAGCGGATGCGCGACCAGCGACCCCGAGCCCTCGATCGTCGTCAGCATGGCGAAGCGGAACTCCTTGACGAGCTTCGCGATCTTCGCCACCTCGTCGGCGTGCGAGGCATTCGAGTGGGTGCCGTGGCCGTCGTGCGTCGTGTGGTCGGTCATGTGTTGCTCCTCGGGGATCAGATCGTGCGCATCGTCGCGCCCATCATCGGGCGCTCCCATTGGCGGGACCCGGCGAACCTACGCACGGGGCCTCCGAATCCCCCTCGTGTCTCCCGGATGCCCGCCGTGCACTGCCGGCGCGGTGCCTGAGAGCGAGACGTGAGAGCGAGGCGGCAGGCACGTGCCCTAGCGGCGAGCCCCGTAGCCGATCAGCTCGCGCAGCCAGCCAACGCCCTTCACGGTCGCACCGACCGCCGCAACGCGTTCGCCGAGCTCGCGATCGCTCGTGGCGACCGTCACGGTCTCGCCACCATCGACCCGGCGACGCGCCTCATCGACGATCGCGTCATCTCCTGACGCGCTCGCGCGCACCACTCGAACCGGGGCGTGCGGCGCCTCGTCTTCCGACGGGCCGCGGATCTCCCGCGCGGCGCCCTCGACGACCACCGCGAACTCCGGGAACCAGCTCGTGCCGCCCAGTCCCAGGTCTTCGGCCGAGACACCGGCGGCCACCGATGTGGATACGGACGACACAGGCAGGGCCGCTCCGGCTTGAGCGAAGGCCT
This sequence comes from Pseudoclavibacter sp. 8L, assembly GCF_902506465.1. NCBI lineage: Bacteria > Bacillati > Actinomycetota > Actinomycetes > Micrococcales > Microbacteriaceae > Pseudoclavibacter > Pseudoclavibacter sp. 8L. The sequence goes on along the minus strand of NZ_LR733185.1, from coordinate 391,613 downwards.
CGACCTTCGACAGCAGCCGCTCGGCAGCGCCCGCACGGTCCCGCCACCAGCCGTCGGGGACCGAGCCGACCACGTTCGCCGCGTCCACGACAACCGCCGCACGCACCTCGAGGGCGGCCCGCAGCGCAGGCCAGGAGGCCGCGAAGCCGTGGTGCAGCGGCAGCTTGTCCACCTCAGCGACGGGGACCCAGCGCAGCTCGAGGCTCTCAGCGTCGGCGATGACCGGATCGAAGGGCTCGACGACGCGAGCGACGAGCGTCGTGTACCGCCAGAAGCCGAGCTCCAGGACGCTCGTGAAGAGCGGCGAGACGGAGCCGCACGGCACACCCGCTTCCTCGGCAGCCTCACGGAGGGCGCCGACGGCCGGGGGCTCACCCTCGTGCAGCGCCCCGCCCGGGATGCCCCACGTGCCGCCGTGGTGGCTCCACTCGGCGCGGTGCTGGAGCAGGATGCCGCGCTGCGGGTCGACGGCCACGAGCCCTGCGGCACCGAACCTGCCCCAGTAGCGCTGTCCGGTCTCGGAGTACACCCACGCGTCGCCGGGATCGCGCGGCCCGTGCAGCAGGCGTCGCGAAACCTGGTTGCCGGTGGGGGAAGTCGTCACCCCGTCAGCTTCACACGGCGCGGCCCCGCTGCCAAGAGCCCAGCCAGACGGGCGTAACAGATGCTCCAGGAGGGCCAGTGCGGGCGAGGGGCGACTCCGCAGGCGTGCGGCCTGTGGATGCACCCCTTCCACAGGTGCGAAGCCAGCCCGGTTCCGGTCCGTTCGTCGCGCGCACACTCGTCGCATGACAGCGATCCCAGCCCCGATGACCGAGCCCATCATCACCGACGAGGAGGTGCTCCGTCACGTGACCGGCCTCGTCGGAGAGGCCTACCGGCGCCAGCTCTGGCTCATGTTCCTCGACGCCGACGACCTCGCCCTCCCAGTGCTCATGCCGATCGAGGCCTACCCGAACAGGCCGACGTATCCGCAACTCGAGAAGATCGCGGGGGCCATCGCCGACATGGTCGCCGAGCTGCGGGCCGCGAGCGTCATCCTCACGTGGGAGCGGCCAGGCTCTGGCGACTCCACGCCAGACGAGCGGCTGTGGGCAGCCGCGCTCGGCATCGCGTGCGAGGTGCGCGAGCTCACCGTGCGCGCGCAGCTCCTCGCGTCGCGCGAGGGCGTGCGCCACTTCGACAAGGCCGAGTACTTCGCCGTGGCGGCGTGAGCGATGCTGACGACCCCTCCGAAGCTGTCGACACCGACGACACGCACCGCAGCGTCAGTCGGTGGTCAGCACCACGAGGCGCTGCGTGGCCCGGGTCATGGCGACGTACCTGTCGACGGCACCCTCGATCCCGGTCCCGAACTGCTCGGGATCGACGAGCACGACCAGGTCGAACTCGAGGCCCTTCGCGGTCTCCGGAGTGAGCGAGCGCACCCGACCCCGGTTGTCGAACTCGACACCGCTCTGGCCATCACCGCCACCGCTCCCGCTCCCGACGGCCGTGATGACGCAGGCGATTCCCTCGAGGTTCTCCTCCAGCCACGCATCCAGCACCTGCTGGAGGTCAGCGGCCGATCCGTGCACGACGGGCAGTCCGCTGCTGCGCACCGACACCGGCACGTTGGCATCCGGGAGCGCCGCCAGGATGACAGGCGCAGCCTCGGCCATGACCTCCTCCGGCGTGCGGTAGTTGATCGTGAGCTGCGCCACCTCGACCTTCGGCAGCCCGATGCCTTGCAGACGCTCCTCCCACGTCTCCCGGAATCCGTGCCTCGCCTGCGCCCGGTCGCCGACGACCGTGAAGCTGCGCGAGGGGCACCGCGCAAGCAGCATCGCCCACTCGGCATCGGTGAGCTCCTGCGCCTCATCGATCACCACGTGCGCGAAGGGGCCAGCAAGCTCGTCGAAGTCGACCGGCGGCAGGGAATCCTCGTCGATGAGCGAATGCTGCGCATCCTCGACCCGGAGCATCGTGACGACACCCTCGCCGTCGTCGTCGCCCTCGATGAGGTTGTCGACCACGTGCGACATGTTCTCCTGCTGCGACACCAGCGCCTCGGCCCGGCGTGCCCGCTGCCGGAACTCGTTCGGGTCGCCCGTGAGTCGCCGTGCCGCGTCGATGAGCGGGAGATCCGAGACAGTCCACGAGCGAGCGTCGGCGCGCTGCAGCGCCCGAACCTGCTCAGCGTTCAGCTCAGGGGCGCACCACTGCAGGTACGCCGGCACCGACCAGAGGTCGGCGATCACGGAAGCCGGGTCGAGCAGCGGCCACGCCTTCGCGAACGCGGCCCGCAACCGCTCATCACGCACCAGCGACGCCCTCACCGCGTGCTCGGAAGCCTGCGGCGTGCGCTTGTCGACGAGCAGCCGCAGCACTTCCTCCCACACCTGCTCACGAGCCTCGTTGTGCGTGAGCCCAGGCTCGTAAGCCACGAACGCCTCCGCCCAGTCGCGCGCATCCAGGGTCAGCTCCTGCGAGTCCGTCGTCGTCACCGAGAACGGCGCCCGCGGCGGACGCTGGTGGTACCGAACCGCCTTGCCGACAGCTCGCACCAGGTCGAGCGACGACTTCAGCCGGGCAACGGATGCATCAGCCTCTTCCCGCGCGTCGGCTCCCTCCGGGAGCAGATCGCGGAGCGTGCACAGCTGCACGCTGTCCTCGCCGAGGCTCGGCAGCACATTCGCCACATAGTTCAGGTACGGGCGACTCGGGCCCACGAACAGCACCCCGCCGCGCCCCTGCTTGAAGCGGGGGTCCGAGTACAGCAGGAACGCCGTGCGGTGCAGCGCCACAACCGTCTTGCCGGTGCCGGGCCCGCCATCCACAACCAGCGCACCCCGCGAAGGGGCGCGGATGATCGCGTCCTGATCGGCCTGGATCGTGCCGAGCACGTCCCGCATCTCCCCCGACCTCGCCGTCCCGAGACTCGCGATGAACGACGATTGGTCGTCCAGCGCCACACGGCCGACGAGATCCCCGGGCACGAACACCTCATCCCAGTAGTCGACGACCCGCTCCACGTTCCAGCGGTACCGGCGGCGGCTCGCCAGGCCGAGCGGATTCGCGTGCGTCGCCGCGAAGAACGGCTCAGCCGCCGGCACACGCCAGTCGATGAGCAGTCGACGCCCGGCCTCATCCGCGAGCCCGAACCGGCCGACGTACACATCGGGCGAACCATCCGCCGGCGTCATCCGCCCCAAGCACGCATCGACCCCGAAGCGCTCCAGGCCACGCAGCTGCCGCGACAGGCGATGGATCTCCGTATCCCGATCAAGCGCCTGCTGCCCCGCGCCGCCCTCCGTCAGCCGCAGCTCGTCCAGCCGCGCCGCGAGCTCGCCCTTCTGCAGGGCCAGCGCCTCAGCGACCGAAGCGAACTGCTCAGCATCAGCACCCACCAGTTCCGGGTCGGACTTGAACGAGAGGTGGGGCGGGAGGGCAAAGACTTCAGCAGGAGATGTCACGATCGCTCATTCTGGTGCCTCGACGGGGTCTTGCGGCAAGCCCCCTGGTGATTTATAACTTGGAAGAGGCAGGCAGGCGCTCGAGAACCACCGCGATCGCCACCGCGACAGCCACCCCGATGAGCGTCTCCACACCCCGCTCGAGCAGCAGCTGCCCAGCCGAGACATCCCCCGCGAGGCGCCCCATGACAAGCACAAGCGGCGTCAGGAACAGCAGCCCCAGCGTGTAGTTGCGCACGATGAACAGCTCGACTCCACCCTGCAGGGCGATCACCAGCAGCACCACAACCAGGCCGCTCGGCTCGAACGCCATCAGCACCGCCGCCACCCCGAGGCCGAGCACCGTCCCCACAAGCCGATGCGTCGCCCGCAGCACCCGATGGAACCCCGTCGCCGCCGACAGACCCGCGATCGCGGACACCATCGCCCAATACGGATGCCCGATGCCGATCAGCAGTGGAATCGCCCCAGCCACCAGCGTGCCGACCGCGAACATCCACGCGCGCCCCATCGGCGTCGACCTCGCAGGTCGAACCGACCTGATCGATCCCGTCGACGGCGAGCCCCCAGCAGAGGCCCCCGAGACAGCTGGCCCAGGAGCCTGAGCAGGAGCAGCGGCTTCACCGGCGGCAGCGCGCGCCGCTCGGCCCCTGTCCACGAGCTCCCCGACCGCGCCGAACGCGAGCCCGAGAAGCAGCGACCACACGGCCGTCACAACGGCCACGCCGAGACCGCGCAGCAGCACCGCCCCGTCCACCGCGAGCGCCGCGATCGCGGCGAGGGCGAAGATCTGGAACATGGGGCCGGGAGGTGCCCATCGCACCCGGTCGCCGAGGAGGGACATGAGGAAGGCCCACGCGGCGGCGACGGGCAGCACGAGCAGGCCGCGCTCTGGCGACAGCGAGACGAGTGCCCCCACCCCGACGGACACGAGCAGCGCTCCCGCCGCGATCGACTGCAGTCGGAGGCGAGCGAACACGCCCAGCCCTCGTCCGTAGACGCTCGTGAAGGCCCCGAACACGGCGAAGATCGCCAGCTCCATGGATCCGGTCGCCCACAGGAGCACCAATGGCGCCCCGATCGCCAGTGCAACCCGCAGTGCCACCCAATGGTCGCGGCGGTAGGGCCCCATCGTCACAAGGTCGCGCCAGCCAGGAATCAGCTCGTGTCGGGAAAAAGGCATTGCGCCATTATCTCCCCGCCCGGGGACTTCTCCCCGTCTCCCGCCCCTGACCACGACTCCGAACTTAAGATAGGCTAGCCTTACTCAAAGCCGAGTCGTGTTGGACGTTCAACGCGACGCGCAGGCTTGGCCCGTCCGCCCCCAAAGCGCCCGTGCGGCCCCTGCAACGGCTCCACTCTCTGTGCGCGCAGCACAGCACATCCCCGAACAGAGGATCCGCCATGCCCGAAACGCTCACGATTCCCATGAGGCGCACGGCCGCCCGCATCCAGGGCGCCGGACTGCTCGCCATCTCCGCGCTCCTCCTCGCCGGATGCGCCCCAGCCGCCACCGGGGCCGCACCCGAGGAGACCACTGCTGCCGCATCCGGAACCGTCACCATCACCGACAACCACGGTGAGATCGAGGTTCCCGTCAACCCCGAGCGCGTCATCGCCCTCGACAACACGACGTTCCAGACCCTCAGCGACTGGGGCATCAACGTCGTCGCAGCCCCCAAGCCGCTCATGGAGAGCGTCTGGCCCGACCTCGCCGGCGGCGACGAGGTGCTCGACGTCGGCCTCCACCGCGAGCCAGACCTCGAGGCCGTCATCGAAGCCGAGCCCGACCTCATCATCGGCGGCTACCGCTTCCAGGACTACTACGAGGACCTCAAGGACATCCAGCCCAAGACCATCGAGATCAACCCCCGCGACGGCGAGGAGGCCACGAGCGAGCTGAAGCGCCAGGTCGAGATCCTCGGCCAGATCTTCGACAAGGAAGCGGAAGCCGCCGAGACGGTCGCGGCGTTCGACACCGCCATCGCCGATGCCAAGAGCGCCTACAACGGCACCGACACGGTCGTCGGCCTCATCACCTCCGGCGGCGAGATCGCCTACGCAGCACCAGGCGAGGGACGCGGCGTCGGCCAGCTCTTCCCCACGATCGGCCTCACCCCCGCCATCGACCAGGCCGCTGAAGACGCCTCCCACGGCGACGACATCAGCGTCGAGGCCATCGCCCAGGCCAACCCCGAGTGGATGATCGTGCTCGACCGCGACGCCGGCACCGGCGAAGAGGGCGCTACGGCAGCAGCCGAGCTGATCGCCGGCGCCGAGGCCCTGCAGAACGTGCCAGCCGTGCAGAAGAACCAGATCGTCTACCTCGACCCGACCTTCTACCTCGACGAGGGCATCCAGGCCTACACGGGCCTGTACACGGACGTCGCCGCGGCGTTCTCCGGCGCGAGCAGCTAGCCACGCTCCGGGGCTCGTGCCCCGCCGCTGCCCTGGCGCCCTCGTGGCGCCCGGGAGGCGGGGCACGAACCGGACCCGGGCATCCCGGGGTCTCCCGCCGCGTAAGCCGCGCAAACCGCAACAACCGCACGGCACCCTCCGCACGACCCCTCCGCACGTCACCCACGACAGCGAGCGAATGACAGCAACAGCCCCACCCCCAGCAGCGCCGGCGCCCCGAGCCGCGCCGAAGCCGCACGTGCCGCTCCTCAACCGGCGAGGGGCGCTCCCCATCGGTATCCTCACCGTCGCCGGTCTCGCCGTCCTGTCGCTCTTCGTCGGCGCCTACGACATCGCCGGCAACGAGTTCGGCGGCGAGATGATCTGGATCTCCCGGGTTCCCCGCACCGTCTCGCTCGTGCTCGCGGGCTGCGCGATGAGCGTCTCCGGCCTCATCCTGCAGCTGCTCACCCAGAACCGCTTCGTGGAACCCACGACAACCGGCACCACCGAGTGGTCAGCCCTCGGCCTGCTCGTGAGCTACATCGTCGCCCCAGCGGCCGGCCTCACGACCCGCATGGTCATGGCAAGCGTCTCCGCCTTCATCGGCACCATGGTGTTCCTCGCCGTGCTGCGCCGCGTCGCACTCCGCTCCGCCCTCATCGTGCCGCTCATCGGCATCATGCTCGGCGCCGTCGTCTCCGCCTTCACGACCTGGCTCGCCATCGAGACGAACTACCTGCAGATGCTCGGCACCTGGTTCATGGGCAGCTTCACGAGCGTCGTCCGCGGCCGCTACGAGGTGCTGTGGATCGTCGCCATCATCGTCGTCATCGCGTACTTCGTCGCCGACCGCTTCACCGTCGCGGGCCTCGGCAAGGACATCGCCACGAACTTCGGGCTCAACTACACCCTCATCATGTTCATCGGCACGGCCCTCGTCGCCATCGCCACCGGAGTCACCACCGTCGTGGTCGGCTTCCTGCCCTTCCTCGGGCTCATCGTGCCGAACCTCGTCTCCATGGCGCGCGGCGACAACCTCAGATCGAACCTGCCCTGGGTGTGCGTGCTCGGCGTCGGCATCATCATCGTCTGCGACATCATCGGCCGCGTCATCCGCATGCCCTTCGAGCTGCCCGTCTCCATGATCCTCGGCATGGTCGGCGCCGCCGTCTTCATCACCCTCCTCCTCCGGATGCGCCGCAATGGCTGAGACCGTGCCCCGCTTCCCGAGATCCACGTCCCGTCGCATCGGCGACCAGGTCAGCGACGCCAGCCGCCCCGCGACGGCGCCCCGACTCTGGCTGCGCTTCAGCATCCTCGCCGCCCTCGTCATCCTCGCCGCCGTCGGCGTCCTCACCTACGACATCGCCATGGAACCCGGCAGCCGCGGCTTCTGGCTCGCCGTGAACCTGCGCGTCGTGACCGTCGCGACCGTCATCGTCGTCGCCGCGTGCCAGGCCGTCGCGACCGTGCTCTTCCACACCGCGACCGGCAACCGCATCCTCACCCCCTCGATCATGGGGTTCGACGCGATCTACGTCGTCTTCCAGACCGCGCTCGTGTTCTTCCTCGGCGGCGCCGCCCTCGCCTCCACCGACGGCCTGCCCAAGGTGTTCCTGCAGAGCTTCCTCATGGTGGGCTTCGCGACGCTGCTCTACACGTGGCTGTTCTCCGGCAAGCGCGGCAACCTGCACATCATGCTGCTCATCGGCGTCGTCTTCGGGGTGGGCTTCGGCTCGCTCTCCACGTTCATGCAGCGCCTCCTCACCCCGAGCGAGTTCGACGTGCTCTCCGCGAAGCTCTTCGGCAACCTCAGCAACTCGAACCCCGAGTACCTGCCGTGGGCTGCGCTCATCATCGCGGTCGTGCTCGCCTTCATCTGGCGCACCCGGAACACCCTCGACGTGCTCGCCCTCGGCCGGGACACCGCCGTCAACCTCGGTGTCGCCTACAAGCGCAAGGTCACGGTGCTGCTCATCCTGACGGCCGTGCTCATCTCCATCTCGACAACCCTCGTCGGCCCCATGACGTTCTTCGGGTTCATCGTCGCGACCCTCGCCTACCAGCTGACGGGTTCCTCCCTGCACAAGCACGTCATCCCCTTCGCGATGCTGCTCGGCATGCTGACGCTGCTCGGCGGCTACTTCGTGCTGCGCCACGTGTTCTACGCGGCCGGTTCCCTCTCGGTCATCATCGAGTTCGTCGGCGGCCTGTTCTTCATTGTCTACCTCCTCCGAAAGGGTGCGCTGTGATCTCGCTCTCGAACGTCACCAAGACCTACGGCAAGACCACCGTGCTCGGTCCCGTGACCCTCGACATCCCAGCTGGCGGCATCACGGCGCTCGTCGGGCCGAACGGCGCAGGCAAGTCGACGCTCCTCACGATCGTCGGCAGGCTCACGGATGCGAGCACCGGCACCGTCACCGTCGGCGGACACGACGTCACGAAGGCCAGAAGCCGCGACCTCGCGAAGGTCGTCTCGATCCTCCGCCAGGAGAACCACTTCGTCACCCGGCTCACGGTGCGCGAGCTCGTCGGCTTCGGCCGCTTCCCCCACTCTCAGGGGCGCCTCACCGCCGACGACAAGGTGCACATCGACCGGGCCATCGAGTTCCTCGACCTGGCAGCTCTCGAGCACCGCTACCTCGATCAGCTCTCCGGCGGGCAGCGCCAGCGCGCCTACGTCGCCATGGTGCTCGCCCAGGACACCGACTACATCCTCCTCGACGAGCCCCTCAACAACCTCGACATGAAGCACGCCGTCGCCATGATGGGCCAGCTGCGCCGCGCCGCCGACGAGCTCGGGAAGACGTTTGTCATCGTCATCCACGACATCAACTTCGCGGCCGCCTACGCCGACAACATCGTCGCCCTCACCGACGGCCAGCTCGCGCACTCCGGCAGCCCGAGCGAGCTCATGACCACCGAGACGCTCGAGCAGGTCTTCGGCACCCCCATCCAGGTGCGAGACGACGGCGACTACCCGCTCGCCGTCTACTACCGGTAGGCACTCGGTGGCAGCGCATCCCCCTCCCCATCCCACCCCACGGAAGTCGTTCACCATGCACACACGCACCACACGCAGAGCCGCAACGCTCATCGCCTCGGCAGCCCTCACCGGCCTGCTGCTCGCCGGCTGCTCGGCCGGAGCCGCGGACACCCCGACCGCAGGAGACGCGGAGGGCACCGCATCCGGCACCCGGTCCGTCGAGCACGCCCGGGGCACGGCCGAAGTCCCCGCCGACCCGCAGCGCGTCGTCGTCCTCGAACCCGTCGAGCTCGACACTGCCGTGGCCCTCGGCGTCACCCCCGTCGGGGCCGCAGTCGCGAGCAACGTCGCCGGCGTGCCCGAGTACCTGGGCGTTGACGGAGTCGAGCCCGTCGGTACGGTGCCGGAGCCCGACCTCGAAGCCATCGCCGCCCTCAAGCCCGACCTCATCCTCGGAACGGAGTCGCGGCACTCGAAGCTCTACGAGCAGCTCGGAGCCATCGCGCCCACCGTCTTCATGGCGAGCCAGGCCGACCCGTGGCAGGAGAACGTCCTCCTCATCGGCGAAGCCCTCGGGCAGCAGGACGAAGCACAGGAGCTGCTGACCGGCTTCAACAACCGCTGCGAGGAGATCAAGACCGAGTTCGGCGTCGACGGCAAGACCGCCAACCTCATCCGCCCCCGTGACGAGACGACGCTCAGCCTCTACGGCCCGACCTCGTTCGCCGGCGGCGCGCTCGAATGCGCCGGCCTCACCATCCCCGAGCAGGAATGGGAAGACGGACTCCAGGCCGACCTCTCCCCCGAGAACATCCTCGACGCCAAGGCCGACTATGTGTTCGTGACGACCACCGACGTCGACGACGCATCGGCCGTCCCCGCCGCGATCACCCAGAACGCCGCCGAGTTCCCCTCGGTGACCCTCGTCGACACCAGCTACTGGGTGTCCGGCGTCGGCCCCAAGGGCGGCGCGCTTGTGCTCGACGACATCGAGCGCTTCCTCGAAACCCAGCGGTGACGCTCCTCCACACCGATCGCACCCCGGCTCGACTCAGGGCGGGGTCAGGAGCGCGCGCAACCACCGGCGCGCTCGTGCTCCTCGCCCTGCTCGTGACCGCAGTTGCACTCTCCCTCATGCTCGGCTCCAACGCGCTCCCGCCGCACGTCGTGCTCGACGTGCTGCGGGGTGGCGGGTCCTCCGAAGCGCGCTACGTCGTCGCCGAGCTCCGGGTGCCGCGCACGGTCACGGGCATCGTCGTCGGCGTCGCCCTCGGTGTCGCCGGAGCGCTCATCCAGGCCTTCACCCGCAACCCGCTCGCCGACCCGGGCATCCTCGGCGTCAATGCAGGGGCCGCATTCGCGATCGCCATCGGGGTGGCGTTCCTCGGCCTCCGAGACATCTCGTCGTTCGTGTGGCTCGGCTTCCTCGGCGCCCTCATCGTGACCGTCGCCGTGTACCTCATCGGCTCCTCCGGCCGGGGCCCCGCCGACCCCATCCGCCTCACCCTGGCAGGGGTGGCCCTCGGCGCCGTGTTCTCGGGGATGACCACCGGCATGACCCTCAGCAACCCGGATGCCTTCGAGCAGATGCGGTCCTGGAACGCGGGCTCGCTGCTCGGCCGCGGCTTCGACGTCCTGCTGCCCGTGCTCCCCTTCATCGCGCTCGCAGTGCTCGGCGCCCTCCTGCTCACCCCCGGGCTCAACGCCCTCGCCCTCGGGGAGGACGTGGCCCGCTCCCAGGGCGCCAACGTCGGCGCGATCCGGATCGGCGTCATCCTCGCCGTCACCGTGCTCGCGGGAACCGCGACCGCGCTGGCCGGCCCCATCTCGTTCATCGGCCTCATGGTGCCGCACGTCGCACGGTGGCTGTTCGGCGTCGACCAGCGTGTCATCCTCGTCATCTCCGTGGTCCTCGCCCCCGTCATCGTGCTCCTCTCGGACGTGCTCGGCCGCGTCCTCATCGCGCCCGCCGAGATCCCCGTCGGGATCGTCACGGCATTCGTCGGAGCCCCGATCCTCATCGCCCTCGCCAGGCAGCGGAAGGCGAGCACCCTCTCGTGACCGCGACCCGCACCCCTACCCCCACCGAGGACCGCCTCGAGCCCGTCGACCTCGGCTACCGGCAGCTCCGCCTCGGGGCCGGCCCCATCGCCGTCACCGTCCGCCTGCGCAGCGCCATCGTCGGTGCGGCCGCGGCCGCGGCCGTGCTGGTCCTCGGCATCCTGGGCCTAGGGCTCGGCACGTATCCGCTCAGCCCCGATGCCGTCGTCCGCGCCCTGCTCGGCGGCGGCGACGCACTCGACCGCACCGTCGTCTACGAGTGGCGACTCGCCCGGGTCATCGCGGCCATCACCCTCGGCGCCTTCCTCGCCGTCGCCGGCGCCCTCTTCCAGACGGTCACGAGGAACCCGCTCGCGAGCCCCGACATCCTCGGCCTCTCCAACGGCGCCTTCACGGGCATGCTCGTGAGCGTCGTCGTGTTCTCCGCATCCTGGCCGCTCATGACCGCCGGTGCGGTGATCGGCGGCCTCCTCACCGCCCTCGTGATCTGGGCGTTCGCGCATCGCGGCGGCGCGCAGGGGTTCCGCCTCATCGTGATCGGCATCGGCGTCTCGGCCATGCTCGCCTCCGCGAACACGTGGATGCTGCTCGAGGTCGAGCTCGAGACCGCCATGTTCGCCTCCGCGTGGGGCGCCGGCACCCTCAACGGCGTGACCGGCCCGCCCCTCGCCGGCGCGATCGTCTGCGGCATCCCGCTGTTCGCCGTGCTGCTCTTCCTCGCCCCGCAGCTGCGTCAGCTCGACCTCGGCGACGACGTGGCAGCCGCGACCGGTGCCAGGCCGCAGCTCGTCCGCGCGCTTGTCCTGCTCGCCGCGGTCGGCCTCGTGTCGATGTCGACGGCCGTCATCGGCCCCGTCGCCTTCATCGCCCTGGCGGCTCCCCAGATCGCGCGTCGCATGGCGCGCACCCCGTACCTGTCGCTGCCGCTCGCAGCCCTGGTCGGTGCTCTGCTCCTCCTCGCCTCCGACCTCATCGCCCAGCACGTCCTTCCCGTCACACTGCCGGTCGGGGTCGTGACGGTCTCCGTCGGCGGCCTCTACCTCGTCGTCACCATCGTCCAGGAGATCCGCCGCCGTGCCTGAGCACCAGCCACCACCCACCGCCCGCACGCCCCGAGAGCGCGCCACGCTCCCCGCCTCGTCGCGCCTCGTCGCCGAGGACATCACCCTCGGCTACGACGGCAGACCGATCATCGAGCACCTGAGCGCCGAGATCCCCGACGGCTCCTTCACCGTCATCATCGGCCCGAACGCGTGCGGAAAGTCCACCCTGCTCCGCGGCCTGTCCCGACTGCTCGCGCCGGACTCCGGCCGGGTCGTGCTGGACGGGAAGGCCATCACGAGCATGCGGGCGAAGGACGTCGCCCGTCGCCTCGGCCTGCTGCCGCAGTCGGCCCTGGCTCCGGATGGCATCACCGTCGCCGACCTCGTCGGCCGCGGCAGGTTCGCGCACCAGCGTCTCCTGCGCCAATGGTCCGAGTCCGACGAGCGAGCGGTCCGCGATGCCCTCGACGCGACAGGCACCCTGCAGTTGGCGTCGAGACGCGTCGACGAGCTCTCCGGCGGCCAGCGCCAGCGGGTCTGGGTCGCGATGGTCCTCGCGCAGGAGACCGAGCTCCTCCTGCTCGACGAGCCGACGACGTTCCTCGACATCGCGCACCAGGTCGAGCTCATGGAGCTCTTCGCGCACCTCAACCGGCAGGGCCGCACGATCGTCGCCGTGCTGCACGACCTCAACCACGCCGCGCGCTACGCCGATCACATCATCGCGATGCGCGACGGGCGCATCCTCGCCTCCGGCACACCCCGCGACGTCGTGACGAGCGAGCGGGTCGAGGAGATCTACGGCCTGCCGAACGTCGTCATCGAAGACCCCATCACGGGCGGGCCGCTTGTCGTGCCGCGCGGGATGCCCCACCCTCGTCCCACGGAAAGCGCACGGGCGGGCGCGGGCTCCCCGGCCTAGTTCCCGCTGGCTTCGTTCCCGCCGTCTTCGTCCCCGCCGGCGGCAACGGGATCGAGCGCGTCGAGCCAGCCACCGACGACTGTCCGCGCGGCGGCCGTGAGTCGTGGCGTGATCGCGAGCGCATCCGCCCGGATCTCCCGCGGATCGAGCTTGTGAATCGCCAGCTCGTAGGCGTTCGCGATGAGCCAGGTCTCGACCATCCGCGGGTCGACCTCGAGGTGGAACTGCAGGCCGAGCAGGTTCCGGCCCGCGGCGAACGCCTGGTTCGGGAAGCCGGGGGTCTCGGCGAGTCGCTCGGCTCCCGCGGGGATCTCGAACTGGTCGCCGTGCCAGTGCAGCACCGGCACGTCAGCGAGGCCGCCCAACACCGAAGCTGCCCCATCCGGGGTCAGCGTGAGCGGCGAGAAGCCGATCTCGACTCGCCCCGTCGGCGCGACCGCCGCACCCATGGCTGCCGCCATGAGCTGTGCCCCGAGGCACACGCCCAGCGTGGGCCGGTCTGCTTCGACGCGAGCCCTGATGGCGGCGATCTCGGGAGTCAGGAACGGGTATCGCTCCGCATCCCCCACCCCGATCGGCCCGCCGAGCACCACGACGAGGTCGGCATCGACGAGCAGCTCGGCAGTGATCTCGTCCTGCCCGGCCTCGAGGTAGCGGATGCCGTAGCCGCGCTCAGTGAGCACGTCACGAAGCAGCCCGAGGTCCTCGAAGACGACGTGGCGGACGACCAGAGCGGTGAGAGACACGGCGGACTCCTTCGGGTTGGGTGCGACTCGAGGCGACGAGTCGGTCTTCGGTTCAGGTCGTCGGGTCAGAGCGTCGGCGCTGGGGCGATGCGCGCGTAGGCGGCGAGCACGGTGCGCTCAGAGCGCACGAGGTACTCGTCGAGGGCCTCCGCCGCCCCGGCCGTATCGCCGGCGAGGTGGAGCTCCAGCACGCGCTGGTTGAGCTCGATGTAGGGCGCGTGCAGATACTCGAGGTCCTCGAGGAAGCCGAATGCGAGCCGGAGCTCCGCTGAGACGTTCGCGTAGACGCGGTCGAGGCGCTCGCTGTCCGCGAGCGCGACGATCGCCGTGTGGAATGCCATGTTGGCGGTTCCGACCGCCGCCCAGTCGCCGGCCTCTCGCCCTCGGATGGCGTGCTCGACGGCCTCGCGCATCCGCGCCCCGGCTGGGTGCCGCCCCGGGGCGGCGCGCAGGGCCTGCACCTCGATCATGCGTCGAACGCGGTAGATGTCGAGGATCGAGGCCAGTGAGGGGATGGCCACGAAGACGCCCGCGTTGGGGCGCCGGGTGAGCAGTCGCTCCGCCGTGAGCATGCGGAATGCCTCGCGGAGGGTGTTGCGCGAGACGTCGAGTCGCTCGGTCATGGCGCTCTCCGAGAGGCGCTGCCCTGGCACGATCTCGCCGGTGACGATCATCTGGCGGAGGCTCGAGGCCGCTCGTTCCGCCCTGTCGAGGGTCTCGTCGGCTGCGTTCACGCTTCGCACTCTACCGGCGGCGCTTCGCGGCGACCCGTTACACGAAATCTGCCCGATACATCTTGTAACAAGACATTTACGCGTCTATCGTTGAACAATCTGTTGCTCAGCGTTGAACAACCGTAGGGTTGCCGCAATCACTCGCTGCTCCCCTACCGAACTGGAACGAGTCATGACCTCCACACCTCCTCCCGCTTCCCCGGCGTCCCCAGCGTCCGGCTCTTCTGCCGCCGACGAGGCGAGCACCCCGGAGAAGCTCAAGCAGTACGCCAAAGCTCGCCGCACCTCGCTGGTCGGCGCGCTCTTCCTCATGGCCACCTCGGCCATCGGCCCCGGCTTCATCACCCAGACGGCGACCTTCACCCAGCAGCTCGGCGCCGCGTTCGCCTTCGGCATCCTCATCTCGGTGCTTATCGACCTCGCCGTGCAGCTCAACATCTGGCGCATGATCACGCTCTCCGGGAAGCGCGCGAGCGCCCTCGCCAACGACGCCCTCCCCGGCAGCGGCTACGTGCTCGCCGTGCTCATCGTCATCGGCGGCCTCGTCTTCAACATCGGCAACATCGGCGGCGCCGGGCTCGGCCTGAACGTGCTGCTCGGCCTCGACGTCAAGGTCGGCGCCGTCATCAGCGCCGCCATCGCGATCGCCATCTTCCTCATCAAGCGCGCCGGCATCGTCATGGACCGGGTCGTCATCGTGGCCGGTATCGCCATGATCATCCTCACGGTCATCGTCGCCATCGTCGCGCAGCCGCCCATCGGCGACGCACTCCGCCAGACCGTCCTCCCCGACACCATCAACTTCGCGACCATCACGACGATCGTCGGCGGCACCGTCGGCGGGTACATCGTCTACTCGGGGGCGCACAAGCTGCTCGACTCCGGCAACGCCGGACCGGAGCACATCAAGGAAGTCAACCGCGCGGCTGTGACCGGCATCGTCATCACGGGCATCATGCGCTACGTGCTGTTCCTCGCCATCCTCGGCGTCGTCGCGAGCGGCGTCGTGCTCGACACGACCCTCAACCCGGCAGCAGACGCCTTCCAGGCAGCAGCCGGCGAGGCTGGCTTCCGCATCTTCGGCGCCATCTTCTGGCTCGCCGCCCTCACGAGCATCATCGGCGCCGCGTACACCTCGGTGTCGTTCCTGCCGGTCTTCTCGAAGCGCATCGCCGGCCGCGCCGCTGACTTCTGGACCGTCGGATTCATCCTCTTCTCGCTGGCCATCTACCTGTCGATCGGCACTCCGCCCGCAACGCTCCTCGTGTTCGTCGGTGGCTTCAACGGCCTCATCCTGCCGATCGGCCTCACCCTGTTCATGTACATCGGCTGGTTCCGCCCGTCGAAGCTGGGCGGCGCGAAGTACCCGAAGTGGCTGCTCATCATCGGCACGCTCGCGACGCTCATCACCTGGTACATGGCCGTCAACGCGGTCGGACCGATCTTCGACCTCCTCAACACCTGATCCGTATCCCGAGCGAAAGGCTGACCACATGAACACACGCTCCATCGACCTCAACAGCGACCTCGGCGAGGGCTTCGGCCGCTGGACCCTGGGCGACGACCAGGAGATGCTCGGCATCGTCACGAGCGCGAACGTCGCCTGCGGGTTCCACGCCGGCGATCCGCGCGCCATCCGCGCCACCGTCAAGGGGGCGGCGGATGCGGGGGTCGCGATCGGCGCGCACGTCGGCTACCGCGACCTGGCCGGCTTCGGGCGTCGCAACATCGACGTCGCCTCCGACGACCTCGTGGCCGATGTGGTCTACCAGATCGGCGCCCTGCAGGCACTCGCCGCCGCCGAGGGGACCAGCGTGAGCTACGTCAAGCCGCACGGGGCCCTCTACAACACGATCGTGCACGACGAGCGGCAGGCGGCGGACGTCGTCGAGGCCGTTCGCCTCGTCGACCCGAGCCTCGTGCTCCTCGGCATGCCGGGCTCGGCCGTGCTCCGCCTCGCCACCGAGGCGGGCATCCCCACCGCGATCGAGGCCTTCGCCGACCGCGCGTACACGCCGCAGGGCACGCTCGTCTCCCGTCGGGAGCCCGGCGCCGTGCTGCACGACGTCGACAAGGTCGCGAAGCGTATGGTGCGCCTCGCGACCGAGGGCCTGCTGGAGGCGATCGACGGCAGCACTCTCGAGCTGCGGGCCGACTCGATCTGCGTGCACGGCGACAGCCCAGGGGCAACCGACATGGCGAAGCAGGTGCGGCTCGCGCTCACGGAGGCCGGCGTGGAGCTGCGCCCGTTCGCAGCCGCCCCGGCAGCCGCCGGAAAGCTGGCCTGACCCCATGAGAGTCCTCACCGCCCGCGACGATGCGGTCCTCATCGAGTGCAACAGCCTCGACGAGACGATCGCGCTCTTCGACGCCCTGACCGCACTGCGCATCCCCGGTGTCGGCGAGATGGTGCCGGGTGCGCGCACCCTGCTCGTCCCGTTCCGGCCAGCCCGGGTCACCGCCGAGGAGATCGAGGCCGCCGCCGCGGCAGCCGACCTCAGCGGCGTGCGCACGGGACAGCCGAGGCGTCTCGAGATCCCGACGCGGTACGACGGTGAGGACCTCGCGGAGGTCGCCGAGCTCCTCGGCCTCTCCACTGACGAAGTCGTGCGCCGCCACACGAGCTCGACCTTCACGGTCGGGTTCGTGGGCTTCGCTCCCGGCTTCGCGTACCTGACAGGCGACGACCCCGTGCTCGACGTGCCACGCCGGGCGACGCCCCGCACCCGCATCCCCGCGGGCTCCGTCGCGCTGGCAGGCACATACAGCGGCGTCTACCCGCGCGAGAGCCCCGGCGGGTGGCAGCTCATCGGCACCACCGAGGTGCCCATGTGGGACCTCGACCGCGACCCGGCCGCGTTCATGGCGCCAGGTGATCTCGTCACGTTCAGCGTCGCCGCCACGAGGGCCCGCGCGAGCGTGAGCGAGGACCGAGCACACAGTGCCCGAGGGGCCACACCAGCGGGTGCGGTCGACACGAGCGACAGCCCCTCCGCCCTCGAAGTGCTGTCCCCTGGCCTGCAGACCCTGTTCCAGGACCTCGGACGCGACGGCTACGCCAGCATGGGCGTCTCCGCCTCCGGGGCACTGGATGCGCCAGCCCACCGCCAGGCGAACCGCCTCGTCGGCAGCGCTGCGGAGGCCCCCACCCTCGAGGTCGCCTACGGCGGCCTCCTGGTGCGGGCGCACGGCCCGCAGGTCGTGGCGGTGACGGGCGCCGAGGTGCCCCTGACCGTGTCAGGCACCCTTCCCCGCACCGCCCCATTCGGAGCGGCGTTCGCGCTGGACGACGGCGACGAACTGCAGCTCGGCTCCCCCGCCGCCGGAGTGCGCAGCTACCTCGCGGTGCGCGGCGGGTTCGGCGCGCCCCCGGTGCTCGAGAGCCTCGCGACCGACCTCCTCGCGGGGCTCGGCCCCGACGCGCTGAAAGCCGGCGACCTGCTCAGCGTCCTCGCGCCCCACGCCACCCTCCTCGCTGCCAGCCCCGTCGCGGACGCCCCGCCGCGCGAGCTTCCCCGAGCCGGCGGCGAGACCGTCGAGCTGCGCATCGTGCTCGGCCCCCGCGACGACTGGTTCTCCGCCGAGGAGATCGAGCGCTTCACGGGCCAGGACTGGCAGGTGACGCCGCAATCGAACCGGGTCGGCGTGCGACTCGACGGCGACGCCCTCACCCGAGTGAAGAGCGGCGAGCTGCCCAGCGAGGGCTGCGTCAGCGGCGCGATCCAGATGCCCCCGAACGGGCAGCCGGTGCTCTTCCTCGCCGACCACCCCCTCACCGGCGGCTACCCCGTGCTCGGCGCCGTCATCACCGACGACCTCCCCCTCGCGGGCCAGCTGCCCGTCGGCGCGACGGTGCGATTCCGCATCGTCGAACCGCGCGGCAACCAGCCACGCACCCAGACCCCACGCACCCAGACCTCAGGAGAACTCCGATGACCCGCATCACCAAGGTCCTCATCGCGAACCGCGGCGAGATCGCCGTGCGCGTCGCCCGCGCCTGCGCCGACTACGGGGTCGCCTCCGTCGCCGTGTACGCCGACGGCGACGCCGATGCGCTTCACGTGCGCCTCGCCGACGAGGCCGTGCCGCTCGAGGGCGCGACCTCGCGGGACACGTACCTCGATACCGAGAAGCTGCTTGCTGCTGCGACATCCACGGGTGCCGACGCCGTGCACCCGGGCTACGGCTTCCTCTCCGAGAACGCCGAATTCGCGCGCGCCGTCGAGGGGGCGGGCCTCGTCTGGATCGGCCCGTCTCCCGAGGCGATCGAGCTGCTCGGCGACAAGATCTCGGCCCGCCGCCTCGCCGAGCAAGTCGGCGCGCCGCTCGTCGCCGGAACCAGCGGCCCCGTCGACTCCCCCGCAGAGGCGAGCGCCTTCGCGGAGGAGCACGGACTCCCCATCGCGATCAAGGCCGCGTTCGGCGGCGGTGGCCGCGGCCTGCGCGTCGCGCGCCGCCTCGACGAGGTCGAGGAGCTCTTCGCCGCAGCCGGGCGAGAAGCCGTCGCCGCCTTCGGCAGGGGCGAGTGCTTCGTCGAGCAGTTCCTCGAGTCGCCGCGCCACATCGAGGCGCAGGTGCTCGCCGACGAGCACGGCAACGTCGTCGTCGTCGGCACCCGCGACTGCTCGCTGCAGCGCCGCAACCAGAAGCTCGTCGAGGAGGCACCTGCCCCCTTCCTGACCGCGGAGCAGCGGGAGCGCATCCACACCTCGGCCCGCGACATCTGCGCGGCCGCCGGCTACCGCAGCGCTGGCACCGTCGAGTTCCTCCTCGACGCGAACGGCGTCATCTCGTTCCTCGAGGTCAACACGCGCCTGCAGGTCGAGCACCCCGTCACCGAGGAGACCGCGGGTGTCGACCTCGTCGTCGAGCAGCTCCGCATCGCCGACGGGCTCACGCTCGACGCAGCCGAGTTCGCACCCCGCGGGCACTCGCTCGAGTTCCGCATCAACGCCGAGGATCCGGCGCGCGGCTTCCTCCCGGGGCCGGGCACCATCTCGCTGTTCCGCGCACCGTCCGGACCGGGCGTCCGCGTCGACTCGGGCGTCGAGACGGGCTCCGTGGTCTCCGGCCAGTTCGATTCCATGCTGGCGAAGCTCATCGTCACCGGCGCGACCCGCGAGGAGGCGCTGCGCCGCGCGCGCCGCGCCCTCGCCGAGTTCGAGGTCGAAGGCGTGCCGACGGTGCTGCCCTTCCACCGCGCGGTGCTCGACGACCCGGACTTCATCGGCGGCAAGAGCGCCGAGGGCGTCCCCGGCTTCGGCGTGCACACGCAGTGGATCGAGACGACCTTCGCCGAGCGGGTCCCCGAGCAGGCGCTCGCCGTCGAGCCGAGTGGCCCCTCCGTGGTCTCGACGTGGGTTGAGCTCGACGGCCGCCGCGTCGCCCTCCGGCTCCCTGCGACGCTCTTCGCCGCCGGCGGCTCGGCTGCCGCGGCGTCGCCTGCCGGTGCGGCAGGTTCTGCAGGGGCAGCGGATGCTGGCAGCGAGTCCGGCTCGTCGGTCACGGCCCCCATGGCGGGCACGCTCCTGCGCTGGCTCGTGGAGGACGGCGCCGAAGTCGAGGCGGGGACTGCCGTCGCGGTCGTCGAGGCCATGAAGATGGAGACGCCTGTTCAGGTCACGGCCGCTGGCGTCCTCCGCCAGCGCGCCGAGGCTGGGAGCCCCATCGCCGCTGGCGAGGTGCTCGCGGAGCTCGCCGCGGCGAGCTGATCTCCTGCCAGGCGACGGTGAATTGTCGGTGGCTGCGGGCAGACTGGTTCGCATGACGGAACCAGCCGCCCGCGCCCACCATTCCATCGACTACCTCGAGTTCGGAGTCACCGACCTCGCCGTGGCCAAGCAGTTCTACGGCGATGCCTTCGGGTGGAGCTTCAACGACTACGGCCCCGGCCCCAACTACGTCGGCATCCGACGGCCCGGCGGTGACGCCACCGACGAGGTGGGCGGCTTCCGACTCGACCCCCAGGTCACTCCAGGCGGGGCGCTTGTGCTGCTCTACTCCGACGACCTCGAGGCGAGCGTCGCGCAGGTGCGCGCGGCCGGCGGCGAGGTCGTGAGCGGGCCGTACGAGTTCCCCGGTGGCCGCCGATTCCACTTCACCGACCCGGCGGGCAACGAGCTCGGGGTCTGGTCGAGCTCCTAGCGCGAGACCGAGCTGGAACGAGCGGCCGCGATGCGCGCCCGCACCTGGTCGAGCGTTCGCATGATGGCGATCGACTCGTCGAGCGGCATGCGCGGGCTCTCGAGCTCGCCGGCGCTGAGGCACCGTTCGACCTCGAGCGCCTGGAACTGCATGCCGCGACCCACGTGCTGCGGCTTGTCGAAGCGGAGGAGCTCGCGCTGCCCTCGGCCGCCGTCGTAGACCGTGAACGAGGTCGACGCGTAGAAGACCGAGTCGATGTCGATCCAGCCGTCCGAGCCGACGACGGCCGCGCGGTTCGAGCCGGGCGCATCCATGCGCGTGAGGGTCGCCGAGGTGCGGCCGGCACCATGCCGCAGGAGCACGGAGGCGGAGAGATCGACCCCGAGCTCCGAGGCCTCGCCGTCGACGAGCATCGAGGTGGGCTCGCCGAGATACCTCGAGGCGAAGGAGACGCCGTAGACGCCGAGGTCGGCCATGACGCCACCGCCGAGCTCGGGGTTCCCGTGGCGGCTCGTCGGGGCCACGTCGAGGTTCTGGAAATGCGAGCTGGAGACGCTCACGAGTTCGCCGATCGAACCGCGCTCGAGGACGTCGCCGATCGCGTCGGCCGTCGGCAGGAAGCGCGTCCACATGGCCTCCATCGCGAACACGCCCTTGGCGCGGGCCGCCGCGACGACCCGCTCGGCTTCGGGGGCGTCGTTGGTGAACGACTTCTCCACGAGCACCGGCTTCCCTCCGTCGATCGCGAGCAGCGCCTGCTCGGCGTGGAACGCCTGCGGCGTCGCGATGTAGATGACGTCGACGCCGGGGTCGGCGACCAGCGCCTCATAGCTGCCGTAGGAGGTCGGAATCGACAGCTCAGCGGCGAACTCGGCCGCGCGCCTCGCATCCCGAGACGCGACCGCCGCCACCTCCAGGCCCTGCGCCACGAGGTCGCCCACGAAGGTCCTCGCGATGTTGCCCGCCCCGAGAATTCCCCACCGCACCCGTTCAGTCGTCACGGAAAAACCCTAGTCGGGCGCCGCGCGCACCGCGAGAGCTCCGCGCGTCGAGCACGAGGCCTTCTCGCAGAGCAAGACGGAGCAGACCTTCGACGTCGCCAGGACCCCGTCTCGCGGATGCGGGCGCGCGTCAGTCGCTGAGGCCAGCCCGACGCGCGAGCACGGCGGCCTCCATCCTGGACACGACGCCGAGCTTCGCAAGGACCCGCGAGACGTGGGTCTTCGCCGTGGAGGCGCTGATGTGCATCCGCTGGCCGATGCCGGAGTTCGACAGCCCCTCGCCCAGCGCGGAGAGCACCTCCCGCTCTCGCGCCGTGAGCTCGGCGAGCCCGGGCACCTCGGGAGTCGGCGTCGGAGCGCCGTCAGCCGTCTGCGCGAAGCGATCGAGGAGACGCCGTGTCACCTCCGGCGACAGGGCTCCCTCGCCCCGAGCCACCGCCTCGACTGCGGCCTGGAGGGCCGGCCCCGACGTCGTCTTCAGCAGGAACCCGGCAGCCCCTGCCCGGACGGCGCCGAACACGTACTCGTCGAGGTCGAAGGTGGTGAGCACCAGCACCTGCGCGAGCGAGTCGGCGACGATGGCTCGCGTCGCCTCGATGCCGTCGGTCCCCGGCATGCGGACGTCCATGAGCACGACGTCGGGTCGCAGGGCCCGCGCGTTCCTGATCGCCGCGGCCCCGTCGCCGGCCTCGCCCACGACCTCGATGCCGTGGGCCTCGAGCAGCAGCCGCAGCCCGGCCCGGATCGCGGCGTGGTCGTCGGCGACGAGCACACGGATGGGTCCGTCGATCTCCTCGGTCACGATGTGCTCCCCTCAGGTCGTTCAGTGGTCTGCGCCCTCGCGCCCGCGGTGCGCGGCACGGTCGCTGCGACTCGCCACCCAGCACCGTCTGGCGTCGGCCCAGCCTCGAGGTGGCCGCCGAGGCGCTCCGCCCGCTCGCGGATGAGACCGAGCCCGTTGCCCGTGCCCGGCGCTGCCTGCATCCGGGTGCCGCCCGTCGAGGTCACGACGACGGAGAGCCAGTCAGCCCGCTCCTCGAAGCGCACCTCGACGACGGCGCCCGGCGAGTGCCGCCCGGCGTTCGAGACGGCCTCGGCCACCACACGGGCGAGGGCCTGCTCCGTGGCGGCGGATGCGCTCGGCACCTCCCCGACGATGCTCGCCTCGACCGAGTCCGCCGAGGCCACGAGCTCCGCGACCTGAGCCAGCCTCGGCGGCGCCGCGACCTCCCCATCGCCGGCGCCACTTCGGAGGATGAGGATCATCGACCGCATCTCGTCGAGCCCGTCGAGGGCCGAGTCGCGGATCGCCTGCAGCGCCCCCGCCTCCCGGCCTCGCACGCCGGACCCCGCGAGAGCCGCCTCCGAGGTGATGGCGATCGCCGAGAGGTTGGCCGCCACCACGTCATGGAGGTCGCGGGCCATGCGCTCGCGTTCGTCGCGCACCGCCTCCTCCCGCTCCAGCACGAGCAGACGCTCGGCGTCGTCGGCGCGAGCTTCCTGCACCCGCGCGAGCTCCGCGCTCTGACGCACCGAGCTCGCCCACCAGAGCGGCGTGCCGAAGATCGCGAGGGCCTGCAGCCCGAAGAACACGCCCTGCCGCAGCGCCTCGCCGAGCAGCACGGGCACGGCGAAAGCCGCCACCACGGCCACCGCGACGAGCACCTGCACCGCTCGGAGCGCCGCCGGCGGGCTGTACCGGCCGACGATATAGAGGGCATCCAGCACCAGGACGGCCCCGCCGATCACGCCCACGAACACGAAAGCGGACACCGACACGGTCACGCAGACGAGCAGCACGAGCACGGGGAACCGCCGCTTCTGGGTGAGCGCCAGCCCACCGAGCGCAACCGCACCGAGGCTCAGCGCGATGTGCTGAGGCGAGTCGAAGAGCGCCAGCAAGACGGCAGCCGCGATCGCGAAGAGCGTGGTCGTCGCATCCTCGTCGGGCCGCCAACCGGCGCGGAGGTGCCGGGTTCCCGGCGCGACGGCGCTCTGCGGTTCGGTCATGGCACCATCCCAGCACACGGACGCCCACGCGCGGTCACCCGAACGATGTACGCGAGCACCGCGGCTGGCATCCTTCAGCGGATGCGGCCGGGAGCCCGTGCACAGGAGGGTTGCGGCATGTCCACTGAACTCCTGCTCTCGCTCCTCGGTCTCGCGCTCGTCGACAGCCTGAGCGCGGGCACGCTCCTCATCCCGATCTTCTTCCTGCTCGCGCCCGGCCGCATCCGCTTCGGGCGCATCCTCACCTACCTGGGGACGATCGCCGGCTTCTACTTCCTCGTCGGGCTCGCCCTGACGGCCGGGGCGTCCGCCTTCCTGGAGAACGCGGCCGCGGTGCTCGAGACCCCGACGGCCTACGCCATTCAGCTGGTGGTCGGCGGCGGACTGCTCGTTGTGGGCATCTGCATGCCGACCAAGAAGCGGGACCGGGTCGCGGCCGGGGCCGCACAGGACGGGAGCGCTCTGCCGGGAGGCGCGCAGCCGGAACACCCCGGGGAGTCGGCGAAGCCCGCCAAGGGCAGGCTCGCCCGCTGGCGCGACCGCGCACTCGGAGACGGCCCACCCGTGACCGTCATCGCGCTCGCGCTGGCGGCGGGGCTCATCGAGCTCGCGACGATGATCCCGTACCTGGCGGCGGTCGGCCTCCTCACAGGCTCCGGGCTCGGTATCGCCGGGTCGACTCCGCTCCTCGCCGCCTACTGCGTGGTCATGGTCGCGCCGGCACTGCTGCTGCTCCTCGGCCGCGTCGCCGCTCGACGCGCGGTCGAGCCCCGCCTTCGCCGGCTCGCCGACTGGCTGAGCCGAAACGCCGCGGAGAACACGGCCTGGATCATCGCCCTCGTCGGCTTCTTCCTGCTCCGAGACGCGCTCGCGCACTCGGCGAGCTTCGACTTCTGGCCCTTCAATACTTGACGGTGACAGCCTGGGCGCCGGCCCGCGTCGACACCCCCGACGCGCCTTCAGCGCACGCTGAGCTCGATGAGCTGCGCCTCCACCGACTCACGCAGCGGGGACCCGTCGAAGCGACCGGCGCGGTTCCCGTCGGCGTCGAGGAGCAGCACCGTCGGGGTCACGACGATGTCGTAGGGCAGCACGAGTTCGGGGCGGATGCTCGTGTCGACTTCCGCGAGCACAACCCCCGCCGAGGTGGCTGCAACGTCCTGCAGCATCCATCTCGTGGCGGCGCACTCCGCACTGTCGGGGGCGGTGAAGAGCACGATCGTCGCGCGGCGGCCGGGCAGCACATCCTCGGGCAGGAGCTCGAGGTCGATCTCGGACTGCTCGGGCTCGGGCTCGCCTTCGCCGTCGAAGCGGCTCACCCCTCGTCGCGCGACCCACCCGACGACGGCGACGATGAGCACAAGCGCCATGATCACGAGCAACACCACTGATCCGTCCACGCGCTCAGCCTCCCACACTCGGGGGTTCGGAGGTCAGATCCGCGGGCGTTCGCGTCACGAGCTGAGCTGCAGGAGCTGCGCCTCGAGCTCAGCTCGTCTCGGAGGCCCGCCGATGCGCGCGACCCGCTTGCCGTCGGCGTCGAGCACCAGCACGGTCGGCGTCTGCCGTACGTCGTAGCTCCTGGCCAGATCCTGACGGTCGGTGAGGTCGACCTCGGCCACGACGACGCCGGGGGCCGTCGCGGCGAGCTGGTCGAGCATCCGCTTCGTGGCGGGGCACCTCGCGCAGAACTCCGTGGAGAAGAGGATGACCGTGGCGCTGTCCCCCGGCTCGACGCCGGCCCCGAGGAGGTGCAGGTCGGCGGCCCCCGCGGCTGCACCGGCTGGGGCACGCGAGGTCTTCAGGCGACCGTTCGTCCGCTGCAGGACGACGCCGATGACGCTGGCGAAGACGACGAGTCCCACGAGCACCATGACGGCGAGCGAGGCATCCACGGGCGCCTCCCTCAGGCCCGCACGCCGCGCGGGCGGATGACGCCGACCCGGAGGAGCAGGACGTACAGCTGGCACCCCAGGCAATAGCCGAAGGCGGCGTTCAGGAAGGCCGCGATGAAGGCCGCACCGGCGGCCACCGGCACGGCGAGCGGAACACCGAGCACGTGCAGCACGACGCCGACGAGGGTCACCGCGAACCCGACTCCCTGCGCGAACGTCGGCGGCGCCGCCTCCTCCGTCTCGGCGGGTGGCGCGAGCCGCGGTCGGATCACCGCGGCGAAGAGACGCCCGTAGGGGTGCCGCTGGATGCCCGCGAACGCGCCCCACGCGAAGAGCGCCGTCAGGGCGACGAGCAGGAGGAAGCCGGGCTGCACGAGCCTGCCTGCCACCGTCTCCGCCGCCGGGGCGACGAGGCCGAGGAAGACGGTGACGAGGAGCAGGACAGCCGTGATCGCTGCCCCGAACCGCGGCCCGCGTGGGTCGATGCGAGTCTGTGCCGACATGATGCTCCCTCTTCCAGGGGTGACCTCGGCGATGGCTTCGAACGAAGCCAGCCCCCGGGGCGGCAGCGGATGCTGTGCCGAAAGGGTAGGCGCGCGCGGCTCCGAGGGGAACGACTGTGACGCTCCGCGACGACCAGGTTCGGCGGGAGGCGACTTGAGATGATGCCCGCATGAAGACCTTCACTCTCCCCCAGACCGACGTGCGTGCCTCGAGCATCGTCCTCGGTCTCATGCGCATCATGGACCTCGACGACGAGCAGCTGCGCACCCTCGTGGGCACGGCCCTCGACGCGGGCGTCAACGTCCTCGACCACGCCGACATCTACGGCGGCGAGCGCCACGCCTGCGAGCGTCGCTTCGGCCAGGCCATCCGCCTGTCCCCCGCCGAGCGCGAGAAGGTGCTCATCCAGTCGAAGGTGGGCATCCGCGAGGGCTACTTCGACTTCTCCGCCGAGCACATCCTGCGCACGGTCGACGAGTCGCTCGAGGCCCTCGGCACCGAGTACCTCGACGTGCTCCTGCTGCACCGCCCCGACACCCTCGTCGAGCCCGAGGAGGTGGCGACGGCGTTCAACGAGCTCCACAACCGCGGCAAGGTCCGCCACTTCGGCGTCTCCAACCACACACCCGGTCAGGTCGAGCTGCTGAAGTCGGTGGTCGCGCAGCCCCTCATCATCAACCAGGTGCAGCTCAGCATCACCCACGCTCCGATCATCGCGTCGGGAATCGCCGCCAACATGGTCGGCCTCGACCAGTCCATCGACCGTGACAACGGCATGCTCGACTACGCGCGCCTCAACGGCATCACCCTCCAGGCGTGGTCGCCGTTCCAGAAGGGGTTCTTCGACGGCGTCTTCCTCGGCGACCGCGAGCACTTCGCCGAGCTCAACGACGTGCTCGAGGCGCTCGCCGACAAGTACGGCGTCACGCCGATGGGCATCGCAACGGCCTGGATCACACGTCACCCCGCGAACATCCAGGTGGTTCTCGGCACGACTACCCCATCGCGCGTCTCCGAGTCGGCCGCGGGCTCGGATGTGCATCTGACGCGCGAGGAGTACTACCGCATCTTCACGGCGGCCGGTCACACACTGCCGTAGTAGCGTCCGCGCGCTCCGGAGCCTGTCCGCGCGCCGGCCCGAGCCTGCCCGAGCCTGCCCGAGCCTGCCCGAGCCGGCCCGAGCCGGCCCGAGCCGGCCCGAGCCGGCCCGAGCCGGCCCGAGCCGGCCCGAGCGCAGAGTTGTGGCCCGGTGCTGCTCCCGTGATCGGGAGCAGCACCGGGCCACAACTCTGCGGGCGGGCGGGAGCGCGGGGCCTTCGAGCGGGAGCACGTGGCCGGGCACTAGCGGAGGCCGCCGACGTCAGCGCCTCACAACGGGCGTCAGCGCGTCACAACCGGCGTCAGCGCGTCACAACCGGCGTCAGCGCCTCAGTCGACGGCGAGCGCCGCGACGGGCGACACTCGGGTGGCTCGACGAGCCGGCAGCAGCGACGAGGCGACGGTGATGAGCAGCGTCACAAGCAGCACGGCGGCGACGGTCACCCACGGGATGCTGGGCAGGACGAGCTGTCCGACGAGCGACCCGAAGGTGGCCTGGGCGCCGACCCACCCGTAGAACACTCCGAGGAGCAGACCGAAGAGCGCGGATGAGGCGATCATGGCAACCGCCTCGGTCACGATCATCCGCCGCACCTGGCCGACGGTGAAGCCGAGCGCTCGCAGCAGCCCGAGCTCCCGCCGACGCTGCATGACGCTCAAGGAGAGCGTGTTGACCATGCCGACGGCGGCGAGCAGCACGGAGAAGCCGAGGAGCACGCTCATGATGGCGGTCGTGACGTCGATGACCTGCTCGAAGGCGGCGTACATCTCGGGCTCCATCTGCCCGAACCGGAGGGTGATGGCGCGGAAGGTCTCGCTGGCAACCGCGAACATGGTGACGAGCGTGATGCCGATCACGAGGCCGATGACGGCGCGGCTGCTGCGCGCGGGGTTGCGCACGGCGTTGGCGGCGGCGAGGCGCGGCACCGGGCCGCGACCGAGGGCGCTGCCCACGAGGCTCATGAGGGGCGGGAGGATGACGGGAGCGCCGACGATGACGCCGACGAACGAGAGCATGCCGCCGCCGACGCTCACGAGCACGCCGCTCGAGCTCTGCAGGCCGAGGAACACGCCGCCGATGAGCATGGCGGTGCCGAGGGCGATGAGGATCGTCGCCGTGATGCTGCGTCCGCGACCGGCGCGGAGCTCCTGCATGGTGGGCTCTGCGCTGGACGAGGTGGCCGCGATCGGCGAGACCGTGAGGACCCGGCGCGAGCCGACCCAGGACGCGATGACGGTCGCCGCCGTGACGGCGATGACGGGCGCCAGGATCGCCGGGTGCACGATCGGGAACGGGAACGGGTCGAGCGCGCCGTTCGTGATGGCGAGCTGCGCGCCGAGGGCCGTCAGCCCGACACCGAGGGAGGCCCCGGCAACAGCACCCGAGGCGCCCTGGACGAGCCCTTCGCGGACGGTGCGCCGGCGCAGCGACCGACCAGATGCCCCGATCAGGCGCAGCAGCGCGATCTCCTTGGTGCGTCCGGCGATCACGGTGGCGACCGAGTTCGACGTGACGACGGCGCCCACGAAGAGCGCGATCGCGAAGAACAGCGCTGCAACCGTGCCGAGCACGCTGGCGAGGGCGCCGATCTCGCTGAGGCCCATCGCGTCGAAGTAGGCGGCCAGGTCGGCGACGATCATGATCAGCACCGTGCCGAAGGCCGCCGAGAGGGCGGAGACGAGCACGACGGCGGCGCCTCCGCTGCTCTGCTGGGACTCGGGGGCGCGCTGCGCCTTGGCGGCGCTGCTTGCCTGGGCCGCAGATGCGGTGCTCGTGGCACTCATGCTGCCGTCTCCATGGAGAGCATGAGGTTCGCGATCTCGGCGGCGCTCGTGCGCGGACGATCGGCGACGACCTTGCCGTCGGCGAGGAAGACGACGCGGTCGGCGTGGCTCGCGGCGATCGGGTCGTGCGTCACCATCGCGATCGACTGGCCGTACTGGCTGCTCGCCGTCGAGAGCAGCGAGAGGACCTCGCGGCCGGTCCTGGAGTCGAGGTTCCCCGTGGGCTCGTCGGCGAAGATGAGCTTCGGCCGGGTCGCGAGGGCCCGGGCGATGGCGACCCGCTGCTGCTGCCCGCCGGACAGCTCGTACGGTCGGTGCGCGAGACGCTGCGAGAGTCCGAGCGTCTGGATGAGGTGCGAGATCCAGGCCTCCTCGTCGCGCGAGACGGTACGGCCATCGAGGTCGAACGGCAGCATGATGTTGCCGCGCACATCCAGTGTGGGCACGAGGTTGAAGGCCTGGAAGATGAAGCCGACCGCTCGGCGCCGCAGCACCGTCAGCTCGCCGTCGCCCATGCCCGTGATCTCGGTGTCGCCGAGGAACACGCGCCCGGACGAGGCACCGTCGAGGCCGGCCATGACGTGCATGAGCGTCGACTTGCCGGAGCCGCTCGGGCCCATGATGGCCGTGAACTCACCGCTTCTGATGCCGAGGCTGACGCCGTCGAGGGCGGCGACGCTGCCGTGGGTGCCGTAGATCTTCCGAACGTCGACGACGCTCGCGACAAGTGGGGGTGTGGTGTTCATGTCCTCGACGCTACGGACGCGCCCGGCTCGGTCGCGTCCACCCCTGGTCGCGGCAGCATGCTCCTCTGGGATGACACGGGCGAGCGTCACGTCCAGCCAGCGAACGAGGTTCGCCCAATAGCCTTGCCGCATGGCCTCCCCAACGCTCGTCTGGTTCCGTGACGACCTGCGCATCCACGATCACCCGGCCCTGCACGTCGCCCTCGAGCGCGGTGGGCCCGTCATCGCCCTGTTCGTGCTCGACGAGGAATCCCCCGGCGTTCGCGCGCTCGGGGGCGCCGCGAAGTGGTGGCTGCACCACAGCCTGCTCGCCCTGCGCGAGCGCCTCGAGGAGATCGGTGGGGCGCTCCTGCTGCGCCGCGGCAGGGCCGAGGAGATCGTGCCAGCGGTCGCGGAGGACGCTGGCGCCGAGCTCGTCGTCTGGAACCGGCGCTACGGCGGGGCCGAGCGCGAGATCGACGCTCGCATCAAGCAGGGCCTCGTCGACGGGGGAATCGAGGCGCACAGCCTCCCCGGGTCGCTCCTCACCGAGCCCTGGCAGATCCAGACCGGTCAGGGTGAGGCCTACCGCGTGTACACGCCCTTCGCCAACGCCTGCCAGAGCCGCTTCCAGCACGAGCCGCCCCGCGTGCCGCTCGAGGCACCGGATGCGCTGCCCCACGGCTCGAAGGCGAGCTCGCTCGACTCCGACCCCCTCGACTCCTGGGAGCTGCTCCCCACGCGACCCGACTGGGCCGAGGGCCTCCGCGAAGAGTGGACCCCCGGTGAGCACGGCGCCCACGAGCGTCTCGAGGCATTCCTCGACGGGGTCGTCGGCGACTACAAGGCCGATCGCGACCGGCCAGACCTCGAGGGCACGAGCCGGCTCAGCCCCCACCTGCGCTGGGGCGAGATCTCCTCCGCCCAGGCCTGGCACGCCCTCGAGGGTCGCACGGGCGAGGGCGCAGCGACCTTCCGTCGCGAGCTGCTCTGGCGGGAGTTCGCCTGGCACACGCTCTACAGCTTCCCGGAGCTGCACACGCGGCCCTGGCGAGCCGCCTACGAGGACTTCCCGTGGCCCGCTCTCGACCGCGACGCACTCGACGCCTGGCAGCGCGGCAGCACCGGGGTCCCCATCGTGGATGCCGGCATGCGAGAGCTCTGGCGCACAGGCAGCATGCACAACCGCATCCGCATGGTCACCGCCTCGTTCCTCACCAAGCACCTGCTCACCGACTGGCGTCGCGGCGAGGAGTGGTTCTGGGACACGCTCGTCGACGCCGACCAGGCCTCCAACCCCTTCAACTGGCAGTGGGTCGCAGGCTCCGGTGTGGACGCGGCGCCCTACTTCCGGGTCTTCAACCCGGAGCGCCAGGCTGAGCGATTCGACCCGCACGGGGCCTACGTGCAGCGATGGGTCCCCGAGGCGGGCAGCGACGAGTACCCGGAACCCATCGTTGGGCTGAAGGAAGGTCGGGAAGCCGCACTCGCGGCCTGGCGCGAGGTTCGCTGACACCCGAGAGCGACCCAGTCAAAGCACCTCCGGGAACTGTCGGCGGCCGGTGCTAGATTGCCCGCACGCTGCGCCGTCGACGCGCCGGCATCCACCGGTCTCGGCCGAACGGCACACCAGGGGAATCAGGGGCATCATCATGGTTGAGTACCGCATCGAACTCGTCGGCGTTCCCGTCGCCGACGTCGACCGCTCGCGCGCCTTCTACGGCGAGACGCTGGGGTGGCCGGTCGACCACGACCAGGTGGTGAGCGACGAGATCCGGTTCGTGCAGGTGACTCCTCCCGGCTCCGCCTGCTCGATCGCCTTCGGTGTGGGCATCAGCGACATGCCAGCAGGTTCGCTGCGTGCGCTTCAGTGCGTCGTCGCCTCCATCGAGGAGGCGCACGCCGACCTCGAGAGCCGAGGCGTCGCCGTGAGCGACATCGACGAGCAGGCGTGGGGGCGCTTCGTCTACTTCGCCGACCCTGACGGCAATTCCTGGTCCATCCAGGAGCTGCCCGACTACTCCAAGATGGCCTGACCCAGTTCCAACGAACGCAAGATCACCGACGAAAGGGATGCACCACATGACGGAAAAGAAGAGCGGCTACGAAGAGTTCAAGGTCTCCGGGGAAAACCTCCTCGGCAAGGTCAAGGAGCTCATCCACGAGGGCAACGTGCGTCGCGTGTTCATCAAGAACGACGACGGCACGACACTCCTCGAGATCCCCCTGACCGCTGGCCTCGCCGTCACCGTCGTCGCCGCGGCACTCGCCCCGGTGCTCGTCGCGGTGGGTGCGATCGCAGCACTCGTCACTCAGGTGACGGTCGGCGTCGAGCGCCGCGGCCCTGACTCCACCGACCGTGCGGGAAGCTCGGCCGACACCGACGGTGTGCCGAAGAGCGACGTCGTCGCGCCTGCGCCCGCCGCGGAGGCCACTGACCCGGACCTGGGACCGACGACGGCGTAGCTCGTCCTTCACACCGCCGGAGCTCCGGCTTCCGGCGGTGTGAAGCTCGCGCTTGCTACTCTGTGGGTTCCCAGAGCCGAGAGGCGCGTGACCAGTGCGAGAACCAGAGACCGTCACCCCCAGGTCTGACGCGGAGATCGCCGCTGCTTCGACGCTCGCCGATCAAGCGGGGGACGCCGCCGAGCTGGGTGCCCGGCTCCGCGTGCTCCGCGAGGAGGCCGGCCTCTCCCTCAGGGAGCTGGCAAGGCGCCTCGACATCTCCGCCAGCGCCGTCTCGCAGATCGAGCGTGGAGTCATGCGGCCGAGCGTGAATCGGCTGATCGCGATCGTCGGCGAGCTGGGCGCCTCCATCACGGATGTCTTCGCGGGCGGCACCGGCGCGCATGCCGAGCGTTCGAGCTTCGGCAGCTACAGCCTGCTCCGGCGG
Source organism: Pseudoclavibacter sp. 8L (assembly GCF_902506465.1). Taxonomy (NCBI): domain Bacteria; kingdom Bacillati; phylum Actinomycetota; class Actinomycetes; order Micrococcales; family Microbacteriaceae; genus Pseudoclavibacter; species Pseudoclavibacter sp. 8L. The sequence continues at coordinate 359,208 of NZ_LR733185.1, read as the reverse complement.
GGCGAGATCGCTCCCGTGGTGCTCGAGAACGGCGTGATCTACCGCCGCCTCTCCGGCTCGCGCACCTCGGGCATCGACCATTTCGAGTCGACCTTCCCGCCCATGACCTCCGCCTCTGCGGGCGACGCGAACTCGTTCGCGACCCACACGGGCGTCGAGTCAGGGGTCGTCATCTCCGGCGAGCTCACGGTCGAGGTGCACGGCGATACCGTGACCCTGCGTGCCGGGGATTCCATCACGTACTCCTCGGAGACACCGCACCGCGTGAGCAACCGCTCCCCGGAGCCGTGCGTCGCGAACTGGGTCATCGCCAGGGCCCCGCACTCCGACCCGAGCGACCCGCTGTTCTCCGAATCGCACACCGCGCGCAGCTGACGGCAGCTCGCCCCGTCGCTGAGGCGAACTCGTCGGCGGCGTTCTCGAAACGCATGGAAACCTCTCTTTTACCTCGCTGAAATCTCCGACGGGGCGTGAAGGGATAGCTTTACGGTTATCCGCCACGGAGGGATCTGCCTGTGCTCATCAACGACTACAACCGGCTCAGCGAAGCCGATGCAGCCGACTTCGCCGCGACGCTCGTCGCAATACCCGCCTTCACGACTGCGCTGGTTGAATCGCGACCGTTCGCGTCGAAAGCCGCCATGCGAGAGCGCGCCGCCGATGCGGCGGCCGCCTGGAGCCAGACTGAGGTGCAGCTCGCGCTGTCCGGCCACCCGCGCATCGGCGAGCGTGCCAGCGCCGCCGAACCGGGCGCCGGGCACTCCGCCAGGGAGCAGGGGGCGGTCGCCGCCGCGGGCGATGAGCTCCGCGAACGCATCGCCGAGGGCAACCGCCGATACGAGGCGCGCTTCGACCGCATCTTCCTCGTTCGAGCCGCGGGCCGCTCCCCCGCCGAGATCCTGGAGCAGCTCGAGGCGCGCCTCGAGAACGACGACGACGCGGAGCTCGCTGTCGTCGCCTCGGAACTCCGTGACATCACCCTCCTCCGCCTCGACGAATCGGTGACCGAATGACCAGCCGGATCACGAGCCACGTGCTCGACAGCTCCGTCGGACTGGCCGCAGCGGGTGTGCGCATCCGCCTCCGGACGCTCGACGGCCGGGAGCTGGCGCAGGCGGTGACGGATGCGGACGGCCGCGTCACCGACCTCGGGCCCGCGGCGCTCCCCGCTGGCACCTACGAGCTCCTGTTCGAGACGGGCGCGTACTTCGCCGAGCGCGGCGTCGCGACCTTCTACCCGCACATCACGGTGGCGATCACCGTCGCGAGCGCACACACCGCGCCCGGAGAAGGCGACCCGCCGCACTACCACGTGCCGCTGCTGCTGAGCCCATTCGCCTACTCGACCTACAGGGGGACCTGACCATGACCGACGTCACCGTGAGTCTCGGCGCCAACAAGTACGGCAAGGCGGAGAACCGCCTCGTCAGGATCACCCGTGACACCGATCGCCACGAGATCGAAGACCTCAACATCACCAGCCAGCTCCGCGGAGCGGCCCTCGCCGGGTCCTACCTCGACGGCGACAACTCGCTGGTCGTCGCCACCGACACGCAGAAGAACACCATCTTCGCGTTCGCCCGCGAACACGGGGTCGGCTCGCCGGAGAGCTTCCTCCTCAAACTCGGCTCGCACTTCGTCGACGCGTTCGAGTGGATCGAGGGCGGCCTGTGGCAGGCCGAGCAGTTCGAGTGGGAGCGCATCCGCGTGGACGGCGCCGAGCACGACCACGCCTTCGTGCGCAAAGGCAAGGCGACCCGGCTTGCAACCGTGCAGAAGATCGACGGCGCGACCCACGTGACGGCCGGGCTCAAGGACCTGACGGTGCTCAAGTCGACGGGCAGCGAGTTCCACGGCTTCCCGCGCGACAAGTACACGACCCTCGCGGAGGCGACCGACCGCATCCTCGCGACCTCGGTCACGGCGCGCTGGCGCTACACGCCAGAGGCCGTGGATGCGGAACCCGACTACAACGCCCTCTACGACGCGATCTCGGCGGTCCTGATCTCGACGTTCGCGACCGTCCACTCCCTCGCCCTGCAGCAGACCCTGTGGCAGATGGGCAAGGTGGCGATCGAGCAGTTCCCTGAGATCGCGGAGGTCCGCTTCGCAATGCCGAACAAGCACCATTTCCTCGTCGACCTCTCCCCGTTCGACCTGGACAACCCCGGCGAGGTGTTCTTCGCCGCCGACCGCCCCTACGGCCTCATCGAGGGAACCGTCATCCGAGACGGCGTCGCACCGGCGCCCGAGGCCTGGGCAGACACGCCCGGGTTCATCTAGGGGCGCGTCGGCCATCGAGCCGGCGCCTCCGCACACCCTCAGCTCAGCGCTCCTCCCAGCTCCCGCGTGGCAGCGCTGCTTGACGACCCCAAGAGAGGTCAGCTCATGTCTCCCGAGTCCCGCAAGAGCCCAGCGCCTTCAACCCCTCCGGCAGCGTCTGCGTCCGCGTCACATTCACCGGATGCTCGCCCAGAGGACGAACGGCTCAGCCCAGGCAAGACCGTCGGCTACGGCGTCCAGCACATCCTCGCGATGTTCGGCGGCGTCATCGCCGTACCCCTCATCGTGGGCGGCGCCGCCGGCCTCGACGTCGGCCAGAAGGCGCTGCTCGTGGCCTGCGCGCTCTTCGTCAGCGGCGCGGCGACCGTGCTGCAGACCATCGGGGTGCCGTACTTCGGCTCGAGGCTCCCCCTCGTGCAGGGAATCTCGTTCGCGGCCGTCTCGACCATGCTCGCCATCATCGGCAGCAACGGGGAGACCGGACTCCAGACCGTGTTCGGCGCCGTCATCGTCGCGAGCGCCATCGGCCTCATCATCGCCCCGTTCTTCGCCAGGATCGTGCGGTTCTTCCCACCCGTCGTGACCGGATCGATCATCACCGTCATCGGCCTCTCCCTCATGCCCGTCGCGGCGCGCTGGGTGACGGGATCCGACCCGACCGCCGAGGGCTTCGCATCCGCCGACAAGATCGGCCTCGCCTTCCTCACCTTCGCGGTGGTGCTCATCCTGAGCAAGATCCGCGCCCTCTCCCGGCTCGCCGTGCTGCTGGGCCTCGCGATCGGCACGGTCTTCGCGCTCTTCCTCGGCCAGGCCGACTTCGACGCCGTCGGGTCCGCGTCGATCTTCGCGTTCCCGCAGCCCTTCGCCTTCGGCATGCCGATCTTCGAGATCGGCGCCATCGTCTCCATGACGATCGTGATCCTCGTCATCATGGTCGAGACGACGGCAGACGTGCTGGCCGTCGGAGAGGTCGTCGGAACGAAGGTCGATTCGCGCCGCGTCGGCGACGGGCTGCGCGCCGACATGCTGTCTTCACTCATCGCCCCCGTGTTCAACTCGTTCCCCGCGACCGCCTTCGCGCAGAACGTGGGACTCGTCGCCCTGACCGGCATCAAGAGCCGCTTCGCCGTCGCGGCCGGAGGCGGGCTCCTGATTCTCCTCGGCCTCTCCCCCATGGCCGCCGCCGTCTTCAGCGTCATCCCGAGCCCCGTGCTGGGCGGCGCGGGCATCGTGCTCTTCGGCAGCGTCGCGGCCAGCGGCGTGCGCACCCTCTCGAAGGTCGACTACACCGGCAACAACAACATGATCATCGTGGCCTCGTCGCTGGCCTTCGGGCTCATCCCAGTCGTCTCGACGCAGTTCTGGCACGCGTTCCCCGACTGGTTCGTCACGATCTTCGACTCGGGCATCAGCTCTGCGGCGATCGTCTCGGTGATCCTGAACCTGTTCTTCAATGTGTGGCTGCCCGGCACCCCGGAGCAGCCGTCGAACCTGGCAGCCGCACCCGCGCTCCGGGTGCAGACAGAGGAGCTGCGAGTGCTGAAGTCCGGCGGCTCGCTCGACGAGCACTCCTACGAGCGCAACCCGACGCCCGTCGAGCAGGGCACCCGCGCCCGTCCGTCGGGGCCGGACGAAAGCTGAGGATGCGGTCGGCGGGTGCGACCGCCCGGAATGACTCCGACCCTGCCGAGGTTGCACCCGAGTGTCCAGTTCGACACAGCGGAAGGCAACAACATGAAGGTGTTCCTGACCGGAGCGACCGGCTACATCGGCTCGGCAGTCCTGCGCGCGCTCCTCGCGAACGGCCACGCCGTGACCGCCGCGGTGCGCAGCGAGGAGAAGGCGGCGCTCGTTCGAGAGACAGGCGCGAAGGCGATTGTCGTCGACCTCACCGACCGGGCTGCGCTCGCCCCACTGCTCCGCCAGGCGGAGGGCGTCATCCACACCGCATCGGCGGCAGACGTCGACCCCAGCTTCGTGCCCATCGTGCTCAACGAGCTGGTGCACTCCCCGACGCAGTTCTTGCACACGAGCGGCATCTGGCTGTTCGGCGACAACTCGGCCATCACGGAGGAGTCCGAACCCGACGCACCCGAGATCGTGTCGTGGCGCATCCCCATCGACCGCCAGGTCATCAACAGCAACGTCAACACCGCGATCATCGCACCCGCGGTCGTCTACGGCGGGCAGGGGGGCGTCACCCAGCTCCTCGCAGGTGACGGGTCCGGCCCCGTGTCCCTCGTCGGCGACGGCCGGCAGCGGTGGACACTCGTCCACGTCGACGACCTCGCTGAGCTGTACGTGCGGGTCCTCGAGAAGGGCGCCGCCGTCGGCTACGTGATCGCGGCCAGCGGCGAGAACCCCACGGTTCGCGAGATCGCATCGTCAGGGCACGGCACGGTCGAGCTCGTGGAGGAGACACCGGATGCGAGCCGCGAACGGCTCGGCGCCCCCTTCGCCGACGCGCTCCTGCAGGATCAGGCCGCGACCGGGCAGTACGCGCGAGACGCCTACGGGTGGGCGCCGACGTCCGGAGACTGGCTGAAAGCCGAGCACGACTGAACGACGACCGCCGTGCGGGTGGCATCTGCTCGGCTCCGTAGGCTGGTGCCATGAGCACTCTCGGCGCTCCGGAGGTCGACCGGAGGAGCCTGCCCCTCTACGAGGCAGGCTCCATCGACGTGCCGTACGTCATCGACGGCATGAACGAGGCGATCGAGCGGAACACCTTCTGGGAGGAGCACTCCCACCCCACGCACGAGCTCATCTGGAACACGCGGGGCGCGTCCTCGCTGACAGTCGGCCCACGCACGTGGACGATCACGCCGGCCGTCGGCCTCTGGATCCCCGCCGGAGTCAGGCACACGGCGTGGACGCCGGCCGGCACCTGGTACCGGACGGCGATGTTCAGCGTGCAGACGACGGCACCCATCGCCGACGAACCCGTGGCGGTCGACGTCACCGACCTGCTGCGCCTGCTCCTCGACCGCCTCGCGGAGCCCGGACTCGACGACGCGTCCCGGGCGACTACCGAGGCGATGGTGCTCGACGTGCTCACCCCCTCACCCCATGAACTGCTGCTGCGCATTCCCGACTCTCCCCTGCTCGCTCCCATCGTCGAGGCAGTCAGCGCTGATGTCCGCGACGCTGGGACACTCGAGGAGTGGTCGGTCGAGCTCGGCGTGAGCGCCCGCACGATCACACGCCAGTTCCAGTCGGAGACCGGCCTGGGCTTCAGCCGCTGGGTCGCCACGGCTCGCATCCAGCGTGCCATCGTGCTCCTGACTGACGGGGAGAGCATCGACGACGTTGCGGTCGCCGCGGGGTTCCGGTCGGCGAGCGCCTTCGGCACCGCGTTCCGTCGGGTCACGGGGATGAGCCCAGGGCGGTTCCGGACTCAGTAGCACTGGCGGGCCGAACCGGCTGCCAAACGCGACCACACCCACCACACGGTGTCCGTTTCGCGAAGAAATGTGTCGGTTCGCCTCGATTGCAAACACGACGTGCGTCGCTTAGCTTTGGTAAGGCACTCCTAACAGGGCAAGCTCTCGGCCCTGCACGGCTGCCGCTGACTTCGACACCGCACCCCGCCTCTCCGCCGCCAGACGGCGTTCATCGGCGTGCGCAAAAGGCTCAGCTCCCCCCTCGAAAGGACACCATGCCCCGCGCTTCCAAGCTCGTCGCCCTCGCCGCGACAGCGCTGCTCACGGCAGGCCTCGCCGCCTGCTCGACCACCCCCTCAGCCGGCACGAACGCGGAGCCGGGCGCAGCGAGCGGCGACTTCACGCCGATCACCATCGAGCACGCCCTCGGCACGACGGAGATCACCGAGAAGCCCGAGCGCATCGCCACGGTCAACTGGGCCAACCAGGAAGTGCCCCTCGCCCTCGGCGTCGTGCCCGTCGGCATGGCCAGGGCCGACTTCGGCGACGACAACGGCGACGGCATCCTCCCCTGGGTGAGCGAGAAGCTCGAAGAGCTCGGCGGCGAGACCCCAGTGCTCTTCGACGAGACCGACGGCGTCGACTTCGAGGCTGTCGCGGACACGAACCCCGACGTCATCCTCGCCGCCTACTCGGGCCTGACGCAGGAGGACTACGACACCCTCTCCGAGATCGCACCCGTCGTCGCCTACCCGGAGACGGCCTGGGCGACCTCGTGGCGCGACATGATCCGCCTCAACAGCCAGGGCATGGGCCTCGAGGCCGAAGGCGACGCGCTCATCACCGAGCTCGAGGGCGAGATCGAGGCGACGGCGGCCAAGTACCCGGCCATCCAGGGCAAGAAGACCATGTTCCTCACCCACGTCGACGAGACCGACCTCAGCCAGGTCAGCTTCTACACGACGCACGACACCCGCAGCGCCTTCTTCGAGGACCTCGGCATGACGTTCCCGCAGAGCCTCGTCGACGCGTCGGCATCGACCGACCAGTTCTCGCAGACCATCAGCGCCGAGCAGAGCGACACGCTCGCCGACGTCGAGATCATCGTCACCTACGGCGGCGAGGAGCTCGTCCAGACCCTCCAGGGCGACCCCGTGCTCTCGCAGATCCCCGCCGTCGCCAACGGCTCGATCGTCAATCTGCCAGGCACGGAGCCGCTCGGCACGGCCGCGAACCCCACGCCGCTGTCCATCTCGTGGATCCTCGACGACTACGTCGCGCTCCTCTCGCAGGCAGCAGAACAGGTCAAGTGACCCAGACCGCTCCTCCCGTAGCCGCCGGGGGTGTCGCCATCGTGCGACGCCCCCGGCGGCTGCGGGCGTTGTGGTTCCTCCTCGCGATCGCCTCGCTCGGCGCGCTCATCGTGGTGTCCGTCATGATCGGATCGCGCGACGTGAGCTGGGCGGATGCGGTAGCAGCCCTCGGCGGATCGACGAACGGCTTCGACGAGGCGGCCGTCGCGAAACGCATCCCCCGCACCTTCCTCGCCGTCGCCGTGGGGGCCGCCCTCGGCGTCTCAGGCGCCGTCATGCAGGGCGTCACCAGGAATCCGCTCGCAGACCCGGGCATCCTCGGCGTCAACATGGGCGCATCCCTCGCCGTCGTGACGGGAATCGCCTACTTCGGCCTGGCCTCCGCGTCGAGCTTCATCTGGGTCGCCATCTCCGGCGCGGCCCTCGCGGCCGTCTTCGTGTACGTCGTCGGCTCGCTCGGGCGGGGCGGCGCGACGCCCCTCAAGCTCGCCCTCGCCGGTGCGGCGACGTCGGCCGCGCTCGCGTCCTTCGTGACCGCCATCATCCTGCCTCGGGGTGACATCAGCCAGAGCGCCAGGTCGTGGCAGATCGGCGGCGTCGGCGGAGGCACCTGGGACAGCATCTCGCAGGTGCTGCCGTTCCTCATCGTCGGCTTCCTTGTCAGCCTCGCCTCAGCGAAGGGCCTCAACTCGCTTGCCCTCGGCGACGATCTCGCCGCTGGACTCGGCGAACGCGTCGCGCTGACGCGCGGCGCGGCGGCCCTCGGCGCCGTCGTGCTCTGCGGCGCCGCCACCGCCGTCACGGGTCCCATCGCGTTCGTCGGCCTCGTCGTGCCGCACGCCTGCCGGCTCATGTTCGGCGTCGACCACCGCTGGGTGCTGCCCTTCTCCGCAGTCGTCGGCGCCTCCCTGCTGACGGGGGCGGATGTGCTCGGCCGCATCCTCACCCGCCCGTCCGAGATCGACGTGGGCATCATCACGGCCATCATCGGAGCCCCCATCTTCATCTGGATCGTCCGCCGCTCGAAGGTGCGTGCCCTATGACCGCGACCCGTCCTTCGGGCTCGGCCGCGCCAGCCTCATCGCCGACCTCGCTCGCCCCCGCCTCCCCGAACTCCGTCATCGAGGCGACAGCCCGCGCCGTCGCGCGTAGCCGCGGCCGACGCAACGCGCGGCGCCGACTCCTCATGCTGGTGCTCGTCACCCTCATCCTCGTCGTCTTCGTCGTCTCGCTCATGGTCGGACAGACCTTCTACAGCCTCGACCAGGTCATCGCCGTCGTGCTGGGCCAGGACGTGCAGGGTGCGACCTTCACAGTCGGGCGGCTCCGGCTCCCGCGTGCCGTGCTCGCGATCCTCGCCGGACTCGCGTTCGGCCTCGCCGGCGTCACCTTCCAGACGATGCTGCGCAACCCGCTCGCGAGCCCCGACATCATCGGCATCTCCTCCGGCGCCAGCGCGGCCGCCGCCTTCGGCATCGTCACGCTCTCGCTGGGCGCGAGCGAGGTGTCCTTCTTCGCGATCTTCGTCGGCCTCGGCGTCGCCATCCTCATCTACGTCCTGTCGTTCAAGGGCGGCGTCACGGGAACGCGCCTCATCCTCATCGGCATCGGCATCGCGGCCATGCTCGACAGCATCACCAACTACGTGCTCTCGCAGGCCGCTCAGTGGGACCTCCAGGAGGCGCTCCGCTGGCTCAACGGCAGCCTGAACGGCGCATCCTGGAACGCCATCCTCCCGGTCGCGATCTCGATCCTCGTGCTCGTCCCGATCCTCCTCGCCCAGAGCCGCAGCCTCTCGGCCACGCAGCTCGGCGACGACACCGCAGCAGCCCTCGGGGTTCGCGTCAACCGCACGAGGCTCGTCGTCATCGTCACCGCCGTCGGCGTGCTCTCCTTCGCGACAGCCGCTGCAGGCCCCATCGCCTTCGTCGCGTTCCTCGCCGGCCCGATCGCCGCCCGGCTCTTCGGCGGCGGCGGATCGCTCCTCATCCCCGCCGGACTCGTCGGAGCCCTCCTCGTGCTCGTCGCCGACCTCGTCGGCCAGTTCCTCCTCGGCACCCGATACCCCGTCGGCGTCGTGACCGGCGTGCTCGGTGCGCCGTTCCTCATCTACCTGATCATCCGCACGAACCGCGCGGGAGGCTCGCTATGACCGCAGACCACACCCTCATCGTCGAGCAGCTCAGCCTGGGCTACGGCGACCGAGTCGTCATCGACGAGCTCGACCTCCTCGTGCCGCCAGGCAAGGTCACGGCGATCGTCGGCGCGAACGCCTGTGGCAAGTCGACCCTGCTGCGCTCCATGTCGCGGCTCCTCGCACCTCGCGACGGGCAGGTCCTCCTCGACGGCAAGGAAGTGCACAAGACACCCGCGAAGCAGCTCGCGCGTATCCTCGGGCTCCTGCCCCAATCCCCCATCGCCCCCGAGGGCATCACGGTCGCCGACCTCGTCGGCCGCGGCCGCCACCCGCACCAGAGCATCCTCTCCAGGTGGAGCCACGACGACGACCTCGCCGTCGCCGCCGCCCTCGAAGCGACAGAGACGACGGCTCTCGCCGACCGCCACGTCGACGAGCTCTCCGGCGGGCAGCGGCAGCGAGTGTGGATCGCGATGGCCCTCGCCCAGCAGACCGACCTGCTGCTGCTCGACGAGCCGACGACCTTCCTCGACGTCAGCCACCAGATCGAGGTGCTCGATCTACTCACCGACCTCAACCAGTCCCGCGGCACGACCATCGTCATGGTGCTCCACGACCTCAACCTGGCAGCGCGCTACGCGGACCACCTCATCGCGCTCGCCGACGGCGGACTGCACGCAGCGGGCGAACCCGGCGACGTCCTCACAGTCGACACGGTGCGCGCCGTCTTCGGGCTCGAGAGCCTCGTCGTGCAGGACCCCGTCTCCGGCCGGCCACTCATGGTGCCCATCGGTCGCCACCACTCGGCGGATGCATCCGTCACGCATCCCGAAGGTTCATCCGCGACAATTGGGGCTCGAACACACGCGTGATCGAGCGGGACCACACCCCGCTCCCTCCGCCGAGACGAAGGACAGGGTGCCGACAGTGAGCGATGCAGGCGTCGAGATCCTCGCTCCCCTCGGGCACCCGGAAGAGGTCGAACCGGGCAGCACGCCCAATGCGCAGCTCCCGGAACGCGCAGACGAAGCAGTCCCAGCCGGCTTTCCCTCACCCGCCCAGGGCTACTACTCCGGCCCCGTCGACCTCAACCGGCACCTCATCAACGACCCCGCCGCGACCTTCATCGTCCGCGTCAGCGGCGACAGCATGATCGGGGCCGGCATCTTCGACGGCGACGAGATCATCGTCGACCGCTCCCTCGAACCGCACGACGGCAACGTGGTCATCGCCGTCGTCGACGGCGAGCTCACCGTCAAGCGCCTACGGTTCGAGCACGGCCGCGTGCGCCTCGCGCCCGAGAACCCCGCATACGCCGACATCGTGCTCGAAGAGCTCAGCGAACTCACCGTGTGGGGCGTCGTCACGAGATGCCTCCACCGTGTCTGAGATGACGGACCCGACGCACGACTCGACCCAGGCATCGACGCAGGAGCTCCGGCAGTCCGCGATCGCCATCGTCGACGCCAACAACTTCTACGCATCCTGCGAGCGCATCTTCGACCCCAGCCTCGAAGGCAAGCCCATCGTCGTGCTCTCCAACAACGACGGATGCGTCATCGCGCGCTCCGAGGAAGCGAAAGCCGTCGGCATCCCGATGGGCGCCCCCTGGCAGGCCATCGCCCCGGAAGCCGCGATGAAGGGCGTCGTCGCCCGCTCCAGCAACTACGAGCTCTACGGCGACATCAACGCCCGCACCATCGAGCTCCTCGGCCGCTACACGCCATCGCAGGAGGTGTACTCGATCGACGAGAGCTTCATCCGGCTGCCAGACGACCGCCGGGAGGCCCTCGCCGTCGCCCGCGAGATCAGGGTGGCGATGCGGAAGCTCATCGGCATCCCCGTCAGCATCGGGATCGCCCCAAGCAAGACGCTCGCCAAGCTCGCCAACCGCGGCTCCAAATCCGAACTATCGCTTGGAGGCGTCTGCCACCTCGGCGCTTACGGGCGAGAGCAGCTCAGCGGGATTCTCAGCACCATCGACATCGGTGACGTCTGGGGCGTCGGCCGCAAGATGGCCGCGAAATACGTGGGCCTCGGCATCCGCACCGCCCTCGACCTCCGCGAGTCCTCCCCCACCGCCATCCGCCGCCGCTACGGCGTCGTCCAGGAGCGCGTCGTCCAAGAGCTGCGCGGCATCGACTGCCTCCCCATCGACGAGGTCCCGTCGGAGCGCGAGCAGATCCAGTTCTCCCGCTCCTTCGCAGTCCCCATCTCCACGGTGCAGGAACTCGAAGAGGTGCTCTCCGTGTACACGCAGCGCGCATCGGCTCGGCTCCGCGCGCAAGGCTCGCTCACGCGGGCCATGAGCTGCTACGCCGCGACCTCGCCCTTCCGCGAAGGGCACGAGTCGCACGCCGTGTCCGTCGCCTTCCCGGAACCCACCGACGACCCGGTCGTGCTCTTCCGTGCCGCCGCCACCGCCCTCGGCCCGCAGCTGCGAGCCGAGCTGAAGTACGTGCGCGTCGGCGTCTCGCTCTTCGAGTTCGTCGCGCGAGACTCGTACGCGGCACTCGACATCTTCGACGAGCGCGGCGAAGACAGGCGCGTGGGCGAGGCCCTCGACGCCGTCGCCGCGAAGTTCGGCCAGGAATCGCTTGGCCTCGGCATCGCCGGCCTCCGCAGTGGGCGGAGCTGGACTATGCGGCGCGACATGGTCTCACCCCGTGCAACCACCCACTGGGACGAGCTGGCGGTCGTCAAGGCGGAGTGAGTGGCGAAGTTTTGGGTTAACGTGAGTTCTGGTTTTGCACCTGCTCCGAATGGAACACATGTACCAATAACTACTTGCTTAAGTGCCCGTCAGGTCTGTGGATAGACTCACTGAACCGCGAGCCGCAGTCCATGCGCTCCGAGAAAGTTATCCACCACCCTCTCGAATGTCGGTGGTCGTTCGTAGACTTTGGGCATGCAGCAACGCGACAGACACGAGGGGTCAGGGGCCGAGGCGAGCCCGGTTCCGGATCCGGGGTTTGACCCTTCGGACCCGGCCTCCGTCGCGGCTCGCCGCTCGGAGATCCTCGCGATGGAGGAAGCGGCCGCAGCGATGCTCGCGGCCGGCGCCGCCCTGCAACTGCGAGCACACGCCGCCGCGTACGACTTCGGGCACGCCCTCGATGTCGCTGAGGGATGCGCGGAATCCGCCATGCACGTGCGATCGATCGCGAACGAGGTCGGCCTGCTCGTGAAGCTCGCCGCCGGCACCGCCCAGGGACACCTCGCGACAGCATCCGTGACGCTGCGCGAGTTCCCGGCCCTCGCCCTCGCGCTCGAGAGCAATGCTGCGACGCCCGCTCAGGTGCACAAGCTCGTCGAGACCGGCCTGAAGGTCAACCACGACGACCCGGCCGAGCAGACCCACCGGCGGGGAGAGTTCGTCCAGGTCATGCTGGAGCGCGTGCGCCGAGAGCCGCTCCCACCGGCAGCGCTGCAGAAAGCGGCCGAGCGCGTCGCGGAAGAGCTCACCGGGGAGTCCATCGATCAACGCCACGAACGCGCCAAGAAACGGCGCCGCGTGAGCGTCGAGGACCTCGGCGACGGCATGAGCATCCTGCGAGTGCTCATGAGCTCCTTCCTCGCGCACGCGATCCGCGACCGCGCACGCAAGCAGAGCAAAGCCATCATCAAAGCCCGCCCCAAACCGGGCACCAATCAGACCGGCCAGGCCGGCGAAACCGGTCAGACGGGCGAGCCGGGCGAGCTGGGCGAGCTGGGCGAGCTGGGTGAGCTGGCAGACGCGGTTGCGCCGGATGAGCGCACCCTCGACCAGGTCATGTCCGACGTCATCGCGGACCTGCTCCTCACCAGCGACCCCACCATCTCCAGCGCAGCGAACGGCATCCAGGCCACCACCCACGTCAGCATCCCCATCACGACACTCCTCACCGACACCGACACCGACACCGGCGCGGACAGCGGCGGCCCGACCGACGCCGGCAGAGATAGCCGCCCTCGCCGCGCGCCAGCGCTGCTCGAGGGCATGTCCCCCATGCCCATCGAAGACGCGAAACACCTCGCCGCGACCGCACCCGCGTTCGTCCGCCTCCTCACCCACCCCATCACCGGAGCAATCCAAGCCGTCGACGCCTACACCCCCACCGCGGCCATGCGCGCCTTCCTCCAAGCCCGCGACATCCACTGCCGCTTCATCGGCTGCCGCCAACCCGCCACGAACTGCGAACTCGACCACACCATCGACCACCAATACGGCGGCAAAACCGCCACCTGGAACCTCAGCGACTTCTGCAAAAACCACCACATCATCAAGCACCACACCGCCTGGACCGTCACCCAACACGACGGCGGCACCCTCGAATGGACCACCCCAAGCGGAAAAACCTACGTCGACCACCCCGAACCCCACGGCCCCACCTTCACACCCACCGACCAACTCTTCAGACCAGCGGACGAGCCCCCAGGGCCCAACTCGAGTGAGCGCTCGGCCCCTGAAGAAGACCCGCCGCCGCAGCTCGGCCAAGCCTCCAGCGCGCCGCCGTTCTGACCAGGCGAGGCGACCCGCGGGCGACGCGCTGCCTCCACGAAGCGCGCTCGCAAAGGCGCGCCCTCGCTCGTGTGGCGAGCGAGGGCTCACCCAAGTGGCAGTCGCGAGTAGCTTCTCGCTTCCCCCTACTTCCTACTTCCTACTTCCTACTTCCTACTTCACGCTTCCCGCCGCCTGCCGACCACCGGCCAGCAAGTACCAGCTCCCGATTCCGGGCGACCGACCCCCGACTAGGCCGGGCGACGCACCCACGCGGTCGTCTCGCCCGCCAAGTCTGTGCCACTGTCGAGGTCGCTGCGCAGCAGCACCTCAGCGTCAGCGCCAAGGTCGAACGGCTCGGACCCGAAGTTCGTCACGATCTCCCAGCCGTTCGGGCGGGCGAAGCGAAGCACGTCCGCTCTCCCGCTCGGCAGCCACTCGAGCTGCTCCCCGCTCTGCAGCTCGTGCCGCAGCGCGAGGGCCTTCCGGTAGAGCGCAAGCACCGAACCGGCGTCCTCTTCCTGGAGCTCGACCGCCGACGCGCCGAACCATCCGGGCTGGGGAAGGTGCGCATCCGCTTCCCCGAACCCGAACGATCGACCCTCGGCAACCCAGGGCAGAGGAACACGGCAGCCGTCGCGGCCGATGTCGACGCCGGGGTTGCGGAAGAACGTGGGGTCCTGGCGGTCCGAGTCCGGGATGTCGGCGACCTCGTGGAGCCCGAGCTCCTCACCCTGGTACAGGTACGCAGAACCCGGCAGCCCGAGCGTGAACAGAGTTGCCGCCCGCGCCCGACGCAGCCCGCCCTCCGCGTCGAGCACAGGGTGCTCGCCCCCCGAGAGCAGCCACTCCGAGCCGTGCTTCACGACCGGGTGACCCTTCTCGCTGCGCTCCGGATGCGGCAGTCCGTAGCGCGTCGCGTGACGCACCACGTCGTGGTTCGACAGCACCCAGGTGGTCGACGACCCGGAGCGCTCCGCGAGCTCGAGGTTGTCGGTCACGATGCTCGAGAACTGGCGGGCATCGAAGTCGGCCTCGAGGAGGTCGAAGTTGAACGCCTGACCGAGCCCCTCCGGGCTCGCGTAACGCGGGCGGCGGTCACGCTCGACCCACGCCTCGGCGACGGCCGTCCGCGGTGGGTCGTAAGAGTTGAAGACCTTGCGCCACTCGGCGTAGACCTCGTGCACGTCGTCACGGTCGATGATGGGGTGGTTGCCGTCGAAGGGCAACGCGTCGAGCACCGCCTTCGACGGCAGCTCGCCGCTGAGGTCCTTCGTCAGCATGTGGGCGACGTCGATGCGGAAGCCGTCAACGCCTCGGTCTGACCAGAACCGCAGGGTGTGCAGGAAGTCGGCCCTCACCTCGGGGTTCGCCCAGTTGAAGTCGGGCTGCTCGACCGCGAAGTTGTGGAAGTACCACTGGCCGTCCTCGACACGATGCCAAGCCGGTCCGCCGAACACCGACTCCCAATCCGTGGGCGCCTCCGCCCCGTCCGGCCCATTGCCGTCGCGGAAGATATAGCGGTCGCGCTCCGGGGAGCCCGGCCCAGCGGCGAGAGCCGCCTGGAACCACTCGTGCTGGTCGGACGAGTGGTTCGGGACGATGTCCACGATCACGCGGATCCCGGCCACGTGCAGGGCGGCGACCATGCGGTCGAAGTCCTCGAGCGTGCCGAGGCGGGCATCCACGTTGCGGTAGTCGGCGACGTCGTAGCCGCCGTCGGCAAGCTCAGACGGATAGAAGGGGCTGAGCCAGACGGCGTCGATGCCGAGCGCCTGCAGGTACGGCACCTTCGCGGTGATGCCCGGCAGGTCGCCGAGCCCGTCGCCGTTGGCGTCCGCGAAGCTGCGCGGATAGATCTGGTAGACCGCCGCCTGACGCCACCAGTCGGCGTCCTGCGGGCGGGCGCGGGTGAGGACGTCGGTCTCTGCGGAGAAGGTCGAGCTCATAGTTGGGTATTCCTCGGGTTGTTGGTGGTCTGTGGCTGAGAGAGTTCTGGGTTCGGGAGGGCTCGAGAAGGTTCGAGAGAGCTCGCGGTGGGCGCGAGATGCTCCTGTGGAAGCGCATGCGGCGTCCGCGAGGCAGTCATCCCTTGACGGCGCCCTGCGTGACGCCCTCCATGACCCACCGCTGCGTGAACAGGTAGGCGATGAGCGCCGGCGCCATCGCCATCAGGTAGGAGGCGAAGGACACGTTGTAGTTGTTGCTGAACTGGGTCTGGAAGATCTTCTGCACCACGGGCAGGGTCTGCATCGCCGGGTCGGAGATGATGAGCGACGGCATCATGAAGTCGTTCCATGAGGCGAGGAAGGCGAAGATGCCGACCGTCGCGCTCATCGGGGCGAGGAGCGGGAAGATGACCCGCCAGAACGTCTGCCACGTGCTGGCGCCGTCGATGCGGGCGCTCTCCTCGAGCTCGCCCGGGATCGACCTCAGGAACGCGGTGAAGAGCAGGATCGAGAAGCTGAGCTGGAACATGACGTGGAGGATGATGACGCCGACCGGATTGTCGAGCCCGAAGAGTCCGCTCATCTGGATCTGCGGAAGGGCGACGGCCGGGAAGGGCAGGAACATCGCCGCCAGCAGATAGTAGAAGGAGCCCCGGAAGAACCGGTTGTTCCAGTTGCGCGTGATGGCGTACGAGGCGAGAGCCGCGAGCAGGATGACGCCCACGACGGTGCCCGCCGTGATGAACACGGAAACGCTGAACGCCTGCGGGAAGTTGGTGAGATTCCAGGCCTCGACGAATCCGTCGAAGCTGAATGGCGCAGGCAGAGCGAAGACGTTGCCGCTGACAGCCTGCGAGGTGGTCTTGAAGGCGGTCACCACGGTCACGTAGAGCGGGATGAGCACGGTCACGGCGCAGAGGAGCAGGATGATCGTCGTCGACCATCGACCTCGTCCGCCACGGTTCCTGCTTGCCGAGGCCACTCGTGCGCGGCTGACGATGGGCTGTTGAAGTGCCATCAGAGTTGGTTCTTTCCCTGGGTGAGGCGGAGCTGGAGGAGGGAGATGACGACGACGAGGACGAAGAAGAACGTCGCGTTGGCCATCTGGTAGGCGTAGTCGCCGCCGCTGAAGCCGGTGAAGATCGTCATGGCGATGCTTCTGGTCGACGTGCCCGGGCCGCCGTCCGTGAGGCCGACGATGATGTCGTAGGCGTTGAGGAAGTTCTTGAAGCCGAGGATCACGTTGATGACGACGTAGCCGGCGACGAGCGGCAGCGTGATCTGCAGCATCTGCTGCCACTTCGAGGCGCCATCGAGGTCTGCCGCCTCGTAGACGTCGCCGGGAACCGCGAGGAGACCGGCGATGTAGATGAGCAGGGTGCCGGGGATCGCCTGCCAGGCCGTCACGATCACGATCCCGATCCAGGCGAGGTTCGGGTTCGCGAGGATGCTCTCCGACAGCCATGGGATGTTCAGGCTCTGCCCAAGTGCCGGCACGGCGTTGGAGAACAGGAAGTTGAACACGAACGCGATGACGATGCCCGAGATGACCATGGGGATCACGAACACGGTGCGCAGCGGAGCCTTGAGGCGGATGCGGGCGACGAGGCCGATCGCGAGGAGGAACGCGAGCACGTTGACGAGGATCACCGTGACGGCAGCGAAGCCCATCGTGAACCCGTAGCTCTGCCAGATGGCGGGGTCGCCGAACATGGCGATGTAGTTGGTGATGCCGACCAAGTTCCATTCGCCGAAGCCGATGGAGTTCGTGAAGCTGAAGAAGATGCCGATGATGGCGGGGATGGTGATGGCGATCGTGAAGAGCACGAGCGTCGGGACGAGGAAGAGGTAGTGGACGCGGTCGATGCGACGTGAGCTTCGCGGCCTGATTTTCTGGCCTTCGCGGGCGGCTTCCTCGGTGCGGATCGCCTCAGTGGTGGTTGCCTCGATGGTGGTCGACATTGGTGTCTCCGGTCCGGTTCTTGATCGAGTTGCGCTGGCCGTCATTGGCGCAGCGCGAGGCGGGCCCAGTCGGCGTCGAGCGTGCTGAGCGTCGAGTCGACGCTCGCTCCCCCGGTGACGAGTCCCTGCATGTAGTTCTCGGTGGGGATCGTCAGCGGAATCGCCTTCGACGGCCCCTGGTAGAAGGCGGCCTTCTCGTAATAGGGCTGGAGTTCGACGAGCCGCGGGTCGGTGACCGGGTCGGCGTCGACGGTCGTGCCGAAGCCGAGCTGGGCAGCGTTGTAGGCGTTGATGACCTCCGGCTGGAAGAGGTACTGGAGAAACTCGCGCGCTTCCTCCTTGTGCTTGGAGGCCTCCGGAATCCAGGCTGCGAGGTCGATGTTGACGCGCACCTCGCGGTCGTCCGCGTTCTCCGTCATCGGGAGGGGGAACATGCCGAGGTTCGCGTCCGGGTTGGTCTTGGCGATCTCGCCGAGCGCCCACGGGCCCTGCAGGTACATGGCCGCCTTGCCCTCGGCGAAGGCCACGTTGCCGTCGCCGTAGCCTCGGCTGCCCGCATCCGCGTTGGTGTAGGTGCTGGCGAGCTCCGTCATCCGCGTGACCGGGTCGGTCATGGTCGCTTCGAACGAGACGGGCGAGTCCGGCCCGACGTCGGTGCCCAGTTCATTGAGCTCGTCGTAGAAGCCCGCGACGTCGATGGAGCCGCCAACCGTGTAGTCGAACCATCCCTGGCTCACCGTCCACGGGTCCTTGAAGGTGGCGTAGAACGGGTCGACGCCGGCCGACTTGAGCTGATCGCAGACCTCGATGAGCTCGCTGTAGGTGGTCGGCACCTCGAGGCCCTGCTCTTCGAAGATGTCCTTGTTGTAGATGACGGATGCGGCCATGACCGAGTAGGGCAGCACGCTCGTGCGCCCCGGGTAGCTGGCGTACTGGTCGACGAGGCCCTGGATCTCCGGCAGGATGCGGTCGGCCTCAGGCAGGTCGGACAGATCTGAAAGTGCCCCGCGTTCCATGAAGCGGGCCATCTCCATGTTGTAGTTGAGGAGCCCCAGGTCCGGCGGGTTGCCGCGAAGGAACCCGGCCTGCAGGTTGGAGGAGGTATCGAGGACCACTCGCACCTCGCTCTGCGAGGAGTTGTAGTCCTGGATGAGCTCTCGGAAGTACGGGATGGCTTCCGGCTTGCTGAGGAAGAAGCGCACCTCGGTGGGCCCCGTGCTGGTGCAGGCGGCGAGTCCTGAGCCGGCGAGCGCGATCACGAGCGCGGCGACAAGCGCACGCAGCAGGGCGCGGGGCCGGAAGCGTTTCGAAGGTGTTGGCACGTCGTTGTCCCTTGGGCTGAGCTGGCCGCTGCGGACGCTGGCCAGACATTGAAACGAACACTAAATTTTGTATCTAAATTTACTGCTGGAGGTAATGTAAACCCACTGCCAGCGAAAGGTCAACACCGTGTTCAGCCTTCTCAGCACCCCACCTCCCCTGAAGCGCGCCAACCTGCAACTGCTGCTCGAGTACGCCTGGAGCTCTGAGGCATTCACTGCGACGGATGCCATGAGCATCGGCCTCACGAGGTCGACCATCATCGACCTCCTCGACGAGCTCGCCTCGTGCGGGCTCGTCACCGAGCTCCCCAACTCGCGACAGGACGGCAGCTACCAGAAGGGGCGCCCCGCGCGCCGCTTCGAATTCGCGGCAGACGCGGGGGTCGTCGTCGGCGTCGATGCCGGACGCGAGCATCTGACGACGACCGTGTCGAACCTCCGCGGCTCGACGATCAGCACCAGCCAGGTCGAGGTCGACCCCGAGGCCGATTCCCCCGAGACGAGGCGAGACCTCCTGCGCCGGGTCGTCACCGACCAGCTCGGCGTGACCGGGCATGCCTTCGAGGAAGTGGCGGCGATCTGCATCGGCGTCCCAGCCCCCGTGGACGGGCGTGGCACCTCCCCCACGCACGTCGACAGATTCTGGCAGCGCACCAACCCAGATTTCGTGACGGTCTTCGAGGAGCAGATCCCGATCATCCGCGTCGAGAACGACGCCCTGCTCGCCGCCGTCGCGGAGGGCAGCGTGGGTGGAGGCGTCGGCAGCACCGACTTCGTGACCTTCCTGAGCGGCGAGCGCTTCGGTGCGGGCATCGTCGTCGACGGACGACTGCTCCGTGGCGCCCACGGCGGGGTCGGCGAGATGCTCGGCCTCGACCTCGTGGCCGGCGCGGAAGGCGTCGACGGCCTCGGGCTGCGTGCTGCGCGGCTCGCCAAGGCAGCCGTCGCAGACGGCAACGTGCTGCCCGGAAGCCCACTCCTGCGGGTGGAACCGGAGCAGATCGACGGCAAGCTCGTGCTCGAAGCAGCCAGGGACGGCGACCCTGACGCTCGTCGGGTCGTCACGGAAGTCGGCGGAGTGCTGGCTCGCATCGCCGGCCTCGTCGCAAGCCTCTTCGACCCCGAACGGGTCATCATCGCGGGAGGCGTCGCGCCCGGCGCCGACGGCATCATCGCGGCGGCCAGGGAGGAACTCCCAGCGCTCCTGCACCTGCCCGTCCCGCAACTCGTGCGCTCAGAGCTCGGCGCCGGCGTCGTGTCGATCGGCGCCGTGCAGCACGCCCTCAGCTCCCTGAGGGCCAGCATCCTGGACCTCTGAGCGAGGACGGGCCCCGGACGAAGACAGGCCCCGGACGAAGAGAAACCCCGGACGAGGACAGGCCCCGGACGATGAGAAACCCCGAACAGAGAGACACCCCGAACGACGAAGCACCCCGAACAGGGAGATCTCGCACTCCGCACCTGTGCCAGTGCCAGTGCCAGCACCCGGGCACGGGCACGGGCACCCGCGCCCACCGGCACGTGGATGAGCGCTCGCAAACGCAGGAACAGGAACAGGAACCACCCTCGTCGAACCCGGAGTGGGTGCCGAAGCGAGTGGTGCCGCAGCAAAGGGGCGGCGAAGCAATGGGTGCCTGAGCAATGGGTGCCTGAGCAATCTCTGCCGGAACAGGTGCAGCCTGAGCGCGCAACACGCCCGCACGGAATGCGAGCGGGCGGGCCACTGTTCGACCTGTGGGGCCGCGCACGAGCGGGTCCCGCAATCCGAAAGGCAGTCCCAGTGGACCTCTTCTCCCCCCTGACTCTCGGCGACATCGAGCTCGCCAACCGTGTCGTCATGGCGCCGCTGACCCGCACCCGCGCAGATGCAGCAGGCGTGCCGGGCGAGCTCGTCGCGGAGCACTACGCGCAGCGCGCGAGCCTTGGCCTGATCATCACCGAGGGCACCTACCCGAGCGCCGAGTCGCGCGCCTACCCGGGCCAGCCCGGCATCGTCACCCCCGAGCAGGTCGAAGGCTGGCGTCGCGTCGCCGAGGCCGTACACGCCCGCGGCGGGCGCATCGTGATGCAGCTCATGAACGGCGGACGCGTCTCGCACACGGAGATCACGGGCACCGACCGGATCGTCGCTCCGAGCGCCATCGCGATCGATGGCGAGGTGCGCACCCCGAACGGCAAGCTCCCCTACCCGGTTCCGCACGAACTCACGACGGCTGAGCTCGCCGAGGTCCGCGAGGAGTTCGTGGATGCTGCAAGGCGCGCCATCGAGGCAGGCCTCGACGGCGTCGAGATCCACGGCGCGAACGGCTACCTCCTGCACGAGTTCCTCTCGCCCGTATCGAACCAGCGCACCGACGAGTACGGCGGCTCGCCCGCGGCGCGCGCCCGCTTCGTCGTCGAGGTGACGGCGGCCGTCGCGGAGGCGATCGGCGCGGGACGCGTCGGCGTGCGCCTGTCACCCGCCCACAACATCCAGGACGTCGTCGAGACGGACGAAGCCGACGTGCGCGCAACCTACGACGCCGTGGCGGATGGTCTCGCCCCGCTCGGCCTCGCATACCTGAGCGTGCTGCACGCCGACCCGGAAGGCGCGCTGGTGCAGGACCTGCGGGCCCGCTTCGGCGGCGCATTCATCGCAAACAGCGGTTTCAGCAGCGTCACGACCCGCGAGGAGGCCCTCAACCTCGTCGGCCAGGGCAACGCGGATGCGGTAGCCGTCGGCCGCCTCGCGATCGCAAACCCCGACCTCGTCGAGCGCTGGCAGGGCGACCACCCGGAGAACGAGCCGAACCCGGCGACCTTCTACGGCGAAGGGGCGGTCGGCTACACCGACTACCCGCGGCTCTCCGCGTAGACCGGGTAGACCGGGCAGACCGCGCAGCCGGCGGAGCCCGGCACAGGACAGCGCAGCCTGCGCAGACCGCACGGTCCTGCCAACTACCGCGGCCCGTGCCGCCCAGCTAAATCGTGCAGACAGCAGACAGCAGACCGCGCAGCCCTGCCGACTCGCGAGGCCCGCGCCGCTCTGCCCGATGCACGGCAGCTCACGCACGGCAGCACGCCAGCACGCCAGCACGCCAGCACGCGTACGGCAGCACGCCAGCACGCCAGCACGCGCACGCCAGCACGGCAGCACGCGCGCGACGCCACCCGGATGATCCACGGTGGCGTCGTGCGCGGCGCGACCATGCACCGATGTCGTGGGTCGCAGCTCCACACCGCCACTGCGGACCTCCGCCCCCGTGCTAGCATGCGTTATACGATTAACTGATCCACGAGGAGGTGGGCAATGGCGAGACGCCCCAAGACGACGACGATGTCACAGGTGGCAGAGCACGCCGGTGTATCGCAGGCCACGGTGTCGCTGGTCCTCAACAACGTCGCGGGATCCCGCGTCGCCGAAGCCACCAAGGAGCGCGTTCTGGAAGCGGTCCGCGAGCTCGACTACCGGACGAACGCCTTCGCGAAGACCCTTCGGAGCGGCGAGTCCGAGATGATCGGCTTCATCTCCGACGAAGTGGCCAGCTCCCCCTTCGCCGGCGGGCTCCTGAAAGGCGCACAGCGCCTCGCCTGGGAGAACGGCAACGTGATCCTGACCGTCGACACCTACAACGACGCTGGACTCGAGCAGGCTGCCGTCGAGATGATGCAGTCCTACCGAGTGCGCGGCGTCGTCTACGCCTCGATGTACCACCGGGTCCTCGATGTCCCCGAGGCGCTCAGCGGGGTGCCCACCGTCGTCGTCAACGCACAGGACCGCGCCGGCCTCGTGCCGAGCGTGTTCCCCGACGAGGAAATGGGCGGCTACGCGGCTACGCGCCAGCTCCTCGACGCAGGCCACACGAAGCTGGCGATGATCAACATCCAGCCCCAGATCAGCGACCTGCCGGCCGGCATCGGACGCCTCGCCGGGTTCCGGCGCGCGCTCACCGAAGCTGGCCTCTCACCGAGGCCCGAGTGGATCCTCCCCGGCACCGGAATCGTCGAGGATGGCCTGCGACTCACGAAGGAGCTCATGGCGGGCGACGACAGACCGACGGCGATCTTCTGTGGCAACGACCGAACCGCCTGGGGCGCCTACCGGGCACTCGAGGCCCTCGGCCTCAGCGTTCCAGACGACTGCTCCATCATCGGCTTCGACAACCACGAGATGCTCGCGCCGCACCTCGACCCCGGCCTGACCACGGTCGCCCTCCCCTACGAGCAGATGGCGCGGACCGCCATCGACCTGCTCCTCGACCCGACACCCTCCCCGTCCCTTCACATCCCACTCGAGTGCACCGTCGTGACTCGCGGGTCGGTAGCAAAGGCCAAGGCATGACCACGAAGATCACCCTCCCGGAACGCAAACCACGGCAGTCCCGGCAGTCCCGACAGTCAGAGCAGTCCCGACAGTCAGAACAGTTCCGACACCCAGAGCAGCCCCGACAGCCGCGCCGCCCGCGACGAAACTTCAGAACTGAAGTCCGCCGCGCCATGCGGAGCTGGCAGTTATACGTATTACTTCTCCCCGCACTCGCCTCGGTCCTGGTCTTCAAGTACTGGCCCATGTACGGGGCGCAGATCGCCTTCCGCAACTACAACCCGGCAGATGGATTCGCCGGGAGCCCCTGGGTAGGGCTGGAGCACTTCGAACGCTTCGTCACCTCGTTCCAGTTCGAGCGACTCATCGCGAACACCCTGACGCTGAACGCACTCGGGCTGCTCATCGCGTTCCCCGTGCCGATCATCCTGGCGCTCATCGTCAACCAGCTGCAGAGCGAGCGCTTCAAGAAGTTCACGCAGACCGTCCTCTACTCGCCGTCATTCATCTCGGTGGTGGTCGTCGTCGGCATGATCTACCTGCTCTTCTCGCCGAGATCCGGAATCGTCAACAACGCCATCACGGTGTTCGGCGGCGACCCCATCTTCTTCATGGGTTCAGCGGAGTGGTTCAGGCCCCTCTACATCGGCTCGGACATCTGGCAGAACGCGGGATTCTCGATGATCGTCTACCTCGCCGCCCTGACCGCCATCGACCCGTCGCTCCACGAAGCGGCGCGCGTCGACGGGGCCAACAAGTGGCAGCGGATCCGGCACATCGACATCCCCGGGATCCTCCCCGTCATCACGATCCTCTTCATCCTCGCGATCGGAAACCTCTTCAACCTCGGCTTCGAGAAGGTCCTCCTCATGCAGACCGACCTCAACCTGCCGACCTCCGAGGTCATCCAGACCTACGTGTACCAAGCCGGCCTCAAGCAGGCCCAGTTCAGCTACTCGGCCGCCATCGGCCTCTTCAACTCCCTCATCAACATGGTGCTGCTCCTGACCTTCAACTGGGTCGCGAAGCGTGCAGGCCAGTCGACTCTCTGGTGATGAACATGACCTCAACGGCCTCACGCCCCCAATCCGATGCACCCGCGCCGCTCGACCACGGCGCGCGACCCCGGGTGGCTCCCCACCCTGTGCCGCGCCGACGGGACCCCTGGCGCAAGCGCATGGCAGACCCGATCTTCAACACCTTCGCGGTTGGGACCCTGCTGCTCGCCATCGCCGCCGTCCTGTACCCGCTGTACTTCATCGTGATCGCCTCCGTCAGCGAACCCGCCGAGATCCTCAACGGCAACGTCTGGCTGTGGCCCCAGGGGTTCACCCTCGAGGGCTACGCGAGGATCTTCGCGGATGCGGCCATCTGGCAGGGCTTCGGGAACTCCGTGCTCTACACGAGCGTCGGCACCCTCATCAGCGTCGTGTCGATCCTCTGCGGGGCCTACGCGCTCTCGCGGAAGGACCTGTACGGACGCAAGGTCCTCATGCTCGTCTTCATTCTCACGATGTTCATCGACGGCGGCCTCATCGCCCGCTACCTCGTCGTGCGCGACCTCGGCATGCTGGATACGATCTGGGCCGTCGTGCTCCCCGGCGCGGTCGGCGTCTGGAACCTCATCATCGCGAGGGCCTTCTTCGAGAACAACGTCCCGAGCGAGCTCCGGGAAGCCGCTCAGATCGATGGAGCGAACGACTTCCGCTTCTTCTTCCAGATCGTGCTCCCGCTCTCGAAGCCCCTCATCTTCCTCATGATCATGATCCACCTGGTCGCGAACTGGAACGCGTTCTTCGACGCCCTCATCTACCTCGACGACGAGAGCAAGTACCCACTCCAGCTTGTCCTCAGAAACGTGCTCATCCAGTCGGAGGTCAACTCCGCAGGAGGCACGGGCGCAGTCGATTCCTACGCCGCCGCTCAACGCCTGGGCGAGCTCATGAAGTACGGAATGATCGTCATCTCCAGCCTGCCGCTGCTCATCGTCCTGCCCTTCATGCAGAAGCACTTCACCAAGGGCGCCCTTCTCGGCGCCGTCAAGAGCTGAACAGCTCCTCATCCCACCATCGCTCGACTAGAAAGACAGAACGAACATGAAACAGCGACGTTTCGCGACCTCGATCGCCCTCGTGACCGTAAGTGGCCTCCTGCTGACCGGATGCACAGGCGGCAGCGGCGGCGGCGAGCTCACCGACCTCTCCTCCGACTACGGATTCAACGCCGAAGGGCTGCCCATCGTCACCGAGCCCCTGAGCCTCACGTTCGGCGGCACCAAGTCGGCGCTCGCCCCCGACTACGCCTCCATGGAACTCGTCCAGCAGTGGGCAGAGGACACCAACATCACGATCGACTGGCGCAACCTGCCCGAGCAGGTCTACGCCGAGAAGAAGAACCTCATGCTGGCCGGAGACGAGCTCCCCGACGTGCTCTTCAACTCGGGCCTGAGCGACTCCGAGATCGTCCAGAACGGGTCGAACGGCACCCTCATCCCGCTCGAGGACCTCATCGCAGCGCACGCGCCCACCCTGTCCGGCATCCTCGACGCTCGACCCGACATCAGGGCCGCGCTCACCGCATCCGACGGGCACATCTACACGCTCCCCTCCGTCGAGGAGCTCGGGATCCTCCAGTACCCCAACTTCCTCTACATCAACAAGCAGTGGCTCGACACCCTGGGCATCCCGATGCCGACCACGATCGACGAATACCAGGCTGCGCTTGAGGCGTTCAAGACACGCGACCCGAACGGCAACGGCAAGGCCGACGAGATCCCACTCTCGTTCCGCACCGACTCCTTCGCCGCCAACCCCTCCGACCTCATCACCGCCCTCGGCGGCCAGCCGGAGAACAACGACCACCGCATCGTCCGCGACGGGACCGTGGAGTTCACCGCCAACACCAGCGAGTACCGTGCTGGCGTCGAAGCGCTTGGCGAGTGGTATGCAGACGGACTCATCGACCCCGAATCGTTCTCGCAAGACGACGTCGCCTACCTGTCCAAGGGCAAGGCAGAGACGCCGATCCTCGGATCCTTCTTCTGGTGGGAGCTCGAAGAGATGGTCGGCGAGGACAAGAGCGGAGACTACGAGCTGGTCGGCGTCCTCGAGGGCGCGAACGGCGAGCGCCTCGCGAGCGTCTCCAACAATCAGGAGATCAACCGCGGCGCCATGGCGCTCACGCGCGCCAACCAGTACCCGTCCGCGACCATCCGCTGGGCTGATCGCCTCTTCGACCCGGTCATGTCGGCCCAGACCAGCTGGGGACCCATCGGCGTGACGCTGGAAGAGGACGCAGCTGGCCTCCTCGTGCAGATCCCCGCCCCAGAGGGAGAGTCCGAAGGCGAACGACGCCAGAAGGTCGCCCCGGGCGGCCCCAAGATCACGACAGCCGAGGACTTCGAATCGGTCGTCGCGCCTGAGCCCCGCGCGAAGCTGCGCCAGGACCTCGTGAACGAGAACTACGCGCCGTACGCCGCCAACGAGGCGTACCCACCAGTGCTGCTGTCGAACGAGGAGCTCGACCAGACCGCCTTCGCGCTCACCGACATCAACAGCCTCGTGAAGGAGAAGTTCGCGAGCTGGGTCGTGAACGGGAACATCGACGCCGAATGGGAGAGCTACACGTCTCAGCTCGAGGGCCTCGGCGTCGCAGAGGTCACCGACATCTACCAGCAGGCCTACGACCGGTTCCAGCAAGGCGGCGAGTAGCCGAAGCGCGGCGGGACCCTCCCGGTCCCGCCGCCCGCGCGCCCACCCCGTCCGACGCGCAGAACCGCCCCGCACGAGCTGCCATCAGCAGAGATCAGCTGCGTGAGCGCACGTGCAAGAGATAGCCCGCGAGAGCACACCCGTGAGCGCTCACCTTCAAGAACGGAACGCATCCATGACCATGACTCCCCCGACGACCACGGCCGTGACGCCGCTGCGACCAACCGCTCACTTCACGTCCCAAAAGTCCTGGCTGAACGACCCGAACGGGCTCGTCTACCACCAGGGCGTCTACCACCTGTTCTTCCAGACGAACCCGTTCGGCAGCACCTGGGGCAACATCTCCTGGGGGCACGCCACGTCCACCGACCTCGTGTCCTGGACCGAGCAGCCGGTCGCGATCCCCGCAACCGACGAGGAGATGGCGTTCTCGGGAAGCGCCGTCGTCGATACCCGCAACACGGCCGGCTTCGCGAGCGACGGCGAGACGGCCCTCGTCGCCATCTACACGAGCGCACGCCCACCCGTGGGAGAGAAGCCCGGCCTGCAGGCACAGTCGCTCGCCTTCAGCACCGATGACGGCGCCACCTGGACGCGGTACGCGGGGAACCCGGTCCTCGACATCGGCTCGTCCGAGTTCCGAGACCCGAAGGTCTTCTGGCACGGCGGCGACGACGGCAACTGGGTCATGGTGGTCGTGGATGCGATCGCCAGGAAGGTGCTCTTCTACACCTCGAAGAACCTCATCGACTGGACGTTCGCGTCGGACTTCGGGCCCGCGCACGCGACGAGTGGCGTCTGGGAATGCCCCGACCTCTTCCCGCTCCGCGTCGAGGAGACCGGGGAGACGCGGTGGGTGCTGATCGTGAGCATGAACCCCGGAGCGCGGGCCGGCGGGTCCGGCACGCAGTACTTCGTCGGCGACTTCGACGGCACCACCTTCGTCGCCGAGCGCCTGACCGCCTCCGACGATCTTGAGGAGTACGACTGGCTCGACCACGGGCGGGACTACTACGCGGCCGTTTCCTTCGACAACGCCCCGGACAACCGCCGCCTCATGATCGGCTGGGCGAGCAACTGGGACTACGCCAACGAGACGCCGACCTCGCCGTGGCGCTCCGCGATGTCGCTCGTCCGCGAGATGAGGCTCGTCCGCTGCGCCGACGGCCGCCACCGGCTGGGCCAGGTTCCGGTCATCGGGGAAGGCCACGCGGGCATGACCATCTCGGAGCACAGGATCGCCATCGAGCCGGGCAGTCGGTCCACGATCGTGCTCGACAGCGACGGGGCTACCGACGAGCAGGTGCTGGTCCACTTCGATCGCGACGCGGACTCCGCCAGCCTCACCGTCGAGCGCGGGAGCAGCGGCATCGTGGACTTCCATCCCCGGTTCGCGGCCCCCAACCGAGTGCCGATCGGCGCGCACATCGCGTCACCCATCGACGTCAGGATCGTGGTGGACGCGACCGTCATCGAGATCTTCCTCGCCGACGGCACGCAGACGGTGACGGAGCAGATCTTCCCCAGCGTTCCGCTGGGCCGCGCGCGAACACAGGAGTGAGCCACGCCCGAACGCTGGAGTGAGCCACGACTGAGCAAAGGAGTGCGCCGGGCAGGAAGGCGCCAGGCAGGAGCGCACTGCACAGGAGTGCGCCGGGCAGGAAGGCGCCAGGTAGGAGCGCACTGCACAGGAATGCGCCGGGCAGGAAGGCGCCAGGTAGGAACAGAGCAGCGGCACACATCTCAGGCCGGGTGAGGCTGTTGGCGAACGCGAACCGCACGCCGCGTGGGACAGTTGGCCATGCGCATCGCCGACTTCCCCGTCCCTGATTCCGCCGCCGCCCGAGGCGCGCTCGAGCTGGCCCTCCAGTGCCAGACGGCGTCACTCTCCGCCCACGCCGTCCGCTCGTGGCTGTGGGCGGAGGGCATCGCCGCGGTCGAGGGTCGAGCTGGTGTCGACCACGAGCTGCTCTACGTCGCAGCTCTCCTCCACGACATCGGGACGACGACGGAGTACGACAACCACACGGTCTCCTACGAGCACGCGGGTGGGCACGTCGCCGTCGCCCTGACGGCCGGGGCGGGCTGGACCGCGGAGCGTCGAGCGCGGGTCCTCGACGTGATCGTGCGCCACAACTGGACGAGCGTCGACCCACAACTGGACCTCGAGGGGTACCTGCTCGAACGCGCAACCGGCCTCGACATCACCGGGAGCAGGCCGGATGCGCTGCCGGAGGGATTCCTGCGGGAGGTCCTGGCAGCGCATCCGCGAGGCACGCTCGCCGCCGAGTTCGGTGCGTGCGTGACCGACCAGGCAGCGCGGAAGCCGACGACCTCCGCCCGCAGGCTCGTCGACGGCGGGCTCCTCCAGAAGCTCGAGACGAACCCGCTCGAGCAGCTCGGGTAGGGGCTGAGTTCCGGCGGTTCCAACGGCTCGGCCAGCTCCAGGAAATCCGCCGGCCCCCAGCAGCCCCGCCGGGACCCTGCCTCGTTCCCATTCCCGTTCCCGTTCCCCTCCCGCCGTCACTCGTAGCGCAGCGACTCCACCGGGTCCGCTCGTGCGGCTCGAGCCGCGGGCAGCGTCCCCGCCAGGAACGCGATGACCATGACGACGACGATGACCACGCCGATCGAGACCGGATCGAACGCGATGAGCGTGAGCCCCGGCAGGTCCGCCAGCAGCGTCGTCGCGAGCGACGCACTGATGACCGTACCCGCGACGACGGCGACGACCGCACCGATCGCGCTCCCCAGCAAGCCGATGAACGCCGCCTCGATGCTGAACAGCGTGAACACGCGGCCGCTGCCCATCCCCATGGCCTTCATCAACCCGATCTCGCGAGTTCGCTCCTGCACGGACATCAGCAGCGTGTTGACGATGCCGAAGCTCGCAGCGAGGAGGGCGATCACCGCGAAGGCGTTCAGCACGAGCACGATCCCGTCGATCACCGTCTTGATCGTGCCGAGCTGATCGGCGACGGTGCTCCCGGTGTAGCCGGCATCCGAGAGCCGCTGCTTGAGGAGATCGATGTCGTCGCTGCTCGCATCCGGGCTGAACCAGACCGTGGCCTGTGCGTAGCGCTCCACCTGGTCCGCAGGGATCCCGATGTTCTGCGTGGCGTAGAGCTGGTCCGTGAGCGCGTCGTTCGGCACGAGCGCTGCCCCCGTCGGCGAGGCGATGCTCTCCTCGGCGACGCCGACGACAACCGCCTGGGTCTCGTGGGTGCCGCGGAGCGCATCCGTGCTGCCGATGGTCACGGTCTGGCCGAGCGCCGCATCCGCGTCGGCGAAGCCGAGCGGCTCGACGTACGAGGTCGGCAGTAGCACCTGCAGCTCGCCGCTCGCGTCGTCGGGATCGGAGCCGGCCTGCAGCTGGACGGTCTGGCCCTCCACGAGACTTCCCGCCCCTACCGCGAACCTCGTGCCGGCACCGGCCTGCACGAAGTCAACCGAGAGCGACTTCGTGGCCTGCACGTCGTCGACGCCCTCGATGCCCGCGAGCGACTCCAGGTCGGCAGGCAGGAGCGCGGTGACGGTCGACCCTGGAGGGCCGGCGCTCGCCACAGCGTCCGGGTTGTACTCGAGCGGGCCGGACTCGCCGCTGCCGAAGCCCGTCGCGTCGCTCGTCTTCGTCACCGTCAAGGTGTCTGCCGCCCCCACCCCGTTGACGGTGTCGTCGATGTAGGCGTTGATGCCCGTGCCGAGCCCATTCGTGAGCGTCAGCGTGAACGCTCCCACGAAGATCGCCAGGATCGTGAGCAGCAGGCGCGTCTTCGAGCGGAACGTGTTCGAGACGGCGGTGCCGACGAGGTCCAGGGTTCTCATGCCGCCACCTGCGCAGAGTCTTCGACGATCAGGCCATCGCGGATGAGGATGCGGCGATCGCAGCGCGCCGCGAGGTCCTCATCGTGGGTGACGACGATCAAGGTGATGCCGTTCTCTCGGTTCAGGCGGAAGAGGATGTCCTCGACGACTCCGCCGGTGCCGGTGTCGAGATTGCCCGTCGGCTCATCCGCGAAGATGATCCTCGGATTGTTGACGAGCGCACGCGCGATCACGGTCCGCTGCTTCTGGCCGCCAGACAGGTTGAGGGCCTTGCTCCTCGCCTTGTCATCGAGCTCGAGCTGCTCGAGCGCCGCCAGCCCGCGATTTCGCCGCTCGCCGCGCGGAACGCCGGCGATCTTCATGGGGAGCACCACGTTCTCGAGCACGGAGACGTTCGGGGTGAGGAAGAACTGCTGGAACACGAAGCCGAACGTCTTGTTCCTGGTTCGGTTGAGCTTCTTCCCCCGCAGCGTTCGGGTGTCGGTGCCCTCCAACTCCACGGTGCCCGAGGTCGGCACGTCCAGGAGCGCGAGCACGTGCATGAGGGTCGACTTCCCTGAACCGCTCTTGCCGACGATGGCGAGGCTCTCCCCCTCGCGGATGTCGAAGCTCACGCCCTTCAGGGCTTCGAAGCGGTTCTGCCCGCGACCGTACGACCGACGGACGTCGCGGACAGAGATGATCGGTGCTGGCATGCTGCCTCCTAGCTGGTGCCGAGGTCTCGACCCTCTGATGCTCGCGGCTCCCCGAGCGCCGCGCGTCCCCCGACCGCGGTCACCGAGTACTGCGGATGCGGTACAGCCGTGCTCTCGACGGGGGACGCGCGTGCGAGATCCGGCGGGCACACTTGGTCCATGCAGGAATCCCGCAGCACCGCGACCGGCCAGGCCAGGCCGCACTCGCCGATGGCAGGCCGCGCCAGGACGCTCCCCCGAGCACCATCCTGGGTCGTCGACGTGCTCGCTGCGCTCTTCATCGTCGGCGTCGCCGTCATGCCGTTCGGCGGGGATGAGTTTCGACCGAGCACGCCGTTCGCGTTCGCGATGGTCCTGGCTCCGGCCGCCCTCCTGCCGTTTCGCCGCCGCTACCCGGTCGCCGTGCTCGTCGCGACGCTCGTGATCTACGGAGCCACCGCCCTGACCGGGACTCTCTCGCCCGGCGTCGTCCTGGCCGCAGCGATGGCGATGTTCAGCGTCGCGACGCAGTCGACCCGCCGCAGGGCAGCCCTCACCGCGGCCCTCGCCGTCCTCGGCGTCGCCCTGCTCAGTCTGTTCGCAGCGCTCGGAAGCGTCTTCGATCCGCGAGCGATCCAGTTCGCCGTCACCATCGCCTTCGCCGCGGCTGCCGGAGACGCGACCCGTTCCCGGCGCGAGTACATCGTCGCGATCACGGAGCGAGCCGAACGCGCCGAGCAGACCCGCGAATCGGAGGCACGCCGTCGTGTCACCGAGGAGAGGCTCCGCATCGCGCGCGACCTGCACGACGCCGTCGCCCACCAGATCGCCGTCATCAGCCTCAACGCCGGGGTCGCCTCGAGCACCCTCCGGACCCGCCCCGAGCGAGCCGAGGATGCGCTCCTCACCATCCGAGGGGCTGCACGCTCAGTGCTCGCCGAGATCGGCGACCTGCTCACCGTGCTCCGCGCCGACGACACAGGCGACGCATCCGCCGCCCCGCAGCCTGGACTCGAACGGCTCGACGCCCTCGTCGAGTCGTTCGGTGAAGCAGGACTCCACGTCAAGGTGCGAGCTGAGGGCGAGCTGCAGCAGGTCACGGGCGCGACGAGCCTCGTCGCGTACCGCGTCATCCAGGAATCGCTGACGAACGCACACAAGCACGGCGCCGAGAACCGCGCGCACGTCCTGCTTGCCCTCACGGAGACGGAGCTGCGCGTCATCGTCACGAACCCCGTCTCGGGCCCAGTCGGGCCGGCGGACTCGCCCCTTGCCACGGACGAGCCGGACGCCCGCCCGTCGGGCGGGCTTGGGCTCCTCGGCCTCCGCGAGCGGGTCGCCTCGGTACGCGGCACCGTCACGACGGGCACAGCCGCAGGCGGCTACCGTGTGGCTGTGACCCTCCCCCGGCAGGACCGCCCGCACCTCGGCGCAGCCACCCACGGAGACCCCCGATGACCCGCGTGCTCGTCGTCGACGACCAGGCCCTCATCCGGCAGGCCGTCTCCGACATCCTGGGCCAGGAGCCCGGCATCGACGTCGTCGGCGAGGCACGAAACGGCAGGGAGGCCGTGGCTCTCGTCGCCACGCTGCGACCCGACGTCGTGCTGATGGACATCCGGATGCCGGAGCTCGACGGGATCGAGGCGACCGCCGCCATCTGCGGCGATCCGCGGAACACCGAGGTGCGCGTGCTCATCCTGACCACCTTCGAAGAGGACGAGTACCTGCTGGCCGCCCTTCGCGCCGGGGCGAGCGGCTTCATCGGGAAGGGTGCCGAACCCGACGACATCGTCCGAGCCGTCCGCGCGGTCCACGCCGGCGACGCGCTGCTCTCTCCGGCCGCGACCCGCAGCCTCATCACGAGATACGTGCTCCGCTCGCAGCCAACAGGGCCCTCCATCGTGCCGCAGCAGCTCGAGCAGCTGACGGATCGCGAACGCGAGGTGCTGCTCCTCGTCGCTCGCGGACACGCCAACGCCGAGATCGCCGAGCTGCTCTTCATCTCGCCGCACACCGCGAAGACGCACGTGAACCGCATCATGGCGAAGGTCCACGCCCATGACCGGGCGCAGCTCGTGATCATCGCCTACGAGAGCGGGCTCCTATCGCCCGGAGGGCACTGAGACTCGTCTGGAGAGCTCAGCGACTCACCCGGAGCGCAGCCACTCGTCCGGAGAGCACAGCGACTCACCCGGAGAGCGCCGAGCAGAGGCGGGTAGAGAGACGGGGCGGACGCCAGCGCCGGTCGGGAGTCACAGCGCATCAGCGGAGGAAGCATCACACGCAGACGCCCCGCCGGAACCGAGTGGTTCAGGCGGGGCGTGTGACGTGCGTGCGGCAACCCGTGGTGGCTAGGCGGCGCCGTCGAACATCGAGGTGACCGATCCGTCGGTGAAGACCTCGGTGATCGCGCGAGCGAGCGTCGGGGCGATCGGCAGGATCGTGAGCTTGTCGAAGCGCTTCTCGGGCGGCAACGGCAGCGTGTCGGTGACGACGACCTCGTCGATCGCATCCGAGCTCAGACGCTCGACGGCCGGGTGCGAGAACACGGCGTGCGTGGCCGCGACGACGACGCCGATGGCACCGGCGGCCTTGAGCGCCTCGGCGGCCTTCACGATGGTTCCGCCCGTGTCGATCAGGTCGTCGACGAGCAGGCAGACGCGACCCTTCACGTCACCCACGATCTCGTGCACGCTCACCTGGTTCGCGACCCTCGGGTCGCGGCGCTTGTGGATGATCGCCAGCGGCGCATCCAGCTGATCGCTCCACACGTCGGCGACGCGCACGCGCCCCATGTCCGGGGACACGACGGTGAGGGTCGCCGGGTCGAGCTTCTCGCGGAAGTGCTGCAGCAGCACCGGCATCGCGAAGAGGTGGTCGACGGGCCCGTCGAAGAAGCCCTGCACCTGCGGGGCGTGCAGGTCGACCGACATGATGCGGTCGGCGCCGGCCGCCTTGAAGAGGTCGGCGACGAGACGGGCCGAGATCGGCTCGCGGCCGCGACCCTTCTTGTCCTGACGCGCGTACGGGTAGAACGGTGCGACGACCGTGATGCGCTTCGCCGACGCGCGCTTGAGCGCGTCCAGCATGATGAGCTGCTCCATCAGCCACTCGTTGATGGGCGGGCAGTGCGACTGGAGCACGAACACGTCGGCCCCTCGCATGCTCTCGCCGTAGCGAGCGTAGATCTCGCCGTTCGCGAAGGTGCGCGACTCGGTCTCTCCGAGCTCGATGCCCAGTTCTGCGGCGACTGCCTCGGCGAGCTCAGGATGAGCTCTGCCCGAGACGAGAACAAGTCGCTTCTCCGTGGAGGTGATGATGCCAGACACGCTGTACCGCCCGTTTCCTGTGCTTGCTCTGTTGTTACGCGTTCGGTGTGGAATCTGCCGCAGAGGCCGCCTCGGCGGCCTCTGCCGCGGCGGTGCCCGCTCGGTTCTTCAGCACCCACCCCTCAGCATTGCGCTGAGGTGCGACGTTGATGGCGAGTGCACCAGCCGGAACGTCCTTGCGGACGACGGTCCCGGCCCCTGTGTAGGCTCCGTTGCCAATCCTAACCGGGGCGACGAAGACGTTGTGCGAGCCGGAGCGGACGTTGCTGCCCACCGTGGTGCGGTGCTTGTTCACCCCGTCGTAGTTGGCCGTGATCGTGCCAGCGCCGACGTTCGAGTTCTGACCCACCTCGGTGTCCCCGATGTAGGAGAGGTGCGGGACCTTCGAGCCGTCGCCGATCTGCGCGTTCTTCGTCTCCACGAACGTGCCGATCTTGCCTCCGGCCCCGAGGATCGTGTTCGGCCGCAGGTACGCCCACGGGCCCACGGTCGCACCAGCGCCGATGACGCTGAGGGTCGCGTCGGTGCGCTTCACGACGGCGCCCTCGCCGACCTCGCAGTCGACGAGCGTCGTGTCCGGCCCGATGATGGCCCCCTCGGCGACGGACGTCGCCCCGCGCAGCTGGGTTCCGGGGAGCAGCTCGACGTCTCGGCCGAGTGAGACGTTGCCCTCGATGACGGTCGTCGCCGGGTCGTGCACCGTGACGCCCTCGAGCTGCCAGTGCCTGATCTGACGCGCGTTGTAGTAGCGCTGCGCCTCCGCGAGCTGCACGCGGTCGTTGATGCCCTGCACGATCTCCGGGTCGGTGACGGCGATCGCCTCGATGCGCCCCGCATCCGCCTTGATGAGCTTCGCCGCGTCGGTGAGGTACTTCTCCCGCTGCGAGTTCGAGTCGTCGATTCGGCCGAGCACCTGACGCACCGTGCGGGCGTCGAACGCGTACACCCCGGCGTTGATCTCGGAGATGCGCAGCCGCTCCTCGCTCGCGTCCTTGTGCTCGACGATCTCGTCGAAGTCGCCACCGGAGGAGCGCACGATGCGCCCGAATCCCGCGGGCTCCTGCACAAACGCGCTCAGCAGCGTGAGCTGGTTCTGCGCTCGCCGGTGCTGCTCGATCATGCGCCCGATCGTGCCGGAGTCGAGCAGCGGCACGTCGCCGGAGAGCACGACGACCACGCCGTCGAAGTCAGCGGGGAGCGACTCGAGGCCGACCTCGAGCGCACGACCGGTGCCGGGGACCTCGTCCTGGTCGGCGAACTGCGTGTCGGGGGCCAGATCTCGGATCGCCGAGACGACGCGGTCGCGATCGTGCCGGACCACCGTGACGGTGTGCGCCGGGCCAAGCTCTGCGGCCGTGTGCAGCACGTGCCCCACGAGCGGGATGCCGCCGAGTCGGTGCAGCACCTTCGGGGTGCTCGAGCGCATCCGCGTGCCCTGGCCAGCCGCCAGGATGACGATTGCGAGTTCTCGATCGGTCACAGATCCTCCTCGTTGTGGGCGCCGTGATTCGAACGCCATCACGGTCCACGGTGGCATGCAGCACCCCCGCGCCGCTCCTCCCCCAGGATTCGAACCTGGACCTAACAGCTCCAAAGGCTGTCGTGCTGCCGTTACACCAAGGAGGAACGTGCCCGCTCACGCGCGCACTCGCCAATTGTGCCAGAACCGGAGAGGCCGCGGGCAAGCGCCGCTGGTGCTGTGGAGGGGATTGGGCCAGACTGCGAAGCAGAAGACACAAGGAGGCGTCATGTCCGAAGCTCTGTCCATCGCGCGGCGATTCACCGACACCTACTCGGCCGCCGTCGCAGGGCGCGACAAAGCCGCCATCATGTCGCTCTACGCGCCCGACGTGCGCGTCTTCGACCTCTGGAGCACCTGGTCCCACGAGGGAGCTGACGCCTGGGGCACCTCACTCGACGCCTGGTTCGACTCCATCGAGTCGGGCACGCACGCGGCCACCTTCACCGATCTGCGGGCCTACGGAGACCACGACGTCGTGGTTGTCGAGAGCTTCGTCCGCTACTCCTGGCAAAACACCGAGGGCCAGCTCGAGTGGATGGACAACCGCCTCACCTGGGCGATCGTGCAGCACAAGGGCGAATGGGTGGTCGCGCACGAGCACACCTCAGCCCCCGTCGGCGCCGACGACGGCCTCGTCGTCACGAAGCGCGAGGTGGACGCACACCACCCGAACTCCTAGGAACCGAGCGTTCCGCCGCGGCAGGGAGACCGCGCCGCGACGAGTCGGCGGACGCGCCGCCCCGGCAGAACGGGGCCCCACAGCTGGCGCGTCGACGTGCTCTCGCGGGACTCGCCATAATGGGACGTATGGATGCCCCCAGACGTGCAGCTCACCCGCGTGACGTTCCGCGCGCGACGGTCGAGCTCAGCGAGGGCAGGCACAGCGAGGGCGTGCACGGCGGCCGCGCCGCGCATCCGACCGACACGGTCGACACGATCGTGCGCGACTGGTCGCGGGAACGGCCCGACCTGGACGTCGACCCGCTGCGCATCTTCTCCCGCGTGAAGCGCATCGCGAAGCAGCTCGACGCGCTCCGCAAGGCCGCGTTCGCCGAGACCGGGCTCGAGCTGTGGGAGTTCGACGTCCTCTCGGCGCTGCGCCGCGCCGGATCCCCGCACCGCCTCAGCCCGAAGCACCTGCTCGCGTCGAACCTCGTCTCGAGCGGCACCATGACGAACCGCATCGACCGCCTTGTCAGCCGGGGGCTCGTGACCCGTGAAGTCGACCCCAACGACGGTCGCGGCATCCTCGTCACCATGACCGCCAACGGGCGCGATCTCGTCGACCAGGCCCTCACTCGGCTCGTCGCCGCCGAGCGCGAGCTGCTCGCCGAGCTCGACCTCGAGACGCGGGACGACCTCGCGACGGCCCTGCGCACCCTCTCGCTCCGAATGGACGACCCCGCTCACTGAGCTCCCACCCCAGTCGCTCGGAGGGCGCCGGGCCTCGCCGGCCTTAAGCTGGTCTGATGGCCCATCTTCTCGGCGCGGAAGCGCTCCACCTCGAGTTCCCGACTCGAGTCGTCTTCGACAGCGTCTCCGTCGGCATCCAAGAGGGCGACCGCATCGGCATCGTCGGACGCAACGGCGACGGCAAGTCGACCCTGCTCAAGCTGCTCGCCGACCGCATCCAGCCCGATGGCGGCAAGGTCACACGGCGGCGGGGCGTGCGCGTGGGGATGCTCGACCAAGCAGACACCCTGGACCCGGAGCTCACCGTCAAGCAGGCCATCGTCGGCGACATGGACGACCACGACTGGGCTTCCGACGCGAAGATCCGCGACGTCGTGAACGGGCTCGCGGGCGACCTCGAGTGGACCGACAAGATCGGCGACCTCTCCGGCGGCCAGCAGCGCCGCGTGGCCCTCGCGGCCCTGCTCATCGGCGACGACGACATCATCATGCTCGACGAGCCCACCAACCACCTCGACGTCGAGGGCATCGCCTGGCTCGCCAAGCACCTCAACGGCCGCTGGTCGAAGAACCAGGGCGGGCTCGTCGTCGTGACGCACGACCGGTGGTTCCTGGATGCGGTGTGCGAGACGACGTGGGAGGTGCACGACCGTGTTCTCGACCCGTTCGAGGGAGGCTACGCGGCGTACATCCTGCAGCGCGTCGAGCGCGACCGGCAGTCTGCCGCCAT
Source organism: Pseudoclavibacter sp. 8L (assembly GCF_902506465.1). NCBI lineage: Bacteria > Bacillati > Actinomycetota > Actinomycetes > Micrococcales > Microbacteriaceae > Pseudoclavibacter > Pseudoclavibacter sp. 8L. Next base: position 320,870 of record NZ_LR733185.1, on the reverse strand, counting down.
CGAATCGAAGCGGCAGAACCTCATGCGCAAGGAGCTCGCGTGGCTGCGCCGCGGCGCCCCGGCGCGCACGGCGAAGCCGAAGTTCCGCATCGAGGCCGCGACGCAGCTCATCGAGGACGAACCTCCCGTGCGCAACCCCGTCGAGCTGTCGCAGCTCGCGACGGCGCGCCTCGGCAAGGACGTCGTCGACCTGCTCGACGTCGGCGTCACCTTCGGCGACAAGGAGGTGCTCCGCGACATCGAGTGGCGCATCGCACCTGGCGAGCGCACCGGCATCCTCGGCGTGAACGGGGCGGGCAAGTCGACGCTCCTCAACCTCGTCGCGGGCACCCTCGAGCCGACGAGCGGCAAGGTGAAGCGCGGCAAGACCGTCAAGATCGCGACGCTCTCGCAGCGCCTCGCCGAACTCGACGAGCACCAGAACGACCGCGTCCGCGAGGTCGTCGCGCGCCAGAAGTCGAGCTACGTTTCGGGCGGCAAGGAGATGACGCCGTCGCAGCTGCTCGAGCGCCTCGGCTTCACGACCACACAGCTCCAGACCCCCGTGAAGGACCTCTCCGGTGGTCAGCGTCGGCGCCTGCAGCTGCTCCTCATCCTCCTCGACGAGCCGAACGTGCTCATCCTCGACGAGCCCACCAACGACCTCGACACCGACATGCTCGCCGCGATGGAGGACCTCCTCGACACGTGGCCGGGCACCCTCCTCGTCGTGTCGCACGACCGGTACCTGCTCGAACGCGTCACCGACCAGCAGTACGCAGTGTGGGACGGCGGCTTCCGCCACCTGCCCGGCGGCGTCGACCAGTACCTCGAGCTGCGCGCCAACAGCCTGAAGGGCTCAGCCCCCGCGACGCTCTCCAGCACGACGGATGCGACCGCCGGCGGTTCCTCGTCGGTTTCAGCCTCCAGTGCCTCCGGCCTCTCCATCGGCGGCGCTGACCGCCGCAGCGCCGAGAAGGAAGTGCAGGGCATCGCCCGCAAGATCCAGAAGATCGAGCAGTCCATGAAGAAGGTCGACGCCGAACTGGCCGCCCACGACCAGGGCGACTACGAGGGACTCGGGACCATCACCGCCAAGCGGCAAGCCCTCGCGGCCGACATCGACGCGCTCGAGGAACGCTGGCTCGAGCTCTCCGAGATCCTCGAGGCGTAGCGGCTCGCGGGCGGCAGAGCAGCTCACCAGCCGCAGACTGGGAGCAGACCAGCAGCTGGAGACCGGCAGCAGACCGGCAGCTCACCAGAGGCAGGAAGCCTGCAAGAGTAGTCTGGCGAACATGAGCCCGATCATCGGTGTCAGCGTCACGCCGCCCGCGGACTACGATCCTCTCGGCGCGGGCACCAACGAGGATGTGGCACCGAGCTTCGCCTGGGTCGCCGCGTCGAGGTTCCGACTCGACATGCTCAACAACCGGCCCCTGTGCGGTGCGGGAGACCCCGAACTGCTCGTCGGCTCGGCCGGTGAGGTGCGCATCCACTTCCCCATCGTCGACCCGGACGCCATCTGCATCCTCATGCTCGCGCCCGTCTCGTTCGAGTTCGAGCTGCCGGAGAGCGCGAGCAGTCGCCCGCTCACCATCACCGTCACCTACGAGGGCGGCCCGCAGGTCGACACGGCGACGCTCGCCTGAGCGCCCACGGACAGCCCCGGATGCCCTGAGCGCCCCGAGCACCCTGAGCACCCTGAGCACCCCTGAGCACCCCGAGCACCCTGAGCGCCCCCGGAAGTCGACGGGGCAGGGGGAGTGCTGGGATCGCGCTGGCGGGGGCGGCGCGAGCCGCGGCTAGGCGAGTGCCGTGCCCGAGAAGAGCGTCGTCGTGGCACCACCGACCCAGACGGCCCCGGAGTCGTCGACGGTCACGGTGATGTCACCGGCACGGCCGAGGCGTGTGCCCTGGGAGACTCGCCAGCTCGGCCCCGGCGCGGTGCCCGTACGGTGCATCCACTGGGCCGTCGACGCGTTCATGCTGCCGCAGACCGGATCCTCGTCCACGCCGATGGCGGGCGCGAAGCTGCGCAGCTCGAAGGCGTGCGGTGCCCCCGGAGGGTAGGCCCCGACGGCTCCGACCATGGCTTCAGGCAGCAGGGAGAGGTCGGGGTCGAGGTCGAGCACCTCCTGAGCGGATGCGAGCTGAACGACGGCCCACCCCGGCCCGTTGTCGATCCACTGGTGGGCGGTGACCTGGTCGGCGCTGATGCCGTATGCCGAGACGATGCGCGCCAGGAGCTCGGGCTCCAGCGGGCCGCTCCGCAGCGTGGGCGGAGCGGCGAACGCCAGGCGTCCCTCGTCGATGCGCACTTCGATGAGCCCGGCGCCGCACTCCTGGACCACGCGCCCCGTGTTCTTCGGAGTGCCGCCCTGCTCGAGCCACGCATGCGCTGAGCCGAGGGTCGGATGGCCGGCGAAGGGGAGCTCCCCGCCAGGGGTGAAGATGCGCAGCCGGTAGTCGGCACCGGGGTCGGTTGTCGGCAGCACGAACGTTGTCTCCGAGAGGTTCGTCCACCGTGCGATGTGTCGCATCTCGTCGTCCGTGAGGCCCGCACCATCGAGGATGACGGCGACCGGGTTGCCGAGATATGGGGCCTCCGAGAAGACGTCGACTTGGGCGAAGGGGCGCGAGGTGGTCACGGGGTGGGCCTTTCGGAGAAGAGGTGGCACGGGTGAGGCGCCACAACGGGGTGAGCGGGGTGCGTGTGTCGCAACCGTACGACGGGTCCACTCCGAGCGCCCGTGCCAATCCAGCGTCGCTGGACTTGCGATCCACTCCCACTGGACTGGACTGGACTGGACTGCAATGGACTGGAGTCGGAGTGGGCTGAGGTTGGGGCTCAGCGGATGCGAGCGGCCGGCGCGGAACCCACGCGCCGTCCAGGCGCGGTCGACACAATCACGGTATGAGCGATGACCAGAGCGTTCCAGGAACCGATGACGACCCGAGGGAGCGTCGAGGTGCTGAGCACCTTCCGCCCGCTGGTGTCGACGAAGCCACGATCGCAGCCGTCGGGAAGCTCACCGAGGCCCTCGAGATGGTCGACCAGGCGCGGGGGCTCCTCTACGCCTTCCACCGGCTGACCGGCGCCGCCGACCTCGCCCTCGGCGAGGCATCCGATGCGCTGCGCGACGCCGGACACCCGGAGGTCGCAGATCGGCTCGACGCCGAGCTGGTCGGGCGGAACGTGATCGAGGGGAGGTGGACGTTCCAGATCGTCGAGGACTACGACGACACCTACTGGGAGCCGTTCCGGGCGGCCGAGCGGGCCACCCGTGAGCAGCTCGTGACTGGGAAGCGGCACCTGGCCGAGGCGGCGATGAAGGAGGACCGTCGGACGCACGGGGCGCGCCACCACGAGGCGAGGCCAAGCGGCGGGGCCTAGCAGCGGGGCCTAGCAGAAGGGTCCGCAAGGGGCCGCGACGGCCTGGCCCCGGATACGATGCTTGGCGTGGCAGCGGATAGAGCGCGGGGGCAGTACGCGAAGGGTGTCGAGCGGAAGCGCGAGATCCTGGCGCAGGCCTACGAGACCCTCCGCGTGACCGGAGCGAGCGGCGCTTCCCTGCGCGCGATCGGCGAGTCCATCGGTGTCTCCCACGGCATGCTGACCCACTACTTCGGTTCTCGCGAGGGGCTGCTCGTCGCGGTGATCCGCGAGCACGACCGCGTCAACGAAGGGCGCATGCCAGACTCGGTATCGCTCGTGCAGCGGATGCGGCTCAGCGCCGAATTCAATGTGAAGTTCCCGGGAATGGTCTCGCTCTTCACAGAGATGCTGGCGAAGTCGGTCGAGCCGGGGGATGGGCCCGCGAGGGTGTTCTTCACGGAGCGGTTCGCGCGGGCGAGGACCCGCTTGGCGGTCGAGATCGACGGGCAGCTCGCGGCCCTTCCCGAGGGGCGCCGCGCCGAGGCATCCATGCTGGTCGACCTGATCATGGCGGCCTCGGACGGGCTCCAGGTGCGGTGGCTCCTCGATCCCGACGTCGACGTCGCGGCCACGCTCGGGCTGCTCGAGCGTCTCGGTCAGGACCGCTGAGCCGGGCTCGGCACACTCAAAGTTGCCAACTGGCAATTTTCTAGTAGCGTCTCCAGGAGAGCGAACCGCGACGGGGCGGACGCCCACCGACACAGGAGTCACCGTGCCCACCACTCGACCAGAAGCGCCCTCCACTCGAACGGGAGCGCAGCGGCCAGCGACCTCGCTGCAGCTGTACAGCGTCAACTCGCACCTCGAAGCCGACCTTGACGGCACGCTCGCGCGCCTCAGCGAGATCGGCCTGCGCAACGTCGAAGCCTTCGCCTTCGTCGACCGCGCCGACGAGCTCGCGGCGGCCTTCGCCAGGCACGGCATCGCGGCCCCGACGGGTCACGCGATGCTCGTCGCCAAGGAGGTCACGCGCGAGGGCGTGACGACGCCGGTGCCGAGCCACGCCGCCACCTTCGAGGCAGCGAAGAAGCTCGGCATGGAGGTCGTCATCGACCCTGCGGTCTTCGACTGGTCGACCGGCGAAGCCGTCGAGGCGACGGCGTCCGCCCTCAACGAGGCAGCCAGGTCAGCCGCCGAGCACGGCCTCCGCGTCGGCTACCACAATCACGCGTGGGAGCTCAGCACCCTCATCGAGGGCGTCCCCGCCCTCGAGTACTTCGCGGGGCTCCTCGACGACGAGGTGGTCCTCGAGATCGACGTGTACTGGGCGCACATCGGGGGAGTGGATGCGCCGGCCCTGCTCAGGCGTCTTGGCGACCGCGTGAGGGCCCTCCACATCAAGGACGGTCCGCAGGTCGAGAACCCGTTCGTCGCGGATGCTCCCTTCGACCCGTCGGGGCTGGGCCAGGTCCCGGCCGGTCAAGGTGCCATCCCGCTCGAGGCTGCCCTTGCGGCTACCCCGTCGGCGGAATTCGCCGTCATCGAGTTCGACCACTTCGACGGCGACATCTTCGCCGCGATCGCCGCCAGTTTCGACTACCTGGAGAACCGCGCATGAGCAGCGAGCAGGTGCGCCGCCAGACGGCCAGGAGAGGCCCCGTCGGCGTCGGCATCATCGGCACCGGCATGATCAGCAACGCCTACCTCGACAACCTGACGCGCTTCCCCGACGTGCGAGTCGTGGCGCTTGGCGACCTCAACGAGGCCCTCGCCGCAGAGAAGGCCGCGAGTTACGGTGTTCCGTTCTCCGGCTCGCCCGCCTCGGTGCTGGCGAACGATGACGTCGAGATCGTCATCAACCTGACTATCCCGGCCGCCCACGTCCCGGTCGCGCTCGACGCCATCGCGGCGGGCAAGCACGTGTGGATCGAGAAGCCCATCGGCATCGACCGACAGGAGGCCAAGACCCTGCTCGAGGCGGCCGACGCGGCTGGCCTGCGCGTGGGGGTTGCACCCGACACGGTGCTGAACCCGGGCATCCAGACCGCCCTCCGTCACCTCGCGAGCGGCGTCATCGGCACCCCGCTCACGGCCCGCACCATGATGCGCTACTCGGGGCCCGACCTGTTCCACCCCAACCCGGCGTTCCTCTTCGCCCGCGGCGGCGGCCCACTGCTCGACATGGGGCCGTACTACGTGACGACTCTCGTGAGCGCGTTCGGCCCCGTCAGGAAGGTCTACGCGACGGGCTCGACGGCCAAGGAAGCCCGCACCGTGAAGCTCGGCCCGAACGCGGGCCAGTCGTTCCCAGTCGAGGTGCTCACGCACGTGGATGCGCTCGTCACCTTCGAAAGCGGGGCCAGCGCGCAGCTCACCTTCAGCAACGACTCCCCGCTCGCCGAGATGGGCACCGTCGAGATTATCGGCCCGGGCGGCATGCTCATCACCCCCGACCCGAACCACGCCGACGGGGGCACGCGAGTGGCGCGCCATCCCCAGGAGTACTCGGAGACGCTCGAGCCGAGCTGGGAGGACTACCCGGAGGAGGGAACGGTCACGGGGCGCGGATACGGCACGCTCGACATGGCCCGCGGTATCCGCGAGGGGCTCCCGCACGTCGCGACCGGCGAGCTCGCCCTGCACGTGCTCGACATCATGCTCGCCATCGAGGAGTCGGCGGCGGCCGGCGAGGTCGTCGTCGTCGAGAGCACGCTCGAGCGGGTTCCGCTCGTGGATCACCAGCGAGACCCGTTCGCGGCGACGCTCAGCAGCTAACGAGCGTCTGACGCTGTCGCGGCGCTCACGGGTCTCACGGGGCGAGTGGGTGCGCGAGCACCCGCTCGAGTGCCGCGGCCGAGCCCGTGAGCCGGGCGTCCACCGTCGTGAGCTCGCGTCGCTTCCAGAGCAGCAGCAGCGCGTCCTCGGCGGTGAGCTCGAGCGTCGCATCGGCTGGGGTGGTGGTCTCGGTGGGCCAGGACCCACCGGCCGCCACCTCGCCGATCGGGCCGAGCCGCACCGGCGAAGGTGTGCTCGCGTCGAGGCCCCGCAACTCGAGGTCGACGCGTTCGTCGAGCGACGGCATTCGCCCGAGCGACACCTGTCTCGGGTACATGTCGTGCGCGACCTCGGCGACTCCGACCGCCGCGATCGTGGCCGGAATGGGCACCGCGATGCCGAGGCTGTCGGTCGCGTCCCAGAGGTGCAGGGTCGTCTCGAGAGCCTGCCGCTTCGCCCAGGTGGATGCGCGGGCCGGCGGGTAGAGGGCCCAGCAGGGCGCGGCCTCCGGCAGCTCGCGCAGGGTCGCCACGAGCTCCGCGGCGCCCTCGCGGAACCAGGCGAGCAGCGCGTCCCGGTCGTCGAGGGGTGCCTCCGGAGCCAGCCGCTCGACCTGCTGGCCACCGCCGAGCAGCTGCGCGCGCGCCCACCGGTGCACGCCACCGAGGTGCTCGGCCAGCTCGGCGAGCGACCAGCCAGGGCAGGAGGGGACGGGCGTCGCGAGGTCTGCCGAGCCGAGGAGCGTCGCGAACGCGCTTGCCGCATCCGCGGTCACCTCGATGAACTGTGCGTGGTGCATGCTCAGATCCTAGAGAGTCGACCTCTCGCGCTGGTGGCTCGACCGGTCACCGGCGGCGGACGCGCCCGTAGAGCTTCACGAAGGACGGCACGACGAGGTACACCGCCAGCGGGACGACGACGAGCGTCACGACGCAGGCCCGGGCGATGGGGTGCCATGACCCGACGAGGGGGTCCGCGAGCATCGACGTGATGGCGACGAGCGGGAAGATCGCCAACCACGTGAGCACGGCGCGCACGTGAATGGAGGGCGGCGGCGCGGCGGTGGGCGGCGCGGCAGGGGATCCGCTCGGTCCCTGCCCGTCAGACCCGCCGATTCCTGGGGCAGGTGCGGTCGGGCCCGTCATGCTGCTCTTTCGCGACTCATGGAAGCCGATGGTAGTTGCCGAAGGCGGCGCGTTCCGCCCCAGAGGGCATCTGCCCGTTAGGAGGTGGCTCACGTCCCTTAGGCAGGACCCCGTCGCGCGGGGCGCAAGGACTTGCGAGGGTTGACGACGAGGGCCGACCGGCCCGCAACAAGGAGGTTGCCGATGTCAGCATTCGCCCCGATCGAGAGCCAGCTCCCCGCGGCCCCGCTGCCGTACCTGTTGGACGCCGCAGAAGGCGACAAGCTCGTGCTCTTCGACCAGCTCTTCACGCTGCTCACGACCTCGCCGCAGACCGCGGGCCAGTTCGACGCGTTCATCACGGAGGGGCGCCCGGGCAGGCCTGTCCCGCCGCACTTCCACGCTGAGACGCACGAGACGTTCTTCGTGCTCGAGGGGGCCATCCGGCTGTGGATCGACGATCGGCAGGGCAACCGCGAGACGCGCGTCCTCGAGGCCGGGGGCTTCGGATTCGTGCCGAAGGACACCATCCATTCGTACCGTATCGAGCGGACTGGGAAGATCTTCGGCGTCACGAGCGCGGGATTCACGGACTTCTTCCGGGCCGTGGCGCGGCCCACGTCGAAGCCCGGCATTCCGGAGGAAGCTGAGTTTCACATCCCGGAGCCCGCCGTGTTCGGCGCGCAGGGCGCGAAGTACGACGTGCACTTCGTGCAGGGATACGAGCTGTTCGATTGATCACGACGCCAGAGTCCGGCGAGCAGCGGACACCGGCGCACGCTCGCGTCGTGCGCGACATCATCTTCTCTGCGCCTGCCGGATTCCGGCCGCTCACCCTCGACCTGCACCTGCCGGAGGCGGGACGCCCACCCGTCATCGTGTTCGTGCATGGCGGCGGGTGGTTCCGGGGGAGTCGCCGCGTCTTCTGCCCGGGGCGCACCGAGGCGGAGACGTTCGGGCGCCTGACCCGTGCGGGGTGGGCCGTCGCGTCTGTCGACTACCGGTTGAGCGGGGAGGCGAGGTTCCCGGCGCAGCTCGCCGATGTCGAAGCCGCGATCGGCTGGGTGCTCGACGAGGGCGCCGCGATGTTCGGCCTGGATGCCACGCGCGTCGCGCTCTGGGGCGAATCCGCCGGCGGGCACCTCGCAGCGCTCGCGGCCGCTGTGCCTGGCACGCCCGTGCGGGCGGTTGTCGACTGGTACGGGCCGAGCGACCTCGCGGCGATCCCGAAGCCTGTCGGCGCGCCCGGCGCGTCAGTCCAGCCGAGTCGCGAGGAGCTGCTCATCGGTGGGCCCCTCGCGGAGCACCGCGAGCTCACTGAGGCGGCGAGCCCGGTGCGCGCCGTGCACGCAGGGGTACCACCCTTCCTCCTGGCGCACGGAACCGACGACAGCATGGTGCCGAGCGAGCAGAGCCTGCTGCTGCGGGATGCGCTCCACTCGGTCGGCGCGCACGTCGAACTGCAGCTCGTGGCAGGAGCCGACCACATGTGGCGTGGACTCGACGACCTCGAGACCGTCGTGGCTCCGGCCCTGCGGTTCCTGGCCCTGCACGCGGGACCGCCGGAGAGCGCCCGTTGACAGGGCATCCCGGGGAGCTCGCGACCGCCGCCGCTTCCGGTGGCGCGCGCCCGTCTAGTCTCTGAACATGGACATCCCGATCCACGCCGTGCAGTACTTCTGCGTGCTCGCCGAGGAGCTGCACTTCGGTCGAGCCGCCGAGCGGATCCGCATCGCCACCCCCTCCTTGAGCCAGCAGATCGGCCGCCTCGAGCGGCAGCTGGGGGTCAAGCTGTTCGACCGTGAATCGCGCCCGCTGACGCTCACCTCGTTCGGAATCGAGTTCCTGCCGCTCGCCAGGCGACTCCGCGACGACCACCGGGAGATCCTCGAGTGGGCCCAGCGCCTCGCGAGCGAGCAGGCGGCGCCGCAGCTTCGGCTCGGCGTCGTGGCCTCCGCCACAGGCTCCCTCGCTGCGTCGGCGATCGGCTCGATGCTGCAGCAAGTTCCGGATGCGCGGCTCGAGATGCGCCGCACCGGCTTCTTCGAGGTCGTCGACGACCTCGTCAGCGACCGGGTCGACGTCGTGCTGGCGCCCTCGCCCGTGAGCGCGTCCGACGAGGTGACCTGCGAGCCCCTCTGGTCGGAGGGGCGGATGCTCGTGGTCCCGGCGGGACACCGTCTGGCTGCCCGCTCGTCGGTCTCGATCCTGGAGACGAACGACGAGGTGTTCGTCGCGGCCTCCGCTGGACCGCAGGAGATCCTCGACTGGTGGGTGGTGAGCCCGCGGGCCGATGGGACGAGGATCGTGCCAGGCGCATCCGCCGACAGCATGGAGGGCCTGCTCGAGCTCGTCGCCGCGGGGGCTGGCGTGAATATCGCCGGGAGCTCCGCCGCCCGCCACTACCAGCGCGACGACGTCGTGTTCGTGCCGATCGATGACATCGAGCCCGTCACCGTGATGATGTGCACGCTGCGCTCGACCGACAACCCGCTCGTGCCCGTGTTCCGCGACCTCATGCGGGCCCAGCTCTCGAGCTGACCCGGCCCCGCCAGGCCACGCGACGCGGAGCCCCGCGCGGCGCCGGCCCTACTCGTCGGCCGTCTCCTGCTTGCCCCGCATCACGAGCAGCGGGTCCGGCTTCGTGACCACATCGTGGTCCTTGCCCTCGTAGTCGAACTGACCGAGCCAGAATCGCATCGCGTTCAGGCGTGCCCGCTTCTTGTCGTTGGAGCGGATGATCGTCCACGGTGCGTGCTTCTTGTCGGTGAGGCGGAACGTCTCCTCCTTCGCCGCCGTGTAGTCCTCCCAGCGGTCGAGCGAGGCGAGGTCCATGGGGGAGAGCTTCCACCGCCGCACAGGGTCGAGCTGGCGGATCGCGAAGCGCGTGCGCTGCTCGGTGCGCGACACCGAGAACCAGAACTTCGTCACGTGGATGCCCGAGTCGACGAGCATCTTCTCGAACGCCGGTGCCTGCTGCATGAACTGCGTGTGCTCGTCATCGCTGCAGAACCCCATGACCCGCTCCACGCCGGAGCGGTTGTACCAGGAGCGGTCGAACATGACGAGCTCGCCGTCCGTGGGGAGGTGCTGGATGTAGCGCTGGAAGAACCACTGCCCGCGCTCGCGGTCGCTGGGCTTCGCTAGGGCGACGACGCGCGCCTTGCGCGGGTTGAGGTGCTCCGTGAAGCGCTTGATGGTGCCGCCCTTGCCGGCCGCGTCGCGCCCCTCGAAGAGGATCACGGCGCGCTTGTCGTTGTCCTCCATCCAGTACTGGCACTTCAGCAGCTCCACCTGGAGGCGGTACTTCTCGCTCTCGTACTCGTCGCGGCTGAGGCGCTCCTCGTAGGGGTACCCCTCCTGCCACGTGTAGACGGGGTTGCCCTGCGGGTCGATGAGGTCGGGGTCGTTGGTGTGGCCGTCGCGCACCGAGTAGCCGAGCGAGCGCAGGTGTTCGATGTATTCGCGCAGGTCCTGGGGTTGGTCGATAGCCATGCGTTCCTCCGGGGTCAGGTGCGGCGCGTCCGCCGGCGTGCGGGGGAGCGGATGCGGCGCCATGATGCGCCGCGAATGCGAACGGCACGTGTACGGGGCTGCTGGCTGCAGTCCGCGGTTGACCTCTGGGCGCGGGCCACTCGAAAATTGCCCGGGTGATGCGCGCCGAGAACCGGGGAATCACGGTTCTGAATATCGGATTCGCGGCTTCAGAGACATTTTCGTCGACAGTCGGAATCAAACTGGTCCAACGCGGAGATGTGCAAGCGTAATTGGACGAAAAAGGCTGATCAAAACACTCTTTCACGCCTGGCTCGCGTCGCGGAGTTGGTGTCTCGTTCAGTTGCGCGCCCAGCGGGGCTTCCTATGATCCTGCTCGCGTCGACCGCTTCACTTCCTGCCAAGACGAGTTCGAACAATTTCGTGACGAATCACGGACCTGATGCGTCATACCCATACACCCCCGGCCGATGCACCAGCACCGGCCAGAGATCACAAGGAGAACCTCATGTCGAACACCACCCCCGCCACCGGAGCCCCGACCACCAGCCGCAAGGACCTCCAGTCCGCACAGGTCGACGGACACGGCAAGACCACGATCGATGACGGCGTCGTCGCGAAGGTCGCCGGTATCGCCGCTCGTGAAGCACACGGCGTCTACGACCTCGGTGGCGGCGCCGCCCGTGCACTCGGTGCCATCCGCAACGCCCTGAACGCCACCGACCAGGGCCAGGGCATCAGCGTCGAGGTCGGCGAGAAGCAGGTCGCCGTCGACGTGACCATCGTCGCCGACTACCCCGTGGCGCTGCAGGACGTCGCCGATGGTGTCCGCGCCGACGTGATCCGCGCGATCGAGACGATCGTCGGTCTCGAGGTCACCGAGGTCAACGTGACCGTCAACGACGTGCACCTCCCCTCCGACGACAAGAACGAGGAGAAGGACGAGAAGGAAGAGGCGCGAGTCCAGTGAGCACCGCATCCCTCACCCGAACCGGCATTCTCATCGGCGCGGTCCTCGCGCTGACCTGGGTCATCCTGGGCTTCTGGGCGTTCTTCTTCGTCGTCATCGCGATGCTGATCGGCGGACTGATCGGTCGGATCCTCGACGGCAAGCTCAACGCCAGTGCACTTGTTGATGTACTCCGCGGACGGAACACGTCCTCATGAGCATCGCCGCGACGGCTCCGGGCGGCGCGGCGCAGCGAGGCACGACACGGCTCACCGCGAAGGCGCTGAACAGACTCGTGTCAGCTGTCGCCGGTGACGCGCTCGGGGTCGACGCTGGCAGCGTCAGCGTCGACCTCGACGACCACAACGGCAAGCTCGCACTGCGACTCAGCACCCCCATTCGAGTGCCCTCGCTGGCTCGCATCCGCGAACAGCCGAGCTCCATCTCCCGCAGCGGAGGCCCGCTCCTCGAGCGAGTCGAGACTGCGAAGACCACCATCCGTGACCGCGTGCAGACCCTCAGCGGTTCCAGTATCAGCGCGGTCACCATCCGACTGACCGGACTCGAGATCAAACCAGAGGAGCGAGTCAGATGAGCAGCCACACGTCGCTCTACTCCCGCGTCTCCCGGCGCGAGACGCATTCGCCACGTTCGGCGCTCGCGATCGTCCTCGCCGTGCTGCTCATCGTCGTCGCGGCCTGGGTCGGCACGGAGATCGTCCTCGCGCTCCTCGCCCTCCCGGCGCTCCTCGTGGCACCGGTCGACATGTTCGCCTCGACACTTGGTGTGCTCGAGCAGCCCGCCCAGTACGTCGGCCCCGCCGGCGTCGTCGTGGCCGTCATCGGGCTGATCCTGCTCATCGCAGGGCTCGCCCCCGGTCGCCGTTCCCGTCACGTCCTGCGCTCGTCGCGGACCGCGACCGTCGCGGACAACGCGGTCATCGCCTCGGCGCTGGCCAGGCACGCGGCGCGAGCTGGCCATGTCAGCCCCGACAACGTCACCGTGTCCGTGTCGCACCGCCGCGCTGATGTGCGCCTCACCCCCGCATCCGGGGTCCCGGTCGACGCCGCCTCCATCGAAGCGGCCGTCACGCAGCAGCTCGAGCAGTACGAGCTCACCCCGCGCGTCACCGCCAAGGTGCGCGTCGCAGAGAACGGGAAGGTCGGCGCATGAACAGCACGAACCGAGGCCTGAACCGCCTCCTCATCGTCGCCGTCGGCCTCGTCCTGCTCGCGGTCGGAGCAGCTGCGGCACTCGGTGCCTGGCTGCCCGGAGCGAAGGACACCTGGACCCCCATCTCCGAAACCGTGAACACGCAGGTCGGGAGCTGGCTCCAGCAGACACCCTTCCCGGGCACCGACTTCAGCTGGCTGATGATCGCCGTCGTCGCCGTCCTCGTGGTGGGCATCATCCTGCTCCTCGCCTTCAGCCTCCGACAGGGACAGGGGCGGACGGGAACGCTCATCCGCGACCGTAGCTCGGACACGGGACGTACCGTCGTCGACGTGTCCGTCGCACGCGATGCCCTCAGCGAGGCGCTCGGCGAACGTGACGAGTTCCTCTCGACCAGCGTCTCCGCGTACGACGTGAAACGCACCCCGACGCTCAAGGTGTCGGCGACCTGTCGACGCGGCGTCTCGCCCAGAGACGCGACGGCGATCGTCGAGCAGAACCTCGAGGCGCTCGATTCGCTCCTCGGGCAGGAGGTGCCGGTCCTGCTGCAGCTGAGCGGCGGATTCCGCGCCAAGGTACAGCAGTCGACGCGCCTCCAGTAGGCACCACAGCCCGCACGGCACGACCCGAACGAAGCCCCCACACCCACCGCAAGAACAGAACCGTGGCTCCCCCAGAGCCGCACAACGAGAAAGGAACTGCCATGAGCGCAGGAGACAAGATCAAGAACGCAGCAGAAGAGTTCGGCGGCAAGGCCAAGGAAGCCCTCGGCAAGGCCACCGACAACGACAAGCTCGTCGCAGAGGGCCAGGCCGACCAGGCCAGCGCCAACGTGAAGCAGGCGGGCGAAGACGTCAAGGACGCCTTCAAGAAGTAGGGCTCACGAGCGCGAGAAGCGGCAGTCATCCCCTCGGGGTGGCTGCCGCTTCTCGCTTCCGCTGCTGCAGACGACGGTCACAGGCTCGGGAGTGGAGCCGCAGGCGAGTCCCCAGAACGACGGAAGTTCGTGGCTCGCCGCCGTCATGCCTCGGCGTCTCGGGGCGATCGGTAAAGTCGCGTCTTCGACGTTGGTTCGGCGACAGGAGAAGCGTGCCCAAACTCATCGGCTACGCCCGAGTCTCGACCCGACAACAGGGCGCCGATCGGCAGGAGGCGGACCTTCGAGCTGCTGGCGTCCGAGCGGACGACGTCTACGTCGACCGTGTAGAGGCCACCGCTCGCGACTCCTCCTCGGCCCTCGACGCCGCCCTGCGCGCGCTGAGCGGCGGAGACACCTTGGTCGTGCCGACGCTCGACCGGCTCGGGCGGTCCACCGGCGACCTGCTGCGGCTGGCCGCCGAGCTGCGCGCGGAGGGTGTCGCTCTGCGGGTGCTCGACCTCGACGGGGCAGAGGTGGACACGTCGACGCCCACGGGGTCGATGATGTTCGCGGTCATGGCGGCGCTCGAGCGGATGGAGTCGGAGCTCACTCGTGAGCGAGTCCTGGACTCGGTCAGCCGACGACGAGCGTCTCGAGTCGACGACGGCGGCAGCTCTCGGAAGCGCACCGACGGCCCCGCCCAGCCAAGCGGACAAGAACCGCCAGAGGTCGCGGGCGGAACGCACCCGCCTGCCCTGCACGGCCTCACCGTTCCGATCAAGCGACTTTGACCACACAGCCACCTCGGTGGTCAACTGCCGTGCCCTCGAGCAGGGCGACGCTGCAGTGGTGGGGCCGGTACCGCGGTTGCGACGCCGACGAGCGACCTCCGCGTCGCGTCGACAGGGTGGGTAGTCTGCATGGATGATCGGCTTCATCGTCGCCTTCGCCTGACGGTCCTGCGACCCGCCCCTCGCAGTTCCCAGCACCGACCCGGGTGGGTTTCAGCGCGCCTTCTTCCGCGTGCTTTCCTGACGCAGGCCGCTTCGCTCATCTCTGGGGATGAGTGCGAAGCGAGATCTCATCGGAGTCTCCGTTGTCCCCTGAACGACCCTCATACGCTTCAGTGCTGCGAACGCCGCACCTCTCACGCTCATTCCTCGCCAGCATCATCGGGCGCCTCTCGCTGGCAACCTCCGGGCTCGCGCTGATCCTCCTCCTGGAACAGTCGACGGGCTCATTCGCAGTGGCCGGCATCGCAACGGCGACGCTCGGCGTCGCCAACGTCGTCGCCACACCATGGCGAGCGCGACTCATCGATCGACACGGACAGCGCCTCGTGGTGACGGCCCTCGGGCTCGTCCACGCCGCATCCCTTCTCGGCGTCGGGCTGTCGTCGAGTGCAGGCCTGCCGACACTGCTGCTCCTCAGCGCGCTCGCGGGGGTGAGCGCCCCGCCATTCGGCGCGGTCATGCGCGTGCTCTGGGCGGCAGCACTCCCGGCTGGCCCCCAGCGCACTCGCGGATTCAGTCTCGACGCCGTCGCGGAAGAGGTGACGTTCGCCGTCGGCCCGCTGGCGGCCGCCGTCCTCGCCGTCGTCGCGGATCCGCTCTCATCGCTGGTCGTCTCGGCAGGCTGCGTCGCTCTTGGGACGGCACTCTTCGTGACGAGCCCACGGTCACGAGCGCAGCGCGGCTCACGTCAGGTGGAGGTCCCAGACGCCCGACCGGCGCTGCGTCCGCTGCGCTCCAAGGGCTTCCTGCCCATCGTGCTGGCGATGACGGCCCCGGGAGTGATGCTCGGCTGCGTCGAAGTCGCAGCCCCCGCAGTGGCCGCCGCCGCATCCAGCACGGTGCTGGCAGGCGCACTGCTCGCTGTGTTCGCGGCCGCCAGCGCGATCGGCGGCCTGCTCTACGGCCGATGGGACCTCCGCGCGAGGCCGGAGCGTCAGCTGCTCGTGCTCACCCTGGCTCTTCTTGCGATCCTCACGGCGACCGGGCTCCTCGGGGGTGTCGGCGTTGCGATCCTCGGCTTCGCCCTCAGCGGCATCTTCCTGGCGCCGACCCTCATCGTCGGCTACCTCGCCGCGGACGCTCGCACCGACCCGCGAGCGCGAACCGAGGCGAGCAGCTGGATCAACACCGCCGTCAACCTCGGCGCAGCGCTCGGCGCGGCAGCATTCGGGGCGCTCACCGACAGTGTCGGCCCGGGCCCCGCCCTCGCGATCTCCGCAATCGGCACGCTGATCCTCATCTGCGGACCGCTGGCCCTGAACGACCGCCGATCGGGGCGGTGGGCTCACGGGTGACGGCGGCCCTACGGGAACGGCCGGACGCCAGCCCGGCGCGTAACCGAGGGCATCCCGAATGGAAAAGTGGGGCCGCGGGGCCTACGGTCGGAGGCATGCCTGACGTCCTCTCCGATGAGCGCCCCCTCCGTATCGCGTTTGTCGTGCTCCACACCTCCCCGCTCGACGAGCCGGGCACCAAGGATGCAGGCGGCATGAACGTCGTCGTGCTCGCTCAGGCCGAGGCGCTCGCCGCCCGCGGCCACCAGGTCGAGCTCGTCACGCGACGCAGCGATCCAGACTCCGCATCCACCGTGCAGCTGCGCGAGAACCTGCGCCTCCACAACCTCGACGCCGGGCCGGCCCGCCTCATCGCGAAGGGTGAGCACGAGCACGTCATCCGCGAATTCCAGGATGCGCTCGCCACGCTCCTCGGCGAACTCCCCGTCGATGTGCTGCACGCCCAGCACTGGTTCTCGGGCGTCGCCGCCCTGCCCGTCGCCCGCGAGCTCGGGATACCGATCGCGCAGAGCTTCCACTCCATCGCCGCGGACAGCTCCACGCCGCTCGCCGACGGGGAACGCGCCGAATCCCCTGGACGGCTCGCCGGCGAGGCGATGCTCGCGAAGTCCGTCGACGCGATCGTCGTCGTCAGCAGGGCCGAACGCGACACGGTCCTCTCGAGGCTCGGCGGCGACCCCGCGATCACGCACATCGTGCCGCCGGGCGTCGACGCCGACCTGTTCTTCCCCGCCTGGGATGCGCGGGCCGAACCGGCCGCCCACGAGCAGCGACCCAGGCGTGCCCTGTCTGCCGGGCGGCTGCATCCGCTCAAGGGATTCGACCTGGCCCTCGACGCGATCGCCGAGGTTGACGCCGACGTCCGCCCCGACTACGTGCTCGTGGGCGCCGCACCGCCGGATGCCGACGGCCGCGAGTACGAGGCTCGCCTGCATGACGCCGTCGAGCAGCACGGGCTCGCCGACCACGTGCAGTACATCGGCTCGCTCAGCAGGCACGCGCTCGCAGCCCAACTGCGCCTCGTGGATCTCGTGCTGATCCCCTCCCACTCCGAGACGTACGGTCTCGTCGCGCTCGAAGCTGCGGCATCCGGCGTGGCCGTCGTCGCCTCCGCGGCCGGCGGACTCCGCGAGGCCGTCGTCGACGGCGTCACCGGCATCCTGCTCGAAACGCGAGACCCCGCCGACTGGGCGGCCGCCATCGCGGGCATCCTCCGGCAGTCCGAGGTCGCCGAGCGCATGAGCCGCGCCGCCCGCGAGCACGCGCTCACCCACTCGTGGGACCTCAGCGCGGAAGGCCTCCTCTCGGTATTCCGCGACCTCGTCGCACAGGCCCGGCTGGGTTCCGCGCGTGCCTGAGACCGGCCGCAGTCTGCTCGATTCGGTGCGCCACGCTCTGGTCGTGCACGCGCATCCCGACGACGAGGTGCTTGCCGGCGGCGCCCTGCTCCGCGAGCTCCACGAACGCGGCGCACGCGTCACGCTCGTGACGTGCACGCGCGGCGAACTCGGCGAGATCGTCGACGGCGCGCTGCCAGACGCCACCTCCATCGGCGAGCTCGCGGCCGTGCGAGAGCGGGAGCTGCGCGGCTCGCTCGACGCCCTCGGCATCGACGAGCACCGCTGGCTCGGCACCGTCCCCGCACGCGCCGAGGGCCTCGAACCCCGCGACTACCGTGATTCGGGGATGCGCTGGCTGCGGCCGGGCCTCGCGGGCCCCGCCGACGAGACCGACCTGCGGTCGCTGAGCGTCGCACCGCTCGAGGAGGTCACCGCTGATCTGGCCGCCGCGATCGCCCATGACGGACCGGACCTCGTCATCAGCTACGACGCGACCGGCGGGTACGGGCACCCCGACCATGTTCGGGCGCGGGAAGCGAGCCTCGCCGCATCAGCGGCAGCCGGTGTTCGCTTCGCGGAGCTCGTCGAGCAGAGCGAGCGCGCCCTCGCCGCCGAGATCGGCGACCTCGAATGGTTCGACCTCGAGCAGCACCGGGCTGCGGTCGTCGCCGCCCTCCGCAGCCACCGTACCCAGCTCACGGTCGACGACGACGGAGCGTCGCTCGTGCACTCGGGTGGGCAGCGGCAGGACGTGCACCTCGCGATCGGGCTCCGCGAAGTGGTGGCGTAGCGCGGCCGTCCGCGCGGGCACCCACCTGGGCATGAGCTGTCCCACGACGTCACACGCCAAGCTTGCAGGCTTATGCTCGCCGTGCAACATGCTCCGGGGTCGGTGAAAGTCCGAACCGGCGGTGAGAGTCCGCGACCCGCTCGTCCGCGAGCGGTTGACCTGGTGGAATTCCGGGACCGACGGTTAAAGTCCGGATGGTAGGTGCATGGGAGGCGCTCGTTTCGGCGAGGGCCTCTGAGGCGTCGGCTGCCGGACTCTCCGGCTGCGCCGGCACCGGGATATGGCCCCGTGGTACGCGAAACGCGGAGGTCCGGCCATGCCGATCCAAGAACCCACACGCGTCGACACTGTCGACGCCGCCATGCAATTGGCGCTCTCCCTGGCGGCCCGAGGGTCAGCCAGAGATCCGAACCCACAGGTCGGGTGCGTCCTGCTCTCGCCGCCCTCCGGTGCCGGCGGCCCGCGCCGCATCCTGGGGAGCGGCCACCACCGCGGAGCGGGCACCCCGCACGCGGAGGCCGCCGCGCTCGACGCCGCGCGCGCAGCCGGGGCGGAGCTACGGGGCGCGACTGCCGTCGTGACCCTCGAGCCCTGCGCCCACAGCGGCAGGACGCCGTCGTGCGCCGACGCCCTCCTGCACGCAGGTGTCGCGGAGGTCGTGTACGCGGTGGCGGACCCGAACCCGATCGCATCCGGGGGAGCGGCGCGCCTTCGCACGCACGGGGTGAGCGTGTCCATGGGCACCCGTCAGGTCGAGGCCGAATCGCTCCTGCGCGTCTGGCTCACAGGCGTCACCGAGCGGCGGCCCTTCGTGACGCTCAAGCTCGCATCCACGCTCGACGGGAGGGTCGCCGCCGCCGACGGGTCGAGCCAGTGGATCACCTCCGAGGCCGCCAGGGCGCATGCGCACCAGCGTCGGGCCGACGCCTGCGCGGTCCTCGTCGGCACCGGAACGCAGCGTGCCGACGACCCCTCGTTGTCGGTGCGGGGAGTCGCGGCGACCGACGCATCACAGCCCCTGCGTGTCGTGATGGGGCTGCGCGAGGTCGACGAGGGCGCCGCCGTGCGCGCGGAGCCGGAGCTGTTCGTGCACCTCAGGACCCACGACCCGGTCGACGCCCTCGAGATCCTGCACGCAAGGGGCGTCCGCCACGTCATCGTCGAAGGCGGCCCCACCATCGCGGCGGCCTTCCTGCGCGCCGGACTCGTCGACGAGATCGACGCCTACGTCGCGCCCATCCTGCTGGGCGATGGGGCGAGCTCCGTCGCGTCGCTCGACATAGGGAGCCTCCGGGACGCGAACAGGTGGACGACCGACTCCGTGCATCCGCTGGGCGTCGACACGCTCATCCGGCTCGTCCGGGGCCCCGAATCACCCGCCGTTCGCGTCCCCGGCGCTGCACCCGTGGGAGTCGCAGCATGAACGCTGAACTGCTCCGGGCGCTCGAGGCGCTGCGGGCAGGACGCCCCGTGCTCGTCGCCGACGCCTCCTCACGAGAGAACGAGGTCGACGCGATCCTCGCGGCGAACACCGCCACCCCCGAGTGGATGGGCTGGATCATCCGCCATTCCTCCGGGCTCCTCTGCGCGCCCCTCCCGGCGATGCTCGCCGACCGGCTCAGCCTGCCCATCATGGTGGAACGCAGCGAGGACGCGCGCGGCACTGCCTACACGGTCACGGTCGACGCGGCCCAGGGAGTGACGACGGGGATCTCGGCAACCGACCGGGCCACGACCGTCCGCGCACTCGCCGCAGCCGATGCACGACCGAGCGATCTCATCCGCCCGGGCCACGTGCTGCCGCTGCGCGCCGTGGATGGCGGCGTGCTCGAGCGTCCGGGGCACACCGAGGCGGCCGTCGATCTTGTGCGCCTCGCTGGCACCGGCGAGGTGGGCGTCATCGCCGAGCTCGTGCGGGACGACGGCGAGATGCTGTCGTTCGGCGAGGCGCTCGAGCTCGCGGCAGCCACCGACCTGGTGCTGCTGCACGTCGACGACATCGTGCGCCACCGCAGGGAGCACCCGGGCTTCCCCGCAACGCCCACGCAGGAAGAAACACAGGACCACAGCCAGCAGCGCGCCGCCAAGGCGCACGTGAGAGGAGCACGACGATGAGTGGACATGGAGCACCGACAGTGCAGGCCGACGGGCGCGGCATGCGAGTCGTCGTCGTCGCGGCCGAGTGGCACGAGACGGCGATGGACGCGCTGCTCGACGGCGCCCACCGCGCACTCGCAGATGCGGGCGTCACCGACGTCCAGGTCGTGCGGGTTCCCGGCTCGTTCGAGCTGCCCGTCGCCGCGAGCCGCATCGCCGTGAGCAGGCCGGACGCGATCGTCGCGCTCGGCGTGGTCATCCGTGGCGGCACCCCGCACTTCGATTACGTGTGCACGGCCGCGACCAACGGCCTCACCGACGTGGCCGTGCGCACGGGCATCCCGGTCGGCTTCGGGGTCCTCACATGCGACGACGAAGCCCAGGTGCAGGCCCGCATCGGCCTGCCGGGCAGCTTCGAGGACAAGGGGGCGGATGCGGCACTCGCCGCCATCGCTACCGCGAGCGCGCTCCGGGCGTGGCCCGCGAGCCAGCCGGCAAGCGTGCCCGCGAGCGGACAGGCCTGACCGTGTTCACAGGCATCATCGAAGAGCTCGGGCGCATCTCGGGCATCGAACGGCATGACACGGACGCGCGCCTCACGGTGCGGGCCCCGCTCAACGTCAGCGACGCGAGGATCGGCGACTCCATCTCGGTCGACGGCGTCTGCCTCACCGTCGCCGAGCTGGTCGACGATGGCTTCACCGCGGACGTCATGGGGGAGACGCTGCGCGCCTCCGCGCTCGGCGACCGGGCCGAGGGGGACGCGGTGAACCTTGAACGCGCCATGCGCCTCGGAGATCGTCTCGGTGGACACATCGTGCAGGGGCACATCGACACGACCAGCCAGGTGCTGGAGGTGGAGCGCTTCGACGCGTGGCGGCGCATCCGCTTCGCCATCGACCCAGCACACGCGAGGCTGCTCGTCGACAAGGGGTCGGTCGCCGTGTCGGGTGTCTCGCTGACGGTCAGTGCCGTCAGTGCCGTCAATCCCAGCAACGGCGTCGACGCGGTCGGCTCAGGCGGGAGCGCCGGCGCAGATGGCTCGCCCTGGTTCGAGGTGTCGCTCATCCCCGAGACGCTCGCCGCGACGACCCTCGGCGACCTTGACGCCGGGGACCGGGTGAACGTCGAGACCGACATCCTCGCGCGCCACGTGGCGCGGCTCGCGAGCTTCGCGGGCTGAAGGACGAGACCGGTCAGGCGTCGCGGAGCCGTTTGTGCAGCTCCGCGACGCGGGCGCGGATGTCGTCTCGCACGAGGCGCATCCGCTCCATGCCGACGATGCCGCGCGTGGAAGGCTCGTCGGTGATCCACCGCTCGACCGGCACGCTCGTGTCCTCGGGCAGCTGCGCCTCGTCGCCGAGGATCACGACGAGGTCGGCACCGGCGAGCATCGCCGGTGTGAGCGGCTTCGGATGCTCGTCGCCGACGTCGATCCCGAGTTCGGCAAGCGACTCGACCGACTCGGCGTTGAGCGCCCCGCCGGGGGAGGTGCCTGCCGAGGAGACCTCGACCGTCTCGTCGGCGATCGCCCGCAGGAGGGCAGCCGCCAGCTGCGACTTGCCGCCGTTCTTCTTGCAGACGAAGACGACGCTCGTGGGGGTGGGACTCATGCTGATCCGTTCGTCGAGGGTGGCCATGCAGCTCATCGTCGACGATACGGATGAACGTCGTCCGAGGGCCACGGGCGCCCCGCTCACCCCTTGGGGCAGAATGGGGCGATGCAGGATCACGGTGCAGCGGCACGCGACGCAGGCAGCGCGGGCGACACGAGCGCGGCGGTGAGTGTCGTCGAGTCGTGGCGCGTCGAGTCGGGGCGCGTCATCGCCGCCGCCGCGCACCGGCAGCGCTTCGAACGCTCCGTCTCCGAGTTCTTCGGGCAAGCGGCAGCAGAGCGGCCGCCGCTCTGGGCTGGCAGCCCCGCCGTAACCACCCCGGTCGAGGCCGACTGGCCTCGAATCTGGGGCGACGTGTTCGAGAGCACACCCCTCACCGACGCGTGGTTCCCGCGCCTCTCCGCCCGCCTCGACGACGGGCGCCTGCTCGTCGAGCTCGCCCTGCGGCCAGCGCCGGACGCGCGGCCCCTCACGAAGCTCAGCACCCGCCTCGACGAGCGGCGCTGGCCGACGCTCAAGGGCCCTGACTTCCCCTCCCTCGCGGAGCTCAGGGCGAGCGTGCACGAGGAAGGTGCAGCCGACGCCCTGCTCGTCGACGAACGCGGCGCGATCACTGAGGCGGCCTACGGCACGGTCGTCGGCTGGCTCGGCGAGACCCTCGTGATCCCCGCCGCGAGCCGCCGCGTGGCAGGGACGACCCTGGGCGTGCTCGAGAAACTACTCGCCACAGCGGGCGTCACGCGCGTCGAGGGCGAGCTGCTCGCCGACCCGCTCGCCGCGTCCGCCGAGCGCGGCTGGGATGAGCTCTGGTACCTCAATACGCTCCACGGCATCAGCCCCGTCTCCATGCTCGACGGCACACGCCTCGGCCTCGACGTCGCCAGGGTGCGCAGGTGGCGGCCTCGCCTGCAGGAGACGAGCGCCGTGCCCCGGCCGGATGGGCGCTCGGCGTGATCGTCGTCGTCGACAACCGCGACTCATACACCTACAACCTCGTCCAGCTGCTCCTGGAGCTCAGCGATCACGACGTGCGGGTGGTCGACGCCGGTGACATGCAGGCGGTGGATGCGTGCCTCGGCTGGGTCTCCGACGGGCTCGTCGCCGGGGTCGTCATCTCGCCCGGCCCAGGGCATCCTGCCGAACCCGCCGACTTCGAGGGCTCAGCCATCGTGCTCGACGCCGCACTCGCCGAGGAGCGCCTGCCGGTCTTGGGTGTGTGCCTCGGACACGAGGGCATTGCCCTGCGGTACGGCGGCGAGGTCGTGCCGGCCCCCGAAGCGAAGCACGGCTGGCGCAGCCCCCTCTCTCACGACGGGTCAGGCCCGTTCGCCGGAGTGCCCCAGGACTCCCTCGTCACGAGGTACCACTCCCTGGTTGTCAGCGAGCCCCTGCCCTCCGGGCTGCGCGTCACGGCGCGCAGCGAGGACGGCGTCGTGCAGGGCCTCGAGGTCGAGGGGCGGCCGATCTGGGGCGTGCAGTTCCACCCGGAGTCGATCGCGAGCGAGCATGGCCGGCAGATGGTCGCGAACTTCGTCGACGCCGTGGATGCGGCGGGGCTCGGCGCACCCGCGCGTCGTACTCGGCACGCCCGCGTTCAGCGTGAGGCGAGCCGTCGCCCCGCGGCGCGCGATCTGTTCGTCGCGAGCCGCGTCGTGCGCGGTCCGCAACCGGAGGGTACGGCCGCAGCCGAGGCCGCCGCCGCGGTCATCTACCGCGAGGTGCTTCGGCGAGGCTCCGCCAGCGCCTGGGTGGATGTTCCCGACGACACCGGCCGGCAGGCGCGGTTCAGCATCCTCGCCGACGACGCCCCGATCGGTACCGGGACCTGTGCCCCGATCTGTGCCGGGAGCCGCGCCGCGTACGACGCTCGCGTCGACGGCTCAGATGAGGCAGCGCACGAGACCGAGCCCGGCTGCGAGACGTGCGAGCCCGCGCGGGTGCTGCGACTGGACGGCGACGGGAGCTTCGAGACCGTGCAGCGGGAGCTCGAGGGCATGCGCGCCGTCGGGGGCGAAGGACTCGCGTTTCGCGGCGGGCTGCTCGGCTACTTCGGGTACGAGCTCGGGGTGCGGATGCTCGGCGTTGGTCCCCGGGAGGCGCAGGAGACCGCATCTGCCCTCCCCGACGCGTGGTGGCTCGACCCGCGGCGCGCGGTGCTCGTCGACCGCGCAACTGGCGCAGTCACCGTCGTCGCGACCGCGTCGAGCGGCGCGCTCGCGGAGGCCGGCGCCGAGCGCTTCAGCAAGGAAATCAGCGGGGCGCTCGAGACATCGGGCGACGAGCGCCGGCACGCTCTCCCCGACGCGGGACGCGCCCCGGCGATGTCCCAGTGCCCCGACGTCCTCGCCGACGGTTCCTGGCACACGTCGAGAGAGCGGTACGCCGCCGACATCGAACGCTGCCGCGAGCATCTCCTCGCGGGGGACTCGTACGAACTGTGCCTGACCAATGAGTTCCGGCCGCACGCCGACCCCGACCCGCTCAGCCTGTTCCTGGAGGTGCGCGCCGCCGACCCGGCGCCCTACGCCGCGCTGCTCGAGTTCGACGGCGGCGCGGTCGTGAGCGCGTCTCCCGAGCGGCTCCTGCGCGGCACCCCGGACGGGGAGTACGAGACGAAGCCCATCAAGGGCACCGCGGCTCGCGCATCCGATCCTCTCGCCGACGCCGCCGCGGCCAGAGACCTGGCCAACGATCCGAAGGTCTTCGCCGAGAACCTCATGATCGTCGACCTACTGCGCAACGATCTGGGCCGCGTCTGCACTCCCGGCTCGGTGCACGTGCCGAGCCTCATGGCCGTCGAGTCGTATACGACCGTGCACCAGCTGGTCACGACCGTGCGCGGTTCGGCCCCAGGCGTGCCGCCGCTCGACGTCGTGCGGGCCCTGTTCCCGGGCGGGTCCATGACCGGGGCGCCGAAGCTGCGCAGCGTCGAGCTGCTGCGCGACATCGAAGATCGAGACCGCGGCGTCTACTCTGGTGCGCTCGGCGTGCTGGGCGCCGACGGCTCGACCGAGCTGAGCATCGTCATCCGCACCGCCGTCCGGGATGCGCGCGGCTGGTCGATCGGCGCGGGAGGCGCGATCGTGCTCGCGAGCGACCCGGAATCCGAGACCCTCGAGGTCGAGCTCAAGGCGAGCGCCCTGCGTCGCGCGTTCACGCGCGCCGTCTCGCGCTGACGCGCACGGGCGGATCGGGCGCGATCAGGCGACGCGGGTGCCCGGCGGCAGTCGCTTCGCGGGCGTCCGTGTGCGCGCCCAGGCGCCGAAGAGCAGGCCGCCGGCGAGCACCAGCTGGAGCGCCAGACCGACGAACCAGGTGGGGACGGTCGAATCGAGCACCTCCTGCGACGTCGGGCCGGGCTCGAAGTTCATGCCAGTCGGGTCAGCGCAGCCGTCGTACCGCTGTTCGCCCATCTCCGGGGGAATCTGCGACTGACGCAGCAGCAGCTTCGCACCGGAGAAGAAATCGTCTGGCTGATCGCTCGCGCCGAAGGAGGCGGGCGTCGCGTCCGTCAGCACCGCGAACGGATTCGCGGCCAGCACGCCCCAGACGAGGTCGTAGCGCGGAACCTCGTAGGTGTACGTCTCCCAGTCGCCGCACGTGAAGCTGTTCTCGTCGAAGGGTTGCTCCTCGCCGAACTCCGCATAGACGGGGTACCGGGAGGTGTTCGTCACCTCGGCTGTCACCGCAGCACCGCCCAGGCCGAACGCGATGCCCGTGCCCACCGTGAGCGCGGCGATCGTCAGATAGCTCGCCGCCACGGAGAACAGCGGCCTGGCCAGGATGCCGCTGAAGCCGACGCCGATAGCGGCCACGACGCCCACCTCGACGAGCAGCACCAGCAGGGAGACGACCACCTGCACGGGAGCGACGGCCCCCACGATCCCGGCGAAGATCAGGAACGGCGCCGCGACCACCAGGAACGCGAGCCCGGTCACCCAGGCGGCCAGGAACTTCGCCGCCACGATCTCGGCCGTCGTCGCGAGCGTCACCTGGATGGGCGCGAGCGTCGCCGCGTCCCGATCGCCGTTGATGGCGTTGCCGCTGAGCGTCGGCGAGACCAGCAGAGCGAGCAGCAGCACGAAGTAGACGACGATCGAGTACATCCACGACCCCGACTCCTGCAGGTCGCCGAAGACCACCACCGAGAGCGCGGTCATGCCGAGGAGCAGCACGGCGAAGATGCCCAGCAGCACGTACCAGGCTACGTTGCGGAGGCGCTGGCGCAGTTCGAGGGTGACAAGCGTCGTGACGCGGGCGGGGCTCATGACTGGTCTCCGAGGTCGAGGTAGGTGTGCTCGATGTCGCCCAATGCCGGGGCGAATTCTGCGACGTCCATGCCGGCGGTGAGGATCGCGCGCAGGCCAGCCGCCGCCGCGGAGTCAGAGGGGAACGGGATGAGAAAACCGGTCCGTTCGGCACGGATGCTCGGGGCCTCGGCCCCGAACACCGACGCCAGCTGGTCAGGCCCGACCCCCTCCGTCAGCACTCGCACCCGCCACTGTCGCTCCCGCGCCGACGCCTGCGCGAGCCGGTCGGCCCGCACCGTCACGCCCGCCTCGATGAAGACGGCATCGTCGACGATCTCGTCGAGTTCGGACAGCACATGGCTCGAGATGAGGATCGTGGAACCGGCCGCAGCAAGCTCCCGCAGGTGTTCACGCAGGCCGACCCTGGCTCGCGCATCAAGGCCGGAAGCCGGCTCGTCGAGGAGCAGCACGCTCGGGGCGTGCACCAGCGAGCGCGCAAGCCCGAGGAGCTGCTTCTGCCCGCGGGACAGCACGCGAGCCTGCACCTTCGCGAGGTCGCTGAGGCCGACCCGGGTGAGGAGCTCGGTGGCGCGGGCGTCCGCCGCGGCGCGCGGCAGGTCGTAGAGGCGGGCCGTCGTCACGAGCGTGTCGTGCACAGACAGCGACGGCCAGGCGCCGAGCGCGTCCGGCATCCAGCCCAGCTGCGCCCGTACCTCGGCGGTCGCTGTCGACGGGTCGAGGCCGTTGATGCGGATCGTCCCCGCATCCGGTCGCAGCAGCGAGGCCAGCATCAGCAGCAGCGTCGTCTTGCCGGAGCCATTCGGGCCGACGAGCCCCGTGACCGCCCCAGCGCGGGCCGTGAAGCTCACATCGCGGACCGCGTGCGCTGCGCCGAAGGAGCGCCTGACGTTCTCGACGAGGATTCCGCGTTCTGACATGCGCCCCAACGTAGCGAGCGGATGCGACGCCACGCTGAGAGGCGGCGCGCGTCGGTCTGACCAGCATCGGTGCAGGATCAGCCTGCTTCGGCCTCGCGAGCCCGATCTGGCCCCAGATCGCACTCATTTCGGACAGACGCCGCCGGCAGACCCGCGTCGGGCAGCGCAACCGTCCGTCACACAGCGTCGCGAAGGTGGACCGCACGAGAGGGCTGTCACAGGATAGTCAGATGCTCGTGAGCCGCTCGGCTCCGAACAACACCCGACAGCAAGCTCGACAACCTGGAAGGAGTTCGCACATGTGCCGTCTGCTCGCTTACGCAGCCCCACGTGACACCACCGTCACGAAGGTGATCGGAGACATGAACAGCGACGCCTTCCAGCGCATGACCAGCGTGCACAACGACGGCTGGGGCACCGCCTGGCTCGCCGCCGGCTTCGGCGAGACGCAGCGCGAGATCGAATCGCTGCGCATCTCCACGCCCGGCCAGAACGACCCGCTGCTGTCGACGCTCCTCTCGGACGCCCCCTCCAACGCCCGCATCGTGCACCTGCGCCTCGCGACCGACGACTTCAAGCGGACCAAGGTGAACACGCACCCGTTCGTCGCCGAGGGCCTCGCCTTCGCGCACAACGGCTCGATCGTCCCCACCTGGCGCTTCGACGACCTGCTCCGCCCCGAGATCCGCGCCACGGTGGCCGGCGACACCGACAGCGAGCTGTACTTCGGCCTCGTCCGGCAGAACGTGCGCGACGGCCTCTCCCTCGAGGAGGCGGCCACCGCCGCCGTCCGCGTGCTGCGCGACGAGTTCCCCGAGTCGAGCCTCAACGCGACCATCCTCTCCGCCGACGAGCTCGTGGTCGTCCACGCCTCGAGCACGGCACACGTCACGGAAGCGACGTTCGCGCGGTACGGCATCGACGCATCTACCCTCCCCAACGGGCACACCGACGAGTACTACCGGTTGAGCATGCTCCGCGCCGCCGACGGAACCACCGTCTTCTCGTCGACCGGCATCGACACGGCCGGCTGGACGTCGGTGCCCGAGGACACGATCTCCCGCATCGACCTCGCGTCGCTCGATTTCACGCAGCGCGCGCTCTTCTCGAGCGCCGCGGAAGCGCGCGGAGCCGCTGGCCGTGCAAAGGGCGTCGCCGTTCCAACACCCCCGCGTCTCGTCGCCGTCTAGACCCGCGACGCATCGCCCGGCGCCGACCGCCTCTCTGGGGCGTGGGTCTCCCCGCGCGTAGACTGGCTGGCGTGTCTGTGAACCCTGAACTTGCCGGTCGCCGGTACGAGCTCCCCGAGCCGTACCTCGTGGGCCGAGAGCACATCCGCTCGTTCGCGAAGGCCGTGCTGGCCTCGCACCCGACGCACTTCGACGTCGACGCAGCCCGCGCTGCCGGGTACGCCGACCTCGTCGCACCCGCCACGTTCCCTGCCGTGCTGCAGGACGCGGGGCTGCAGCTCCTGCTCTCCGACCCCGAAGCGCAGATCGAGCTGTCGCACATCGTGCACGGCGACGAGCGCTTCACCTACGAGCGCCCGATCGTCGCGGGTGACGAGCTGCGCGCCGCTCTCGAGGTGAAGAGCGTCAAGTCGCTCGGCGGAAACTCCATGATCACCGCTCAGACGGTGCTGACGGATGCGGCGGGCGAGCAGGTCGTCACCGCATCGGCAACCCTCGTCGTCCGCGCAACGCCCACCGAGAGCGAGTGACCGCATGACTGACACGATCTCCGTCGCGCAGCTTCCGCGCCCCGACTTCACGAGCCTCGAAGCCGGAACCGTCATCGCTGAGCGCACCGTCACCCTCACCCGCGACACTCTCGTGCGCTACGCCGGCGCATCTGGCGACTTCAACCCCATCCACTACCGCGACGACGTCGCCGAAGCGGTCGGCCTGCCCGGCGTTCTCGCGCACGGGATGCTCACGATGGGTGTCGCAGTGCAGCCCGTCGTCGACGCCCTCGGCGACCCTGGCCGCGTCGTCGACTACCAGGTGCGCTTCACGAGGCCCGTCGTCGTCGACCCGCAAGCCGGCGCGGAGGTGTCGATCGTCGCGAAGATCGGTCAGCTCGCCGGCGAGGATGGCGTGGGTCGCATCGACCTCGTCGTGTCCTTCGGCGGGCAGACGGTGCTCGCGAAGTCGCAGGTGCGCGCCGACTTCCGCGGCGAGGTTCCCGCCGTGCTGCCCGCGGAGGCCACCGCGTGACGAGGCTCTCCGAGCTCACGACCACGCAGGTCGGTGGAGAGGCGACGCAGCTCGTCGCCCCGGCGACGCGCCCTGAGCTGATCGCCGCGGCCGAGGAGCTGTTCGCGAACCACGAGCAGCCGCTGATCCTCGGCGGTGGTTCCAACACCATCGCCACCGATGACCGCATCGACGAGCCCGTGCTGCACGTCGTGACGAAGGGCATCCACCAGCTCGACGGACCCGTCGACAAGGTGGGCCAGGCTCGCGTGCGCATCGATGCCGGTGAGTCGTGGAGCGCCCTCGTCGACTACGCCGTCGCTCGCAACTGGAGTGGCATCGAGGCGCTCGCCGGCATTCCCGGCTCCGTCGGCGCGACCCCAGTGCAGAACATCGGGGCGTACGGGCAGGAGCTCTCCGATGTGCTCGCCCGCATCGAGTTCTACGACGCCGACGCCGATACGGTGCGCTGGATCAACGCCGCCGACCTCGGTCTCGGCTACCGCACCTCCGCGATCAAGCGCGGCGAGCTGCGAGGCGTCGTGACTCGCGTTGAACTCGACCTCGTGGAGATGCCGGAAGGCCAGAGCGAACCCGTCCGGTATGACCAGCTCGCGCGCGCCCTCGGCGTGCCGCTCGGCGAGCGGATGCCCGTGCACGTCGTGCGCGACGCCGTCATCCGCCTGCGCGCCTCGAAGGGCATGGTGCTGGATGCGCACGACCGCGACTCGGTCTCGTCCGGTTCCTTCTTCATGAACCCGATCGTGCGCTCGTCGTTCGCGAGCGAGCTGCCGGAGATGCCGAAGTTCGACGCGGGCAAGGACGAAGACGGCTCCCCGCTCGTGAAGCTCAGCGCTGCGTGGCTTATCGACCACGCAGGTGTGAAGAAGGGCTTCTCGCTGCCGGGATCGAACGCCGCCATCTCATCGAAGCACACGCTCGCGATCACGAACCGCGGGGGAGCGACTGCCGAGCAGATCGTGGAGCTCGCCCGCTTCGTTCGCGCGCGCGTCGAAGCGGAATACGGCGTGCGGCTCGTCAACGAGCCTGTCCTCGTCGACCTGACGATCTAGGGACAGCCAGGCGAGACCAGCCGGGTGGGCCGGAAGCCCCGAAGCGCTGCACGCGCTTCGGGGCTTCCCGTTCGGTGCACCCAGCGTCCGCTCGGGACGCGTGTCAGTGGTGCATGCACTGCGCGCACCAGGCGCGGAGTGCGTCTTGCTCGCGGCGGGCGCGCTCCGAACTGTTACGGCGCCGACGATGCTGCTCGGCGTGGTCCAGTTCGGGTTCTTGACGCCGCGCGCTGCGCATGAGCAGCCACAGTGCGACGCGCAACTCGATGCGGTGGAGCAGCGAAGCCTGCACCGCGGAGGTGGGCGTGGGCGTGGACGCGGACGTGGGCGTGATCGTGACGTGCACGGTGCTCGGGTTGGAGGTGTGGACGGTGGTCAGGACGTGATTCATGAGAGTGGTCTCTCCGACAGAAGGCATGCAAGAAGAAGGCGCTCAATCGAGCGGGGCCGCGTTAACGCAGCGCGAGAGACGTGACTGCCGTGCAGTCGACGAAGGCAGCGGCTGCTGTGCCGCGGCGTATCCGTCGGGTGTGGGGGCAGACTTCACCCACGACACGGAGCTTAGGAGATGTGGGCGCCCAGGGAACGAGTCGCCGACTGCTGAATGCTGAATGTGAACGTACGCATTATCGGGACTCCTCTCTGTCTAGGCGCGTGCTGAGACCCTATCGACTCTGCGAATACCCGTCAACCTCTTGGCAGGGCAGGGCGGGGCGGTGCAGGGTGGTGGATGCACGGAGCACCCGGATGCTCGGGTCAGTCGAGGACGACGGAGGCGCGGGGCTCCTCGCCGTCGAAGCTGACCGTGACCGTCAACGGCCTGCCCGAGGCGTCGTCGGGGAGGTCGATCTCGCTCGTGTGCGGGGCGTAGTCCGCCGTGCACGCCTGGTCGGGGTATGCGGTGGTCTCGAGGTACTGCAGGTCGAGGGTCTGCGCGTCCACCGCGTTGACTTCGGTGAGGATCGCCGGGCATCCTGAGCTGCCCCACGTCGTGACGGAGATCGAGGAGCCCTCGTCGAGCCACATGACAAGCGGCCCCTCTATGTCACCGGCTCCGACATCTTCGCCGAATCCTGTCGGCAGGCCGCCGTAGTTGTCGCTCGCGACGCTCGTCGGCGTGGACGCGGGGGCGCATCCGCTCAACCCGAGCGCGGCGAGTGCGATCGTCGGGAGTGCAAGCAGGGCGACGCGGGCAGACTTCATGCGGCAAGCCTACGACTTCGGGCGGAGAGCATTCAGGCCTGACCCTGCAGCAGGGAGGCGCGCTTTCGCGCGCGTGCGCCTTGATTCCATGCGGGACCCTTCTGTGACCGCCGACGGCCTAGCTCCGGCGGAGCAGGCCGAGGTCGAGGCCCGTCGTCACGGCGCGCACCCTGGAGTTGACCTCCAGCTTCGCGAAGACCTTGCCGAGGTGCGTCTTCACGGTCGCCTCACCGATACGGAGTCGCACCGCGATCTCAGGGTTGGACAGGCCGTCGGCGACGAGCTGCAGCACCTGCAGCTCGCGTTCGCTGAGCGCGGGGGCTGAACCGAGCGAACCTGCAGGCGGATGCGCGGTGCCCGGCCCGGCGGTTGCCGCTGCTCCGGCAGCTCGGGTCTGAGCCACGAGCTTCGCGGTCACCGACGGTGCGAGGGCCAGCTCTCCCGCGGCCACACGGCGAACGGCCTCCACGAGCTCTGCCCCGCTGGCTGTCTTGAGCAGGTAGCCGCTTGCGCCGGCCTCGATGGCACCGATGATCGCGTCGTCGCTGTCGTAGGTCGTGACGACGAGGATGCGCGTCTCGGGGAGCGCCGCCAGGATCTGCCTCGTCGCGCTCACACCGTCGGTGCCCGGCATGCGCAGGTCCATGACGACGACGGCGGGCGTCGTCGCGGTCGCGCGAGCAACCGCGTCGGCCCCGTTGGCGGCTTCAGCGACGACCTCGATGTCTGGCTCGTCCTCGAAGATGCCCACGAGTCCGGCGCGCACGATGGGGTGGTCGTCGGCGACCAGGATGCGGATCATCGCTCGGCGCTCGCTCTCGCCGGAATCGTCACGGTCACGATCGTGCCACGCCCTGGCGCGCTGGAGATGTCAACGCCGCCCCCGATCGCGTTGGCGCGCTCGCGGAGGCTGTCCAACCCGAATCCGGTGGGCTCCGCCTCTGGCTCGAATCCTTGGCCGTCGTCGGCGACGTTCAGCACCACGTTCGCGGCCCCGAGCTCCACTGAGAGCTGCACGTTCGTGGCATGTGCGTGCCTCCTCGCATTCGACAGGGCCTCCTGCGCGCATCGCAGCAGGACCACTTCGCTCTCCCGCTCCAGCACCCCGGCTTCCAACTCGATTCGGGCCTCGGCGAGCACGCCCGTCTCGCGCCGGAACCGATCGACGAGGCGTCTCAAGGCATCTGCGAAGGTCGCTTCCGCGGGGTCGGTCGACCGCACCGGCGCGTTCTCGGCGATGAGGCCCCGCGCCTCGGCGAGGGCGTCGCGGGCGAGCGACGCGATGAGGTCGGCCCGTTCCTCCTGAGCCGAGAGCGCCTCCCGCAGGTGAGCCCCCGCGGAGGTCTCGTCGTCGCGCATCCGCCCGATCTCCTTCGCGCTGCGGTCAGCCAGCATTGCGAGGCCGGCCAACGTCTGAGCCAGCGTGTCGTGCAGGTCCCTGGAGATGCGCTCCCGCTCGACGGAGGCGCCGCTCAGCCGCGAGAGCTCCTGCACGTGCTCCTGGGAGGCAGTGAGCCGCTCGAGCAGCTCGCGTCGCTCGTCAGCCACACGCCAGGCGTAGCTGATCGACAGCCCGATGCCGCAGGTCGCCGCGACGCTGAAGAGCTGGCCGGGAAGGATGTCCGGGATCTCCTCGACCCCGTTGTACAGCGCGGAGACCGCGCCGATGCCGAACGCGATGCCGATCGAGACGAGGATGCTCCGCCTCGCGCTCACACACACCAGCCAGACGAGCGGATAGATGAGTGTCTGCACGAAGCCTGTCCAGGGTACGAGCACCATCGAGACCGTCACGAGCAGCGTGACCAGCAGGATCAGCACCGCGCCGCGGCGCGGGTCGGTGAGCGACCTGACGCCAAAGGCGAGCCACACGACGGGGATGAGCAGGAGCGCCCCCGTCGCCACGAGCGCCTCGGAGCGTTCGGACTCGGTGGCCGCGAAGGCCGCCACCGAGCCCGCGACGAAGGTGTTCGCGAGCGCCGTGCCCACGATCAGCAGGTGCCACCAGCGCCCATCCCGAAACCAGAAGTCGACCATGCGCTCATCCTCCCGCACCCCACCGACAGCGCTGCACGATCGGGTCAGGAGCGTCAACTGCGCCCTCGACTCCAGCGGAAGGTGAGCAGGCTCGCGACGAGCCCGATGACGGTCCAGACGCCGAGCGTGATCGCCGCGGCCCCCAGCCCCCACGTGCCTCCGACCTCGGCGGCCGCGAAGGCATCTGGCAGGAACACGCTGCGCATCCCGCGCACGAGACCGGCGAGGGGGAAGAGGTTCGACACCTGCTGCATCCACTCGGGCAGGACCGAGAACTGCACGTAGATGCCCGAGAGGAACTGCGGCACGAGCACAAGCGGCAGCACGATGGCGGAGGCGGACCGTGCTGAGCGAGGGAGCGCTGAGATCGCGATTCCGAGGGAGGCGAAGCAGAGGATGCCGAGGGCAGCGAGCCAGGCGAAGCGAGCCCACAGCTCGCCATCTTCCGGCAGCGAGATGTCGAAGGCGAGGACCGCGAGCCCCATCAGCATCGCCAGCTGCAGCGTGCACGTGATGAGGACCAGCCCGATCTTCCCGATGAAGAACGACACCGGGCTGAGCGGTGTCGCGCCGAGTCGGGCGAGGCCGCCCTCGTGCTTCTCGGTGGCGATGTCGATGCCGAGGAACTGCATGCCGGAGAGGAGGATCGCCATCGCGAGCATTCCGGTCAGGTAGTACTGCGACATCGTCACGTCGGCGAAGCGTGGGTCGTCGACGACCGTCTCGCCGCTGAAGATCGAGGCGAAGAGCGCGAACATGACGAGCGGGAACAGGAAGACGAAGAACACCTGGTCGGTCTGCCGGAAGTAGCCGCGCAGCTCGAAGGCGATGCGCCGAAGACCGTTGCCGATCGTCGACCTGGGCTTCGACGGTGTGCGTGAGGGCGACTGGATGCTCGGCGGCGACTTCGCGTCGCCCGAGACTGCGGTCTGGGTCATCGTGTTCCTCCTGCAGGTGCTGCAGCGCGGGCTGCATCGTCGGTCGTCGCGAGTCCCGCGGCGGGTGAGGTGGTCGCGGGCGTTCCGGGGGAGGCAGCTGGCTGCTCGCCGATGATCTCCAGGTAGACGTCTTCCAGGGACGGGCGGGTCACGGTGAGCCCGGCGGGTTCCGGGCCGAGGCGCTCGACGAGCGCGCCGACGAGCTGTGCGGGCGCGTCCGTCGTCTCCTCGCGCCACCTGCCGTCCTGCTCCTGCCAGCGAACCCGCGGCGTGCGCGATTTCGGCCCGCCGATCGTCGCGATGTCGCCGATCTCGACGAGCTTCCCGGCGGCGATGATCCCGGCACGGTCGCTGAGCTGCTCCGCCTCGTCGAGATAGTGCGTCGTGAGCACCATGGTCATGCCCTCGCCTTTGAGCTGCTGGATGAGGCCCCAGAACTCGCGGCGCGCGTTGGGATCGAACCCGGTTGTCGGCTCGTCGAGGAACAGCACCTCCGGGTTGCCGATGATGCCGAGCGCGACATCCACTCGCCGTTTCTGGCCACCGGAGAGGCGACCGACTCGCTGCGACGCGAATGGGGCGATGCCGCACCGCTCGATGGTGTCGTCCACGGCGCGAGGGTTTCGGTAGAGGCTTGCGAAGTGGCGCAGCACCTCCCGGGCCGAGTAGCGCTCGATGTCGGCGCTCGACTGGCTGACGACGCCGATTCGGCCTCGCCACTCGGCGTTGCCGCGGGCCGGGTCCTGCTCGAGGACGCGCGCGGTACCCGAGGTCGCCGTGCGGAAGCCCTCGAGGATCTCGATCGTGGTGCTCTTGCCAGCGCCGTTGGGGCCGAGGAAGGCGAAGGTCTCGCCGTGTCGGACCTCGAAGGAGAGACGGTCGACGACATCGCGGTCGCCGTAGCGTTTGACGAGGTCGGCGACCTCGATGGCTGCTTGTGTGCTCATGGTGCAATCAAACGCGCTGCTGGGCGTGCGCGACAGGGTCCGACCGGCGGATGCGCATCCACCGATCGGGGGAGGCGCGGCCGCGCGCCGCCGCTGACCAACTTGCATGCACTGTCCGCTGCACCGGGCCGCAGTGGGGCCTGTTCGCGAGTTCTTGCACTCAAGCTGCTCGGGCCTGGGCGGACACGCTCGCACATACTGGTGCCATGGCCTCAACCGATCTCGATGAGCTGCGCCGTCTTCGTCGTGCGCGCGACTTCATCGACCGGGAGTTCGCGAGCCCGCTCGACGTGCCGGCCATGGCGAAGGCGGCCCACATGTCGACGGCTCACTTCAGTCGACGCTTCCGAGAGGCGTACGGCGAGACTCCGTATGCCCATCTCATGACACGGCGCATCGAGCGCGCGAAGGCGCTGCTGCGCAGCGGCGAGGTGAGCGTGACGGACGCGTGCACGGCGGTCGGGGCCACGAGTCTCGGCTCGTTCAGCAGCCGCTTCGCGGAGATCGTCGGAGAGTCGCCGAGCGCCTACCGGGCGCGCGATCACAGCGGCAGCGTCGTCATCCCGAGCTGCACCTCGCAGATCTGGGGGCGGCCGCGCCGAGTGCGCGACCGACCAGGAACGTCGGAACGCGGGGCCGGCGACGGGCAGGCGCGTCTCTGAGCAGTTTCGAAGAAGTGAATGTCGGTGGCCGGTCCTAGCATCGGACACATGACGCTCTCACTCAGCCATGTGCACGTGTTCACCGACGACCCTGATGCGGCGCTCGTGTTCTACCGAGACGCCCTCGGCTTGGAGGTGCGCAGCGAGGTTCCGAATGAGGGGTTCCGCTGGGTCACGCTCTCCGCCCCAGGGCAGCCGGAGCTCGAGATCGTGCTCTCGCACCCGAAGGCGGGGCGTTCGGAGGAAGACGGCGACACGCTCGCAGCGCTGCTGGCGAAGGGGGAGCTGCCCGGCCTTCTCTTCCGAACGAGCGACCTCGACTCGCTGTTCGAGAGGGTCCTGGCGACGGGCGGAGTCGAGGTGCTGCAGGAGCCCACCGACCAGTTCTGGGGCGTCAGAGATGCCGCATTCCGTGACCCCTCCGGCAACATGGTGCGTGTCAGTCAGGCGTAGCCGACGACATATCACCCACATCGGTTCGTCACCAGTCCAGCGCTCGGCTGGCTCCCCGTTTCAAGGCAGAGGATCACGCCATGACTACAGTCGCTGACACGATCGTCGATATCCTCCACGATGCCGGAGTCGAGCGCGTCTACGGGCTACCCGGAGACTCGCTCAACGGATTCACTGACGCCATCCGACGAAACGACACGGTCGCCTGGTCTCACGTGCGACACGAGGAGGCCGCCGCCTTCGCCGCCTCCGCAGACGCTGCGCTCACGGGCGAGCTCGCTGTGTGCGCCGGCAGCTGCGGCCCGGGCAACCTGCACCTCATCAACGGGCTGTACGACGCCAACCGAAGCCGCGTTCCCGTGCTTGCGATCGCCGCCCACATCCCGTCCGCGGAGATCGGCAGCGGCTACTTCCAGGAGACGCACCCGCAGGAGCTCTTCCGTGAGAGCAGCGTGTACTGCGAGATGGTGGGGGTGCCCGAGCAGCTGCCTCGGATCCTGGAGATCGCCATGCGCGCCGCGGTCGAGAAGCGAGGCGTGGCCGTCGTCGTGATTCCCGGGGAGATCTTCCTGCAGGAGAGCGCAGGACGCCGCAAGTCGGCACCCATCCTCCCCGCAAAGCCGGTCGTGCGACCGGCCGACGCCGAGCTGTCGCGGGCCGCCGACATCCTCAACTCGGCGAAGAAGGTCACCATTCTCGGTGGCGCTGGCACACAGGGCGCACACGCGCAGCTGCTGGCCGCCGCAGAGGCCCTGCAGGCACCCATCGTGCACGCGCTCCGCGGGAAGGAGTTCATCGAGTACGACAACCCCTACGACGTCGGCATGACGGGGCTGCTCGGCTTCTCCTCCGGCTACCGTGCCATCGAAGACTGCGATGCACTCCTCATGCTCGGCACCGACTTCCCGTACCAGCAGTTCTACCCGTCGAAGGCGAAGATCATCCAGGTCGACATCCGCGGCGAGCAGCTCGGCAAGCGAACGCCCCTCGATCTCGGACTCGTCGGCGACGTCGGCGACACCCTCGAAGCCCTCATCCCGCTCCTCGAGGCAAACAAGAGCGGCAAGCACCTCGAAGCCTCCGTGAAGCACTACCGGAAGGCTCGGAAAGAGCTCGACGCGCTCGCCGACAACGACCGGGGTCGAGCCCCCATCCACCCGCAGTACGTTGCGCGGCTCGTGAGCGAGCTCGCGAGCCACGACGCCGTCTTCATCCCGGATGTCGGTTCCCCGGTGGTCTGGGCGGCCCGCTACCTCGAGATGAACGGCCAGAGGAGGCTCATCGGCTCGTTCAGCCACGGCTCCATGGCCAACGCCCTCTCGCAGGCGGTCGGCGCCCAGACAGCCTTCCCGGGGCGCCAGGTGGTGGCGCTCGCGGGAGACGGCGGACTTGCGATGCTTCTGGGGGAGCTGCTCACGCTCAAGCAGAGCAAGCTGCCCGTGAAGATCATCGTCTTCAACAACTCGTCGCTGAACTTCGTCGAGGTCGAGATGAAGGCCGCCGGATTCGTGAACTACGGCACCGACCTCGACAACCCCGACTTCTCCGAGGTAGCCAAGGCGGTCGGCATCCACGGGCAGCGCGTCGAGAACCCGAACGACCTCGAGGCCGCCCTCCGCGAAGCCTTCGCCCACGACGGGCCGGCGCTCATCGACGTCGTGACCGCACGGCAGGAGCTGTCCATCCCGCCGACCATCACTGCCGAGCAGGTCAAGGGCTTCACCCTCTACGCGCTGCGAACAGTGCTCTCCGGGCGCGGAGACGAACTCGTCGACCTCGCCGATACGAACCTGCTGCGACGCATCTTCGACTGACCGCCGCGCCGACACAGGTACCGCCCGCACCAAGGCTGCTCTCAAGACAGCTGACTGGCGCGGGCGGTACTCTCGCAGGCATGACGCAACCGCCCCTCACGCCACCGCCGGGTCAGAACGGCGGGTTCGACCCCCGCCGGCAGCAGCCGGGTGCCGCTCCTCAGGGTGGTCAGGGCGCGTGGGGCGGACCGCCAGCCCAGGGCTCTGGTCAGCAGGGGCCCGGTCAGCAGGGCTCCGATCAGCAGCGGCCGCGGCAGCAGCCCGGTCAGCAAGGTCCCGGTCGGCAGGGCTCTGGTCAGCAGCTCCCATGGGGCGCGCCGCCGAACGGGCAGCCGCCGGTTCCCGGGCAGTCCCCGCACCCCGGCGCCGGACCTGGCCAGGCTCCTGGCGGCTTCGGCGCGCCGGGCCAGTTTCCCGCTCCCGGGCGACCTCCCGCGCACGGCCAGCCACAGCATCCCGGGCAGTTCCCGGGCCAGCCGCAGACCGGCATCCCTGGGCAGGCGCCGTTCGTTCAGGCGCCACCGTCGCATCTGCCGGCTGGCGCCCCGCCGCCTCGCTACGCCCCGCAGCAGCAGGCGACACCCCAACCACGGCGTCGGGAGCTCGGCGAGGACCCTGAGGTGCAGAAGCAGCGCAGGCGCCCTGTCGGCTTGCTCCTCGGCGTCGGCATCAGCGGCGTCGCGATCGTCGCCCTGGTCGTGGGCCTCTTCATGGCGTTCAGTTCGCCGAACGACCCCACCATCCCCGTCGGCGGCGCCGACCCGAACGCGGCGACGTCGACCCCCGTGCCAACGAGCACGCTCATGCCTGCCGCGCCTCAGGATGCTGTTCCCGGGTTCATCCCGATCACGACCGACGTCGTGTTCCCGAACGGCATCACCGTCGTGAACCCGCCCCTCGGCGGATGGGAGCAGGACATCTCCGAACGGCAGCCGAACCTCTACATCCTGAGCGACCCAGCATCCGGTGCCTACTTCTCGATCGCGCAGGAGAACCTGCACAAGAGCGAATATCGGGACGAGGACATGACGAGGTCGGAGTTGAACTCGGCGTCGCTGCAGTTCACCGCCAAGCCGGAGGCGGTCGGCGACCCCGTTCCGCTTGTCCTGAAGGGTGCAGGCGGCTACGAACTTGAGCTCCTCGCGCAGCGCTTGCGCTGGTCGGACGGCTCCGAGGGCATGATGGCGTCCCGCTACATGCCTTCGACCGGTACCAAGATCACGATCCTGGCGAACGCGTGGAGTGGGGAGCTGGACGATCCGACCTCCCGCATCTCGCAGAAGGTCGCGGAGATCTCCTTTACGACGCCGTAGCCACGCCCACTCGCGAGCCTGCTCAGGCCCGCCTGCTCGCGCCCGCTCGCCCGCTCGCTCGCGCCCACC
>NZ_LR733185.1:223955-280997 GCF_902506465.1 Pseudoclavibacter sp. 8L | reverse complement strand
CCCTCGCTCCCCTCGCCCCCGCTCGCAACGCTGCCCGGTGTTTCGCCCTCTGTGGGCTGTCGCAGTGGGGGAAACGCCGGGCAGTGCTTGTCTCCCTCTGGGGGAGGTGAGCTCCGCGCTGAACCTGGGCGCCACGGTGCCCACGGCGCCCCGGCGCCCAGGTGCCCCGGTGCCCACGGGGCCCACGGGGCCCACGCAACGCTGCCCGGTGTTTCGCCCTCTGCGCAGTCTGGCAGGGGGCGAAACGCCGGGCAGCGATCGGCTTCGGCTTCGCCGGGGGCGGCTGGGTGGATGCTCGCGGTTAGTGGGCCGCGTCGCCGTCCTTCGCCTGTTCGTCGGCCGCGAGCGTGCCGAGGTAGAGGGCGATGACCTTCGGGTCGTTGAGCAGCTCGCGTCCGGTACCCGTGTACGCGTCCTTGCCCTGGTCGAGCACGTAGGCGCGGTCGCAGATCTGCAGGCAGCGGCGCGCGTTCTGCTCGACCATGATGACGGAGACGCCGGCACGGTTGATCTGGCGCACGCGCAGGAACGTCTCGTCCTGACGTACCGGGGAGAGGCCCGCCGACGGCTCGTCGAGGAGCAGCACCGACGGGTCCATCATGAGGGCCCGCGCCATGGCGACCATCTGCCGCTCACCGCCGGAGAGGGAGCTCGCGCGCTGCTTGCGGCGCTTCCCGAGCTCGGGGAAGAGGTCGGCGACGAATTCGAATCGCTCGTTGAAGACCTTGGGGCGCAGGAAGAGCCCCATCTCGAGGTTCTCCTCGATCGTGAGTGACGGGAAGACGTTGTTGTTCTGCGGCACGAGCCCGACGCCCTTGGCGACGAGCTTGTCGGCGCGCAGGCCCGTGATGTCCTCGCCCTTCAGCATCACGCTGCCGCCGCGGATCTTGATCTGCCCGAAGATGGCCTTGAGTACCGTCGACTTGCCGGCGCCGTTGGGCCCGATGATGCCGATGAGCTCGCCGGGGTAGGCGTCGATCGAGCATCCGTTGAGGATGTTCACGCCGGGCAGGTAGCCGCCGACGAGGTCGATCGTCGACAGCACAGCGTCGCTTCTGGGGGTCGTCGCTGTCGCAGAACCGGATGCGTTGGGCGTCGTCTCGCTCATTTGCTGTCACTCTCCGTCGTCTCGGTCCCGGGCTTCGTCTCGGCGATCTCCTCGGCGATCGTGGTCGTCCCGAGCACCTCGGCCTCGTACTCGGCCGCCGCTTCGACGCCCTGTTCCTCGGCGATGCGCTCGACTTCCAGCTCCTGGATGTCGAGGTCGCCGAGGTCCTGGTCGTGGTGCGCGCCGAGGTAGGCGTCGATCACGGCCTGGTCCTTCATGACCGTCTCGGGCGGGCCCTCCGCGACGATCTGGCCTTCCGCCATGACGACGACCCAGTCGGAGATGTTGGTGACCATGTGCATGTCGTGCTCGACGAACAGCACCGTGGTGCCGTCGTTCTTGAGCTCCTTGACGTGGCCCAGGAGCGACTGCACGAGGGCCGGGTTGACGCCGGCCATGGGCTCGTCGAGCATGATGAGCTTCGGGCTGCTCATGAGGGCGCGTGCCATCTCGAGCAGCTTGCGCTGTCCGCCGGAGAGCGACGCCGCGTAGTCCTCGCGCTTCGCGTCGAGCTTGAAGCGGGCGAGGAGCTCGTCGGCCTTCTCGGTGATCTCCTTCTCGCGGTCGCGCCACAGCGGCTTGAACAGTGCGCGCAGCATGCCCTCGCCGCCCTGCTCGTCGGCGCCGAGGAGCATGTTGTCGAGCACGGTCATGCGTCCGAGGGACTTCGTGAGCTGGAAGGTGCGGACCATGCCGGAGCGGGCCACCTTGAAGGCGGGCACGTTGGCGAGGGAGGTGCCGTCGAACGACCACGTGCCCGTGTTGGGCTTGTCGAAGCCCGTCAGCAGATTGAACATGGTCGTCTTGCCGGCGCCGTTGGGGCCGATGAGCGCCGTGATCTTGCCGCGCGGGATCTCGAGGTGCTGCACATCCACGGCTGTGTTGCCGCCGAACTGGCGGGTGACGCCGTCGGCGATGACGATCGGGTCGACCTTCTTGCAGCCGGGGCCGACCTTGCCGTCGACGAATTCGTGGGTGGGGAGGATGCCCGTTGGCGGGCTCGTCTGCTCAGGCACTGAAGCTCAGCTCCTTCTTGTTTCCGAAGATGCCCTGGGGTCTGAAGACCACCAGCAGCATGAGCGCGATTCCGACGATGATGAAGCGCAGCTGGCCCGCCTGCGTCGTCGAGAGGAAGGTGATCGCGCCCGATTCGATCGCGCCGTACAGGATGCCCTGCGTGAGCGAGAGCACGACCCAGAAGATCATCGCTCCCACGATTGGGCCGAAGATCGTCGCGGCTCCACCCAGCAGCATGATCGTCCAGATGAAGAACGTGAGACCCGTCGTGTAGTTCGCGGGTTGCACGGCTCTCGGCAGGATGAAGATGATGCCGGCGAGGGAGCCGAGGAGGCCACCCGTGATGAGCGCCTGCATCTTGTAGGCGAAGACGTTCTTGCCGAGGCTTCGCACGGCGTCCTCGTCTTCGCGGATGCCGCGGACGACGCGGCCCCACGGGCTGCGCATGAGCGCCCACACGAGGAGGGTCGCGAGGATGACGAGGCCCCAGCCGACGATGCGGGTCCACCAGTCGTAGGCGTTGTAGGTGAAGGGGCCGAAGCCGTAGGTGCCGTCGGGGATCGGGTTGATGGCCGCGAAGGTTCCCTTGAAGCCGTTCAGGCCGTTGGCCGCGCCCGTCACGGGGGTGAGGCCGGTCGTCGTCACGATGTACCGCAGGATCTCGGCGGAGGCGATCGTGACGATGGCCAGGTAGTCGGCTCGTAGCCGCAGCGTCGGGACGCCGAGGATGAACGAGAAGACGATCGAGACGACGATGACGCACAGCACGGCGGCCCAGATGGGCCAGCCGAGGCTGATCGTCGGGATCGCGAACGCGTACGCGCCGAGCAGCATGTACGCGGCCTGGCCGAAGTTGAGGAGGCCGGTGTAGCCGAAGTGGATGCCGAGGCCGATCGCGGCGAGCGCGTAGGCAGCGGTGGTGGGGCTGAGGAGCTCGCCGACGGCGTTGCTCAGGATGTTTGACCAGTCCATGGTTCGTCTCCTAGCCGACTCGCTCGCGGCGGCCGAGAATGCCCTGGGGCCTGACGAGCAGGACCAGGATGAGGATGAGGAGCGCCGCCGCGTACTTGAGGTCGGCGGGGATGAAGAGGGTCGAGAGCTCGACGAAGATGCCGACGACGAGCGAGCCGACGAGAGCACCGTAGGCGGAGCCGAGGCCACCGAGGGTGACGGCGGCGAACATCAGCAGGAGCACCTGGAAGCCCATGTCCCATGAGGATTGGCGGTAGAGGGCGAGCATGACGCCGGCGAGGGCGGCGAGGCCACCTGCCGTGGTCCACACGATGCGGATGATGCGGTCGACGTTGATGCCGGATGCGCTTGCGAGCGACGGGTTGTCGGACACGGCCCTGGTGGCCTTGCCGACGCGGGTGCGCGTCAGGAACAGGGCCACGAGGAGGAGCGTGACGATCGAGATGCCCATGCTGAGGAGCGAGCCCGTCGTGATGCGCACGGGGCCGAACTCCACGGCTCCGCTGAGGCCCACCGAGCTCATCGGGAGGATCGCCCCGCCGAAGAAGAACTGGTAGAGGTACCGGAGTGCGAGGCCGAGGCCGATGCTCACGATCATCGCCGGGACGAGGCGCACGCCGCGCTTGCGCAGCGGCTTCCAGAGGGTCGCATCCTGGAGCCAGCCGAAGGCGGCGCCGAGGATCACGACGACGATGATGGCGACGAAGATGTTGAGCCCCATGACGACGGCGAAGAGCCAGGCCATGAGTCCGCCGAAGGTGACGAGCTCGCCGTGGGAGAAGTTGTTCAGCCCGGTGGTGCCGAAGATGAGGGTGATGCCGATCGCGCCGAGCGCGATGAGCAGGCCGAAGTTGAGGCCGGCGACGAGGCGCTCGATGAGCTGCGAGCCGAAGTTGCTGCTCTGCCTGGTGTCCTCTCCGAGTGCGAAGAGGCGCCCGACGTTGGTCGTCGACCACTCGTCCTCGGTGACCTCTGCGGTGGCGCCGTCCTCGTTCCGCAGGTCGATGCCGTCTGGCAGGGTCTCGGTGTCGAGCGTGACCGTGTAGTTGCCTGGGCCTGGGACGGGCACTCGCCAGCGGCCGTCTTCACCCGACTCCACTGTCTCGGAGTAGCCGTCGCCGTCGACGGTGAGCGAGACGCCCGCGACGGGTTCTCCCTCGTAGTTGAGGATGCCGCTGATCGAGTACGGTGACTCCTCGTCGACGGGGTCGGCCGCTGCGTTCGCGGGGCCGGCCATCGCGAAGACGCCGAGGAACGCGAAGAGCGACATCGCGAGCGCCGCGAGCATTCGGTGGGTTCGGGTGAGCCGGGAACGCCGGGCGGTCGCTGAGCGCGAACCGGCTGGCGTGAGCGGACTGGGGAGAAGGGGCACGGAGTACCTCCAGTGCGAGTCGGGCTGGGCACGACGACTGAACGAGATTCTGGAACTGCTATTTCTACAAGCGAGGATTCGCCACTCTGCGAATCTACGGATGGTTTGTATCGGCAATGTTTCTATGCCGCTACACACGATAGCCGTGCGGAAGGGGCTCCGCTCGCAGCCAGGAGCCTCAGCGCGCAATTTTGTTCTACGTCACCACAAATGTGGTGCCTCAGCGCGGCGCAGTGTGCCGCGACATCCAAGATCTCCGATTTGTGAAGATGTCTTTCGTCTCCGGCGTGTCACCGACCGGATGGTGCCCCCGCTGGGGCGCTGAGGCTCGCGGTCGTGTGCTCTGGGCAGTGGAGCGCGCGCTTGCCGCAGTCCTCGCAGGCGACGAAGCGCTCCCTGCAGGAGGGGTCGGTGCAGTTCTGGGTGCGGTGCGTCGGCGTCTCGCATTCGCGGCAGCGGCCGAGGATGTCGGTGTCGGGGCCGAATTCGAGGTGCTCGCGTGCGTCGAAGACCGCGAGGGAGCCCTTCCAGAGTCCCTCGTTGCCGAACTGCTCCGCGTACCGGACGAT
The DNA here is from genome assembly GCF_902506465.1 of Pseudoclavibacter sp. 8L. Classification (NCBI taxonomy): domain Bacteria; kingdom Bacillati; phylum Actinomycetota; class Actinomycetes; order Micrococcales; family Microbacteriaceae; genus Pseudoclavibacter; species Pseudoclavibacter sp. 8L. The sequence goes on along the minus strand of NZ_LR733185.1, from coordinate 275,959 downwards.
GCCGCCGTCGAGCTGGTACACCTCGCTGAAGCCGCGCTTGAGCATGAGTGCGGAGAGGACCTCGCAGCGTACGCCTCCCGTGCAGTAGGTGACGACGGGCTTCGACTTGAGGTCGTCGTACTTGCCCGATTCGAGCTCGGCGATGAAGTCGCGGGTGGTTCCGGTCTCCGGAACGATGGCCCCCTCGAAGCGGCCGATCTGCGCCTCGATCGCGTTGCGGCCGTCGAAGAAGACGATCTCGTCGCGCGATTCGACGAGTGCGTGGAGCTCGTCGGGGGCGAGGTGGGTCCCGCCGCCCTTGACGCCGTGCTCGTCGACCTCGAGCTCGCCCGGTGCTCCGAAGCTGACGATCTCGTCGCGCACCTTCACGCTGAGGCGTGGGAAGTCGAGGCTCTGTCCCTGCTCGTCGAGTCCAGTGCCCTCCGACCACTTGTAGTCGGCATCCTTGAAGGCCGCGTACTCCCGGGTGGTGCGCACGTAGCGCTTGAGCGCGTTCAGCTCGCCGCCGAGGGTGCCGTTGATGCCGTCCTTGGAGATCAGGATGCGCCCACGCAGCCCCAGGGACGCCGCGAGGTCGCGCTGCCAGAGGCGGATCGCCTCCGGGTCGGCGAGGGGAGCGAAGGCGTAGTAGAGCACGATCTTGGGGACAGCCATGAGGACGATTTTAGGTGAGGGGCTCACGCCGAATGTCCGTGGGTCTGCGTACCCTTGCGGCATGCCAGATCGGGTCATGTCGCTCTATCGGCCGGCGGCGCCGGTCGATGTGCAGCAGACCCTGTCTCCCCTCATGCGGGGCAGGCGAGATCCGACGTGCTGGGTGCATCCCGTGTCGCGCGACGTCTGGCGCACGTCCCACTCGCTGGCGGGAGGCGCGACGACGGTGTTCCGCCAGGCGCGGGAGGGGGTGCGGATCGTGTCGTGGGGTGAAGCTGCTGAGATCGCGGTCGATGAGGCTCCCACGCTGCTGGGCAGCGACGACGACTGGAGCGAGCTCCGCCTCGACGCCCTGCCGGAGCTGGCGGATGTGCGGCGACGGAACGAGGGGATGCGGCTCCCCAAGTCAGGTGCGGTGTTCGAGGCGCTGAGTGCGGCGATCATCGAGCAGAAGATCACGGGCCTCGAGGCGCATCGCGCGTGGGACATCCTGCACCGCGACCACGCCGACGCGGCGCCAGGGCCGGCCGGTCTCGTGCCGCGGCACCTGCGCTTGCCGCTCACGCCGGAGCAGTGGCGGCGCATTCCGAGCTGGGATTGGCACCGGGCCGGCGTCGACTCCTCGCGATCCGGAACGGTCATCCGCTCGGCGACGGTCGCCTCGGCGCTGGAGCGCACGAGCAGCCTGCCGACGGGGTCGGAGGAGCCGCTTCGCCGTCTTCGCTCGATCGTGGGCGTCGGTGTGTGGACGGCCAACGAGACCGTGCAGCGCTCGCATGGCGACCCCGACGCTCCGAGCTTCAGTGATTACCACATCCCCAACATGGTCGGATGGGCGCTCGCGGGCTGCGACGTCGACGACGACGGCATGCGGGAGCTGCTCGAGCCGTGGCGCGGACATCGCGAGCGGGTCGTGCGGCTCATCAAGCTCGCGGGCAACCCGCGCCCGAAGCATGGCCCGCGTATGACCGTGCAAGACCACCGCTCCCACTGAGCTTCGCGCCCCGCGTCGACGCGCGCTGACTTCCTTCGAGGGTGCGTTCGCCCAAGGCTGACGGGGTTTTCAGCGAATTTTCTGGCACTCGAGGGGGCGGAGTGCTAATTTTCTGCTCAAGGAAGTTGACACCAGTCGACTCAAGTTCACCGCACCGTCTCGCGTAGACGAGCGTGCGTACAAGGAAGGGGAAACGACATGGCACGCGTCTTCGATCCGTTCCAGGAGATGGAACGACTTTTCCAGGGAGCACCGAACAGCCCGCGTTCGATGCCCATCGACCTCTACCGCGAGGCCGACCACTACATCCTCACCGCTGACCTGCCCGGCATCGACCCGAGCTCGATCGACGTCGACCTCGACGGCCAGCAGCTGACGATCCGGGCCGAGCGCAGCACGGTCAACGCCGAGGGGGCCAAGTGGCTCGTCCGTGAGCGCAACGGCGGCAGCTACCTCCGCCAGTTCACGCTCGGCCAGGGGCTCGACACCGAGCGCATCGCGGCGAGCTACGAGCATGGCGTGCTGACCGTGACCGTGCCGGTCAGCGAGCGCGCGAAGCCACGCAAGATCGAGGTCGAGAGCGGCACGAAGGTCGAGACCATCCAGGCCTAAGGGGCCCGGTGATCGCAGCTTCGTGATGCGAACCCAGTAATGCAGAGAGGGGCAGCGCCGACTGGCGCTGCCCCTCTCTGTAACTCCGCGTTTCGGCACGTGCCCGCGACGCGCGCTTTCGCTGGTCAGGCGGCGTGGAGTCCCGTCCCTGCTTCTTCCGCGTCGCGGGCGAGCTTCGCGGCCGCCGCGTATCGGCTGCGGAGCGCCGCGTCAGGGGCAGGCTCGAGGCGAGCGATCGTCTCGACGGGCCAGTCCGGACGTGTCCCGGTCGCCACCCAGGCGGCCTGGCGGGCCGCGCCGTCGGCGACATACTCGCCGGGTGCTGGGATCTCGACGGGCACATCGAAGAGGGTCGGCGCGACGGCGCGCACGCCCTCGCTCAGCGCGGCGCCGCCGATGAGCATGACTCGCTTCGCCTCGACACCGAGCGCACGGTGGGCGTCGAGTGCCTGCGCGAGGCTGCCGAGCATGCCCTCGACTGCGGCCCTGGCGAGGTTCTCGCGGGTGAATGAGCCGCGGGTCATGCCGAGGAGCGATGCGGTCGCATCCGGCAGGTCGGGGGTGCGCTCCCCGTCGAGGTATGGCACGAACGCGAGACCACCGGAACCGACGGGGGCGGATGCGGCCAGCCGACCGAACTCCTCATGGTCGACGCCGAGCACCTCGGCGGTCGTGTCGATGACACGTGCTGCGTTGAGGGTCGCGGACAGGGGAAGGAATGCTCCCGTCGCGTCCGCGAACCCGGCGAGCCCGCCGCGGGGATCGACCACCGGTCGGTCGGCGACGGAGAACACGGTGCCTGAGGTGCCGATGGAGACGACGACGTCGCCCGCGCGCGCGTTGAGGCCGAGCGCCGCGCCGGCGTTGTCGCCGGCGCCCGCGGCGACGAGCGCGCCGGCCGGCGTCTTCCCCGCGACCTCGTCCGGTCCGAGCACACGAGGCAGGATGGCGTCGTGGCCGAGGGCCGCGATGAGCAGCTCGCGGTCGTAGTCGAGCGTGAAGGGCGACCAGTAGCCGGTGCCCGACGCGTCGGAGCGGTCGGTCGTGAGCTTCGTCAGGTCCGGGCCGAGGGGGCTCTCATCTGCGGGGCCGTAGCCGAGGAGACGCCACGTGAGCCAGTCATGGGGGAGGGCCACGGCTGCGACGCGCGCCGCGTTCTCGGGCTCCGCATCCCTCAGCCAGCGCAGCTTCGTGATGGTGAAGGAGGCAACGGGCACGAGTCCCGTGCGCTCGACGAGCGCAGCCTGGCCGAACTCGGCGATGAGGTCGCGTGCTGCGCCTGCGCTGCGGGTGTCGTTCCAGAGGAGGGCGTCGCGGACGACGCGGCCCTCGGCGTCGAGGGCGACCATGCCGTGCTGCTGGCCGGCGACGGAGATCGCCGCCACGTCGTCGAGCCCGCCCGCGGCCTCGGTCGCGCCCTGGACGGCCGCCCACCAGTTCGCCGGGTCGATCTCCGTGCCGGGGAGGTGAGCTGCGCGCCCCTGGCGGACGAGCGCACCCGTCGCCGCATCGCGGATGACGAGCTTGCAGCTCTGCGTACTCGAGTCGAAGCCGGCGACGAGCATGGTGGTCTGCTTTCTGTAGGGCGAGTGCTGTGTTGAGGTTCAGGTAGTGATCGAGCATGCACGACAGAGCTGGGGCGGATGCACGCGCGTGGTGAGTGCATCCGCCGCAGCTCTGCGAGGGGGACGGGGGAGCCCGTCAGCTGTTGGGACGTGGACTAGCCGCGTGCGCCCATGAGGTGCTCGAGCGCGAGCTGCTGCAGGCGCACGAAGCCGAAGCCCTTGCCGTTGAAGTAGGCGTTCGCGTCGAAGTCCTCGAAGGCGGAGCGGTCAGCGAGGAAGTCGTCGTACGTCTCGCCCTCGCCGAGCGTGTTCGTGGAGAGCTCGTCGACGCGGGACGCCGCGAGAGCCTCCTGCACCTCGGGGTCGGCGCGGAACGCAGCCGCGCGCTCCTTGAGGAGGAGGTAGGTGCGCATGTTCGCTGCCGCCGACTCCCAGACGCCCGTCTCGTCCTCGGTGCGCGAGGGCTTGTAGTCGAAGTGACGCGGGCCCGTGTAGGTCTGGCCGCCGTTGGGGCCGCCGTTCTCGAGCAGGTCGACGAGCGCAAACGCGTTCTGCAGGTCGCCGTGGCCGAACACGAGGTCCTGGTCGTACTTGATGCCGCGCTGGCCGTTGAGGTCGATGTGGAAGAGCTTGCCCTGATAGAGGGCCTGCGCGATGCCTGCCGCGAAGTTGAGGCCGGCCATCTGCTCGTGCCCGACCTCGGGGTTCACGCCGACGAGCTCCGGGCGCTCGAGGGTCTCGATGAAGGCGAGTGCGTGGCCGACCGTGGGGAGCAGGATGTCGCCGCGGGGCTCGTTCGGCTTCGGCTCGATCGCGAAGCGGATGTTGTAGCCCTTGTCGGTGACGTAGTCGCCGAGGAGGTTGACGGCCTCGCGGTAGCGCTCGAGGGCCTGGCGGATGTCCTTCGCGGAGTCGTACTCCGCACCCTCGCGGCCGCCCCACATGACAAACGTCTCGGCGCCGAGCGACGCGGCGAGGTCGAGGTTGCGGAGGACCTTGCGCAGCGCGAAGCGGCGCACGTCGCGGTCGTTGGAGGTGAAGCCGCCGTCCTTGAACACGGGAGCGGAGAAGAGGTTCGTCGTGACCATGGGAACCACGAGCCCGGTCGCATCCAGTGCGCCACGGAGTCGGGAGATCTGCGAGTCGCGGACCTCGTCACTCGAGCCGAACGGGAAGAGGTCGTCGTCGTGGAAGGTGAGGCCGTAGGCGCCGGCTTCTGCGAGCTTCTCGACGACGTGCACGACGTCGAGGTCGGCGCGCGTCGGGCCGCCGAACGGGTCGGTCCCGTTGTAGCCGACGGTCCACAGACCGAATGAGAACTTGTCTGCGGGGGTGGGAGTCAGAGACATGGGAGTCCGTTCTAGGTATCGTCGTTGATAAGTTCCAGAGAGCAACATATAGCACTTCGTTGTGTCACTTCCACCACGAGTTCCGGATGGGACACGGTTCGGATGGTGCTTGGGGCCAGTTTTGTCACGAATCTGACACGGGGTTGCACAACCTGACCCAAGTGGGTATATGTTTGGCGCGACAACTTAGGGCAACACATTTCAGAGAGGAAATGACCGTCATGTCAGCAACGAAGAAGTTGCTCGGTCTCGCAGTCGTTGGAGGCCTCGCACTCGGTCTCACCGCATGCGACGCGCCAGCAGACCCAGCAGCAACCGGCGAAGCAGGAGCAGCAGTCGAGGTCGAGAGCGTCGGCATCTCGATGCCAACCCGCGAGCTCGAGCGTTGGATCAACGACGGAGCGCAGCTCCAGAGCAAGCTCGACGAGGCCGGCTTCACGACCGACCTGCAGTACGCCGAGAACGACCCGGACACGCAGATCTCGCAGATCCAGAACCAGATCGCATCCGGAGTCGACGTGCTCGTCGTCGCCGCCATCGACGGCTCGGTGCTCGCACCGGTGCTGCAGGATGCGGCTGACGAAGGCATCACGATCATCGCCTACGACCGCCTCATCAACGACACGGAGAACGTCGACTACTACGCGACGTTCGACAACTACGCGGTGGGCAAGCTCCAGGGCGAGTACATCGTCGACAGCCTGGACCTCGAGAACCAGCCTGGCCCGTTCTACCTCGAGCCCTTCGCCGGCAGCCCGGACGACAACAACGCCAAGTTCTTCTTCTCCGGAGCCTGGGACGTCCTCAAGCCGTACATCGACGAAGGCAAGCTCGTCGTCGCCTCCGGCAAGTCGCCGGCATCGAACGATGACTGGGCTTCAGTCGGCATCCAGGGCTGGGAGAGCGCTGGCGCTCAGGACGAGATGGAGAACCGTCTCGCCTCGAACTACAGCGACAAGAAGGTCGACGTCGTTCTCTCGCCGAACGACAGCCTCGCCCAGGGCATCGCGGAGGCGCTCGTCTCCTCCGGCTACACGCCCGGCTCCGAGTGGCCCATCCTCACGGGTCAGGACGCTGACAAGGCATCGGTCACGAACATCCTCGCCGACAAGCAGTCGATGACGGTCTGGAAGGACACCCGCCTCCTCGGCGACCAGGTCTTCGCCATGGTCGAGTCGCTCAAGGCAGGCACCGAGGTCGACGTCAACGACACCGAGAGCTACGACAACGGCGTCAAGGTCGTCCCCTCGTACCTCCTCGACCCCGAGGTCGTCACGAAGGACACCGTGCAGGAGAAGCTCATCGACAGTGGCTTCCTCAAGGCATCGGACGTCGGACTCTAACGAGTCACCGACACCACACACTGAACGCGCTCGGGCTGGCTGTGCCCCCACACCAGCCCGAGCGCGCTTCTGTTGCAGCTCGCGCCCTCGAGGCGCAGCAGTGCCGAGCGTTGATGCTCGGAAAGTGAGACGGAGCAATGGTGCAAGACGACACAATCCTGAAGATGTCGAACATCGTGAAGGAATTCAGCGGTGTGCGAGCCCTCGCGGGCGTCGACATCGAAGTCCGTCGCGGCGAGGTGCACGGCATCTGCGGCGAGAACGGCGCGGGCAAGTCGACGCTCATGAAGGTCCTGAGCGGCGTCTACCCCCACGGCACCTTCGAGGGGACCATCGAGTTCGATGGCCGCGAGGTGCGGTACAAGACCATCAACGACAGCGAGCACGACGGCATCGTCATCATCCACCAGGAGCTCGCACTCAGCCCATACTTGTCGATCGCGGAGAACATCTTCCTCGGCAACGAGATCCAGCGCTTCGGCGTCATCGACTGGGATGAGACCAACCGCCGTGCGGCGGAGCTGCTCAAGCGCGTGGGCCTCAACGAGAACCCCGCCACCGTCATCCGCGAGATCGGCGTCGGCAAGCAGCAGCTCGTGGAGATCGCCAAGGCGCTCTCGAAAGACGTGAAGCTGCTCATCCTCGATGAGCCCACCGCGGCCCTCAACGACGAAGACTCCGCGCACCTGCTCGGCCTCATCGAGCAGCTGCGCGAGCAGGGCATCACGTCGATCATCATCTCCCACAAGCTCAAGGAGATCCGGCGCATCGCAGACCGCGTCACGATCATCCGCGACGGTGCAACGATCGACTCGATCGACATGACCGAACCGGATGCGACCGAAGGGCGGATCATCCGCGCCATGGTCGGCCGCGAGCTCAGCTCCATGTTCCCTCCCCGCGAGGCGGTCATCGGAGAGGAGAAGCTGCGCGTCGAGAACTGGACAGTGCACCACCCGGCCGACCCGAGCCGCAAGGTCGTCGACGACGTGTCGTTCCACGTGCGCGCCGGCGAGATCATCGGCTTCGCCGGCCTCATGGGCGCAGGCCGCACGGAGCTCGCGATGAGCATCTTCGGGCGCAGCTACGGCACGAACATCTCCGGTGAGGTGTACAAGTCGGGACAGCTGATCTCCACGAAGACGATCAACGAATCCATCAAGAACGGCCTGGCGTACACCACCGAGGACCGCAAGCACCTCGGCCTCAACCTCATCGGCGACATCCAGGCGAACATCTCCGCGGCAGCCGAAGGCAAGGTCTCCCGCTGGGGAGTCGTCGACGGCATCAAGGAGAACGGCGTCGCTGAGGGCTACCGCAAGTCCATGAACATCAAGACGGCGAGCGTCGCGACGCTCACGGGCAAGCTCTCCGGCGGCAACCAGCAGAAGGTCGTGCTCAGCAAATGGCTGCAGACCGACCCTGACGTGCTGTTCCTCGACGAGCCCACCCGCGGCATCGACGTCGGCGCGAAGTACGAGATCTACGGGCTCATCAACAAGCTCGTCGAGCAGGGCAGGGCGGTCGTCGTGATCTCCTCCGAGCTCCCCGAGCTGCTCGGTCTCGCCGACCGCATCTACACGATCTCCGAAGGCCGCCTCACGGGTGAGGTCTCCAAGGAGAACGCAACACAGGAACTGCTCATGCAGTACATGACCGCTGGAAAGGACGAGTCGTGACCACCACGAACACCGAGGCCGCGAAAGAAGCAGGCACCCGGAAAGTGAGGATGTCGGTCGACGTCCGTCAGTACGGGATCCTCGGCGCACTCGCCGTCATCATCATCCTGTTCCAGATCCTCACCGGCGGAAAGCTCCTGCTGCCCGCGAACATCAACAACCTCATCCAGCAGAACGCGTACGTGCTGATCCTCGCGGTCGGCATGATCATCGTCATCATCGCGGGTCACATCGACCTGTCGGTCGGCTCGGTCGTCGCCGTCGTTGGCGCCATCACGGCCATCGCCATCACCCAATGGGGACTGCCGTGGTTCGCGGCCGTGCTCATCGGCCTCGCGGCCGGGGCGGTGATCGGCATCTGGCAGGGATTCTGGATCGCCTACGTGGGCATACCTGCGTTCATCGTGACGCTGGCAGGCATGCTGCTGTTCCGAGGCCTCACGCTCGTGCTCCTCACGGGTGGAACGATCAACGCGCTGCCAGACGAGTTCGTCGCCATCGGCAAGGGCTCGCTGCCGCAGTCGATGGGCACGATGCTCGGCGGGCACGACGTCGTCACGATGCTGATCGCGCTTGTCGTGGTCGCAGCCGTCATCGGAAGCCAGCTCCGCACCCGAACACGCCGCAAGAAGCTCGACCTTCCCGTCGAGCCCGGGGCTGCCCTCATCGCGAAGCTCGCGATCGTCGCCATCGCAGTCCTCGCGTTCGCGTGGCTGCTCTCGGCGCACAAGGGCCTGCCGATCATCCTCATCATCCTGGCCGTGCTGATCATGCTCTACACGTTCATCCTGCAGCGCACCGTCTTCGGCCGGAACGTATATGCCATGGGTGGCAACCTCTTCGCGGCAAAGATGAGCGGTGTGCGCACGGAGCGCGTCAACTTCCTCATCTTCGTCAACATGGGTGTGCTCGCGGCGCTCGCCGGCATCGTGACGACGGCTCGCGCAGGTGGCGCCGTCGCCTCAGCCGGCAACACCTACGAGCTCGACGCCATCGCGGCGGCGTTCATCGGCGGTGCGGCCGTGACCGGTGGAGTTGGTACGGTTATCGGCGCAGTCATCGGCGCGATGATCATGGGTGTCCTCAACATGGGACTCTCGATCCTCTCGGTCGACTCGGCCTGGCAGTCGGTCATCAAGGGCCTCGTGCTGCTGCTCGCCGTGGCGATCGACGTGCTCGGCAAGCGCCGAGGCGGACGCAGCTGATCTATTTCCGTCGCCCGCGCTGATCCCAGCGCGGGCGACGGAACGGCTCGGCCGAGCGCCAGCCTGCCCGGAACGAGAACCTGAACCAAACACGCAACGCCGTGATGAGCGAGAGAAGAGGACGGGCATGGCCACCGATCGTGTCGCCTCGTCGAACCTCTCCCTCATCCTCGAACGCCTCCACCGCGGCGGGCATGCGTCCCGAGCGGAGCTGACCCGCGAGACCGGCCTCAACCGCTCCACCATCGCGGCGCTCGTCTCCGAGCTCGCCGACCGCGGCATCGTCGAGGAGCACGAGCCCGTCGCCACGAATCTTGTCGGCAGGCCAAGCCCCATCGTCGGCGTCTGCGACAAGATCGTCGCCGTCGCGGTCGTGCCGGAGGTGGATGCCCTCAACGTGGGTGTCGTGAGCTTCCGCGGCGAGCTCCTGAAGCGCATCCGCTTCGAAACCGAGAAGCCGCCGACCGCGAGGGAAGCGGTCGCCATCGTGAAAGCCCTCGTCGAGGGCCTCAGCGAGAGCCTCGACACGCTCTACGAGTGCGTCGGCATCGGCGTCGCCGTGCCAGGACTCGTCCGGGCCTCCGACGGATTCGTGCGCTGGGTTCCCCACTTCGAGTGGCGAGACGTGCCGCTCGCCGAGCAGCTGCAGAAGGCCACGGGCCTGCCGGTGCTCGCCGCGAACGACGCCAACCTCGGCGCGGTCGCCGAGCACATCTTCGGCGCCGGTCGCGGCATCAGCAACATGCTCTACATGAACGGTGGCGCGAGCGGCATCGGCGGCGGCATCATCGCCGACGACCGACTCCTGCACGGTGTCGCCGGTTACGCGGGTGAGTTCGGACACAACCTCGTGGCGACTCCCGCGGCGCTCGGCAACTCGGGCGACGACGAGCTTGAGCGTGTCGTCAGCAGGCGTCGACTGCTCGCCGCCCTCGGCACGAAGAGCGCCAGCGACGACGAGCTGGAGCGGATGCTGCAGCAGAACATCGACCCAGCGGTGAAGCTCGAGACGCACCGCCAGCTCGGGGTGCTGAGCGTCGGCGTGCGCAACATGATCAACATCCTGAACCCCGAGCGGGTGGTGCTCGGCGGGTTCCTCGGCGTGCTGCTGGACCTCGAGCGCGATTTCTTCCTCGAGATCCTCGCCGAGCACACGCTCGCCCCGAACTACGGGGAGGTCGAGGTCGTGCGGGCCGGGCTCGGCAGCGACCTGCTGTTCATCGGCGCCGCCGAGCTGCAGTTCCAGGCGCTCATCGAACGCGCCCACCTGCGCCGCTAGCTGTATTGACCTGGGACGTTGTGAACGTTTGATGGTTTGAGGGAAGCGAAAACCTCCGTGAGGATGTGGGTTACCACACTCGCATCGCAACACGGAGGTTTTCGTGACCCACGCTAACGCACCCCTGANAAGATCGCCTCCTACATCCAGATCGCCCACGACGATGGCGCCGACGTGCTCGTCGACGGACGCGAGATCACGGCAGAAGGCGCCGAGGGCGGGTTCTGGCTCGGCCCCACCCTCATCGACAACCTCCCCACCACCAGCCGCGCCTACACGGAAGAGATCTTCGGCCCCGTCCTCGGCATCGTGCGCGTGAAGAGCTTCGAGGAAGGCGTGGAGCTCATCAACACCGGACAGTTCGGCAACGGCACCGCGATCTTCACCAACGACGGCGGCGCAGCCCGCCGCTTCCAGAACGAGATCCAGGTCGGCATGATCGGCATCAACGTCCCCATCCCCGTGCCCGTCGCCTACTACTCCTTCGGCGGCTGGAAAGACTCCGCTTTCGGCGACAGCAAGGCCTACGGCCTCCAGGGCTTCCACTTCTACACCCGCGAGAAAGCCGTCACCAGCCGCTGGCTCGACCCCGCCAAGCACGGCGGCATCAACCTCGGCTTCCCCGAAAACGACTAGACAGCTCAGCACTACGAGCTGCCCCACCACGACCATTCACCAGAAAGACTCACGAGCAATGTCCTCACACACATCAGCACCCCCTCGGGACGCTGCGGAGAACACCTGGTTCAGGGCCCGCGGAGCCCTCTCGCGAGACGGCTGGGAGAGCGTTGTCGATGCGACGCTCCCCGGCTGGGAACACACGGGCATCCGAGTCGCAGACCTCTCCGATGGTGTGCGCCTCGAGCTGCCCGCAGGCGACATTGAGCGAATGGTCATCCCCCTCCGCGGAGACGCGTCCCTCGAGCTCGACGGGGCGGATGCGCCCGCATCCGTCGAGCTCGAGGGCCGTGCCTCGGTCTTCGACGGGCCCGCGGACGTCGCCTACCTCCCCGTCGGCACCAGCGCCGTGGTCACGGGACGCGGCAGGGTCGCCGTCGCCGAGGCGCCGACAACCCAGGTCTTCCCGTTCCAGGTGCTCCGCAAGAGCGACGTGCCGGTGGAACTCCGCGGTGCCGGTCGTTCGAGCCGTCAGGTGCAGAACTTCGGCATCCCCGGCTCGCTGCAGGCTGCCAAGCTCATCGTGTGCGAGGTCATCACACCGGCCGAGAACTGGTCGTCGTACCCGCCCCACAAGCACGACGAGCACCACCCCGGCCACGAGAGCCGCCTCGAGGAGATCTACTACTTCGAGAGCGAGCCCACGAAGAACGCCACCGTGCCAGAGGGCGCTGACGCCTTCGGCATGTTCGCGACCTACACGTCGCCGGCGGGCGAGATCTCGATCAACGAGATAGTGCGCACAGGAGACATCGCCCTGGTCCCCTTCGGCTACCACGGCCCCGCCGTCGCGGCCCCCGGCTACGACCTGTACTACCTGAACGTCATGGCGGGCCCGGACGAGGCACGCGAATGGCTCATCAGCGATGACCCCGCCCACGGCTGGGTGCGCGAGCAGTGGACCTCCCAGGAGTTCGACTCCCGCCTGCCGTACGGCACCGAGTAACCCGCCAGGCTTCTCCAAGCAACCAGCTCCACCAAAAGGAAATGACGCAGATGTCAACCAAGCGAATGACCGTCGGCCAGGCCCTCGTCGAGTTCCTCGGCAAGCAGTACACCGTCGACGGCGACGTGCGTGAGCGCACGATCCCAGGCATGTTCGGAATCTTCGGCCACGGCAATGTCGCCGGCATCGGCCAGGCTCTCAAGCAGGCCAACGTCGAGGACCCGAGCCTCATGCCGTACTTCCAGGCGCGCAACGAGCAGGCGATGGTGCACCAGTCGGTGGGCTACGCGCGCATGCGCCGGCGCCGCGCGACGTACGCGAGCGCCGCATCCGTCGGACCCGGCGCCGCCAACATGCTCACGGGCGCTGCACTCGCCACCGCGAACCGCCTGCCCGCGCTGCTCCTGCCGAGCGACACGTTCGCGACGCGCGTCGCCGACCCCGTCCTGCAGCAGCTCGAGTTCCCGCACGACACGGGCATCCAGGTGACGGATGCGTTCCGTCCCCTCTCCCGCTTCTTCGACCGCGTGCAGCGCCCAGAGCAGCTGTACTCGATCGCGCTCGCCGCCATGCGCGTCCTCACGGACCCCGCCGAGACCGGTGCCGTGACGATCGCGCTGCCCGAGGACGTGCAGGCGGAGCTCATCGACGTGCCGCTCGCCTTCCTCGAGGAGCGCGAGTGGCACATCCGTCGCCCCCTCCCGGAGGCCGGCCCGCTCGCGCGCGCCGTCGAGGCGATCAGGAACGCGAAGAACCCGATCATCGTCGCCGGCGGAGGCGTCATCTACTCGGGTGCCGAGAACGAGCTGCGCGCCTTCGTCGAGGCCACCGGCATCCCCGTCGGCACGAGCCAGGCTGGCGGCGGCGCCCTCGACTGGGACCACCCGCAGTACCTGGGCGGCATCGGCGCGACCGGAACGACCGCCGCGAACCGCCTCGCCGCGCAGGCCGACGTCGTCATCGGCATCGGCACGCGCTACAGCGACTTCACGACAGCCAGCCGCACGGTCTTCCAGAACGACGGGGTGCGCTTCGTCAACATCAACGTCGCCGCGTTCGACGCCTACAAGCACGGCTCGCAGCTGCCCGTCATCGCGGATGCGCGCGAGACGCTCGTGAAGCTCATCGGGGCCCTCTCCGGCTTCCGCGTGAGCGACGACTACTCGCGTCAGATCGCGGGCCAGAAGACCGAGTGGGATGCGGCTGTCGACCTCGCGTTCGAGCCGAGCGGCCTCGAGCTGCCCGGCCAGTCCGAGATCATCGGCGCCGTGCAGGAGTCCAGCGACCCCCGCGATGTCATCGTCCAGGCGGCGGGATCGCTGCCGGGCGACCTCCACAAGCTGTGGCGCGTCCGCGACCCGCTCGGCTACCACGTCGAATACGCGTTCTCCTGCATGGGCTACGAGATCGCAGGAGGCATGGGCGTGCGGCGTGCTGCCCCTGACCGCGATGTCATCGTCATGGTCGGCGACGGCTCGTACCTCATGCTCCACACGGAGCTCGTCACCGCAGTCGCCGAGGGCATCAAGATCATCGTCGTGCTCATCCAGAACCACGGCTACGCCTCCATCGGACACCTCTCCGAGACGGTCGGCTCCGAGCGCTTCGGTACCTGGTACCGCGCCTTCGACGAGGCGGGCTCCAACTTCCAGGGCGAGCAGATCCTCCCGGTCGACCTCGCGGCGAACGCCCGCAGCTACGGGATCGACACGATTGAGATCGAGCCGAGCACGAACGCCATCGGCGAGCTGCGCGAGGCGATGGCGAAGGCCAAGGCGTCCGACACCTCCACGCTCATCCACATCAACAGCGACCCCCTCCTCTACGCCCCCGACGGCGAGGGATGGTGGGACGTACCGGTCGCCGAGACCTCCACGCTCGACTCCACGAAGAGCGCGCGTGAGGACTACCTGGAGCAGAAGGCCGCGCAGCGGCCGCTGCTCGGCTGACCGACCCGCCGCAAGCACTCCTCCAACCGCACACGAACGACCCTCTACAGAAAGCAGACGACGATGTCGCAGAGCATCCGAATCGGGACCGCACCTGACTCCTGGGGCATCTGGCTCCCCGACCACCCCGGCCAGATCCCGTGGCAGACGTTCCTCGACGAGGTCGTCAAGGCCGGCTACACGTGGATCGAGCTCGGCCCGTACGGCTACCTCCCCACCGACCCCGACCAGCTCTCCGATGAGCTCGAGTCGCGCGGCCTCAAGCTCTCCGCGGGAACCGTGTTCACGGGCTTCCACAACGAGGACGAGAGCCAGTGGCAGCGGGCCTGGGATCAGGCCATCGCCGTCGCGGGCCTCGCGTCGAAGCTCGGTGCCGAGCACCTCGTGACGATCCCCGACATGTGGCGCGACGACATCACGGGCCAGGCCAAGGAGGCACGCACGCTCGACGCCGAGCAGTGGAAGCGCCTCGCAGCCGGGCATGACCGTCTCGGCAAGGCGCTCCTCGAGGAGTACGGCGTCAAGCAGCAGTTCCACTCGCACGCGGACAGCCACGTGGGCACGTACCGCGAGGTCGAGCGGCTCCTCACCGAGACCGACGCCAGGTACACGAACCTCTGCCTCGACACGGGCCACTTTTCCTACTACGGCGGCGACAGCCTCCGTCTCATGAACGCGTACCCCGAGCGCATCGGCTACCTGCACCTCAAGCAGGTCGACCCGGACAAGCTCTTCGACGTGCTCAAGAACGACGTGTCGTGGGCAGAAGCAGCCGCCGACATGATCATGGTCGAGCCCCCCAACGGCATCCCGGAGCTCGGGCCCATCGTCGCCCGCGCCGCAGAGATCGACCCGAACATCTTCGGCATCGTCGAGCAGGACATGTTCGGCTGCTCGGCCGACCGCCCGTACCCGATCGCCGAGCGCACGCTCAAGCACATCTGCGGCTCCACGCCCGCGGCCCGCGCCAAGTAGCACCTGAAGAAGAGGAACCATCACCATGACTTCAACTGACCTCCGCGTCGGCGTCGTCGGCGCCGGCCTCATGGGCGCCGACCACATCGCCCGCATCACGAAGCGCATCAGCGGCGCGATCGTCTCCGCCGTCATCGAGCCCGATGAGGGACGCGGCACCGCAGCCCTCGAGAATGCCCCGGGTGCGCAGTGGTTCACGAGCATCGAAGACGCCATCGCGGCGAACGCCGTCGACGCCGTCGTCATCGCGACGCCGGGCAAGTTCCACGAGCCCGTCCTCCTGCCCGCCCTCGCGGCGAAGCTCCCCATCCTGTGCGAGAAGCCCCTGACCGCCGACTCCGCGTCCTCGCTCCGGGTCGTCGAGGCCGAGATGGCCGCATCCGACCGGCCCCTCATCCAGCTCGGCTTCATGCGTCGGTTCGACGCGGAGTACGCCCGCCTGCGCGAGATCATCGCCTCTGGCGAGGCCGGCGAGCTCCTCGCGCTTCGCGCGGTGCACCGCAACCCCGACGTGCCCGAGTCGTACACGCAGGACATGCTCATCAACGACTCGGTGGTGCACGAGCTCGACGTCATCCCGTGGCTCGCGGGCAGCGAGATCCGCAGCATCGAGATCAAGTACATGCGCCGCAACCCGAACTCGCCGGAGCGACTGCGGGAGCCGATCCTCGTGCTCCTGGAGCTCGAGAACGGCATCCTCGTCGACGTCGAGATGAACGTGAGCATCAAGTTCGGCTACCAGGTCGCGACCGAGGCCGTCTTCTCGAACGGCCTCGCGCGAATCGGCCAGGCCAACGGCGTGCAGACCTGGTCGGACGGCGCGTTCGCGAAGGAGGAGCACCGCTCGTTCGTGACCCGCTTCGCTGCGGCCTACGACGTGCAGATCCAGCGCTGGGTGGACGCGGTCGCCCGCGGCACCATCGACGGCCCTGACGCGTTCCACGGCTACCGCGTGGCCCTGGCCTGCGAGGCGGGCGTCAAGGCGTTCGACGGGGGCATCGTCGAGGTCCAGCAGGTCGAGCGCCCCGCGTTCTACGACAAGGCATAAGGAGTCATCATGGTTCGCATCGCCCTGGACCCGACGCCGCTCCACCACGACGCCGGCTTCCTCGACTTCCCGGATATCGCTGCCCGCCTGGGTTACGAGTACCTGCAGATCACGCCGCACCCCGACTTCTCGTGGTTCTTCCGCCACCCGTCGGCCGACGACGAGTACGCGCTGAAGTTCAAGAAGCGCGCAGCGGATGCCGGCGTCACGATCCCCGCCATCCTCCCGGTCCAGCGCATCTCGGGCCCAGAAGAGGCGGGTCGCCTCGCCGCGGTGCGCAACTTCACTCGCGTCATCGAGCTCGCCTCGATCCTGGAGATCCCCGTGATCAACACGGAGTTCAGCGGTGAGCCTGCACAGTTCAACGAGTCAGAGGACGCCTTCCACCGTTCGATGGAGACGCTCCTGCCGATCCTCGAGCGCGAGGGCATCCAGCTCAACATCGACCCGCACCCCAACGACTTCGTCGAGGACGGGCTCGAGGGGTGGCGCGTCATCCGCGGGCTCAACAGCAAGAACGTGGGCTTCGTGTACGTCGCCTCGCACACCTTCCACTACGGCGACCGCGCGACGACGCTGCTCCCCGAGCTGGGCGAGCGCCTGGGCGCCGTCTACACGGCGGACACGTTCGACCATCACCGCTCGCACGGGCTGCGCTACATCTCGAACCCTCCGGGCAACGAGGCGCGCATCCACCAGCACCTGCGCATCGGCGACGGCGATGTCGACTTCGCGGAGCTGTTCACGACGCTGAAGCAGATCGGCTACCTCGACCGTGAGGACGCGCTCATCGTCTCGAACGTCTTCGCGGAAGACGAACGGGCCGACGAGGTCTCGAAGTTCCAGCTCGAGAAGATCCGGGAGCTTGTCGCCTCCTCCTGACACCGTGTGGCCCCGCAGCTCTGAGCTGCGGGGCCACACGCCCTCCCGGAATATTTGTCAGGACATATTCACATCACGTCATTCTTCGGTTACCATCAAGACACGCGTTCGCAGAAAACGCGCCCCCGCAGCACCCCCGCACAACCCCGCTCCACCTCGCAGCATCCATGACAAGGACGTCCAAATGGCCTCATCGCACCCGGCGGGCCCCACCGCCGAGAAATCACTTCCGCCCCTCACAGCTGGGCCGCACCGTTCGCGGCTCGGGCTGATCTCGATCGTCGCGTGCTTCGGCGGTCTCCTCTTCGGCTACGACACGGGTGTCATCAACGGCGCACTGAACCCGATGACCGAGGAGCTCGGCCTCACGCCACTCACCGAGGGCGTCGTCACCAGCTCCCTGGTCTTCGCAGCCGCCATCGGCGCCATCTTCTGCGGCCGCCTCTCCGATGGCTGGGGCCGCCGCAAGACGATCATCATGCTCGCCGTGCTCTTCTTCCTCGGCACCGTCGTCGTCGTCTTCACCCCGAACTTCGAAGTGCTCGTCGTCGGCCGCATCCTCCTCGGCCTCGCCGTCGGTGGCGCATCGACGGTCGTGCCGGTCTTCCTCGCCGAGCTCGCCCCGTACGAGATCCGCGGGTCCATCTCGGGTCGCAACGAAGCAGCCATCGTCATCGGCCAGCTCTCCGCGTTCGTCATCAACGCCATCCTCGGCAACACCCTCGGGCACCTCGACGGCGTCTGGCGCATCATGTTCGCCATCTGCGCCATCCCGGCGATCTGCCTGTTCTTCGGCATGCTGCGTATG
The DNA here is from genome assembly GCF_902506465.1 of Pseudoclavibacter sp. 8L. Classification (NCBI taxonomy): domain Bacteria; kingdom Bacillati; phylum Actinomycetota; class Actinomycetes; order Micrococcales; family Microbacteriaceae; genus Pseudoclavibacter; species Pseudoclavibacter sp. 8L. The sequence continues at coordinate 257,993 of NZ_LR733185.1, read as the reverse complement.
CCGGAGTCGCCGCGCTGGCTCGTCGAGAAGGGCCGCGACGCCGAGGCCCTCGAGGTCCTCAAGACCGTCCGCTCCCCCGAGCGCGCCGAGGCTGAGCTCGCTCAGGTCGAGAAGGTCGCCCTCGAAGAGGGTCAGGAGAAGCAGGTCGGATTCAAGGCCATCCTCGGCAACAAGTGGCTCCGCCGCATCCTGCTGGTCGGCATCGGGCTCGGTGTCGCGCAGCAGCTCACGGGCATCAACTCGATCATGTACTACGGCCAGATCGTGCTCATCGAGTCGGGCTTCGACTCGAGCGCGGCGCTCATCGCCAACATCGCCCCCGGCATCATCGCCGTCGTCGGTGCCTTCATCGCCCTCTCTTACATGGACAGGTTCGACCGCCGCAAGACGTTCATCATCGGCTTCTCGCTCACGACGGCCTGCCACCTGCTCATCGGCTTCTCGTCCATGATCCTCGAGCCGGGCAACCCGCTGCGCCCCTGGGTCATCCTGTTCCTCGTCGTCGCGTTCGTCGGCTCGATGCAGACGTTCCTCAACGTGGCCGTCTGGGTCTACCTCTCCGAGGTCTTCCCGCTGCACATGCGCGGCATCGGCATGGGCGTCTCGATCTTCGCCCTCTGGGTCGCGAACGGCTTCATCTCGCTGTACTTCCCCTCGGTGGTGGATGCGCTCGGCATCACGGGCACGTTCTTCGTGTTCGCGGGAGTCGGCGTGCTCGCACTCCTCTTCGTCGCGACGCAGATCCCCGAGACTCGTGGACGTACGCTCGAGGCGCTGGATGAGGACGTCACGACCGGAGCGATCTTCCTCCCGACCGCGAAGAAGTAACGCTCCCGCTGCACCATCGAGCGATGGGCTCGGCCGAATCGGCCGAGCCCATCGCTTGTCTCTTCGCGTGCGGCGCAGAGCCGAGGATTGTGTAACAATCAGCCCATGACACCGCTTCTGCTCGTCCTCTTCGCCGCGGTCTGCTTCGGCACGACCGGGACGGCGCAGGCACTCGGCGCGCCCGAGGTGAGCGCGTTCTCGCTGGGCTCCGCTCGCCTCGCGCTCGGCGGCACGCTCCTCGGCGCCTGGGCACTGTTCGCCGCGCTGCGCCGCCACGGCGCGCACGGAGGCCCCCCGCAGCCCACGCCGGACTCCGCCCGGATCCGCCGCCCGAATCGTGCCCATCTCGGACTCATCGCCCTGGGCGCGCTCGGCGTGCTCCTCTACCAGCCGCTGTTCTTCGCCGGGACGGCGGGCAGCGGCGTCGCCGTCGGCACCGTCCTGGCGCTCGGATCAGCCCCGGTCATCACCGGCCTCCTGCAGTGGGGGCTCGAGCGCCGCTTCCCCGGCCTGAGCTGGGGCGTCGCGACCGCGATCGCCATCCTCGGCGTCGCCCTCATCGCTGCCGCCGGGGCAGGGGATGCCGGCGGCGCGAACCTCGGCGGCATCGCGGCGTCGGTCGGCGCCGGTGCGAGCTACAGCATCTACACCCTCTCGGCGAAGGCCCTCATGAACCGCGGCTGGAGTGCCGACGGCACCATGGGCTTCGTCTTCGGTACCGCTGGGGTGCTGAGCATCCCCCTGCTCCTCGCGAGCGGCGCCGAGTGGATGCTCACGCCGGCCGGCCTCGCGACCGCGGCGTGGCTCGGCGTCGTCACCACCACCGTCGCCTACCTCTGCTTCGGCGCCGGGCTCGCGAAGCTGCAGGCCGCGACCGTCTCGACGCTGACGCTCGCAGAGCCGCTGACCGCGAGCATCCTCGGGCTGCTTGTGCTCCGAGAGCAGCTCGCCGGCCTCGAAGCCTTTGGCCTCATCGTGCTCGCGGCGGGCATCTTGGTCCTCGTGCTCGGCGCGACTCGTGCTCGCACACGCAGTGGCGGGCCGCTGCCCGCACGCGCAACGAACGCGAGCCAGGACCCGGCGGGCCGAGGCGTGCGATGATCCACCAGAAGCCCCATCCCGAGGCCGCCGCGCTCACGCCGCGGCCGACCGCGTCGGCGAAGCTCGCGGCGGCCCTCCGCGACCGGATCCTCGAGGGGAGCTACGTCCGCGGCCAGTCGCTGCGCGAGGAGCACCTCGCCGCCGAGTTCGGGCTCTCGCGGCACACGGTGCGAACGGCGCTGGCCACCCTCGCGTCCGAGCGCCTCGTCCACTCAGCCCCCTACAAGGGGGTCGAGGTCACGAACCTCGACGACGCCGAGATCCGCGCCATGCAGGATCTGCGCTGCGCGCTCGAATCCGAGGCCGTGCGCATCCTGAACGCCCAACACCCGGACGGCTGGCCGGACGAGGTGCGGGCGCCGATCCTGGCCCAGGTCGCCCGGCTGCGGGAGCTCGAGGTGACCGATGCACATTCGTGGCGGCAGCTTGAAGCAGCTCACGCGGCCGTGCACCAGGCGATCATCGATACGGCAGGGAGCCCCCGGATCAGCGAGACTGCGCGCTCGCTCGAGAGCGAGGTGAGGCTCCTGCTCGCGGGAGCGCACGAGCACTACGGTGCCAAGGGGCTGGCCGAGGACCACGAGCGCTACCTCACCCTGCTCGAGCACGATGGCCCAACGGCGGTGCGCGCCCACCTCGACACCCTCACGGCACACCTGCTTGCTGACTCCCCCATCTGAGGCGCCCTCCGACGCCGAACCACAGCGACATCCGCACGAGAAGGGCGCGCCCGTTCAGCGTCGACGCCGAATCCCCACGCGGATGCGGACGGGGCACGCACGCGAGAGACGCCGAACGGGCGGGCCGATTGCTCGGACCGCCCGTTCAGGATGCTGCGTGTGAGGCGCTGACTACTGGCCGGAGGACCAGCTGGCGCGACGCGAACCGCCGCGCTCGCCACCACGCGAAGGCGCGGCCGGCGAGGAGGTGCCGGCACGACGCGGACGAGATTCTCCGCGACGCTGGCCCTGAGCTGCGCCTTCGCCTGCCTGTCCGCGCGCTGGACGCGACGCGGACGAGCCCTGCGAGGAGGACGAGGCTGCACGACCGCGGCCGCCGCCGTTGCCGGAGCCGCCACGAGCTGCGCCGCCGCGAGCAGGAGCAGCGTCGCGCTTGCGACGAGCGTTCGCTCCCTGCGACGTGCCACGGCCCTGGCTGACCTCGACGTTGCCGGATCCCGGTCCGCCCGGAACGGGGCGCACGGTCGGGGCGACTTCGCCGATGAGCTCGTTCACGAACGGCGAGTTGACGTTCGCACGCTGCGGGGTGACGCCGATCTTGGCGCGACGCAGCAGCATCTCGGTGTCCTTGCGCTGGCTCGGGAGCATGAGCGTGACGACGTCACCCTCGGAGCCCGCGCGGGCGGTGCGGCCGGAGCGGTGCAGGTACGCCTTGTGCTCGGCGGGCGGGTCGACGTGGACGACGAGCTCGATGGCGTCGACGTGCACACCGCGGGCGGCGACGTCGGTCGCGACGAGCACGTTGACCTCGCCACCGGAGAAGGCCGCGAGGTTGCGGTCACGGGCGTTCTGCGACAGGTTGCCGTGCAGGTCGACGGCGGGGATGCCGGACGCGGTCAGCTGCTTCGCGAGCTTCTTCGCCTGGTGCTTGGTTCGCATGAACATGATGCGACGGCCCTTGCCGCTCGCCAGCGCGTGGACGAGGGCGGTCTTCGCCTCAGGCGTCTCCGCCTCGTACACGTGGTGCGTCATGGCGGCGACGTGCGAGTTCGACTCGTCGACCGAGTGGAGGATCGGGTCGCTCAGGAACTTCTTCACGAGCTTGTCCACGCCGTTGTCGAGCGTGGCGGAGAAGAGGAGACGCTGGCCGGACTGCGGCGTCGCGTTCATGATGCGCGTGACGACGGGCAGGAAGCCGAGGTCGGCCATGTGGTCGGCCTCGTCGAGCACGGTGACCTCGACGGCATCGAGGTTCACGATGCGCTGCTTCATGAGGTCGTCGAGGCGGCCGGGGCAGGCCACGACGATGTCGACGCCGTTGCGGAACGCGGTCTCCTGGGGGCGCTGCGAGACGCCGCCGAAGACGGTCGTCACGGTGAGGCCGGCGGCCTTCGCGAGCGGCTCGATGACCGCGGCGACCTGGGTCGCGAGTTCACGGGTCGGGAGCAGCACGAGGCCGAGCGGGCGGCCCGGGCGGCGCTTGCCGCCGGACACTGCACCGGCGAGGCGTGCGACGAGCGGGATGGCGAACGCGAGCGTCTTGCCGGAGCCCGTCTTTCCACGGCCGAGGACGTCGCGACCCGCGAGGGTGCTCGGAAGCGTGGACTGCTGGATGGGGAAGGCTTCGTGCTTGCCGGCTGCGTCGAGCACGGTCACGAGCGACTTGGGGACGCCGAGTTCGGCGAAAGTTGAGGTGGTTTCCGTCATATGGAGGTCATGCCTTTCAATCGGCACGCAGAGAACGCACAACACTCGTGTGCTGCGCTCTTGCGGCGATGATGCGGGCGAATGTGCCCGTTCGCCGCAACTCGTGAAATCGTGCCGAGGCAGAAAAGGTGCCCTCGAACAACAAACGGTACGACGATCGTGGGAAATAGGACCCACAAGCTGTCGACCCTAGCACGCCGAGCGCCTCCCGACCAGGGGGACGGCCCACTCGCGGGGGTTTCGGCGCTCGTCCAGGACGCATTTATTAGAATCACCGTGCGCATGCACAGGGGCGGACGCCCATTCGCCCATGCCTGAGAAACGGTGACGAGATGAGCAGAGACCTGACGACGATCGTGTGCGACGGCTTCCGAGCCGCGTTCGAGCGAGAGCCCCTCGGAGTCTGGTCGGCACCCGGCCGGGTCAGCATCATGGGCGACCACACCGACCTGCAGGATGGCGTCGGGTACGCCTGCGCGATCCCCCTGCGCTCCAGCGCGGCGATCGCGCCCCGCGACGACGGGCGCATCCGCATCGTCACCGACCTTTCGCCCGACGAGGCGGTCACCGACCTGCGATCGATCGCCTCGGAGATCCCCGCACGCGACTGGCGCGCCTACCCGCTCGGCGCGGTCGCCAGCATGCTCCGCTTCGCACGCGAGAACCCGCCGGAGGGCACGCGCGGAGACGGCGACGAGACCGACCCCGGAGTCCCCTTCTTCCTGGGAACGGGCCTCGACATCTTCCTCACGACGGACGTGCCCGTCGGCGCCGGACTCGCCTCCTCGGCATCCGTCTGCGCGACCATCAGCACCGCACTCAACGACTTCTGGGGCCTCGGGATGAACGTCGAGGAGCTCGCCGAGATCGGGCGCCAGACGGAGGCGGACATCGTCGGCGCGCCCAGCGGACTGAGCGACCACATCACCGTGCACGCCGCGCGGAGCAATGAAGACGTGTTCTTCGATGCTCGCGGCTCCGACGTCTCGATCCTGCCTGCGCCCAGCTCCGTCGATTCCGGCTTCGTGCGCGTGCTCATCGACACCAAGGAAGCCCACCGCAACTGGTCGGCCGAGTTCGCGCAGCGGGCAGACGACTGCGCCCGCGCGGCCGAGACCCTCGGGTTCCAGACGCTTCGCGAGGTGCGGCCCGCGGAGTTGGACGCAGCGGCCGACCGGCTCGACGACACCGTGTTCAGGCGCGCACGGCATGTGGTGTCCGAGATCGCCCGCACGCTCGAGTTCACGAAGCTCATGCGTACCGGAGAGGCGCCCGAATCCCGGAACCATCTCCTCGCGGAGTCGCAGGTGTCGCTGCGCGAGGACTTCGAGGTCTCGACGCCGCGCATCGACTTCACCGTCGAGCTGGCCACCTACCTGGGCGCGGCGAGCGCCCGCATGACCGGCACGGGCCTCGGCGGCTCGGTTTTCGTCATGCATCCCGCAGACAAGTTCGACGAGCTGCGCGAGAGCGTCTTGGGAGCGTACGCCGAGCAGGGGTGGGAAGAGCCGCTCGTGCTGGCTTTCGAACCCGCTGCTGGGGCGCGTCGAGACCGCTGAGTCACAGCCGCCTGGCACTCGTGCTGGCTCGTAGCTGGAGAACCGGTGGCGGCCTCAGGTGTTCGTGGCATTCGCCGCGGTCGCCGTCGAGCCGCGCACGGTGAGCGTTGGCTGGATGACCTTCCGGACCGCCCGAGACGGAACCCCTGCTGCCCCGTCGCGGGCTGCCGTCCGCACCCCCTCGATGCGGGCGAGCAGGAGCTCAGCCGCGGCACGACCGACCTCGGCGCTTCGGTCATCGACCGAGGTGAGCGAGAGGTGGTCGAAGCCCGCGAGGTGCGAATCGTCGTAGCCCACGATCGACACGTCCGTGGGAACGCGCAGGCCGAGCTCATCGAGCGTTCCCAGCACGCCGAGCGCCATGACGTCGTTCGCCGCGAAGACGGCGCTCGTGGCCGGCCAACGCTCGAAGAGCTCTCGTGATGCGCGACGCCCCTCGCCCTGGTCGGTCGCGCCCGAGCCGCCGATGACACGCGGCTCGAGACCCGCGTCGCGCATGGTGCGCTCGTAGGAGCGCCGCCGGAGCTCGGCGGCGCGGCCCGTACCCGTGACGTGGCCGATCTGCGTGTGCCCGAGGTCGCGAAGGTGCTCGACGGCGAGCCGCGCGCCGGCCTCGTCGTCGTTCGCGACGAGGTCGGCGCCCGCCGGCACGATCGCACGATTGCCGGCGACGACCGTCGGCACGGGGAACCCCTCGGCGGGAACCGCGTCGACGTCACCGCCGATGACGAGCCCCTCGACACCCGCCGCCAGGAAGCCGCTGATGGGCGACTGCTCGAGGTGCGCGTTGAGGTTCGCGTCGGCGACGGTGACGTGGAAGCCCGGCGAGTTGAGCACCGCCTGCATCCCCTCGAGCAGATCGACGAACCAGGGGTTCCGGAAGTCGTCGATCATGACACCGATGGCACGTGTGCGGTTTCCGGCGAGTGCCGTGGCGGCCCGGCTCGGCAGGTACCCGAGCTCCTGGATCGCCGCGCGCACCGCTGCCCGCTTCTCGTCGCTGACGCGAGTCGAGTTCTGCAGCACGAGCGAGACGAGAGATTTCGAGACTCCGGCGCGTTCGGCGACGTCGTAGATCGTCGGACGCTTCTGGCGCGGGGAAGGGGGCATTCGACACTCCGGACGACGATCGTTTGACAGGACATTGTTTCATGACCTACCTTCCAGTGTAGCGCTCCAACACCGTCGTCGGTCGCCTGCGCTCACCCAACACAGCTCTCGCAGAAACACAGGAGAACCAATGACAAAGCCACTGGGCGTCGCCGTCATCGGCGCAGGCATGGCGGGCCGCGCACACGCCGCCGCCTACCGCGTCGCATCCACCCTCTACAGCCCCACGCTGCCGGAGATCCGCCTCGTCTCGATCGGAGACGTCAACCCGGAGTTCGGCGCACTCGCCGCCAAACGCTTCGGCTACGAGCGCACCGACTCCTCCTGGCAGGCCATCGCGGCAGCCGACGACATCGACGTCGTCAGCGTCGTCATCGCGAACTCGCTGCACCGCGAGGTCGTCGAGGGGCTCCTCGCCGCCGGCAAGCACGTGCTCTGCGAGAAGCCGCTCAGCGACTCGATCGAGGACGCCCACGCCATGGCAGCAGCAGCCGAGCGCGCGGACTCCATCGCCCGCGTCGGCTTCACCTATCGCCGCTCCCCCGGCATCGCGTACATCCGCCAGCTCATCCAGGACGGAACACTCGGCAAGCTCCTGCACTTCAGCGGTCGCTACTGGACCGACTACGCGTGCAGCCCGACCGCGCCCATGAGCTGGCGCTTCAAGGGCGGCCCCGGCAGCGGCGCCCTCGCCGATGTCGGAAGCCACATGACCTATATCGCGGAGTTCCTCGGCGGCGAGATCCAGGAAGTCAGCGGCGGCACCCTCAGCACGGTCATCCACGAGCGGCCACTCCCGCTCGGCGCGGTGCTCGGGCACGACCACGCAGCGGTCAGCGACACGTTCGAACCCGTCGAGAACGACGACTACGCGGCGTTCTCGCTCAAGTTCGCCCAGGGTGCCGGAGCCATCGAGGTCTCCCGGGTCGCCCGAGGCCACGCGAACAGCCTCATCTTCGAGGTGTTCTGCGAGAACGGCGCCGCCCGCTACGACCAGCGCCGCCCCTCCGAGATCGAGCTCTTCCTCAACGACGCCCCATCCGCCCAGAACGGGTACCGCCAGATCATCCTCGGCCCGGAGCATCCCTATATCGCCGGCGGTCTCGCGATGGATGCCCCCAGCGTCGGCTTCGGCCAGAACGAGGCCTTCTCCTACCAGGCACGCTCCTTCCTCGAGGAGGTGGCGGGGATCTCGGAAGAGGACTCACTCCCCCGCTGCGCGAGCTTCGAGGAGGGAATCCACAACATGGAGCTTCTCCACGCCGTCGCCGAGTCGGCCGCGGCGGACGGCGCAGCCGTCCGCATCTCCCCCACCAGCACACGCAAGAACGGAGCATGAGATGCGTCTCGGCGTCTACAACGCGATCCTCCACGACCGCTCGCTCCCCGAGGCGATCACGGTCATCTCCGAGCTGGGCCTCACCGGCATCGAGCTCAATTCGGGCGGGTTCCTCCCCGCCACGCACATCCCGAACTTCGACGAGATCCTCGAGAGCGACGAGGCCAGGGACGCGTTCCTCGCGCAGTTCGAGGGCACCGGCGTCTCGATCGCCGGCCTCAACTGCAACGGCAACCCGCTGCATCCTGACCGCGCGATCGGCGAGAAGCACGCCGAGGACATCCGTCGCTCGATCCGCCTGGCCGCTCGACTCGGACAGGACCGGGTCGTCACGATGTCGGGACTGCCCGGTGGTGAGCCCAGCGCGACCACCGTCAACTGGGTGGTCAACGCCTGGAACTCGGCGGCGCTCGACGTCATCGACTACCAGCTGGACGTGGCCGCAGAGTTCTGGGCTGAGATCGACGAGCTCGCTCGCGAGCACGGCGTGAAGGTCGCCCTCGAGCTGCACCCGCAGAACGTGGTGTTCAACCCTGCGAACTTCCGCGAGCTGATCAAGCGCGCTGGCACGACGAACATCGGCGTCGAGCTCGATGCCTCGCACCTCTTCTGGCAGCAGATGGACCCGGTGGCCGTCGTCCGCGACCTCGGCGAGTGGGTCTTCCATGCCGCAGCGAAGGACGTCCGCGTCAACCCGGCGGCTGCGATCTACGGCGTGCTCGACAACCAGTTCCGCAAGCTCTCGGCGGACGAGCCGCGCACCAATCTGGGCGGCGACGAGTGGGCGAACGAATGGCCGAAGAACTCCGCGTGGGATTTCGTCGCGCTCGGGCGCGGCCACGATACCGCGTTCTGGACGGAGTTCCTTCGTGCGCTGCACGAGGTCGACCCGGAGATGTGGGTCAACATCGAGCACGAGGACACCTCGCTCGGCCGCATCGAGGGCCTCGAGGTCGCCGCGAAGGTGCTCACCGACGCGGATGCCGCTCTCGAGGCATCGCTCTGACCATCGTTCTGACCGCAGACTCGGGTGCGACTCTTCTGCGAGAGCTCCGTACCTGACCACAAGGGCCGCATCCGCTTGGATGCGGCCCTTCGTGGTCTCGGTGCGCGCCTCCTATTTGTTAGGACATTAGGACTTTTGGCGTTAGAATCAGAGCTCAGACAACACACGTCACCTCCCCCTCGACCTCAAGGACACCGCACCATGCCTCTCGTACGCATCGACGTCAACGCCGGCCGCAGCCCCGAGCAGATCTCGTCCATCGCCGACGCCATCCACGACGCCATCGTCGCCGAGTACGGGATTCCCCCTCGCGACCGATTCCAGATCATCACCGAGCACCAGAGCGGGCAGATCATCGCCCAGGACGCCGGCCTCGGCTTCGAGCGCTCGTCAGGTGTCGTCATGATCCAGATCTTCACGCAGCGCGGACGCACGCCCGAGGCGAAGCAGTCGCTCTACGCCCGCATCGCCGAGGCGCTGGGCGAGCGCGGCGTCGAAGGCAACGACGTCTTCATCGGCTACGTCGAGAACGGACCGGAGGACTGGACCTTCGGCTTCGGCCGCGCCCAGTACCTCACGGGTGAGCTCGCGGTGCCGAACCGCGCATAGCGCACCCCGAGGCTAGCGCCCCCGAGGCTCCATGAAGAACGCCCACGATTCCAGCCGTGGGCGTTCTCCGTGCAGCGGCCGAGCCGGGTCAGCGCTCGACGAGCGTGATCTCGAACGTATAGAGGTCGGGACGATAGCAGTGACGGCCGTACTCGACCGCGCGGCCCGTGGCATCGAAGGCGACGCGCGACATCGTGAGCACCGCGGCACCACCGGAGAGATCGAGCAGGCGCTCTTCCTCACGCGAAGCCGTGCGCGCACCAATGCGCTGCTTGGCGATGCGCATCGTCACGCCGCGGGCCCGCAGGAGCTGGTAGAGCCCATGCTGGACGAGCTCGTCCTCCGTCAGCTCGACGAACGGCTCCGGCAGCACGTTGTCGAGGATCGCCAGCGGCACCCCGTCCGCACTCCGAAGGCGCGAGATGTGCAGCGTCGGGCTTCCGACCTCGATGCCGAGGGTCTCGGCGAGCTCGGGGGTCGCGTCCTCCACCCGCCGCGAGAGGAGCGTCGTGGTGGGCTTCTGCGCCGAGCGCTCGAGGTCCTCGAAGAGGCTCGTCAGCTCGACGTTGCGGGTCACGGGGCCGTGCACGACCTGGGTGCCGACGCCCCGGCGGCGCACGAGCAGGCCCTTGTCGACGAGCTCCTGGATGGCACGCCGGACCGTCGGGCGGGACAGACCGAGGCGATGCCCGAGCGAGATCTCGTTCTCGAGCTTGGATCCGGCCGGAAGCGTGTCGTCCCTGATGGCCTTCTCGATGCGCTCCGACACCTGGTGGTACAGGGGCACAGGGCTCGAACGGTCGATGCCGACGAACAGCCCGAGTGGGAGTCGGGCCTCGCCTGTTGCTGCAGCTTCATTGCTCAATGGCGCACTCCTCGGACGACTTGATGACGTGACAATGCTACTCGGGCGACGGAGAGTTCTCTCCGTCGCCCGCGGCGAGGCGGACACGCCGCCCCGAGAGCTTGTCGCTAGCCGCGCCCCAGGTACTTCTGGAGCTGCTCGAGCTCGGCCTCGTTCGGCTGGCCGTCACCGGCCGCCTGGCGCCCGAAGCCCGCGCCACCGAACGCGCCGCCTGGACGCTTCGGAGCCGAAGCTTCCTCGATGGCCTGCTGAGCGCGCTTGGCCGGGTTGCCGCTGCGCTTGCCCTGCTGCTTCTTCTTCCCGCCCTTCGCGGGAGCCTTGCGTCCACCGTGCTGGCCCGGAATTGGACCCATGCCCGGGATCTGCGGGGTGCCGCCGCGGGCGACGGTCTTCATCATCTTCGCCGCCTGCTCGAAGCGCTTGACGAGCTCGTTGACGTCGGTGACGGTGCGGCCGGAACCGCGGGCGATGCGAGCACGACGCGAGCCGTTCAGCAGCTTCGGGGTCTGGCGCTCGGCCTTGGTCATCGACTGGATGATCGCCTCGGTGCGGACCAGCTCGCGCTCGTCGAAGTTCTCAAGCGCCTCCTTCATCTGGCCCATGCCCGGGAGCATGCCCATCATCTTCTTGAAGTTGCCGGCCTTGCGCAGCTGCTGCATCTGCTTCAGGAAGTCGTCGAGCGTGAAGTTCTCGGTCGCGAGCTTCCCGGCGATCTCCATCGCCTCGTCCTCGTCGAAGGCCTTCTGGGCCTGCTCGATGAGGCTGAGGATGTCACCCATGTCGAGGATGCGCTTCGCCATGCGGTCGGGGTGGAAGACCTCGAAGTCGTCGAGTCCCTCACCGGTCGACGCGTACATGATGGGGCGCCCGGTGAGCTGCGCAACCGACAGGGCGGCACCGCCGCGGGCGTCGCCGTCGAGCTTCGAGAGCACGACACCCGTGAAGTCGACGCCCTCCTGGAAGGCCTTGGCCGTGGCGACGGCGTCCTGGCCGATCATGGCGTCGATGACGAAGAGCACTTCGTCGGGGCTCGTGGCGCGGCGGATGTCGGCCGCCTGCTTCATGAGCTCCTGGTCGACGCCGAGGCGTCCGGCCGTGTCGATGATGACGACGTCGTGCAGCTTGTCCTTCGCGAAGCGGACGGCATCCGTCGCGACGCGAACCGGGTCGCCGACGCCGTTGCCCGGCTCGGGAGCGTAGACCTGCACGCCGGCCTGCTGGCCGACGACCTGCAGCTGCGTGACGGCGTTCGGGCGCTGCAGGTCGGCGGCGACGAGCAGCGGCGTGTGCTTCTCGCCCGCGAGTCGCTTCGCGAGCTTGCCCGCGAGCGTCGTCTTGCCTGCACCCTGCAGACCGGCGAGCATGATGACCGTCGGCGGCTGCTTCGCGTACTCGATCTGGCGGGTGTCGCCGCCGAGGATGCGCACGAGCTCCTCGTTGACGATCTGCACGACCTGCTGCGCGGGGTTGAGGGCGCGATTGACCTCGTCGCCGAGGGCGCGCTCGCGCACGTGCGCGGCGAAGTCCTTGACCACGGGAAGCGCGACGTCGGCTTCGAGCAGGGCGCGACGGATCTCGCGCACGGTGCCGTCGACGTCGGCGGGCGTGAGCTTGCCCTTGGAGCGGAGGCCGGCGAGCGTCTGCGTCAGCCGGTCAGAGAGGTTCCCGAAAATGGCCATAGTCCGCCCATTTTAGCTGAGGCCGGGGAGTCTGGTGTGCGGGGTGGCCTGAGAGAAGCACAACTGGGATCATCGGAGCATGACCAGCGCTGCTCCCCTGATCCTCCCCTTCGAGGGCAAGACCCCCCGCATCCACGAGACCGCCTGGATCGCGCCTGGCGCCGTCATCATCGGCGACGTCGAGATCGGCCCCGAGTCCTCGGTCTGGTACGGCTGCGTCCTGCGAGCGGATGTGGGCGGCCGCATCGTCATCGGCGCACGGTCGAACCTGCAGGACGGCACGGTGGTGCACGTCGAGCACGACGTCGACACGATCATCGGGGACGACGTGACGGCGGGCCACCAGGCGCTCCTCCACGGCACGAGGATCGCGAACGGATCCCTCATCGGCATGAAGGCGGCGTGCCTGTCCCGCTCGGTGATCGGCACCGGGGCGCTGGTGGCTGCCGGCGCCGTCGTCCTCGAGGGTGCGAGCATCCCCGACCGCGTGCTCGCCGCCGGCGTGCCCGCGAAGGTGCGACGCGAGCTCACACCTGAGGAGAGCCAGGCGTTCATCCCGCACGCCGCCGGCTATGTCGCCCTCGCGAAGCGCCAGAGTCCCGCGAGCGCGGCCGTGACGCTCGGCGAGGCGCGCGGCGCCGAGGAGGCGTCGACGCGCCAATAGGCTGGGGGCATGGTCTTCCTCGCAAGCATCGCGCTCCTCGTCGGCGCCGTCTTCAACGTCGTCGTCTGGCCCTCGTTCTACCGGCGAGTCTCGAACGACCCGCGGGCTCGCGACGAGAACGGACGCCCGACGCGGTTCCTCACGGTGCACGCCGTACTGGTGCTCGCGGCTCTTGTCATCGGCATCGCCCAGGCACTGCTCGGCATCCTCCTGCTGACGAACTGACGAGCTGACGAACTGACGAGGTGAGCGGACACCGGAAACCGCTGACTCGCTTCGCCGCTCGCGGACCGGGGCTCAACGGGCACGGAGCGCCAGCACAGGCTGCTCGGCTTGACTGGTGGCATCCCTCGTCGACCGATTGGCCACCGTCATGACCAAGCGCACCGCTCCCCTGCTCGCCCTCGCCGCCGTCGCCGCGCTGACGCTCGCCGGATGCGCGCCGACGCCTGAGCAAGCCGAGCCGAGCGCGTCGGCGAGCCCGCCGCCAGCATCCACGACCCAGTCGCCCACGACACCCGAGGCGGCCGGCGAAGAGGCCGGCCCCGTCGCCCCAGTCGGCGACCCCCGAGTGGTCACGACCGGGCTCCAGGCGCCCTGGTCGGTCGTCGAACTCGAGACGGGCGACTTCCTCGTGAGCGAGCGCGACACCGGGCAGATCCTCGAGGTGTCCGCCGACGGCTCGAACCCCAACCGCGTCGTCACGACCATCGCCGACGTCGAGGCCGGAGGCGAGGGCGGCCTGCTCGGCCTCGCCCTCGCAGGCACGAGCGACGACGAGGCGCAGTGGCTCTACGCGTTCTACACGGCAGCCTCGGACAACCGCATCGTGCGCTTCCCCCTCACCTGGGAAGGCGGCGTCGGCGTCGGCAGCCCGGAGGTCGTCGTGGAGGGCATCGCGAAAGCCGGCAACCACAACGGGGGCAGGTTGGCTATCGGGCCGGACGGCTACCTGTACGCGGCGACCGGCGACGCATCCCAGACCGAGCTGGCGCAGGACCAGAACTCGCTCAACGGCAAGATCCTGCGCATGGAGCTCGATGGCTCCCCCGTCGCCGACAACCCCTTCGGCAACCGCGTCTACTCGATGGGTCACCGCAACCCGCAGGGCCTCGCGTTCGATGACTCCGGGGTGCTGTGGGCGAGCGAGTTCGGGCAGAACACCTGGGATGAGCTGAACAAGATCACGGCGGGCGGCAACTACGGCTGGCCCATCGTCGAGGGGCAGGGCGACGACGCCACGTTCGTGAACCCCGTGCTGCAGTGGTCGACGAACGAGGCAAGCCCGAGCGGCCTCGCCTACTCGCGCGACACCCTCTTCATGGCGGGACTGGGCGGCGAGCGGCTCTGGAAGATCGCCATTCCGGAGGCGTCGGAGGCGAGCGACGAAGCGCTCTACGTCGACGAGTTCGGCCGGCTCCGCGACGCCGTCGTGACCTCCTCCGGGAGCCTGCTCGTGCTCACGAACAATACCGACGGGCGCGGATCACCGCGCGACGGTGACGACACCCTCTTGGAGTTCACGCTCGACGCATCCTGACCCGCTCCGCGCCGGGGCACGATCAGCTCGCCGCGGGCGCAGGCTCCGTCTTCGGGTTGCGCACGCCGAGCCACGAGCTGAGCGCGCCGGCGAACAGCAGGCCCGCCGTGACGAACATGAGCGGCTGGAAGCTGTCCACGTCGATCGTGCCCCCGGCGATGACGCCGATCATGGCGATCGCGACGAGCCCGGCCACGCGGGAGATGGCGTTGTTCGTCGCCGAGCCGATGCCCGACTGCGTCGTCGGCACGGAGCCGAGGATGGCGGACGTGAGCGGTGCAACCGTCATCGAGAGGCCGACGGAGAAGACGAGCACGCCAGGCAGCACCTGAGTCCAGTAGTTCACCTCGGCGCCAAGCCCCGAGTACAGGAGGGTGCCGACACCCGCCAGGATCGGCCCGACCGTCATGAAGAGGCGCGGCCCGAAGCGCCCGCTCAGCGAACCGAACCACGACGAGAGGGCAACGTTCGCGATCGAGGTCGGCAGCGTCGCCAGCGCCGCGAAGGTCGCGCTGAACCCAGCGACCTGCTGCAGGAAGATGGCGAGCACGAACCCGCCGAGCGACAGCGCCGCGTAGACGAAGACCGTGGCGATGTTGCCGGCCCAGAAGTTGCGGATGCGGAACAGCCCGAGCGGCAGCATCGGATGGGGCGCGCGAGCCTGCCAGACGAGGAACGCCGCGAAGCTCAGCAGACCGAGGACCAGCGGCAGGAGCACGACGGGACTCCCCCACCCGTAGTTGCCCTGCTCGATGAGCGCGAACACCGGCCCGCCGAGGCCCAGGAACCCGAGGACCGCGCCGAGCACGTCGATGCGGCCACCCGAAGGCGCATCGAAGCCGGCGCCGAGGCGGGTGAGCATCCACAGCGTCACGAGGATCGGGATGACGTTGATGCCGAACACGAGCCGCCACGTCAGGTAGTCGGCGGCGAGGCCACCCAGGAACGGGCCGGCGAGGAATGCCGCACCCGTCCACGCCGTCCAGGTGCCGATCGCCTTCGCCTGGGCCGCGTCCCGGAATGCCGAGATGATGAGCGCCAGCGAACTCGGAACGAGCAGCGCCCCCGCGACCCCCTGCAGCGCCCGCGCGACGATGACGAACTCGGGAGTCGGCGACAGCGCGATGGCGACGCTCGTCACCCCGAAGCCGATGAGCCCGAACCGCAGAACCGAGATGCGCCCGAACACGTCGGACAGGGAACCCGCGAGCAGGATGAGCGAGCCGAGGGTGATGAGGTACGCGTCCACGATCCACTGCTGCGTGCCGAGGCCGCCGCCGAGCTCCGAGACCATCGCGGGCAGCGCGACGTTCGTCACCGACCCGTCGAGAAAGGCGACGAAGGACGAGAGGATCGCGATGACGAGGATCTGGCGTTGCTGGCGGGTCACGAGGCAGGCAACCCGTCCCGGCCGCCATTCCTTCCGCGATCCCGAGAATTCGAGGATTTGTCTCGCGGCATGGGAAAACCGAGCGCGCTACACGCTTCGGACATCTTCTGGATGGCCCGCACCGTCCGAGTCCCGCTCTGCATCAGCTGCCATGCGGCGCAGGATCGACGGCCGCAGCAGCTCGAAGCGCAGCATCTCCGGCAGGGGCTCGTCGCGGAACACTGGGAGGCTCTTCCACCGCAGCGCGCTGGCGACGGCGTTGGCGGCGACCGCGACGACGACGTAGATGGCGCTTATCCAGGTGAGCGACGGGAAGGCGAAGGACACCAGCAGCCCAGCACCGATGAGACTCGCCATAGCGAAGGCCTTCACCGGCCACGAGGTCACGGGCACCGTCCCGAGCGCGAGGAACACGCCGCCGCCGCCCGCGAGCACCACCGCGAGCGCGTAGGCAAGGAACACGAACAGCCCATCCGTCATCATGAGCGACCTCCTCGGCACGTGGCCTGAAGCGTACTCCCAAGGGCCGACAAGCCGGTGAGCGTCTGTGCCGCCGAGCTCTCGGTGAGGCGCAGCGCGGCGCGCAAGCGGACCCGCGCTAGCGCCTCGGACCCCGCTGCCGCCGAGCGTCGGGGTCGGCGCCGCGACCGCCCTGCCTGCGGAGCCGCTCGTCCTCCAGCTGCACCGCATCCGCGCCCATCCGCCGCAGGATGTCCGGGCGCAGCAGGACAAGCCGGAACAGCTCAGGCAGCCGGGCCCCGCTCAGCTGCGGGAGCCTCCTCCACCGGAGCGCGCTTGTCACCGCGTTCGCGACGACGACGACCAGCGCGAAGACCAGGCCGATCCACGGCGGCGAAACCAGGTCGGACAAGATCAGCAGCACCCCGCCGAGCATGCTCACCATCGCGAGCACCGTCACCGGCCACGACCGGACCGGCACCCCGCCGACTCCGAGCAGGACTCCGCCGGCTCCCGCGAGGGCCACCGCGAGTGCGGACGAGAGGACAGCGATCACTCCGTCAGGTTCCACAGCAGCCTCCTCCTTCTCCTCCGCGAAGGGAGTCCACCAGACTCCCTCCCCTCATCGATCAGCAGCGGTCAGCCGACGAGCTTCTCCGCGAACACGTGCGGAGTGAAGCCGGCGAGGTCGTTGATGCCCTCACCCTGGCCGATGAGCTTGATGGGCAGGCCCGTGCGCTCCTGCACGGCCAGCACGAAGCCGCCCTTGGCGGAGCCGTCGAGCTTCGTCACAACGAGGCCCGTCACGCCAGCGTGCTGGATGAAGGCCTCGGCCTGCGCGACACCGTTCTGCCCCGTCGTCGCGTCCAGGACGAGCAGCACCTCGGAGATGGGGGCGAGCTTCTCGACCACGCGGCGGATCTTCGACAGCTCGTCCATGAGGCCGCTCTTCGTCTGCAGGCGGCCAGCCGTGTCGATGACCACCATCTCGAGTCCCTCGCGCATGGCGATCTCCACCGCCTGGTAGGCGACGGAGGCCGGATCCTGGCCGTGCTGCTGCGGGCGCACGATGCCCGCGCCGGCGCGCTGCGCCCACGTCGCGAGCTGGTCCACGGCGGCCGCGCGGAACGTGTCGGCCGCCGCGACGACCACCGTGCGGCCGTTGATGCGGAGGAAGTTGGCGAACTTGCCGATCGTCGTCGTCTTGCCGACGCCGTTCACCCCGACCACGAGCGTCACCGCAGGACGCTCCCGGAGGTTCAGCGTCGTGTCGAACTTCGACAGGCGCTCCTCGATGAGCTCGCGGAGCATCCGCTTCAGGTCCTTGGGGTCCTCCGTGTGGAACCGAGCGACCTGGTCGCGCAGCTGCTCGACGATCTCGTCGGTGATGTCGGGCCCGAAATCGGCCGTGATCAGCGCCTCCTCGAGGTCGTCCCACGTCGTCTCATCGATCTTCTGCCTGCCGAACATGCCGCGCAGAGCGCCGGACAGTGACCAGGGAGTGCGTTCAGCCATGTGCCAAGCGTAGTCAGCGCTCTGACACCATGGGAGTTCGCCCCTCAGCCAACGGCAGAATCCTGAACAGGCAGCGGGCGGAATTCTCGAATGGAGCACTATGCGCATCGGCCTCATCCGCCACGGCGAAACCGACTGGAACGCGACCGGACTCCTGCAAGGAGCCACCGACATCCCGCTGAACTCCCGGGGCCTCGACCAGGCGAACGACGCTGCCGGGCTGCTCGTCGGCCAGGGCTGGAGCCACCTCTACAGCTCCCCGCTGTCGCGTGCGCGAACCACGGCCGAGATCATCGGCCAGGGCACGGGCCTCGGAGCCCCCACGCTGCTGCCCGGCATCATCGAGCGCAGCTTCGGGGAGCTCGAGGGGCAGAAGTACTGGATGCCGGACGGCACTCGCCGTCCACTCGACCACCCGAGCATCGAGCCGACCGGCGTCGTCGTCGAGCGGTCGCTGGCCGCCATCGCGGAAGTCGCAGCAGCGCACCCCGACGAGGACTCGCTCATCGTCTGCCACGGCAGCGTCATCCGCCTCGTGCTCACCTCGATCCTCGGCGTCCAGGCCCCCCACATCGGCAACCTCGCTCTCAGCATCCTGCGACCCGGCGCCGACGGGGCCCTCGTCGTCACCCTCCTGAACGGCTACCCGCTCGTCCCGACCCCGTAGCTGCACCCGGGCCTTCGCTCACAGCTTCGATCCCACCCCTGGTGCCACCCCTCCCGCGGTGTACTATGAGCTTCGTTGAAGGGGAGTATTCCTCCTGCGGCGCGCTCGTCATCACGGCGACTGTCATCAGTCACCCGGGCGCGTCGGTCGGTTTCTGCCGACGGAAGAGACCTTCGGCCGATTCGCCGAACTCACCCCTCCGGAGGACCCGTGGACGTTCCCATTTGGATCTGGGCGGTGACCATTGCCGTGGTCATCGGCTTCTTCGTATTCGACTTCTTCACGCACGTGAAGACGCCGCACGAACCGAGCCTCAAGGAAGCCGGCTGGTGGTCGATCTTCTACATCGCGCTCGCCGTCGTCTTCATGGTCGCGCTCGGCTTCGTGTGGGACTGGCAGCACGCGGGCGAGTTCATCGCCGGCTACACCACTGAGAAGGCGCTGTCCGTCGACAACCTCTTCATCTTCCTCATCATCATGACGAGCTTCAAGGTGCCGAAGATCGCGCAGCAGAAGGCGCTGCTCATCGGCATCGCCATCGCGCTCGTCATGCGCTTCGCCTTCATCATCGCGGGCGCCGCGATCCTCGAAGCCTGGGTCTCCGTCTTCTACATCTTCGCCGCCTGGCTGCTCTACATGGCCGTCAAGCAGGCCATCGACTCCTTCAAGGACGAAGAGCCCGAGATGCCCAAGTGGGTCGGCCTCGTGCGCAAGATCATCCCCGCCAGCGAGCACTACGACGGCGACAAGTGGAAGATCCTCGAGAACGGCAAGAAGGTCTGGACGCCGCTCATCCTGGTCATCGTGGCCCTCGGCTTCACCGACCTGCTCTTCGCGCTCGACTCCATCCCCGCCATCTTCGGCATCACGCAGGAGCCCTACCTCGTCTTCATGGCGAACGCGTTCGCGCTCATGGGCCTTCGCCAGCTGTACTTCCTCATCGGCGGACTCCTCGAGCGTCTCGTCTTCCTCGACCTCGGCCTCGCGTTCATCCTCGGCTTCATCGGCGTGAAGCTCATGTTCCACGCCCTCCACGAGAACGAGCTGCCGTTCATCAACGGCGGCGAACCGCTCCTCTGGATCCCCGAGATCCCGATCTGGCTGTCGCTCACGTTCATCTTCGGCGTGCTCATCGTCGCCACGATCGCGAGCATCATCTACACCCGCGCCAAGGGCGACGACGCACCGAGCACCGTCGGCTCGGCGGCTGGCGGCCCAGAGGCCGCTGCTGCAGGCGTCGAGGGCACCACGCCAGACGCTGCGGAGGCCACGGACGCGGCCCCCGTCACGAGTCACGAGCCCGACCGACGCTAGCCGGAGCCCGACAGACACCAGCAACGCCGAAACCGGATGCACGCGCCAGTCGCGAGCATCCGGTTTCGGCGTTCGTGCTGAGGGGAACGTCTGTGCGGAAGGGAACGTCTGTGCGGAAGGGAGCGTCTGTGCGGAAGGGAGCGAGGAGCCGCGAGAGCGGGGACCTGTGCGCCCTCCGGTGCCCTGCTGCACACCAGGGGTCCGCGCATCCGCGTGCCCAGCTGTGGGTGCGTGACCACCAGGTCTGCGGACGCACTGGCACAGACCTGTGGCACACGCACCTGGCCCCGGCCAGCCGCCTGCACAACCCCCAGGTCTGCAGAAGGCTGCAGCGCAAACCTGTGGCGCAGACACCTGGCCCCGGTCAGGCACCTGCACAACCCCCAGGTCTGCAGAAGGCTGCAGCGCAAACCTGTGGCGCAGACACCTGGCCCCGGTCAGGCACCTGCACAACCCCTAGGTCTGCAGAAGGCAGCAGCACAGACCTGTGGCACAGGCACCTGGCCCCGGTCAGGCACCTGCACAACCCCCAGGTCTGCAGAAGGCTGCAGCGCAAACCTGTGGCGCAGACACCTGAGCTTGGCCAGGCGCGTGCCCAACCCCCAGGTCTGCGGACGCACTGGCACAGACCCGTGGCACAGGCACCTGACGCAGACCGGAAGCCTGCGCAAGCCCCAGGCCTGCAGACGCGCGAGCACAGACCTGTGGCACAAGCACCGGAGCTCGGTCAAGCGGGTGCGCAACCCCCAGGCCTGCGGACGCACTGGCACAGACCTGTGGCACACGCACCTGAGCTCAGCCAGGCGCGTGCGCAAGCCCCCGGTCTGCAGACGCGCCGGCACAGACCTGTGGCACACGCACCTGACCCCGGGCAGGCACCTGCACAACCCCCAGGTCTACGGAAGGCCCCCGCGCAAACCTGTGGCGCAGACACCTGAGCTTGGCCGGGCGCGTGCACAACCCCCAGGTCTGCAGACGCGCGGGCACAGACCTGTGGCGCACGCACCTGGCCCCGGCCACGTGCCTGCGCAAGTCCCAGGTCTGCAGATGCACTGGCACAGACCTGTGGCGCACGCACCGGAACTCGGTCAAGCGGGTGCACAAGCCCCAGGTCTGCGGAACGTCCCGGAGGACACCCCTGGCGTGTGGCCGGAGTGCCGCCGCGCTTGGCAGGCGGCGCCCAGCAGGCAGCGCCCGGCGCGCGGCCTAGAGCCGCGCGACCTCGGTCACGCGCACGATGGCCTCGCCCGCCTCGTGCGACTCGGCGAGGTCCACCTCGGCGCGGATGCGCCAGTCGTGGTCGCCCGCCGGGTCGTCGATGATCTGCTCCACGCGCCACACGCCGCTCCAGAGGCCGCCGGACTGGCGCCCCTCGGAGTCGTCGATCGTGAGGAGCTTCGGTGACCTGGCCGCCGCATCCACCCCCATCGTGTCGTGGTCGGCGAAGTAGTCGTCGAGGGCCTTCGACCAGTCGACGTCAGGATCGAGCTCGCTGAGCGCCTCGTCTCGCTCGAGGGCCGCGAGCTGCACGCGGCGGAACATCTCGTTGCGCACGAGCACCGTGAAGGCGCGGCGGTTGCCGACGACACTGGGCGGCGCGGGAGGCACGACCGGTTCGTCGCTCGCGGCCTGCTGCTCCGGATCGACGAGGGAAGCCCATTCGTCGATGAGGCTCGAGTCGACCTGCCGAACGAGCTCGCCGAGCCACTCGATGATGTCGAGCAGCTCCTCGGTCTTCGCCTCATCAGGCACCGTCTGGCGGATCGCCTTGTACGCGTCGCTCAGGTAGCGGAGCACGAGCCCCTCGCTGCGCATGAGCTGGTAGAAGTTCACGTACTCCGCGAAGCTCATGGCCCGCTCGAACATGTCGCGCACCACAGACTTCGGCGAGAGCTCGAAGTCGCGCACCCACGGCTCGTGCTGCGCGAACAGCTCGAACGACTGGGCAAGCAGGCCCTCGAGCGGCTTCGGGTGCGTGACCTCCTCGAGTCGCTCCATGCGCTCGTCGTACTCGATGCCGTCGGCCTTCATCTGCGCGACCGCCTCGCCTCGCGCCTTGAACTGCTGCTGCGAGAGCACGGGACGCGGGTCGTCGAGGGTGGCCTCGATGATGCTGACCACGTCGAGCGCGTAGTGGCCGGAGCCGACGGCACCCTCGCCGCTCGTGTTCTCCTCGGAGCCGCGGTCGCCGGGGGCAGCCTCGGCCTCCGGGTCGAGCAGCTCGATGGCGGCGAGCGCAAACGGCGACAGGGGCTGGTTGAGGGCGAAGTTCGCCTGCAGATCGACGGTGAGCGTGATGCGGCCCTGCCGGCCGATCTCGACGATGCCGGCCGTCACGAGCGTGCGGAAGATGCCGATCGCGCGCAACGCCAGCTCCCGCTGGCGGGCGGGTTTCTCGTGGTTGTCGTAGACGAGCCTCTTGGCATTGCCGAAGACGTCTCCCCCGCGAGCGATGACGTTGATGATCATCGACGCCGTGATGTGCATGTGCGAGGTGAGCGGCTCAGGCTCGGCCGACACGAGCTTCTCGAACGACTTCTCGCCCCATGAGACGAAGCCCTGCGGCGCCTTCTTCTTGACGATGCGCTTGCGCTTCTTCTCGTCGTCTCCGGCCTTGCGCACGGCTGCGGCGTTCTCGATCTCGTGCTCGGGCGCCTCGACGACGACCGTGCCGGCCGTGTCGTAGCCCGCGCGTCCGGCACGCCCCGCGATCTGGTGGAACTCGCGCGCCGAGAGGTGCCGCATCCGCTGCCCGTCGAACTTCGCGAGCGCCGTGATGAGCACCGTGCGGATGGGCACGTTGATGCCGACGCCGAGGGTGTCGGTTCCGCAGATGACCCGCAGGAGCCCCTTCTGCGCGAGCGTCTCGACGAGGCGTCGGTAGCGGGGCAGCATGCCGGCGTGATGCACGCCGATGCCGGCGCGCACATACCGGGACAGCACTTTGCCGAACGCGGTCGTGAAGCGGAAGCCGCCGATCGCATCGGCGATGGCATCGCGTCCGGCGCGGTCGACGACCTTCAGGCTCGACAGCGCCTGCGCGCGTTCGATGGCAGCGGCCTGCGAGAAGTGCACGATGTAGATGGGCGTCTTGCGCTCCTCCACGAGCTTCTCGACGGTCTCGTGCGTCGGCGCGACCACGTAGGAGAAGTCGAGCGGCACTGGGCGCTCGACGCCCGTCACGAGGGACACGTCACGCTGCGTACGCCGCTCGAGGTCCTCGACGATCTCGGTGACGTCGCCGAGGGTCGCCGACATGAGCAGGAACTGCACGTCCGGCAACATGAGCAGCGGCAGCTGCCACGCCCACCCGCGGTCGGGGTCGCCGTAGTAGTGGAACTCGTCCATGACGACCTGGTCGACGTCGGCGTCGGCGCCTTGGCGCAGGGCGAGGTTAGCGAGGATCTCGGCGGTGCAGCAGATGATGGGCGCATCCGGGTTCACGGAGCTGTCGCCCGTGACCATGCCCACGTTCGCGGCGCCGAAGATCTCGACGAGGGCGAAGAACTTCTCGCTCACGAGCGCCTTGATCGGCGCCGTGTAGTAGCTGCGGCCGCCCTGCGCGAGGCAGGCGGCATGGGCTGCGATCGCGACCAGCGACTTGCCCGTGCCCGTCGGCGTCGAGAGGATCACGTGCGCCTCGGAGACGAGCTCCATGACGGCTTCCTCCTGCGCCGGGTACATCGTGATGCCGCGGCTCGTCGTCCACAGCTCGAACGCCTCGAACATGGAGTCCGCGTCGTACGGGTCGGGCAGGAGCGTCACGAGGCCCAGCTTGGGCTCTGGGATGGCGGGGGCTGGGGCGGGGGTGCCGTCGACGGAAGTCATTGCGTCCATCGTCCCACGCCGGGAGGGAAGAGGGAGGAGGGGAGGAGGCCGGGTCCCCGAGGCCCCCGGCCCCCCAGACGCCGAGAGCGGACTTGTGGTCGTCAACCGTGAGGGTTGACGACCACAAGTCCGCTCTGCGTCTCGCCCCGTTCGGGGCATGGATGCTCGTGCCTAGTTGAGGGCCGGGGTGTCAGTCGGGATGACCCCATTGCCGTACAGGTCGATGGCGAGGTCGCGCAGCGCGCGCAGGGCGACCCGCTGCGTGAGCGGTCCGTAGGAGACGCGGGCGACGCCCAGCTCCTGGAACTCGGCGGCGGTGAGAGCGCCTGGGAGGCCGATGACGGACAGCTTGCCGGCGCCGAGGCCCTCGACGAGCGGCTCCACCGTCTCGCGGGTGACCGCGCCGGGGACGAAGACGAGGGACGCACCCGCATCGAGGAACGCGCGACCGCGCGCGATGGCGTCGTCGATGCTCTCCGAGATGGGGCGCTCGCCGCCGCGCGCGATGGCGTCGGTGCGGGCGTTGAGCTGGAAGTTGACGCCCTCGGCCTCAGCGGCGCGGATGATCGCGGCGACGCGGGCGACGGACTCGTCGAACGGCCGCAGGCGGTCCTCGACGTTCGCCCCGACGATGCCGAGGCCGATCGCGCGACGGATGGTCTCCGCCGGGTCGTCGTAGCCGTCGTCGAGGTCTGCCGTGACGGGCAGGTCCACCGCATCCACGATGACCTTCGCCCCTGCGAGGGCGATGTCGAGCGACATGCCGCCGTCCGGGTAGCCGTAGGAGGCCGCGATCGAGTGGCCCGCGGTCGCGATGGCCTGCGTCTCCGGGAGGGCCGCAACCGTCTGGGCGCTGATCGCGTCCCACACGTTCACGACTCGGAGGATCTCCGGGGCCTGGTGAAGTTCAGCCAAACGGTTGGCGCGGTCGGCGGTGCTGACATCTGTCATTGTGCGCTCCTCTGCTCCTGCTGTCATGAAGTTGGGTCCTGCGGTGCCGGGGCTCGGTGCCCGGAACCGGCGGTAGGGACGTCCGCCGTCAACGTGTATACGCCACGCGGCTGGGGCGAGCCGGGATGCGGCGTCGCCCGCTGCGATCTGTCGCGCTCAGCGCTCGATCTGGGCGAAGTCGGTGAGCTCGCGGCGTGAGCGAGGCGAGGCGTCGCGGGCGCGGATCTCCTCGCTCACGGCGTCGGAGTCGTCGTGCTGGCCGACGGCGATGACCGTGATGGGAGTGCGGCCCGCAGGCAGGTCCAGGGCTTCGGCGAGGGCATCCACGTGGATGCCGCCCAGCTGGTGCGTGTGGAGGCCGCGCGATTGCGCCTCGATCGAGAGGTGTGCGGCGACCTGGCCGGCGTCGTATTCGGCCCAGCGCAGGGGCTTTCCATCGCGTTCGTGCTCGACGGTGACCGCGATCAGCAGGGACGCCCGGTCGGCCCAGGCGAGGTTGAAGTCCATGAGGGTGCCGTAGATCTTGTCGAACGTCGCCGTGCCGCGGACGCCGGCGACAAGCGTCGTGGGCTGCGTGTTGCTCGCCGACGGGGTCCAGCGCCCCGCCTCGAAGATGGCCGTGAGGTCTTCATCTGCGATGGCGTGGTTCGCGTCGAAGCCGCGGGGGCTCCAGCGGTCGGAGAGGGCGTCGAGGATCGGGACGGAGGTCGTATTGCGGACGGTCAGCTGCTCGGTCATGGGTCTCCGTTCGAAGCGCGATGCGCGGGGTCTGTGGGGCGTGGTCGTTGCCACCCGAAGGACAACAACCGCTTGTACCTGCAAGCTATTCCTGTGACCTGGGACCGCCGGGTTACATGACGCCGCGTTGCACCGACGAGGCTCGTCGGTGCAACGCGGGGAGCCTCACGCAGAGCGGCTGATCGTCGCCCGCACCGCCTCGACGACTCGCTCGGCGGTCATGCCGCGGGCTGCAAGCGCCTGGTCGGCGGGCGCCGAGAGGCCGAACTCGTCGATGCCGACGATCTCGCCGTGCGCGCCGGCGAGGTCGTGCCAGCCGAACGAGGTCGCAGCCTCGACGATCACGCGAGCCGTGAGCTGGCTCGGGATGACGGCCTCGCGGTAGTCGGCGTCCTGGGCCGCGAACCATTCGCGACTCGGCATGGAGACGACCCGGACGAGCACGCCGCCGGCGGCGAGACGTTCCGCGGCCTCGAGGGCGAGCGCCACCTCGCTGCCCGTCGCGATGACGACGGCTGCGGGCGATTCGACGTCGGAGACGACGTACCCGCCGCGGGGCACGCCCTCACGGACCGCGTCGGCCGGCAGGTCAAGGACCGGCACGCCCTGGCGACCGAGCACGAGTCCGCTCGGCCGCTCGCTGCGAGCGATGGCGCTCCAGGCGGCCACGGTCTCGTTCGCGTCTGCGGGGCGCACGACCGTGAAGCCGGGGATGGCGCGCAGGCTCGCGAGGTGCTCGATGGGCTGGTGCGTCGGCCCGTCCTGGCCGAGCGCGACCGAGTCGTGGGACCACACGTAGGTCACCGGCACTCCCATGAGCGAGGCCAGGCGGATGGAGGGGCGCTGGTAGTCGCTGAAGACCAGGAACGTGCCGGCGAAGACGCGCCAGCCGCCGGAGAGGGCGATGCCGTTCATGGCGGCGGCCATCGCGTGCTCCCTGACTCCCCAGTGGATGTTGCGCCCGGCGTAGGAGCCCAGCTCGGTGGAGGGCGGCAGGAACGAGCCGCCGTCGTGGATGGCTGTGCGGTTCGGTTCCGCGAGGTCCGCCGAGCCGCCCCAGAGCGAAGGAGTCGCTGCGGCGAGGGCCTGGATGGCGGCACCGGAGGCGTCTCGAGTGGAGACGCTCGTGCCGATCTCGAACGAGGGCAGCAGGCTGTCCAGGTCGGTGGGCAGGTGGCGGGAGGCGAAGGCTGCGTGCGCGGCGGCAAGCTCTGGCCTGCCCGCCCGCCACGCTGCGGCGTCCGCGTCCCAGCGTGCGTGCAGCTCGGCGCCGCGGTCGACGGCCTTCCTCGCGGTGCGCAGGACATCGTCGGCGATCTCGAATGGCCCCGTCGTGACTCCGAGCACCTCCCGGAGAGCGGATGCCTCGACGGCACCAAGTGGTGCGCCGTGCGAGGCAGCGGTGCCGACGGCACCGGGGGAGGGGAACGCGATCTGCGACTTCACGATCACGAGGCGCGGCTTCCCGACGGGGCCGGGGGTGCTGAGATGCGCATCCACTGCGGCTGTGTCGACCTCGCCGTCGGCCCGGAGCTCGACCTCCTCGACGTGCCACCCCTGGGCGCGGAAGCGGTCGGCGGTCCGTTCGCTGCTCGTCAGGCGGGTGTCGCCCTCGATCTGGATGTCGTTGTCGTCGTAGACCACGGTGAGGTTGTCGAGGCCGAGGCGACCGGCGAGTGCACCGGCTTCGTAGGAGATGCCTTCCTGCAGGTCGCCGTCAGAGGCCAGCACCCAGACGCGGCGGTCGAAGATCGACTCGCCAGCGTCTGCGTCGGCGTCGAAGAGCGCGCGCTCGTGCGCGAACCCCATGGCCATGCCGACGGCCGTGCCGAGGCCCTGGCCGAGCGGTCCCGTGGTCGTCTCGACGCCTGCCGTGTGCCCGTATTCGGGGTGTCCCGGGGTGCGGGAGTCGAGGGTGCGGAACGCGCGGATGTCGTCGAGCGTGACGTCGTAGCCGGTCAGGTGCAGCTGCGTGTAGAGGAGGATGCTGGCGTGCCCGCAGGAGAGGACGAAGCGGTCGCGTCCGGCCCACTCGGGGTCTCTGGGGTCGTGGCGGATGTGCTTCTGGAAGAGCAGCGTCGCGAGCGGCGCGAGCGCGATCGCGGCCCCCGGGTGGCCGGATTTCGCCTGCTCGACGGCGTCGAGCGAGAGCAGTCGCGCGGCGATGACGACGTCGGCGTCGAGGTCGTTGTCGAGGGTCGCGTCGGGGGAGGGCTCCGTGGTGAGTGTCATGGAGTGATTATGTCGTCATAACGACTTGGGAAGCAAGCCGCAGGAAGCCCGGAAAATCAGGGGTGCGTGCTCGGCGTTGCGCTCTGTCGAGCTTCGTGTCATCATGACGACATAACGAATGCAGTTGGCACAGATGAGCGCGAGGAGGCGATCATGGAGGCAAACGCCGGCACCAGCAAGTACCTGGCGGTGCGCAAGAGCCTGCTCGAGCGGGTATCGACGATGGAGATCGGCGAACGGCTCCCGGCCGAGCCCACCCTGTGCGCGGAGTTCGAAGTGAGCCGGATCACGCTCCGGCACGCTGTCGACGGGCTCGTCCAAGACGGCAGGCTCACGCGAGAGCACGGACGAGGGACCTTCGTCTCCGAACCGCAGGCCGGCGTCCACTACCCCGAGCGATTCGCCGACGAGGTCACCGGCTTCCACCGTCAGCAGACCTCGGCAGGGCACACCGTCAAGACGCGTGTGCTCCGGCAAGGCCTCGCGCCGGCCTCCGAGAGCATCGCGAAGCTCCTCGGCATCGACTTCGCCGCAACCGTCGTCGAACTCGTCCGCCTGCGCTACGTGAACGACCAGCTGCACCAGTACGTCGTCACGTACCTGCCCTACGAGCGCTTTCCCGACGCACAGACCGCCGACTTCTCCGAGGCGTCCCTGTACGCGTACCTGAACGAGCGCTACGGCGTGACCCTGCACCGCAACGACCTCGTCGTGACCGTCGAGGAGGCAACTCCCGAGATCGCCCTCAACCTCGACATCCCCGTCGGGATGCGGCTCCTCGGCATCTCCTCGACCGTGTTCGACGCCGATGGCCGGGCCGTGGCAGAAGGCACGGCCTGGCACACGCCGGAGAACAGCGAGATCTCACTGAGCCTGCGCTCGAGCGGCGCACCTTCACAGGAGGACTGACCGAACATGATCGACCATCTGAGCCCCGAGAACATCCGCTTCGCCGACCACGTCGAAGGGTGGCGCGACGCGATCGAACTCGTCAGCGAACCCCTCCTCGAATCGGCCGCGATCACACGGCAGTACGTGGATGCGATGCTCGCGTCTATCGCCGCAGGCGGCACCTACATCGACCTCGGCTACGGCATCGCCCTGGCGCACTCGCGCCCCGAGCACGGCGTGCTCGAGACCGGGCTCTCCGCCCTCTGGGTCCGCCCCGCGGTGCTGCTCAACGACGAACCCGCGCATCCCATAACGCTCTTCCTCTGCCTCGCGGCGACCGACTCATCGAGTCACCTCGCCACGATGGCCAAGCTCGGAGAGCTCCTCACCGACGACGCAGCCCGCAACTCCCTGCTCGCTGCGACAACGACCGCCGAAGTCATGGCGGTCCTGAACGCAGGAGAACATCAATGACGAAATTCCTCGCAGTCTGCAGCTCAGGCCTCGGCAGCAGCTTCATGGTCCACCTCAACATCGAGAAGGTCCTCAAGGAGCTCGGCGTCACCGACGTGACCGTCGACCACGCCGACCTCGGCTCCGTGAGCCGCGGTGACGCCGACACCATCTTCGTCGGACGCGACATCGCGGAAGCTGCCCAGGACCTCGGCGACGTCGTCGCCCTCGACAGCATCATCGACTTGAACGAGCTGCGCGCCAAAGTCGGCGAAGCACTCAACCGCAACGGCATCGCGACCGCGTAGCCGGCCCCTCCTTCTCCCCACTTTCCGGAGCGCTCTCCCGCGTCTTCGGCTCCATCGAAAGGACAGCATCCGATGGATGCAGTACTCGATGTCTTCTTGGACATCTTCACCCAGCCCGCCGTCATCGTCGCGCTCATCGCCCTGATCGGGCTCGCGGTCCAGGGCAAGGGCTTCAGTGACGTGCTGAAGGGCACGGTCCGCACGCTCGTCGGCTTCCTCGTGCTCGCGGCCGGCGCCGGCGTCGTCGTCGGGTCCCTCGACCCGTTCGGCGTGATGTTCCAGGCCGCCTTCGACGTGCAGGGCGTCGTGCCCAACAACGAGGCCATCGTCGCGCAGGTGCTGCTCGACTACGGCGCCGCGGCCGCGCTCATCTTCTTCTTCGGCATGGTCGTCAACATCTTCCTGGCCGCGACGACGCGCTTCAAGTACGTCTACCTCTCGGGTCACGTGGCGTTCTACATCGCGGCGATGTTCGCCGTCATCTTCGGCGCGGCCGGATTCGAGCCGTGGGCCGTCATCCTCTGGGGCTCGATCGCCCAGGGCATCTACATGGTCGTCTCGCCGGCGCTCGTGCAGCCGTTCATGCGCAAGGTCACCGGCACCGATGACGTCGCCCTCGGCCACACGGGAGGCACCGGCATCGCGCTGAGCGGCCTCGTGGCCCTCGCAACCCGCGGCAAGGGAACCTCCAAGTCCACGGAGGACCTGAACTTCCCGAAGGGCCTCGGCTTCCTCCGCGACACCACGGTCATCGTCGCCATCTCGATGGCGATCATCTACGTCATCGTCGGCCTCTTCGCGGGCGCCGACTACATCGAGACCGAGCTGTCCGACGGCCAGAACTTCATCGTCTTCCTGCTCCTGCAGGCCGCGACGTTCTCCGCGGGCGTGTTCATCATCCTCGCCGGTGTCCGCGTCGTGCTGGCCGAGATCGTCCCCGCCTTCAAGGGCATCTCCGAGAAGCTCGTCAAGAACGCGAAGCCGGCGCTCGACGTGCCGATCGTCTTCACCTTCGCACCGAACGCCGTGCTCATCGGCTTCCTCTCGAGCTTCGTCGGCGGCATCGTCGCGATGCTCGCGATGGTCGGCATGGGAACGACGATCATCGTCCCGGGCGTCGTCGCGCACTTCATGACCGGCGCGGCATCCGGTGTCATCGGCAACGCTGCAGGCGGGCGCCGTGGCGCTGTGCTCGGCGCTTTCGCGAACGGTGTCGCGATCTCGTTCCTGCCGCTCCTCCTCCTGCCGGTGCTCGGCGAGGTCGGCCTCGCGAACTCGACGTTCTCGGACGCCGACTACGGAGTCTTCGGTCTGCTGCTCGGTGGCCTCTCCATCGCCGGTGGCCAGATCGCCATCGTCGTGGGCCTCTTCGTCGCACTCGCCATCCTCTACACGCTCACCCTCGTGCTCGGTCGCCGCGACCGCGCGAAGCTGCGCGCCGAGGTTGCGGACATCGACGAGTCGGCGCAGCTCGGTTCAGCCACGGCTTCGGCTGGAGCGTCCACCTCGACGGGTTCAGGCTCCCGCCGCTAAGGCAGCGCAACGCACGCGAGCAGGGCGGGAACACACGTTCCCGCCCTGCTCGCGTCGCTGCCGGCCCGCACCACCCTTCCTCCAGCTCTCGAAAGGGCACAGATGACCTCCACCGTCCACCCCGTCGCCGGGTTCCTGTTCGACTGCGACGGCGTCCTCGTCGACTCGCTCGAAGCCGCCGCGGTCGCCTGGGACTCGTGGGCTGAGACCCACGCGCCCGGCTACGACTTCCGCACGCAGGTCGAGCACGGCGTGCGCGCCGCGGACACGGTGGCGCAGCTGGTGTCGCCCGACTCGTTCGCCGGGGCCTTCGCCGCCCTCGAAGCCGCGGAGATCGCGGGAGCGGATGCGACGCTCGCCATACCTGGCTCCATCGACCTCACGACGAGCATCCCCGACGCCAGCTTCGCCGTTGTCACCTCCGGTACCCGGGGCCTCGCGGAGGCGAGACTGCTCGCAGCGGGCCACCGCGTCCCGGCCGCGCTCGTGACCGCCGAGAGTGTCACGAAGGGCAAGCCGGACGCCGAACCCTACCGGCGAGGAGCCCAGCTGCTCGGGCTCGACCCGGCCGACTGCGTCGCGCTCGAGGATGCCCCGGCGGGCGTGGAAGCGGCTCGAGCCGCAGGAGTCGGATTCATCATCGGTGTCGGCGACCACCTCGAAGGTGCCGTCGTCGACGCTCACGTTCTCGACCTCCGCGCGCTGAGCTACGAGGATGGCCGCCTGTCGATCGCCGACGCGCTCTAGAAGTTCCCACGCCGCCCGTCTTGCTCTCGCTGGGCGCATGAAGCATCGTTAGGCCATGTCGTCTCACGAGCACGCACTCACCCACGGTCACCTCGGCGTCGACGTGCCCGACAGTCGTGGCCGCACCGGGCTCGACCAGGCTGGTCGCGAGCTGACCGGCAACCCGAACGTCGAGATCGAGAACGTCGAGGTCACCTCCGACGGGTGGCACGTGCTGCGTCGCACCACGTTCCGCTACCGCGGACGCGACGGCGAGTGGGCGACGCAGCAGCGCGAGACCTACGACCGCGGCAACGGCGCCACGATCCTCCTCTACGACCTCGAGAGCCGGAAAGTGCTGCTCGGCCGCCAGTTCCGCTACCCCGTCTACGTCAACGGGCACCCCGACGGCATGCTGCTCGAGACCGCGGCCGGCCTCCTCGACGGAGACTCGCCGGAAGACGCCATCCGCCGCGAAGCCGAGGAGGAGCTCGGCGTTGTCGTCGGCGAGGTGACGCCCGTCTTCGAGCTGTTCATGAGCCCGGGTTCCGTGACCGAGAGCATCCACTTCTTCGCGGCCCCCTGGTCGGCGGGCACCCCGGTCACCGGTGGTGGCGGTGTCGAGGAGGAGGGCGAGGAGATCGAATCCGTCGCGCTCGACTTCGATGAGGCGCTTCGCATGGTCGCCAGCGGTGAGATCCAGGACGCCAAGACCGTGCTCCTCCTGCAATGGGCCGCCCTGAACCTGGCGTGGCCCGCCGCGAACGCCGACGCCCAAGGGGGAGCCCATGTCTGATTCGCTGTTCGAGGGCGTCAGCGCCTTCCCCCTCACGCCCGTCACATCGGCGGGCATCGATGCAGCGAGCTATGCGGCGCTCGTCGAACGGCTCCAGTCGGCCGGCGTCGACTCCATCAGCGCCCTCGGCTCGACCGGCAGCTACGCCTACCTCGACCTCGCCGAACGGGCAGCCGTCGCGAAGCTCACCGTCCAGCACGCTGGCGCTGTTCCCGTCATCGTCGGCATCGGCGCCCTCCGCACCCGCGACGTGCTCGAGAACCTGCGCTCCGCGGAGGACGCGGGGGCCTCGGCGGTCCTGCTCGCTCCCGTCTCCTACCAGCCCCTCACCGAAGACGAGGTGTACGGGTTGTACGAGGACGTGGCCGCCACCTCGGGCATCCCGATCATCGTCTACGACAACCCGACCACCACCGGGATCGTCGTGAGCGACACCCTGCACGCGCGCATCGCCGGCCTCGACCTCGTGCGATCCATCAAGATCCCGCCGGCATCGCTCGACGTCGCCCAGGTGAGCGCCCGCGTCACCGCCCTCCGCGACGAGGTCGGCTCGCCCATCTCCGTCGGCATCAGCGGAGACCCATATGCGGCCGCCGGGCTGCTCGGCGGCTGCGACGTCTGGTACTCGGTGCTCGCGGGAGTCCTGCCCGAGCCCTGCCTCGCCATCACACGAGCCGCCCTCGGCGGGGAGGCGGAACTCGCGATGAGCCTCTCCGCGCGACTCGACCCGCTGTGGGAGCTGTTCCGCGCGCACGGCAGCTACCGGGTCGCATCCGCCATCGCCGCCCAGCTCGGCCTCGTGCCGACCGTGAACCTCCCGCGGCCCGTCCACGAGCTCGACGCCGCAGGGCAGCGTGCCGTCGCCGGCGCACTCCGCGCTCTCTGAGGTGCTGGAGCGTGAGCCGTGAGTGACATCGTCAGCCTCGAGCTGCTGTTCGACACCGCTACCGAGACGCAGATCCGGGAGGAATGGCGGGTGCTGCGGGAGCTGCGCGTGTCCAGCATGGGCGCGCACACCGGGGCCAGCAACCGTCCGCACCTGTCGCTGCTCGTTCGCAGTCCGTCGCCAGATGATGCGCGCGGCGAGGGGGAGAGTGCGCCTGCTGACGCGGCTTCCGGCCAAGCGGGTCCTGGCGGGCCGCCCCTGCTCGACATCGATGCCGTCCGGGATGCAGTAGGCGGCTTGCCGATCGCCCTCACGCTCGGCGGGCCGCAGCTGTTCACGTCCGGAACGCGCGCCGTCCTGGCCCGCAGCGTCGTGCCATCCGCTGGCCTGCTCGAGTTCCATGCCCAGCTGCATGAGCGTGCGGGCGACGCGGAGATCGCAGTCGACCTGCCGCACACGACGCCAGGGACCTGGACGCCGCACGTGACGCTCGCCCGGCGCCTGAAGCTCGCCGACCTGGAGCGGGCGGTGTCCGCACTCGAGCTGGCGCCGCTGCACGCACTGGCCACCGAGCTTCGGCTCTGGGATGCGCGCGTCGGCACCGTCCAGCTGCTCCGCGGCGCCTGACCCTCTCGCCCTCGCCTGCCCTCGCCCTCGCCTGCCC
>NZ_LR733185.1:170965-223855 GCF_902506465.1 Pseudoclavibacter sp. 8L | reverse complement strand
GGCGGGCAAGCTGCACGCACTCGCGTGGGGGAGGGACGAGCGGGGAGTCGAGGAGGCGAGCCGTGAGAAGTCGATCAGCCACGAGCAGACTTTCCTGGAGGACGTGACCGACTTCGTCTTCCTGGAGCGCGAGGTGCGGGCTCAGGCGGATGCGGTGGCGACGCGCCTGCGTCGTGCGGGGCTGCAGGCGCGCCAGGTCGGCATCAAGCTGCGCTGGTCCGATTTCTCGACGATCACGCGCTCGCACACGCTCGCCGAGCCCAGCGATGTCGGCCACTCGCTCTACCTCGCCGCGCGGGAGATGCTGCGCGCGGCTCTCGTGCCGCCCAGGCCGGTGCGCCTCATCGGCGTGCGTGCTGAGCGGCTCGTGGAGGCAGGGAGCTCGGGGCAGCTGTCGCTCTTCGGGGCGGAGGAAGACGACGACTGGGAGGCGGCGGAGCGCGCCGTCGACCAGGCGGTCGCCCGCTTCGGGAAGTTCGCGCTTCGACCGGCGTCGCTGCTCGGCCGCGGGGAACGCAGCGACGGCACGGTCGGCATCAGCGAACGCGCGAATCGCAAGCAGGATGAGGCCCCGAACCAGCACTGAGACGGCAGGCCCGTCGGGTGTGCGCGCCTAGGACGCCGCCTTTGCGCCGCTTGTCGTGGTGGCACTGCTTGCCCCGCCCGCTTCCCGGGCC
The DNA here is from genome assembly GCF_902506465.1 of Pseudoclavibacter sp. 8L. Lineage (NCBI taxonomy): Bacteria > Bacillati > Actinomycetota > Actinomycetes > Micrococcales > Microbacteriaceae > Pseudoclavibacter > Pseudoclavibacter sp. 8L. The sequence goes on along the minus strand of NZ_LR733185.1, from coordinate 223,178 downwards.
GAGATGCGGGCTTGCACCTCTGGGCGACGCAGCGGCGGCACGGTCTTCGGCGGCTGGCGCCGTTCCGGGAGGTCCTCGAGGAGGTGCTCGGTGATGTGCGCGATCTCGCGGACCGCCTTCTCGAAGGCCTCGCGTGTGCGCGCTGTCGGGTGCGTGATGCCGGAGACCTTGCGCACGTACTGGCGGGCGGCGGCTTCGATCTCGTTGTCGTTCGCGGCTGGTTCGAGCCCGCGCAGCTCTGTGATGTTTCTGCACATGCGCGACAGGGTACGCCGAGGCACTGCGATGACCACGAGAACACCGCCCCGCTCCGGCCTTCCCCGCCCCGGTTCCGGGCTCGGTTCGCGGTCACTGTGTCCAACTTCAGTGCAGATTCCGGCGATTGCTGCGGTTTCTGGTCGGCTGCGTCCGAATGTGCACTGATGTTGGTCAGCGCGGGCCGCCGCCGACTCTGCGGCGCCCCGGGCTCGCGGAGCGGCGTTCCCGCCCGGACCTCCGCGCAGTCGGGCGGGAACTAGCTGACGCGGATGACGGCGGCGCTCTCAGCTGGGAGGCGGAGCGGGACGGCGGACGCGCCCACCGGTGCGCCCGTGACGGTGCCGGAGCTCTGGCCGAGCGTGGCCCGTGCGTCCGTGGAGAAGAGCACCTCGGTGGCTCGGTCGACTCGCAGGTCCCGCTCGTCTGCCGAGAAGTTCACGGCGATGACAAGACCGCCACGCGTGATGACCAGCGTGCCGTCTTCCTGTGACGCCTCGACGCTGCTCGCATCGATCCAGGGCGTGGTGATGTCCGCTTCCCGCCTGCGGAGTGCGATGAGCTCGCGGTAGGTCTCGAGGAGCTGGGCGTGCTCCGGCTTCTCGAGCTCGCTCCAGTCGAGCTTCGACCGCTCGAACGTCGCGACGTCTTGCGGGTTCGGAACGACGGCGGCGTCCCAGCCCATGCGCGCGAACTCGCCGATGCGCCCCTCGGTTGTCGCCTTCGCCAGCTCCGGCTCCGGGTGGGAGGAGAAGAACTGGAAGGGGGTCGTGGCGCCCCACTCCTCGCCCATGAAGAGCATGGGTGTGAAGGGCGCGGTCAGCTCGAGCGTGGCCGCGATGGCCAGCTGGCCGGGGGAGAGCGTCGCCGTGAGGCGGTCGCCGATGGCCCGGTTGCCGATCTGGTCGTGATTCTGCGACGAGACGACGAGCCGCCAGGCGCGCGTGCGAGCCGGAAGGGGGCGACCGTGATGGCGACCTCGGAAGCTCGACAGCGTGCCGTCGTGGAAGAACCCCTTCTCGAGCACCTTCGCGAGGGCATCGAGACCCTCGAAGTCGGCGTAGTAGCCGCTGGTCTCCCCGGTCAGGTTGACGTGCACGGCGTGGTGGAAGTCGTCCGACCACTGGGCGTCGAGTCCGTAGCCGCCTGCCTCGTCTGACGTGATGAGGCGTGGGTTGTTGAGGTCGGACTCGGCGATGAGGGTCAGCGGGCGACCGAGGTGCGCTTCGAGCTCGTCGACGTCCAGGGCCAGCTCCTCGAGGATGTGCACGGCCCGGTCGTCGATGAGGGCGTGGACGGCGTCGAGCCGGAGCCCGTCGACGTGGAAGTCGCGCAGCCACATGGCCACGTTGGCGCGGATGAAGGCGCGAACCTCGTCGGAGTTCTCCCCGTCGAGGTTGACGGTGTCGCCCCACGCCGTGGCGTGGTGATCGGAGAGGTACGGCCCGAACTTGCCCAGGTAGTTGCCGGAAGGGCCGAGGTGGTTGTAGACGACGTCCTGGATGACGCCGATGCCACGCTCGTGGCAGGCCTCGACGAAGCGCTGGTAGGCGGCTGGTCCGCCGTAGCCCTCATGGACGGCGAACCAGTCGACGCCGTCGTAGCCCCAGCCGTGGGTGCCGCTGAAAGCGTTGACGGGCATGACCTCGACGAAGTCGACCCCGAGCTGCTGCAGGTGATCCAGGCGATCGACCGCCGAGTCGAGCGTGCCCTCGGGCGTGAAGGTGCCGATGTGCACCTCGATGATGACGGACCCCGCCAGCGGGCGGCCGGTCCAGTCGCCGTCCACCCACGGGTGCCGGTCGGCGTCGAAGGTGCGCGAGAGGCCGTGCACGCCGTCCGGCTGCCACCGCGAGCGAGGGTCCGGGATGGGGGTCGGGTCGCCGTTGACGAGGTACCCGTAGTCGTGGGTGTCCTCGTCGAGCTCGAGCTCCGTGTCCGGTACCCACCAGTCGCCGTCGGTGCGCCGCATCGGCAGCTCGGTGCCGTCGACGTGCAGGGCTAGCGTCTCGGCGTGTGGTGCCCAGACATCGAAGCGGGAATCGCGCACAGAGAACTCCTTGGTGGGAAGCGAGGTGGTGTGGATGCGGGTGCCGGCTAGGACCTTGCGAGCAGCGCCACGGGGTACTGCTGCAGGAGGGCGGCGAGCGGGACGTCCTTGCCACCCGTGAAGACCGCGGCGGTGAGCTGGTCGATCCATTCGCCCTCGGGGAGGGGGATGGTCGTGCCGATCCATCCGCCGCCTTGCTCGAGGCCGATGGGAAGGCGCGTGCCGATCGTGATGGCCCCGCCCCGCGAGAACGCGAGCGCGTGCTCTGCCGCTGGGCCGTCGGCGGTGATGCCCTCGTACTCGGTGAAGAGCTCCGGTCGGCTGCGGCGCAGGCGCAGGCAGGCCGCGGTCACGAGGAGCTTCGCAGCACCGGAGTCGTCGATCGCGGGGACCGCTCCGTGCAGGATCGCGTCGAGCGCCGCGGTGCGCGACGAGTAGTCGACACTCTGCCGGTTGTCTGGGTCGACGAGCGTGCGCGTCCAGAGCTCCGTGCCCTGGTAGACGTCGGGGATACCCGGCATCGTGAGCTGCACGATCTTCGCGGTCAGCGAGTTCGACCAGCCCGCCTCCTGCGTCTCGGCGACGACGTTCTGGACGACGTTCGACGCGACGGGGTTGTCGAAGACGGCGTCGACGGCCGCGTGCAGCTGCCCCTCGAACGTCTCGTTCGGGTTGGTCCAGCTCGTGTGCAGGTCGGCTTCGCGTGCAGCCTTCTCGAGGTAGTCGGTGAGGCGCTCGCGAGATGCGGGCCACGCGCCGACGATCGCTTGCCAGGTAAGCTGCGCGAACGCGTTGTCGTCGATGGGGGCCACATTCTGGAGCTCGGCGACGCTCTCCGCCCAGAACTCGGGGACCTCGCTGAGGGCGGTTATGCGGGCGCGAGTGTCCTCGCCGCGCTTCGTGTCGTGGGTCGACAGCGTGGTCATGGCGTCTGGCCAGTCGCGGGCCCGTGCGCTCTGGAGCTCGTGGAACCGCTCCGGGGTGATGGAGAAGACGTTGGGGTCGCCGCCGACCTCGTTGAGTGAGGTGAGGCGTGCGTAGCGGTAGAACGAGCGGTCTTCGACGGCCTTCGCCATGATCATGCCGGTGGTCTGCTGCAGGCGCAGCGCGGCCTCGGCTTCTGGTGCCTCGAGGAACGGCAGGACGCGGGCGATCGACGCCGCGAGGTCCGGTCGCTGCTCGGTGGCGGCCTTGGCCGCGTCGGTGAGGTGGTTCGCACCCGTCGGAAGGTAGCTGCGGTACACGCTGAAGTGGGCGGCGATCTCGGCGACGGAGTCCTCGATGAGGTCGTCCTCGAGGCCCGTCGCGCGCAGTTCCCGTGCGATGCGGCGGATCTCGGCGTTCAGGGACACGTCGGCCACGGCGCGCTTCGCCTCGTGGATGAGCTGCTCCCAGTCGACCGGGTCGCCGTCCGCTCCCGCCGCGAGCTCGTCGAGCGGTTCTTCGGCGTCGGCGTCGACGAGGACCCGGTCGATCTGGCCGAGCGCGTCGTAGCCGGTCGTTCCTGCCGTGCGCCAATCGGCGGGCAGTGCCTCGTCGCCCTCGAGGATCTTCTCGACGAGCACATACGCTCCGCGCGTTCGGTCGGCGAGGTGGCGCAGGTAGCCGCCCGGGTCGCGGAGTCCGTCCGGGTGGTCGATCCGGAGCCCGTCGACGAGGCGGTGACGCATCCAGTCGAGGATCTCCGCGTGGGCTTCCTCGAACACGTGCTCGTCTTCGACGCGGATGCCCGCGAGCGAGGTGATGGTGAAGAAGCGGCGGTAGTTGAGGCGGCTGTCGCCTTGGCGCCAGTGGATGAGCTGGTAGTGCTGGTTGTCGAGCACTTCCCGCACCGATGCGCCTTCGGGTGCCGAGCCTTCCGCGAGCGGGTACTCGGTGGAGTGGTAGCGCAGCACGCCGGCCTCGGTGTCGACGGTCACGTTGGCGATCGCGTCGCCTCGCTCCCTGGGCATGTCGTCGTCGCCGACCGTGGGGATGAGGAGCTTGCCGCCGCCCGCCTCCCAGTCGATGTCGAAGGACTCTGCGTGGGCGGCCTGCTGGCCGTGCTTGAGCACATCCCACCACCACGGGTTGTCACGTGGTGTTCCGACTCCCATGTGGTTCGGGACGATGTCGACGAGCACGCCGAGGCCCAGCTCGCGGGCCTTCGCGGAGAACCGCTCGAGCCCCTCGCGCCCGCCACGTTCGTCGTCGACCTTCGAGGGGTCGACGACGTCGTAGCCGTGCGTGCTGCCTGGGGTCGCCTGGAGGATGGGCGAGAGGTACACCCATCCCACGCCGAGCCGCTCCAGGTAGGGAAGCTGCTCGGTGGCGGCGTCGAGGTCGAACTCCGACGTCAGTTGGAATCGGTACGTGCTGGATGGGATCCGCATCATGGTCTCCGTGGCGCGAGGTGCTTCTGAGATGGCTCTGGCTGGGTCAGCTGCCGAGGGGCGGCCGCGTGATGATGGGGATGGGGGTTGTCATCGCGGCGACGGAAGCGGCAACTGAATGGTCTGGCTTCTCGTTGAGCTCCGCTTCGCGCAGGACGACGAGCGAGCGCGGCTCGAGCGGGATGGTTGCTCCCGGCTCGACGGCCTCGAGGTCGGTGTGCATGCCGGAGGTGTCGATGACGATGTCCCAGTGGGAGGTGATCTCGACGCTCGGGATGGTCGCCTCGACGACTGTCTCGCTGGCGTTGAAGTAGACCATGAAGCTCACATCGGTGATCTCCTCGCCCCGCTCGTCGCGCCCGGCGATGGCGTTGCCGTTGAGGAACATGCCCATCGACTTCACGAACTCCGCGTTCCAGTCTTCGGATGCCATCTGCGTGCCGTCGGTCGAGAGCCACACGATGTCGGGCAGCGCGGATCCTTCGGCGCGCTCCTCGACGCGGCCGTTGAAGAAGCGGCGTCGACGGAACGTCGGGTGGTCGGCGCGCAGCTGCGCGACGGCCCGCGTGAACTCGACGAGCGGCTCGTCGGCGTTCTCCCAGTGCACCCAGCTGATCTCGCTGTCCTGCGCGTACGTGTTGTTGTTGCCGTTCTGGGTGCGCCCCAGCTCGTCGCCGTGGAGGAGCATGGGCACGCCCTGGCTGAGCAGCATCGTCGCGATGATGTTGCGCTGCTGCCGGGCGCGCATGGCGTTGATCTCGGGGTCATCGGTCGGGCCCTCGACGCCGAGGTTGTAGGAGCGGTTGTGGCTCTCGCCGTCGTTCCCGTTCTCGCCGTTGGCGTCGTTGTGCTTCTCGTTGTAGGAGACGAGGTCTCTCAGCGTGAAGCCGTCGTGGGCCGTGACGAAGTTGATGGAGGCGAAGGGGCGGCGTCCGGAGTGCTCGTAGAGGTCGGCGGATCCGGTGATGCGGCTCGCGAACTCGCCAAGCGTCGATGGCTCGCCTCGCCAGAAGTCGCGCACGGTGTCGCGGTACTTGCCGTTCCACTCTGTCCACTGCGGTGGGAAGTTGCCGACCTGGTAGCCGCCGGGGCCGACGTCCCACGGCTCGGCGATGAGCTTCACCTGCGAGACCACCGGGTCCTGCTGCACGAGGTCGAAGAAGGTGGACAGCTTGTCGACGTCGTGGAGCTCGCGGGCGAGGGTGGAGGCGAGGTCGAAGCGGAAGCCGTCGACGTGCATCTCGGTGACCCAGTAGCGCAGCGAGTCCATGATGAGCTGCAGCGAGTGCGGGTGGCGCATGTTGAGCGAGTTGCCGGTGCCCGTGTAGTCGGTGTAGTACCGCTTGTCGTCTTCCTCGAGCCGGTAGTAGGCGGCGTTGTCGATGCCGCGGAAGCTGAGGGTCGGGCCGAGGTGGTTGCCTTCTGCCGTGTGGTTGTATACGACGTCGAGGATGACCTCGATGTTGTTGGCGTGCAGCGTGCGCACCATCGACTTGAACTCCTGCACCTGCTGGCCTGCCGTGCCCTGGGAGGCGTAGTCGGCGTGCGGGGCGAGGAACGAGATGGTGTTGTACCCCCAGTAGTTGCGGAGGCCCTTCTCGATGAGGGTGCTGTCCTGCACGAACTGGTGCACGGGCATGAGCTCGATGGCGGTGACGCCGAGCCGCTTGAGGTGCTCCACGATCGCGGGGTGCGCGATGCCGGCGTACGTGCCGCGGATCTCCTCCGGCACGTCCGGGTGCAGCTCGGTGAGGCCCTTGACGTGCGCCTCGTAGATGAGGGACTCGTTGTAGGGGATGCCGGGCTTACGGTCGCCAGCCCAGTCGAAGTAGGGGTTGATGACAACGCCCTTCATCATGTGGGGCGCTGAGTCGAGGTCGTTGAACGAGTCGGGGTCGCCGAAGTTGTAGCTGAAGAGCGACTGGTCCCAGTCGATGTCGCCCGTCGTCGCCTTCGCGTACGGGTCGAGGAGGAGCTTCGCCGGGTTGCAGCGGCTTCCGTTGATCGGGTCGTAGTCGCCGTGCATCCGGTAGCCGTACTGCTGGCCTGGCTGCACGTGAGGGAGGTAGGCATGCCAGACGTGCGCGTCCTGCTCGTGGAGCCTCACCCGCTCCTCGTTGCCGTCGTCATCGAAGAGGCACAGCTCGACCTTGTGGGCGGCCTCGCTGAAGATCGCGAAGTTGGTGCCACTTCCATCGAACGTCGCTCCGAGGGGGTAGGCATTTCCGGGCCACGTTTTCATGCACGCTCCTATTGCTTCATCGAAGAACATCGCGTGTGGATGCAGGCACTAAAGCTACCAAAGGGTGGGAGCGCTCTCGCCCGCAAGCACACAGGACTTCTCCTGGTTGGCAGGCATGTCGACGACCTACGCTGGCCGCATGACGAACCTCACACAGAACCTCACGGACTCGGTCAAGAAGCTCGGCGTCACACTCGCCTATGGCGAGAAGGTGGAACTCGGCAAGTCCACGATCCTTCCGGTCGCTCTCGTCTCGTACGGCTACGGCGGTGGTGAGAGCACTGAGGAGGGTCAGGAGAACTCGTCGGGCGGCGGTGGCGGCGGGATGGCCGTGCCGGTCGGCGCGTACGTCGATGACGAGTTCGGCACGAGCTTCCGTCCGAACATCATCACGCTGCTCGTCGTGTCGATTCCGCTGGTGTGGACGGTCGGGCACGCCCTCCCGCGACTCATCAAGGCGCTCAAGAAGTAGCTCCGGCCGCGGTACGGCCTATACTCGGGGTGTTCACGGGAGTCCGGTAGTCCGGGCTGAGAGGAAGGCTCAAGCCTTCGACCGTCAAACCTGATCTGGGTAATGCCAGCGCAGGGAGGCACATCTCCGAGCAGGGTCGCCCACGGCTCTGCGCCCGTGCACTTTCACTCGAAAGGGCACACAGCATGACAACTTCCTCGACTCCATCTCCGACTGCGGCAGCGCAGGTTCCGGCTCAGGCGAAGGCGCCGAAGAGCCGCTTCCGCTGGCGGGTCATCGACATCGTCACGGCGGCCGTTCTCGGTGTCGCGACGGGCCTCATCTTCATCTTCTGGAACAGCGTCGGCTACGCCTGGTTCGTGGCGATGGATGCGTTCACTCCGGGGATCGGCGGCATAGCGGTCGGCATCTGGCTGCTCGGCGGCGTGCTGGGCGGGCTCATCATCCGCAAGCCGGGGGCTGCGCTCTTCGTCGAGGTGCTCGCGGCGTGCGTCTCCATGCTGCTCGGCAGCCAGTGGTCGATCGAGACCGTCTACTCGGGTATCGCGCAGGGCCTCGGTGCCGAGCTCATCTTCGCGCTGTTCCTCTACAGGCGCTTCGGTCTGAGCGTCGCGATGCTCGCGGGCGCGGGTGCTGCCGTCGCCGCGTGGGTGCTCGAGCTGTTCCTCAGCGCGAACATCGAGAAGGGCCCCGAGTTCCTGACGATCTACCTGGTCGCTGTCGTGGTCTCCGGTGCGGTGCTGGCGGGAGTCGTCGGCTGGCTGCTCACGCGAGCGCTCGCCGCGACGGGCGCGCTGAACCGCTTCGCGGCGGGCAGAAGCGCGAAGCGAATCGGCTAGCGCTCGTGGGCGCGAGAGTCGAGGCGAGGGGGTGGGGCTGGCGCCACGCCGACCGGGCGAAGCTGGCGGTCAGCCAGCTCGACCTGACGATCGAGCCCGGAGAAGCTGTGCTGCTGCTCGGGCCGTCGGGGGCGGGCAAGTCGACGCTCCTGGCGGCTCTTGCCGGGGTGCTCGGCGACCACGAGGACGACGGGCAGGAGCTCGGCTCGCTGCTGGTCGACGGCAGGCATCCGACGGATGCCCGCGGCGCGGTGGGGCTGGTCCTGCAGGATCCGCAGGCGAACACGGTGCTCGCCCGCATCGGCGACGACATCGCCTTCGGCTGCGAGAACCTCGGTGTGCCGCGCGCCGAGACCTGGGTTCGGGTGCGCGAGGCGCTCGACGCCGTCGGGCTGCGGATGCCGCTCGACCGCTCGACCGCGCAGCTGTCCGGCGGTGAGCGCCAGCGCCTCGCGATCGCGGGCGTGCTCGCGATGCGGCCGAACCTCATCCTGCTCGACGAGCCGACCGCGAACCTCGACCCGGCCGGTGTCGAGGAGGTTCGCGAGGCCGTCGTGCGTGCCGCCGAGGTCACCGGCGCGACGCTCATCGTCATCGAGCATCGGGTGGATGTGTGGCGTTCGAGCGTCGACCGGGTCGTCGTGCTCGGCACTGAGCAGCACCTGCTCGCAGACGGTGCCCCTGACGTGATCCTGGAGGAGCAGCGGGAGTCGCTCCTCGCGGCGGGTGTGTGGATAGGCGGCCACGAACCCACGGTTCCCCGGGGCGAGCGCGCCCCGGGCGAGGACCTGCTCGTCGCCGACGGCCTGGGGTTCGGGCGTGCCGACTATCCGCTGCACACGCAGTTCGGCGCGACGCTGCGGGCGGGGGAATCGACGGTGGTGCTCGGGCCCAACGGCGCGGGCAAGACGACGCTGGCGCTGACGCTCGCTGGCCTGCTCAAGCCGGTCGCGGGCGACGTGCGTGCGAGCAGCGCCCTGCGGGAAGCTGGCGAAGACGCTGACCGTCGACGTGCTGGCTGGGCGCTCGGCAGGTTCCGCGCTGCGGGCCCGGTCGGCCCGCATCCTTCTGCCTGGCGTTCCCGTCAGCTGCTGACGAGGATCGGCACGGTCTTCCAGCAGCCCGAGCACCAGTTCGTCGCCGGCACGGTGCGGCGCGAGCTCGAGGTGGGACCGGATGCGGTGGGGCGGGGCAGACGCGAGACGAGCGAACGCGTCGACGAGCTGCTCGCGGCGCTGCGCCTCTCGCACCTCGCGGAAGCGCACCCCTTCACGCTCTCCGGCGGTGAGCAGCGTCGGCTGTCCGTCGCGACGGTCCTCGCGACAGCGCCTCGGGTGCTCATCTTCGACGAGCCCACCTTCGGGCAGGACCGCAGGACCTGGACGGAGCTCGTCACGATCATGTCTCGCCTCGTCTCCGAGGGGCACTCGCTGGTCTCCGTGACCCACGACGAGCAGCTCGTGCGTGTGCTCGGCGACCAGCGCATCCGCATCGAAGCCCACGACCGCAAGAATGAGAAGGTGCCAGCATGAGCGGCAGCGGCGCGGGCGTCGCCTCGGCGGGTTCCCGCCCGGCATGGTCGGCAAGGTCGCCCCAGGTCGACGCCGACGGCGTGCCGCTCGAGGTGCTCCCCGTCGGCGGACGGTTCCTCGACCGCGTGAACCCGGTCACGCCGTTCCTGGCGGCGGTGCTGTACTCGATACCCCTGCTGACGACGCTCGACGTCGTCTCGGCGGCCGTCGCGCTGACGCTCTCGCTCCTCGCCTTCGGCGTCGCCGGCGTGCGCCCCATGGAGGTCCTGCGATCGAGCTGGATCCTCCTCATCGCCGCCCCCGTCTCCGCCACGAGCATGCTGCTGTACGCCAAGCCCGGCGGGGCGAGCTACGGGCAGTTCCTCTACGCGAACATCACCGACAACTCCATCCAGCTCGCGATCGCCGTCGGCGTGCGCGTGCTCGCGATCGGCGTGCCGACGCTCGTCGCGTTGAGCCGCATCGACCCGACCCGCCTCGCCGACGGCCTCGCGCAGGTCGCGCACCTCCCGGCGAGGTTCGTGGTGTCGGCGCTCGCGGGCATCCGCCTCTTCGCCGTGTTCCGCGACGACTGGACGGCGATGAGCCAGGCGCGCCGCGCTCGCGGTCTCGGCGACTCCGGTGCCATCCGACGGTTCATGACGATGGCGTTCGCGCTGCTGGCCCTCGCGCTGCGACGGGCAGGGACACTCGCGACCGTCATGGAGGCTCGCGGCTTCGGCGCTGAGGACATCACGCGGACGTGGGCTCGCCCCTCACGTCTCGGCTGGCGAGACCTCGTTCTCGTGCTTGCGGCGGTGGTGATCGCCGGCGCGGCCATCGGTGTGGCCGTCGCGGCGGGGTCGTACCGGCTCGTGGGCAGCGCGTGAGCAGGGTCGCGGCGCTGCTGGACCGCGTGCTGGTGGACGCCCGCGGGTCGCGCCCGGTTGTGCTCATCGACGGCGGTTCGGGCTCGGGCAAGACGACGCTCGCGGGGGAGCTGCTGGCGGAGTTTCGGGCGCGCGGCTTCGAGAGCGCGCAGCTGGTGTCCCTCGACGACGCCTACCCGGGCTGGGGTGGCCTCGCTGCCGCCTCGCAGGCGGTGCACCGCGACATGCTGAGTCCCGAGCAGCCGGAATCCCAGCACCGCCCCGGCTATGAGAGCTGGGATTGGGCGGCGGATGCGCCCGGTCCGTGGCGGGACCTCGACGGCTCCGCGCCGCTCATCGTCGAGGGCTGCGGTTCGCTGTCGCACGAGAGCGCGCCGCTCGCGACGACGAGCGTGTGGATAGAGCTCGACGAGGCCCACCGGAAGCCGCGGGCGCTCTCGCGTCCTGCAGATGTCGGCGTCTTCGAAGAGTTCTGGGAGATGTGGGCGGCTCAAGAGCGCGAGCATTTGCGACGCAATGCGCCGTTCCTGCTCGCCGACGTCATCATCGAGGCCGCGCCCGGCGCGTGACGGGGTTTTTGCGGCGTCGCGAGGCGCCGTCAGCGCGGGCCGGTGCCCGCCTGGTCTGAGCTCTGCTGGCGGCGAGCGCGCACGTAGCGCACGGTGAAGATCACTGCGATGACCAGCCCCACCAGCGCTGCGAGCAGCCAGGTGCTACCGACGATGAGGCCGTAGACGGCATCGTCGTAGTCGATGCTGGTGCCGGGACCGGCGTCGAGGGAGAGGTCGGTGCCGATGCTGTCGGCGACCGGCCGCAGCAGGAGACCGGCGAGCGCGCCGACACCCGTCGCGAGGGGGATCGCAAATGCCCACCCCCAGAGCACGGAGCCGAACGTCGGACCGGCCGCGCCTGGTGTGCGACGAGCAGCCTGGATGCTCCGCGACCCGAGCAGGATCAGCACGACGAGGCCGGCACCTGCCGAGACGAACATCGCCCAGAAAGCGAACGCGGAGAGAAGCGTCTGCCCGGCCTCGACGAGCGGTGGGATGGGCCCGACGGTGTCGACCGTGATGCTCGCGGCAGCAAGCGCCGAGAGCAGACCGGTCACGGCCATCCACAGTGCGAAAGCTGGTGCCGCCAGGACGAGGACGATTCCCCAGAGGAGGCGTCCTGGCCGGAGGGGCCCGCGGGCTGGTGGCGTCTGCTGCATCCGGGAAGCGTATCGGGGACGCGCGACTCGGGAGGCTCTACGCCCAGCCCAGCTCGTGGAGCTGCGCGTCGTCGATGCCGTAGAAGTGGGCGATCTCGTGCACGAGCGTCGTATGCACCTCGTCGCGGAGGGTCTCCTCGTCGTCGCAGATCGACAGGAGCGGTTCGCGGAACAGCACGATGCGGTCGGGCAGCTCGCCGAAGCCGTACTGACCGCGATCCGTGAGCGCGAATCCCTCGTAGACACCGAGCAGGTCGAGCGAGCCGTCCTCGGGCCGGTCCTCGACGACGAAGATCACGTTGTCGAGGCCGTCGACCATCTCGTCCGGCAGCTCGTCGAGCTCGTCGACGACCAGGGCCTCGAAGTTCTCCCGCGACATCTCCATCCGCTCATTGTGTCGCAGGGCGGCTGGACGGGGACCGGCGGCTAGACCTGCGCTGAGGCGTGGTCGTAGGCGAGGGGCAGGAGTTCGCGTGCGATCACGCTGATCAGGCCGTCGGGCCCGGGCAGGATCACCCGTATGTCGGGGTAGTGGTCGGCGAGCACCTGGCGGTCACGCCCGCAAGGGCTCATGACCCCGCGGCCGTGGTTCGCGACGGCGACGATGTGCGTCAGCTCGAGGGCACCAGCGGCGCGGGCCGAGCCGAGCGCCACCAGCTCGGCGCAGGGTCCGCCCGTGAAATGGTGCAGGTTCACGCCGACGTGCACCCGGCCGTCCGCCGCGCGCACGGCAGCCCCTACCGTGTGGATGCCGTCCTCATCCGGCCCAGCATCCGTTGTCGCATCGATCGTGGATCGGGCGGCTTCGACGAGCTCGAGTTCGCCTTCCGAGACGGGCCGGGCGGATGCGAGTTCGAAAGCGGTCATGACGTGAGCCTACGAGGTGTCCTCGAGAGGGTCTCCTGGCTCGATGCTGGCGCTCCTCGCTAGGGTGCCCCTGTGACCGATGACGAATGCTCCCGCCCGCAGGAATGGCGAGCTGCGCACGCCGCCGCCATGGTCGGCTGGGACTTCTCCGTCCTGGACGGGCGCATGACCGCCGACGAACCCCACTGGGACTTCACCGCCGAGTGCCGTGCCGCGATGGCGTCTGCCACGCGGGTCGCCGACCTCGGCACGGGAGGCGGCGAGCGGCTCATCGAGCTCATCGGCGACCTCGGTGCCGCCGCGGAGTCCCTCTCCATCGCGGCAACCGAGGGGTGGGAGCCGAATATCGAGATCGCGAGGCGGAACCTGGCGCCGTTCGGTGTTGGCGTGCACCGGTACGACTCCGAGGCGGGTGACTCCCTGCCGTTCGAAGACGCGTCGCTGGACCTCGTCGTGTGCCGCCACGAGTCCTTCGACGCCGGGGAAGTCGCCCGTGTGCTCGCCCCGGGCGGGCGGTTCCTGACCCAGCAGGTTGACGGACGGGAAGCGCACGAGCTCCGAGAGTGGTTCGGCGGCGACCCGCTGCACGACGACGTGACGCTGGCGAACGCGAGCAGCGAGGTGGCAGCCGCCGGGCTCCGCATCGAGCTCGCCGACGAGTGGGCTGGGCGGATGACGTTCGCGGATGCACGTGCGCTGGTCGAGTACATGGCCCTGGTGCCATGGGATGTCCCAGGCTTCGAGGTCGACGCCAACATCAGCACGCTGCGTCGCCTGGACGCGGCGCGGCCGATCATCGTCACGCAGCGGCGGTTCCGACTGGCCGCAGTGCGCGACTGAGCTGCTCGACGCGCCGGAGCGTCCGCGCTCGCTGGCGTGGTGCGGCGCGGCCCGCGAGAATAGGGCCATGATCGACGTCTTCGGGGAGACCCTGACCCATGAGACGGTCGCGCGGTTCGCCTTCTGGGGCATGGTCATCGGCGTCGGAATCGCGCTGCGCATCGTCCGATCCGTGCGGCCGCGCCTGCTCAACCGCACGCGCTGGGGAGTGCTGGCCGCCGCCATCCTCCTGCTCCTCGTCGCTCTGAGCATCGTGAGCCTGTCCGCCTCCGTCGTCCTCTCAGTGGTGTCGAGCTTCCTGCTCGTCGCGCTGGGGGCAGCCGGCGCCGGTGCCCTCGTCGCGCTCGCGATCTTCTCCCTGCTCGAGTTCATCGCGCCCAAGCGGCGTCGCGACCTGGTTGCGGCACCCGCGGGCGCTCCGCAGCGCTGACACCTCACGGAGGAGCGAGGCGACCTCTCCTGCATCCACGCCCTATGATGCTCGCGTGTACGTCAAAGTGTGTGGCCTGGATTCTGTCGAGTCAGCGGCGGTTGCCGTCGAGAGCGGAGCCGACGCGGTCGGCATCGTGATGAGCCGCACGAGCCCGCGCAGGCGTTCCGCGGAGGAGGCCGGGAAGATCTTCGGTTCCGTTGCCGCTGGCGTCGATCGGGTGCTGGTCGTGCACGACATGCCGGCCACGGACGCCGCCGAGATCGCGGGAGCGGTCGGTGCGAACGTGCTGCAGCTGCACGGCTCCTACTCGGGCGATGAGGTTCGAGCTGCCGGCACGATCTTCCCGCGGATCTGGCGAGCCACCTCGCTCGCCGACGACCCTGAGCTGCGCGTCGGGGCGTTCGGTGAGGAACTCCTGCTGCTGGATGCGCCGAAGCCGGGGTCTGGCGAGCGCTGGGACCTCTCGGAGCTCGTCCGTCGTCGCCCTCAGGGGCGCTGGCTGCTGGCAGGCGGCCTGCACCCGGGGAATGTGGCCGAGGCGATCGGCGAGGCGGAGCCCTGGGGCGTCGACGTGTCGAGCGGGGTCGAGTCGAGCCCGGGCGTCAAGGACCACGCCCGGATTCGCGCCTTCGCGGAGTCCGCGAAGCGCGCCGGCTGACCGTTGAAGCACGCCGGCTGACGGCTCGTGCCCGATCTGCTGTCCAACTTGCGTGATGAAAGCCACCTCTGTCGCCGCATCCAGCATGCACTTGGGGTCCGATCACTAGAGCTGGTCAGGGACGCGGTGGGTCGACCTCCGCGAACTCCGCCTCCAGGTCGGCGCCCGCGGCGGTGAGGTGGTCGAGGACGGTTCGCACGGCGAAGCGCGCCTGACGGTCTGGACGGGCGATGGCGACGATGCTGCGCACGGACCGCACGCCGTCGAGCGGGCGCAGCACCACCCCCGGGCGCGGGCGAGTCGTGAAGCGCGGCAGCAGCGCGAGCCCCGTGCCAGTCGCGACGAGCGCTTCAACGAGTCGGTTGTCGCGGAGCCGCTGCACTCGATCGAGGTTGGTGCTCGTGGCGTTCTCGACGGCGATCAGGATGCTGTCGAACGGGTAACCGACGGGCACACCCACCCAGGTGGTGCCGAGCAGATCGCCAGGGACGAGGTAGTCGAGGTGCGCCAGCGGATGCTCGGACGGCAGGGCGACGTCGATCGGCTCCCGGGCGAGGACTCGCGTGTGCAGGTGCTCTGCCCCGCGCGGGACGTCTCCCGTGAGGCTGTGCCCGATGACGATGTCGGCGTCGAGGGTTCGCGCTGCGTACTCGGACTCGGCGAGGTCGAAGTCGTCGAGGTCGAGCTGGATCGCCGACCCCGCCGTGCGGCGGAGCAGGCCGGGGACAAGCGCCTCGCTGGCGCTCGGGAGCGCGCCGATCGAGACGGTGCCGCTCGGCTCGCCGAGGCTCGCCTCGAGCTTCGCCTGCACCTCGGCGAGCGCCCGGCCCACGTCGTCGGCGCCGTCGGCGAGGATCCTCCCGGCAGCGGTGAGGCGCAGCCCTCGGGAGAACGGCTCGACGAGGCTCGCGCCGACCTCCCGCTCTGCGGTCCTCAGCTGCTGCGAGAGGGCGGAGGGGGTACGGTGCGTGGCCTCGGCAACCGCCGCGAGAGTGCCCCGCAGCGACAGCTCACGGAGCAGCTCGAGGTGACGGAATTCCATGTAGGGAGCCTACAGTTACCGGTCACGGATCATCACTGGTGCTTCAGGGTGAGCGCGCCGCACACTGATCCCGTGCCTCCTCGTCATGTCGCCCTCGCCTGCCTCGTCGCAGTCCTCTGGGGCGTGAACTTCCTCGCCATCCACGCCTCGCTCGAGCAGTTCCCGCCGTTCTTCCTCATCGCCCTGCGCTTCGGGCTGCTCGCGATCCCGACGATCCTGTTCATCCCGCGCCCGAACGTGAAGCTGCGGTGGCTCGTCGGGTACGGGCTCGGCTTCGGCACCCTGCAGTTCGTCGGGCTCTACCTCGGTATGGCGGCGGGCTTCCCCACGGGGCTCGCGTCGCTCGTGCTGCAGATGTCGGCGCCGTTCACCGTGCTGCTCGGCGCGATCTTCCTCCGCGAGAAGCTCACGACGCGTCGAGTCATCGGCATCGCGGTCGCGGTCGCCGGCCTGCTGCTGGTCGGCGTCGCCCGGGGTGGCGCCGGAAGCTGGTGGCCGTTTGTGCTCGTGGTGATCGGCGCGTTCGGCTGGGCCATCGGCAACATCTCGAGCCGACTCGCCGAACCGCCGAAGCCCCTGCACCTGACGATGTGGATGGCCGTGGTGCCTCCCATCCCCATGCTCGCCGTCTCGCTGCTCGTGGAGGGGCCGGAACAGATCTGGGCGTCGCTCGCGACGGCGTGGACTGTTGCCGCGGTTCCCGCCTGGGTTGGGCTCGTCTACACGATCGTGCTCGGCACGGTTCTCGGCTCCGGCATCTGGGTGTGGCTCATGAAGCGCCACCCGGCGGGCGTCGTCGCACCGTTCTCGATGCTCGTCCCCGTGGTCGGCATCTCGACAGCGTGGCTCGTGCTGGGGGAGCGGCCCGGCCCGCTCGAGCTCGTCGGCGGCGCGATCGTGCTCTTCGGGGTCCTCTGGGCGAGCCGCATGCCAGCCGCAGCGCTCGTGCCGGCCCCGGATCCCGGCATCCCGGAGCCACCCGTCGCCGAATCGCCGCTGACTGAGCCGCCTCCTCCTGAATCGCCTCTCCCAGACTCACCAAAACTCGAGGCCCCCGCGCCTCGCTAGAAGCACGCGGGAGGCGCAGATTCCCGGCACTGGGAACCTGCGCCTCTCGCGTGGATGCGGCCGGACTGTCTTCGCACAGACCCGGCCCAACGACGAAGGCCCCGAGTTCCCCAGCACTTGCAAGTGCAGGGAACTCGGGGCCTTCCAACATGGGGTGAGTAACGGGGCTTGAACCCGTTCGAGTCGTGCGCCACGTTGCTGCTCAAGGGGCGCATCGCCCGATTTTCTGCCGACTGCGACCTGTCCGATTCGCCCATTCAAGCTGGATGGCGCTCGATCGTGGGCAAAACGTGGGCACGCCACCCGGGGAGGAGGGTCACTCTTCGGAGCCGGGAGCGATCTCGGGCAACGTGATCACGCTGCCCTGAGCGGCCGCAGTCGTCAGGACGTTCAGGCGAGCAAAGTCATAGAGAATTTCCCCGACGATGGTTGCCGCAGCGCTCTGGACTTCGCGCGTGAAATCATCGTTGTCCAGGTCGATCGCTTCGGGGAAGCTCAAGGGGATCACAACATGCGCCATGTACAGCATGCCGTCCTCGATCAAGATCAAGAGTCCACCGATACCGAGCTCAGCCGCCTCCGAGTCGACCATCATGCCGACCGTCCACGTGGCTTCGCCCGAGACGAAGTTCGCGGGGCGATCTTCTGGCTCGGGCATCGCGCTCGTGGCCAGGACTCGGATTCCGCCGAACCCGAACGGCAAGCGCCACTCCAACTTAGCCATGCTTTGCCAGCACCCGCGTAGTTTGAGGGTTGCGCATTCGGCCCGCGCGACCCGTAACGTCGCCGTACGTTGTGACGTTCGACACCGATGCCTCGCGGCCTCGCCAGCGCACCTGAGCGGCGTACTCGGGCGTGACGATATGCTGGACGAGCGCCCCGATAGCATGCGAATATCGACGAAGCGTTGACAGGTGAAGGTCTCGCTCACCGCCCTCAATCCTTGCCACTGCGCTTTGAGATATACCCATCGCTGCCGCAATCTGTGCCTGAGTCTTGTCAGCCCTGACGCGGGCCTTGATCAGCTCAGCGAGCAGTCGCTTGTCCGCCTGGACGAGCTCATCTGCCAGCCGGTCGCTCACGCTGTCCTGATCAATACCCAGAAGTTCGTTGATGTTCACGTTGCCCTCCGAGGTCAAAGTATGACTCTAGCGTCATATCCTGATGGATGCCGTGAGGTCCGCGCAAGCTCGGACCTCGCGGCATCACAGGATCTTGTTGTAGATGCAATGCTCGTCAGCCTTCCTTGCTGCAGCACCGGCATGTCGGTTCTGTTCCTCTAGTCCGATCCGGCCCGGTAGCTTCGACTCGATCGACAGCAACAGCAGCAGACCGGCTTCCTTCTCCGGCTCTGTGTAGTAGATGCGAGTCTGACGCTCCACCGGTTCGAGGTCATCCTCCGGGTCGTCGTCATCGTCTGACTCCTCGAGGAAGGTGTGATTGGCCAGCTTGATTTCCAGCACGAAGCGGGCCGACTCGATCAGATCTACGTCGTACTGACGTCCCTTGCCGAAAGTAAGCTCACCCTGCGATCCAGCCGCGAGCTTGTCCCTGATTTCTGCGCGCAGGATGGCGCGCTCGCTGTCGGCCAGGGTGCGCATGAATGCGTCGAACTCATGATGAAAGCTCGATGAGCCATCCATGGCCTGGCATCGAGTCCACGTTCCGCCCGTTCCTCGACGATCACCTTGTCGTGTGGAACGGACTCCTGGAGGCTCAGCAAGTCGCACAGCTTGGCCCTTCATCGGCTCGTCGGGTTTCGACTCTAAGGAGAGAGAAGTTGCTGAAGAATACCCGAAACCTAGCGAAAAGCTCCCAAGGGATCGCTGCGTCGCGGCCAGGCACACCAGGAGTGTCGCATGTGGCGGCTCGCGCGGGTGATGGGGTCCCCTAGGAGGGGCGAGGTCATCGGCGGAAACTCGGCGGCTTCGCCTTTTCTGAAGATGCGGAGTCCCCTCCCGACAGCCGAGGGTACGCGCCCAGAATTTTGCGCCCCCCAGCCTGCTTAGAAGCGCTCTTAGGCGCCGGTCTGGATCTTCACAAGCGAGCGCGGCGACGGGAACATGAACCCGACTCCAGCGATCGCGCGAACCGCGATCGAGCCGGAACCGAAATGCGCCTCGTTGCTCCGGGCGACATCGGCGGTCGCTCCCCTGATCGCTGGCGCTGAGACGGGCTGAGCGTTCGAACCGTGTCGACAGTTTCAGCATCATTCCCCACGCCACCCCCACACAAGCTCCACTTCACACGCGGAGAGAAGCGCTAGAACACGGCGGGGAGTCGGCAGGCGTTTCGGGTTTCCAGACTTTGCCGCACAAGTGATTCGGTGTGGGCGGATTCGGTTCGACCCGATGATGCACGGTGCGACCTCTGCGATGAGGTGTGGCTCCTGCTCTTGTCTGGCGCTCTGACGGGTGCCGAACGCGACCACGTTGTCGCCGCGCTCACCGCCGCGGACGGCTTGTGATCAAGACGCGGAGCTGAGACCGAGCTCGACTTGCATCGCGGCGTGGATCTGGAGCGCCAGGACGCGGAGCTCTCGGGAGCGTGACTTGTACGGCTCGTACTCGGGCAGCGGGTCACGCCCCCGGGCCGCCCTCTCCTGGGCTTCGGCCTCGTCGAACAACGCGTCGACCTCAGCGTCGCAGAGCGCCGCGAATGCTCGAACCTTGTCGCCGAGTTCCGGTGGCGCGATGAACTCGGCGGCCTCGGCCGTCGCCTGCACGCGCGATCTCGTTGTCGCAGCCTTCGAGCGTTCCGCGGGCGCTCCCCAATAGCCATCGCTCGCAGCGACCGCGACGTTGACCTGCGAGGCGGCGTCGCGGGCAGCGGTTGCGAAATCGCTGTAGACGTTGAGCTTCTGCTCACGTTGCCATTGCCTGGCTCGTAGAGCGTCTTCGAAGTCCGCGTGGTCGAGCGCGCCTTGGCGTTGCTTCTCGGCCGCCGCGGTTGCCGCCCGCTCTTGGCGTCGTTGGACACGCCAGGGGATCAGCGCAGCCATAATGGTTCCCGAACCGGCGAGTCCTGCAGTCAGCAAGTCGATCGCATTCGGAACGGCCTCAGATGCGGCGAGGATGAGTTCGTTCATGCGTCGAACGATATCCGCCAGAGGGATGCCTAGCTCTTCTGCGCGGTCTCAACGCGCTGAGCGTTGAGGTTGTCGATACAGGCCATAGCGTGCGTCGAATGCGGAGCCCCACCGAAAACTCGACGGGGCACCTGGGGCGTGCGCAGCGTTCCAACCACGGTCGCTGTTGTTCGCACGTTTCCCGGTCGGGTAAGGAACCAATCGGGAAGAGTGGGCAACGCGGGGCGGCGGCGACGTTCGGCGTGCTTCGCGCGAGCCTCTGTGGGGGAAACGAGCCGCAACCGGTCGACCGCGAGCGCGAACCAGTCGATGCCGCCACTGGACCCGTGCTCCGCGTACTAGTTGCCTTTCCTGTTGCTCCGGTTTTCGACGGCTGCGAAGCAGATGGAGTAGTCAACCGGCTGGCCTTGGTCGCAGATCTGCTGCTCAGCGACCGTGGGGGTGACCTCGAAGGCTCCAGACGTGGCCCGCCGGAACGTCACGAACGGGGTAACGGCGTACACGGGGGCGCATGGCTCGCCTGGCTGCGCTCGCGGCTTCGTCGGCCATGTCGATCCCGGAGTCGCTCGTCGTGAGCCAGGTGAACCAGAACTGCTGCACTCCCGCTTCGAGCGGTGCAGCCACTTCCGCGAACTGCAGTCGCCGCTCGTCAATGGCCGCGTCGATGTGGGGGCGATGATGTCCGGCAGTTCGTCGAGCAGCGCGTCTTCGACTGACTGGACGAACCTCGACTGGATGCCGCGTTGCCTTGGTGCTGGGGAATCGACAGGTCGGTGACGCGCTCAAGGAGCTCGGCGTCGGAGAGTTCGAGGAGCGGGCGCTTCGGGACGTGGTCGATGGTGCGGAGCGGCTCGAGGATGCTCTCCTCCCGCGCGATCGGCTCGGGAACATTGACGCCGTGGGTTCAGCAGCTGGCGGTGAACTTCGCGAGGAAATGCGGATGGAGGCGGCTCAACGGGCGTCTCGACCTTCTCGATCATGCCGAGCTCGAGCAGTTAGTCGACGTGAGTGGGGTCCGCCTCGGGCGGGAGGATCGCGCCTCGGGAAAAGTAGCTTTCGCTGCCCTTGGTGTCGGTGTGCGCGACGTCCAGGGCGCCAGCGGGTGCAATACGCCACCTTTTCGACGCGGCTCTCGACACGATCGCCACGCGTCTTGAAGTCAAGGTAGCCGCCTCTGCACTTGGTACGGTGGGCGAAGTGTGGGCGCCGAGCCCGAGCTACCAACGACGAAGGCCCCGAGTTCCCCAGCACTTGAAAGTGCAGGGAACTCGGGGCCTTCCAACATGGGGTGAGTAACGGGGCTTGAACCCGCGGCCTCCTAGACCACAACCAGGCGCTCTACCAGCTGAGCTATACCCACCATGTCTGTCGCACACGTGCTCTCGCTCGCCTGCGACTACGAGAGTCTATTACAGATTTTGGGCGAAGTCGTTCACCACTTCTGCTGCGACCTCTCGAAGCTCCTCGCTGGTCGGTCCGGGCTCGGGCACGAGCACCGCCTTGCGGTAGTACTTGAGCTCGCGGATCGACTCCAGGATGTCGGCCTTCGCGCGGTGGCCGCCGTCCTTGTCGGGGGAGTGGAAGTACACGCGGGGGAACCAGCGGCGCGACAGCTCCTTCAGCGTGGAGACGTCGACGTTGCGGTAGTGGAGGTGCTGGTCGACCTCTGGCATGTACTTCGCGAGGAACATGCGATCGGTGCCGATGGTGTTGCCCGCGAGCGGCGCCGTGTTGGGCACGGGGACGTGCTTCTTCAGGTAGGCGAGCAGCTGCGCCGTCGCGGTCTCTAGGCTGGCTCCGTTGGGGATCTCCTCGATGAGCCCGGACGTGGTGTGCATCTGCGTCACGAACTCACCCATGTTGGCCATCGCCGCGTCGCTCGCCGAGATCACGATCTCGAAGCCCTCGTCGAGGATGTTCAGGTCGCTGTCGGTGACAAAAGCGGCGACCTCGACCAGCTCGTCGATGGACGGGTCGAGGCCTGTCATCTCGCAGTCGATCCAGACGAGACGTTCCTGAGCAATAGGCATGAGGGACATCGTAGTGATTCCCCACGTTTCGCGGCGGCCAGTGCACCCTTTCGTGGCCCGCTATGCTGGCTGGGATCGCGCCCCAGTAGCTCAGTGGATAGAGCAACGGCCTTCTAATCCGTCGGTCGCAGGTTCGAATCCTGCCTGGGGCACCCTTCTCCGCAGCTCCTCGGCCCGGCCGACCTCGATTCCGGAGGCACTCTCGTGAACGTCACCCCGCTCTCTCCCCAGCTCGTGCGCGGCGCCGCGGAACTCGAGCAGACCGACCGGGGCGTTCGGCCCCACCGGCTGCCCGAGGCAGTCCGGTTGCAGTTCCCGGATCCGCAGTTGCTCCTGGTGGAGGCTCAGCCCTCGGGGGCTCGCGTGGTCTTCGATACGGCGGCCGCAAGCGTCGCGCTCGAGCTGCACCCCACGAGATCCGCCTACGCCGGCATCGAACGTCCCCGCGGGCGCGTGGACGTCTTCGTCGACGGCACGCGGCTCGTCAGCGACGAGCTGACGGGCGGCGACGTCGTCGAGGTCGACCTGCAGACCGGGGCGACGTCGTTCCACGCGGGCGCGACGCACACGACGACGATCTCGGGGCTCGCGGCGGGCGAGATGAAGCGAGTCGAGTTCTGGCTTCCGCACAACGAGTCGGTCGAGCTGGTCGAGCTGCGCTCGGACGCACCGCTTGAGCCGGTCACGTCGGCCGGCCCGGTGTGGCTGCACCACGGCAGCTCCATCAGCCACGGTTCGAATGCGTCCGCCCCGAGCGACATCTGGCCGGCTGTCGCGGCCCGCCGAGCTGGCGTCGAGCTCCTGAACCTCGGGCTCGGCGGCAGCGCGATGGTCGATCCGTTCCTCGCCCGCGTCCTGCGGGACACGCCCGCGGGCTTCATCAGTGTGAAACTCGGCATCAACGTCGTGAACGTCGACGCGATGCGCATCCGAGCGTTCGTGCCCGCCGTCCACGGCTTCCTCGATACGATCCGGGACGGGCATCCAGACACCCCGATCGTGCTCATCTCGCCGGTCTTCTGCGGCATCCACGAGCACACGCCCGGCCCTGGAGCGCTCGACCCGGAATCGCTCAGGGTCGGACGCGTGAAGTTCCTGGCTACAGGCACCCCGGGGGACGAGTCGCAGGGGCGCCTCACTCTCAGCGTGATCCGGCGCGAGCTCGCCTCGCTCGCCGAACGCCGTGCTGCCGACCCGAAGCTGTACTTCCTCGAGGGCACCGAGCTCTACGGCGAAGCGGATGCGGCGCTGCTGCCGCTTCCCGATGACCTGCACCCTGGGCCCGAAGCCCACCAGCTCATGGGCGAACGCTTCGCGGCGTACGCGTTCTCACCCTCCGGTCCGTTCCGGCCGCTGTCCTGAGCGCAGCAGGCGCGTCTCCGAGGCGCGCCTGGCACGATGAAGCATGCCCTCTCGACTGCGGATGATCTTGGACGCGCTCACGCTCTCCGAACGCGATGCGCCGGTCAGGTCGCTGGCCGAGGCGTTCGGGGGCGCCCCTGTCTGGGTGTCCGAGGTGCTGGTGGGGGAGCCGGCCGTGCGGTCGCGGCGGCTGCGGTTTGCCTCTGGTGGGGAGCTGATTTTGCAGGACGATGCGCTCGTCGCCGTGATCCTGCACACGGTGCCCACCGCCCACTCGCCATCGGCGATCGACCTGTCCGAGTGGCTCGAGGGCGCCCACAACGCGGCGACGCTCGACGACCTCAAGAAGGTCATCGCCGGACGCCGCCGCTTCGCCGGGCTCGGCACCCCCTACTTCGAGCTCGACGCTGGATACGCGCGGGCGGAATTCCGCGACCGCCGCGGCTGGAATGACCCAGGCAACCTCGTTGCGCTCGTCTTCACACTCGAGCAGCCGGGCCTCGTCGTCCGCCCTGAAGACGACCTCTGCCCCAGCTGCAGCGGCCTCGTCGTGCGCGACAGGGTGGGCGCCTGTGACCTCGAGCGCACCGTCGAGGCGATCGCGGAGGCGCTCGCGGCCGGCCTCCTCCAGGAGAGCGCCAGCTGGGTGCGCCTGTCGGATCTTCGCCCCCTCCACACCTCCGGCCTCATGGAGCGTGTCGAGAGCCAGCTGACCTGCCTCACGTGCCGCCGCATCCTGTGCGTCACGCTCGTTCGTGGCGGCACCCCGGTCGTGAGCCACCTCGCGCTCGACCAGGCGCGGCGGCACCGGCTCGGCGCGATCCCGCCGGTCGAGCAATGGGGCGACGCGGCACGCATCGCGGAAGAACGAGAGGCCATGCGCTACGTCGACCACGAGCCCGGGCGCTGGTTCCTCGTCGCGCAAGGCGAGCGGCTGTACCTCGACGCGAGGTACGTGGTGACGAACATGGTCGACGACTCCGCCCTGATCTGCCTCGACGAGGACGAGCTCGAGCAGTACCGCCTCGCGGGTCGCACGTACCTCAGTGAGCTCGCAGAGCGAATCCACAACGGGTCGCCCCACCGTGAGTCCTCGCCCTACTTCTCCCGTGATCTCCGGCGAGGTCCGGAGGGCGCCGCCTATCGCGAGGCGGTGAGTAGGGCCATCGTCAATCACACGTGGCTTGCGGGGCGCCGCCAGCACGGCTAGCCCGCCGCGCCATCGGCTGGGGTCTCAGAGCTTCGCCAGCACGGTCGGGATGAGGATCGGCGCGTTGATCAGGAAGTGGAGGAGCATCGTCGCCACGAGGTTGCGACGGATGAGGGTGAACGCGACGAGCGCCAGGGTGCCGACGAGCTGATGGAACAGCCAGCTCGGCCCGAAGAACACCACGTGGGGCGCGATGAAGATCATGAGGCTCACCGCCGCGCCGATCCACCGCGAGTGCAGGAGCGAGCCGAGACGCTCCTGCAGGTAGCCGCGGAAGGCCACCTCCTCCGTGACGGCGGCGGTGACGATGAGCAGCAGGACCCCGGCGATGCTCATGCTCGTGATCGTGGCGACACCGCTGTTCTCCTCCTGCGGGGCCACGAGGCTGGCGATCCAGGACCATGCCATGACGCCCCCGAAGGCGTAGAAGGCCCATTCGATGTCCTTGCTGGTGGGCTTCGTGATGAGCAGTGAGGCAAGCCCCCGACGCTCGCCCCCAGAGCACGAGTGCGATCAGGAGGAGCGCCCCAAGCCATTTCCAGGCGTTGCTCGCCGCGGGTCCCGCCATTCCCAGTCGCAGGTCGATGCCTGCCAGTTCCGGAACCGGCGGGCCGTTGTAGACGCCCCAGAACAGCAGGAGCCCCGCGAGGAAGATCCAGCCGTCACGCGCCCGCGGTTCGAACGTCGGCGTGCCGATGCCGTCGCACGCCGCGGGACTGTCGATTCGCTCCTCCGTCGTTTCACTCACGCTCTAGAGTAAACACTCTAGAGTGAACGCTCTACATCGGTTTCGAGAAGATGGCGGGAGGCAGCTGATGGCGGCACGCACCGGAGGAACGCGCACGGCGATCATCGAGGCAGGCTCCGAGCTCATCGCCGAGCTCGGCTACGCGGGGGCGACGACGGCACGGATCTGCGCACGGTCCGGTGTCTCGTCCGGAACCTTCTTCCACCACTTCCCGACGAAGCTGCACCTCCTGGTCGGCATCCTCGAGGCGGATGCAGCGCAGTCGCGCACCCGGTTCGCAGCGCTCGCGGAACGCGCCCCGGACGACCCGCGAGGTGCGCTGCTCGCCTGGCTCGACCTGCTGCTCGAAGAGGCGAGCGATCCGCACCTCGCCGGTTTCGTCGCCGGCCTGAGCGCAGCACCGAGCGATCAGCGCGTCGAGCAGCTGCTCGAGCAATTCGCATCGAGACAGCAGGACACGCTCGAGGCGATCATCACGGCGGGGCAGCGTGAGCGGCTGTGGCGCTCGGATATCACGGGCGACCGGCTCGCCCTGTGGGTCGGGGTGATCGCCGACGGGGTCCTGACGCGCAGCGTCGAGGACACGACCTTCGACGCATCGGGTGCGGCTGATGAGCTGCATGATCTGATCCGCCGCTACCTGGCGCCGTAGGCACGGTTCGGTCGCAATTCGTCGCGTGGCCGAGAAGCGTCCGGTGCTCTGGAAGAATGGCGAACGTGACGAGCTTCGATGCCGCAGGTCTCCACGATTCCGCCAATACCGCGATCGACGCTGATCGTCGCGCCTCCGGTCACAGCCTGGAACGAGATCCGGGCATGCCGACCAGCACCTGGCGCCTGCGCAGCGACGCGTGGGAGTACCTCCGGTTCGCGATCAAGCGCCTCGAGTCGGGGCACGAGACATCGAGCATCCTGGATGCAGACGGCGAGATCTCGCGAAACCTCCGCGCGCTCGAGACGCTCGAGCTCTACTGGGCGGGCTTCGGGCAGCGCTACGTCGCCGAGATCCGCGAGTCCCTCGATAAGGGGGAGTACTCGACGGCCCTCGAGCGCATCGGCCGGGTCGTGAGTCGTCTGCGGGGCACGAGCATCCCTGCCGACCATCGCGAGGACCGCCTCGACGAGGCGGAGCGTGCAGAGCTGCAGGATGACGCCGACCCTCGGCCCCGCTTCGAGGTGCTCCTCGTCGACGAGACGACCACCGCAGACCGGGACGCGCTGCGCGCCGACATCCTGAAGCTCCGCAGCGCCGCGGACGCGTTCGTGTACGACTACGTGATCGTGCCGTCGGCGGACGACGCCGTCGCGGCCGTGCTCACGAACCCGAACATCCTCGCCGTCATCATCCGCCCCGGCTTCAGCGACCGCAGCCAGCAGCGCCTCAGCCGCGACATGCGCGAGACCATCGAACTGGCCCACGTCGACTCTGCCGGGACCACGGCGACGTCGCGCTCGAGCCTCGCCTCGGTGCAGCGCGTGCTCGGGCTCGCCGACACGCTCAACACCCTCCGGCCCGAGCTCGACCTGTACCTCGTCGCGGGCGCACACATCGAAGACCTCGCCGGCGTGCTCACGAGACGCTTCCGCCGCGTGTTCCTGCGCGAGGATCAGCTCGAGCTGCACCTGTCGCTGCTGCGGCGCGTCTCCCACCTCTACGACACCCCGTTCTTCACCGCGATCCAGGAGCACGCCAGGCGCCCAGCCGGTGTGTTCCACGCCCTGCCGATCTCGCGCGGCGGGTCGGTGGTCACCTCGAAGTGGATCACGGACCTCGTCGACTTCTACGGCCTCAACCTTCTGCTCGCCGAGACGAGCGCCACCTCGGGCGGCCTCGATTCGCTGCTCGCCCCAGTCGGAGCGATCAAGAAGTCGCAGGAGCTCGCGGCCCGCGCGTTCGGGGCGAAGCACACGTTCTTCGTCACGAACGGCACCTCAACGGCCAACAAGATCGTGCACCAGGCGCTCGTCTCGCCCGGCGACATCGTGCTCGTCGACCGCAACTGCCACAAGTCGCACCACCACGCGCTCATGCTCACCGGGGCCCGCACGGCCTACCTCGAGGCGTACCCGCTCAACGAGTTCGCCTTCTACGGGGCGGTGCCGCTCGACCGAATCAAGCAGCTCCTGCTCGACTACCGCGCGGCGGGGCGCCTCGACGAGGTGCGCCTCGTGACGCTCACGAACTGCACCTTCGACGGCATCGTCTACGACCCGGAGCGGGTCATGGCGGAGTGCCTCGCGATCAAGCCGGACCTCGTGTTCCTCTGGGACGAAGCCTGGTTCGCGTTCGCCGCGTTCCACCCCATCACGCGCCGTCGCACCGCGATGGCGGCAGCAAAGCACCTCGAGGATCGGCTGGCCACCACCGCGCACGCGACGGCCTACCAGGAGCAGCGCGCACGCCTCTTCGACCCCGAGACGGGCGAGCCTGCCGCCGACGAGGTGTGGCTCGCCGAGCGGCTCCTGCCTTCCCCGGATGCACGGATCCGGGTCTACGCGACGCAGTCGACCCACAAGACCCTCACTGCGCTGCGTCAGGGCTCGATGATCCACGTCTACGACAAGGACTGGTACCGAGAGGCGGAGGAGCCGTTCCACGAGGCGTACATGACGCACACCTCGACGTCGCCGAACTATCAGATCCTCGCGTCGCTCGACCTCGGGCGACGCCAGGTGGAGTTGGAGGGGTTCGAGCTCGTCCAGCGTCAGCTGGATCTGGCGACGAGTATCGCGCAGGCCATCGCGCGTCACCCGCTGCTGCGCCGGACCTTCCGTGTGCTGTCCGGCCACGATCTGATCCCGGCCGAGAATCGCGCCAGCATGAGACCCATGCCGCACCGAGACGGGTTCTCGACGATGTGGCAGGCGTGGGAGGAAGACGAGTTCGTCGTCGACCCGAGCCGGATCACGGTGGAGATCTCGCGCACGGGTGTCGACGGTGACACGTTCAAGCACGAGCACCTCATGGATCGCTATGGCATCCAGGTCAACAAGACGAGCCGCAACACGGTGCTGTTCATGACGAACATCGGCACTTCCCGCAGTTCCGTCGGCTACCTCATCGAGGTGCTCGTGAAGCTCGCGGAGCGCTTCGAGGAGGAGTCCCAGGCTCGGGAGATCGATGGCGAGCGTCCCGCGCCCGCGCCGATGCCGCCGCTGCCCGACTTCAGCGCGTTCGCGCCCGAGTACGCCTCAGCTGATGGGCTCCCGGACGGTGACCTGCGGACGGCGTTCTTCCGGGGCCAGCGCCGCGCGAACATCGAGCACCTCAGCCACGCCCAGCTCGCCGAACGGGTCAGGGGAGGCGCCTCGCCGATCTCCGCGGGCTTCGTCACGCCGTACCCGCCAGGGTTCCCCGTGCTCGTGCCAGGACAGCTCGTCACCGATGAGGTGCTCGACTTCATGGCCGTCCTCGATACGCGCGAGATCCACGGCTACGACCCGCTGCGCGGCTACCGGATCCTGCGCGAAGACTGATCTGCGCACTCCTCGGCCGGCTGTTCTCAGTCGTCGCCGGGTTCTGAATCTGAGCCTGGGAATACCTGCCAGGGGTATACGGTTACACACACCGTACATACCCCCAGGGGGCACTACCCCGGCAAGGAGATCAGGATGACTACCACCACCACGTACCAGGTCACAGGCATGACCTGCGCCCACTGCGAGCGCGCCGTCACCCAGGAGGTCAGCGACCTCGCGGGCGTCGCGGGCGTCGACGTCTCGGCCGAGACCGGGCGCCTTGTCGTCGAGAGCGCAGAGCCCCTCGACGATGCGGCCGTGATCGCCGCCGTCGACGAGGCCGGCTACGCAGCGACCAGGGCCTGACGTGAACGTGCCGGTCAAGCTCAGCCTCTACGCCGCGCTCCTCGCGGCGGTCTTCGGCGCGGCCTTCTTCACGGCGCAGCTCGCCGTCGACGCAGGCCAGGCTGACGACTGGCGCCCACAGATCCACCAGACTCCGGACGAGCACTCCGCGGGCCCCGAGCACGGAGAGGGAGAGCGATGAACACGACCACCGACATCGAGCTCGAGATCGGCGGCATGACCTGCGCCTCCTGCGCCATGCGCATCGAGAAGAAGCTCAACAAGCTGGACGGCGTCACCGCATCCGTCAACTATGCGACCGAGAAGGCCCGCGTCAGCGCACCGGATGGGCTCGACCCGCAATCCCTCATCGACGAAGTCGAGAAGACGGGCTACACCGCCGCGCTGCCGGCTCCGGAAGCGGTGGAACCGATCCAAGGGTCTGCGGATGCTGATCCCGAACTCGCGAGCCTGCGCCAGCGACTCATCGGCAGCATCGTCCTCTCCGTCCCCGTGATCCTGCTCGCCATGGTCCCCGCCTTCCAGTTCACCTACTGGCAGTGGGCCTCGCTCGCGCTCGCCGCGCCGGTCATCGTCTGGGGAGCCTGGCCCTTCCACAGGGCTGCCTGGATGAACCTCCGCCACGGCAGCGCGACGATGGACACGCTCATCTCGGTCGGCACGCTCGCCGCCTTCGCGTGGTCGCTCTACGCACTCTTCCTCGGCACGGCGGGCGAGGCGGGCATGAAGCACCCGTTCGAGCTCACCATCGCCCCCTCCGACGGCGCGGCCAACATCTACCTCGAGGTCGCCGCCGGCGTCACGATGTTCGTGCTCGCCGGTCGCTACTTCGAGAAGCGATCCAAGCGACAGGCCAGTGCGGCTCTCCGTGCTCTCCTCGAGCTCGGCGCGAAGGACGTCGCCGTCCTGCGTGGGGGAGCGGAGACCCGCATCGCGATCAGCGAGCTGCGCGTCGGCGACGAGTTCGTCGTGCGCCCCGGCGAGAAGATCGCCACAGACGGGGTCGTCACGGGCGGCCGCTCCGCCGTCGACGCCTCGATGCTCACCGGCGAGTCAGTCCCCGTCGAGGTCGTCGAGGGCGACCGTGTCGTCGGTGCGACGATCAACGCGGGTGGGCGCCTCGTGGTTCGAGCGACGAAGGTCGGCGGCGATACGCAGCTCGCGCAGATGGCGAAGCTCGTCGAAGATGCCCAGACCGGCAAGGCCGAGGTCCAACGACTGGCTGACCGCATCTCTGGCGTCTTCGTCCCCATCGTCATCGTCATCTCCGTCGCGACCCTCGGGGCCTGGCTCGGCGCCGGCTTCCCCGCCGCGGCTGCCTTCACCGCGGCCGTCGCCGTGCTCATCATCGCTTGCCCGTGCGCGCTCGGCCTCGCGACCCCCACGGCGCTGCTCGTCGGCACGGGACGCGGCGCGCAGCTCGGCATCCTCATCAAAGGCCCAGAGATCCTCGAGTCCACGCGCCGAGTCGACACAATCGTGCTCGACAAGACCGGCACGGTCACGAGCGGCAAGATGGCCCTCGTCGGGGTGTGGAGCGCGGATGGCGTCTCGAGAGGCGACCTCCTCAGGCTCGCGGGGGCGCTCGAATCCGCGTCGGAGCATCCCATCGCTCGTGCGCTCGCGGTCGGGGCCGCAGCAGAGGTCGGCCCGCTGCCTGCCGTCGATTCCTTCCAGAACCACGAGGGCACCGGAGTGCAGGGCATCGTCGATGGCCACCTCGTCGTCATCGGACGCGAGCAGCTGCTCGCCGACTGGGCCATAGAGCTGGGCGAGGAGCTGGCGACTCGCAAGCGCGAGGCCGAGGCCCTCGGGCAGACGACCGTCATCGTCGCCTGGGACGGTGAGGCGCGCGGCGTGCTCTCCGTGGCTGACACCATCAAGCCGACGAGCGAGCGTGCCATCGCCGAGCTGCGCCGCCTCGGGCTTGCCCCGGTGCTGCTGACCGGCGACAACTCCACCGTCGCGAAGCAGGTCGCGGCCGCAGTCGGCATCGATGAGGTCATCGCCGAGGTGCTGCCGCAGGAGAAGGTCGATGTGATCCGCCGCCTGCAGGGTGAGGGGCGCGTCGTCGCGATGGTCGGAGACGGCGTCAACGACGCGGCGGCACTCGCCCAAGCCGACCTCGGTCTCGCCATGGGAACGGGATCGGACATCGCCATCGAGGCGGCCGACGTCACGCTCGTGCGCGACGACCTCCTCGCCGCGGTGGATGCGATCCGCCTCTCCCGTCGCACGCTCGGCACCATCAAGGGCAACCTCTTCTGGGCGTTCGCCTACAACGTCGCGGCAATCCCGCTCGCGGCGCTCGGCATGCTCAACCCCATGCTCGCAGGCGCGGCCATGGCATTCTCGAGCGTGTTCGTCGTCGGCAACAGCCTTCGGCTTCGCGCCTTCCGAGGCCTCGAAGCTCCGAGCGCCACTCCCGAGCCCACACCACGAAAGGCAGCATCATGAGCGAGACCACCGAAGCGGGCGGCCACGCCCACCACGGCTACATCGAGGACAAGAGCAGGTACCTGACTCGACTCAAGCGCATCGAGGGGCAGGCGAGGGGCATCCACCGGATGGTCGACGAGGAGCAGTACTGCATCGACATCCTCACCCAGATCTCCGCGATCACCTCCGCCCTCGAGAACGTCGCGCTCGGCCTCATGGACGACCACCTGAAGCACTGCGTCGCCGACGCCGTGAGGCTCGGCGGAGCCGAAGGCGAGCAGAAGCTCAAGGAAGCATCCGATGCCATCGCCCGTCTCGTGCGCAGCTGAGCGGCCTCACTTCGGGCCGAGGAATCGACGCTCAAGGCGCTTGCCCCTGAAACTGACTCCCCACCGAAACAGGCGCTCGCTAGGATCGTTCGCACCATGAGCGCACAACAGGAAATCATCACGGCCCTCGGCGTCAAGCCGGTCATCGATCCAGCGGCGGAGATTCGGGATCGAATCGCGTTCATGCGCGACTACCTGCTCGCAAGCGGCTCCAAGGGTCTTGTGCTCGGCATCAGCGGTGGCCAGGACTCGTCACTGCTCGGCAAGCTCGCCCAGCTCGCCGTCGAGCAGATCCGCGCGGAGGGCGGCGAGGCGACGTTCGTCGCGGTCCGCTTGCCGCACGGCGTCCAGGCCGACGAAGACGACGCTCAGCTTGCGCTGGACTTCATCGAGCCAGACGAGCGCATCAGCTTTGACATCAAGCCGGCGACCGACGGCCTCCAGCATGCCTTCCTGCAGGCCATGGGCCGTGCCATCACCGATTTCAACAAGGGCAACTCCAAGGCTCGTCAGCGCATGGTCGCGCAGTACGCCATCGCGGGTGAGCGTGGCTTCCTCGTGCTGGGCACCGACCACGCGGCCGAAGCCGTCACGGGGTTCTTCACGAAGTACGGCGACGGCGGCACCGACCTGAATCCCCTGGCGGGGCTCACGAAGGGCCAGGGTCGCCTGCTGCTCGAAGAGCTCGGTGCCCCGGAGCGGCTGTACGTGAAGGCGCCCACCGCCGACCTGCTCGATGAGACGCCGGGGCAGACCGACGAGGCGAACCTCGGTCTCAGCTACACCCAGATCGACACCTACCTCACGGGTGGGGAAGTCGATGCCGAGACGGCAGCCCGCATCGAAGCGCTTTATCGCAAGACCGAGCACAAGCGTCAGCTGCCGGTGCTGCCGACCGATACCTGGTGGCGAGACTGAGGGTTCTCGGCGACGACGCCTCCTCGGGGTGAGGGCGGTGGTGCTCAGAGGTAGCGGAACGCCTTCACCGCCTCGGGGAAGTCGGAGAACTCGTCGAGCGTGAGGAACGTGGTGGTCGTGCGGCTCATGCGGGTCGCTGCGTAGACCACGCCAGAGCCGCGCGGGTGCTCCTCGACGTAGCCGCGCACCGCTCCGTTGGACCCCGTGATGCGCCACCGCGCGGCGTGGACCTGAGTGGCCGTCAGCTCGGCGAAACGCTGGGTGAATGGTCCGGTGCGGGGCGCCAGAACGGGAGCTTGCGTGGGCTGGGTCAGCTGCGTCGTGAACATGAGGTCAGGCTAGGAGCGACCACCGACATTCTTCGTCCGGTGCCGTGTTCGCGCAGGGCTCAGCCAAGTTCTCGCGCACCGGCGTAGCCTTGCCGCATGACCGAATTCGTGCTTGCAGGTGGCTGCTTCTGGTGTCTCGATGCCGTGTACAGGAACGTCAAAGGCGTCAGCGATGTGATCTCCGGCTACACGGGTGGTGAGCACCCGAAGCCCGACTACGAGCTCGTGTGCACCGGCACGACCGGGCACGCCGAGGCGGTGCGCGTCGTCTTCGACGAGGACGTGGTGCCGGCTGATGTCATCCTCGATATCTTCTTCACACTCCACGACCCCCGCCAGCTCAACCGACAGGGGAACGACGTCGGCACCCAGTACCGCTCGGCGATGTACTACGCCGACGACGCCCAGCGGGAGCTCTTCGAAGCCGCGCGCGACCGTG
Organism: Pseudoclavibacter sp. 8L; assembly: GCF_902506465.1. NCBI lineage: Bacteria > Bacillati > Actinomycetota > Actinomycetes > Micrococcales > Microbacteriaceae > Pseudoclavibacter > Pseudoclavibacter sp. 8L. Next base: position 189,712 of record NZ_LR733185.1, on the reverse strand, counting down.
CCGACGAGCTCTGGGGCGGCGGCATCGTCACCGAGCTCTCGCCTCTCGGCCAGTACTTCGATGCCGAGGACTACCACCAGGACTTCTTCGCGAAGAACCCGGGCCAGGGCTACTGCAACTTCGTCGCCGTGCCCAAGGTCAACAAGGTGCGCGCGAAGTTCACGCAGTACATGCTCTGACCTCCTCGGCCCTCTGCAGATCTCCTCGGCACTCTGCCGACAAGGCGCCTGTGCACGCTATGCCGTGCACAGGCGCCTTTCCCATGGACACGATCATCTCCTCCCAGCTCGACACTGGTGCCACGATCCGGCGCGGAGCTCCCGGCACGAGCGCCGCGCCGGATCGCATCGCATCGCATCGAGATCCAAGGGGGAGACATGCACGACCACATCACGCTCATCGGAAACCTCGGCAGCAAGCCCGAGCTGACGACGACGCCGAGCGGGCAGCTCGTCGTGAACTTCCGCATCGCCACCAACTCTCGTCGCCTGAACCGGGCGACGAACAGCTGGGAGGATGTCGACCCCAACTGGTACGACGTGGCCGCGTGGGGAGACCTCGCGACGCACGCGGAGAAATCGCTCGAGAAGGGGCAGCGGGTGATCGTCGTCGGCAAGCTCCGGATGCGCAGGTTCGACTCGCAGAACGGGCCTCGCACGAAGCACGAGGTGGTGGCGGATGCGCTCGGTCACGACCTCACGGCGGGCTCCTCGACATTCGCGAAGCGTCTGCGCGTGCGCCTGGACGAAGGCGGCGCTGACCAGCGGCAGCGAGTCGGCGGGGCGCAGGGGCACGGAGGAATGCAGGGCGAGGCCCCGCCGGAAGCAGATGAACCGGCGCCAGCACCTGACGAGGTGGAGTGGCACAAGCCGCCCGTCTCCGAGGAGAGCGAGTACCAGCCGCCCTTCTGAGCGCCCGGCCACCTACACTGGTGACCGCCCCGTCCGAGAAAGGTCACGAATGCGCCGTTTCGCTCTCATCGCCCCAGTGGCTCTGGTGGCGGCGCTGGCGCTGGCGGGATGCTCGTCGCAAGAGGCGCAGCCACCGGCCGAGACGACCGCGGCCGCCGAGCCGACGCAAGCGCCACCCGCGACCTTCGTTCCCGGCGGAACGGCGAGCGACAACAAGCCGATCTTCGATGAGACGAACCTGCAGACGATCGCGACCAATGGCTCAGCGAGCTCCGTCGAGCTCGTCGACGGGCTCACCGCGATCGGCTTCGACAAGGCCGCCATGGAAGTCACGTTCGACCGCACGAACGTCGATCTCGAAGCCGACTACATCATCGTCTCCGTGAAGATCGGCGAGGACTGCCTCGTCGGCCAACGCGGCCCGCGCGGCTACACCTCGGACATCGTCGCCCCCGTCAGCACGGGCAAATGCCTCATCGGACTCACACAGCCCATCACCTGGTAGCGAAGCGCCGCGCGCCGAGTGCCAACCAACTCCTAGACTGGAACCCATGGCCGAGTACATTTATCAGATGATCCGCGCCCGCAAGGCGGTCGGAGACAAGCTCATTCTCGACGACGTGACGATGTCGTTCCTCCCAGGTGCCAAGATCGGCATGGTCGGCCCCAATGGGGCCGGTAAGTCCACGATCCTCAAGATCATGGCTGGCCTCGACACCCCCTCGAACGGCGACGCGACCCTCAGCCCGGGCTTCACGGTCGGCATCCTCATGCAGGAGCCGGAGCTCGACGAGACGAAGACGGTTCGCGAGAACGTCGAACTCGGCGTCGCCGAGACGAAGGCGAAGCTCGACCGCTTCAACGAGATCTCAGCCCTCATGGCGGAACCCGACGCCGACTTCGACGCGCTCATGGAAGAGATGGGCACCCTCCAGGAGTACATCGACCACGTCGATGCCTGGGACCTCGACTCGCAGCTCGAGCAGGCGATGGACGCCCTCCGCCTCCCACCGGGAGACGCCGACGTCAGCGTCCTGTCGGGTGGTGAGAAGCGCCGCGTCGCGCTCTGCAAGCTCCTGCTCGAGAAGCCCGACCTGCTGCTCCTCGACGAGCCCACGAACCACCTCGACGCCGAGAGCGTGCTCTGGCTCGAGCAGCACCTCCAGAAGTACCCAGGCGCAGTCATCGCCATCACGCACGACCGGTACTTCCTCGACCACGTCGCCCAGTGGATCGCCGAGATCGACCGCGGCCGCCTCCACGGCTACGAGGGCAACTACTCGAGCTACCTCGAGAAGAAGCAGGAGCGTCTCAAGGTCCAGGGCAAGAAGGACCAGAAGCTCGCGAAGCGCCTCGAAGAGGAGCTCGCCTGGGTGCGCACCAACGCCAAGGGCCGCCAGGCCAAGTCGAAGGCGCGCCTCGCCCGCTACGAGGAGATGGCTTCCGAGGCCGAGCGCACCAGGAAGCTCGACTTCGAGGAGATCCAGATCCCCGCAGGCCCCCGCCTCGGCAGCATCGTCCTCGAGGCGAACAAGCTGAAGAAGGGCTTCGGCGAGCGAGTTCTCATCGACGGGCTCAGCTTCTCGCTGCCCCGCAACGGCATCGTCGGCATCATCGGACCGAACGGCGTCGGCAAGACGACGCTCTTCAAGTCGATCGTCGGCTTCGAAGAGCTCGACGGTGGCGAGCTCAAGATCGGCGAGACGGTCAAGCTCTCCTACGTCGACCAGTCCCGCGGCGGCATCGACCCCGAGAAGAACGTGTGGGAGGTCGTCTCCGACGGCTTCGACTACATGCAGGTCGGGAACGTCGAGATCCCGTCACGGGCCTACGTCTCCACCTTCGGGTTCAAGGGGCCAGACCAGCAGAAGAAGGCAGGCGTGCTCTCCGGTGGTGAGCGCAACCGCCTCAACCTGGCGCTCACCCTCAAGCAGGGCGGCAACCTGCTGCTGCTCGACGAGCCCACGAACGACCTCGACGTCGAAACGCTCTCGAGCCTCGAGAACGCGCTGCTCGAGTACCCCGGCTGCGCCGTGGTCATCACGCACGACCGGTGGTTCCTCGACCGCATCGCCACGCACATCCTCGCCTACGAGGGCACCGAGGAAGACCCGAGCCACTGGCACTGGTTCGAGGGCAACTTCGAGGGCTACGAGGAGAACAAGATCGAGCGCCTCGGCCCGGACGCGGCGAAGCCGTCGCGGATGACCTACCGCAAGCTCACGAGGGACTAGTCCCACCAGGAACCCCGGGGTCGCACAGCGCGACCCCGGGGTTTCCTCGTCCCACCCCGCCAGACGACGTCGGCTCGCGCCGGCGCCAAGCAGACCCGAAGGACCACCGACTCCGATGCGCTTCCACGTTCCCACGCTCCTCCGCTGGAGCGACCTCGACGCCTACAACCACGTCAACAACTCGCGTGTGCTCACCCTCCTCGAGGAGGCCCGCGTCCGCGCCTTCTGGAACATCGGTGCATCCAACGACGAAGAGCGCCCCCTCGCGATCATCGACGCAGCCGCAGAGGGTGGCGACACGCTCACCCTCATCGCCCGCAACGAGATCGAGTACCTCGCCCCGATCCCGTACTCCACGAAGCCCCTCGACGTGCAGCTGTGGATCTCCAAGATGGGCGCCGCCAGCGCGGAGGTCGACTACGAGATCTGGAGCCCCGAAGACGCGCAGCCAGAGGGCGGCGAACGCACGAAGTACGTCATCGCGTCCTCGACGCTCGTGTTCATCGACGCGGCGACCCAGCGGCCGCGGCGCATCAACGACCGCGAACGCGACGCATGGACCGCCTACCTCGACGAGCCGCTCACGTTCCGCGGCGGCCGCAGCAACGCCTGACCTGGGCGCGGGGCGCTCCGCGGCCTCCCGTCCCGGGCGCCCGGCGCTGCGGTTTAGCTGCGCTTGCGGCGAACCATGCCCTCCTGGGCCACCGTAGCGACCAGCGCGCCGTCACGCGAGAACAGCTGGCCTCGCGAGAAGCCACGCCCGCCGCGGGCGACCGGGGAGTCCTGCACATACAGGAGCCACTCGTCAGCCCGCGCATCCCGATGCCACCACACGCCGTGGTCGAGACTCGCAGCGCGCAGCCCCGGCGTCGACCAGGTCAGGCCGTGCCCACGCATGATGGGCTCGAGGATCGAGTAGTCGCTCGCGTATGCGATCGCCGCGCGGTGCAGCAGCGGGTCGTCCGGCATCCGCTCTACCGCCTTGATCCATACCGCCTGCGCCGGCGTCTGATCTGCGGCGGGCTCGAGGTACACGGGCCCGTTGACGTGCCGCATCGTGAACGGCCGCTTCATCAGCCAGTATGCGGCGAGGGACTCCGGCGCCTCAGCGCCGAGCGTCGCCTTCACCGTCTCGAGGAGATCAGCCTCACTCGGGAGGTCCTCCGGGTCGGGGATGCCCTCCGGCATCGACACCTCGTGCTCGAACCCATCGTCCACGTCTTGGAACGACGCGATCATCGACCAGATCGGCTGCCCGCTCTGGAAGGCGCTCACGGCACGCGTCGTGAACGAGTTCCCGTCGTGGATGCGGTCGACGGCGAACGTGATCGGCAGCTTCACGTCGCCGGGACGCAGGAAGTAGCCGTGCATGGAATGCACGGGGCGCTCACCCGACACGGTCCTGGCGGCCGCCACCAGCGACTGGGCCGCCACCTGGCCGCCGAACACGCGGCCGTGGGGCATCCACTGGCTCGGACCCGTGAAGATGTCGTCACGAGTGCGGGCACCCGTGTCGGTGAGGTCCAGCGTGTGCAGGAACGCTTCGAGCGGCGACAGCGCCTCCAGGGCGTCGAACGAGAGCGGCGCCGGCTGCTGCGGCGCGGGCGAGTGCGAGGGCGACTCGGGAACCAGATCTGCCATCTCAGCAGTCTAGGGACCCGCTGCCCCGGGAGAACTGAGTAGGTTAGAGGGCAATGTCTCCCGTTCTCCGCATCTCCGATCTGCACGCCGCACGCGACCTCGAATCGTTCCTCGGTCGAGCCGGTCGCATCGAAGACGGAGCCGTGCGCATCGTGCAGGCCGGCACGGTCGCGGCGTTCTGGGTTCCCGTGCTGCGACCGCAGGGGCTTCTCGACACCTCGCCGCTCGTGCTCGGCGTCCGCGCGCTGCGAGCCGAGCTCCAGGGGGCGGCTGACGACGACGTCCATGCGGGGGCGTTCGATGCGACCGTCCCCCTGCGGGGCCTCCTCGACCGCCTTGCTCGCCTTCGCTCGGCTGGCGGTGACGCCCCGTCAGGGGAAGCGGATGCGGCCGCCGGGTTCGACCTCGCCGTCCCGCCGGAGCGTCTGCGCGAATCGTGGGCGGGCATCGCGGCACCGACCGGAGGCTGGACGCTGGCAGGGGCGATGTCCGCGGCCACGCTCATCGCCGCCGCAGACCAGGGCATCGCCGAAGTCGCCGATGCCGTGCCAGGCAACCTGGGCACCGCGCTGGTCGAGCGCGTGCGCACGGAGGTCTGGACGCGCGTGATCGACGAGCAGAGCGGTCTCACGAGCGGAGCCGCCTTCGCCGCCCTCAGCCTCGGCTTCCTGCGCTCGGGTGAAGAGACCCGCATCCTCACCGCCGGAGCCTGGCTCCGACTCGAGACCACGCAGGGCAACGTGCTCCTGCGATCCAGCTCGGCACGCTGAACGCTGCCGTCGCCCACTGAGCGAGTCGATCGCTCAGCACCCGCGCACCCTGTGCGCCGCACCCCCGGAGGAAACCCATGGACCGCAGCATCGAACGGCTCAAGAAGGACATCTTCGCGAGCAACGCGGGGGAACCGGAGTTCCATCAGGCAGTGACCGAGGTGCTCGACACGCTCGGTCCAGTGCTCGAGCGCCACCCCGAGTACTTCGAGCTCGCGGTCATCCGCCGGTTGAGCGAGCCGGAACGGCAGATCATCTTCCGCGTGCCGTGGGTCGACGACAACGGGCACGTGCAGGTCAACCGCGGCTATCGCGTCGAGTTCAGCTCGGCGCTCGGCCCCTACAAGGGCGGCCTGCGCTTCCACCCGTCGGTGAACCTCGGGATCATCAAGTTCCTCGGCTTCGAGCAGATCTTCAAGAATGCCCTCACGGGCATGCCGATCGGTGGCGGGAAGGGTGGTGCCGACTTCGACCCACGCGGTCGCAGCGACCGCGAGATCATGGCGTTCTGCCAGTCGTTCATGTCTGAGCTGTACCGGCACATCGGCGAGCACACGGACGTGCCTGCCGGCGACATCGGCGTGGGCGGGCGCGAGATCGGCTACCTGTTCGGTCAGTACAAGCGCCTCACCAATCGCTTCGAGGCCGGTGTGCTGACGGGCAAGGGCATGACGTGGGGTGGGTCGCTGGTCCGACCCGAGGCGACCGGCTACGGGACGGTGCTGTTCGCGCAGGAGATGCTCAAGACCAAGGGCGACGACCTCGACGGCAAGGAGGTCGCGGTCTCCGGTTCCGGCAACGTCGCGATCTTCGCGATGGAGAAGGCCGTGGCGCTCGGAGCGAAGGTGGTCTCAGCCAGCGACTCCTCCGGTGCGGTGTATGACCCTGACGGCATCGACGTCGAGGTGCTCAAGCAGCTGAAGCTCGTCGAGCGGAAGCGCGTCGGGGCGTACGTCGACCGCGTTGGCGGGCGAGCGGAGGCGCTGTCGAGTGCCGCCGCGATGTGGCACGTTCCCGTCGACATCGCGCTGCCGTGCGCGACGCAGAACGAGCTCGATGGTGATGCCGCTGCGGCGCTGGTCAAGAACGGCGTGCGGGTCGTCGCCGAGGGGGCGAACATGCCGTGCACGAAGGAGGCCGCTGACCGATTCCGGGCGGAGGAGGGTGTCCTCTTCGGCCCGGGCAAGGCCGCCAACGCCGGCGGTGTCGCGACGAGTGCGCTCGAGATGCAGCAGAACGCGCAGCGCGACTCGTGGTCGTTCGAGTACACCGAGGCGCGTCTCGCGGAGATCATGCGCGACATCCACACGCGCTGCAGTGAGACGGCTGAGGAGTACGGGAAACCGGGCGACTACGTGATCGGCGCGAACATCGCGGGCTTCTCGCGGGTCGTCGACGCGATGCTCGCGCAGGGCGTCGTCTAGCCGCGACTGCGTCGGGCGACCACGGCTGTTCGGGCCGAGCTCAGGAGGCGGACTCGGCTCCGGGGCTCGGCTCGAAGGTGTTCACCATTGCAGTCGCCGCGCGGTCGAAGTAGTCGGCCATCTGCTGGCGGTGGATGGGGGAGAGGTCGAGCTGGTCCATGGCCGCGTGCATGTGCCGCAGCCAGTGCTCTCTCGCCTCCGGGTTGATGTGGAACGCGTTGTGGCGCATCCGGAGCCGCGGATGTCCGCGTTCTGCGCTGTACTCGCTCGGCCCGCCGAAGTACTGGGCGAGGAAGTGGCCGAGTCGCCAGGTCGCCCCCTCGAGGTCGTCCTGCGGGTACATGCGCCACATGAGTTCGTCGTCGCGCACCCCCTCGTAGAACGCGTGGGCGAGCTTGTCGAAGGCGGGCATGCCGCCGATCTCGTCGTAGAGCGTCGGGAGAGCCGAGCCCCCGCCCTCTGAGGCTCGGAGGTGGATGGGGTTGTTCGTCATCAGGCACCTCCTCCGGCCGTCGGCTGGCCGTCAGTCCCCTCGAGCACGATCGCCTTCAGGGATGGCAGGTTGATATCGGCCGACTTTAGCGCGTCCTGAGTGCGGGCCCGCAGCTCTCGCTCCACTTCCCAGCGCGTGCCGGGGCGGACGCGGATGGTGAGACGGAGGACAACAGCGTCTGAGGAGATGGACTCCATACCCCACATCTCGGGTGTTCCGATGAAGTAGTCCATCCAGTCTGGGTCTTCCGTGAGCTCCTTCGCCGCATGGAGCATGACCCGCTCGACGTGCGCGCGGGAAGTCTCGTAGGGAACCGCAAGGTCGAACACGATGCGGTTCCAGCCCTGCGAGAAGCTGCCGACGCGCTGGATCTCGCCGTTGCGGACGAACCACAGCGTGCCCTCGACGTCGCGGATCTGCGTGATGCGCACGCCGACCTTCTCGACGACACCCGTCGCCTCGCCCATGTCGATGACGTCGCCGACACCGAGCTGATCCTCCATGACCATGAAGAGGCCGTTGAGGACGTCGCCGACGATGCGCTGCGCGCCGAAACCGAGACCGGCACCGACAGCCGCGCTCAGGAGGGAGAGGGACGCGAGGATGCCCGGGTCGATCTTCGCGATGATCATGACGATGAGGATGACCACGATGACGACGTTGACGATGTTCGTCAGCACCGACCCGATCGTGCGCGTGCGCTGCACCGTCCTGACAGCCGCGAGCGGCGAGCGGACCGAGATGGCCTGCGTGTCCGTCACCCCGCGCTTCTTCTTGACGCCGCTCACGATCTGCTTCACGGAGCGGTCGATGAGCCGCAGCAGGATCCACCGGAACACGAACGCCCCGAGGATGTAGAAGACGATCGTGATGGGGATGTCGAAGGGGGCGAGCGCGGTTGTGAGGGAAGTCCAGAATTCTGCCATAGCGCCTCGAGTGTAGGCGGATGCGCCTATCCGTCTCGTGTGAGCCCGATCCGAGCTGCGTCGACATGGAATAGGCGGGCGCCTCCTCCGGTTGCCACACCTATGAGCCTGAACGTGAACGACATCGAAGTCACCACCATCGACGGCGAGGCCAAGAAGCTCGCCACCTACGAGCCGGTGAAGCTCGTGGTCAACGTCGCCTCGAAGTGCGGCCTCTCGGGGCAGTACGAGAAGCTCGAGGAGCTGCAGCGCCAGTACGGCGCGCAGGGCTTCACGGTGCTCGGATTCCCCAGCAACCAGTTCCTGCAGGAGTACTCCGACACCGAGAAGATCAAGGAGTACTGCTCGCTCACGTGGGGCGTCAGCTTCCCCATGTTCGAGAAGGTCAAGGTCAACGGCCGGTCGCAGCATCCGCTGTACGCGGAGCTGACGAAGACTCCGGACGCGAATGGCAAGGCCGGCCGCGTGAGCTGGAACTTCGAGAAGTTCCTCATCGGACGCGACGGCAAGGTCACCCGCTTCCGCCCGACGACGGAGCCGGACGCTCCCGAGGTCGTCGCGGCGATCGAGGCGGCACTCGCCGAGTAGCGTCTCGACCGCAGCACACCGCCAGCTGCAACGCGAAGAGGACGCCTCCCATGGGAGGCGTCCTCTTCGCGTTGCAGCGCCTACTCTGGCTGCGCGTCGCGCTCCTGAGCGGCGAGGGCGCGCTCCACTCCGGCGCGGCCTTCGATGATCAAGCGGCGGAACGCGGGCGCCGCCCCCTCGTTGTTCGCGAGCCATTGGTCGGCCGCGTCGCGGACGCGGGCCGTCGCGAGGCCCGCGGGGAAGAAGCCCTCGATGAGGGTCTCCGCGATCTGGAAGCTCCGGTCGGCCCAGATCGTCGAGATGTGACCGAAGTAGCGGTCGACGAACGGCTCGAGGAGCGCCTCGTCGGCGACTCGGTCGAAGCCGGCGACGGTTGCGCGCACGATGGCGTTGGTCGCGTCCGAGCGATCCATGACGGACGCCCAGGCCGCTTCCTTGCCCTCGGCCGTCGGGATCGCTGCCCGGGCATGTGCCGCGCTGCGCTCGCCGTCCGCCGTGCGGTCGGATTCGAGCCTCGCCGCGATCTCGGACTCGCCGGCGCGGCCGCCCGCGACGAGCGCGTAGAGGAGCTCCCAGCCGAGGTCGGTGTCGATGTCGAGGCCCTCGAGCTTGAACGTGCCGTCGAAGAGCGCGGCGACGGCGTCGAGCTGCGCGGGGCTCTCCGCGAGCGAGGCGAACGACTTGACGAAACTGAACTGCGCGTCCGATCCCGCCTCGGCCTGCTTCGCCAGCTCGAAGAGCTCGTCGGTGACGACCTCGACGATCTCGGCCCGGTCTTCCGGCGCCGTGTAGAACTTGGCCGCGGAGATGAGCTGGCCGAGCACCGTGCGGCGAGTCGTCGACTCGGTCTCGGTGCCGATGACGCCGAGGACGGTGCGGATGAAGTCGCGTGCGCGCAGCTCCGCATCCCGGGTCGCGTCCCAGAGCGAGCTGACGACCAGCGAGCGGGAAAGGGGAGCACGCAGCTTCGGGAGGTGCTGCTGGACCGTGGCGACCGAGTGCTCGTCGAGACGGATCTTCGCGTAGGCGAGGTCGTCGTCGTTCACGATGATGAGGTCGGGGAGCGCACCGCCGACGAAGCTCGGCACCTCGGTCCGCGCCCCGTCGACGTCGAGCTCGAAGCGGTGGATGCGCACCAGCTCGTCGCCCTGCACGTTGTAGAGGCCGATCGCGAGGCGGTGCGGACGGATGGTGGGGTGCTCGTCGGTCGCCGTCTGCTCGATGGCGAACGACGCGAAGTTTCCCTGCTCGTCCAGCTCGTAGACGGGGCGGAGCGTGTTGACTCCGGCCGTCTCGAGCCACTTGGCGCTCCACTCGGTGAGGTCGCGGCCGCTTGTGGTCTCGAGCTCCACGAGCAGGTCGCGCAGCTCCGTGTTGCCCCACGCGTGCTTCTGGAAGTACGCGTTGATACCGGCGAAGAACGCGTCGCGGCCGACCCAGGCGAAGAGCTGCTTGAGGACCGATCCACCCTTGGCGTAGGTGATGCCGTCGAAGTTGACCTGCACGTCGTCGAGGTCGCGGATCTCCGCGACGATCGGGTGCGTGGAGGGCAGCTGGTCCTGTCGGTACGCCCACGACTTCTCGCTGGCGTTGAAGGTGACCCAGTTCTCGGTCCACTCGGTGGCCTCAGCGGTCGCGAGCGTCGAGATGAACTCCGCGAACGACTCGTTGAGCCAGAGGTCGTTCCACCACTTCATGGTGACGAGGTCGCCGAACCACATGTGGGCGAGCTCGTGGAGGATCGTGACGACGCGGCGCTCGCGCACCGCATCCGCGACCTTCGACCGGAACACGTAGGTCTCCGTGAACGTGACGCACCCGGCGTTCTCCATGGCGCCCGCGTTGAACTCGGGCACGAAGAGCTGGTCGTACTTCGTGAAGGGGTACGGAACCCCGAAGGCCTTCTCGTAGTACTCGAAGCCCTGCTTCGTGGTGCGGAAGATGTTGTCGGCGTCCAGGTTCGGCGCGAGGGACGTGCGGCAGTACACAGCGAGCGGGATCGTGCGTCCGTCGATCGAGGTGAGCTCGTCGCGCACGACCGTGTAGGGGCCGGCCACGAGCGCCGTGATGTAGCTCGAGATGCGCGGTGTCGTCGCGAAGTGCCAGACGGCACGCCCCTCGTCGATGGGCTGAGGCGCCTGCGACGGCTCGTTGGAGATGACCTGCCACGCCGCGGGGGCCGTGACGTGGAACGTGAAGCTCGCCTTCAGATCCGGCTGCTCGAACACCGTGAACATGCGGCGGGAGTCGGGCACCTCGAACTGCGAGTAGAGGTACACCTCGCCGTCAGCGGGGTCGACGAAGCGGTGCAGGCCCTCGCCCGTGTTCATGTAGATCGCATCCGCGTCGACCGTGAGCGTGTTGTGCTCGGCGAGGTTCGGCAGCTGGATGCGCACCCCATCGTTCACGGCAGCGACGTCGAGCGCCTCGCCGTTGAGTACGACGCTGTTCACCTGACGGGTGATGGCGTCGATGAAGGTGGACGAGCCGGGAACCGCCGAGAACGTGACCGTCGTGATCGAGCGGAACGTCTCAGGACCCGTCGTGAGGTCGAGTGCGACGTCGTAGTGCTCGACACCGAGCACAACTCCTCGACGCTCGACCGACTCAGCGCGAGTCAGGTTCTCTCCGGGCATTCCAGCTCCTTTGGTGTGAGGGAGCCCGGAGGTTCCGGGCTTGCGGCGCGGCCAGCCTAGTCCTGCCGAGTAGGCTTATGCGTATGCCCGCACCGATCAAAGTAGATTTCTGGTTCGACCCGATCTGCCCATTCGCCTGGATGACCTCGCGATGGATCGACGAGGTCGCTCGCCATCGTGACCTCGACGTCACCTGGCACATCATGAGCCTCGAGCTCCTCAACGAGGAGAAGGACATCCCGCAGTCGTACCGCGACATGCTGCAGGGAACGTCCCGCCTCGGCCGCGTCGTCGCCGGCGTCGAGCAGGACCTCGGCAACGAGAAGGTCAAGGCGCTCTACGACGCGCTCGGCACGCGCATCCACCCGGGTGGCCGCAAGGACCGCGACGAGGTGCTGCAGGAGGCGATCAGCGAGCTGGAGATCCCCGAGTCGATCGTCGAGCGCGCCGACGCCGGCGAGTTCGACGAGCGATACCGCGCGAGCCACCTTTCCGGCATGGAGCGTGTCGGCGACGAGGTCGGAACACCGATCATCGCCATCGACGGCGTCGCCTTCTTCGGACCCGTCGTCTCTCCTGCGCCGAAGGGCGAGGAGGCGCTTCGCCTGTTCGACGGCGTCGTGATGGCCGCGTCGGTCGACGGCTTCTTCGAGCTCAAGCGCAGCCGCACCCGCGGACCGGTGTTCGACTGATGCGCATCCACGTGGCGACGGATCACGCTGGACTGGAGTTCTCGCAGCAGCTGCAGGAGCACCTGCGCGATCAGGGTCACGAGGTCGTCGACCACGGCCCGTCCGAGTACGACGCCCTCGACGACTACCCGTCGTTCTGCATCAACGCGGCTCAGGCTGTCGCCAACGACTGGGCCAACGGCTCGAAGTCGCTCGGCGTCGTCTTCGGCGGTTCCGGCAACGGCGAGCAGATCGCGGCCAACAAGGTCACGGGTGTGCGCGCGGCGCTGGCGTGGAGCGACGCCACGGCGCAGCTGGCGCGTGAGCACAACAACGCGAACGTGATCTCCATCGGCGCGAGGCAGCACGAGATCGTGGATGCGCTGCGGTTCATCGACATCTTCATCGCCGAGCCGTTCCCGGGAGAAGAGCGCCACCTGCGCCGCATCTCGCAGCTCGCCGAGTACGAGCAGACCGGCAAGATCGCCGGGAAGTCGGTGCTTGGCGCCGTCGGCACCGTCGTGCCGCCGATGGTGGAGTCTGAGACGCCGGCGGGGAATGCCTGAGGGTCACTCCGTCCACCGAATAGCCCGCCAGTTCACTGCGAACTATGCGGGGCGTGTCGTCTCGGCGTCCTCGCCGCAGGGGCGCTTCGTCGAGGGGGCTGCCGAGATCGACGACCGCGAGATGGTCGAGACCTTCGCGGTCGGCAAGCACATGTTCTCGCGGTTCGAGGGCGGCATCTGGTTGCGCGTGCACCTCGGCATCTATGGCGCCTGGGACTTCTCGGGTCAGGTTTCGACGACGCTCGGGCAGACCGGCGAGTACTCGCGCACCCGTCCCGGTGTGACGATCGAGGACTCGCGGGGTGAGACCTCGCTGTCGAGCATCGGGGCCCCGAGGCGCACGCGACTGAAGATGGCCGAGGCTGAGCGCGAGCAGGAGCTCTCGCAGTGGCCGCCGGAGCCCGTCGGAGCCGTGCGGCTGCGGCTCCTCACTGCAGAGACGTGCGCCGACCTCCGCGGTCCGACCGCGTGCGAGCTCATGACGGGCGACGAGGTCGCTGCGCGCATCGAGAAGCTGGGACCGGATCCGCTCGTCGACCGCGGTGCGAAGGCGGAGGCACGCTTCCTCGAGCGTGCGCGGGGCAAGCGCACGCCCATCGGCATCGTGCTCATGGATCAGCAGATCGTGAGCGGCATCGGCAACGTCTACCGGGCTGAGATGCTCTACCGGGCGGGTATCAACCCGCATACGCCAACCTCGCAGCTCACCGACGAGCAGCTCAGGGAGCTGTGGCGCGACTGGACGAAGCTGCTCAAGATCGGCGTCGAGGTTGGCCAGATGATGACGATCGACGGGCTTCGCGGGAAGGCCAAGGCGGCCGCCCTCGAGAACCGCGAGGACCGGCACTGGGTCTACGGCCGTGCCGGGGAGCCGTGCCGTGTCTGCGGGACTCCCATCGCCCTCGAGGAGATGCAGGCCCGCAAGCTCTACTGGTGCCCCGGCTGCCAGCTCTGACGTTTCTCACGAGCTGACAGCCGGCGCTCACCTGAGCGAGCGGATGGACGCCGCGGCGCGCTTCGCGTCGCGCAGTCTCGCCTCGTAGGTGGTCGCGATGACGACGAGTACCGTGCCCGCGAGTGCGAGCCACGCCCACCAGGGGACGACGCCGGCGACGACGGCGAGCTGCTGGCGGAACGCGGTGACCGCGTGGAGCACGGTGATGATCGCGCCGAAGACGAGCGGAGCCTGGAGGCGTCGCGTGGCTCCCCAGACGGTGACGCCGACGGCGCCGAGGCCGAGGGGGATGAGACGCCAGGGTGCCGGGTCGGCGAACTGCGCGAGGTAGCTGGGGACCAGCAGCAAGGCGAGGCCTGGGGTGAGCGCGGCCCAGCTGCGCAGCGCGGGGCGCTTGTCGAGGAAGAACAGGCCTCCCGCCAGCAGCGTGGCGCCGAGGGGCGCCGTCGCGAGTTCGAGCCATGGGGCCGGCGCATCGGTAGCCACCAAGCCGATGACGGCGACGAGGGCGGCGGCGGAGAACGCGAGGACGGGGACGCGCAGCGAGGGCCGAGCGCCGGGGGCCGACTGAGCTGGCGCCAGAGTCGGGAGCAGCTCCGGGCGGACCAGGCTCGCCATCGTGACCGCGCAGAGCACCAGCACCCAGGTGAGTGCGAGCTGCTGGCCGTTCTCGACCTCGCGTCGCAGGATGCTCGGGAGGGCGGAGAGCACCAGCGCCGTGATGGCGAGGGGCACGAGCACCGTCGAGGCGAGCGCCGCGAGGCGCGGGTTCTCGAGCTGGTGCTGGCGCCGCCACAGCGCGCTCGCGAAGAGCAGCACGAAGCAGGCAGGCAGGACGCCCCAGAGCGGCAGGGTGACCGGGGTCAGGGGTCCCTGCGCTGCGATGACCAGGGCGGGGCCGAGCACGGCGGCCGAGATCGACGAGCCGACGCCGAGCGCGTTGGCCGAGGCGCGCATCCGCGCTGCAACGGGCGCGACGGTGCACACGACGACCAGCGCGAGGGTCAGGATGGCGAGTGCGAGCTCCGGCACCGAGAGGGACAGGATGCGCGCGCCGGGTTCGTCGAGGGGCTGCGCGACCGCGGCGATCGCGCCCGCACTGAGCCAGATGCCGGGTGCCGCTGCGAGCCACAGGAGGCTCTCGACGCTTGGCGGACGGGGCTCGTCGCCGAGACGGCCGGTCGCGGCAGTCGCGGTGCCAGCTGCGAAGAACACGAGGAACGCTCCGCCGAAGGCCACGAACAGAGAGGAGTCGTCCCAGTTCCCGAGCACTTCCCAGACCCAGGCGAGCGCGAGCACCGGCACGCCGAGGTAGCGGAGGATCGCGTACGGCGAGCGCGCCCCGACATGGAGGCTCGCGACGATTGCGGCGGCCGCGAGCAGGGCGACTGCCGTCGGGAGCGCGCTCCAATCGGCGAACCCTTCGACTCGGGCGCGCGAGGCTCCCGCTGCGAGGGGGACGCCGGCCAGCGCCGTCAGGAGGCCGAGCGCGCGCAGCGCGATCCCGTCTCCTCGGCGCGTTCCCTCGGGAGCCAGGAGCACACCGGCCAAGGCGGTGAGCGTTCCGATGACTCCGGCTGTGGCGGCGATCTGCACGGGGGAGACGCTCTCGACACCGATGGCCTGCAGGTGGTCGACGAGCAGCCAGGTCGCGAGGATCGTGGTGGCGTAGCTGGCGAGCCTCACGAGCAGGTTCGGGGCGGAGAGCACTCGGGCGATCACGACGATGGCTGCCGCGACGAGGCCGACGAGGAGCACGGTGATGCCCGTCTGCTGCTGGATCCAGGGGCTGCTCGGCCCGCTGGGTGTGCCGACCGTCACGGCGACACCGTGGGATGCGAGCGCCAGGAAGCCGACGAGGGCGAGTCCGGCGCGCCCGACGGCGGAGACGAGGCGATCGGGCAGGACGGCTGCGAGGAGGCCCGCGAGCAGTGCCAGCCCGAGCAGGAGAATGGCGCTCTCGAACTGGGCGGTGAGCAGGAGCGCGATGACGACGGCGCCGCCGGTCGCTGCGAGGAGGGCGACGAGCAGCTTGCGGCGGGCGCTGGCTTCATCCGCAGCCCAGACGGGCCGCAGCAGCAGCCACGACACGGTGCCGACGAGCAGGACGCAGGCCGTGAGCCACACGAGTGCCTCGACGCTCGTGATCAGGACGGTGAGCACGCCGTGCGGGTTGAGGTCGCCGGTCAGGTTCGCTTCGACGTGGGCGAGCGCCGTGAGCACGGCCACGCCGGCGGCCGAGGCGCTCAGCGAGATGAGCAGCGGACGCGCGTGGGCCGGGACGCTGAGGATGCTCGCTGCAAGGGCGACCCCCAGGGCGACCACGATGCCGACGAGGAAGTACAGCAGCGTGCTCGTGGTCGTCTCGGCTGACGTGATCGCGGGGACGACCGTCGAGAGCACGAGCCCGCCGGCGAGGACGAAGGCGGCCGCTCGTGCCGGCTCGCCAGCGCTCCGCGCCCGGCCGAACCACCAGAGCAGGAGCGCGGAGACGACAAGCGGGACTCCGGCGGGGAGATGGAAGCCCTCGGAGCTCGTGATGCCGGGGGTGCCGGTGGCGAAGGCGTACCAGGCGGCAGTGAGGAGGCCCACGCCGATCCAGGCGATCGAGGCTCGTCCGCGCGCGCGGAACAGCCCTGCGGGGGAGATCGCGAGCAGCACCGGTACGGCGGCCGAAGTCGCGATCGTCGCCGCGAGGTACTGGGCTCCGGCGGTCGACTCGAAGGCGCCGGTGAAGAACGGCGTGCTCACGAGGGAGACGAGCGCGACGGCGGTGGCTGCGAGCTCGGCGGAGAGGACCCTGCTTCCCTGAGCGCCGCGAAGTCGGGCCGCGAGGGTGCCACCGGCAGTCAGCGCCGCGGCGGCGACGCCCAGGGAGGCCACGACCGGCGGAAGGAACTGCGCCGTCACGAACGCCGTGACGAGCGCCCCGAGCGTTGCCCAGAGAGCTGGGGGCAGGACGGCGAGGAGCGGCACCACGGCGGGTGCATCCTCGTCCTGCCGGCGGCGCAGGGCGACGAGCACGCACGCGGCGCACAGCAGCGCGCCGAGCGCGGCGCAGCTCAGCCAGAGGGCTCCGAGCGGCCAGGCGGCGTTCGTCAGGAGGGCGCCGTCGTCGCTTCGCGCCGCGCTCGACCTGAGGAGCGCGAGCAGCACGAAGGAGGCGACGAAGGCGGGGAGGGCTGCCGCGGAGGCGAGCAGGATGCGCTCGGCGACGGAGAGCCACGGTCGTGGGAGCAGCAGCGAGGCGGCGAGCAGGAGCGCGATGCCGAGGTAGGAGCACGTGATGGCGAGGTTCGTCCCCGATGGCTCCGGGGTCGTCCAGGCGTCCCGCACGAACGCGACGAGCAGGGGGACGGCGAGCAGCTGCGCTGCCGTGAGCGCGGTGAGGACGGGCCGGAGCGGCGAGGTGCGCGCGGCCGAGAACCGGAGTCCGAAGGTGAGCGCAGCGCCGACGACAAGCGCGCCGATCTCGACGGGTCGCACCGCGAGCCCCGCCGCCAGCAGCGCGAGGATCGCGACGCCGGCCACGCACTGGAGCACGATTCTGAGGGCAGTCGTGGGGACTGCGGCGGTAGGAGGAGCCAGCCGCTCGCGGGCGAGGACGATCGCTCCCGCGACGGAGGCCGCGGCGATCAGCAGGTTCGCGATGGTGACGGCAAGCGCCCCAGGAGCGCTCGCGGCAGCGCACAGTGCGAGGAACGATCCCGCCGCCGCGAAGGCGGGGGTCAGCTGCCGGACCCGGCCGGGCACGAGCTGCAGCAGCCCTGCTGCCACGGCGAGCCCGAGCGCACCGCCCGCGATGGCCCACCAGGTGCGGAGCTCGGCGCCCGAGAGCGCCTGTGCCATGCCGGCCTGGTCAGCGGCGGCGAAGGACAGCACGGAGTCGGCTGAGACGACCGAGAGGCCGAGCGAGATCACCGGGACCGCAGCCGCTGCGAGCGTCGTGAAGCTCAGCGAAATGACCGCGAGCTGCAACGCGGAGGACTGCGGGCGTGCTGTCGCGGCGAGTCGGGATCTGAGCACCTGGGCTGCGGCCAGCAGGATCGGGATGAGCGCAAGCGAGAGCGCGAGGCGCGCAGCCTCGGTGAAGCTTAGGGGGACGGCCCCGAGCGAGAGCGCCGTCAGGATGCCGAAGGCGATGAGGAGGCTGCGCGCGGCGAGTGCTCCGCGTTCCTGGCTGACGAGCCAGGCGAGCAGGGCCGCCGAAGCCGCAGCGATGAGGAAGAGGAGCGCGTACCCGAGCCAGGGGTCGTTGCCGGTTGCCGCCGCCGCGCCGCAGAGCACGCCGCCGGCGAGTGCTACGACGCCCGTGACGGCGAGGATCCAGCGCTCGAGCGAGCGCGGAGTTGCACTGGTGAACGAGTCGGCGGCGGGTGGGCCCTGTGTCGGGGCCGAGACGGGCGGCCTGACGCGCAGCAGGACGTGCAGCGCGGAGGCGGCACCGGCCAGCACGAGCGCGAGCACCAGGCGCTGCACGGGGGACAGGAGCGTGGAGGTGGCTCCGGCCGCGGTGAGCGCGAGGGCGGGCAGCACGGTGAGGCTCGCGGCTATGCCCGGGGCGCGGAGGTGCGAGAGGCGGTGCCAGGCCTCGAAGGCCGCCGTCGCGCCGAGGAGGCCGATGCCCCAGTAGAGCGTTCCCGGCACGTCGTCGGCACCGAGGAGACCCGTGGCCTGGACTGCCCACACGTCGAGGACGACCAGCACGACACCGAGCGCGCCGATCCCCTCCGCCGTGGCCGAGAGCCTCCGGCGCTTCAGGATGCTGGCGGTCGCGATGACCGCGAGTGTCACGCCGGCGGTGATGGCCGCCTTGACCTCGACGCCGAAGACGACCCAGGCGAAGGTGAGGAAGACGACCGCTGCGATGCTGAGGAGCCCGATGCCGAGCACAAGGAGCAGCAGCTGGACGCTCGAGCGACGGGGCCGGGG
>NZ_LR733185.1:0-170865 GCF_902506465.1 Pseudoclavibacter sp. 8L | reverse complement strand
GTCCCCGTCCCCCTCTTTGCTGGTCCCTCCCGCCCTCCGCCCTCGCCGGAGGCGAAGAGTGAGCGAGATGCAGGTTCCCGCGTCCGTCAGCCTGCTTCTGGCTGACTTCTCGCGCGCGGACGAGGGCGCGCATTGTGCCTCCCCGCCCACGACGATCCTGATTGCCGGTAGAGTGCTGTCGTTTGTGGGTGCCGTAGGCTGTCCGCAGCCGCATCAGTGCGGCGATACGCCCATCTGGGTGGTGCGCGGCGTGCAGTCGCACCCCGCTCCACGCGCGAATCCGCGCAGTCACCCCACGTATCTCAGGAGATGCCCCACGTGAAGACCTCGGTCGAACAGATCAACCCGACCCGCGTCAAGCTGACGATCAACGTAGAACCGGCTGAACTCAAGCCATACGTCGACTCGGCCTACCGCACCATCGCAGAGCAGATCCAGGTCCCCGGCTTCCGCCGCGGCAAGGTTCCGACGCCGATCATCGACCAGCGCGTCGGTCGCGCCGCGGTCCTCGACCAGGCGATCTCCGACGGACTCGACGTCTTCTTCAACCAGGCCGTCTCGGAGTCGGACGTGCAGCCGCTCGGACGCCCGAAGGCTGACGTCGTCGAGACGCCGAACGTCGCGGACTTCTCCGGCGACCTCGTCGTCGAGGTCGAGGTCGACTCGCGTCCGTCCATCGAGCTCCCGTCGTACGACGGCATCAAGGTCGAGGTCGAGGCTGCAGTCGTCGACGCGGCTGACGTCGACGAAGAGCTCGAAGAGCTCCGCAAGCGCTTCGGCACGCTCGTCACGGCAGACCGCCCGATCGAGGACGGCGACTTCGTGACGCTCGACCTCATCGCCATGGTCGACGGCGACAAGGTCGACGAAGCTGAGGGAATCTCCTACGAGCTCGGCTCCGGCCAGCTTCTCGAGGGCACCGACGAGGCGCTCCTCACGCTCACCGCAGGCGAAGAGACCACCTTCCGCTCCACGCTGCTCGGCGGCGAGCACGAGGGCAAGGAAGCGGAGATCACCGTCACGGTGCAGTCCGTGAAGGACCGCGAGCTGCCCGAGATCGACGACGAGTTCGCGCAGATCGCGAGCGAGTTCGACACCATCGAGGAGCTCCGCGCAGACCTCGAGACGCAGGCCAAGAGCAAGAAGACGTTCGCGCAGGTCGACGCGGCCCGCGAGAAGATCGTCGAGCAGCTCCTCGAGCTCGTCGAGATCCCGCTCCCCGAGACGCTCATCAACGACGAGGTCACGCGCCACCTCGAGCAGGAGGGCCTCCAGCCCGACGACGAGCACGGCGTCGAGGTTCGCGCAAACGCCGAGAAGTCGTTCCGCCAGCAGGTGCTCCTCGACGAGGTCATCAAGGCTGAGGGCGTCGAGGTCGAGCAGGACGAGCTCACGCAGTTCCTCATCCAGTCGGCAGCCCAGTACGGCATGGCTCCGCAGGAGTTCATCGGCGTGCTGCAGGAGAACAACCAGCTCCCCGGCATGATCGGCGAGGTCGCACGCTCGAAGGCGATCCTCTTCGTCCTCGACAAGGCCGAGGTCGTCGACACCAACGGCGAAGCCGTCGACATCTCCGAGTTCACGGTGGCCGTGCAGCGCGCCAAGGACAAGGCAGCCGCAGCGGAGGCCGAGGAATCGGCTGACGCCGTCGAGTCCGACGAGGTCGCCGCCGACGAAGCCAAGGACGACGAGGCCAAGTAGCCTCCCGCCCACTCCACGAAGCGCCGCCGGCATAACGCCGGCGGCGCTTCGTGCATCCCCTGCCCTTTGCCAGGCACCGTGTGCCGTGGGCGAACAGGCCAGCGCTGGCCTCGTGGCTCCACTAGATTCGGTGACGACCGTTAGGGAAATGGAGCGACCGTGGCTGATATTCAACTGCCGAACAGCGTCTTCGACAGGCTTTTGAAAGACCGCATCATCTGGCTCGGGTCCGAGGTGCGCGACGAGAACGCGAACGAGATCTGCGCCAAGATCCTGCTGCTTGCTGCAGAGGATCCTGAGCGAGACATCTACCTCTACATCAACTCGCCGGGTGGATCGATCACCGCCGGTATGGCGATCTTCGACACGATGGAGTTCGTGCCGAACGACATCGTGACCGTGGGAATCGGCATGGCGGCATCGATGGGCCAGCTCCTGCTGACCGCAGGTGCGCCGGGCAAGCGCTACATCACGCCGAACGCGCGAGTGCTGCTGCACCAGCCGCACGGCGGATTCGGTGGCACGGCGAGCGACATCCAGACCCAGGCGCAGCTGATCCTCGACATGAAGGCCCGCCTCGCGTCGATCACGGCGCAGCGCACGGGCAAGAGCCTCGAGCAGATCAACGAGGACGGCGACCGCGACCGCTGGTTCAACGCCGACGAGGCGCTGGCCTACGGGTTCGTCGACCACATCCGTTCCTCGGCAACCGAGGTCACGGGCGGCGGCGGCACCAAGCGCGACGCCGAGTCCACGTCCGAGTCGGCAGAGTAAGGAAGCCAGAGCATATGAACACCCCATTTCTGACCGGCGGCTCGACGGCAGGCGTCCAGACCCCGTCGTCGCGGTACATCCTGCCGACGTTCGAGGAGCGCACGGCCTACGGCTACAAGCGCCAGGACCCGTACGCGAAGCTCTTCGAGGACCGCATCATCTTCCTCGGCGTGCAGGTCGATGACGCGTCGGCGGACGACATCATGGCCCAGCTCCTCGTGCTCGAGAGCCAGGACCCGGACCGCGACATCACGCTGTACATCAACTCGCCCGGTGGCTCGTTCACGGCCATGACGGCGATCTACGACACCATGCAGTACATCCGCCCCGAGGTCTCCACCGTGTGCCTCGGCCAGGCGGCGTCGGCGGCTGCCGTGCTGCTCGCGGCCGGACAGCCAGGCAAGCGTCTGGCTCTGCCGAACGCTCGCGTGCTCATCCACCAGCCCTCCACCGGCGGTGCCGGCCAGGGGCAGGCATCGGATATCGAGATCCAGGCGCAGGAAGTGCTGCGGATGCGCACGTGGCTCGAAGAGGCGCTGGCGCGTCACTCCGGCACGTCGCTCGACAAGGTCAACCGCGACATCGAGCGCGACAAGATCCTGTCGGCCGCCGAGGCGCTGGAGTACGGCCTCATCGACCAGGTGCTCACGAGCCGCAAGGGCGCCGAGCCGGTCATCATCGACTAGTTCGATCCGACCGAATCGAACACGCTGCAATGTCCATGGCCGCGCCGGGGAGTGCCCCTGGCGCGGCCATCCGGGCAATGTCGGCGGTTCGGGTTAGTCTTGGCAGACCGCGAAGGAGGTCCTCATGGCACGTATCGGTGAAAGCAGCGAGCTGCTGAAATGCTCGTTCTGCGCCAAGAGCCAGAAGCAGGTCAAGCAGCTCATCGCTGGTCCTGGTGTGTACATCTGCGACGAATGCGTCGAGCTGTGCAACGAGATCATCGAAGAGCGCATGGCCGATTCCGAGACCAGCGAGGTCAAGGACTTCGAGCTCCCGAAGCCGCGAGAGATCTTCGCGTTCCTCGAGGAGTACGTCATCGGTCAGGAGCCCGCGAAGAAGGCACTCGCCGTCGCGGTCTACAACCACTACAAGCGCGTCCGCGCGCTCGGCCAGATCACCTCGGCCGAAGACCGCGTCGACGAGGTGGAGATCTCGAAGAGCAACATCATGCTCATCGGCCCAACCGGGTGCGGGAAGACCTACCTGGCGCAGTCGCTCGCGAAGCGCCTCAACGTGCCGTTCGCGGTCGCTGATGCAACGGCGCTCACCGAGGCCGGCTACGTCGGCGAGGACGTCGAGAACATCCTCCTGAAGCTCCTCCAGGCCGCCGACTTCGATGTGAAGCGCGCCGAGACGGGCATCATCTACATCGACGAGATCGACAAGATCGCGCGCAAGGCGGAGAACCCGTCCATCACGCGCGACGTCTCCGGCGAGGGCGTGCAGCAGGCGCTGCTGAAGATCCTCGAGGGCACGGTCGCCTCGGTGCCGCCGCAGGGTGGCCGCAAGCACCCGCAGCAGGAGTTCATCCAGATCGACACGACCAACGTGCTGTTCATCGTCGCCGGGGCGTTCGCTGGGCTCGAGGAGATCGTCTCGCAGCGTGCGGGCAAGAAGGGCATCGGCTTCGGTGCCCCCTTGCACTCGAAGAACGACGACCGCGACCTCTATAGCGAGGTGCTGCCAGAAGACCTCCACAAGTTCGGGCTCATCCCGGAGTTCATCGGTCGTCTTCCCGTCATCACGACGGTGTCGCCGCTCGACCGTGGAGCGCTCATCGACATCCTCACGCAGCCGCGCAACGCGCTTGTGAAGCAGTACCAGAAGATGTTCGAACTCGACGGCGTCGAGCTCGTCTTCGACGAGGGTGCGCTCGAGGAGATCGCCGACCTCGCCGTGCTGCGGCAGACGGGCGCTCGTGGCCTCCGCGCCATCCTCGAGGAGACGCTCGGGCCGGTCATGTTCGATGTTCCGTCTCTCGACGACGCGAGCCGTGTCGAGATCACG
This sequence comes from Pseudoclavibacter sp. 8L, assembly GCF_902506465.1. Lineage (NCBI taxonomy): Bacteria > Bacillati > Actinomycetota > Actinomycetes > Micrococcales > Microbacteriaceae > Pseudoclavibacter > Pseudoclavibacter sp. 8L. The sequence goes on along the minus strand of NZ_LR733185.1, from coordinate 166,377 downwards.
CGCGACGTCGTGCTCAAGAACGCGGCGCCGACGATCATCCCTCGGCCGGAGCTGCGCGCCGAGAAGTCGGCGTAACCGTCCCGGGTCGATCGAGGACGGCTGCGCTTTGTCGCGTCCCAGCGGAAGCCCCGCGTGCACTCGCACGCGGGGCTTCCGCTGTTCGCACGGATCCGTGCTCCCGCGTCGTCCTCGATCAGAGGCGTCATATGGACTTCACTGAACTGCGGCTCGGCAGTGCAAGGCTCCTCGGCGCAGAGGCGACGAGCCTGAGCCCTCGCCAGCGCAGGCAGGCGCTCGGGTTGCTCTCCGCGGATGACCGGAAGCGCCTCGCTCACCTGAACGATGCCCGGGCGGATGCCTTCCTCACCGGGCGGCTGCTCGTCAGCGTGGCGCTCGACGACCCCGCACCCCTCCTCGAGGCGTCGTGTGGGCACTGCGGCTCCGCTGAGCACGGGAAGCCCCGCCTGCGGGAGCAGCCGATGCTCGTGAGCATCTCCTACGCCGGCAGCGCCGTCTTCGTCGCGCTCGCCGACAGTGACCATGTCTCGGCCCTCGGGCTCGACGTCGAAGAGGCTGGCCTCGAGGCGGGTGCCGGCGCCGCGGCAGAGCTCGAACGCTGGACGGCTACCGAAGCGGTCCTCAAAGCCGACGGTCGTGGGCTCAGGGTCGACCCGAGCGAGGTGCAGCTCGACGCGGACGGTCTGGCCCGCATCAGGGGCGAGGGGGCGCTCTACCGACTCCGTCAGACCCTCGTCGACGGTCGATTCGTGGTTGCCGTCGCGACCGCTACGGCTACCGCTAGCGCCAGCGGCGACTGACCTTCGCCGCAGGAGGCGGAGGGAGGTCGGGAAGCGTGAGCTGGTAAAGCCAGGCGTCGAACAGCTCCTGGAGCGGAGCATCCGGCGCCAGGGACGCCGCATGCTCGAGGAACTCCGCCGTCGAGGCGACCGAGAAGCGCTTCACCTGAGCCCAGCTCGTGAGGATCTCGAAGAACGCAGAATCACCGACCGTGAGCCGCAGGGCGTGCAGGGTGAGCGCGCCGCGCTTGTACACGCGGTCGTCGAACATGTCCTCGGCTCCCGGGTCTCCGAGCAGCAGGTCCTGGGGAAGCCTCGCCAGAGATGCCCGGGCGCCCCGAGCCAGGCTGTCGGCGCTCGGTCCGCCGCTCGCCTCTGACCAGATCCACTCGGCGTAGCAGGCGAAGCCCTCGTTCAGCCAGATGTGCTGCCAGCCCGCGACGCCGACGCTGTTGCCGAACCACTGGTGCGCGAGCTCGTGCGCGACGAGCCGCTCCTGGCCGCGTGCGCCATCGATCTGGTTGGCGCCGAAGATGGCCATGCCCTGCGCCTCGAGGGGAATCTCGAGGTCGTCGGCCGTCACGATGACGGCGTACGTGTCGAACGGGTAGGGGCCGAACGTCAGCTCGAAGGTCGCCATCATCTTCGCGAGGTCGGCGAAGTCGGTGCCGACGCGTCGTGCGAGCGATGGAGGGTAGTGAAGGTGGCCCGCCACTCCCGCGAGCTGCACGTCCTCGCGCTGGTAGCGGCCGATCTGGAGGGTCACGAGGTAGCTGGCAGTGGGGGCGGCTTCCTCGTACACCCAGGTCGTGAGCCCGCCGGAGGCGCGTCTCGAGCTCAGGGTCCCGGTCGCGACGACGTCGTAGTTGCTGTCGACGGCGACCTGGATGCGGTAGCTGGCCTTGTCGGCCGGGTGGTCGTTGCAGGGGAACCAGGTCGGGGCTCCCGTCGGCTGCGAGGCGACGATGATGCCGTCCTCCAGCTCCTCCCAGCCGATGACTCCCCAGCGGGAGCGGCGCGGCCGGGGCGCGCCCTCGTAGACGATCTCGAGCGTGATGGCGTCGCCAGCCTCGACTCGCTTGGAGAGCGTGACCTTCAGCTTGCGGTCGCTCTGCTTGAAGCGGGCCTGCTTGTCGCCGCGCACGTTGACCTTGCTCGCTCGGAGCCCCACGAGGTCGAGGGAGAACGCGGTCAGCGGCACCGCAGTGCGGATGCTCAGCGTCGCCGTTCCCGAGAGACGGTTGTTCTGCATCCGGTACTTGAGCGCCAGGTCGTAGTGCTCGACGCGGATGCTGACGTCGCCGCTCTGCGGCGTGTATGGGTTGCCTGGCAGCGGCTCCGCGCTCGTCGCGAGGATCATGAAGCCTTCGACTGGTAGGCGCGCAGCTTCAGGGCCCGCCAGGGGCCGATAGGGTTGCCGCTCCAGCGGCTGCCGACGGGCACAGACTCGCCTCGCATGACGAGCGACGCGGGCCCGACGGTGGCGTGAGCGCCGATGGTGGCGGCGGGGAGGATCACGCTGTGTGGTCCCAGCGTTGCGCCTGCTTCGAGGGTGACGGTGTCCATGCTCATTATTCGATCATGGAACAGGTGAGTCTGGACGACGCATCCCCGGTTGACGGTGGCTCCGTCCCCGAGCGTGACGAGATCGGCCTCCGGCAGCCAGTACGAGTCGCACCAGACGCCCTTGCCGATTTTCGCTCCGAGTGAGCGCAGCCACATCGCGAGGGCTGGCGTTCCTGCAGCGCCCCGCGCGAACCAGGGCGCCGCGACCATCTCGACGAAGGTGTCGGCGACCTCGGTGCGCCACACGAAGCTCGACCAGAGGGGCTGCTCGGAGACGCGGATGCGACCGACGATGACCCATTTGGCGATGGTCGAGATGAGGGCGGATGCTGCGGCAGCACCCAGGAGGACGAATCCGGAGAGCACGATGCTCCAGGCGACGCCGACGGAGGTCTCGATGGCTGCGAGTCCAAGGAGGACGCCCAGGCCCAGCCCGCAGGTGACGATGACGGGCACGATGCGGCACAGCTCCCAGAGGGCACGCGCGACACGCAGCGCCCTTGGCGGGTTGTAGGTGCGCGTCTCGTCTCCGTCGACGGCGACTCGGCGGAGGCGGACGGGCGGGGACCCGAGCCAGGATGAGCCGGGCTTGGCCTTCGCCGGGGCGGCGGAGAGGACGGCGACGAGGCCGTCGCGGGGGACGGAGTGCCCGGCGGCGGCCATCCCGGAGTTGCCGAGGAAGGCGCGCGCGCCGATGCGCGCTCGTTCGATGCGCATCCATCCGTTGTGCAGCTCGTAGGAGGCGACCATGGTGTCGTCGGCGAGGAACGCCCCGTCGTCGATCTGCGTCATGGAGGGGAGCAGGAGCACGGTCGAGGCCTCGACGTCGCGCCCGACCTTCGCGCCGAGCATCCGCAGCCAGACGGGGGTGAAGAGGCTCGCGTAGAACGGGAAGAGGGTGGTGCGGGCCGCGTCGAGGAGGCGCTCGATGCACCAGGCCTGCCAGGCGATCCTCGAGCGCACCGGGTGGGTGCCTTCCCTCAGGCCGATCGAGAGGAGGCGAACGAAGAGCACGACGAAGCCGGCGAAGGTGATGCCGGCCGCGATGACAGCGGGGGCGAGCCAGGCGAACGCGGAGAGGGTCGCCTCGCCGAGCGTCCCGGCCCCGCGCATCCCGGCGGCGATGACGACGCCGCCGACCGCGAACGCGAACAGGGGGAGCAGCGCGAGGGCGGCCGAGGCGATGGCGTAGACGACTGCCCAGCCGGCGGGCTGCGGTGGACGGGCCGCCGGCCAGTCGCTCGCGCGCACCTTGCCGACGCGCACGGCGGGGGAGCCCGCCCAGCTCTTGCCCGAGCGGACCCTGCCGAAGACCGCCGACCCCGGGGCGACTTCGGCGCCCTGCCCGATCTTGGTGCCGGGGGCGAGGGTGCTTCGGGCGCCGACGGTCGCCCCCGCGCCGATGCGGATGCCGCCGATGCGCACGAGGTTGCCGTCGATCCAGTAGCCGGTGAGGTCGACTTCCGGCTCGATGGCCGCGCCGTCTCCGAGCTGCAGCATGCCGGTGACGGGCGGCAGAGAGTGCAGGTCGACGTTGTTGCCGACCTTGGCGCCGAGGGCGCGAGCGTAGTAGACGACCCACGGTGCGCCTGCGAGGCCGACGGCGTCGATCTGCGTTGCCACCTGCTCGGCGAGCCACAGGCGCATGTGCGTCGCGCCACCGCGTCGGTAGTCGCCGGGTCTGAGCCGGAAGAGGAGGATGCGCGCGGCGGCGACCGAGATCGCCATCTTCCCGAACGGGGTCACGAAGACGATCAGCATGGCGACGATGAGCCAGAGCGGCGCGTCCGGCAGCACGTCGAAGCCGGGGAGGAGCTGCAGGAGCGCGCTTGCCGCGAGCAGGTAGGTGACCCAGCGCGCGCCGGCCAGGATATGCAGGGGCAGACCGGCGACGATCTGCAGGATGCGTGCCGAGAGCGGCGTGGGGCCTGGCGTGCTGAACGAGGCGATCACGTCGTCCTCGTCGTCGAGCGCTTCGCTGATGGACTCGGTCATGGCGCCGAGGCGGGGGTGGTCGTAGACGTCGGCGACCGTGAACTCAGGCACGCGCGCGCGCACTCGGGTGACGAGCTGGGCGGCCGACAGGGATCCGCCGCCGAGGTCGAAGAAGTCGGCGTCTTCGCTGCCGACGGGCAGTCCGAGCACGGCCTGCCATTGCTCGGCGAGCCAGGCGACGTGCCCGTCGAGGTCACCGGAGACATCGTCGGCGCCGGGCAGCGGCCATGGCAGGGCGTTCTTGTCGACCTTGCCGGAGGTGCGGGTCGGGAGGGAGTCGACCTCCGCGAGGAGCGGGATGAGGGCCTTCGGGAGTTGCTCGCCGAGTTCGGCACGCGCAAGCTGCCGCTCGTAGCCCGCGCCGGTGACGATGTAGCCGACGAGGATGGAGACGTCGGCGGAGGTCTTGCGGACGGCGACGGCCGAGCCGGTGACTCCGGTGACGGCCTGGAGGGCTGCCTCCACCTCGCCGAGCTCGATGCGTCGGCCGCCGATCTTGACCTGGTCGTCGGCACGCCCGAGGAATACGAGGCCGGCTTCCTCGAATTTGACGAGGTCACCCGAGCGGTACGCGCGATCCCAGCCGAGGCTCTCCATCGGGGCGTACTTCTCTGCGTCCTTGGCGGGGTCGAGGTAGCGGGCGAGCCCGACGCCGCCGATGATGAGCTCGCCGGATTCGCCTTCCGTGACGCGCCTGCCGTCCGCGTCGACGACGGCGAGCTCCCAGCCGTCGAGCGGCAGGCCGATGCGGATGGGGGCGCTGCCGTCGAGGAGGGCGGCACAGGCCACGACGGTGGCCTCGGTGGGTCCGTAGGTGTTCCAGACCTCGCGGCCTTCGCCGACGAGGCGTTGCGTGAGCTCCAGCGGGCAGGCTTCGCCGCCGAAGATGAGCAGCCTGACCTGTTCGATAGTCTCGCTGGGCCAGAGCGCCGCGAGGGTCGGCACGGTGGAGACGACCGAGATCTGGTGCCTGAGGAGCCAGGGGCCGAGGTCCTCGCCGGATCGCACGAGCGATCGCGGGGCTGGTACGAGGCAGGCGCCGTAGCGCCAGGCGAGCCACATCTCCTCGCAGGAGGCGTCGAAGGCGACGGAGAGGCCCGCGAGCACGCGGTCGCCTGGCCCGATGGGGTCGTGCTGCAGGAACAGCTTCGCCTCGGCGTCGACGAACGCGGCGGCCGAGCGGTGGGAGACCGCGACGCCCTTGGGTACGCCGGTCGAGCCTGAGGTGAAGATGACCCAGGTGTCGTCGTCGAGGTGGGGGCCCTCGAGGTCGGTGAGGCTCGTGCTCTCCGGATGCGGTGCGCCTTCGTCGAACAGGGGAACGGCTGGGTGGGGGCTCGCTTGGCCGTCGGCGGCCGGCGTGAACTCCCCGTCGCCCTGGATGGTCCCTCGCACCTTGGCCTCGCCGAACACGAGCACCGCGCGCTCGTCGGGGTCGTCGACGTCGACCGGCACGTACGCGGCGCCGGCTGCGATGACGGAGAGGATCGCGACATACAGCTCTCGGGTGCCCGAGACGAGACGCACACCGACCTTGTCGCCTCGCCGAACTCCCGCATCCTGCAGCCGTTTCGCGGTCTGCGCGACGTAGGCGCTCAGGTCCTGGTAGCTGAGCGGGGCGTCGCCGTCGTCGATCGCGATGGCGTCGGGATGCGCGGTGGCGGTGGCCGTGAGCACGTCGATGAGCGTGCGGGGCGTGGGCGCTGCCGCGGATCGGTCCAGGGGGGATTGCACGGAGCAACGCTACCGGGCCAAGGTAACGCGGTGGTTGCCGACGGGGCGCGTGTGGTTCTGGGGTGAATTCGTGTCCGGATCGTCGTGCTCCATTGTCGAACCTGAAAATCTCCCGTAAGGTAACCCTTGCCTTACTTAGCGTTACCTAACCGGTTCCACCGGGTGGCGTCCAAGCGTAGGGCTTTCGGTACACGGCACTCGCCGCGCATCTGCGCGCGTGTCGGGGGGCCGTGACTTCTATTCAGGAGAACTCATGACAGCAGTGCAAGAACGGACGGCTGGTCGGTCGTCTGTGCTGGCTCGCGGTGGCGCGACACTCGCCGCGACAGGCCTCATCGCGGCGGGCCTCGGCCTCGGCGCAGCACCAGCGTCAGCCGCAGAAGGCGACGCAACCGTCGAGAACGTCTCGTTCTCGTGGCAGCTCAACGACGAGACCGGCGGCGGCGCCTACTTCGGCGGCTGCAACTTCCTCGTCGCCGGTACGGCAGGCGACACGGGCTCCTCCCGTCTCTGGACCGAAGCCGACGGCTTCTACAAGGCAGCGGAGGGCAACGTGACCATCACGAAGCCGAACGCAGCCGGCGAGCAGATCGCCCCAACCTGGGGCACCAAGTGCCAGAACGCGGCAGGCGCGGCCGTCTCCCCATCACCCGCTTCGACGACCAACAACCGGGTCAACTTCGCGGCGGGCGCTGGAACCGTCAACCCCGCAACCGACACCGGCACCATCTCGTGGGACGGCGACTTCACGATCGTCTTCTACGGCGGCCTGACGTACTGGACGGTCTCCGACCCAGTGCTCGACGTCGTGAACGGAGTCGGAACGCTCACGGGCACCGCCTCCGGATACGGCACGTCGATGGAGGACATGTCGCAGTGGGTTCCGATCGCACCAGAGACGATCGACCTCGCCACGTTCGACGGCGTCGACGTCACCGCGACAGGCATCGAGGTCTCGACGCCCGACTACCTGGGCGTCGAGGTCACCACGGCCGGATCGCCGCAGAACACCACGGCCGCGACGTGGGGCTCCTTCCCGCAGTCGCTCGTCGACTTCAACGCCAAGACGGGCCAGTCGTCGTACTGGTACTCCTCTGGCGGCGCGGCTGACCCGAAGAAGGTCGCGAAGGGCTTCTCCGCGAGCTACGCGGAGATCGCAGCGCCTGAGGTTCCCGGCACGCCGGACGGCAACGTGGAGGTTGTCATCCCTGAAGCCGCAGTGACGCCGGTCGACCCTGAGACGGGTTCCTTCTCGTGGGCCTGGGCTGACCAGAACGGCGCCGACCTCGGCACCGCGGTCCAGACCGGTGACACCTTCGTCGCCAAAGGCTCGATCAGCGACGTCGCGGTCACGGACACGCGTGCCGGCGGCACCGCGGCCTACGGCTGGACGGTCTCCGGCCAGTCGAGCGACTTCAGCAACGGCATCGACTCGATCTCGGCTGCGAACCTCGGCTGGGCTCCTGAGCTCATCGCGGGCAACGCCGCGAACGTGACCGCTGGTTCGGCGGCGACGGGCCTCAACACGGCACAGCTCCTCGCGACGTCGAACACCGCCGCGAGCGCAACGCTCGGTGCGGACCTCACGCTGACGGTCCCCACCACAACGCAGCAGGGCGCGTACTCCGCCACGCTCACCATCTCGGCCATCTCCTAGGGGCCGAGGAGTGCGCGGGAGCCCACCAGGCTCCCGCGCACTCGCACCCCCGCTGCACGAGCATCCGCCCTCGCAGCACCCCGCTCCTCCGCATCGCTCGCTCGCTCCGCCGCGGCCCCGCCGCGAGGGCCCCACGTAAGGGACCACATGGCTCTCCCCATCCGTCTCCGCACTCGCGCCACAGCATCCGTCGTACTCACGACCTCGCTGCTGGCGCTGCTGTCGTTCGTCGCGCCGACCGCGGCGCAGGCTGACACGACGCAGCCGCCCGCGTGGAGCATCGACACGGTCGACGGCGACCGGGGCTCTGGGCGACCCAACTTCACCTACGACGTCAACCCGGGCGACGTCATCGCAGACTCCATGAACGTGACCAACACCGGGCCAGGCGCGCTCGAGCTCACGATCTACGCGGCCGACGCGTTCACGACCGCGACGGGCGCCGTCGACATCCTGGAGAACGGCGAGCCGTCGGTGGATGCGGGTACCTGGGTCGCCCCGGGCACAGGCTCGGTCTCCCTCGAGCCGGGGGCGAGCATCGACGTGCCGTTCACCCTCACGGTGCCAGCGGATGCGACGCCCGGCGACCACTCCGCCGCGATCGTCGCTTCACTCCTCCCCGGCGACTCCACCGACCAGGTCAAGGTCGAGCGGCGCCTCGGACTGCGCATCGACATGCGCGTGAGCGGAGAGCTCGCGCCAACCGCCGAGATCCGCAGCCTCGCGACCAACTGGGGTGCCGCTGGCGTCAACCCCTTCGGCGGAGGCACCACCACCGTCAGCTACGAGCTCGTGAACACCGGCAACGTGCGGCTCTCGTCGCTCGAGGATCTGCGCCTGAGCGGCATCGGCGGGGCCGCCGGAGTCGCCATGACCGGTGGCGAGATCCCCGAGCTGCTCCCCGGATCGGCGGTCACGATCACGCGCGAGATCACGACGGGTGCCATCGGTCCGCTCACCGGTGCCCTCACCGTGTACCTGCAGCCCGTCGGAGCCTTCACGGACGTGCCCGTCGCCGTCACGGCCGACCTCTCGGCGTTCGCTCTGCCCTGGTCGCTCGTGACCCTCGTCATGCTGCTGCTGGTCGCCGCGGCTGGCATCGTCTTCTGGTTCTGGCGTCGCCGTCGGCTCGATCTCCTCATGGCCGGCTACGACTCCGAGGCGGCGCCGGGCGCCGAGCGGCTCGCCCCTCCCCAGGCTGGGGGCCCAGCGGGAGGCGCGGCGCTCGCGGTCATCGCCGGGATCGCCCTCGCCCTGGCCACCGGCCTCTGGAGCCCGACGCCCGCCGTCGCAGAGCCGGCCCCCACCGCCCCGTCAGGCATCGTCGAGGTGACCATCCCGGCGCCCACGGTCGCGCCCACCTCGGCGGGCACCCCGACGAGTACCGCAGCGCCGACGACCGTTCCGAGCACCGGCCAGAGCATCGCGCCGACGCTCAGCCCAGGAGCGAGCACCGGCACCGGGCCGGCGGGCGGAGGCGCGGGACTCGCCAGCACCGGCGCGGAGACGCTCGCGATCGCCCTCGGCGTCGGCGCCCTCGCACTGACCGCTGGCATCATCCTGCTGCTTCGGCGCAAGGGACGAGCCGGCTGAGCCCACCAGCCCCGCATCCACGCGTATCCACGACCTGACGACGCACGACCGAGGAACCCATGCCATTGCCACGCACGCTCCGCCGCTTCCGCCGCTCGACGATCCGTCGCGCCGGCTGGGCAGCGCTCGCCGTGGTCGTCGTCTCGGTGCTCTGGGTCAACGGGTTCCACAACATCGGCACCGCCAACGGTGCAGGCAACGAGCAGTGCGTCTCGCAGCCAGTGCAGGCGGACCCCGTGGCCCCCGTGCTCCCGCAGGTCACCTCGGCGGAGCTGCCGGAGCCGCGCAGCATCACCGGGCCGACCACCGCGTACACGCAGACCGCGGCGATCAACCCCGTCACCGACGCGGCCACCGCCGTGCAGCAGCTGCCGACGACGTTCACGAGCTCCGACGGCGCCGCGACGACCGTGACCGACACGACACGCATCCTCGCCATCAACCAGAACGGCGGACTCGCGGCAGCCGTCATCGGCCTCGGCTTCGGCTGCAACCTCATCGGGCGCGACACCGCCACCGACATCACGAAGCTCATGCCGGGCAACGAGCAGCTGCCGCTCGTCACGCAGAACGGGCACGAGCTCAACGCCGAGTCGATCCTGCAGCTCGCCCCGACCGTGGTCGTGACCGACGCCTCCATCGGGCCGTACGACGTGCAACTGCAGCTGCGGCAGGCGGGCATCCCCGTCGTCATGGTGCCAATCGCCTACGAGGACGGCGTCGGCGGCGTCGCCCCGCAGATCCAGTTCGTGGCGGATGCCCTCGGCGTGCCGGCGCTGGGGGAGAAGCTCTCCGAGCGCACGCAGGCCGAGATCGGCACGACCATCCAGCAGCTCGGCACGATGGCGCCCACCGACCCGGAGAAGAAGCCACGAGTGGTGTTCCTCTACCTGCGCGGCAGCGTCTACTACTGGTTCGGCGCAGGGTCCGGCGCCGACTCGATCATCCAGAGCATCGGGGCGCGCGACGTCGCGACCGAGGTCGGCTTCGCCGGAATGTCGCCGACCAACGCGGAAGCGCTCGTGCGTGCCGCCCCCGACGTGATCATCGTCATGACCCTCGGCCTCGCCTCCGTCGGCGGCATCGACGAGGCCGTCCAGCTGCCCGGCATCGGGCAGACCCCAGCAGGAGCCAACAAGCGCATCGTCGACATGAGCGACTACGAGGTCATGAGCTTCGGCCCCCGCACAGCCTCCGTCCTCGCGGCGCTCGGCACCGCGATCTACGCGCCAGACCTCGCCTACGTGCCAGAACCGGACCCGGCCACCAGCACAGGAACGGGCGAATGATGAGAGATGCACACGTGAGAACGGCAACACCGCCAGACACCACCCCACCGGCCGCACCCCGGCAGCCGCAGCGCCGCCGCCTCCTCGACGGGGCACAGGAGCGGGCACGGCGACGCCCCGATCCGGTCGCCGAGCCGAAGGATGCGCCGCCCCGGACCAAGAAGGCTCGAGCGTCGCTGCTCGCAGCCGTGCTCGCCATCCTCCTCATCGCGGGCTGCCTCGTGTCGGCGATGATCGGCCAGCTCTACATCCCGCCGCTCGAGGTGCTCGGCTTCCTCCTCAACCAGGTCGGCATCGACGCCCTGCCAGGCCCGAGCCACGAGTTCGGGGCCGCCGCGCTCGCGGAGGTGCGCTTCCCGCGACTCGTGCTCACCGTGCTCGTCGGCGCTGCGCTCGCCGTCGCCGGCGCGCTCATGCAGGGCATCTTCGGCAACCCGCTCGCCGAGCCAGGCTCGGTCGGGGTCTCGGCCGGTGCAGCAGTCGGCGCGAGCTTCTCGATCCTCTTCAGCCTCACGTTCCTCGGCCCCTTCACGACGCCGACGTTCGCGTTCGTCGCCGGCCTCATCACGACGTTCGTCGTCTACTCGCTGTCCCGCTCGGGCCGCCGCACCGACGTCATCACCCTCATCCTCACGGGAGTCGCCGTCAACGCGGTCTGCGGTGCCCTCATCGCGTTCATCACCTTCAGCGCTCCCACGCAGGCGCGGGAGCAGATCGTGTTCTGGCAGATGGGCAGCATGAACGGCTCGCGCTGGGAGCAGGTCTGGCTCGTCGCGCCGCTCATCATCGTCGGGTGCATCCTCGCCATCGGCATCGGCCGCCAGCTCGATCTGCTGTCGCTCGGCGAGAAAGCGGCCCGCCACGTCGGCGTCAACGTCGAGCGCGTGCGGCTGCTGGTCATGATCTACGTCGCCCTCCTCGTCTCGGCCGCCGTCGCCTTCGCCGGCATCATCGCCTTCGTCGGGCTCGTCGTGCCGCACATCATCCGCATGATCATCGGCCCGTCCCACCGGGCGCTGCTGCTCTGCTCAGTGCTCGGCGGCGCGCTGCTGCTCACGATCGCCGACCTCGGCGCGAGGACCCTCGTCGAATACGCGGACCTCCCCATCGGCATGCTCACCTCGCTCATCGGCGGGCCGTTCTTCTTCTACCTCATCCGGCGCAGCCGGGCCAAGGGCGGTGCGTGGTCGTGATCGGATCCATCCTCAGGAACCCCATCCGCAAGCCGCGCGCCACAGCGCCAGGAGACGTGGTGCTCTCCGTGCGCGACGTGAGCGTCGACTTCGGCGAGCGCACCGTGCTCGAGGGACTCGACCTCGACATCCGCGCCGGGGAGGTACTCGCCCTCGTCGGCCCGAACGGCGCCGGCAAGTCGACGCTCATCAACGTCATCACGGCCGACGTGGATGCGCGCAGCGGCACCGTCGAGATCGACGGCCTCCCCAGCTATGCCTGGACCAACACCGAGCTCGCCATGCGCCGCGCGGTGCTCCTGCAGCAGGTCGACATCGCCTTCCCGTTCTCGGTCGAGGAGGTCGTCGACATGGGCCGCGCGCCCTGGCAGCAGGTCAGCGAGCGCGACCGCGACGACCTCATCACGGCGGGCGCGATGCGGCGCACCGACATCGACCGGTTCGCCGACCGCCACTACCCGTCCCTGTCCGGCGGCGAACGCGCGAGGGCCGCGCTCGCGCGAGTGCTCGCCCAGACCGCCTCGGTCATGCTCCTCGACGAGCCGACCGCCGCTATGGACATCAAGCATCAGGAGATGGTGCTCGACCTCGTGCGCAGCTACGCGAGCACCGGATGCGCCGTCGTCATCATCGTGCACAACCTCGACCTCGCCGCCGCCTACGCCGACCGCATCGCGCTCCTCAGCCGCGGCCGCATCGTCGCCGACGGGCCGCCCGCCGACGTGCTCACGGCTGAGCTCATCACGCAGGTGTACGAGCACCCCGTGCACATCCTCGAAGACCCCATCACCGGATCGCCGATCGTCGTCCCCAAGCGCACCCCCTCCCGACCCCTCCCGACCGGCCCCCTCGACCCCCGCCGCAGAAGGGCAGAACGCATGACCGCCACCACCCCAACGGCCAGCCGCTTCTCCCTGGCGCACTCGGCCGCCTCGATCGTCGCGGCCCTCGCCCTCGCCCTCGGTGCCCTGCTCGCCGGCGTTACCGCGTCGCCCGCCCACGCCGCGGGCCAGGTGACCATCTCCGGGCAGCCCGCGGCGGATGCGCAGAGCGAGATCCAGGTGTCGGGTTCCGGCTTCCAGTCGGTGCAGGGCGGGTTCGGTGGCATCTACGTGCTGTTCGGGTGGGTCGACGACCCGAACGGCGGCTCGTGGAAGCCGAGCGCCGGCGGCGTCACGGGGGAGGACTACCGGTACGTGTACGACGACGAGACGAACCCCGTCGGCTACCAGCTGTTCGCCGCCTTCCCGGGCGGGTCGACCTCCTACGCCGCGAACGGCGGCGAGGTCGCGGCCGACGGCACGTGGTCGGGAACGCTGCGCATCCCTGGCGCCGTCTTCCAGACCTACGACCGCGACCAGAACGCGACCTCGGTCGACTGCACCACCGTGCAGTGCGGCATCATCACGATCGGCGCGCACGGCGTGAAGAACACGAACAACGAGTCGTTCACGCCGCTCACCTTCGCCGGCGGCGAGGCAGCCGTCGCCCCTCAGGCCGAGGCCAGCGCCCAGCAGCCGCAGGCGGCGGCCCCCGCGGCCCCCGCCGAGCAGCCCGGCGACGCGGCGCCCGTCGCGACCTCCGCCCCCGTCGGGACGACAACGCAGAGCACAGGCGCGTCGCAGGGCCTCGGCGCCGCCGGCGAGGCGCTCGCCTGGCTCGTGGTGCTGGCGCCCGTCCTGCTGCTCGTCGGCCTCACGGTCGTCGCGCTCGCCGTCGGGATCGGCGCGTACCTCGCCGCGAAGAGCCTCCTCCTCGGTGTCAACCCGGCCGCACTCGAGAAGGTGCGCGGGCAACGGGAGCGCAAGGCGCTCCAGGAACGAGAGAAGCAGCGCAGGAAGACGGCGGCAGTCAGGCTCTCCCAGGAGCAGCGCGAAGCTCGCGCCCGGCGCAGGCTGGGCGCGGTCGGGGCCCAGCAGGCGCTCTCGCAGGTTCCCGCCGGCCCCGCGCCGCTCGAGAACGACAAGCTCGTCGACTTCTTCGCCATGGACGCTCCGTCGCCGCGCCACCCGAGTCCGCTCGACGACCCCCGCGCCGACGCGGGCGGCGAGGAGCGCGATGCGCCCACCCTCATCCTCTCGAGCGCGACCGGACGCCGGGAGGACGCACGGTGACCTCAGCGACACAGCACCTGGGCACCCCGCGCGGGCACCGCCTGCCGGCTCCGGGGATCGGCACGCGCATCCTCGCCGGGATCGGCATCATGGGACTCCTCACCGGGGTCGGCCTCCTGGCCGCCGACTCCGCCGAGGCGGCATCGACACCGGTCACGGGAGTCGGCCTCTCGTGGACCATGAACGACGAGGTCGGCGGTGGCGCCTACTTCGGCGGGTGCAACTTCCTCTCCGCCGGAGCATCCGGCGACAACGGCAGCTCCGCGGTCTGGGCCGACGACCGCCTCTACTCGGCGAGCGACGGCAGCGTCACGATCACGAAGCCCGACGCCGCCGGCAACCAGGTGCCAGCCACCTGGGACTCCAGGTGCCTCGACGCAGGCGGGAGCAGAGTCGGCACGGGAGCCGGGTCGACAAGCGCCAACCAGGTCAACCTCGCCGATGGCACCGGCACCGTCGACCTCGAAGCCGGCACGGCCAGCGTCTCCTGGGACGGCGCCTTCACCGTGGTCTTCTATGGAGGCATGACGTACTGGTCGGTGGACGATCTCAGGCTCGACCTCACCAACGGCAGGGGCACGCTCACTGGCACCGCTGGCGGCTACGGCGCCGACATGGACGACCCGACGAAGTGGCAGAGACTCGGCCCGCAGCGCGTCACGCTCGCCACGATCGACGCCACACCGGCCGAGCTCACGGCATCCGGTGCCACCATCACTCCCGACTACCGGGGTGTGGACGCGGGCACCGTCAGCACACCGCAGGCCCGCACGGGCGACGACTGGGGCGCATGGCCGAAGGACTTCGTGGCGTTCCACGAAGCGACCGGACAGTCGAGCTACTGGTATTCCTCAGGCGGCATCGCCGACCCGAAGAAGGTCGCCGCACCGCTCGAGCTGCGCTTCGACACGTCCCCGACGGCGACTCCCGCCTATGAGCGAGTGCCGCTCGGCTACACCGAGGGCATCGAGGTGCGATTCTCCAACCTCGGAGAGGGCATCTCCGGGGAGCCCCTGCTCCGAGCCGCGGACGGAAGCGAGCTTCAGCTGCAGCCGGACACGACCGCGCAGATCACGGCCGGTGCCGGTCTCGGCACGTGGAATGTCGCGGACCTGCCCGAGGGTGCGCACGTGTTCACCCTCGCCGTGCGCAACGGCGCAGCCGAGACCCCGATCGACCTCGGCGGCGCTCATCCGGTCCGCATCACCGTCGTGCCGCCGCTCGGGACGACGACGCAGCCAGGAGTGACGGTCAGCGACATCCAGGCCACTTCGTTCACGACCACCCTCACCTGGCCTGCGGACGGCGGAGGCCCCCCGACGGGGTACCAGCTGCAGCTCACGCAGGGCGGCACCGCCGTCGGCACGATCCTGCACGTTCCAGCGGATGCGACCGGCCAGGGAACGACGATCGTCCCCGGGCTCACCGCAGACACCGAGTACGCGGTCACCGTGACCCCGTACCTCGCGACCCAGGCTGGTGCATCCGCGACGCAGCTGCTCAGCACCGGATCGCGCCCAGAGCCGACCGTGCCACCAGAGACGACAACCGCGCCAACGACGCCCCCGAGCACCGAGCCGACCACGCCCCCCGACGGCGGCGGTGAATCAGCCGACGGTGCGACGTTCTACTGGGGGCTCAACAAGGAGGCCACGAGCGGCGCCTACGCCGGGGGATGCAACTTCCTCGCGGCGGGCAGGGCCGGCGACACGGGCTCATCGCGGGCCTGGAACGCGAGTGAGTACCGCTCCGCCGACGGCAACGTCACCATCATCAAGCCCAACGGCGACGGCTTCGAGCAGGCGAGCTGGGCGACGAAGTGCATCGACCGCACAGGCACCGCCGTCTCGACGGCACGGCTCGGCTCCCACACGGAATCCCAGGTGCGCATCACGGGCGGCGAGGCGACCCGTTCCGGCTCAGAGCTGACCGTGCAGTGGCGGGGCAGCTTCACCGTTGCCTTCTACGGCGGGCTCACCTATTGGACGGCAACCGACCCCGTGCTCAAGGTGGACGGGAGCGGCAAGGGCACCATCACCGCGACAGCCTCCGGCTACGGGGCGTCGATGACGGATGCTTCGAAGTGGATGCAGCTGGCCGACCGCACCATAACCCTCGCCAACCTGACCGGCGTCGACACCAGCGGTGATGTCATCACGACCACCCCCGACTACGCGGGCGTCCCGTACAGCGGCACGGGCCAGTCGCAGGGAGTGGTCGGAGGGGGCGACTCGACCGCTACGGCGCAGGCGGCACGCACAGCGCTGAACTCCAGCTATTGGGGAGCGTTCCCTTCGGACTTCGTCGACTTCCAGAAGGAGACCGGCCAGTTCTCGTACTGGTTCACCTCGAACGGCGCTCGCGACGCGTACAAGCCGACGATCCCGCTCACGGTGAGCCTCGCCGGCGACTACACGCCCACCGCGGGTGCGTATAGCGCGCCGGCCGCGCCGACGCTCACGCTCACGCAGAACAATGCGTCTGGCGGGACGCGTGCTCCGAACGCGGCCGCGCCCGCCCCCACCACGACGGCACCGGCGGCCGGCGTCGCGACCGCTGGCGGGGGAGCCGCGCAGTCGGAGGCTGGCCCGGTCGCTACCGCGAGTGAGGCCTCGAGCCTGCAGATCGGGGAGATCACTGCGCCTATGGTGCTCGGCGGGGGTGCAGGCATGCTCGCCATCGCCGGTCTCAACTGGTCGATCTCGCTCCTCGTCCGGCGAAGGCTCGGCCTCGACCCGAACCTCTTCGGGTAGGTGCGGCTTCTGGAAGGGGCGGAGCCGTCATCCGCTCGCCCAAAGCGGTGTTGTGGTCGTGAAGACGCGCTCTTAGCGACCACAACTCAGCTCCCGACCTTGTGCTGAACCTTTCACGGGTGGTCGCGGCTTCTGGAGGCGCGGAGCCGTCATCCGCTCGCCCAAAGCGGTGTGGTGGTCGTCAAGACGCGCTCGTAGCGACCACAACTCAGCTCTTGGCCTTGACCAGGACCTTTTACGGGTAGTCGCGGCTTCCGGAGGGGTCGGCCCTGTCGTCCGCTCGCCCAAAGCGGTGTTGTGGTCGTCAAAGCGCGCTTGTAGCGACCACAACTCAGCTCCCGACCATGTGCTGGGACGCTCGCCACGTTTGCGGGGAATCGAGATGTCCGGAGGGGGCGGACCTGTGGTCCGCTCGCCCAAACCGGTGTTGTGGTCGTCATAGCGCGCTTGTAGCGACCACAACTCAGCTCTCGACCTTGTGCTGGGACGCTCGCCACGTTTGCGGGGGTCGCTCGTGTCGTTTGTAGCTCTGCGTGCTGCTCTACTCGCTGCCTTGCTACCTCGACATAGTTGTGGCGGGATGCTGTTGCTCCGCTTCCCGACCTCACCTGGCCACAACTTTGCGCTCGTGTCGCTCGTGGGCGGCGCCGTCGAGTGCAGGTGGAGGTGCAGCCGCGGGTGCGGATGCGGATGCGCGCGCAGACGCAGGGACAGCTGCGGGTGCGCGTGGCGGGTGCAGGTCCAGGCTCAGGCGGTGGCGCAGGGTTGTGGCCCGATGCTGTTGCTGCTTGCCCTGACCGCGTTTCGCCACAACTCTGCGGGCACTTGCCGGGTTGGCGCCCGTGCCCGCGAGGTGCGCGAGTCGGTGCGGAGGACTGCGAGCACGCAAGAACGGCCCGCATCCGAGTGGATGCGGGCCGCTCGCGCCTGCGCGGTGCGTGCGGTTGTCGCTAGAAGCGCGCGTCGAGCGCTTCGAAGATGCGCTCGTTGCACGTGAAGCTCGCGTTGGCCTCGTCGAGGAGGCGCACGATGGCCGCTTCGTCGAAGGCGAGGTCGTCGAGCTGGGTGCGGTAGGCGCGCTTGAACGGCACGATCGCGGGGATCTCGGTGAAGTCGAAGAACGTCGCCTCGTGCGCGGGGAGCCCGTAAGTGCGGTCGAGCATGACGCGCATGGCCTGCCCGCCGGACAGGTCGCCGAGGTAGCGCGTGTAGTGGTGTGCGAGGTAGCGGGCCGGGTCGGCGGCGGATGCGGTGATGCGTTCCGCGTAGTCGCGGGTTGCCGGGAGCTCACCGGGGAGCGGCTGTGTGAGCCGCGGCGCGAGCGCCTCGAGGTCGGCCGCGATCGAGGCGGCACGGTTCAGCTCGACGGCCGGGATGGCGCCGAGCGTGCCGCTCTCGCGCACGGGGACCGCCGCGCTCTCGAGCGCTTCGTACATGAAGCCGTACTGCTGCAGCAGTGCAGCCCAGGCATCGATGCCGAGCTCGCCGCCGAGGAGGCGCTCGAGGAAGCGCGAGCGCTCGGCGCTCTCGTGGGCCTGCGAGGTGCGCTCGCGCAGGCGCGCGCTGATGGTCGTCGCGGTGTCGGTGACGATGGTCATGAGGGATCCCTTCGGGCGGGATCGGCGCGAGGAGATCGCACCGAAGACTGAATTCCCTCAGCTTAGGTCACCCTTACTTCCTCTGGGAATCCTCTGGGCGAAGAGTTCATCCCATCGTTACACCCAGATCGCAGCCGCCTCTTCGGCATAGCGCTGCCCTCGCGCGAATCCGGCGCGAGCGGCGGACGGTCGCAGCGAGAGGTCCATGGCGTTGGCCCCGAACAGGTGGTCGAGCTCGGCGCCCGGGAAGATCGTCTCGACGGTGCTGCCGGTCGTGCGCAGCTCCTCGAGCTGCGCATCCAGCTGCAGACCCCACTCGGGTGGTGTGAGGCTCTTCCCCGAGAACGGGGCAAGCACCAGAACACGGTCGAAGCCCGTTGCGAGGTCGGCGTTCTCGTTTCGGCGGAAGCCGCCGTCGATGAGCCACCGATCGCCGACGCTGTAGGGAAGGCCGCTCGACGTGCTCGCTGCGACGGCGTCGACGAGGTCCGCGCCGCTGTGCTGGTCGAGCGTCACCGGGTCGCCGGTCCCGGCGTCGACGGCGGTGAACAGCAGCGGCCTCGCGGGCCAGTCCAGCACTGGGAGGCGAGAGGCGACGATGCTGCGCCAGCGGTCCTGCCACGATCCGTCGGCAGCCGCCAGTCGATCGAGCGCGGATGCGCCGAGCCGTCGGCGCATGTCCGTGGCGTCCGCGGATCCGTCGATGAGCCGCTGCATCCGTTCGAGCTGGGCTGTGACCTGCTGGGATGCGGCCCCCGGTGTGGGCGGGTGCCGTGGCCCGGACGGGAGGGGTTGCGTGGGCGCGGTGAGAATCGCCTCGAGCAGGTCGGACGGTGTCGCCCCGGCCAGCTGGGCGCCGGCGGTTGCCCCCGCCGAGGTGCCGATGACGAGGTCGGCGGACGCGACGTCGAGGCCCGCCGCGTCGAGGCCCGCGAGCACCCCGATGAGCCAGGCATTGCCGGTTGAACCGCCTCCGCCGAGCACAAGTGCACGGCGGGGGCCGCGCGCTTCAGACGGCACGAGCAGAGGGGCGGAGGAGGAGGGAAGATCCATGGGAGTTGCCTTTCGCACGGTACGTGACGGGCGCTCCCAGCGCGACCTGCTCAGTCGCGAGTTCGTGAGCTGCGGGGAGCACCCACTGTTGGTCCTGCGTTCATGGGTGTCACCTCCTGGCTTCGGATCACGATGGAGAACACACTACGCCTGGCGGGGCGGATCGCGAATCAGCCGAGAGCCGCGAGCCGAGAGCCGAGAGCCGAGAGCCGAGAGAGCCTGGCTCAAGCCTCGTTGATGCTGGCCACGAAGGCACGGGGAAGGCGGAGCTCGACTGCCAGCAGGTCGACGCTGACCCCTTCTTCGACGAGCGCTCGCAACCCCATGGTCAGCTCTTCGTGGCGCTGCGCGGGCAGGGTGTGACCTGTCGCCGGGAGAAGTGACTGCAGGTGAGTCAGGCGGATGTGCTGATCCCCGGTCAGCGACGCCTGCTCGCGCTCGCCTGTGCTGAACCGGAACTCCCAGTCTGGGACCGACTCTGCAGTCACTTGGTTGCCGTCGCTGAGCATGCCGCCGAGGATACCGGCCGAGGCGTGAGGCGGCCAGGGAGTGCTGTCGAAGCGGTTCGAGGTGGCCTGCGGACGGGGTGCCGTTGCTCGACGTACGCTCGATCAGATGGATGCTATGCGTGAACCCCTTGAAGCTGCCCTCGAACGACTGGCCCCGGGCGACGGCGATCCGCTTGCGCGCGTCACGGCGACGCGCGACGCGGCCAGATGGCTGGAGGAAGTCGGCCTCGTGGATGCTGTTGAGCGCGCTCGCGCCGCCGGGTCAACGTGGGCGCAGATCGGCGCGGCGCTTGGCGTCACGGGCGCGACCGCGACCACGAGATTCGGCGGCACCCCCGAGGAGCGCGAGGCCAGGGCGCAGCAGTCACGCGAGCGTGCAGCGCAGCGAAACAAGATCGCATCCGAGGCGATCGGCGCCACGCCTCGCGGGGAGCTGCCTGGCATGTCGGTCGCCGATGCTGCCGAGAAGCTCGACGTGCAATTGGGGACGTTCCGGCGCCGCATCCAGGTTGCGCGCGAGAAGAACAGCGCAGCCTTCGCGGCCGCGATCACGGTGGTGCAGCTCTCACCGAAGCGCGAGGTCATGCGCGTCGTTGACCTCGCAGCGGCCGCGCAGATCTAGCACCGCGCACCGTCAGTGCCTGCTCACCATAGGTCTTCGTCCGCCTCGCTGCGGATGCGCGGAGTGACGCGCAATCCCGACGAATGGCGGCTGGGTTCCGGCTGCGTCCTAGGCTCTTGACATGGAACCGCTCGAAGTCTCCGCCGCTTTCGTCGCAGAACGATTCCCGCGGGCGGAGGTCGCCGTCATGGCCGGAAGCTCCGCATCTGGACGACGCACGGCGGCGAGCGATATCGACCTGCTGCTCATCGGGCCGGAGGAGATGTTCGGGAGCGGGCGCTCGAGCCTTGCGACGAACGTGGCCTACGACGGGGAGAGTATGGAGCTCTTCTCCTACACCGAGCAGGCTTTCGAGGAGTGGGTCGGCCGCGACCTCGCCACGTTCCGACCTGTGCTTCTCAACATGCTCGCGGAGGGACTCGAGGTGCGTGGCGGAGCCCGGCTCGAAGAGCTTCGGAAACGCTGGTGCCCGGTCCTTGAGGCGGGCCCGCGCGCCCACGAGCAGGAGCTCGCGGCCAGGCGCTACGAGGTGACTGACCTGCTCGATGATCTGCGAGACGCCACCGACCCCCTTGAACAGCGCGTGACAGCGGGGCTGCTGTTCGAAAAGACGGCGGAGCTTCTGCTGCTCACGAATGGGCATTGGCTGGCAAGCAGCAAGCACCTGGTGAGGGCGCTGAGACGGTGGGACGCAAAGCATGCTGACGATCGCGCCGCGCCTCTCCTGGACCTCGACTTCGCCGCCTTCGCGGACCGAGTGGACGCGGAGCTGCGTCGGGTTGGCGGCAGGGTGCAGGCGGGTTTTATCCGCTAGCGCCCGGTGGCCTCGGATCCTCCGAGATCGTCCTGCGCCTTCCTCGCGTCGAGCATGCCGATCCGGCGGTTGTGCAGCGCTGCGACCCCGAGAGCCGGCACGAGCAGGATCACCACAAGCAAGACGGCGGTCAGGAGGAAGGTCACGTCTGCGGCTCGCCCGAGCAGCTGGAGTCCACCCATGACGGAGAAGACCATGACCAGGCGGGGGAGGAACCACAGGCGCGGCAGCTTCGGCGGCCGGCCGAACAGCGGGATCCTCTGCCCCGGGTTGCTCCTGGACAGTCGGACGACGTCGACGGCGCACGCCGCCGATCCAATGGACAGCAGCACGATCCCCCAGAAGAGTTCCATATGGCCCACACGAACACGTTGTTCTGGGTGACGCCTCACCGCGGCGGTGGGACTCGTGGCGAAGATCGGCACGAGCACCTCTCAGAGGCGAGGGAGCTCTGCCTCGTAGAGGCTGGACGGCAGCTCGCGTGCACCGTCGGGTGAGATGACGGTGGCATCCCGAACGTGCCGAAACCCGCGCTGTTCGTAGTACGACCGCAGCGCGCGGTTCTCGGTTGCGCAGTCGAGGCGAAGGAGCGGAATGCTGCCAGCCGTCGCCTGCGACCGCGCCCAATCGAGGACGCTCTCGCCGAGACCGCCGCCCCGGTGCGTCTGCGCGACCGCCAAGCGGTGCACGTAGAGAGCCGCGCGATCGGTGGTGCCTCAGATCGCGGTGTCGGAGTCGGAGAGGGTGACTGTCGCCACGGTGCGGTCCCCGTCCCGCACGACGAACAGGCGCCCGTCCGCCGCATCGGATTCCAGGAGCGACATCGGCACCTCGTCCTGCCACTGGTCGATGCCGCGAGACGTCAACCAGGCACGCGCTTGGGCGATGAGATCCGATACCGCGGGAACGTCAAGCTCAGACGCCGTTTCGACGCGAACGTGGTCTTGGATCATGATTCACAACCGTACGGCGCTGTTCGTGAGAGGTCTGCAAAGTAGCTCGGCTTGTCCCGTACGAGCGACCTTGCCTCCGGCTCTACCCACAGGTTGAAGGTCAGGCGTTGTGACTACGCGTCGGTGATGCGTGCCCACTCATCCTGATCAGTCGGCCGGGACCACTCCTGGCGTGCCGCGGTAGCTTCGCGGGCGACGTCGCGGAGCCACAGCGTCGAGTCCGGCGCCCACCCTGCGATCACGGATGCGAACTCCGCATCGACACGCACGAGCTGCGTTGCCGAGGAGTAGTAGCCCAGAGCCGTGAGGTGCACGGCGTCCCAGTCCTGCGCGACGCGCTCCCAGTGTGGAATGACCCAGCGACCGTTCCGCCCAGTCGTCCGGAACCAGTCGTGGCGCCGCGAGGCCGTCACCTCGACCGGGTAGTCGCGGCAGAGCCTGGCCCAGTCGTCTGCCGACTCGATCTCCAGCACGGAGCCGAATCCGCTGACCGGAATGAAGGTCGCCGCCGTCCAGCCGAAGGAGTCCTCCACGAGCTCGAGCGCCGCGTCCACGGTTCCTCGGGTTTCGAGGATCGTCTGTGGCACCGACCACCACGTTCCGGACCAGCGGGCGTGTGGATCCAATGGGCGGTCTCGTGCTGCCCGTTGCTCCTCGTCTGCCAGCTCCCGCGTCCACATCCGGAGGGCAGCTGCCGGGTCGGTGGGGAGCGGTGCGGCGTTCTCCGCCGAGTTCCAGTCCACCGCCCACTGCTCCTTTCCCCGCAGGGAGGCGAGGCCCGGGAGCGCTGCGGCGACGAGTTCAGCGATCGGGTGGAGTGCGGCCCGGACTTCGGGCAACGCCGCAACCTCGTCGTTGCCGTCTGGCTCCTGCCAGTAGCGGGCCGAGTTGAGTGACGCGCGCAGCGCTTCCGTCACTCCCTCGGGGTCGACCGTTGACAGGTCGACGGTGCGGAGGCAAGCGACCAACTCCTCAGCAGTGGGGATCGGATCGTCCGCTGGCGCGGGCGCGCGTCCGGTCAGGCTGTAGCGAGCCCCCGGGTTGACGTCGAGGTGACGCGCGAGTGGAAACCGAGCCGAGCCGACCGCGGGGCTGGAGTGCACGGCGTACTCGAGGCACAGCCTGCGCCCGCGGGGGCCGAGGAGCAGGCGGGCGGCGACATCGCGCGCGGCTCCCGAGCATCCCATGACCGGGACATCCGGACCGGTCACCGAAGTGTGCCGATCGCGCGCTCGGTCACTCGGAAGGGGTCGTGGTTGAAGAAGCCGTTTCTGGCGTCCAAGACGAGTCGCTGCTGCTCAGCGACCACGAAGCTGGATTCCTTGCCCCCGATGCCGACCGCGCTTCCGGCTCCGTGGTACCTCGCACCGACGACGACTCTGTGCGAGCCAGGCTCAACGGTGACCTCGGTCGGCTGTCCCCAACGGGCCGGGTGGTCTACGTCGTCGACGCGGACGACGGGAACTGCGAAGAGGTGGAGGAACCAGGCACTGATCCAGTGGCCCCGCGGAACGACGACGACCGACGAACTCATGCATCCACCGTATCGGTCGAGGAGTAAAGCAGCACCGGTTGCACCGTTGCAGGTGCAGTAATCCGCGGAGTTTCTCTTCCTGAGTGCGACCCGGGCTGCTGCAGTTCGATTCCTACTGAGGGGCGCCCTCAAACCGAAGCCGCTTGATTCGTCTGTTGTGCGCAACGGATACGAAGAACCCGGGGAGGAGAGCGGCCGCGGTGAGCACGGCGACCATGACGAACGGCATTTCGGTGGCGTTCATGACCATGACCACTCCTGCCACCGTTGCGGCCCCCATGATCACGCGCGCCACGTACCAGGCTCGGGGGAGCGCCGGAGGGCGGCCGATCCACGGGATCCGGTGCTCAGGGTTCACGACCGCGTGGCGCCAGTTGTCGACGACCGATGCCATACCACCGACCACCATCAACGCGATTCCCCAAAAGAGCTCCATGCCGTCCAGCCGAACATGCCGCTCTGGACGTCGGCTCAGCGCTGTCAGAGCGGGAAACTCTACTCGGACATCAACTCGTGCCGAGGAACGCCTCGTCATCCCAGATGTCCGCGTCCAGAGGCCTCCGAAGCGTGCCGAAGTGACCGCAAGATGGAGGGGCCGAAGCCCCTCCATCGCGACTACTGCAGTCCGCGGCGCTTGAGCAGCGGCTCGATGGGGGCCGGACCGCCGAGGAGGTCGCTGACCAGCGACATCGCCTCGCGCGAACCGCCAGGCTCGAGGATGCTGCGACGGAAGCGCTCGCCCGCAGCTCGCAGGCCGCCGCCGAGCTCCGCCTGCTCCGCAAACCAGTCGACCGTCGCCGCGTCGAGCACCTCGCTCCAGATGTAGCCGTAGTAGCCAGCGCTGTAGCCGCCGGCGAAGATGTGCTGGAAGTAGGGGAGCGTGTACCGCGGCGGCACGGCGGGAAGATCGAGCCCGTAGCGGCGCAGGACGGCTTGCTCGAATGCCTCGACATCGGTCACCTCGGCCGCTTCCTCGGGCGACAGCGAGTGCCATTCGAGGTCGATGACCGACGCAGCCAGGTACTCGCTGGTGCCGAAGCCCTCGTTGAATGACGCCGAGTCGAGCAGGCGCTCGACGAGCTCCTCCGACAGCTGCTCACCCGTCTCGTGATGCTTCGCGTAGTTGCGCAGCACCTCGGGCCACAGCATCCACATCTCGTTCACCTGGCTCGGGAACTCGACGAAGTCGCGGGGCACATTCGTACCACCCAGGCTCGGGTAGCCGACCAGTGCGAACAGGCCGTGCAGAGCGTGCCCGAACTCGTGGAAGAGCGTCTCCACCTCGTCGAAGGTGAGAAGCGTCGGCGAGCCCTCAGCGGGCTTCGGCACGTTCAACGTGTTGAGCACGACCGTCGGCTCGCCGAGCAGGCGGTTCTGCTGGATGACCGAGTTCATCCACGCGCCACCCCGCTTCGAATCGCGCGTGTAGAGGTCGAGCGAGAACAGCCCGACCTCGGTGCCGTCCTCGTTGCCCACCTCGTACACGACTGCGTCCGCGTGGTGACCGCGCAGCTCGGGCCGCTCGGTGAACGTGACTCCGAAGAGGCGGTTCGCGGCGGAGAAGACGCCGTTCTCGAGCACCGCCTTCGCCTCGAAGAACGGGCGCATCTGCGACGTGTCGACGGCGTAGTCGCGGGCGCGCACCTTCTCGGTGTAGAACGCCCAGTCCCACGGCTCGAGCGCGAAGCTCGGCTCACCGGCGGCGGCCTGTTCGGCGTCGATGGTGGCCTGCAGCACGTCCTGCTCGCGGCGCGCGTTGGCGGCGGCGGGAGTCGAGAGCTGCTCGAGGCGCGCGCGGATCGCGGATGCGCTCCCTGCGGTCGACTTCGCCGCGGCGGCCTCAGCGTGGTTCTCGAAGCCGAGCAGACGGGCCCGCTCGGCGCGCACGCGCACCATCTCGAGCGCCGTGGCCCTCGTGTCGTGGTCGCCACCTCGGCTGCCGCGCGAGGACGACGCCTCGAACAGCTTGCGCCGGGTCTCGCGGTTCGTGAGCGTCGAGAGCAGCGGGTGGCCCGTGAAGAGCACCAGCGAGATCAAGTACTTGCCGGAGAGCCCGCGAGCCTCCGCGGCAGCGGATGCGGCCGAGATGGCACTCTCGTCGAGCCCCGCGAGCTCTTCTGCGGAGTCGACGACCAGGGCGAGCGCGTTGCTGTCGGCCTGCAGCTTCTGGTCGAACTGCACCTCGAGTTCCGACAGGCGGCCGTTGAGCTCACGCAGACGAGCCGACGACGCATCGTCGAGGCCGGCACCCGCGAGGCTCGAGTTGCGGTGCAGCTTCTCGACCAGGAACGTCTGCTCGTCGGTGAGCCCCGCCTGCT
The DNA here is from genome assembly GCF_902506465.1 of Pseudoclavibacter sp. 8L. Taxonomy (NCBI): domain Bacteria; kingdom Bacillati; phylum Actinomycetota; class Actinomycetes; order Micrococcales; family Microbacteriaceae; genus Pseudoclavibacter; species Pseudoclavibacter sp. 8L. Next base: position 140,285 of record NZ_LR733185.1, on the reverse strand, counting down.
CGCGGGTGTCGTACACCGACTGGATGCGCGCGAACAGTGCCCGGTTCAGCGTGATGGAGTCTTCGTGCGCCGTCAGCCGAGGCCCGATCTCCGCCTCGATCTTGTCGATGCCGGGGGTCGCGTCGCCGGAGCTGAGCGTGAAGAAGACGGCGGCCGTGCGCTCGAGGAGCTGACCAGAACGCTCGAGGGCCTCGACCGTGTTCGCGAACGTCGCAGGCTCGGGGTTCGCCGTGATCGCCTGGACCTCCGCGAGCTGCTGCGCCATGCCAGCTTCGAACGCCGGGAGGAAGTGCTCTTCGCGCACCTCTCCAAACGGCGGCAACTGGAAGGGAAGCGAGCTGGGGTTGGCGAACGGGTTCTCGGCGTCGAGCTGCACGGTCTGGGTCATGCTTCCAACCCTAGGCGCGACCACCGACATGGCACGCGCATCCGCTGTCCGCGCTCAGCGGACGCATCCGGTCGTCACCCCGTCCGCGAAACGCAGAGCGGAGTTGTGGTCGTTCTCACGCGATCGAGACGACCATAAGTCAGCTTTCGACACCCGGGACCCGGGACCAGGGGGGCAGCGCGCGCAGCGCGGAGACGACGTTCAGGCGCGGGGCGCTGGCTCCGGGAAGAGGTCGTCGTCATCTTCGTCTTCGTCGAACACGTCGTGCTCGGGGGAGTCGCCGTCGGCGACGCCGACACCAGCTCCGACCGGTTCCTCGGCGCCGCTCAGGTGCACCGAGCCGTCAGCTCGGAGCGCGACCCGGGGCCCCTGCTCGAGCTCTGCGACGGGCCGTCCCTCGAGCCAGGTGAGCGTCCACCACAGCTTCGAGACGTCGCCGACCGTCGGGGAGAGGACGTGCTCCTGCGCGGAGCAGGACTCGACGAACTCCGGGTACTTCTCGAGCGAGCGTGGCGGGCGGCTGCCCGCCCGCCACCGTTCGCCGATGAGCACGTCTAGCCCTCGTTCTGCTGGCGCGAGTCGACGGAGATCTCGAAGCGGACCTCGTCGCTGCGGCTGCCCATGCGCGCGGACTGCTGCAGGCCGACCTCGTCCTCGGCGTCGACCAGCCACGAGATGGCGTCGAAGCCACGCTTCGCGGCCGCGGCGAACACCGCGCCGAGGAGCTCCTCGTTGACGGCCGCCCGGTTCGAGTCGGCGCCCGAGTACTTCGCCTCGATGTTCAGCACCGTGCGCGCACCGCGGATATCGAGGCGCTCACGGAACAGCACGTAGCCGCGCGGCTCGCCCTCGACGAACGCGATCATGCCCTCGAGGTTGCCCGTCTTGCTGGCGACGTGGCGCCACACGCCGAGCGCGCGCCCGTCGTTGGAGCTCTCGCCCAGCGCATCCACGTGCTGCGCGAACAGCGGCTGCCAGACGAAGTAGTCGGTCGGGCCCATGGCCCTGACCTCGATGCTGGGACGCGCCGCGGCGCGGTCCCGCGTTCGCTTGCGGGGCTTGGCCTTTTCAGGAACTGTCATGCCGGCCCTGACTCCTCTTCTGTCACTGACGTCGCTGCTGCACTCAGACTTGGGGGGAACCCCCAGCCTACGACGACGCCTCGGTCTGCGGGACGACGAGCAGCTCGATATCCCGGACCTCGAGCGCCTCGGCGACCTCGAAGTCGAGCTGCTCGATGCGACCGACGTGGCGGAGATCCGCGGAAGCGAGGCGAAGCAGCGCCACCGACTCCTCTGGCGCCGCGATGACGGCACTCGCCACTGGCGTCTTCTGTGAAGCCTTCGCCGCGGTCTTCGCGCCGCGGATGCTCGTGAGGGCCGTGCTCGTCAGTGCGAGGAGCGCACCGTCCTGGTCGCCGGCCGCCGCGAGGTCCGCCGACGTCGGCCAGGCCGCAGTGTGCAGCTCGGAGTCGTGCCACCACGACCACGACTCGGCCGTCGCGAAGGGGATGAACGGGGCGAAGAGGCGTTGGAGCACGTCGATCGCCGAGCGCATGGCGGTGACGGCCGAGGCCTGAGCCGCGGCGTCCTCGCCGGCGCCGTACGCGCGCTCCTTCACGAGCTCGAGGTAGTCGTCGCAGAACGTCCAGAAGAAGGTCTCGGTGACTTCGAGCGCGCGAGCGTGGTTGTAGTCGGAGAACGCCTTTGTCGCCTCGCCGACGACTCGGTTCAGCTCGGCGAGCATCGAGCGGTCGAGCGGCTCCGTGACCTCGCCGACGTGGTCGCCGTAGCCCAGCACGAGCTTCGACGCGTTGAGCACCTTGATCGCGAGGCGGCGGCCGATCTTGATCTGCGTCGGGTTCTTCGGGTCGAACGCCGCGTCGGTGCCGAGGCGGCTGGAGGCCGCCCAGTAGCGGACGGCGTCGGAGCCGTGCGCCTTGAGCATGTCGGCGGGCGTGACCACGTTGCCCTTCGACTTCGACATCTTCTTGCGGTCGGGGTCGACGATGAAGCCGGAGATCGTGGCGTTCGACCAGGGGGCTACGCCGTGCTCGAGCTGCGCGCGCAGCACGGTCGAGAAGAGCCACGTGCGGATGATGTCCTGGCCCTGCGGGCGCAGGTCGTAGGGGAAGACGAGACCGAAGAGCTCCTCGTCGGACTCCCATCCACCAGCGAGCTGCGGGGTGAGGGAGGAGGTCATCCAGGTGTCCATGACGTCGACCTCGCCGAGGAAGCCGCCAGCCTCGCCCCGCTGCGCCTCGGTGTAGCCGTTCGGGACGTCGGAGGACGGGTCGACGGGCAGCTGCGACGCATCCGGGGTGATGGGCGACTCGTACTGCACCTCGCCGTCGGCGTCGATGGGGTACCAGACGGGGATGGGCACGCCGAAGAAGCGCTGGCGCGAGATGAGCCAGTCGCCGGAGAGGCCCTCGACCCAGTTCTCGTAGCGCACGCGCATGAAGTCGGGCCAGAAGGAGATCTCGCGGCCGAGCTCGATGAGGCGGGCCTTGAGGTCGACGTCGGTCGCGCCGTTCTTCACGTACCACTGGCGGGTGGAGACGATCTCGAGCGGGCGGTCGCCCTTCTCGAAGAACTTCACGGGGTGCTGGATGGGCTTGGGGTCGCCGACCAGGTCGCCGGACGCCTGGAGGAGCTCGACGACGGCCTTCTTGGCGCTGAACACGGTCTTGCCGGCGAGCTCGGCGTACGCGGCCTTACCGGCCTCGCTCGTGATGGCCTCGGGGGCATCCGCGATGAGGCGGCCGTCCTTGCCGAGCACGGTGCGGTTCGGGAGCTTCAGCTCACGCCACCACACGACGTCGGTGACGTCGCCGAACGTGCAGATCATGGCGATTCCGCTGCCCTTGTCCTTCTGCGCGAGCGGATGCGCGAGCACGGGCACCTCGACGCCGAACAGGGGCGTCGTGACGGTCGTGCCGAAGAGCGGCTGGTAGCGCTCGTCATCGGGGTGCGCGACGAGGGCCACGCACGCGGGGAGGAGCTCGGGACGCGTCGTCTCGATGAAGATCGGCTCGCCACCCTCGCGGGTGAAGCCGATGCGGTGGTAGGCGCCCGGCTGCTCGCGGTCTTCGAGCTCGGCCTGCGCGACGGCCGTGCGGAAGGTGATGTCCCACAGCGTCGGCGCCTGGTCCTGGTACGCCTCGCCGCGCTCGAGGTTGCGGAGGAACCCGAGCTGGCTCTTGCGGCGCGAGGAGTCGTCGATCGTGCGGTAGCTCTGCGTCCAGTCGACCGAGAGGCCGAGCTGGCGCCAGAGCTCCTCGAAGGCCTTCTCGTCCTCAATGGTGAGCTGCTCGCACAGTTCGATGAAGTTGCGGCGCGAGATGGGCTGCTGGTCGGCGGCCTTGATGCTCTTGCCGTCGCCACCCTCGTGCGGCGGCGTGAAGTCGGCCTCGTAGGGCAGCGATGGGTCGCAGCGCACGCCGTAGTAGTTCTGCACGCGTCGCTCGGTGGGGAGGCCGTTGTCGTCCCAGCCCATCGGGTAGAAGACGCGCTTTCCGCTCATGCGCTGGAAGCGCGCGACGACGTCGGTGTGCGTGTACGAGAAGACGTGGCCGACGTGGAGCGAGCCGGACGCCGTGGGGGGAGGCGTGTCGATCGAGTAGATGTCGCCTCGAGTGGCGCCTTCGCGGTTGAAGCGGTAGGTGCCGGAGTCCTCCCAGCGCTCACCCCACTTGACTTCGAGGCCCTCGAGGACGGGCTTGTCAGGAATGCCCTGAGTTGAGGAAGAAGAGGGAACTGAGGGCGAGCTGGACATGCACACTCCGTGTCGATGTTGGCGGCACCGAGTCTGGGGTGCCTGTTGTGAACCCATCCAGGGTAGCGGCTCCCGGGGTGTTGCGGGTTGCCGGGCGGGTCGCCTGCGAGGGCAAGGAAAAGCCCCTCAGGGGCGCATCCTTGAGGGGCTCAGCTGCGAACACAGGGGTTCGAGCTGCCAGGAGTTGTGCGCCCCTCCGCGCCACGCGCGCGCGGAGGGGCACAGCTTGCGGCGAGTGGTCGGAGTCCCGCTCGCCGCCGTCTGTCAGGCCCCGATGGGGGCCTTGGTCTGGGTGGATGCGGCAGCCGCGTCCAGCGCGCCGTGCACGGCGTCGAGTTCGGTGTAGAGCGCCGCGGGGACCTTCTCGCCGATGCTGTCGAAGTACTCGCGGGTCACGCCGACCTCCACGAGCCAGGACTCGGGGTCGACCGTGAAGATCTCCTCGAGCGCGGCAGGTTCGAAGCCCTCGAGGCCCGAGATGTCGATGTCGCTCGTGACGGGCAGCTGGCCGATGGGGCTCTCCAGCGAGTCGGCACGGTTCTCGAGCCGGTCGACGATCCACTTCACGGCGCGCACGTTCTCGCCGAAGCCAGGCCAGAGGAACTTCCCGTCCTGGTCCTTGCGGAACCAGTTGACCTGGAAGATGCGGGGTGCCTTGTCGCCGAGGTCGGCGCCGATGTTCAGCCAGTGTCCCCAGTAGTCGGCCATGTGGTAGCCGGCGAAGGGCTGCATGGCGAAGGGGTCGCGGCGCAGGATGCCGACTGGGCCTTCTGCGGCTGCGGTCTGCTCGCTGGCGAGCGTCGCGCCGAGGAAGCAGCCGTGCTGCCAGTCCTTCGACTCGAAGACAAGCGGAACGTTGCTCGCACGGCGGCCGCCGAAGAGGATCGCATCGACGGGCACGCCGTCCGGAGCCTCCCAGGCGGGGGAGAGGGTCGGGCACTGCGAGGCGCGCACCGTGAAGCGGGCGTTTGGATGCGCGGCCTTCGTTCCGGACTCGGGAGTCCAGTCGTTGCCCTGCCAGTCGATGAGGTGCGCGGGCGCCTCGTCGGTCATTCCCTCCCACCAGACGTCGCCGTCGTCGGTCAGCGCGACGTTCGTGAAGATCGTGTTCGTCGTGATGGTCTCCATCGCGACGGGGTTGGTGTCGTAGCCCGTGCCGGGAGCGACGCCGAAGAAGCCGAACTCTGGGTTGATGGCGTTGAGTCGACCGTCCGCGGCCTTGCGCATCCACACGATGTCGTCGCCGAGCGTCTCGACCTTCCAGCCATCGAGCTTGGGCTTCATCATCGCGAAGTTCGTCTTACCCGTCGCGGATGGGAATGCACCCGTGAGTGTGTAGGTCTTGCCCTCAGGGCTCGTGACCTGGATGAGGAGCATGTGCTCGGCCATCCAGCCCTCGTCGTGCCCCATGGCCGACGCGATGCGCAGCGCGAAGCACTTCTTGCCGAGGAGCGCGTTGCCGCCGTACCCGGAGCCGTAGGAGATGATCTCCCGCGTCTCGGGGAAGTGGGTGATGTACTTCGACTCGTTGTGCGGCCAGGCGACGTCGGGACGGCTCGACCCGTCCTCGAACTCGAGCGGGAAGCCGACCGTGTGGAGTGCCTTCACCCAGTCGCGTCCTGGGGTGAGGTGCTCGAGGGCGCCGTCGCCGGAGCGGGTCATGAGGGCCATCGACAGCACGACGTACGGGGAGTCCGTGATCTCGACGCCGTACTGCGTGATCGCACCGCCGAGCGGGCCCATCGCGAAGGGCACGACGTACATGGGGCGGCCGCGCATGGAGCCGTCGAAGAGGCCGCTCAGCTCTGCCTTCATCTCGGCGGGCGCGCGCCAGTTGTTCGTGGGGCCTGCGTCTTCCTCGTTCTCCGAGCAGATGTAGGTGCGGCTCTCGACGCGGGCGACGTCGCCGGCGTCGGAGCGGGCGAGGTAGGAGCCGGGGCGGAGCTCTTCGTTGAGCTTGATGAGCGTGCCTGCTTCGACCATCTCGGCGGTGAGGGCGTCGATCTCGGACTGGGAGCCGTCGCACCAGACGATGCGGCTCGGCTTCGTCAGCGCGGCGATCTCGCGGACCCAGTCGTTGACTTCCGGGTTCGCTGCCCGCTGCGGGACGTCGAGGTGGTCATGTGCCTGTTCAGTCATTTCGATGCTGCTTTCACGGTTCTGCATGCGAGCTGTCTCCGTCTCGCATACGTGCATGGCGTCGTACACCCAGTGTTGACCTGCGCCGGAGGCCACGGGATGGAGATTGGCCGAGAAAAATGGCAAAATTTCACACATCAGCAATTCAGATGCCCGGAGGCACCCATGAGCGGACTCGGTCCTTTCCCCGCTGCGCAAAAATCGACAGCAACCACAGGGAAAGGCGGCGCAGTGGATTCCCTCCTGCTCGGGCGGCGCATCCGCTACTACCGCAAGGAGCGCTCGCTCACACTCGAAGCGCTCGGTGAGAGGACCGGACTGCTCGCCAGCCAGCTCTCGCTCATCGAGAACGGCAAGCGCGAGCCGAAGCTCTCCGTGCTGCAGCAGCTCGCCGAGGTGTTCGACGTCGACCTGAGCGAGATGCTCGCCAACACGCCGCCGGACGATCGCTCCCGCCTCGAGATCGAGCTCGAGCGCGCGCAGACCTCGACCGTGTACCAGGAGCTCGGCCTCCCGCGCATCCCCTCGACGAAGTCGCTCTCCGACGAGGTGCTGCGCGCCCTCACCGGCATGCACAGCGAGATCGTGCGACGCCGGACCGAGGCGAGCGCGACGCCCGAGGAGGCGCGCCGCGCCAACACCGAGCTACGGCTGGCCATGCGCGCCCACGACAACTACATGCCCGACCTCGACAAGCTCGCCGACGAGCTGCTCAGCAGGGTGGACCACACGCGCGGCGCCCTCATGCACCACTCGGTCGGCAAGATGGCCGACCACCTCGGGTTCCAGCTCATCTACGTCAACGACCTGCCCAGGTCCACGCGCTCCATCACCGACCTCGAGAACGGCCGCATCTACCTGCCGCCAGCCTCTATCCCCGGTGGGCACGGGCTGCGCGCGATGGCGCTGCAGGCAATGGCGCACCGGGTGCTCGGCCACCGCCGCCCCGAGGACTACGCCGACTTCCTGCGCCAGCGCCTCGAGATCAACTACTTCGCGGCGGCCTGCCTCATGCCGGAGGCGCGCTCGGTCGCGTTCCTCCGCGACGCGAAGGAGCGCCGCGACATGGCCGTCGAGGACTTCCGGGACGCGTTCGGCGTGACCCACGAAGCCGCCGCCCTGCGCATGACGAACCTGCTCACCTCACATCTCGACATCAAGCTGCACTTCCTGCGCGTCGACGACAAGGGCTCCATCTCGAAGGCCTACGAGAACGACTCCCTCCCGCTCCCGCAGGACGTCACCGGCTCCGTCGAGGGCCAGTTCGTGTGCCGGAAGTTCTCGGCCGTGAGCGCCCTCGCCCGGACGAACCGGACCACGGAGACCTACCAGTACACCGACACCCCTGCCGGCACGTTCTGGTGCTCCACCCAGACCGGGCACGCCGACGCCGGCGAGTTCTCCATCACCATCGGGGTGCCGTTCGACGAGGCCCGCTGGTTCCGCGGGCGCGACACGAAGCAGCGCGCGTCGTCGACCTGCCCGGACGGGGCGTGCTGCCGCACTCCGGGGGCTGACCTCAGCGAGCGCTGGTCGGCGAAGGCCTGGCCGAGCGCCCGAGTGCACGCGCACGTGTTCTCGCCCCTCCCGACGGGCGACTTCCCCGGGGTCGACCAGCGCGAGGTGTTCGAGTTCCTCGAGCGCCACGACATCGACGCAGACACGGCGACCGCCGACTCGTAGCCGGGAGCCGGGGTGGGAGTCGGGATCCGGTGCTCAGGGAGCGCCGTCGGCGTCTGGAACCAGATCACCCGTGCGCGCGTCCCGCAGCTCCACCCGCGTGAGCTGCCCGGCATCCACCCGCACGCTCAGGTAGGTGACCCGCGGCTGTCGGCGACGATCGGTGGGGGAGCCGGGGTTGAGGAGGCGCAGCCCGTTGGGGGTGGTCGTGTCCCACGGGATGTGGCTGTGCCCGAAGACGAGCACGTCGGTGTCGGGGAAGAGCGTTTCCATGCGGCGCCCCCGCCCCGCCTTCTGCCCGGTCTCGTGGATCATCGCGAAACGGACGCGGTCGAGTTCGACGCTGGCGACCTCCGGGAGGCGCTCCCGCAGCTCGGGGCCGTCGTTGTTGCCCCACACCCCGACCATCCGGCTCGCCCGAGCTTGCAGCGCATCGAGCGTGTCGCCGTCGACCCAGTCGCCGGCGTGGAAGACCACGTCCGCGCGTTCGATCGCCCGCCAGAGCACCTCAGGGAGGGCCTTCGCGCGCTTCGGGAGGTGGGTGTCGGCGATGATCACGACGTCCAGAGTCATGCATCCATGCTCGCAGCTGCGCCCGGATGCTTCCCGATGTGGGGAAGACCATCTGGGGGAAAACCCCCGCTGAGGAGTGAGGGATGCTCCGTGTCGCGGCGAGGCGCGCGACCATAGCGTTGTGGACATGAAGAACAACGTCAAGCAGCTGAGTCTGACCTCGCTGCACCTCGCCGCCGGCGGCGTCATAGCGCCGCTCCTCCTCTCGCTCATGTTCGGCCTCCTGGGACTCGGCGTCGGACTGCTCTTCGTGCTTGGCTTCGGCGTCGTCGTCCTCGCTGGCCTCGCGTTCTCGTTCCGCGGCGTCTCCGCCTTCGAGCGGCGCCGTGTGGCGGCCCTCTACGACCGGCCGCTCGACGACGCCGGGATGCGCCGCTCGCGTCGCCGCGACGGCTGGCGGTTCGTGCTCACGCCGCTCGTGCAGTTCGCCGACGGGGCGAACTGGAAGGCGATGCTGCACCTCGTGATCGTCGCGGTGCTCGGAACGCTCTCCCTCGGCGCCCTGCAGCTCGGCGTCTCCGGCGTCTTCGCGCTCTTCTCGCCGCTGCAGAACCGGGAGACCCTGAGCGTCTGGGGCATGGACTTCGCCGTCACCCCGTTCATCGGCCTGCTCATCGGCATCGGCATGCTGCTGGTCGCCGTCGCCCTCATCGTCGCGTTCGCCTACGTGCAGCGCGCGGCGTCCATCAGCCTCCTCTCCCGCGACCGGGAGCAGCAGCTCGAGGAGGAAGTGCGCGACGCGGGGCGTCGCCGCACCGTCGCAGTTCGCGGCGCAGCCACGGAGCGCGACCGCATCGAGCGTGACCTGCACGACAGCGTGCAGCCGAGGCTCGTGTCGATCGGCATGACACTCGGCATGGCCAAGCAGAAGCTCGACTCGGATCCCGCCAGGGCGGCCGAGCTCATCGACGAGGCGCACGCCTCGACGAAGGACGCTGTCACCGAGCTGCGGCAGCTGGCCCGTGGGTTCCAGCCCGCCGTGCTCACCGACCGTGGCCTCGACGCCGCGCTCTCGGGGCTCGCTGCCCGCTCGCACATCCCGGTCGTGCTCGATGCGCAGCTCCCCGGCCGCTGCTCGAAGGATGCGGAGGCCGCCGTCTACTTCGCGGTCGCCGAGTCGCTCGGCAACGCGGCGAAGCACTCTGGTGCGTCGGAGATCTCGGTGCAGGTCCGCATGCGAGGCTCGATGCTCTGGGCTCGCATCCAGGACGACGGACATGGCGGGGCACGTCTCGTCCCCGGCGGCGGACTCGACGGGGTCACCGACCGCATCGAAGCGGCGGGCGGCGCGATCATGATCTCGAGCCCGCCGGAAGGCCCGACGACGATCGAGGTGAGCGTGCCATGCGCATCCTGATCTGCGAAGACTCCGCGCTCCTGCGGGAGGGCATCGCCCGCCTGCTCGAGGACGCCGGCCACACCATGGTGGGCATCCTCGCCGACGACGGCAGGCTCGACCGGCTCGTCGCCGAGACGGACCCGGAGCTCGTCATCCTCGACGTCCGCCTGCCACCAGGGTTCACCGACGAGGGCATCCGGGCCGCGCTCCGGCTCCGGGCCACCGACCCGGGCCTCGCCGTGCTGGTCCTCTCGCAGTACGTGGAGGAGCGGTACGCGTCCGAGCTCATCTCGAGCTCGAGGGGCGGGCTCGGCTACCTCCTCAAGGATCGGGTCGCCGACGTCGAGCAGTTCCTCGCCGGCGTCGACAACGTCGCGGCTGGCGGCACGGTGCTCGACCCAGAGGTCGTCGCCCAGCTGCTCGCCCGGAAGACCAGGGATGCGCGTTTCGAGCGCCTCACACCCCGCGAGTCCGAGGTGCTCGGACTCATGGCCGAAGGCCGCTCGAACCATGCGATCGCCGAGGAGCTCCACGTCAGCGCGGGGAGCGTCGAGAAGCACATCTCTGCGGTCTTCCAGAAGCTCGAGCTCGACCAGGGCGACGGCGGCAACCGCAGGGTGCTCGCCGTGCTCGCCCATCTCGACGGGCAGGGGCATGCGCCCCGCCCGCAGCCACAGACACACCTCGATGGACAGGGCCTCACCGCCCGCGCCACGAACGGAGAACTCCGATGACCACGCCAACTCTCGAGCCCGACGCCCGCCCAGACGCAGACGCTGATGGCATCAGCCCGAAGCGATTCGGGTGGATCACCATCACGGTCGCGATCATCGGCGGCATGGTCGTCGCCGGAACCGTGACCAGCGGATTCTTCGCCAACCTCCGCGACGTCCTGCGGGAAGAGACCACGATCACCCAGTCGGTCGCCGGCGTCACCTCGCTGCGCGTCGACATCGACTCGGTCGGCATGGAGATCGAGTTCGGCGACGTCTCGCAGGCCGAGCTGCGTGTGCAGTCGAAGGGGTTCACGAAGGCCGACGAGTGGCAGCTCGTGACCGAGGGCGGTGCGCTCGTCGTCGAGCGGGTGGGCGGCAGCAGGAACGGCGGCGGCTTCGGTGAGGAGGAGCTCTCGCTGACCCTCCCGGAGAGCCTGGAGGACGGGGAGCTGGATGCGCAGGTCAACGTCAGCTCGGGGGCCGCGACCATCGACGGCGACTTCGGGGACCTGGTCATCGAGACGAACTCGGGTGCGAGCAACTTCGAGGGGTCGGCGGCCAACCTGAGCCTCACGACGGGGTCTGGCGCTTCCAACATCGACGCCGAGGTGCCAGGGGATGTGGTGCTCGCCGCCAGCTCGGGGGCCCTCAACGCCATCTTCGGGGGAGCGGCCCCGAAGAGCACCGACATCTCCCTCGAGTCGGGCTTCGGAAGCGTCTCGCTGCCGGACGGCACCTACAAGCTCGAGACGGGCTTGAACGAGTCGGGGATGGCGAACGTCAATGTCCGGCAGTCGGACTCCGCCAAGAACACGCTCTCGGTGTCCGTCGGCTCGGGGTTCCTGACGGTCGAGTAGGCGATACGGGCGGCGATGCGCCCGGTCGGCTCAGCTCAGCGCACCTCGAGGCTCTTGTGGGCGTCGAGGAGCGCGCGGCTGGCCGGGTGCTTCGGCGTGGAGAACAGCTCGGACACGGATGCCGTCTCGACGATCTCGCCGTCGCTCATGACGGCGACTCGGTCGGCGAGCTGCGCGACGACGGCGAGGTCGTGCGAGATGAACACGCAGGCCAGGCCCAGCTCGTCGACGAGGCGTTCGAGGAGCGCGAGCACCTGCGCCTGCACGGTCACGTCGAGGGATGAGACGGGCTCGTCGCACAGCAGCACCTCTGGTTCGGGGGCGAGCGCGCGGGCGATGGCGAGGCGCTGGCGCTGGCCGCCGCTCAGGTGCAGCGGGCGGAGTCCGGCGATCGAGCCGTCGAGCCCGACTCGTTCGAGCGCCGCGTCGATGGCGTCGCGCCTCGTCCGGACGGACGTCGAGCGCCCCGCGGTGAGCGCGTCGGCGAGGATCTCGCCGACCGTGCGCCTGGGGTCGAAGCTCGAGAGCGCATCCTGGGGCACAGAGCCGAGCTTGGCCCGGCGGGCACGGCGCAGGCGCTCGGGGGCGGGGCTCCAGGCGTCGCCGAGGAACGAGACAGTGCCCGCGTCCGGCCGCTCCAGACCGAGCGCGATGCGGGCCAGCGTCGACTTGCCGGAGCCCGAGCTCCCGACGATCCCGAGCGTCTCGCCGCGCGAGAGTGTGAAGGACGCCTCCCGCACGGCCTGGATGGGCGCGCTCCCCGCTCCCCGGAAGGTCTTCGAGACGCCGCGCACCTCCAGGAGCGGCCCAGGCGCATCCACCTCGGGCGTGGCCGTGAGCGAGTCGAGAGCCGCCTTCGGCTGCGCGGCGAGCAGCTGGCGAGTGACCCTGTGCTCGGGAGCCGCGAAGAGCCGCGCCGTCGGCGCCGTCTCGACGATGAGTCCTTCGCTCATGACGGCGACCCGGTCGGCGAGGCGCTGGACGACGCCCAGATCGTGGGTGATGAAGAGCATCGTCATGCCGTCGGCCTTGAGTGCGGAGAACAGCTCGATCAGCTGCGCCTGAACGGCCTGGTCGACGGAGCTCGTCGGCTCGTCGGCGATCAGCAGCTCCGGTTCCCCCGCCAAGGCGGCGGCGATGAGCACACGCTGTCGCTGGCCGCCGGAGAGCTGGCCGCTGCGGCGGCGCGCGATCGACCCGGGGTCCTCGAGTCCAGCCCGCTCGAGCAGTTCGAGGACGCGGCGGCGGCGCGCCTCGTGCCCGAGGTCGGTGTGCAGCCGGAGTGCATCGTCGACCTCGCGCCAGACGGGGCGGAGTGGGTCGAGTGCGACCAGCGCATCCTGGTGCACGAGCCCGATGCGCCCGCCGCGGATCGACCGCCAGTCGCCGTCGCCGCTCGCCAGCGGCAGGTCGCCGCCGCCGAGGCTGAGCGTTCGAGCCTCAACTCGGGCGCCGTCGCCGCTCAGCCCGAGCAGCGCCCTGGCGGTCACCGACTTGCCGGAGCCCGACTCGCCGACGAGCGCGAGGCACTCGCTGCGCCGCACGTCGAAGGAGACTCCGCGCACCGCCTCGAAGTCGCCGAAGGAGATGCGCAGCTCTTCTGCCCGCACGGTCGGCGCTTCCCGCCGGGGTTCCGGGCTCGATGCGTCGCTCATCCTGCCTGCCTCGTGCGCTGCTGCATGATGCGACCGAGCATCGTCGCCGTGACGGCCGCGCCCACGATCGCGGTGCCGGGGAAGATGGTGAGCCACCAGCTGCCGGTCGGCAGGTAGAGGCGGCCGGCGGAGAGCATTGATCCCCATTCCGGGCTGGGTGGTGGTTCGCCCAGGCCCAGGTAGCTGAGCGCAGCCGCCCACACGATGGCCTGGCCGAGGCCGAGGGTGGCAAGCGAGAAGAGGGGCCAGGCCACGTTCGGCAGCAGCGTCCTCGTGAAGCTGTGCCAGCGCGACCTGCCGAGCACGAGGTCCGCCTCCATGTAGGCGCTCGCCCGCACGCGCAGCACCTGTGAGCGGATGAGGCGCGCGTAGCCGGGGGCAGTGGAGAGGCCGACCGCGATGGTCGTGGTGACGACGCCCGGGCCCGCGAGCGTGATGAGCAGGAGCGCGAGGAGGATGCCGGGGAACGCGAAGAAGACCTCGACGATCCTCGTCGTCCCGAAGTCGAGCCATCGGGGTCCGAGGCCCGCGGCGAGGCCGAACACGGCGCCGAGGAGGAGCCCGATCACGGTTGCCAGGGCGCCGATCGTAAGCGACGACGAGGCGCCGTGCACGATGCGGGTGTAGACCCCCCTGCCGGACTCGTCCGTGCCGAGCGGATGCGCGGCGACGGGAGGCGAGAACGCATCGGCGGGGTTCACGGCGAGCGGGTCGCCAGGGGCGAGGAGCTGCGGGAAGACCGCGGCCAGAAGGTAGATCGCCGCCACGGCGAGCCAGACGCCGAGCCAGAGCCCGCGCCGGGAGCCGGAGCGGGTGCGGCCGTCGCGCTGTCCCGTCGTGCCCGCACGAGCATCCCGGACCGCTGCCGCGTCGAGACTCATGCGGTCACGCCCGCTCGGTCGCGCGAGCGCGGATCGATGAGCGGCTCGATCAGGTCGGTGAGGACGGTCACGACCATGTAGGCGGCCGCGACGACGACGAGGACTCCGATCACGTAGGGCACATCCCGCGCACCGACCGCGGCGAGCAGAGAGCGGCCGAGTCCTGGCCTCGCGAAGATCGTCTCGACGACCACCGCGCCGGAGACGAGGGAGCCGAGGGCCCAGCCGCTGAGGCCGACTGCGGGGATCGCCGCGTGGCGCAGCACGTGCCGCCAGAAGATGCCGCTCGGGCCCTCGCCCCGCGCTCGCGCGGCCAGCACGAACGGCGACTCGAGGGCGTCGAGCATCTGCTCGCGCATGACCTGCCCGAGGTACCCGGCGAGGGGGAGCGCGAGGGTGACGCTCGGCAGGATGAGCCCGGCGAACCCCGGGCCCGAGACGGCGACCGGGAGTCCGAGCATTCCGGCGAAGATCAGCACGAGCACGGAGGCCAGCCAGAAGTGCGGCACCGCCGCCGCGACGACCTCGAGCGTCGATGCGATGCCCCACGCGATTCGGCTCCTCCCGGTCGACCACCAGGCCACGGTGAGCGCGATCGCCCAGGCGAGGAGGAGGGAGAGGCCGGCGAGGGCGAGCGTGCCAGGCAGCTGCTCGCCGATGAGCGACGCGACGCTCTCGCGCTGGGCGTAGCTGAAGCCGAGGTCTCCGGTCGCCGTGCGCCACAGCTGCGCGAGGTACTGGAGGAAGAGCGGCTGGTCGAGCCCGTTCTCGGCGCGGGCCTGCGCGACGGCCTCGGCGCTCGCGTTGGAGCCCGGCCCGCCGAGGATCGCGAGCACGGGGTCGCCCGGCACGGCGCGCACCGCGAAGAAGGTGACGGTGACGACGGCCCACAGCACGAGCACCGCGCCGCCGAGACGCAGGAGGATGCGCGGAATCAGCGGCAGCAGGCGTGCCGCGCGAGGTCGCGCATCCTTCGTCATCCGACGATTGTCTCGTGCGCCGTGCTCAGTCGTGGCCCAGCTACTCGATGGTGACGTTCACGAGCGAGGGCACGTTGACGTTCGGCTGGAGGCGGAAGCCGTGCACGTTGGCGCCGTAGGCGAATTGCACCGTCTGGTCGTAGAGCGGGATGACGGTGCCGCTGTCGATGATGAGCTGCTGTGCCTCGCCGTAGAGCCGTTCGCGCTCGGCGTCGTCGCTCGTCTTCGCGGCCGCGTCGAGCGCCGCGTCGAGCGCCGGCAGCGAGAGGCCGGTGTTGTTGGCGTGGTAGCCGCTCGGGGCGGGGGTGATGCTGTCGGTCGAGTAGACGATGCGGAGCACATCGGCGGAGTTCTTCGAGTACGGCGCGACGATGGCGTCGAACTCCCACGTGCCGCTGCGCTCGTACCAGGTCGAGAGATCGAGCAGCTCGAGCCGCACATCGAAGCCCACCTCGGCGCTCGTCGCTGCGATCTGCTCGAGCACGGAGATCTCGGCCGGGATCGACTGGTTCGTGGAGACCGGGAACGCGACCTCGAGGCGCTCGCCGTTCTTCGTGCGGACGCCGTCGGCGTCGCGCTCGGTCCATCCGGCCTCGTCGAGCAGCGTGGATGCGCGTGCCGCGTCGAACCCGAAGGAGTCCGGGTGCGAGGTCGCGAAGGGTGTTGCGCTCGAGAGCACCGAGGTCGACCGGTCGAGGGTTCCGAAGTAGAGCGACTCGACCGCAGCGTCGATGTCGGCCGAGGCGGCGAACGCCTCGCGCACCTTGGGGTCGTCGAAGGGCGCGCGCGTCGTGTTGAGCTCGATGCGGGCCGTCACACCGGGGCGGGCGCCGATGAGCGTCTCCTCCGCGCCGTTCGCCTGGAACTGCGAGAGCGCATCCGGCTGCACGGAGTCGATGATGTCGACCTGGTCGGACTGGAGCGCGGCGAGGCGGGTGGCGGCGTCCGGGATGAACTTCCACTCGATGGTGCCGACCGTCGCGCCGGGCTGGCCCTCGCTCGTCACGCCGTCTTCCGGCGCTGTCGTGTGGTTCTCGTTGCGCGTCAGCACGACCTGGGACTGCTTCTCCCACGACGCGACCTGGAAGGCGCCGGTGCCGATCGGGGCAAGGCAGTTCTCCTCCGCCCCGCGCTCGAGCCCTGCGGGGGACTCGATGGCCAGCCAGGTCTGTGCGAGCGACTCCAGGAGCGCGCTGTCGGGCTCGCTGAGGTCGAAGCGCACGGTGCGCTCGTCGACCGCGACCGCTTCGGAGACCTTCCCGAGGGCGAGGATGGCCGTCGACGAGGCGGTCTCGGGGTCCTTGATGTGCTCGACGTTCGCGACGACGGCGTCCGCGTCGAACGGGGTGCCGTCGGTGAAGCTCACGCCCTCCTTGAGGGTGATCGTCCAGCTCAGCTGGTCGTCGGACGCTTCGGCTCCCGTTGCGAGCCATGGGATGATCTCCCCTGCGTCGTTCTTCGAGAAGAGCGACTCCAGGAACTGGTTCGCGAGGATCGCCTGGGGCCAGTTGCCTCCGACGTGCGGGTCGAGGCACGTGGGCTCAGCGTCTCCCGAGGCGTACCTGAGGGTTTGCGGCTGGTCCGACGAGGTCGCCTCGCTGGAGCATGCGGCAAGTGGCACGATGAGGGCTGCGGCGAGGGCGAGGAGCGCGATGGGCTTCGCCGCGCGGCGGGTGGCTGATGCTGGCACTCGGAGAGTGTAACTGCTTATTTGAACACCATGCAGAAATGAGAAGATGATGACGGAGCACGAGGAACGGGTCGCGCGTCGAGGCCGACCCTCCGCGTCGAGTCGCGAGACGCTCGAAGAGGCCGCCCTCGAGCTGTTCCTCGAGCAGGGCTACGAGCAGACGAGCGCGAGCGACATCGCCCGCCGTGCCGGCGTCGCGAGGAGCTCGTTCTTCAACTACTTCACAGCGAAGGCCGACGTGCTGTGGGTCGGTCTCGACCCGCTCCTCGCCGAGGTTCCTCCGCGGCTCGAGGCAGCCGCGACCGAGCTCGTCGCGCGCGGTGCCCCGAAGAGGGAAGAAGGCCTCGCGACGCTCCGGAAGGTGCTGCTCGAGATCGCCGACACGGTGCAGCCCGAGACCGTCCGCTGGGCGGGCTCGCTGCGCAGCGTGGCAGGCACGAGCGCAGACCTCGCCGCGACTGGCACGAAGCGCGCGCTGGCCCAGCAGGCGGCGCTCATGGACTTCCTTGCCCGAGCGGAGCCGGGGCTGGGGTGGCTGCAGCGCACCGTCTGCGCAGGGTCCATCATCTCGGCGACCATCGCCGCGACCGTGTTCTGGATCGAGGAGGGGCCCACCCGGGGCAGCTTCTCGAGAGTCGTGGACGAGGCGAGCGCCCCGATCTTCCGGGCGTACTCGGCCGAGTAGGCCTGTGGCTACCGCTGGAGGCGTTCGGCCTCGAGGCGACACAGCACGCGAATGTGCGCGGGGGCATTCGGGTTCACCTGCTCAGCGATCACCCGGTACGACCAGCCGTCCGCGGCCATGGCCGCAACCTCACCGCAGAGCCAGTCGGGAACCCACCCGATCCGTTCGTCGTGCGACCGCAGCACGATGTGTGCGTCTGGGTTCATAGGGTTGTCCGGTTCAGGCTGAAGTTGCAGCTCCTCGCCCGATTGAATCTCCCCAATCGTCACTTCGGCACCGGGCTGGTGGCGTATTCCGGACACGAAGAACCGGCTCGTGAACGTAGTCGCGCTCCTGGCAGGTTTCTCGACGATGTGGAAGGTGTCGGTTGCCTTCGACGCTCCCGTTCGGACCAGGAGTTCAATGGGGAGATCGGCGGCGCTGGCGTCGAGTCCCATCCAATCGAGGTACTGGGAGTAGGAGCCGCGTCTGGTGGACATGACTCGGTTCGCGAAGAAAGGGGGCAGATGCGCGGCTACATACTCGTGCTCGAGATCTGGATACTCGGCAAGAGGGAAGAAGTCCGGGTCTGACGCGATCATGGGCTGATACCGGAAGCTGTAACCCGTGTCCGCGGAGTAAGTCAGGGAACCGGCGATGCGGAACTTCCGAGTCTTCGGGTTCTGCCAGATGAGGAGGAGCTCACGCGTCACAGCAGCAGGATGCTCGGACACGTCAGTCGAAGCGACCGAGAGCATCATGCAACCTCCCCAAGTTCCTCTGCAGCAGTTGTTTCGTGAAACTAGCCGTGACCTCGGACATTACGTCTCGTGGCACCGAGTCGATGACGGCCTCCACTGATCGCAAGTCTATGCTCGAGAACTTCGAGCGCCAGTGCTGGTGCGCAGCTGGCGTCGCCAGCGCAAGGGCGTCGGAGGCGACTTTGACCAGCGTCGGTTTTCCCACGAAGTGTGGACTTGTCCCCCTGTCGATCCACTTGGCGAACACGCACTCAACTTCGAGACATCGCTCGCGCTTCGAGTCCCGCTCCTGAAATCCGAGCGCGTTGCCGTGGTCATAGCTCGGTGAGAGGGTCCGTCTCCCGCTCTCGTCGATGATCGCCCAGTTCTCGTGATGTCGGTCCCGGCCTGAAACCCATGCATCGAGGAGCAAATAGCCGGTGAACACATCGAAGCCAGTGAGCTCGCCGGGACCCACGAAGCTGATGGGCTGGTCGACTGCAGACAGCGCCTGCTTGATCGCCGGCACGCTATATCCCGGGTTCCGGCGACCGATTTCCTCCTCGTATCCCGAACTGATTTCACTGAGAAGCCCGTTGCCGAGGACGAGACGTTGCGACGAATCCTCTCGGAGAACGTTTCGCGAGGCGATGGCCCTCCGGTGTTCGTGCCGCACTGGCAGGATCTCCGCATGCGGAATACCTACATCCTCCGCTAGGTGCTGCACGACCCATTCGGCCCAATCCTCTCCTCGGGTCTCAGGGCCGCGACCTCGCGCGAACTTGATGAGCCACTGCTGTCCACTTTTGTCGTAGGCCCAGAACTTCTCTTTGGTACCGAGCTGCTCATCGGCGATCTCATCGAAATCGCGCATCTCTCGCCAATTCCAGGTCCGGTGCAACATTCCACGACTATGGCATGTGCCGCCGACACTCCTGGGATCGAGCGAGTCGTCCGTCTGATGCCGGAGCTTCCCGGTGATCGCGTTGTCCGCCAAGCGCACACCACGGACATCGACACCGCTGACCCGGGGCTCAGCGAAGCCCTCCGGTTCCTCTAGCTCGTCTGCAGCTCGCAGTAGGCCGTCAGCGACGAGAGGGCAGACTCGACTTCGCCGAGCTGCGTGAGGATGCTCGCGGCGGCCGCGAAGCCACCCTCGCCGTTCGCGAGCTCCCCAGCTGTCGTCTGCAGCTCTGTCACCTCGGTGACGAGCGTGTCGACGTGCGTCTTGAGGTCGGGGTCCGTGACGCTCTGCTGCAGCGTCGTGAGGCTGGCACCTATGGTCGCGAGCGTCGCGACGGCTCCGGGGATGTCACCGGGCACCTGGTCGGCGATGCCCTGGACGCTCGTGCTGATCGAATCGATCTCGGCCTGCACGTCCGCGCAGGTTCCGCCACCGTCAGCCGTCGTGGCCTCGGTCGTCGTCGAAGCCGAGGGCGACGGAGTCGCCGTCTCCCCTCCGCCGAGCGCTGAGCAGCCGGTGAGCGCGATGGTCGCGAAGATGCTGGTCGCTGCGAGCTTGGAGAGGTGAGAGGTGAGCATGCGTTGGGTGCCGTCCGTCGGTGAATCCAGAAGAGGCGAGCGTACACAGCCTTCCCTTGAGCCTGGCCTGTCCGTTTCGCGCAGCCTGCCCAGGCGCGTACGATGTTCACAGCATGACTGTGATCCGCCCATCAGCGGGGAGTCCCCGGAAGAACGGTGAGCGAGCCTCTCGAGGAGCGCAGGCCAAGTAGAACCGGTCGGGAGGGCCCGTCACAGCCCGGAACGAGTGGCGAGCGCCTCCGGAGCATAATCCGGGGGAGCGCGCAATCGGGGTGGTACCGCGCCGGAAGGCGTCCCTGAAGCAGACCAAGCACATCCACTTACTGCCAGGAGTTCCACCGCATGAGCTACCCGAAGGCCTCGTTCGGACCAGCCGCCGATCCCGCCAGCTCGACAAGAGACAGCATCGCCGCCTCACCGTCGTTCCCGCGCCTCGAAGAGCGGGTGCTCGACTTCTGGCGAGAAGACGGCACCTTCCAGGCTTCCATCGACCAGCGCGAGGGCGCCGAGGAGTGGGTCTTCTACGACGGCCCTCCCTTCGCGAACGGCCTCCCGCACTACGGGCACCTCCTCACCGGGTATGCGAAGGACGTCTTCCCCCGCTACTTCACGATGCGCGGCCGCCAGGTGCACCGCCGCTTCGGCTGGGACACGCACGGCCTGCCCGCCGAGCTCGAGGCCATGCGCCAGCTCGGCATCCAGTCGAAGGCCGAGATCGAGGCCATGGGCATCGACACGTTCAACGACGCCGCCCGCGAGTCGGTGCTCAAGTACACGCGCGAGTGGCAGGAGTACGTCACCCGCCAGGCCCGCTGGGTCGACTTCGAGAACGACTACAAGACGCTCGACATCTCCTACATGGAGTCGGTGCTCTGGGCCTTCAAGAAGCTGTACGACGACGGCCTCGCCTACGAGGGCTTCCGCGTGCTGCCGTACTGCTGGAACGACGAGACGCCCCTGTCCAACCACGAGCTGCGCATGGACGACGACGTCTACCAGATGCGTCAGGACCAGACCGTCACCGTCACCTTCCCGCTCGAGGGGGAACGGGCGGATGCGCTCGGCCTCGCCGGCGTGAATGCGCTCGCCTGGACGACGACCCCGTGGACGCTCCCGACCAACCTGGCCCTCGCGGTCGGCCCCGAGATCGACTACGCCGTCGTACCAGCTGGCCCGCTCGGCGCGGCAGACGGCGCGGAGACGGGCGCGGGCTCCTTCCTGCTCGCCAGCGCACGCATCGCCGCCCACGCAAAGGAGCTCGGCTACGAGAGCGCGGAGGACGCGGCCGCCGCGACCAGCCGCACCCTCAAGGGCGCCGAGCTCGCCGGCGTCCGATACCAGCGCCTGTGGGACTTCTACGCCGACACCGAGACCTACGGCACGCAGAACGCGTGGCAGTTCCTGCTCGGCGACTACGTCACCACGAGCGACGGCACCGGCATCGTGCACCAGGCCCCCGCCTACGGTGAGGACGACAAGGTGCTCAGCGACGCCGCCGGCATCCCCACGATCCTCTCCGTCGACGAGGGCGGCAAGTTCCTCTCAGCCGTCGAGCCCGTCGCGGGTCTGCAGGTCTTCGATGCCAACAAGCCGCTCACCCAGCTCCTGCGGGCCGACGGTCGGCTGTTCAAGCAGGCCAGCTACGAGCACTCCTACCCGCACTGCTGGCGCTGCCGCAAGCCCCTCATCTACAAGGCCGTCTCGAGCTGGTTCGTGCGCGTCACGCAGTTCCGCGACGAGCTCGTCGAACTCAACCAGCAGATCGATTGGGTGCCGGACAACGTCAAAGACGGCCAGTTCGGCAAGTGGCTCGAAGGGGCCCGCGACTGGTCGATCAGCCGCAACCGGTACTGGGGCAGCCCCATCCCGGTGTGGAAGAGCGACAACCCCGACTACCCGCGCATCGACGTCTACGGATCGCTCGACGACATCGAGCGAGACTTCGGGGTGCGCCCGACCGACCTCCACCGCCCGTTCATCGACGAGCTCACGCGCCCGAACCCGGACGACCCGACCGGCGCATCCACGATGCGGCGCATCCCCGACGTGCTCGACGTGTGGTTCGACTCCGGCTCCATGCCGTACGCGCAGGTGCACTACCCGTTCGAGAACCGCGAGTGGTTCGACTCGCACGCGCCCGCCGACTTCATCGTCGAGTACATCGGGCAGACGCGCGGCTGGTTCTACGTCATGCACGTGCTCTCGACGGCGCTCTTTCACCGTCCCGCGTTCAAGCGGGTCGTGAGCCACGGCATCGTGCTCGGCAACGACGGTCGCAAGATGTCGAAGAGCCTCCGCAACTACCCGGACGTGCAGGAGGTGTTCGACCGGGACGGGTCGGATGCCATGCGCTGGTTCCTCATGGCGAGCCCCGTGCTGCGCGGCGGGAATCTCATCGTGACCGAGGAGACGATCCGCGAGGGCGTCCGCCAGTTCCTCCTGCCGCTGTGGTCGACGTACTACTTCTTCACGACCTACGCGAACACCGCGGTCGGCTCGACTGAGGCGTACGAGGCGACGTTCCGCACCGACTCGAGCGACGTGCTCGATCAGTACATCCTCGCCAAGCTGGGCGTGCTCGTCTCCGAGGTGCAGGCAGACCTCGAGGCACTTGACTCGACGACCGCCGCATCGCGCCTCCGCGACTTCGGCGACGTGCTCACCAACTGGTACGTGCGTCGCTCGCGCGACCGCTTCTGGCGGGGAGTGACCGACGACGCCACGAGCACCGAGGCGTTCGACACGCTCTACACCGTGCTCGAGACGCTCACGCGCGTCGCCGCGCCGCTCACGCCGCTCATCTCCGAGACGGTGTGGCGCGGGCTCACGGGCGGCCGCAGCGTGCACCTCACCGACTGGCCGGACGCGTCGGCGTTCCCGAGCGATCAGGCGCTCGTAGACTCGATGGATGCGGTCCGCCGCGTCACGAGCTCAGCGCTGTCCCTTCGCAAGCAGGCCGGGCGCCGGGTGCGCCTCCCACTCGCGAGCCTCACCGTCGTCGCGCCGGACACGGATGCGCTCGAGCCCTTCGCGAGCATCCTCCGCGACGAGCTCAACGTGAAGTCCGTCGAGTTCGAGCGCTTCGTCGCCGAGTCCGAGGCCAAGTACGGCATCGACCGCGTCCTGCAGGTCAACGCGCGCGCCGCCGGCCCGCGCCTCGGCAAGCAGGTGCAGCTGGCGATCAAGGCCTCGAAGTCCGGAGACTGGAGCGAGGTCGATGGCGTCGTCACGGCCGGCGGACTGCAGCTCGAGGCGGGTGAGTACGAGGTCAAGCTCGTCACCGCAGGCGAGAGCGACGACCGGGCCATCACCCTGCTGCCGAGCGGCGGCATCCTCGTGCTCGACACGAACGTGAGTGCGGAGCTCGCCGCAGAGGGCCTCGCGCGCGACGTCGTGCGTGCGGTCCAGGATGCACGCAAGGAGGCAGGGCTCGAGGTCTCCGACCGCATCCGCCTCGCCCTGCGCGCCGACGACGCGTCGGTCGCCGCCATCGAGGCGCACCGGGAGCTCATCTCGGGGGAGACCCTCGCGGTGGAGTTCCAGGTCACCGGCGGACTCGCGTCGCCGGCTGACGACGAGGTGAGCGCGGACACGTATGGTGCCCTTGAGATCGACGTGGAGGTAGTGGCGTGAGCGAACGCGACCAGCAGGATTCCGGCGACTGGGAAGAGCAGTCCGGCGAATCGGAGGCCTTGGACGCATCCGGCGACTTCGAGCTCGAGCCGAGGGACATCGCCGAGACGTTCACGCCGGCGCTCTCCGACGATGAGGACGAGGTCCTGACGGAGCGCGAGGAAGACGAGCGAACGCTCCTCGAGGGCACCGACTGGGCCAGCGAAGGCGAGCGTGTCTTCGACGAGCTCATGGAGCGCGTGGGGGAGGCGGCCCCAGAGCCGCGACTCCACGCGACGAGGCGCGCCGTCGAGCTCCTGGGAGACGTGCACACGGCGTACCCGGTCATCCACCTCACTGGCACCAACGGCAAGAGCTCGACCGCACGCATCATCGAGACCGTGCTGCGCGCCCACGGCCTGCGCACTGGCCTCCTCACGAGTCCGCACCTCGAGCGCATCAACGAGCGCATCGCCGTCGACGGGAGTCCCATCAGCGACGAGCGACTCGTCGCGAACTGGGAGGACATCACGCCCTTCCTCTCGATCGTGGATGCGGAGCTCGAGGCAGCGGGAGAGCCGCGCCTCACGTTCTTCGAGGCGCTCACGGTGCTCGCCTACGCGTGCTTCGCCGACGCGCCCGTGGATGTCGCGGTGGTCGAGGTGGGCATGGGAGGTGAGTGGGACTCCACGAACGTCGCCGACGGCGAGGTCGCCGTCTTCACGCCCATCGCGCTCGACCACACGCAGCGACTCGGCAGGACGCTCTCGGAGATCGCGCGCACCAAGGCCGGCATCATCAAGCCCGCCGCACGCGTCGTCACCGCAGAGCAGCAGACCGAGGTGCTCGCGGAGATCACGCGTGCCGCCGAGATGTCCGAAGCGCACCTGTACGCCGAGCCGAAGGACTTCTCCGTCGTCACCAACCAGCTGGCCGTCGGCGGACGCCTCGTGACGGTTCGCGGCGTCGCTGGCACGTACGAGGACCTGCTGCTGCCGCTGGACGGTGAGTACCAGGCGCACAACGCTGCCGTCGCACTCGCTGCCGTCGAGGCATTCTTCGGCGCGAACCGGAGCCTGCGCGATGAGCTCGTCGAGGCGGCGTTCGTCGAGGTGAAGTCGCCGGGTCGCCTCGAGCGCATCGGCGTCACCCCGCCCATGCTCATCGACGCCGCCCACAACCCGCACGGCGCCGAGGCGCTCGCGAGGGCCGTGACCGAGTCGTTCGACTTCTCGCGCGTCGTCGTGGTGCTCGGAGTCCTAGCAGACAAGGACGCGGCCGGCATCGTCCGTGCCCTGCAGCCCATCGCGGAGCGCTTCGTCGTCACCCAGTCCGACTCGGTGCGTGCCATCGACGCTGAGGAACTCGGCGACATCGTGCGCGAGGTCACCGGCGGCGAGCCCGAGGTGCTCGAGCGAGCCGAGGACGCCATCGAGCGAGCCCGCGAGATCGCCCTCGATCTCCTCGCCGAGGGCGCAGAGGACGGCAGGAACGCCGCGGTGCTCATCACGGGCTCCGTCACGCTCATCGGCACGGCGCTCACCCTCTCGCGCGACGAAGGCTGGGCGCAGGAGTCGTGAGTCGGCGCAACAGCGGCCGGCTGCCCCGTCAGCGCAGCATCCGCGAGGTCATCGGCTCCATCTTCCTGGGCTTCGAGCTCTTCGTCGTCTTCCTCGGTACGCTGCTGGTGTTCGGGATGCGCGTGCTCGAGCCCATTCCAGCGTTTGCGCTCGGCCTCACCTTCGCCCTGCTCATCGTCGTCACCATCGGGCTGCTCAGGTACGAGTGGGGCATCTGGCTCGGGTGGGCCGTGCAGATCCTGCTCGTCGCCGCCGGTTTCCTCCACCCCGGTATGTTCGTGGTCGGGGCGCTGTTCCTCGCATCCTGGACGTACTTCATGTGGAAGGGCGGCCAGATCGACCGGCAGCGGGCTCCGATCATCGCCGAGTACAACCGTCGCCTCGCGGCGGGTGAGATCGGCGCCGACGGGATGCCTATCACGGAGCAGAACGACCCACCGAGCAGCTGACCAGCTGACCAGCACGCATTCACCGAACGAACTGGCCCCTGACAGGGCCGACCACCACGACCAATGGAGGAACCATGGCAACCATCGAAGAGACGCTCGTCCTCGTCAAGCCGGACGGCGTACAGCGCGGCCTCACGGGCGAAGTGCTTCGCCGCATCGAGACGAAGGGCTACTCGCTCGTCGACATCCGCCTCGTCCACGCAGACCGTGCGCTCCTGTCGGAGCACTACGCGGAGCACGAGGGCAAGCCGTTCTACGAGGGCCTCCTCGAGTTCATGCAGTCAGGGCCAACCGTCGCGATCCGCGTCGCGGGCCACCGCGTCATCGAGGGCTTCCGATCGCTTGCCGGCACGACCGACCCCACGACTGCCGCGCCTGGCACGATCCGAGGCGACCTCGGTCGTGACTGGGACGCCGGCGTGCTCCTCAACATCGTGCACGGTTCCGACTCCGTCGAGTCCGCCGAGCGCGAGCTCGGCATCTGGTTCGCGGTCTGACCGACTCCAGGGGCGGGCGACTCGGTCGGGCTTCGGCGGAGTCGTAGGCTTCGCGGTAGATGGACCGTCAGGTCGGACATGATCGATTCGGGGGCGAGTTACGGGATGAAGGCTGGGAGATCGTCGTCGACGGCACACAGCGAGCGGCTCGACGAGCTGGCCTCTGCGTGGCGCGCTGCGCTGCGCGAGGAGCTGCCAGCGGCCGTCCGGCTGCGTCAGGAGCTCCATGCCGACCCCCGACTCTCCGGTGAGGAGAACGACACCGCCGCCCGCCTCGAGGCCGAGCTCGGCGACCGGGTCACGATGCACCGCATCGCCGACTCCGGGCGCATCGGGCGCCTCGGCCCGGCAACCGGGGGCGCCGTCGGGGTGCGCGCCGAGCTGGATGCGCTGCCCCTGACCGAGCTCACCGGGGTTCCGTTCGCCTCGGCGAACGGCGCCATGCACGCCTGCGGGCACGACGTCCACCAAGCGGCGCTCGTCGCCTTCATCCGGGCCGCGGATCACCTCGACCTCCCCGTCGGACTCGTGCCGATCCTGCAGCCACGGGAGGAGACCTACCCCTCGGGCGCGCATCAGATCGTGCAGGAGGGCGGCCTCGAGCGGTTCCAGGTCGAGCATGTCATCGGCGCGCACGTTCACCCGGGCGTCCCTCGCGGGGCGATCGCCATCGGCGGCGGCTACATCAACGCGGCTGCCGACGAGATCGAGATCTCCCTGCAGGGGCGAGGCGGTCACGGCGCGTACCCGCACCAGGCGGCCGACCCCGTCGCGGCCGTCGCCCAGATCGCGCTCGGACTCCCCGAGGTGGTCCGTCGCACGATCTCGCCCATGAACCCGGCGGTGATCAGCGTCGGGACGCTCACCGCAGGTGAGGGCGCGGCGAACGTGCTGCCCTCGAGTGCCCGGCTGCTCGCGTCGATGCGCACGACGGCGCCGAAAGACCGAGAGCTCCTGTTCGCGGCCGTGCAGCACCTCGCGGTGCGCACTGCTGAGGCGTACGGCACGGAGGCGATCGTGCACATGCACCAGAACATGCCCGTCCTCATCAACGACACCCACCTCGCCTCCGACGCCGACGACTGGCTGGCGCGCCTCGGTGTCGATGGGGCGGAGCCCATGCGCTCGCTCGGCGGCGACGACTTCTCGTACTACTGCGACGAGGTTCCCTCGATCATGTGCTTCGCGGGCGTCGAGACGGCAGGTCTGCCTGGGCCAGGAGGCGCCTACGCCCCGACACTCCACCACCCGCGCTTCCTTCCGACGGAGGATGCGGTCGGGCTCGTGGCGAGCGCGTTCCTCGCCGGGTACTGCGCGGCCGCCGAGCGCATCCTCGGCATCGCACACCATAGGCGGGTCCTGCCCTGACGGTGGGCGCACAGCCGAAATCGGGTCTGGATGCGGTGGCCGTGCGATACTGGAAAGGTCGACCGGGCAGAGTCCCACGGCACCCGAAGTTTTTCAGGCACGAGCCACGAGCAGAGCAACGCTCCGTCGCACGGGCCGCAGGCAGGATCGCCGCAACCGCGGCACACCACGTACAACCTTTCCGCCGAACGGGCGGAGACCATTTTCGATGAGGATGCATGGCATCTTCATCGCCCGGAGGGGTGGGCGCACGCTTTGCGCCACGCCGGAGTAGGAGCACACCAGAAATGGTGACCACAAACGAATCAGACCAGAACACCACCGATGAGCAGTTCGACGCAGAGACGGGCCAGGAGTCCGCGACTGCGGCAGAGGTAGGCGCAGCGGAGCAGGAGTCGACGGAGGAGTCCGCGTCGTCGGTCCCGTCCGTCATCTCCTCCACGACGCTCTTCTTCCTGCAGCCAGATCTGCCCCCGGTGCTGGAGCGCAGCCCACGCGAAGACCGCGGCCGCGCTCGCCGTCAGGACGACGAGCCGTACGAGCGCCAGGAGCGCGGCGACCGGAACGATCGCTACGACAGGCATGACCGCGGCGAGCGCTCCGACCGCAACGACCGCTCAGACCGCGGCGAGCGTTCCGACCGCAACGACCGCTCAGATCGCAACGACCGCTCAGATCGCGGCGAGCGCTCCAGGGAGTCGTCGCGTGACGACCGCCGCCAGGCCCCGGCAGAGCGCCAGCAGTCGACGACGCGTCGTCGTCAGTCCCGCGAGGAGCAGCCGGTCGAAGAGCCCGTGCTCATCACGGAGCCGCAGAAGATCAAGGGGTCCACGCGTCTCGAGGCGAAGCGTCAGCGCCGCCGCGAGGGCCGCGAGAGCGGGCGTCGCCGCCAGGTCATCACCGAGTCCGAGTTCCTCGCTCGTCGCGAGGCGGTCGACCGCGTCATGCTCGTCCGCGCCAAGGACGACCGCGTCCAGATCGGCGTGCTCGAGGACAAGGTGCTCGTCGAGCACTACGTCGCGCGTTCGCAGGAGTCGTCGCTCATCGGCAACGTGTACCTCGGTCGCGTGCAGAACGTGCTCCCGAGCATGGAGGCGGCCTTCATCGACATCGGGCGCGGCCGCAACGCCGTGCTCTACTCCGGTGAGGTCGACTGGGCCGCTGCTGAGGTCGGCGGCAAGTCGCGTCGCATCGAGAACGCCCTCAAGCCGGGCGACCGCGTGCTCGTCCAGGTCACGAAGGACCCGATCGGCCACAAGGGCGCCCGCCTCACGAGCCAGGTGTCGCTGCCTGGTCGCTACCTGGTCTACGTGCCGGGGAACTCCATGAACGGCATCTCCCGCAAGCTGCCGGACACGGAGCGCGCACGCCTCAAGAAGATCCTCAAGGAGACCCTGCCGGCAGGCGTCGGCGTCATCGTGCGCACGGCTGCCGAGGGCGCGACACAGGATCAGCTCGAGCGCGACGTCAACCGACTCACCGCGCAGTGGGCCGACATCTCCTCGCGCATCGAGGCGGGACCCGCTCCGGCGCTCCTGCACTCCGAGCCCGACCTCCTCGTCAAGATCATCCGCGACGTCTTCAACGAGGACTTCCACAAGATCGTGATCCAGGGCAGCGAAGAGCTCGAGACCATCACGAACTACCTGCACCAGGTCGCTCCGGACCTCGTCGACCGCGTCGAGGCGTTCCAGGGTGGCGACGTCTTCGCCGAGTACCGCGCTACCGAGCACATCGAGAAGGCGCTTGACCGGAAGGTCTGGCTGCCGTCCGGCGGCTCGCTGGTCATCGACCGCACCGAGGCGATGACGGTCGTCGACGTCAACACGGGGAAGTTCGTCGGCTCCGGCGGCAACCTCGAGGAGACGGTCACCAAGAACAACCTGGAGGCGGCCGAAGAGGTCGTCCGCCAGCTGCGTCTTCGCGACATCGGCGGCATCATCGTCGTCGACTTCATCGACATGGTGCTCGAATCGAACCGCGACCTCGTCATGCGTCGCCTCATCGAATGCCTGAGCCGTGACCGCACGAAGCACCAGGTCGCAGAGGTGACGAGCCTCGGGCTCGTGCAGATGACCCGCAAGAAGCTCGGTCTCGGCCTGCTCGAGACGTTCAGCGAGCCGTGCGAGTCCTGCGCTGGCCGGGGTGTCATCGTCTTCCACGACCCAGTGCTCAAGCACCGTGGGGGAGCGCCTGACAGCAGCGCCAACGCGAAGAGCGGCCGCAAGGGCCGCGGTGGTCAGCAGCGTGAGCAGCAGGCTCCTCGTGCCGTCGCAGCTCCGGCCGCGACGTCGACGCACGGCATCACCGAGGAGGCGCGGGGCGCTCTCTCGAAGATCGCGGCTTCGACGCTCACCGGGCAGAAGCAGGGCGAGCCCTCGGAAGAGCAGCAGCCCGTCGTGCAGGTGAGCGGCCAGGCGCCGGTCGCCGACGAGCGTGGCGGCGATGAGCAGGCCGGGCAGCAGGGCGAGTCGCGTCGTTCGCGACGCGGCCGCAGGCGCGCCAAGACGGATGCTCAGGCTCCCGCATCGTCTGAGGCTCCGGAGCAGGCGCCAAGCGAGCCGGTGACGGTTGACCGCAATGCGGTGCAGCAGTCGGATGGCGACGACCGGAAGGCGCGCGCCAGCGAGAACCTCTTCGACTTCGACTCGGCCCAGAGCGCCGAGCCGGCACAGACCAAGCGCGAGGCCGACCCGGCAGCGCTTCGTGAACTCGACTCGCTGCTGGATGCGCTGGTCACCCCAGAGGGTGAGCCGCAGCCTGCAGCAGACGAAACGACCGAGGCCCCCGCCGCGGTCGAGGTGACGACGCCCGCCGCCGCCCCTGAGAAGGTTCAGGATGCGCCGACGACGTCAGCGCCGAAGGCAGCGCAACCGGCAACGGTTGAGCCGCCCAAGGGTGCTTCGGGGCGTCCGCGCCGCCGCCGCATCACGACGCCGCCGCTCTCTGCCGAGTAAGATGGCAGGGTAGGGCGACCGGACGCGAAAGCGTCGAGTGGGTGGGTGCGCTTGCGCGCACCGACCCTGCCGGGTAAAGTGGTTCGCTGTTGCACGTTTGCATTCGTGCTGGCATTCCCTCGCCCGGTTGCAGGGCAGAGTCAGCTCGCCGCAGCGAGCAGGGCTTCCAGAGTTTGAAGACACAGCGTCCGACCTTGTCGGGCTCGGAGAAAAGGTACTGAAGTGGTATTCGCAGTTGTGCGCGCCGGTGGACGGCAGGAGAAGGTAGAGGTGGGCACTGTGCTCACCACGAACCGTGTTGTTGCCGACAAGAAGGGCAACGTCACGCTTCCGGCTGTGCTGCTCGTCGACGGTGAGACCATCACGAGTGACGCAGAGAAGCTCGCTAAGGTCACGGTGACTGCAGAGGTCCTCAACGACCTCCGCGGCCCGAAGATCGTCATCCAGAAGTACAAGAACAAGACCGGTTACAAGAAGCGTCAGGGCCACCGTCAGGAGCTCACGCGCATCAAGATCACCGACATCAAGTAAGTCGAGGAGCAGACTTCAATGGCACACAAAAAGGGAGCGAGCTCGACTCGCAACGGCCGTGACTCGAACGCTCAGCGCCTCGGCGTGAAGCGTTTCGCGGGCCAGACCGTCAGCGCGGGCGAGATCCTCGTCCGTCAGCGCGGCACGCACTTCCACCCCGGCGCCCTCGTGGGCCGCGGTGGCGACGACACGCTGTTCGCCCTCTCGGCAGGCATCGTCGAGTTCGGTGCGAAGGGCCGCCGCAAGGTGGTCAACATCGTCGCTGGCGAATAGCAGCAAGCACAGTCCCTGAATCCAGGGCGGTGTCAGGATGAGGGGCGGGCCACGGTCCGCCCCTCATCCGTATTTTCACGACTTATCGTTCTACAGGAGCTCTTCATGGCCACCTTCGTCGACCAGGTGACGCTGTATCTGCGCGCTGGAGAGGGTGGCAACGGCTGCGTCTCTGTCAAGCGCGAGAAGTTCAAGCCACTCGCCGGCCCCGACGGCGGTGATGGCGGCAACGGCGGCAGCATCACGTTCTACGCCGACCCGCAGGAGACGACGCTGCTGTCGTACCACCACAAGCCTCATCGCTCGAGCGACAAGGGCGGCTTCGGCATGGGCGATTGGCGCAACGGGTACACCGGTCAGCCGCTCGATCTGCCGGTTCCCATCGGAACGGTCGTCCGCGACGCTGACGGCGTCGAACTCGCTGATCTCTCCGAGCCCGGTATGCGCTACGTCGCTGCCGAGGGCGGACAGGGCGGGCTCGGCAACGCGTCACTCTCCAACACGAAGCGCAAGGCGCCGGGCTTTGCTCTGCTCGGCACGCCCGGCGAGGAGCTGCAGGTTCAGCTCGAGCTCAAGATCGTCGCGGATGTGGCCTTCGTCGGCTACCCATCCGCTGGCAAGTCGAGCCTCATCGCGGCGATGTCCGCGGCCAAGCCGAAGATCGCCGACTACCCGTTCACCACGCTCCACCCGAACCTCGGCGTCGTGCAGGCGGCCCAGTACCGCTATACGGTCGCAGATGTTCCCGGGCTCATCGAGGGTGCGAGCGAGGGCAAGGGCCTCGGCCTGGACTTCCTGCGGCACGTCGAGCGGTGCTCCGCGCTGCTGCACGTGCTCGACTGCGGAACACTCGACCCGGGCCGCGACCCGATCAGCGACCTCGATGTCATCCTCGAGGAGCTCGGCAACTACCCGGTGCCAGAGGGGCAGACGCCGCTCCTGGAGCGTCCGCAGTTCATCGCGCTCAATAAGATCGACCTGCACGATGGGCGGGAGCTCGCCGACTTCGTGCGCCCCGAGCTGGAGGAGCGCGGCTACCGTGTCTTCGAGATCTCGACGGTGAGCCACGAGGGCCTCAAGGAGCTCTCCTTCGCGCTTGGCGAGCTCATCGACCGCGATAGGGAAGCCAAGCTCGCCGAGCTGGCCATCAAGCCGCGCATCGTGCTGCGTCCGCGCCCCGTCGACGAGAAGCCGTTCGAGATCCGCGTCGAGGGCGGAACGCACGGCAACACGTACCGGATCCTCGGTGAGAAGCCGCAGCGCTGGGTCGCGCAGACGGACTTCGCGAACGATGAGGCCATCGGCTACCTCGCGGACCGCCTCAACAAGATCGGTGTCGAGGAAGCCCTCTTCAAGGCCGGTGCAGTCGCCGGCTCCGCCGTCATCATCGGACCTGGCGCGCAGGGCATCGTCTTCGACTGGGAGCCGACGCTCACGAGCGCGGCAGAGCTCACGGTCTCGCCGCGTGGCACCGATAGCCGCCTCGAGGAGAACGGCCGCACCACCACGCGTGAGCGGCGCGAGGGCTACTACGAGCGAATGGACGGCAAGGCCGCGGCGCGTGCCGAACTCGAGCGCGAGCGCGAGGGTGGCGTGTGGAAGGTCGACGAGTGACCTCGCGAACATTGGTAGGGTGGGACGCATGATCGAGCTGATTCCCGCTGCGCTTGCTGATGCCGTGCTGGCCCAAACCGTGCTGGCCGAAGAGGGGCACCACATCGTCAACGAGCTGGTGATGCCCCCGATCATGTTCGGTGTCGTCACGCTCGTCGCCTTCGTTGCCCTCATCGTCGTCACGTACGCGTTCCGCAACACGTGGCACAGCAACCCGGTCGACTCCAAGGTCGTTCCGTACGAGCCGTTCAACCACGCTGGCGTCATCGAGGCCGGCTCGGAGCACTCGAAGCACTAGCGCGGAGCCGCGCCCCCCCTATGCCTCACACCGTCGAGCCTTCCCCCGTTCCCGAGCGCCGCAGAGTCGGCGTCATGGGTGGAACCTTCGATCCGATCCACCACGGGCACCTCGTGGCGGCGAGCGAGGCGGCGGCGCACTTCGATCTCGATGAGGTGCTCTTCGTGCCGACGGGGAAGCCGTCGCACAAGTCGCACGTCACCCCGGTCGAGCACCGCTACCTGATGACGGTCATCGCGACGGCCTCGAACCCCCGGTTCAAGGTGAGTCGCGTCGACGTCGACCGCGATGGCCCCACCTATACGATCGACACCCTGCGCGACGTTCAGCGACTCCGTCCGGACGCAGACCTTTACTTCATCACGGGTGC
Organism: Pseudoclavibacter sp. 8L; assembly: GCF_902506465.1. NCBI lineage: Bacteria > Bacillati > Actinomycetota > Actinomycetes > Micrococcales > Microbacteriaceae > Pseudoclavibacter > Pseudoclavibacter sp. 8L. The sequence goes on along the minus strand of NZ_LR733185.1, from coordinate 107,115 downwards.
CGATGCCATCGCGCAGATCCTCGGGTGGAAGAACTCGCTCGAGCTGTTCGAGCTCGCCCAGTTCGTCGCGGTCTCGCGGCCAGGGCACGAGATGCGCACCGACGGCATCCCAGCCGACAAGGTGACGGCGCTCAAGATCCCAGCCCTGGCGATCTCCTCGACGGACATCCGGGCAAGGGCCTACGAGGAGAAGCCGGTCTGGTACCTGGTGCCAGATGGTGTCGTGCAGTACATGGCCAAGCACAGGCTGTACACGGCAGAAGAGATTGATGCCATATGAGTGACGCCCCACTGACTCGCCGCGAGCTTCGCGAGCTCGAACGTCGCCGCGAGAAGGGCGAGCAGCCCGAGCTCCCGACGATGACGCCGACGGTCTCCGTGGAGGCTGGGGCGGGATCCGACGAAGCCGCTCCTGTCGTTCCAGCCGCTCCGGCCCCTCCCGCTGGAACGGCCCAGCCGGCTCAGCTCGCATCCGGCGTCGCGCTCGAGGCGCCGCTCCAGATCGAAGGCCTCTCGCCGACCCCGATCGAGGTGCCGGCGACGCTCGAAGCCCCGGAGGTGCCCGAGGCCCCTGAGCTGCCCGGCGACTCGTTCAATCGGAGCCCGGCGGCCGTCGAGCAGGAGGCGCAGGAGGACGGCACGAGCGGCGACTACTTCCGACGCCTCGTTATGGCCAGCCACTCCACGGACGAGACGCCGACCGGCATGATCGTCATGCCGGAGATGAGCTCGCCCGATATCACCGGCGCCCTCAGTGGCGCGGGTGATCTCATGATCACGGGCAAGATGCAGGTCTCCCGCGAGCTCTCCAACTTCGGCACGCTGACGACGGGGCTCGACTCGCCGGAGATCGACCACGCTGACGAGGGCGACGAGCAGCTGCACTCGAGGGTCGCCGAGGAGCACAGCCCTGTCGCGGCCAGCCGCGCGGTGCGCGAGCCTGGAATGCCGCTCGCACCCCGTCGCGGGCACGGCGTGCGGCTGTCGATCTGGGCGGTCGTGAGTGGCCTCGCCGTCGCTGTGGCTGGCGTTGTCGCAGTGATCCTGGGTATTGTTCAGGGTTGGTTCTGATCAGCTGGCGAGCGCATCGCCTCTCGGACACCACGTTGAGCTCTTCTGGGCTCTCAATGAAAGGGACCGAATGACCGCGAGTACGCGAGCAATCGAACTGGCAGACATCGCAGCGAAGGCTGCCGACAAGAGACTCGGCTTCGATATCGTCGCCCTGGATGTCTCGAACAACATGCCGCTCACGGACATCTTCCTCCTCGTCTCCGGTCGCAACGAGCGCATGGTGCTCTCCATCGCCGATGAGATCGAGGACGCGATGCGCGACATCGGGCAGCGCACGCTGCGCCGCGAGGGCCGTCGTGAGGGCCGCTGGGTGCTCCTCGACTTCAACGACATCGTGGTGCACGTCTTCCACGAGGAGGAGCGCACGTTCTACGGGCTTGAGCGCCTGTGGAACGACGCACCCGTCGTGAAGCTCGATCTCGGCGAGGGCGACGCGGTCGCCACCGAGCCGAACCAGGCTGAGCAGAGCTGAGCAACGTGACGCCCCGCAGGTCGAAGGGCGGATGGGCGTGGCTCATTCTCACCGGCTTGCTCGCGGGCTTCCTCTCGGGGCTCTTCGGGGTCGGCGGGGGCATCCTCATCGTGCCCGCACTCGTCTATCTGGTGCGGCTCGACACCCGCCTGGCCGCTGGCACCTCGTTGCTCGCCATCCTGCCGTCGGCGATCGTCGGTGTGGTGACATATGCGGTCGGCGGCAACGTCGACCTGCTCCTGGCGGGGCTCCTGGCCGTCGGCGCGATCGCGGGTGCCCCGCTCGGGTCGTGGCTGCTGGAGAAGGTCTCGAAGCGCACGCTGCAGTGGGCGTTCATCGCGTTCATCGGGGTTGTCATCGTCTCGCTCTTCCTCGTCGTGCCGTCGAGGGATGCCGCGGTGCACATCGATCTGCTCGGTGGTGTCCTGCTGGTGTTCCTGGGTCTCTGCACGGGTGTGCTGTCCGGTCTGCTGGGCATCGGCGGTGGAGTCGTGGTCGTGCCGATGCTGGTCGTGCTCTTCGGCTCGAGCGACCTGCTCGCGAAGGGCAGCTCCCTGCTCATGATGATTCCGACGGCGCTGTCCGGCACGATCAGCAACCTGCGACGCAAGAACGTGGACGTGGGCGCCGGTCTCGCGGTCGGTGGCGCTGCCTGTCTCACGACGAGCCTCGGGGGCTTGAGCGCCGCGGCCATCTCGCCGTCGCTCGCGAATCTGCTCTTCGCGGCCTTCCTCGTCGTCATCGCGGTGCGCATGGGCGTGGATGCGTGGCCACGCCGCACCGCTCGGTAGCGACACGCGCTGGCCGCCTCGATTTGGTGCGTCCCAGCTTCTGAGCTATTATTTTCGAGTTCCCGGAAACGGGTGCGGGTCTGTGGCGCAGCTGGTAGCGCACCTGCATGGCATGCAGGGGGTCAGGGGTTCGAATCCCCTCAGATCCACCATGAAGCCCCGGTCAGTCGAAGCTGACCGGGGCTTTTTCGTTTGAGCCGCGTCTCGTTCGCGACGCGCGCCTCCGACGCCCATATCCGGGTGGCCTGATTCGGTGAGATCGGCGAGTCTTGGCTCCGCTTGATTCCCGCCCGATGCGGGAGGATAGCCGCATGGCGAGACGCATCACGGGCGACACTGCACGGGCCAACTGGAGCGCGCTCATCGCGGTGCCGTTCGCAGCGGCCTTCTACCTGTTGGTGGCGAGACGCCTCGGCGTCGAGATCGGCGACACGGTTCGCTACCTCGTGAGCATCTTCATCGTGTTCTGGCCCCTGTTCGGAACGGTGTACCTGGTCTGGACGCACCTCGCGTATCGCACTGCGGACGCGGTGCAGCTGCGTGTCGCCTCGAGGCGAGAGCGCATCACGAAACGCCGCTGGTGGCACCGGCTCGTCGGCTACGGGGGAGCGACGGACTGGACGATGGCGGGCGCCATGGTCGCGGTCGCTCTCACGGTTGCGATCGCGCAGGAACCCGCCTTCCGCGACCAGACCATCTTCGTGGTGCTCGGGCTCGCCACGGTCGCGGCCTCCTGGGCGCTCATGGTCTACGCGTTCGCGTTGGAGTACCTGCGTCTCGATGCCGTCCCTGAGGCTGAGGCGGACCTTGGGGGAGCGGATGAGGAAGAGCGGGGCACCGCGCGCCGGTCGCAGATCGTGTTCCCGTTCGAGGAGGAGCCGCGCTTCGGCGACTACCTCACGCTCGCGGTGCTGATGTCGACGATGGCGGCGACGGCGTCGGCTGAGATCACCTCTCGCCGCGGCTGGCGCATCGCCCGGACCAACGTGGTGCTGGCGTTCGCCTTCAACTCGGTCATCGTCGCCATGATGGTCTCGGTGCTCTTCGGCGGGCTCACGACCTAGCGGGGGGAGGCCAGCCCAGGCAGGTTCAGCGGACGACGCGGAAGCCCTCGGTTCCCTTAGGGGTGCGCTCAGAGACACGAGATGCGGTGACTTCGGCGTACGGGGGCCCCTTGCTCATCCACGCGAGGAGCGCATCGACTTGGTGCTCCTCTCCTTCGAGCTCCGCTTCGACACGGCCGTCGTGCAGGTTGCGGACCCAGCCGCTCACCCCCAGACGCTGTGCTTCCTGCGCCGTGGTGAAGCGGTAGCCGACGCCCTGAACGGTGCCGGCCACGATGACGTTGACTCTCCGCATAGCGACATTGTGCTTTCCGAGCCTGAAATCGGGGAAGACACCGGTCGGTGTGGGGTGGGAAGCACAGCCTTTTCCCACCTGGCGGGCTCGGCCCACCTGGCGGGCTCGGCCCACCTGGGGCGGGCTCGGTCCACGTGAGCGCTCGGGAAGCGTCCCCGGTCAGGCGAGGTGCGAGAGCTCGCCCACGTCGTAGCCGGTGTCCGGGAGACAGCCGAGCTCGGTCAGCAGCTCGGGCATGCTCCACAGCCGCACCTCCTGCGGGCGGTTGGTGGCGATCGATGCCGCCGCGCTGCCGCCGATCGCGAGCGCGCGCACGCTCACGGGCGACGGACCCGATGCTGGGCTGGGCGCGCCGCGGACGAGGCGCCAGGAGGGGTGCCCATCGAGCGGATGCTCCTCGACGAGCAGCGAGGACGGCTCGTCTCGCAGGCCACGGCCGGAGACCTTCAGCGCAGCCTCCTTCGCGGTCCAGAGGGCGATGCGATCGGCGACGCCCACCCGCTGCGTCGGCGCGGGCATCCGCAGCCGCTCTGCTGGGTGCAGGGCGTACGCGTCGAACTCGGACCACAGCTGTGTCGGCACGGTCTCGATGTCGACGCCGATCGCATCCGCCGGGTCTGCGATCGCGACGAGCACCCGGCCGCTCGTCGTCGAGGAGCTGAGCGAGAGGTCGCTGCTCGTCGGCTGCCCGTGGCGCCCGCCGCAGTCTGCGCAGCGGCGGTCGATGTCGAGCTCGCCGGCCAGCTCGAGCGGGACCCCGCGGCCCCAGGCCGCCAGCAGCCGGAGGGCGGCGCGCCCCGCCAGCGTGCGGCGGCGCAGCTCCTCGGTGCTCCGAGCACTGGCGGCGGCGAGATCGTCGGTGCCCGCGCACTGCGACGCGGCGTCGAGCACCTCGTCGATGCCAGCGGCGAGCACGGCGATCATCGGCGGCTGATGCGGCGGTACTGCCACACGGCGATGGGCGCGAAGATCGCGATGATCGCGACGCTGCACAGGAACGCGTACAGGACGGCGTTCTCGGCAGGCCAGCCACCGGCGGCGGTGAAGCCGCTCGGGGCCGCGTTGCCGAAGAGCTCTCTGACGGCGCTGGCGACCGCCGTGACCGGGTTCCACTCCGCGAACGCCCGCAGGGGGCCGGGGAGCATATCGGCCGAGACGAAGGCACCGGAGATGAAGCAGACGGGGAACAGCCACAGGAGGCCGAGGCTCTGTGCGACCTCGACGCTCTTCGCGGTCAGCGCGATGGTCGCGCCGATCCAGGAGGTCGCGAAGGCGAAGAGCAGCAGCAGCGCGAAGGCGGCGAGGACTTCGAGCGGGCCGGATTCGACGCGCCACCCGATCGCGAGTCCGCACGTCAGGATCACGGCGATGGAGATGACGCTCGTGACGAGGTCGGAGCTCGTCCGCCCGAGGATGACGCCGACGCGCGACATGGGGAGCGTGCGGAGGCGATCGATGAGGCCCGACTGCAGGTCTTTCGCGAGGTAGACGGCGGTGAACGAGGAGTTGAAGGTCAGCGTCTGGGCGAGGATGCCGCCGATCAGGAACTGCCGGTAGTCGGCGCCACCTAACGCGCCGCCGAAGACGAAGGCGAGGATGAGGACGAAGATGATGGGCTGCGCGATGCCGGTCACGAGGGCGCCCGGCGTGCGCTGCACGTTGAGCACGTTCCTGCGGGCGACGATGCTGCCGTCGCGGAAGGCTGCGGTGATTGCGCTCATGCGGTAACCGCCTCTCGCTCGTCATTGGTGTGCGCGTCGGCAGACGCGTCGTCGGGTCGCTGTCCCGTGATCTGGAGGAAGACCTCGTCAAGGGTCGGCTGACGCAGCGCCGCCTCGATCGTGCCGATTCCGGCCTCCGAGAGGCCCGCGAGCACGGCCGCGAGATCACGGCTGCCGTTCGGTGCCTTGGCGGTGATGCGCACGGCGCGGTCGTCGAGGGAGGCCTCGCGTCCGATCGCGGCGACGATCTGGAGGGCCCGGTGGCCATCCTCAGCTCGCTCGAGCACAAGATCGATCGCGGCTCCTCCGGCTCGCGCCTTGAGCGCCGACGCGGTGCCCTCTGCCACGATCCGGCCCGAGTCGATGACCGAGATGGCATCGGCCAGCTGGTCGGCCTCCTCGAGGTACTGGGTCGTCAGGAGCACCGTCGTGCCTGCTGTCGCGAGCGTCTGGATCGCATCCCAGGTGTCGCGACGCCCGCGCGGGTCGAGTCCCGTCGTCGGCTCGTCGAGGATCACGACGGGCGGCCTGGCGACGATGGCGCCGGCAAGGTCGAGGCGTCGACGCATGCCGCCCGAGTAGTCGCCCGCGCGCTTCTTGGGGTGCAGGTCATCGAGGCGGAAGTCGCGGAGCAGTTCGTTCGCGCGTGCCTTCGCATCTCGGCGCCGCATGCCGTAGAGCTGGCCGACCATCGTCAGGTTCTCGACTCCGGTGAGCTTCTCGTCGACGGCCGCGTACTGGCCGGAGACGCCGATGCTGCGCCGCACATCCTGAGCCTCGTGCCGGACGGAGTGGCCGGCGACCTGCACGTCGCCGGCATCCGGATCGAGGAGGGTCGTGACGACTCGGACGGTGGTGGTCTTGCCAGCCCCGTTCGGGCCAAGGAGCGCATGAACGGAGCCAGCTGGGATCTCGAGGTCCACGCCGTCGAGCGCAGTGAAGTCGCCGAAGCGCTTCCTGAGCCCGCGGATCGAGATCACGAGACCGCCAGGTCGCGCTCGCGGACGGGCGTGATGTCTCGCCAGTTCTCGGTTACGTAGTCGAGGCAGGCCTGCTTGAGGGCTGGGCCGTAGACGACGACCCAGCCTGCGGGCACGTCGGCGAAGTCAGGCCAGAGGGAGTGCTGCTGCAGCTCGTTGACGAGGACTCGGAACTCTGCGGAGATGTCATCGAACGGATTGGTCATGATGTTCCCTTCTCTGTTCACGCGGGGGTTCGTGAGTGAGGTGGCGCGAATGGTTCTCCAGGTGCTTCGGAGCAGGCTCGCTATCGGTTGGCAACCTGTGCATGTGAATCGGACATGAGCGTGTCGAGCACCGGGGCGATCTCGCGAAGGGAGGCGTCGTCCAGCAGCGCGGAGTGGCGAGCCTGCACTTCGCTCGAGGTGACCCGACCCGTGGCGTGCGCCGCCCAGGCCTGTGGGGCTGGCCGGTCAGCTGGCACGTCGACACGCGCCTCGAACACGTGCAGCCCGCCCTCGAAGGTGGGGATCGGGGTCGTGTCGAGGAGCGCCCCGACGCGCAGGAAGCCACGCACCATGCGGTCGATGCTCCGTGCTGGGATGTCCGCGAGCGGGTTGCCCGCCTCGGCGAGGACTGCGCGCACCGCTTCTGCGTCGAGCTCGCCTGCCGGGGCCGCCACCTCGTTGGCGTCGAGGAACGCGCGCCACATGCGGTCACCGCCGTCGACTCCGGCGACGGAGGAATGCTCTGTCGGGTAGGCGTCGATGATGGCGAGGAGCTCGACATCGTCGCCGCCGCGCTGCAGGTGGGCGGCGAGGTGCTGCGCGAGGCGTCCGCCGAAGGACCATCCGACGATCCGATACGGGCCCTCGGGCTGAACGCTCTTCATGGCCTTCACGTACTCGTCGAGCAGCTCATCGAGCGAGCTGTGCTCGAATTCGTGGTCGACATCAGGGGCGATGCCGGGCAGCTGCAGTCCGTAGAGCGGTCGGCTGCCCTCGAGGTGCGCGAGGAGTCCCGCGAACTTCCAGGAGATTCCGCTGGCTGGGTGGACCGCGAAGAGCGGCTCCTGGCCGGCGGTGGGGCCGTCCGCATCCCGCGCTGGACGCAGCGGCAGGATCATCCGGAGACTCTCCGCGATGTCACCGCCACCGTCGCTTGCGAGGGCAGCGAGGCCCTCGACCGACGGTGCCTGGAAGATGGCTTGCACGGGCAGTTCGGTGCCGAGCGCGTCGTTGATGGCCCGGATGGTCGGCTGCGCGACGAACGAGTGGCCTCCGAGCGCGAAGAACGAGTCGTCGGCGCGGACGTCGTCGATACCGAGCGTCTCCGCGAAGGCCGCCGCGACGGCCAGTTCCGCCCGTGTGCTCGGGGCGCGCCCGGTGCCTCCGCTCGCCTGCTGATCAGGGAGGGCGTCTCGGTCGAGCTTGCCGTTCGGGGTGAGCGGGATGCGCTCGATGACCGTGATGCCGACCGGATGCATGTAGTCGGGCACTCGTCCGCGGACGGCGGCGAGCACCTGCTCGGTCAGCTGTTCCCGCGCCTCGTCGTCCGACTCGGCGGGCAGCTCGCTCGGCACGATCCAGGCCCCGAGCACGGTCTGTCCGGCCGACTCGACGGGAAGGACAATGGCACTCGCGACGCCGGGCTGCTCGGCGATCACCCGGGTCAGCTCCTCGGGTTCCACGCGGTGTCCGCGGATCTTGAGCTGCGCATCGGTGCGGCCGAGCGAGACGACGCGGCTGGGCTCGTCAGGCATCGCATCCCGCACGACCACGAGATCGCCGGTGCGGTACATGCGGCTGCCGTCTCGGGCGAAGGGGTCGGCGACGAAGCGCTCGGCGGTTGCTGCGGAGCGGCCCGTGTAGCCGTCGGCGAGCTGGGGCCCGGAGAGCCAGAGCTCGCCGATGCTGCCCGCGGGTGCCGGTCGAAGGCGGGCATCGAGAACGTGGCCGATGACGTCGCGGGTCGTGGATCCGAGCGTGGGCTCTCGCGTGTCCTCGATGCTGGCGAGCATCGAGTCGACGCCGACCTCGGTCGGGCCGTACAGGTTCCAGGCTCGGGTGCTGGTCCGGCGACGCAGCCAGGTCCACAGCTCGCCGCTGATCGCTTCGCCGCCGAGGAGGAGCGTGAAGCTGTCCGTGGCCGAGAGCGAGTCGAGCCAGTGCTCGAGGCCAGTCTGCGCGGTGAGCGCCTCGACGTAGCTCGGCGTCGTCTCCCATGCCCTGATCTCCCGGTCGGCGAACAGCTGGACAAGCGCCTCCGGGTCACGGCGCACGTCGTCTGCGATGACGTGCAGCTCGTGGCCGCTCGCGAGCCACAGGATGGGGTCCATGGCCGCGTCGAAGCCGACGCCGGTGGTGTGCGCGACGCGGATGCGGCGCTCTGTGGCGTCCGGCAGCAGGGTCGCGCGGTGGCTGCGCAGGAGGCTCGCGAGAGCACGGTGGGGGACCTGGACACCCTTGGGGACGCCAGTCGTTCCGGAGGTGAAGATGAGGTAGGCGGGGGCGTCGAGCTGTGCGGTGCGCACCTCGGAGCTGCTGGGTTCGTCGGCGGCGAAGTCGGCGTCTTCGGCCAGGGTCTCCTCGAGTCCTCCGTCGATGACCAGCGCGGGACGGGCTGCATCGATCATCGCGTTGACCCGCTCGCTGGGGTACTCGGGGTCGATGGGCATCGCGACGGCACCGGCCCGCCAGATTCCGAGGAGCGCGGCGACCGTGTCGATCGACCGTGGCAGGCGGTAGGCGACGACGCCGCCCTGTGTCACGCCGCTGCGACGCAGTGCCAGGGCCACCTGATCGGCTCGTTCGGCGAGGGCCCGGAAATCGACAGCACCGTCTGGGGCGACGACGGCCGGTGCGTCCGGGGTGCGCTCTGCCGCGGCATCGAAGGCTTCGAGCACGGAGCGGAGTTCCGCGTCCGCAGCCGCTTCGTCGTCAGGCCGCCACGCAGGCAGCCGATCCGGGGTGCCCGGGATGGTGATCGACGCGAGGGGCGCATCCGGGGTCTCCGTCGCGACCGTGAGGAAGGCGAGGAGTCGCTGGACGAGGCCGTTGGCCGCTGCCTCGCTGAAGAGCGCGGAGTTGTACTCGAGCACTCCTGGCACGTCAGAGCCGGCTTCGGCCGGGCGCAGAGTGAAGGAGAGGTCGAACTTCGCGCCTCCTGTGCTCTCTGGGGCCACGGGCGAGACGTCGACACCGGGGAGCGCAAGCGGGAGATCGCTCTGCTCTTCCACGGCCAGCATCGTCTGGAACAGGGGGTGGCGTCCGAGGACGCGTTCCGGCGCGACGGCCTCGACGATGCGCTCGAATGGCACCTGCTCGTGGTCGATGCCGAAGAGCGCTGATGCTCGTGCGGCCTCGACGGCGCCGGCCAGGGTGGTCTCGTCTCCGAGCTGGATCCTGAGGGGCAGCGTGTTGACGAAGAACCCGATGAGGTCACTCAGGTCAGCATCCTGGCGCCCCGCCGACGGGGCCCCGATCATGAGGTCTGTGCCCGAGCCCGTTCGCATGAGGAAGCCGGCGAGCGCGCCGAGCCAGCCGTGGAAGCCGCTCGCTGACGTGCCTGCGGCCACGGATCCGAGACCGGTGGCGACGTTCGCGGGGACCGTGAAGGCCAGCTGGCGCGCCGGTTGGGCGCTTCCGGCTTCGCGGGTGCCGTCTGCGCTGAGCTCCAGCACCGACGGTGCACCGTCGAGGAACTCGGTCCAGGCGGTGAGCTCGCGTGCTTCGCTTGCCGCGTCCTCGTGCGCCGTGAGCAGGCGCGCGAAGTCGGCGAATTGAGCAGGCAGCGGACGTCGGAGCGCTGCGGAGCCGCTCCTTCGCGCGGTGTACGCGGTTGCGAGGTCGTGGGCGAGGGGCGCCAGTGAGGCTCCGTCGGTCGCGATGTGGTGGATGACGAGCTGGAGCAGCCAGGATCCATCGCCCAGCGCGGAGAGCCCCGCGCGGAGGGGCAGATCGCGAGTGAGGTCGAACCCGGCGGAGGCGTCGACCGGCTCGCTCTGGAGCAGGCCGGAGACAGGGGGGTGGATGCGCTGCGCGGGTGCCCCATCGGCCTCCGGGTAGCTCGTGCGCAGCACCTCGTGACGGGCGACGAGGTCGTCGAGCGCGCCGGTGAGCGCCTCCCGGTCGAGTTCGCCGTCGAGTCGAGCGCTCAGGACGACGTTGTAGTCGCCGGAGCTCGGCGCGAGTCGGTTGAGGAACCACAGGCGGGCCTGACCGGGGGAGAGCGGAAGCGGCTGTCCGGCCACGCGGGGGTTCGCTGCCGTCCACTCCCGAAGCGGCGGGCGCGCACTGGAGGCCGCCATCTCGGCGTTCGCCGTGCGCTCGCCGGTGCGGCCGAGCAGCGCCAGCAGGCGTGCAGGCGTGGGGGCTTCGAAGATCGCACGGAGCGCCGGTGCGGTGCCGAAGCGCGTGCGCAGCTCGCCGGCAAGCGCGACGGCGAGCAGGGAGTGACCGCCGAGGCGGAAGAAGTCGTCGTCCAGTCCGACCTCGTCGAGGCCGATGACGGCGGCGAATGCCTCGCAGATGGCGCGCTCGTCGTCCGTCTGCGGACGTCGCGAACCGGCGGCGGACTCGGGCGCGGGCAGCGCTGCGAGGTCGACCTTCCCGTTCGGGGTCAGGGGCAGACGCTCGAGCACGGTGACGGTTGAGGGCACCATGTAATCGGGCAGTGCAGCACGGGCGTGGGTGGTGACAGTCTGGGCGTCGACGGTCCCGGCGACCCAGGCGACGAGCCGCGCGCTGTCCTGGCCGGCGGGCGCGTGGATGGTCGCGACTGCGGCATCCACGCCAGCCGTGCGCTCGAGGCTGCGCTCGACATCCCCGAGCTCGATGCGGTAGCCGCGCAGCTTGATCTGGTCGTCGTCGCGGCGGAGGAACTCGAGCTCACCCGATCCGTGGCGGCGGACGATGTCGCCGGTCCGGTAGAGGCGGGTGCCGTCCCCGGAAGGGTCGGCGATGAAGGCGGTCGCGGTCTCGGCGGATCGCCCACGGTAGCCGTGCGCCTCCGAGGCTCCGGCGAGGTGGAGCTCCCCCGGCACTCCGTCAGGCACATCCCTGAGGTATGCGTCGAGGACTCGCGCGGTCACGTTTGCGACGGGGCGGCCGATCCTCACACGTCCTGGTTCGCTGATGCGGGTGACGACGGAATCGACGGCGAACTCGCTCGGGCCGTAGAGGTTCCACGCGTCGACGCCGTCTGCCGCGAGGAGGGAATCCCAGAGCTCACGCGAGACGGCCTCGCCGCCGAGTGCGATGAGCAGGGGCGTCTCGCGGTGCGCGGCCCGGTCGAGGAGTCCCGTGCTGATGAGCTGTCGGACGTAGGAGGGCGTCGTCTCGAGCACGTCGATCGCGGCGTCGTCGACGCGCTGCACGAGCTCGTCGGCGCTTCGTCGCGTGCCGTCCGTTGCCATCACGAGCGTGGATCCGGCGGCGAGCCAGAGGATCGGGTCCCAGGCGGCGTCGAAGCCGAGGCCGGCGACGTGCAGGACGCGCGGGGCTCGCCCGTCGAGGCGTGAGCGCAGCGGGGCGATCATGGCGTCCTCGTGTTGCGCCTGGACGTTGGCGAGTGCGGAGTGCGGGACCTGCACGCCCTTGGGGGTGCCGGTCGTGCCCGAGGTGAACACGAGGTAGGCGGGCTGCTCGGGGCGGGGGAGCTCCGGCAGGCTCGTGTCCTCGGCGCTCTCCCCGAGTGCGACGAGCGCGGCGGGTGCGGCTGCCGGTGTGCCGGAGTCAGCAGCGAGGGCGGCGAGCCGGTCCGCGTCGCTCGCGACCAGCAGCGCGGGCGAGCTCGCCTCGAGGATCTGCGCGACGCGCGCATCCGGGTAGTCGATGTCGATGGGAACTGCGATCGCTCCGCAGCGCAGCGCGGCGAGCACGAGGGTCACCGCATCGCCCGAGCGCGGAAGCGCGATGGCGACGCGGTCGCCGGGACGCACGCCGGAGGCGACGAGCCCCAGGCCCGCGGCGTCGACACGGGCTCCGAGCTCGGCGAACGAGAGGTTGTCGTGCGCGTCCTCGAGCGCAGAGGCCTGCGGCGCACGCTGGATGCTGGCTGCGAGCACGTCGAGGACGGTCCCTTCGACGGCCAGTGAGCGGCCACGGGCCTGCGTGTCGATGCGGTGCCGCGTCGCGGCGTCGACGGCGGGGATGTCCGAGAGGGGATGATCGACCGTCTCGACCATGGCGGCCAGCATCCGGTCGACCGTGTCGCGCATGCGCTCGATCGTCGATTCGTCGAACAGTGCGAGGTCATAGGCGAGCGCGGCCTCGAGCGGCCCCTCGTCGCCAGCGGGCGTCGAGAAGTCGAGCATGAGGTCGGTCTTCACGCCTGCCGTCGTCACCTGGCCAGGGACGGTCACCTCGACGTCGCCGAGGTCGAGCCGGGCTGGCTCGGTGTTCTGCAGCGTCAGGAGCACCTGGAAGACGGGGTGGCGATCGGCGACGCGAGGGGGGCGCACGGCGTCGACGACAGCATCGAACGGCACGTCCTGGTGCGCATAGGCGTCGGTGTTCCCCGCCCGGACGCGCTCGATGAGCTCGGCCAGGGTCGGGTCGCCGACCAGGGAGGTGCGCAGCGCGACCGTGTTGACGAAGAATCCCACGAGCCGCTCGAGCTTTGGGTCGACGCGGCCCGCGACAGGCGTGCCGAGGACGATGTCGGTGCCTGCGCCGTGCTGGCCGAGCGCGGCGGCGACGGCAGCATGGAGGATGATGAAGAGGCTCGTGCGGTGCTTCGAGGCGACGCGGCGCAGCGCGAGGTGGCGTTCGGCGTCGAGCTCGAAGGCGAGGTGCCCGATGTCGCTTGGCCGGCTCCCGCGCTCGCGGTCTCGCGGCAGGTCGATCTCGTCCGGTGCGCCCGCGAGCGCGCGGCGCCAGAAGTCGAGCTGGGTGCTCATGGCACTCGTGGAGTCCTCCTCCGAGCCGAGCGACTCGCGCTGCCACAGCGTGTAGTCGGCGTAGGAGACGGGTAGCGCGGGGGACGGGGCGGCGCTCGAGCCGGCGGACTCGGGAGCCGTGCGCGCCGTGTAGGCCGCGGAGAGGTCGGCGGCGAACGGCGCGAGCGACCAGCCATCCGAGGCGATGTGGTGCATGGTCGCGACGAGCACGTGCGAGGTCGAGGAGCGGCGCAGGAGCACCGCGCGCAGCGGAACCTCGACGGTCACGTCGAAGGGGCGCAGCGATTCCTGCCTGACGATCTCGTCGACGCGGTCCGCGGGGACCTCGACGGCCGTGAAGGAGGGGGCACCCACGTCGATCGGGAGGATGCGCTGGCGCGGCTCCCCATCGATGTAGGGGAAGACGGTGCGCAGCGGCTCGTGGCGCTCCGCGACGTCCCGGAACGCGCAGCGGAGGGCAGCCACGTCGAGCTCGCCGTCCAGGTGCAGCACGACGGGGATGTTGTAGGCGCTCGAGCCGGGCTCGAGGCTGTTCAGGAACCAGAGGCGACGCTGGGCGAGCGAGACGGGGAGCTCGTCAGAATGGGGGATCGGAGCCAGTGGGAGCGCTCGAGCGTTGTCGGCATCCTGGGCATCGAGGGAGGCGAGGCCTGCGACCGTTGGCCGCTCGAACACGTCGCGCACCGTGACCTGGCGCTCGAGGCGTTCAGAGAGGTTCGAGGCGAGCTTCGTGGCGAGGAGCGAGTGTCCTCCCGCGGCGAAGAAGTCCTCGTCGACGCCGATCGAGGTGATGCCGAGCACTTCGGCGAATGCTTCGGCCGTGACGCGCTCCGCACGGGTGCGGGGCTGCTGCACGGGGTCGCTCGGCGCCTGGTCCGGCGCGGGAAGCGCGCGCCGGTCGAGCTTCCCGTTCGGCGTCATCGGCAGCTCGCTGAGGGCGAGCACGCTGCTCGGAACCATGTAGCCGGGCAGCTCGGTCGCGAGGGCGGCCCTGGTGCGCGCGGCCAGGTCCGTGAGCTCGCTGTCGCCGGTCACGTAGCCGACGAGGCGCGCGGAGGCGCCTTCGCCGACCACGATCGCAGCAGCGGCCGAGACGCCGGACTGGCGACGCAGCGCGGCCTCCACCTCGGCGAGCTCGACCCGGTAGCCGCGGATCTTGATCTGCTCATCGATACGGCCCAGGAATCGGAGCGAGCCGCTGCGGCGGCGTCGCACGACGTCTCCGGTGCGGTACATGCGTGTCCCGTCGCCGGCGAAGGGGTCGGCGAGGAAGCGCTCGGCGCTGAGGCCTGGCTGCCCGACGTAGCCGGAGGCGACGTTCGCGCCGGCGAGGTACAGCTCGCCGATCGCTCCGTCTGGAACGGGCGTGAGCGATGCATCCAGGAGGTAGTGGCGGGTGTTGCGCACGGAGGTGCCGATGTGCGGCTCGGAGCCGCTCTCGATCGGCGCGATGAGGCTGTCGACGGTCGTCTCCGTCGGCCCGTAGAGGTTGAGGGCGCGGACATCGTGCTGGGCCGCAAGGACATCCCAGAGCGCGGGTCCGACGGCTTCTCCGCCGAGCGCGATCTCGGTCGGGTAGCGGTCCTGATCGAACAGTCCGCCTGCGATCAGCGCCTCCGCGAATGAGGGGGTCGTCTCGATCGCGTCGATCTCGTGCTCGGCGAAGTACGCGGCGAGCCGCTGGGGGTCACGGCGGACGTCGTCGTCGATCATGTGCAGCTCGTGGCCGGCGAACAGCCAGAGCAGCGGATCCCAGGCGGCGTCGAACGAGAGCCCAGCCGTGTGGGCGACCCTCGCCGGCCTGCCGAGGCGCTCGGCTGCTGGGTCGAAGATCTCCGCCCTGTGGTGTTCGAAGAGGTTCCGGAGGGCGAGGCGGTCGACCCCGACGCCCTTGGGGCGGCCGGTGCTGCCGGAGGTGAACACGACGTAGGCCAGCTCGGAGGGGGCCACCGTGGGGAGGCCGCTGGGGTCCGCCGTCTTCCTGCGCCAGGCGACCGACGTGTCGGCATCGATGGGCAGGGTTGCGACCCGCCACTGCGCTCCCGCCGCCAGGTCGCGCTGCTCCTGCGCCTTGCTCGTGAGCAGGAGCGCGGGTTGCGCGTCTTCGATCATGTTGCCGACTCGGTCGATGGGGTACTCGGGGTCGAGGGGGACGTACACGCCACCCGCCTTGAGGACCGCGAGCACGAGCACGGGGAGATGACGGCTGCGCTCGATGCGCACGGCGACCGTGCGCCCCGCACCCACGCCCTCGCCCACGAGGTGGTGGGCGAGCCGAGTCGAGAGTTCATCCAGCTCGGCGAAGGTGAGCGTGCCGTCTGCGGCGACGACCGCCGTCTCCGCGTCTCGGACAGCCGCGACCTTCGAGAAGGCTCGCAGCACGGACTCCTGGCCGATCGGAACCTCGTCGCCTGAGCCCTGCTCGAGGAGCCCCGCGATCTCATCGGCGCGCACGACGTTGGCGTCGGTGACGGTGGTGGTCGTCGGCTCGTCGAGGACCTGCGAGAGCAGCTCCAGCATCCGCCAGGCGTGCTCGCGCAGGACGTCGCTCGTGTACAGCTCCGCGTCGCCCTCGAGCTGGAGCGTCGGCGCAGCGGCCTCGCTCGTGAGCCCCGAGATGACGACGGACAGGTCATGCACCGGTCCCGTCGACAGGATGTTCACGGTGCCGCGAGCGCGGCCGAAGACCAGTTCGTCGATGACCGGGAGGAGATTGACGGAGGGGCCCGCGAGCGCGTGCGTCTGCGCGACCTCCTCGACCCGGAACTGCTGGTGGGAGACGGCCCCGCGGACCGCGTCACCGGCATTCGCGATGACCTCGGCGAGGCTGAGCCCCGCGGAGACATCGACGCGCAGGGGGAGGATGCTGGAGAGCATCGATGGGGTCGTCTTCGCGATCTTGCCGCGCCGCGCTGTGACCGGGAGGCCGACGGAGACCCGCGCCTGTCCGGTCATCTTCGACAGGTACAGGGCCACGAGGCCCACGGCCGTCTTCGGCATGTCACGACCCAGCCCTCGGAGCCGAGCCGCGTCGGCGTCCGGGATGCTCGTCGAGACGCGCACGACGCGCTTGGCGGCGCGTCCGGTCGTGCCCTCGAGGCCCGTGACGACGCTGTCGTCGGCGAGCTGGGCGCGCCAGTAGTCAGCATCCGCCTCGTGCTTCTCGGACGCCGCGTACTCGTCGAGATGCTCGTGGAGCTCGCGCAGGCTGGGCAGGGGAGACGCGGTCCTCGCGGCGAGGTGCGCGATGGGTCCGGACAGGAGTGTGCCGAGCACGCCGCGAGGGGCGCTCTTCTCGAGCCGGGAGTATGCGCCGGCGAGGTAGCGCAGGCCGACGACGGCCGAGTAGCCGTCGAGGAGCACGTGGTGGACGCGCTGGAACAGGAGCCAGCGCTCCTGGGCGACGCGGTACAGCGTCGTGCCGAGGAGGTCGCCTCCGGTCATCGACCGGGGCGTCTCGAGCTCGAGGTCCATCCGCTCGCGGGCGACCCGGACCGCTTCCTCCTCGCCGAGCTGGCGGAGATCGGTGGTCGTGAGGAGGTCAGCAGTCGGGGACGGGCGCTCGATCAGGGCGTACGGCCCGTCGCCGTCCTCGGCCAGAACGAGGCTCATCGCGTCGAGGTCGGCAACCGTCTTCGTGAACGCGATCCGCAGCAGCCGCTCATCGACCTGGCCGCGGAGATCGAGGTACTGTCCGATCTGGTAGCTGGGGTTCTCCGGGTCGAGCTGCTGGGCATACCAGATGCCCAGCTGCGCTGCCGTGAGGGGAAGGCGATCGGGGGAACCTGCGGTGGTCTGCTGATTCGTGTCGATGCGGCGGCTGGTCTCGGTCACTGTGCGCTCCTCATAGAGGTGCCGAGGTCTCCCTCGGCACCTGATGTCCTGCTCGGCGTGCGGCGCTGGCCGCTGGGGTGCCTCCTTGAGACGGAGGCGCACCCGTTACTGGAACTGGCCGATCTGGAGAGAGTTGAGGAGCCCGCCGAGGTCGATGAGCGGGCCGTCGATGAGGGGGCCGTTGATGAGCGCGCCGCTGGCCAGCGTCGAGACGGAGCTCGAAGCTGAAGCGGGTGCGAGCTCGCCGGCGCTCGCGGGAGCGGCCGTCAGGGCGACGGCGCCGAGGGAGAGGGCTGCGGCCGTGGAGAGGCTGGCGATGGTCCGAGTCGTCGTCTTCTTCATGTGTTGCTCCTCAATTCGCTGTGTCCGGGGTTGGTCACGTGGGTCGTTCGGAGCGAATCTGGCGGCGGTTTGGCAACAATCCCGCGTCTCTCGGGCATTTCACAGCTAGCCTGAACCCGTGTTCGACTGGCTCATAGCGCTCCCACCACTCCTCGTCGTTCTCCTCGTGGCGGTCATCGTCACGCTCGAGAGCCTCGGCCTGCCGCTCCCGGGCGAGAGCGTGCTCATCGCCGCTGTGCTCATGAGCGTCGCGGGCACGGGCGTCGACCCCTGGCTGCTCGCAGCCGCCGCGGCCGTCGGCGCCATCGTCGGCGACTCCATCGGCTACTACATCGGCAAGCGGTGGGGCGCTCGCCTGCTGCGCTACCTCTCGCAGCGGTACCCGAAGTACTTCGGTGTCGCGCGGATCAACGCGGCGGTCGGCCTCATGCAGAAGTGGGGTGCGTACGCGGTCTTCTTCGGTCGCTTCATCGCGCTCCTCCGAGTCTTCGCCGGGCCGCTCGCCGGTGCCATGGCCATGCCGTACGGGCGCTTCCTGCTCGCGAACGCGCTCGGCGGCATCGCCTGGGCGACGGGCGTCACCGCCATCACCGTCGCGCTCGGGAAGAGCGCCCTCGCGCTCATCCACGCGTTCGGCTGGGCCGCGCTCGCGGTCGCCGCGGTCCTGGTGATCGTCATCGTCGCGATCGTCGTCTATCGAGCCCGGCGACGTCCAGAGGGCGCGGAGGCGACAAGCGAGACCGAGCAGGAGCTCGACCTCCTCATCCCTGCGGCGAAGGACGCGCAGGACTCCACCCCGGGAGGCGCCGCCGTTCGCGACGCCCTCGCCGCAGCCGTGCGCCCGATCGTCACCTTCGCTCGCCGGGCCCCGTTCACGACGGCGCTCTCCCTCGTCATCATCGCCATCGGCGTCGCGACGGGGGCCATGTGGCACCTCTCACGGGCTCAGCCCTGGTACGGCGACGTCGCCTTCGGCATCCCGCCGTTGGAGGCCGGCATGTGGTGGACCCCCATCACCGGATCGCTGCTCGGCGGCGGCGCCTGGCACTACGCCCTCCTCATCGTGCAGCTCCTCGTCGTCGGCGGCGTCTTCGAGTTCCGCTTCGGCTGGAAGCGCACCGCCCTCGTGTTCCTCGGCGGCCAGGCGCTTGCGGTGCTCGGCACCCTCGCGATCGTCGCGGCGCTCGCTCCGACCGGCTGGGAGTGGGCGACGCGCCTTGCCGACGACCTCGACGTCGGCGCGTCAGGCGGCATCGCCGCCCTCACGGCGGCGCTGGTCTGGGTGCTGCGTCCGCCGTGGCGCCTGCGACTCGGGCTCGCGCTCGGGGCGCTCGTCTCCCTGCGCCTCCTCTATGTCGGCGACCTCGCCGATATCGAGCACTTCCTGCCGGTCGCCGTCATCTTCACGATCTACGCCGTGCAGCGCCATCGCAAGACGGGCCTCGCGACAAGCACCCGCGAAGACCGGCTGATCGCGTTCACCGCCCTCATCGCGCTCGGCGCGGCCCAGGTCGTCGCCGCGTTCTTCTCGCTCGACGGCCCGCTCGGCAAGACGGACGCCGAGACGGAGACGTGGGTGGGTGTCGCCATCGACGTCGTCATCATCCTCCTCGTCGCCAACGGGATCAGGCGTGGCCAGCGCTTCGCCTGGGGCGTCGCGGTGGCCCTTGGCGTCTTCAATCTCCTGGAGCTCGCCCTCATCGTCGTCGCGGTCGCCACCTCCGGCAGCCTCGACGAGGGCCTCACCATGAACTTCGCCGGCTCCCTGCTCTGGGTGCTCGTCGTGGTCTTCCTCATCGTCGCCCGCCGCTCGTTCGCGGTCCGCGTGCGGCCGTCGAAGAACTCCATCTCGGGCGAGCGCCGAGGAACGGTCGAGGACGCTCGCGAGATCCTCCCGAGAGTCGGCGGCAGCACGATCTCCTGGATGACGCTCTGGCCGCGCAACCACTACCTGCTGAGCGCGAAGAAGGACGGCTACGTCGCCTATCAGGAGTACTCGGGCGTCGCCCTCGCGCTCGGCGACCCGGTCGCGCCGAAGAGCGAGCTCAGCGACCTCATCCACGACTTCGCATCCCGCGCCGAGCTGGCCGGGCACACGCCCGCCTTCTTCTCGGCGACCCGCGCGACGGTGGATGCGGCCCCCGCGAGCTGGCAGCGCGTGCAGGTCGCGGAGGACACGATCATCGACCTCCCGGGGCTCGAGCTCAAGGGCAAGCCGTGGCAGCCGGTGCGCTCCGCCGTGAACCGTGCTGAGCGCGAGGGCATCCGCTTCAAGATGACGACGCTCGCCGAGGAGCCGTGGGCGGTGCTCGCGCAGGTGCGTGCGATCTCGGAGGACTGGGTCGGCGACAAGGGGCTGCCCGAGATGGGCTTCACGCTCGGCGGCGTCGATGAGGCCCTCGACCCTGCCGTGCGCCTCGGCATCGCGATCGACGACGACGGCAGCGTGCACGGCGTCACGTCGTGGCTGCCGGTGTACGGGCAGGATGGCGCGGTCCGCGGCTGGACGCTCGACCTCATGCGTCGGCGTGACGGCGGCTTCAAGCCCGTGATGGAGTTCCTCATCATCTCGTCGGCCCTCGCCTTCCGGGACGAGGGGGCCGCCTTCGCCTCGCTCTCCGGAGCGCCGCTCGCAGGTTCGGGACAGGCGGAGGCGACAGCCCTCGACCAGGTGCTGAGCCAGGTCTCCGAGCTCCTGGAGCCGCTCTACGGTTTCTCCTCGCTGCACAGCTTCAAGACGAAGTTCAATCCGCGATACGAGCCCATGTACCTGCTCTACCGAGACGAGGCCGACCTTCCGCGCATCGGCATCGGACTGACACGCGCCTACCTGCCGACGGCGACGACCGGTCAGCTCATCAGGGCGGGTCTCGGCGCGGGCAAGTAGCGTCTCGCATCCTTCGCGCCGAGGCGGGCCGCGTCAGCGAGCCACAGCTCGCGACGCTGCTCGGTGGAGGTCTTGACGGGGGAGTAGCGGGTGACCGCGATGGGTCCGAGGCCGACGAAGCCGAGCACGTGGGTCTTGAGCTGCCTGATCGGCGTGTTGCCGGTCAGGAGCAGGTAGAGGCCGGGGCTGTCCGCGGTCAGGATGATGCGCGCGCTGCGTCCTTTGAGAAGGCCCTTGGGTAGCTTGCCGGAGGCGTCGTAGGCCATGCGCGGCAAGAGCAGTCGGTCGAAGAACCCCTGCAGGAGTGACGGGACGGAGCCCCACCAGACCGGGGTGACGAGCACGATGCGTGCGGCGTCCTGGATCGCGCTCCAGGCTTCCTGCAGATCGGGCTCGAGATCCTGGCGCCTGGTGTAGCCGCGCCGGAGGTTCTGATCGAACACGAGGTCGCGGACTGCGAGGACCCGAGCGTCGCCGTGGGCGTCAGCGTAGCGTGCGGCGAGCGCCGCGCAGAGCGAGTCGGGGTTGGGGTGGCCGTCGATGACGAGGGTGTGCATTCGGGCTCCAGAGCCTTGAAGTGGACAGTGTCAAGATGTGACGACAGTCAGCTTAGCTATGATGTTGCTCATGTCAAGATCGGATGCGCCGTACCACCACGGCAACCTCGGCCCGGTCCTCGAGGCCGCAGGCATGGAGCTGCTCGCGCAGAAGTCGCACGCCACGATGAGCCTCCGTGAGCTGGCTCGCGAGGCCGGTGTCAGCCACAACGCGCCCTACCACCACTTCGGAGACAAGGTCGGTCTCTTCAAGCGCCTCGGCGAGGTGAGCATGCAGCGACTCGTGCACGCGGTGAGCTCGGCGGATGATCCCGGAGCCGCCCCACAGGAGCGTGCCCTCGCGCTCACTGTCGCCTACGTCGAGTTCGCCGTCGATCATCCGCACGCCTTCACGCTCATCTACGACCCGGAGGTCTGCATCCCGGGGGCGCCCAGCGCGACGATGGCGCCACTCATCCAGGAGCTCGAGGGGCTGCTCGGGAATGCGGCCGCCGACCTCGACCCAGAGGCGAGCGCCGCCAGGATCGAAGCGCGTGCCACGGCGCTCTGGGCAACCGTGCAGGGCCTGTCCCATCTCGTGATCGCGGGCCACCTCACGCGTGCTCAGGTCCAGCCAGCGCTCGCCGAGTCGCTGCGACGCTAGACGGCCGGGCCGAGCGCTGATGTGACTCGGGAGTTATGCGAGCGAGGCGACGACCGCGGCGATTCTGCGTTCGCGAGTCGCGTCGGCCTTGGCTGACTCGACTCTGGTGATGTGGGCTTTCCCGGCGCTCGGCGAAAGGGCGTCGAAACGTGCCCGTGCGCCCGAGGCGTCGAGCGCCTCCGCGAGGTCGGCGGGCACCTCCGTGGTGCGCGGCTCCGTGTCGAGCTCGATGACGACGGTGATGGGATCACCGCCCTCTATGCCGGTCTCCTTGCGCCTGTCGGAGCTGAACGAGATGAGGAAGCGCCCACCCATGACCGCGACAGTGCTCCGGTACGTGTAGCCGTTGACGGTCACGACGACGGCCGGCTTCTTTCCTGCGCCCAACCGCTCGATGACCTCTGCCGGCACCTCGATGCCGGTGTTCCTGCCCATGAGGCTCATGGTGGTCGTGAATTCCATGCCGAGATTGTTTCACGGTATTCCCTGCCGGAACACCTCGAAATGTCGGTGGCCTGTGCCACGATCGGACGGTGTGACGAGGCCCGTCGTCCACAGGAGAGAAAGGCACGACCATGGCCGTCATCCTCAACCCATACATCCACCTCCTCGACACCGCGCGCGAGGCGCTCGAGTACTACAAGGAGGTGTTCGGGGGCGAGCTGGTGCTCAGCACGTTCGGCGGCTCCGGCATGCCGATGGACCCCTCCGAGTCGGAGAAGATCATGCACGGCCAGCTGACGACTGCCAGCGGGTTCACGATCATGGCCTCCGACACGCCCTCCTTCATCGAGCCCAACCCCGGACGAACGGTCGAGATCTCCCTCAGCGGCGACGCCGCCGACGAGCTGCGCGGGTACTGGGAGAAGCTGGCCGACGGCGGCGAGATCGAGCAGCCGCTCGTGCAGGCGCCGTGGGGAGACACCTTCGGAATGCTGGTCGACCGCTTCGGGGTCGCATGGATGGTCAACATCCTGGGAAGCTGACGAGTGCCCGAAATGCAATCGGCCTGGCTGCGCCATACACTTGACGCCGACCTACTGCGAGGTGAGTGACCCTGGTGCCATCGAGTTTCGACGTGACGTCGCTTGCTTCTCTCGACACTTCTGCGTTGCCGCGAATCGGGCGAGCTGTCGGGCGCGGGAGCGCGCACGCCAAGCTGATCCTGTTCGGCGAGCACGTCGTCGTCTACGGGAAGCCGGCCGTCGCGCTTCCGCTGCGTGCCATGCGCATGCGAGCGACCGCCTGGCGCGAGGGTACTGAGCCGCGCTTCGAGTCCGACCACTACACGGGGCCGCTCGCGGCAGCCCCGGAGATCGTGGAGGCACCGAGGAAGGCCATCGAGGAGACGCTGCGTGCGATCGGGGGCGAGCTCGCGGGCCTCACCGTCGCTGTCCGTGGCAACATCCCGCTCGGACGAGGACTCGGGTCGAGTGCCGCGGCGGCTGGCGCGATCGTCGACGCCGTCTCCCGCCTGCACAACGTGACGCTCTCCGGTGGTGAGCACTTCGCGCTTGTCCAGCTGGCCGAGCAGGTGGCACACGGCAAGCCGAGCGGGCTCGATGCGCTCGCAACGACCATCCCGTCGCCCATTCGATTCCAGAATGCCAGTGCCGTGCCAGTGCCGGTCGCCCTCGACGCGTGCTTCGTGATCGCCGACACCGGCGTGCACGGATCCACCCGTCAGGCCGTCGACGACGTGCGCACCTCGCTGGAACGCGACCACGACGCCACGATGTCGATCATCGATGCTCTCGGGGAGCTCTCCGACCTGGCCATCACCGACCTCGAGACCAATGAGGCGCGCTCGCTCGGCTCCCGGATGTCGGAGGCGCACGTCCTGCTGTCGCGTCTGGGTGTGAGCCACCCCGCCCTCGACGAGCTGGTCGAGGCTGCGACCGGCGCCGGCGCGTTCGGCGCGAAGCTCACGGGAGGCGGACTCGGCGGATGCATCGTCGCCGTCGTCGATCGAGGAAACGCAGCGGTCGTCGCGGCTGCGCTGCAGAGCGCGGGTGCGATCCAGACCTGGAGCGTCACCAGCACTGGCACGCCGCTGTGACCGCGACCGCCGTCGCCTACCCGAACATCGCTCTCATCAAGTACTGGGGGAAGCGCGATGAGGCGCTCATCATCCCGCAGACCTCCAGCCTGTCGCTGACGCTCGCGGTCTACCCGACGACGACGACCGTCTCGCTCCTGGGGGAGGGCAGCCCCCACGAGATCCTCCAGGACGGCACACCCATGCCGGAGGCAGCGGCCGCCAAGGTCGCGCGCTTCCTCGACCACGTCGGCGAACTCGCCGGCAGCGTGCGGTCAGCGCGGGTCGAGACGAGCAACGCGGGACCAACCGGGGCTGGTCTCGCGTCCTCCGCCTCCGGCTTCGCCGCGCTCGCAGCGGCAGCATCGTCGGCCTACGGCCTCGACCTGTCACCGAGGGAGCTGTCTCGGCTCGCGCGGCGCGGCTCGGGCTCGGCCTCACGCTCGATCTTCGGCGGCTTCGCCGTCTGGAACGCGGGCAACGACGACCTCAGCTCGTATGCCGAGCCGGTCGACGATGCGCACATCGACGCCGCCATGGTGCTCGGCATCGTCAACGCGGGAGCGAAGCCGATCTCGAGCAGGGAGGCCATGCGCCGGACCGTCGAGACCTCCCCGTACAACGCGCCATGGGTCGAGACGAACCCAGGCGAGCTGGCGCTCATGCGTGACGCGCTCCGCCGTGGCGACTTCACGGAGGTCGGCGAGATCTCCGAGCGAAACGCCCTCCGCATGCACGCGGCCATGCTCGGGGCCGTGCCGCCGGTCCGCTACCTCACGGCAGGCAGCATGGCGCTGCTCGACGCCGTCGCCGAGCTCCGACGCGGTGGCCTCGAGGCCTACGCGACCATGGATGCCGGACCGAACGTGAAGACGCTGTGCAGGGCCGCAGAGGCTCCGGCTGTGCGTGACGCGCTCGCATCGGCGGCCCCCGGCACCGAGTTCGTGATCGCCCCGGCTGGTCCGGGTGTGGCGGTCTCGAACGCCGACGCGCAAGCCGACGCTGCCCCCGGAGTGGCGCGGTGATCGTCGCCGAGGCACCGGGCAAGCTCTTCGTCAACGGTGAGTACGCGGTCGTCGAACCGGGGAGGCACGCCGTGATCGTCGGCGTATCGAGACTCATCCGAGCGAGCCTGCGGGCTGCCTCGGCCGACGAGGGCAGCACCGTCAGCTCGCACCAGTTCGGCGCGCAGCCGGTACCCGTGAGCATCGACGGCGACCTCGTCTCGATCGATGCCCCCGGTGCCGACCTCGTCCGGGAGTGCATCCGAGTGCTGGTCCAGCTGGCGCACGAGCGTGGCATCGAGCCGCAGCCCTTCGCGCTCGACATCGAGAGCGAGCTCGACGACGTCAACGGTCGCAAGTACGGCCTCGGCTCGAGCGGCGCCGTCGCCGTCGTCACCGTCCGCGCCCTGGCGGAGCACTTCGGCATCCACGTCGACGACGACGCGGTGTACCGCCTCGCGAGCCTCGCCACGATCGAGCTGCGCCCCGCCGCATCGTGCGCCGACATCGCGACGAGCACGCTCGGGGGATGGGTGCACTATGCCTCACCCGATCGTCTCGCCGCTCGCGAGCTCCGACGTCGCAGCGGGGTCGAGGCGAGCCTGGCCGAGGCCTGGCCCGGACTTGTCCTCGAGGCGCTCCCATCCCCGAGCTCCGTCGTCCTGCATGTGGGGTGGACCTCGGCGCCGGCTTCGACCGCCGAACTCGTCGGCACCCTGCACGCCGGAGACTGGCGATCGACCGAGCAGTACGCGGCCTTCCTGACGGAGAGCGACCGGATCACGGCCGCGCTCGTCGCCGCCGTGCGTGCCGAGCGCGGCGAGCTGGCCCTCGCGGCCATCCGCGACGCCGAGGCCAACCTCGAGGCGCTGGACGAGCTGAGCGGCATCGGCATCCGCACCGAGGCGCTCTCGGCGCTCATCGCGGCAGCACGCTCGGTCGGGATCCCCGCGAAGACCTCCGGGGCCGGCGGTGGAGACTGCGGCATCGCCCTGGCACCCGCCCACAACGAGGAGCTCGACGCCGCGTGGCGCGCCGCCGGCATCGAGGTCCTGGATCTGCACGTCGTACCGCATCGTCGAGTTGGAGTTCGAGAACATGGGTAACCGCAAGGACGAGCACGTCGACCTGGCTCTCGCGCAACGTCCCGGGATCGTCCGGAACGACTTCGACGATGTCCGCTTCATCCATCACGCGCTCGGCGGGGTCGACCGGGCGACCGTCTCGACGGCCGTGCAGGTGGCTGGCGCGAGCTGGCCCGTGCCGTTCTACCTCAACGGGATGACGGGCGGCAGCGAGCGCACGGGCATCATCAACGGCGACCTGGCACGCGCAGCTCGCGAAACCGGGATCGCGATGGCCGCTGGCTCGCTCTCCGCCTACCTCAAGGACGCGTCGACGGCCTCCAGCTTCCGCGTCATCCGTGACGAGAACCCCACAGGCTTCGTCATGGCGAACGTCAACGCGACCGTATCGCCGGATGACGCTCAGCGTGCCGTCGACCTGCTGGAGGCGAACGCCCTGCAGATCCACATCAACTCGGTGCAGGAGACGGTCATGCCGGAAGGCGACCGGGACTTCGCCGCGTGGCCCGCCGCGATCGAGTCGATCGTGCAGCGCGTGAGCGTGCCGGTGATCGTGAAGGAGGTCGGCTTCGGACTCAGTGCGAGCACCCTGGAGCGACTGGCCCAGCTCGGCGTGCAGTACGCCGATGTGAGCGGGCGCGGCGGCACCGACTTCGCCAAGATCGAGAACTCGAGGCGCCGCCTCGGCGACTACGCCTCCCTCGTGGGCTGGGGCCAGTCCACGCCGGAGGCGCTCATCGAGGCTGACGCGAGCACCGCCGCTCTGCCGGTCCTCCTGGCGTCGGGGGGAGTGCGCACACCCCTTGACGTGCTCCGCGCTCTCGCGCTGGGCGCGCGGGCAGTTGGGGTCTCCGGGCACTTCCTCGAGGTGCTCGTCGAGCACGGGGTCGAGACGCTCATCGAGCACATCCGCTCCTGGCAGGAACAGCTCACATCGCTCCAGACGATGCTCGGCGCCGTCACCCCTGGCGCGCTCAGCCAGCAGGAGCTGGTCCTCCACGGCGCCCTCCTCGACTTCTGCACCTCCCGCGGCATCGACCCGGCCACCGTCTCGCGTGCACGCGGGCGGGGCACCCTCCCATCGAAAGGACAGCGATGAGCACCGAGCTCCTCGACCACGCACCAGTTCCGCTCAAGTGGGTCGGTCCGGTTCGCGTGACCGGCAACGTCATGGAGGGTGAGCAGCTCGTGCCGCTCGCAACCTACGAGCAGCCCCTGTGGCCGTCGGTCGGCCGTGGTGCCAAGATGTCGATGCTGGTGCCCGACGGCATCAAGGCGACGCTCATCGACGAGCGGATGAGCCGCTCGGTGCTCTTCGAGGCAGACGACGCCGGCGTCGCGCTCAAGGCGCTCCGCGAGATCCAGGCGCACATGCACCTGCTGCAGGAGGTGGTCGCGACCAGCAGCCGATTCGCCCGCCTCATCGACCTGCACGCGCAGATCGCCGGGAACCTGCTCTTCCTGCGCTTCGAGCTCACGACCGGTGATGCGTCCGGCCACAACATGGTGACGCTCGCCTCCGAGCGGCTCATGGACTTCATCCTGCGTCGCTGGCCCGAGCTTCGCTACGAGTCCATCTCGGGCAACTTCTGCTCAGACAAGAAGGCAACGGCCGTCAACGGCATCCTGGGCCGGGGCAAGAACGTCGTCACCGAGCTGGTGCTCCCGCGCCGCACCGTCGAGCGGTGGCTGCGATCGACCCCTGAGAAGATTGCCCAGCTCAACGTCCGCAAGAACCTCATCGGCACGATGCTCGCCGGCGGGCTCCGGACCGGCAACGCGCACTACGCGAACATGCTCCTCGGGTTCTTCCTCGCGACTGGCCAGGATGCGGCGAACATCGTCGAGGGCTCGCAGGGCATCACCCATGCGGAGGTGCGCGATGGCGACCTGTACTTCTCCTGCACGCTGCCCAATCTGATCGTCGGCAGCGTCGGAAACGGCAAGGGCCTCGACTTCATCGAGGCGAACCTGGCTCGACTCGGCTGCAAGGAGGAGCGAGAGCCCGGAGCGAACGCTCGGAGATTGGCCGTACTGTGTGCGGCAACCGTTCTCTGCGGCGAGCTCTCCCTCATGGCTGCCCAGACGAACCAAGGCGAGCTCATGGCCTCGCACATCAAGCTGGAACGCGCCGCGAACTGAGCGACGCCCGGAGACGATCGAACACTATGACTACACCAATCGGCATCCACGACCTCGCGTTCGCGACGGGGTCACGCGTGCTCGACCTCTCGGTCATCGCCGAGCGACTCGGGACCGAACTCGAGAAGTACACGATCGGCATCGGTCAGGAGCGGATGAGCATCACCGCTGCCGACGAGGACGTCGTCACGATGGGCGCGGCCGCGGCCAAGCAGATCATCGACCGGCACGGCGTCGAGGGCATCAGGACGGTGCTGTTCGCGACAGAGACCGGTATCGACCAGTCGAAGGCCGCCGGCGTCTACGTGCACCAGCTGCTGGAGCTTCCCGCGACCTGCCGCGTCGTCGAGCTCAAGCAGGCCTGCTACTCAGCGACGGCCGCGCTGCAGTTCGCCACGGCACTGGTCGCCCGTGATCCTCGTCAGCGGGTGCTGGTCATCGCCAGCGACGTCGCGCGGTACGAGCTCGGCTCGAGCGGGGAGCCCACGCAGGGCGCGGGCGCTGTCGCGATGCTCGTCGCTGCGAACCCGGACCTGGTGGTCATCGAGCCAGGCTCCGGCGTCTTCACGAGTGACATCATGGACTTCTGGCGACCGAACGGGCGCGTCACCGCACTCGTCGACGGGAAGTACTCGATTCGGGCCTACCTGCAGGCCGTCGAGAACGCCTGGAGCGATTATGCAGCGCAGGGCGGATTCCCGATCAACGAATTCAGCCGCTTCTGCTATCACCAGCCGTTCACCAAGATGGCGTCGAAAGCGCACCGTCATCTCATCAAGACGGCCGGTGGCGATCTCGACCCCGGGGTGCTCGACGCACAGATCGCACCGACGCTGAAATACAACAGAATCATAGGAAATACCTACACCGCATCGATCTATCTGGCGCTCCTCAGCCTCTTGGACAGCGATGAAGACCTCGAGGGAGCGAAGATCGGGTTCCTCAGCTATGGCTCGGGAAGTGTCGCAGAGTTCTTCGCGGGGACGGTGCAGCCCGGATATCGCCAGCATTTGCGTGCTGAGGAGAATCGGGCGGTTCTCGAGGCTCGAGTCCCCATCGACGCCGCGGAATACCTCGTGTGGCACGAGCGACGCGACCCGAGTGATCTTGGTGAGTTCACGCTCCCCAACGAGACGCCGGGCCCATTCCGCTTGGCGGGATTCACGGACCTCAAGCGGGAGTACACCTCTACGCAGTGATTCCACCGGCCGGCGGCGTTAGCATTCGGGTATGAGCGAGAACATCACCGTCGGAGTCGCCGGAAACCAACCAGGAATCGTCGCCACGCGATGGGCGGCGGCGCGAGCCTCCCGCGGTCGGAAACGTCTGAAGCTCGTGCACATCGTGGATCCGAGGATCGCCGGGGCAGGTAACCCAGACCTCCTCATCGAAGCGGAGAGCGCAGCTGCTCGCATCCTCCAGGAGGCTGCGGAGGCGGCGCTTGCCGTGGACGGGGCGCTCGAGGTCGAGACGGCCGTCGTGACCGGAGCCATCATCGAGACCCTCACGGAGCTCTCCAAGACGTCTGGCCTCCTTGTCGTCGGCAGCAACCGGGGGGAGTCCTCGGGGCGGGCGAGCGGCACGCACAGCGTGCGCGTGGCCGCTGCGAGCGAATCGCCGGTCGCAGTGGTCCCCGATGTCGATCTCTCGGACCGGCGCGGTGTGGTGGTCGGGGTCGACGGCTCCGACCTCTCAGAGCACGCTCTTGCCGTGGCGGCTGAGGAGGCGAGCCTGAGCGGAGAGCCGCTCATCCCGGTGCACGCCTGGCATGCCCCGAACGTGTACGGCGGCGGCGTCATCGTGACCGGTGACTTCTTCGATGAGCTCCGCCTCTCGGCGGAGGAGACGCTCTCGCTGGCCCTCGCCGGGCTGCGGGGGCGATACCCGGATCTCGAGATCACACCGGTGGTCGTGGAGGGTATCCCGGACATGGCGATCATCGATGCCGCTCATTCGGCATCGCTCGTCGTCGTCGGCAGTCGTGGACGCGGCACCTTCGCCCGTCTCCTGCTCGGTTCCGTGAGCCACGGAGTCCTCGCGCACCTCGAGACGCCGACGATCGTCGCCAAGTAGGGCGTCCCGCTTCCGCCTTTCCCGAGCGTCTTCATCGGGGGAGAAGTCGGGAATGCGGTGGCTGAGTGACGAAAGGAGGGCCGGACGGCATTCGCCGTCTGGCCCTCTTCTCTGCGTGCGGCCTGTTCTGCGCTGCCCGTGCGGCCGCTCAGTCCCGCAGCTTAGGAGTTCGCCGCTTCGAAGTCCTCGATGATCGAGCCGGGAATGCGGCCTCGGTCGGAGATCTTGTGTCCTTCAGCGCGCGCCCAGGCGCGAATTGCGGCGAGGTCGCGCTTCGGGCGGCTGGAGTTGGAACCCGTCGACTTGTTCTTGCGGGTCTTTGCTACTGTGCGAGCCGCCGACACGTAGTCGGCGAGCGCGTCGCGCAGCTTCTTGGCGTTCGCGTCCGAGAGATCGATTTCGTAGTCGGTTCCGTCGAGGGCGAATTGAACGGTCTCGCCTTCGCCTTCGGCGAGTGAACTCGAGTCGATGTCGTCGACGAGCTGATAGATGACTTTCCGAGCCATGTGGATCCCCTTCGGTTATTGCAGAGCGAATACATGCTAGATGATTATCCGGTGATTTGAATCCAGGTTCGTCCAGAAGACCGAAGTCGGTCCTGAATTCCCCGAACACTAGGTGTCGACACGATGAGTTCACGCACTACCGAAGTCATTTCGGTTGCTGATCGCGCAGTCCGACGGAATGACACTCGGGCTCTCCAGCGAGATTGCCGATCCCTCCGGGTGGGCCGGCGGCAGGTGTGGGCAGGATACGATTTCGACAGCTATGAATGTTCTTCAGGGATTCGCGGTCATCGCCGTCATCGTCACGGTGGGCGTGTTCCTGGCACGCAGCGGAGTGCTCGGTCAGACCGGGCAGACTGGCCTCTCGAAGCTGGCGTTCAACGTCGCGACGCCGGCGCTGCTCTTCACGCTCATGGCCGACGCGCACCTCGAGGTCCTCTACTCGAGCCAGTTCGTCGTGACCGCGATCGCGATGACCGCGGTGGCGCTCGTGTACTGCGCCATCGGCGCACTGCGAAAGTGGGGGCTCGGCACGACGACCTCCGGTGCGATGGCGGCAAGCTACGTCAACGCCGGAAACCTGGGCATCCCCATCGCCGTCTATGTCCTCGGCGACGCGACGCTGGTCGCTCCGGTGATGCTCGGACAGCAGCTCATCATGGGGCCCATCTTCATGACCCTGCTCGATATCGCCTCGCGCGCCGAGGATGCGCCCAGGCTCCGCTGGTGGCAGATCGTCCTGCGTCCGTTCAGGAACCCCATCGTGATCGGTGCTCTCGGCGGCATCGCCGTGAGCGCATCCGGCATCACCATCCCGCCCTTCCTGCTCGATCCGCTCGAGCTGCTGGGAGGCATGAGCGTTCCCGCCATGCTGCTCGCGTTCGGCATGTCCCTGTGGGGGAACGCGATCCCCTTCCGGGAACCTGAGCGGGCGCCTGCGATCGTGGCCACCGTGCTCAAGGTGTTCGTGCATCCGGCCCTCGCCTGGCTGATCGGGGCCTGGCTCTTCGGCCTGGATGGTGCGGCTCTGCTCATC
This sequence comes from Pseudoclavibacter sp. 8L, assembly GCF_902506465.1. Taxonomy (NCBI): domain Bacteria; kingdom Bacillati; phylum Actinomycetota; class Actinomycetes; order Micrococcales; family Microbacteriaceae; genus Pseudoclavibacter; species Pseudoclavibacter sp. 8L. Next base: position 75,691 of record NZ_LR733185.1, on the reverse strand, counting down.
GTGGTCGTCACTGCGGCGCTGCCCTCCGCGCAGAACGTCTTCACCTACGCCAGCAACTACGGTGTTGGGATGAGGGTTGCTCGCGAAGCCATCCTGGCGTCGACGTTCCTGTCCGTTCCGGTCATCTTCGTGGTCTCGCTGCTGCTCTCGAAGTGACGAGAGCAGATTGCCGCTGGCGCTTCGAATTCGTGGCGGGCTAGCGTGGAGGCATGGAGCTCTGGCGCGGGGAACTGCGATGGCCGATCAAGTCGTCCTTCGTCGAGTACGTGCGCCGCTCCGGCGGCAAGGTGCTGCTCGAGGGTGGCGCGTTCGTCGACGACGAGGAGTTCGCCTACCCGCGCGGAGCCACCGACTCGGCGTGGCTGGCCGGCGACACACCCATGGGCAGTGCGTCCTTCACCGGAGCCGTTCGCCTCACCGGGCACGGCGGCATGCTCGACGTGAGCTTCCGTAACCCGCAGCTCGTCTTCGAGGGCGAGGACGCGAGGCTCGTCGTACAGGGTGAAGGCGGCGAGCTCATCGACTTCGCCAGCTGCGAGATCGGAACTCCGCTCGTGCGCGATGACGTCGCCGAATGGCTCGGGGTGCGGGTGATCCTGACTCCGGAGGGCTCGAGGGTCTTCAACGGCATGTACCGCCCGTACTCGGAGATGGACTCGCTCAACTTCACGCTCGCCTTGGGCAGGGCTCAGTCCCCGCGGGAGGAGCCCGCCTAGCTGGTGGCGTCGGGTGCCTGTGCTGGTGCCTGCGTGAGGTCGGGCAGGATGCCCGCTTCGGTCAGCTGCTTGGCGAGTCCCGCGCCGTCCGGAGAGTAGACCCACGGGATGGGTGCGTTCTTGCGCCAGTGCGCACTCGCCGCGCGTCCACCCGCCAGAACTGCCTCGCTGGTGGACAGCTGGCGGATGGCGATCGCGAGCACGCGATCGGGGTGGCGGCTCGTGAACTCGCCGTAGATCTGCTCGTCATGCTGTCCGTCGTCGCCGACGAGGATCCACTTGATGTCAGGAAACTCCCGCGCGAGGCGGTCGAGGTTGGAGACCTTGTGCTCGAGCCCGGAGCGGAAGATGCGATCTGGGGTGGGTCCCCAGTCGGTGAGCAGGAGCGGGCCGGCGGGGTAGAGGTTTCGTCCGAGGAAGCGCGCGAGGGTCGGGGCGACGTTCCAAGGGCCAGTCGACAGGTACACGACCGGGGTCTCGCTGCGCCCGAATGAGGTCAGGATGCGCTCGGAGAGCACGCTCATGCCCGGGGTCGGTGTGCGCGCGTGCACGTCGAGGACGAAGGTGTTCCAGGCTGCGAGCATCGGGCGAGGCAGGGCCGTCACCATGACGGTGTCGTCGATGTCGGAGAGCAGGCCGACGCGCTGCTCGTCGGCGACGATGAAGACAGGCGCGCTGCTCGTCTGGCGATCGAAGCTCTCGAACGTGATGGTGTTCCAGCCGGGCTTGAGGTTCGCGGGCAGGTTGATGTCCACGATGCCGCCTCGGTCGGCTTTGACCGGGTGTCGAACGCCGTCGATGATGACGGTCGCGGGGACGTTGCCTGCGGAGACGCGCGCGAAGCTCCGCCATCCTCGTACGACCGATTCCCGGCGCTTGCGCCTCAGCAGCCTGGAGAGGCTGAAGCGGCGTCTGTTGCCCGGAGGGGCCATGTGGACCCGCGCGAGCGCGCGAACCCAGGACGTGGTTCCGTACCCGGTGTAGGGCTCGAGGACCGTGAGGTAGCCGCGCTTGCGAACGAGCTTCACGCGCACGAGGCGCACTCGGTCTTCGATGCGGAAGGCATTGTCGATCACGGCCCTGACGGGCTTGAGGCTCAGAAGCCAGCGCTCGAGCGGGGACTGGGCGTCGGAGGTCGGCGTCACCCGCTCATCCTCGCACGCCCGCGGTCTCGGTGTCTGAGCCGTCGTGGCCCGTCGGAGCGTCGGAGGTGGACTGGGCGGCTGATGCGGCGGCAGCCTGCGCGTTCGCTTCGTCGAGATCGCGGTTCATGACCTTCCCGACGGCGCGCTTGACGAGCCACATGATCAGGAGGAACACGACGATGACGCCGACGAAGAGGTAGCCAGCCCAGTGCAGCGACGACGAGAGCTCGCGGAAGCTGGCGGACGCTCCGGCTGCAGCGCTCACGTAGGCCGTCGACCAGATGATGCAGGCGGGGATGGTCCAGGCGAGGAAGCGCCGGTAGCGCATGCCGCCCATCCCTGCCGTCAGCGGCACGAGGGAGTGGAGCACGGGGAGGAAGCGGGAGATGAGGACCGCGGGGCCGCCGCGGCGCTGGATGAGGAGTTCCGCGCGCTGCCATCGTTCGTCTCCGAGCCACCTGCCGACGCGTGACGCGCGGATCCTCGGACCGAAGGTGCGACCGAGCCAGAACCCGAAGGACTCGCCGAGCAGCGCGCCCACGATGGAGGCCGCGATCGTCAGGACCCAGGGGAGCGGCGCGTCGATGCCGGTGCTCAGGGCGAGCAGGACCGTCTCGCCGGGCACGATGAGGCCGATGAGCACGCTCGTCTCGAGCAGGATCGCGACGCCGACCAGCACGATCCGCCACACCGGAGGCACGGACTCGATGTACTGGAGGGCGGTCTCGATCAGCTCGTTCATGCTCTGCTCCCCGCATCCATGTCGCAGACTCTAGGGCCCGAACTTTGGCATCCCTGGAGATTCCCCTCCGTTATCATTTCGTTACATCCACTACAATATGTAGAAGTACCTGATCCGAGCTCGAAAACGTCTCAACTTAGGGTGTCCTATTCGACACGATGTAGTAGTGAGACCGGCGTAGCATTGGGCCAGGAGTCGCGCTGCGATCCCGGGGCATCATGCCCAACCTCAGACGCATCAGGAGGCACTGTGGACGCCCTGCTGGATCCACTCATACTCGCGCGGTGGCAGTTCGGTGTCACGACCATCTACCACTTCCTCTTCGTGCCCGTCACCCTCGGGCTGGTCCTCGCCATCGCCATCTGGCAGACGGCCTGGGTCCGCACGGGCAAGGTCACCTACCTGCGCCTCACGAAGCTCTTCGGCAAGATGTTCCTCATCAACTTCGCCATGGGCGTCGTGACCGGCATCGTGCAGGAGTTCCAGTTCGGCATGAACTGGTCCGACTACTCCCGCTTCGTCGGCGACGTCTTCGGTGCACCACTTGCGTTCGAGGGGCTCGTCGCCTTCTTCCTCGAGGCCACGTTCATCGGACTGTGGATCTTCGGCTGGGACAAGCTGCCGCCGAAGCTGCATCTCGCGACCATCTGGCTCACGATGATCGGCACGTGGACCTCCGCCTACTTCATCCTCGCCGCCAACGCGTTCATGCAGAACCCGGTGGGCTACGAGATGAACGAGGCCAACGGGCGAGCCGAGCTCGTCGACTTCGGTGCGGTGCTCACCAACCCAGTCGCGATGGCGGCGTTGCCGCACACGATCTTCGCCTCTCTCATGGTGGGCGCGGCCATCATCATCGCGACCGCCGCCTGGCACCTGAAGCGCGACCAGAACCACGACGTCATGCAGCCAGCGCTGAAGTTCGGCCTCTGGTTCATGCTCGTCGGCGGTGTCGGCACGATGCTCAGTGGCGACCAGCTCGGCCTCGCCATGGTCGAGGCCCAGCCCATGAAGATGGCGGCGGCCGAGGCGCTGTACACGACCGCGACCGGCGCTGACGCCTCCTTCTCCATCTTCACGTGGGGAACCCCTGACGGATCGTCCGAGCTGTTCTCCATCCGCATCCCCTACCTCCTCTCCTTCCTGTCGACGCACACCTTCGATGGCACCGTCGAGGGCATCAACGACCTGCAGGCCCAGTACACGGCTCTCTACGGCCCGGGCGACTACGCCCCCGTCATCTGGGTCACCTACTGGGCGTTCCGCTGGATGATGGGCTTCGGCATGGCCTCCATCGCCGTCGCCGTCGCCGGTCTCTGGGTCACGCGCAAGAAGGCCAAGAACCCGCCGAAGAAGTGGATGTGGAACCTCGCGATCCTCACGGTGCTGTTCCCCACGCTCGGCATCACGGTCGGCTGGATCTTCACCGAGATGGGCCGCCAGCCGTGGCTGGTCTTCGGCCTCCTCAAGACGGAGGCGGGCGTCTCGCCCAACGTGAGCGGACTCAGCGTGCTCATCTCGCTCGTCGCCTTCACGCTCGTCTACGCGATCCTCGCCGTCGTCGAGGTCAAGCTGCTGCTGAAGGCCGCCCAGGAAGACCCGCCGAGTTTCGATTCCAACGAAGATGGCACCGTCGATGACGTTGCCGCCGTCAAGGTGAAAGCGAGCGTCTACTGATGGATCTGCAAGTCCTCTGGTTCTGGATCGTCGCCTTCTTCTTCGTCGGCTACTTCGTGCTCGACGGCTTCGACTTCGGCGTCGGCATCGCCCTCCCGTTCATCGGCAAGGACGACACCGACCGACGAGTGCTCATCAACACGATCGGCCCCATCTGGGACCTCAACGAGACCTGGGTCATCGTGGCCGGAGCCGCGCTCTTCGCGTCCTTCCCTGAGTGGTACGCGACGATCTTCTCCGGCTTCTACCTGCCGCTGCTGCTCATCCTGCTCGCGCTCATCGTGCGTGGCGTCTCGTTCGAGTACCGCCACCAGGGCAAGGGCGTGGAGTGGACGAGATGGTTCGACTGGATGATCTTCGTCGGATCGGCCGTCCCGGCACTCCTCTGGGGCGTCGCGTTCGCGAACATCACCCAGGGCCTCGCGCTCGACGAGAACTTCAACTACATCGGCTCGTTCTTCGACCTGCTGAACCCGTACGCCCTGCTGGGCGGGCTCACGACGCTCACGCTGTTCTTCTACCATGGGCTGGTGTTCATCACTCGGAAGACGGAAGGTGACATCCGCGACCGTGCACGGTCCCTCGCACTGAAGGTCGGCGTCGTCGTCGCGGTGCTCGCCATCGCCTTCCTCGGCTGGACCGTCGTCGCGCACTTCTCGGTCGCAGGTCTTGCGCTCGCGCTCGTCGCCGTCCTCGCGTTCGTCGGCTCCTACATCAGCACGCTTCTGGGTCGCGACGGCATCGCCTTCGCACTCGGCGCGCTGACCGTGGCCGCAGCGGTGCTGACGCTCTTCGCCTCGCTCTTCCCGAACCTGCTGCCCAACACGCTCGACCCCTCCAACCCGCTGACGATCACGAACGGCTCCTCCAGCGACTACACGCTTGGCATCATGAGCTGGGCGGCGCTCATCATCGTCCCCTTCGTCCTCGGCTACCAGGCCTGGACCTTCTGGGTCTTCCGCAAGCGCATCAGCAGGAAGACGATCACGGGAGACGCGCACGAGGAGCCAGCGGTCGTCGCCGCCTGACCCGTGAAACCCCTCGACCCCCGCCTCCTGAGCCACGCCGCGTCGGCACGAAGCTTCTTCGTGCTCGGCGCGGCGCTCGGCGCAGTCCAGACCGCATCTATCGTCGGCTTCGCCTGGCTCGTCACACACCTCATCGTGTCCGCGATCGCGGGCGAGCGTGTCGTGGAGCTGCTCCCGTGGTTCGGCGCCCTACTCGTCGTGATCGCCGTCAGGAGCGCGGCGACCTGGGGGATGGAGGCCATCTCGGCACGCGCGGCCGCGAAGGTGAAGAGCGAGCTGCGCTCCAAGCTGCTCGCGTCCATCGCGAAGCTCGGCCCGGCCTGGCTCACGGGCACCTCCAGCTCCCGGCTCACGACGCTTGCCGGCCCAGGCCTCGGCGCCCTCGACACCTACTTCGCCAAGTACCTCCCGCAGCTCATCCTGACGGCGATCGCCGCTCCCGTGCTGATCGTCGTGATGGCGCTCTGGGACCTCCCATCCGCCATTACGGTCATCATCACGCTGCCGCTCATCCCCGTCTTCATGATCCTGATCGGCTGGGCGACCGAGAAGGTACAGAAGCGGCAGTGGACTGCGCTGTCGACACTCGCCACCGGGTTCCTGGAGGTCGTGGAAGGGCTGTCGACGCTCAAGATCTTCGGCCGTGCGGAACGCCAGCCGGCTCGCATCCGCGAAGTCACCGACGGCTATCGGGTCGCGACCATGAAGGTCCTCAGGCTCTCCTTCATGTCCGGTTTCGCGCTCGAGCTGCTGGCGAGCCTGTCCGTGGCCCTCATCGCCGTCACGATCGGCATCCAGCTCATCAACCGAGATATGACGCTCGAGGTCGGGCTCTTCGTGCTGCTGCTCGCTCCCGAGGTCTACCTGCCGCTGCGCCAGGTCGGAGCCCAGTTCCATGCGGCCGCGGACGGCGTCGCCGCCTCCGACGACGTGTTCTCCATCATCGAGGAAGCCGAGAGGGCGCCTGCGCCGAGCGATGCGCGTGCAACGGCTGCTGCAGCTGGCCGCCCGATCGGCGCAGGCCTCCAGCACCGAGGCCTCGCCTTCACCGGCGTCACCGTCGGGTACGAGGGGCGCACGGTCCTCCGCGACTACAGCCTCGTCGTGCCTCCTGGCGAGGTGACGGCGATCGTCGGCCCCTCGGGCGCCGGCAAGTCGACTCTGCTCGGCGTCGCGCGCGGCACCGTGGGCGCCTCGGGCGTCGTGACCATCGACGGCGAGCAGCTCACGGGCGATCGCCGCAGGGCCGCGATCGCCTGGATGGGCCAATCGGCCTCGCTGATCGAGGGGACCGTCGCCGAGAACGTGGCACTCGGCCAGCCGGAAGCAGGACCAGACGAGGTCCGTGCGGCCCTCGCCGATGCCGGCCTCGAGTTCCTCGAGGGCGAACGGATGCTCGGGGTCGCGGGTGCGGGTCTGTCCGGTGGGCAGTCCCAGCGCGTCGCGCTCGCGCGGACGCTCCTGCGCGCCCGCCGACTCGACTGCCCCGTCGTGCTCTTCGACGAGCCGAGCTCGGCGCTCGACGCCGACACGGAACAGCGCATCGCTGCCGCCTTCCGGAGCCTGGCAGAGGAAGGGCGGGCCGTGCTCGTCGTCAGCCACCGGCGCGCGCTCGTCGCATCCGCCGACTCGGTGCACACCATCGAACGACTCGAGACGGTGGCGAACGCATGACCGGGAACCAGCAGCGCGTCTCCGACGACGAGCGGCGGATCCTCCGTCTTGCGATGCCCTCCGCTCGGCGTCTGTGGCCCTCGATCGCCATCGGCCTGCTCAGCGCGATCTGCGCTGTGGCGCTCCTCGCCACGAGCGCCTATCTGCTGACCCGGGCGTCGGAGATCATCCACATCCTGCTCCTGGGCATCGCGATCGTCGGCGTGCGCGCCTTCGCCATCGGGCGAGCGGCGTTCCGCTACGTCGAGCGGCTGCTCGGCCATGACGCCTCTTTCCGGCAGCTCGCCGAGCTGCGCGTCGGCGTGCTCGAACGTCTCATCCCGCTGGCTCCCGCTGGCCTCGCCACGCATCGTCGGGGAGACCTGCTCACACGACTCGTGAGCGACGTCGACGAGCTGCAGTTCCTGCCCCTGCGCGTCGTGCAGCCGCTCATCATCGCCGGCCTCACATCGACGCTCGCCGTCATCGGCATCTGGCTCGTGAGCGCCCCGGCCGCACTCGTGCTCGCTCTCTGCCTCGTGCTCGCGGGGATCGTCGCGACCACCACCAACCTCGCGATCTCGGGGCGCGCCGACCGCGAGGCCGCTCCGCTCCGCGCAGCCCTCAATGACCGCATCTACGAGACCGTCTCCAACTTCGAGACGCTCGAGGCCTACGGGGCGCTCGACGCGAAGCTCGCCGAGGTGGAGGCCGCGGACGCGAGACTCCGCGACGCGCTCGTCTCCCGAGCTCGGGGCAGCGGTGCCGTCGCCGGACTCGTCATGCTCTTCTCCGGCCTCGCGACGGCGGGCGCGCTTGCCGTCGGCATCAACCCCACCGTCGACGGCACGCTGCTCGCGCCGATGCTCACCCTCATCGCGCTTGTGCCGATGGCCCTTTTCGAGATCTTCGCGCAGGTGCCGCAGGCGGTCGCCGCCTGGCGCCAGGTCAGGGCCAGCGCCGCCAGAGTCGCCGATGTGGCACCGGCATCGGCGCCGAGGGAGCTCCCGGATGCTCAGCCGCTGCCTGCCCCTCGCGCCGCCCCGAGCCTGCCGGTGACGCTGAGCCTCGAGAACGTCTCGGCAGCGTGGCCAGGTGCGCCCAAGCCCGCGATCAGCTCCGTCTCGCTCGAGCTGGCTCCCGGCGATCGGCTGCTGGTCGAAGGCGAATCCGGTGCAGGAAAGACGACGCTCGCCAACGTGCTCGTGCGGTTCCTCGACTACGAAGGCTCGTACCGCGTCAACGGCGTGGAGGCGAGGGCGTACACGCCCGCGCAGGTGCGGTCCGTCGTCGGCCTCATCGAGCAGCGGCCCCACATCTTCGACGAGAGCATCAGGCAGAACCTGCTCTTCGCCAAGCCGGAGGCCGACGACGAGGAGCTCAGCGCCGTCCTCGAGCGAGTCGGCCTCGGCGAATGGCTCGACGAGCGCGGTGGGCTGGAGGCGCGCGTCGGCGAGCACGGCGCGCTCGTCTCCGGCGGCCAGGCGCAGCGCATCGCGCTCGCGCGCGGCCTCCTGGCCGACTTCCCGGTGCTCATCCTCGACGAGCCGACGGCCAACGTCGACCCGGGTCTCGCCGACAGGCTCGTCGCCGAGTTGCTCGCCGCATCCGGTGACCAGCGCTGCGTCGTGATCATCTCGCACACCCCGCTCGACCCCGCCCTCGTCACACGCGCGCTTCGGCTCGACGGCGAGTAGTCTTGGTCGTTGGTGTCCGACGCAAGGAGCCCCGCGCTTCGCGACGACGCCAGACGACCGCGACGAGAACCACCCTCCGTGCAGCAACCGGCAACGCGAAAGAAGAAATCTGTGACCGAAGCGACAGGCGCTGAGCCCCAGGAATACGACTTCAAGGCTCTCGAAGCGAAGTGGTCGGCTGAGTGGGACAAGCTGCAGCCCTTCGCGACGAACCTCCAGGGCGACGATCGCCCGCGCAAGTACGTCCTCGACATGTTCCCGTACCCGTCGGGCGACCTGCACATGGGGCACGCCGAGCAGTACGCACTCGGCGACGCGGTCGCTCGCTACTGGCGCCACCAGGGCTTCAACGTCCTGCACCCCATCGGCTGGGACTCCTTCGGGCTGCCGGCCGAGAACGCCGCCATCAAGAACGGTGGCGACCCCAAGGACTGGACGTACGAGAACATCGCACAGCAGCGCGCGTCGATGAAGCGCTACGCCGCGTCCTTCGACTGGGACCGCGTCATCCATACCTCCGACCCCGAGTACTACCGCTGGAACCAGTGGCTGTTCCTGCAGATGTACGAGCGAGGTCTGGCCTACCGCAAGTACTCCGACGTGAACTGGTGCCCCAACGACCAGACGGTGCTCGCCAACGAGCAGGTCGTCGACGGGCACTGCGAGCGCTGCGACGCGATCGTCGTGAAGAAGAAGCTCAACCAGTGGTATTTCAAGATCACCGACTACGCAGACCGGCTCATCGACGACCTCAACCAGCTCGAGGGGCACTGGCCGCAGAAGGTCATCACGATGCAGCGCAACTGGATCGGGCGCTCGCTCGGCGCCGACGTCGACTTCGTCGTCGAGGGGCGGGATGAGCCCGTCACGGTCTTCACGACGCGCCCAGACACGCTCTACGGCGCGACGTTCATGGTCGTCGCCCCCGACTCCGACCTCGCCTCCGAGCTCGCCGAAGGCGCAAGCGACGAGGTTCGCGAGCGCTTCGCGAAGTACCTCGCCGACACCCGCGCGCTCGACTCCATCGACCGCCAGTCGAGCGACCGCCCCAAGACCGGCGTCGACCTGGGTCGCTTCGCCATCAACCCGCTGAGCGGCGAGCGCCTGCCCATCTGGGCCGCCGACTATGTGCTCGCCGACTACGGCACGGGCGCGATCATGGCGGTGCCCGCACACGACCAGCGCGACCTCGACTTCGCACGCGCGTTCGACCTGCCCGTGAAGGTGGTCGTCGACGTCACGCAGGCCGTCACGGGGGTCATCCCGATCATCCCCGAAGACGGGTCGATGCCGGAGTTCGAAGACCTCCACCCCGCCAAGACCGGGGAGGCGCTGTCCGGCGACGGACGCCTCACCAACTCGGGACCGCTGGACGGGCTCTCGAAGCGCTCGGGCATCCAGGCGGCCATCGAGCTCCTCGACGAGCGCGGCACAGGCCGCGCCGCGAAGAACTACCGCCTGCGCGACTGGCTCATCTCCCGCCAGCGCTACTGGGGAACGCCCATCCCGATCCTCCACGGCGAGGACGGCAAGGAGGTTCCAGTGCCGCTGGACCAGCTCCCCGTGCGCCTCCCCGAGGCCGAAGGGCTCGACCTGCGCCCGAAGGGAGCTTCGCCCCTCGGCGGCGCGACCGACTGGGTGAACACGGTCGACCCGGAGACGGGTGAGCCGATGCTGCGCGACACCGACACGATGGACACGTTCGTCGACAGCTCCTGGTACTTCCTCCGCTTCCTCTCGCCGAACAACGAGCTTGCCGCGTTCGACGAGAAGACCGCCGCGAGCTGGGCGCCCGTCGACCAGTACGTGGGCGGCGTCGAGCACGCCATCCTGCACCTCCTCTACGCGCGTTTCATCACGAAGGTGCTCTACGACCTCGGACACGTCGACTTCACGGAGCCCTTCTCTGCACTGCTCAACCAGGGCATGGTCGTCATGGACGGCAAGAAGATGTCGAAGTCCAAGGGCAACGTCGTGAGCCTCTCGGCCGAGCTCGACCAGTACGGTGTCGACGCCGTGCGCCTGACGATGCTCTTCGCCAGCCCGCCGGAGGACGACGTCGACTGGGCGGATGTCTCTGTCGCAGGCTCCGGCAAGTTCCTGGCGCGCGCCTGGCGCATCTCCGGCGAGGTCACGAGCCCCGTCGGCGTCGATTTCGGCGAGGGTGACCGCGGTCTGCGCCGCGAGACGCACCGCTTCCTCGCCGACATCCCGCAGCTGGCTTCCGGCTTCAAGTTCAACGTCGTGATCGCGCGCCTCATGGAGCTCACGAACGCGACGCGCAAGGCCATCGACTCGGGTGCTGGCCCGGCTGACCCCGCCGTGCGCGAGGCCGCCGAGGCCATCGCGGTTGTGCTCGACATGTACGCGCCGCACGCCGCCGAGGACATGTGGGAGCGACTCGGCCACGAGGGCAGCATCTCGCACGTCAAGTGGCCAACCGCGGCTCGCTCGCTGCTCACGCAGGACCAGGTGACGGCGGTCGTCCAGATCAACGGCAAGGTGCGGCACCGCCTCGATGTGCCCCCGACGATCGACGAGGCGTCGCTCGAGCAGCTCGCGATCTCGTCGCCGAAGGTGCAGGCCGCCATCGACGGCCGCGAGATCGTCAAGATCATCGTGCGGGCTCCGAAGCTCGTGAACATCGCGGTCAAGGGCTAGCAGCCCCACCACGCAGACGCGCCCCGCTCGAGAGAGCGGGGCGCGTCTGCGTCTGTCCGCGTCCGCGTTCGTTCGCGTCCGCGGCTGCTCGCGTCTGTCTGCCGTCTGCTTTCGGCTCTGAACGCCCCTGCTGTCCGCCCCGCCCTCGTTCTGTCCTCGATCCACCTGACCTCACCCCGTTCAGGTTCGGGATGGGTTTTGCGCTTCGGGATGGAGTGCTTGCCATCTCGAAGCGAGGAAGCCATCCGAAGAGTCGCGCGGGAACGGCTGATGCCGAGCGACTGTGCAGACACCTGCCTTGTTCGTGGCTCGTTCTCCACAGCTCTCGAGGTCGACGCTGAGCGGATAGGCACGCGATCGTAGCGTTCTGGGGTGTCCGAATCCGAGCTGGCTGACCTCTTCGAGCGTCCGCCCCGACCGCGTCTGCGAATTGGGGTCGGTGCTGCCATTGTGCTGGTCCTGGTCGTGCTCGCCGGGGCGATCACGCTCGCGGCCCTGCGTCCCACGCCGAGTCTCGGTGCCCTCGGCGAGGTGTCGCCGACCGAGAGCCTCCAGCTGAGCGCAACGGAACCGCCTGCCGGGGAGCCGAGCTCCGAAGGGTCGACGACGCTGTTGGTCCACGTCGTCGGGGCCGTCACGAGTCCCGGAGTCTACGAGGTGCCGTTGACGGCCAGGGTGGTCGACGCGATCGCCGCGGCGGGCGGTCTTGCCGGCGACGCGGACCCGTCGCTCCTCAACATGGCCCGAACGCTCGTCGACGGCGAGCAGCTGCGGGTTCCGCGGATCGGCGAGGCCGCGTCCGAGCCTGTCGCAGGGGGAGCGGGGCCAGCTGGTGCCGGGGGTGCTGGCGGCGGTGGCCTCGTGAACCTCAACACGGCGTCTGCGGCTGAGCTCGAAGAGCTGCCGAGGATCGGACCAGCAATGTCGTCGCGCATCATCGACCACCGCGAGCAGAACGGCGGATTCGGTGCTGTGGAGGAGCTGAAGGAGGTCGCGGGCATCGGGGACGCCACCTACGAGGGGCTCGTCGACCTGGTGACCGTGTGACCACTCGCGAAGGTCGTGCCGTTCAGATGGTGAATGTGAGAGCGCTGACCGAGCGCCTCGATGCTCGAGACGCGCGTCTCGTTCCGGCGGCGGCCGGTGCCTGGGTGGTGGCGTGGATCTGCGTCGCGCATCCCGACCTCACCTGGTCCTGCGGCATCGGTCTGGCACTGCTCGCGATCGTGCTCCTGGCGGCGGCGCGTCTGCGGCCCGTGCTCGCGACGTTCGCAGTCGTCGCGGCCGTCATGGCGCTGCTCGCGGTGAGCGCCGGCGCTCAGTATCCCGTGAGGTCTCCCGAGGTGCTCCGTGCGGGCGCCGTCGACGGGCTTCGCGTGCAGGCGACGGGCACGCTCACGACCCTGGTGGGGGAAGACGCCGTCGCGGTTCCCGGCGACGAGGGTGGGCGCTGGTCCGGTGCGCAGCTGCAGGAGCCGTCGCATTTCGAGGTGCGCCTCGATTCGTTCGAGGTCGATGGGAGAAGCGGAGGCGGCGGCGCCTCGCTGTTCGCGTTCGGGCAGCTGAGCGTGCCGACGTCTGAGGGGGAGCGGCCCCCAGCTATCGGCTCACGGGTCGAGCTCGAGGGGGTCCTCGGCGCCGCGAACGCGGGCGATAGCGTCGCCGCTCTGGTCTTCCTCGATGCTCCTGCACAGGTCGTAGCCACGCCAGGCGGGCTGCTCGAGGTCACCGCAGGCGCACGGGATCGGTTCGTCGACGCGGCGCGCGCCCTCCCCGGTCTCGGCGCGCAGTTGCTCCCGGGTCTGTCCGTCGGCGACACGCGCCTCGTCGGGGCCGAGCTGGACGAGCAGATGAAGACGGCCGCCCTCACGCACCTCACTGCCGTCTCAGGGGCGAACTGCGCGGTCGTGGTCGCCGCGGCCCTGGTCCTTGCTCGCCTCTGCGGGCTGCGGCGAGGAGTGCGCCTCGCGCTTGCGGCCGCGGTTCTCGCCGTGTTCGTGGCGCTCGTCACCCCGGAGGGCAGCGTCATCCGGGCGAGCATCATGGCCATGGTCGTCCTGGTGCTCGAAGCCACTCCGCGTCGGTCGACAGGTCTTGCGCTCGTCGCCCTCGCCACGGTGGTCGTGCTCGTCGCCGACCCCTGGCGCAGCCGCGACTACGGCTTCGCGCTCTCGGTGCTCGCGACGGTCGGGCTGCTGACGCTCGCGAACCCGATCGGCGACCGCCTCGCACTTGTCATGCCGCGGTCCATCGCGCTCATGCTCGCCGTGCCGGCCTCCGCGCAGCTCGCGTGCCAGCCGGTGCTGCTGCTCCTGGCCCCGGAACTGCCGGTCTACGGCATTCTCGCGAACGTGCTGGCCGCCCCAGCAGCGCCCGTGGCGACGCTCGTCGGGCTCGTCGGCTCCCTGCTCCTGTGGGCCGCTCCCTGGCTCGGCCAGGCGCTTCTATGGGTCGCTTGGCTGCCCGCGCAGTGGATCGGACTCGTGGCGATGGCGGTCAGTGGCTGGCCCGGGGCGCTGCTGCCGTGGCCTGGCGGACTCCTGGGTGCACTGCTCTGTCTCGCCGTCGTCGTCGCGCTCATCGTCCTGCTCCACCGCTGGAGAGCGTGGCTGGCGCTCCTGCTCTGCGTGGCCCTGGTCGCCTATGTCGGCACGGTCATCGGGCAGGCGGTGCAGCTCAGCAGAAGCATCCCCAGTGCTTGGCGCTATGCGGCGTGCGACATCGGACAGGGGGATGCGCTGCTCGTCACCACCTGGAGCGGCTCGGCGCTCATCGACACTGGCGCGGAGCCCGACGCGCTTCTGGCCTGCCTGAGGACGCTCGGCGTCGATGAGCTGCGTCTGCTCGTGCTCACGCACTTCGATCTGGACCACACTGGAGCGGCGACCGCGTTGCTCGAATCCGGCATCGGCGTCGGGTCGCTTGTCGTCCCCGATACTGCCGAGGCGCGAGCGGAGCCGCTCGTCGATGAGCTGCGCGTGGCCGGCGCCCAGGTGCACTACGCCGCGAGTGGCGACTCCTGGACGCTCGGCGACCTCGCGTGGAGCGTCCTGTGGCCCAAGCGCGGGAGCGGCGGGGAGCCGGCGAGCGTCGGTGGCAACGATGGGAGTCTCGTGACGCTGCTCGAACCGACGACGTCCTGCGTGACGGTCTGCCTGTCGCTCGCCGCGCTCGCAGACCTGGGAGAGGAGGCTCAGCGCGGCCTGCTGCGCGAGCACCCGCGCCCGCGAGCCGACATCGTCAAGATGGCGCACCACGGCTCGCGCGACCAGAGCGCGCAGCTCTACGAAGAGCTCTCCTCGTCCATCGGACTCGTCTCGGTGGGAGCAGACAATGGCTACGGCCACCCGACGGACGCCGCGCTCGGGATGCTCACCGCGGCAGGCACGCGACCTCTCCGTACCGACGAGCTCGGCACCATCGTCATCGGCGAGGGAGGTCACGGAGGTTCGGACCCTCCCGCGGTCGCGGGAGTCGCCACGGCCCCGCGAGCCCGCGGGCGACCCGCGCCGCCGCGCGCACTCAGGGCGCGGTCAGGCTGACCTGGTCTCGTCGAAGCATGGTCGTTCTCGTGGGCTGGCTCCTCATCGCCGGTGCTGCAGGTCTCTTCGCCTGGAGTGCCGCCCGGGTCTCGCGCGCGAACGGGAACCGGAAGGTGAAGTTCGGGCCCGTCGGGGCCGCGCCCGGTCTCACGTTCCCGCAGGGGCACTGGTGGCTCCAGTTCGGAGGTTTCGGGGTGGCGTGCGCCGGCATCGCTCAACTGGGATGGGACCCTCGCGTCGACCTGCTCCTGCTGGTGATCGCGGCGGTCGTGGCCGTAGCGCCGTATCCGCTGATCCTCGCCACCCACAACCGACGCGTCGAATCCTCTTAGCGCGGTTCGACAGATCGGGGTCTCGGTCGCACGGCCAGATGCGCGTCGTTACCATTGAGCTATGGCACAGGCGAAGCGGGCGAGCACCCCTAAGAGGGCGATCCCCGTCCTCACCCACCGGGAGGTGCGGCCTGCTGGCATCGTGCTCGTGAGCGGCCCAGAGGACTACTTCGCCGAGACCGCGATCACACGGCTCCGCGACGTGCTCCGGGCAGAGTCACCCGACCTCGAGATCACGGAGATCGAAGCCTCAGGCTACGCGGGCGGGCACCTCACGACCCTCGTCAGCCCATCGCTCTTCTTCGAACCGCGCCTGGTCATCATCCGAGGCGTGCAGCAGTGCACCGACGCCCTCATCGCCGACGTGGTCGCCTACACGAAGATGCCCGTCGAAGGCGCGACGCTCGTGCTCCGGCACGGCGGGGGAGTGCGTGGGAAGAAACTCCTGGATGCCGTGCGGGGCGCGAAGGATGTCGCCGTCGAGATCGACTGCCAGAAGCCCAAGCCGAGCGAGCTCGTCGACGTCGTCGTCGCCGAGGTGCGCAACGCGGGCCGACGCATCGAGCCGCAGGCGGCCTCGCTGCTTGTCGCCGCATTCAACACCGACCTCGCTGAGCTCATCGGCGCTGCCCGCCAGCTGCTGACCGTCACGAGTGACACCATCACCGACGAGCACGTCGACAAGTACTTCGGCGGCCGCGTCGAGACGACCGGATTCAAGATCGCGGACGCCGCACTTGCTGGGCGGGTCCGCGACGCACTGGCGTTGGTGCGCCATGGCTTCTCGACGGGCCTGCACCCGGTGCCGATCGTCTCGGCCGTCGCCTCGAAGCTGCGCATCATGGCGAAGGTGCAGGGACTCAGTGGCTCGGACGCGCAGATCGCCAGCCGCGCCGGCGCGTCGCCCTGGCAGGTCGGCCAGGCCCGCCGCGAGCTCCGCGACTGGGACGACGCATCCCTCGGCCGAGCCATCACGCTGGTTGCCGAGACCGACCACGCCGTCAAGGGGGCGGGGAGAGACCCGCAGTTCGCCGTCGAGCGGATGCTGCGCTGCATCGCACTCCGCGACGTCTGACAGCCGCCGCGCACCCTGGCCAACTTCCGTGATGGATCGGCACCCGTCGGCGAGCAGCGTCACCTGAAGTCCGTCTGATCACGCAAGTTGGTCGCACGGGGTCGGACCGTCGCTGGGAAGCGGGCCTCAGATGCACTGACTCTAGAGCTTGGCCGCGACCCGCAGCACTGTGCCCCAGGTGCGCACTGTGGCCGGCCCGCTCGACGTGTCCGAGCTCTTCGGTCGGCCGAGGCGCTGCAGCACCGGGCTCTCGATCTGCCCGTTCGGACAGGACACGTACAGCTCGCGTCCGCGCGCGACCCACCGATCATCCTTGAGGTCGACGCCGTCGAGCAGCGCCTCGACACGTTCCAGCGGCGGCTCAGCGCAGAACACGACGACGAAGCGGCTCGGGTGGGGATCGAACTGGCGGAACGGATCGTGTTCGACGACCGCCCGCCACTCGTCGGCGTCGCGGACGAGCGTGGGCACGTCGAGGTCGAAGGCGGCCGCGATCTCGGTGCGGAGCCGCGTCTCGAGCTCGGCGTTCGTGACCGCTGTCGGAGCGTCGAGCAGCACGTTGCCTGTCTGCAGGACCGTCGCCAGGTTGGTGTGCCCGGCGGCCTCGAGGGCTTGCTTGAGCTCGGCCATCGGCAGCTTTCGATGCTGGCCGAGGTTGATGCTCTGGAGCAGCGCGATACGACGAATCGACCCCCGCACCTCGGAAGAGGATGCGGGGGTCGATGTCGGCATGACAGGAGGCTTAGAGCGCTGCGACCGTCTTGGCGATCGCCGACTTGCGGTTCGCTGCCTGGTTCTTGTGGATGACGCCCTTGGAGACGGCCTTGTCGAGCTTCTTGGCAGCGAAGGTGAGCGCGAGCTCAGCCTGCTCCTTGTTGCCCTCGGAGACAGCCGAGCGAACGCGACGGATAGCCGTGCGGAGTTCGCTCTTGTAGGCGCGGTTGCGCTCGGTCGCCTTGCGGTTGGTGCCGATGCGCTTGATCTGCGACTTGATATTTGCCACGTTGCTTCTTTCTTACAGGAAGGTGTACTGGAACGGTGCCGCACGGAAGAGGGCCGTGCCGCCAATCCGCGCCGAGTGGGCGACGCGTAAGCCAAACAGAAACTCTACCAGGCTTCAGGCGACGTCGGTACCTGAATCGGCGATGGTGATCTCGAGCTCGGCCGGAGCGTCCGTTTTCGTGCCGAACACGACGGTCCCAGTGGCGACCTTGTCGATGAAGAAACGATCGTGGCTGACGACGATGACGGCGCCGGGGAAGTGCACGAGCGCGCGCTCCATGACCTGCGTGCTCGGCAGGTCGAGGTGGTTCGTCGGCTCGTCGAGCACCAGCACGGATGCGCCCGACAGCAGGCACTGCGCCATCGCGACTCGCGCCCGCTGTCCACCCGAGAGGGTGCCGATGCGGGACTTCAGCTCGGCCTCGCTGAAGCGGAACATGCTGAGGAATCGGGCGACGGACTTCTTCGTCGCACGCAGCGCGATGCTGTCCGGCATTGCGTTCACCGAGTGCGACACGGTGTCGGACTCGTCGAGCTCGGCGAGCACCTGGTTGTACGAGACGACCTTCACGCCGTTCGGCCAGTCGACCCGGCCGACGTCGCCGGACTCCTCGCCCGTGAGGACGCGCAGGAGCGTCGACTTGCCGCTGCCGTTGGGTCCGATGACGGCGATGCGGTCGCCGCGGTGCACCTCGAAGGTCACGTCGTCGAACAGGGTCCGGTCGCCGTAGCTCTTGCCGAGGCCCGAGACGCGGGCGAGCACGTCCTTGACGTGCAGGGAGCCGTAGATCTCGGTCACGATCTCGTCGACGGGCCGGGGTGCTCGCTTCTTCTTGATGCTCGAGAGGCGCTTCCCGAGCCCCTTGCTGCCGGCCTTCGCCGCCTCGCGGCGATCGGAGATGCCCTCCGCCTCGAAGGCGAGCAGCTCGGCCTCGTGGACGAACTGCGCCTGCAGGGTCTTGAGCCGGAACTGCTTCTGGATCACGTACTCGCCGAAGTCGCCCGGGTACTCGTGCAGGTGCAGGTTCTCGACCTCGAGGATGCGCGTGACCACCGCATCCAGGAACGTGCGGTCGTGCGACACGATGATCGCGGCGCCGCGGAACGAGCGGAACCAGGTCTCGAGCCACTCGACGCCGGCGACGTCGAGGAAGTTGGTGGGCTCGTCGAGGAGCAGCACGTCGGGCTGTTCGAGCAGGAGCTTGGCAAGCGCCGCGCGGTTGCGCCAGCCGCCGGAGAGCTTCTCGATGGGGCTCGTGCGGTGGGCCTCGTTGAAGCCGAGCTTCGTGAGGGCGGTGTCGATGTGGCGCTTGTAGTCCCAGCCGTCCGCGCGGTCCATCTCCTCGAAGAGCTCGGATTGGCGCAGGATGAGCCGGTCGAGCGTGTCGGCGGCTGGCTCGGCGGCGATGGCGGCATCGATCTCGGCGAGCTCCGCCTCCATGTCGTGGACATGCGAGAACAGGGTCTCCAGCGTCTCGAGGATCGTCGACGAGCCGTCCAGCTCGGAGAACTGCGAGAAGTAGCCGATGCGCACGCCGTCATCGATCGAGACGGTGCCCGTGTCGGGGGAGACCTGCTCGAGGATGAGCTTCAGCAGCGTCGACTTCCCTGAGCCGTTCTGGCCGATGAGCCCGACTCGATCCCCTCGGTCGAGGGTGAGGAAGATCTCCTTGAGCACGGGGGAGGGGCCGAAGCCGACCTCGACGTCGTTGAGGCGGATGAGACTCATGCGGTGGTGCCTTCCTGGGCCGTTCTCTGGCGGTGCGCACGCTGGTTGCGCGCTGAAGCGCCGGGCGATGAGCGCTGGGTGCGCGGCTCATGGGAGAATAGGCGACACCATGTCACCACGCGCCTCCACTCCGCTCGAGCCGGCTCAGACCGACCCCGCCCGGATCCGCAATTTCTGCATCATCGCTCACATCGACCACGGCAAGTCCACCCTGGCCGACAGGATGCTGCAGCTCACGGGCTCTGTCGACGACCGCGCCATGCGTGCACAGTACCTCGACCGGATGGACATCGAGCGGGAGCGTGGCATCACGATCAAGAGCCAGGCGGTCCGCATGCCGTGGGCCGTCGAGGGTGACACGTTCGCGCTCAACATGATCGACACGCCCGGCCACGTCGACTTCTCCTACGAGGTCTCTCGCTCGCTCGCGGCGTGCGAGGGAGCCATCCTGCTGGTGGATGCGGCGCAGGGCATCGAGGCCCAGACGCTCGCGAACCTGTACCTGGCGATGGAGAACGACCTCGAGATCATCCCGGTCCTGAACAAGATCGACCTGCCTGCCGCCGACCCCGATCGCTTCGCGGCGGAGATCGCGAACCTCATCGGCGGCGACCCCGACGACGTGCTGCGTGTGAGCGGCAAGACCGGCATGGGGGTCGGGGAGCTGCTCGACCGTGTCGTCGAGCGCATCCCGGCACCGGTCGGTGTTGCGGATGCCCCCGCTCGCGCGATGATCTTCGACTCGGTCTACGACGCCTACCGCGGCGTTGTCACGTATGTCCGCGTCGTCGACGGCGAGCTCAAGGCTCGCGACAAGATCAAGATGATGTCGACCGGTTCCACGCACGAGATGCTCGAGATCGGCGTCTCGTCGCCGGAGCCCACCGTGGCCAAGGGGCTCGGCGTCGGTGAGGTCGGCTACCTCATCACAGGTGTGAAGGACGTGCGTCTCTCGAAGGTGGGCGACACCGTGACGGGCAGCACGCGTCCATCCGACGACCCGCTCCCGGGCTACACGGAGCCGAAGCCCATGGTCTTCTCCGGCCTGTACCCGATCGACGCTGGCGACTACCCCGAGCTCCGCGAGGCGCTGGACAAGCTCAAGCTCTCGGATGCTGCGCTCAACTACGAGCCTGAGACGTCGGTGGCGCTCGGCTTCGGGTTCCGCGTCGGCTTCCTCGGCCTGCTCCACCTGGAGATCGTCACCGAGCGCCTCATGCGCGAGTTCGATCTCGACCTCATCACGACCGCGCCATCGGTCGTCTACGAGGTCAAGACGGAGGACAAGCAGCTCCACACCGTCACGAACCCCAGCGAGTACCCCGAGGGCAAGATCCTCGAGGTTCGCGAGCCGATGATGCGCGCCGCGATCCTCGCCCCGAAGGACTACGTCGGCAAGATCATGGAGCTGTGCGAAGGCAAGCGCGGAGCGCTCATCAGCATGGACTACCTGAGCGAGGAGCGCGTCGAGCTGCGCTACTCGATGCCGCTCGGCGAGATCGTGTTCGATTTCTTCGACCAGCTGAAGAGCCGGACGCAGGGGTACGCGTCCCTCGACTACGAGCCCATGGGAGACCAGGTCGCCGACCTCGTGAAGGTCGACATCCTGCTGCAGGGCGAGCGCGTCGACGCGTTCAGCGCCGTCATCCACAAGGACAAGGCCTACGCCTACGGGCTGCTGATGACCGAGCGCCTTCGGAAGCTCATCCCGCGCCAGCAGTTCGAGGTGCCCATCCAGGCCGCCATCGGCGCCCGCATCATCGCCCGCGAGACGATCCGCGCCATCCGCAAGGACGTGCTCGCGAAGTGCTACGGCGGCGATATCTCCCGCAAGCGCAAGCTGCTGGAGAAGCAGAAGGCCGGCAAGAAGCGCATGAAGATGGTCGGACGCGTGGAAGTGCCGCAGGAAGCCTTCATCGCGGCGCTGAGCGGCGACGTGGAGAAGAAGAAATAGCAAGCTCGACAACAAGACCCAGTCTTTACCTAGTGGAAGTAGCCTGAGAGACGTGATGGAACAGGACAACCCTTTCGGCCAGGTGCTCGTTGCACTCGTGACTCCGATGACGCACGACGGCGAAGTCGATTGGGCGGGCGTCGAGAAGCACATCGACGACGTCATCTCGGCCGGCGCTGACGGCATCGTCGTCACCGGCACGACCGGTGAGACGTCGACGCTCACCGACGCCGAGAAGCTCAAGCTCGTCGTCGTGGGCAAAGAGGTCTCGGCCGGGCGCGCGAAGATCATCACAGGTGGACCGTCAAACGAGACGGCGCACGCCATCCAGCTCGCGAAGCAGTCAGCGGATGCCGGCGCCGACGGCGTCATGGCCGTCACCCCGTACTACAACAAGCCGACGCAGGCTGGCGTGCTCACGCACTTCCGCATGATCGCGGACGCGACCGACCTGCCGCTCATCCTCTATGACATCCCGGGCCGCACGGGCATCCCGATCACCTACGAGACGATCCTGCGCCTCGCCAAGCACCCGAACATCATCGCGGTCAAGGACGCGAAGGGCGACCTCGCGCAGGTGTCCCGCGTTCTCAACCAGACCGAGCTGCTCTACTTCTCGGGAGACGACGCCAACACGCTCCCGCTGCTCTCGATCGGCGCGACGGGCCTCATCGGCGTGACCGCGAACATCGCGTCGCAGCCCTACCGCATGATGGTCGACGCGGTCAACGCGGGCGACCTCCGCACGGCGACAGATGCGCACCAGCGCCTCGAGCCGCTCGTGCGGGCCACCATGACCCACGTTCCGGGCACCGTGGCGACCAAGTACATCCTGCACGGCCTCGGCCGCATCCAGTCCCCCCGCGTCCGGTTGCCGCTCGTCGGCCCGGAGGAGTGGGAAGCCGCCCTCATCGAGGACGAGCTGGACCTGGTTCGCGACGTCGAAGGCGCGAGCTTCACGAACTTCCGGCCTGACCGCAACGCGGCCGCGGGTGGTGCGCTCCCGCGCATCCCAGGCACAACCCGCTGATTCGACCCTCACCTCACCAGCGGCAACGCTGACTTCCCAAAGGCTCATATGACAAAGACCGAACACCTTCCCAAGCTCGCACCAGGCTCGATGCGGATCATCCCGCTCGGCGGTCTGGGCGAAGTCGGCCGCAACATGGCGACGTTCGAGATCGACGGCAAGATCCTCATCGTCGACTGCGGCGTGCTCTTCCCAGAAGAGACCCAGCCAGGCGTCGACCTGATCCTGCCCGACTTCGACTCGATCCGCGCTCGACTGGACGACGTCGTCGGCATCGTGCTGACCCACGGCCACGAGGACCACATCGGAGCGGTGCCGTACATCCTCCGACTCAAGCCGGACATCCCGCTCATCGGCTCCACGCTGACGCTCGCCCTCGTCGAAGCGAAGCTCAAGGAGCACCGCATCAAGCCATACACGCTCACGGTCGCCGAAGGGCAGATCGAGGAGATGGGGCCGTTCACGCTCGAGTTCGTGGCCGTCAACCACTCCATCCCGGATGCGCTCGCCGTGCACATCACGACGGACGCCGGTACGGTGCTCCACACGGGCGACTTCAAGATGGACCAGCTGCCGCTCGACGGTCGCCTCACGGATCTTCGCGCCTTCGCTCGCCTCGGCGAGGAGGGTATCGACCTCTTCATGGCCGACTCCACCAACGCCGAGGTCCCGGGCTTCACGCCGACTGAGCGCAACATCGGCCCGGTCATCGAGGACGTCATCTCGCGGACCAAGGGCAAGGTCGTCGTCGCGAGCTTCTCGAGCCACGTCCACCGCGTGCAGCAGGTCATCGACGCCGCGGCGGCCAACGGTCGCCGCGTCGCGCTCATGGGCCGCTCCATGGTGCGCAACATGGGCATCGCATCCGAGCTCGGCTACCTCAACGTGCCGCAGGGCGTGCTCATCGACCACAAGAAGGCGCTCAAGCTGCCCGACGACCAGATCGTCTTCATGTCGACGGGGTCGCAGGGCGAGCCCATGGCCGTCCTCAGCCGCATCGCGTCCAAGACGCACGCCATCGAGGTGGGGGAGGACGACACCGTCATCCTCGCCTCGAGCCTCATCCCCGGCAATGAGAACTCGGTGTTCCGCGTCATCAACGCGCTCATCAAGCTCGGCGCGAACGTGGTGCACAAGGCGAACGCGAACGTGCACGTGTCCGGTCACGCCGCGGCAGGCGAGCTGCTCTACTGCTACAACATCCTGCAGCCGCGTCAGGTCCTGCCCGTGCACGGCGAGATCCGACACCTCGTCGCAAACGCCGAGATCGCGAAGAAGTCCGGCATCGCGGATGAGAACGTGCTCGTCGTCGAGAACGGCGCCGTCATCGACATGCGGGACGGTGTCGCACGCCAGGTCGCGCAGCTCGACATCGGCTTCATCTACGTCGACGGATCCACGGTCGGCACGATCACCGACGCGGATCTCAAGGACCGCCGCATCCTCGCTGAAGAGGGGTTCATCTCCATCTTCACCGTCGTCGAGGCGGCCACCGGCAACATCCTCGTCGGTCCGGAGATCCATGCACGCGGGTTCGCACCGGATGAGGCTGTCTTCGACGACATCATCCCGGGCATCCAGAAGGCGCTCAAGGAGGCCGTCGAGGCGGGCAACTCGAACTCCTACCAGCTCTCGCAGGTCGTGCGACGCACGATCGGCCGCTGGGTCAACACGAAGCACCGCCGTCACCCGATGATCATCCCGGTGGTCATCGAGGCCTGACCTCACGCCCCGAGAGTCGCCGATCTCGGCGGCTCTCGGGGCGTCATCCTCGATCCTGTCGGTGGCCGAAGGTACCTTGGGCACCATGGCCACAACTCCGTCCAACACCAAGCGAACCCCCGCGCCCAAGAAGCGGGCGAGCGCGGCAGCCGCGAAGGCGCCGGCGGAGACCGAGAAGCCGGGCATCGCGACCCGCGCCTGGATGGCCGCCGCGAACGTCGCCGGCCAGACCGCTCGGGCGCTCGGGCCCGAGACGCTCGAGAAGGACCAGCGGCGCGACGGATTCCCGTTCCTGCTCTTCCTGCTCGCGGTCATCGGCGGTGTGGTCGTCTGGTTCTTCCCCGGGAACGGCGTCGCCACGGCCCTGAACGACTTCACCTTCGGCGGGCTCTTCGGCCGCGTCTCCTACGCGCTGCCCGTCGTGCTCGCGTTCTTCGCGCTCTGGCTCTTCCGGCATCCGTCCTCCGTGAGCGACAACGGGCGCATCGGCGTCGGCCTCTTCCTCGGGCTCGTCTCGAGCTCCGCGATCTGCCACGTGCTCGCGGACAGCCCTGACCCCGTCAACGGCATGCCGGCGCTCGCACTGGGCGGCGGAGTCTTCGGCTGGCTCCTCGGCGGCACCCTCGGTGTTGTCATCACGCCGATCGGCGCGGCCATCGTCGCAGGTCTCCTCGTCCTGCTCTCCGTCTTCATCATCACGAAGACACCGCCACACAAGGTCGTCGTCAGGCTTCGCGAGCTGTGGGCCTGGATGTTCGGCATCGACGAGGAGTCCGCAGCCCACGCCCGCTCGGCGAAGGCCGGCAAGGCGGCGTCCGGCGATGACGAGAGCCTGCTCGGCGGGGAGGACCGCGCTCGCTCGGCCGAGTCGGACCGCCTCCCGTGGTGGCGACGCAACGACTCCGGCCGCGAAGAGGACGTCGACTACGAGGAGCAGCCGTACGACACCGCCGTCGCCGACACGAAGAAGCACGAGCACCACCGCATCGACCCGGAGGCGACGACGACCGTCCTGCGTGGTCTCACCTCCGAAGACCCGGACAACGCGGTCACCGGACCGCAGCCGACTGCGGTCCTCTCCGGAGTGCGGATGGATGACGCCACCGATGTCATCGACGTCGCCGAGCCCACGCTCTTCTCGGCCACGGGTATCCAGGACGACTCGACGCCGACCGACCCGGACGAGTTTGCCGACCTCTTCGGGCCGCCCGCGCCTGCGTCGCCCGCCACGGCGGCGCCGGCAGCCGCGACGCCAGAGCCTTCGGCCTCGGCTGAGGATGGCGCCGAGCAGTGGGATTCCCGCGACGCGGGTGCCCCGGGCCAGGCGTACAGCCTCCCGGTGCAGTCGATGCTCTCGCGCGGTGCGCCGGCACTCGCGCGCACCGAGGCCAACGACCTCATCGTCGAGGCGCTCAACTCGACGTTCGCGCAGTTCAAGGTCGATGCGAAGGTCACCGGCTTCTCGCGCGGTCCGACCGTCACGCGCTACGAGGTCGAGGTGGCCCCCGGCGTCAAGGTCGAGCGCGTCACGCAGCTCTCCAACAACATCGCCTACGCGGTCAAGAGCAATCAGGTGCGCATCCTGTCGCCGATTCCCGGAAAGAGCGCCATCGGAGTGGAGATCCCGAACTCCGACCGCGAGGTGGTCTCGCTCGGAGACGTCCTGCAGTCCCCGGAGTCGATCGCAGCGCGCCACCCCATGACGATCGGCGTCGGCAAGGACGTCGAGGGCGGCTTCGTGCTCGCGAACCTCGCCAAGATGCCGCACCTCCTCGTGGCGGGTGCCACCGGGGCTGGAAAGTCGAGCTTCGTCAACTCCATGATCGTGTCGCTGCTGATGCGCGCGACGCCGGCAGAAGTGCGAATGGTCCTCGTCGACCCGAAGCGCGTCGAGCTCACGCCGTATAGCGGCGTCCCGCACCTCATCACCCCCATCATCACGAACCCCAAGAAGGCGGCGGAAGCGCTGCAGTGGGTCGTGAAGGAGATGGAGATGCGCTACGACGACCTCGAGAGCTTCGGCTACCGCCACGTCGACGACTTCAACGCGGCTATCCGCTCGGGCGGCATCGTGCTCCCCGAGGGCTCGAAGCGGAAGCTCAAGCCGTACCCCTACCTGCTCGTGGTGGTCGACGAGCTCGCCGAGCTGATGATGGTCGCCCCGCGCGACGTCGAGGACTCGATCGTCCGCATCACCCAGCTCGCGCGTGCCGCCGGAATCCACCTCGTACTCGCGACGCAGCGCCCCAGCGTCGATGTCGTCACGGGTCTCATCAAGGCGAACGTGCCGAGCCGTCTCGCGTTCGCGGTGACCAGCTCCACCGACTCGCGCGTCATCCTCGACCAGGTCGGCGCGGAGTCGCTCATCGGCCAGGGCGACGCCCTGTTCCTTCCGTCGGGAGCCAACAAGGCCGCCCGCGTGCAGGGTGCCTGGGTCAACGACAAAGAGATCATGGAGATCGTGGCGCACGTCAAGCGCCAGGCGCAGCCCGAGTATCGAGCCGACGTCGCGCAGGTCGTGGAGAAGAAGGAGATCGATGCCGACATCGGCGACGATCTCGAGCTCCTGCTCGCGGCAGCCGAACTGGTCGTGAACTCGCAGTTCGGCTCGACCTCGATGCTGCAGCGCAAGCTGCGCGTTGGATTCGCGAAGGCCGGCAGGCTCATGGACCTCATGGAATCGCGCGAGATCGTCGGTCCTTCCGAGGGTTCAAAGGCTCGAGATGTTCTCGTCACCGCCGAGGAGCTCCCCGGTGTGCTCGCGCGCATCCGCGGGCAGGACCCGGCGGCAGGCGCTCCGGCAGCGAGTTCGGCGTCGATGGCCGAGCAGGATGGCATGGCTGCGTCGTTCGACGCCGTCGCGGCCCAATACGATGGGCTGGAAGAAGTCGACGCCGAGAGCGGCGACGACGACGCCTGGAGTCTGACAGGGCGCGACTAGCGAGAGGCACAACGATGACCGGCCGAATACTCCGCGGGGGCGATGGACCGGTGAGCAACTGGTGCGTGCCGAACCTCATCACCATCGCGCG
This sequence comes from Pseudoclavibacter sp. 8L, assembly GCF_902506465.1. Lineage (NCBI taxonomy): Bacteria > Bacillati > Actinomycetota > Actinomycetes > Micrococcales > Microbacteriaceae > Pseudoclavibacter > Pseudoclavibacter sp. 8L. The sequence goes on along the minus strand of NZ_LR733185.1, from coordinate 48,954 downwards.
CATCCTGCTCGTGCCGGTCTTCGTCTGGTTCCTCCTCCTCGACGAATCGAGCGATGGCCCCTGGCGTTGGGCGGCCGCGGTGCTCTTCATCGTCGCGATCGCCACCGACAGCCTCGACGGTCACATCGCGCGCAGCAGGAACCTCATCACGGATCTTGGCAAGCTGCTCGACCCCATCGCAGACAAGGCGCTCACCGGCACGGCACTTGTCATGCTGTCGGTGCTCGGAGAGCTCCCGTGGTGGGTGACGATCATCATCCTCGTGCGCGAGCTCGGCATCACCTTCTGGCGTCTCGCCGTCGCCAAGAAGCGCGTCCTCCCGGCGGGACGCGGAGGGAAGCTCAAGACCCTGGTCCAGGCCATCGCCATCTCGCTCGCCCTGCTCCCGCTCTGGGTCGTGTTCGGGGACTGGGTGCACTGGGTCAACGGGATCCTCATGTCCGCGGCGTTCATCCTCACCGTGTGGTCTGGTCTCGACTACCTGTGGGAGGCCTACCGGCCCCAGAAGAAGAAGGCGCCCGAGTTGCGGGCCGATGACGGGAGCACCCTGCGATGACCGGCGGAATCACACCAGCACTCCCGCAGACGGTTGAGCTGGGGCGTGTCCTCCTCGAGGCCGGCCTCAGCATCGGCGTCGCCGAGTCCCTCACCGGCGGGGCGCTCGTCGCCGAGCTCGTGAAGATCCCTGGGATCTCGGCGTCGCTGGCGGGCGGAATCGTCGCGTATCGCACCGAGCTCAAGCATTCGCTGCTCGGCGTCGACGAGGACCTGCTCGCGGAGCGGGGCCCGGTTGATCCTGACGTCGCTGCGGCTATGGCGCTCGGCGCTCGAACAGCGCTCGCAGCGGGTCGCGCCGATCGCCTCGACATCGGGCTGTCGACGACGGGGGTCGCTGGTCCGCAGTCGCAGGCCGGGCGGGCGCCCGGCATCGTCTTCGTGGGCATCTCCTCGCTCTTCGGCGATCGGGTGATCGACCTCGATTTCTCCTCGCTCGTTCGACTCGACGACCCCGAGGGTAGTCGGCAGCGCGTGCGTGGGGCGACGGTCGAGGCTGCTGTTCACAACGTGCTCGAAATGCTCGTGGAACACTGACGAGGTATCGTGATCGAAGCCACGCGAAGGTTGAGTCGCATCGCCTCAACATTCGGCTTTCTTTCAGGAATACCATCGAGGTTTGCTTGGTTGTTCTCAGCGTGACGAAGTCTCCACGAAGTCTCGTAAGTTACAGTTCTTGGCACACGGCAGTAAGGAGGACCCCGCTATGGTCCTAGCGCGTCAAGAGATCGGTGAAGTCCTGCGCGATGTGCGCCTGCGCAAGGGGCACACGCTCCGGCAGGTCGCGGGTCGCGCCTCGGTTGCACTCGGGTACCTGAGTGAGGTCGAGCGCGGGCAGAAGGAAGCCTCGAGCGAGATCCTCGCTTCAGTGGCGGAAGCCCTCGAGACCCCCCTCTCAACCATCTACCGCGAGGTGGGCGACCGTCTGGCCGTCCATGAGCGCTTCGAGACGAGCATCCCGGACACGGTTCCGGACGACCTGCTGCTCGGAATGCGCAAGCCGCTCGTCACTCGTTAGCGAGACGGCTTCGAAGGTACGTCCGACGGCGTCGCAGCATCTGCTGCGACGCCGTCGGCGTAGGCTGAGGGGATGCGCAAGAGCGAGTTCGACAGGGCCGTGGTCGATGAGTTCGGCGAAGCCTACGGGCGTTCGCTGATGCGAGACCTCGTGTTGGGGGCTCTCGGCGATCGCACTGCGAAGCAGGCCCTCGATGATGGCGTCGAGCCGCGTGCGATCTGGCTTGCGCTCTGCATCGACACCGGTGTTCCCGAGGGCAGGCGGCACGGAGTCGGCACGATTGATCCTGACCGTCGAGGTTGATCTTCGGCCCAGGCAGCTCCTTCTCGGATCCGACACGCCTGCGGAATGTTCGAAGTCGTGTTCTAAGCGCGTAGGGTGTTCCTGTCGGACTCCTCGGAGACTTGTCCACAGTTGCAGGGTCTCGATCACCGAATGTCGGTGGTCGCCTCTACCGTGAAATTCGAGTAGCCAAGGAACCCGATCCGCCTTGTCGTCAGCGCTCTCCATCAGCGCGCGACAGCCGAGAGGCGACCGCCACATCCCGAGAGGATCACCACCATGCCAAACCCAGCAGACCGCGAAAAGGCGCTTGACGCCGCACTCGCTCAGATCGACCGCCAGTTCGGCAAGGGGTCGGTCATGCGCCTCGGAAGCGACGAGCGCGCACCCGTCGAGACCATTCCGACCGGTTCCGTCGCGCTCGACGTCGCCCTCGGCATCGGGGGACTCCCTCGCGGACGCATCGTCGAGATCTACGGTCCCGAGTCCTCGGGTAAGACGACCCTCACGCTGCACGCCATCGCGAACGCGCAGCGAGCAGGCGGCATCGCGGCATTCATCGACGCCGAGCACGCCCTCGACCCCGAGTACGCGAAGAAGCTCGGCGTCGACATCGACGCCCTCCTCGTCGCTCAGCCGGACACCGGAGAGCAGGCGCTCGAGATCACCGACATGCTGATCCGCTCGGGCTCGGTCGACCTGGTTGTCATCGACTCCGTCGCGGCACTCGTGCCGAAGGCCGAGATCGAGGGCGAGATGGGCGACAGCCACGTCGGCCTGCAGGCACGCCTCATGTCCCAGGCACTCCGCAAGCTGACGGGTGGCCTCAGCCAGACCAAGACCACAGCCATCTTCATCAACCAGCTGCGTGAGAAGATCGGTGTCTTCTTCGGCAGCCCCGAGACGACGGCCGGTGGCAAGGCGCTGAAGTTCTACGCCTCGGTCCGCCTCGACATCCGTCGTATCGAGACCCTCAAGGACGGCACGGAAGCCGTCGGAAACCGCACGCGAGTCAAGGTCGTCAAGAACAAGATGGCGCCGCCCTTCAAGCAGGCAGAGTTCGACATCCTCTACGGCGTCGGAATCTCTCGCGAGGGCTCACTCATCGACTTCGGTGTCGAGCACGGCCTGGTGCGCAAGTCCGGTGCTTGGTACACCTACGAGGGTGACCAGCTCGGCCAGGGCAAGGAGAACGCTCGCAACTTCCTCATCCAGCACCCGGAGATCGCCGAAGAGATCGAGCGCAAGATCCTGGCGAAGCTCGGCGTCGGGCAGCCCGCCGACGCTCCTGCTGAGGCAGTCGAGGCACCACTCGCGCCCGTTGCCGACGCGAAGGTCGCTCAGCGGCGCGGCGCATGACTGACGACCTCGCCCCGGTGACGCCTCTCTTCGGGGCGTCACCGGAGGGGCGCAAACATGCTCCCGATGCCGCTGAAGCTCCGGCTGAAGCACGATCTTCGGCGCCGGAGCTCCCGGCGTCGGGCGTGCACGCCGCAGCGGAGAGCGCTCCAAGACTCGTTTCCATCCCTGGCGGGCAAGGCGATACACAGGCTTTCACGGCCGTCGTGCCCGCTGGGATGGACTCGGAAGCTCGAGAGCGGCTCACCGCGGAGGCGCAGGAGACGCTCGTGCGGGCCCTTGCCCGCAGCGACAGGTCCACGGAGGAGGCGCGACGCCTCCTCCGGGCTTGGCGTGGTGAAGATCCCAAGGGCGCGCATGCTCCGGAGGACGGCACCGAAGAAGCGGCCGAGTTCGAAGAGTCCCTTCGCCTCGACGACGACGAGATCGAGCAGGTCATCGAACGGTGCACGGAACTCGGCTACCTCGACGACCTGCGGCTGGCCGAGCTGCTTGTCCACAAGGCGCGAGACAAGAAGCACTCCGGCATCCAGGGAGTCGAGCGTGCGCTCCGAGAGCGCTTCATCTCGGCCGAGGCCATGGCGGACGCGCTCGCCGAGGTCGACCGTGACGACGAGCTCGAACGGGCTCGCGACCTCGCCGCCGACCGGCTTCGACGTGTCAAGGGCCTGGAGCCCGACGTCGCGATCCGGCGCATCGCCGGTTTCCTGTCTCGACGTGGCTATTCCGCTGGTGTCGCCTTCAACGCGGCACGCGACGTCGTGCAGGGCGGACCGAGGGCAGGCAGGTCTTCGAGCGGTTCAGCCGGCGTGTTCTTCGGCGCCGCGCCCGTCGAGTAGCGCCAGCGCCACTCGCTGGCCCTCGGCGTCGCGCGTCACCTCGAGGCGGACAAGCGCCTCCTCGAGGGCTCGGCGGGCGGCAGCCGGGGCGCCGGCACGGTCATGCGCTTCCGCGAGCACAAACCCGACTCGGCCAGCGGCACGCAGATCACGTTCCGCCTCGAGCGCAGAGATCGCCGCCATAGCTTGAGCCGTCGCCCCTGCCGGGTCTCCGTCACGCAACGAGGCGCGCGCTCGCCGCACCAGAACGATCGCCGCCTCCTGCTCGTGCTCGGCAACCGGCGCAAGATGCACTGCAGCGATCTGCAGGCCAGCATCGAACCCGGCGAAAACCGCGGCACCCGACGGAAACGAGACGGACGACAGCGCCAGGAGCACCTCACTCCGACCAGCGAACGCCACAGCAACCGCCGCTTCCGAGCTCGCGGCCGCGGCTGGGGCCACAACCTCGTCGACCCAGCGATCCCACGCGAAGTCGCTCTGCCGGTACTGGTCGCGCAGCCCCGCGTCGCACACGATCAGCAGACCGTGACGGGGCTCGACCACCGGAACCTCGCCCTGTAGCTCTCCAGGCAGCGAATGCCAGTACGCCTCCTCGCGAGGAGCATCGCGCCAGCGCTCGGGCTCGTCGTTCGTCGAGATCGTGAGTGCCTCCACTCGGGAGGCCCCAGACGCATCCGACACCACCGTCGTCGTCGCAGCCAGCGGGCCTCCGCTCGTCCGGAGGACCAGGCCATCGACACCGTTCTCGCCGCCAGCGGGACCTACGTACAGAGCCCCGCTCGGGGCCGAGATCGCAGCGACCCGCGCACCATGAGCCTCCACGGGGCCGGCATCGGTCTGCAGCAGACCTCGCTGAAGAGCAAGAGAAGTCGCCGGCGTGACGCCGTCATCTGAGGTCATGGCTCGCATCCCGCCAGCGTAGCGGTGGGAATGGCCAGGCGTGAAGCGAACGTAGAATTGACGGATCATGAGCGAGACAGCCACATCCATCGCGTCATCCCCGGCAGCACTCAAGCCAGACGGTACTCCGAGGAGCTACGAGGTGCGCACACTGGGCTGCCAGATGAACGTTCACGACTCCGAGCGCATGTCCGGATCCCTCCGTGCGGCAGGCTACGTCGAAGCCGACGGCGCCGACCCGGACATCGTCGTGATCAACACCTGTGCAGTTCGAGAGAACGCCGACAACCGCCTCTACGGCAACCTCGGCCAGCTCGCCGCGATCAAGCGCGAGCACGAGGGCATGCAGATCGCCGTCGGCGGATGTCTCGCGCAGAAGGACCGCGGGACGATCCTCGAGAAGGCCCCATGGGTCGACGTCGTGTTCGGCACGCACAACATGGGTGCGCTCCCGAGCCTCCTCGAGCGAGCCCGGCACAACGAGGAAGCACAGCTCGAGATCCTCGAATCCCTCGACGTGTTCCCCTCCACACTTCCCACGAAGCGTGACTCGACCTACTCAGGGTGGGTCTCGATCTCCGTCGGCTGCAACAACACCTGCACGTTCTGCATCGTCCCATCTCTCCGGGGCAAGGAGAAGGACCGCAGGCCAGGCGACGTCCTGAACGAGATCCAGGCGCTCGTCGACGACGGCGCCGTCGAAGTCACCCTCCTCGGGCAGAACGTCAACTCGTACGGAGTCGAATTCGGCGACCGGCAGGCGTTCAGCAAGCTCCTCCGCGCCGCTGGCAACATCGATGGGCTCGAGCGTGTGCGCTTCACCAGCCCGCACCCGGCGGCATTCACGCAGGACGTCATCGACGCCATGGCCGAGACGCCCAACGTGATGCCCCAGCTGCACATGCCGTTGCAATCGGGCTCCGACCGCATCTTGAAGGCCATGAGGCGCTCCTATCGGAGCGCCAAGTTCCTCGGCATCCTCGACAGCGTCCGCGAGCAGATGCCTCACGCAGCGATAACGACGGACATCATCGTCGGCTTCCCCGGCGAGACCGAGGAGGACTTCGCCGAGACGATGCGAGTCGTCGAGGCGTCCAGGTTCGCGAGCGCCTTCACCTTCCAGTACTCGATCCGGCCAGGAACACCGGCCGCGACGATGCCCGAGCAGGTGCCGAAGGCCGTCGTGCAGGAGCGCTACGAGCGACTCATGAAGCTGCAGGACCGCATCAGCCGGGAAGAGAACGAGAAGCTGATCGGCAGCGTCCAGCGCATCCTGGTCAGCGCAGCAGAAGGCAAGAAGGACGACGAGACGCACCGCATGTCGGGACGCTCGGAGGACAACCGTCTCGTGCACTTCTCCCTCCCGGACGGCTCAGAACGTCCACGACCCGGTGATGTCGTCACCACCGAGATCACGGGAGCGGCGTCGTTCCACCTCGTCGCAGATGCCACGTCGAGCCGCCTCGACGTCCGTCGCACGAGGGCGGGGGACGCCTGGGACCGCTCGCTTGCCGAGAGCTGCGCAGTCCCCGCGCCGGCTGGGGCAGCCCCTCGCGTCTCGCTCGGACTCCCGACGATCCGGCGCGCCTGAGCGTGTTCATCGCCATCGGGGGAGCGACCGGCACGGGGAAATCGCAGCTGTCGCTGGACATCGCCGCTCGCCTGCGCGCGTCAGGGCGCGGAGCTCAGGTCATCAACGCCGACGCCATGCAGCTCTATCGGGGCATGGACGTCGGAACCGCCAAGCTCGCCCCAGAAGACCGTGAGGGGGTGCCGCATCACCTGCTCGACGTGCTCGATGTCACGGAAGACGCGAGTGTCGCCTGGTATCAAGAGCGGGCTCGAGGGCTGATCGAGGAGATCGAGGCCGAGGGAGATGTGCCCATCCTCGTCGGGGGCTCTGGGCTCTACGTCGCGGCCGTGTGCTTCGACCTCCGCTTTCCAGGGACCGACCCTGCCGTGCGAGCCGAACTCGAGGCGGAGCTGCAGCTCGAAGGTCCCGGTCCGCTCTTCGCGCGGCTCCGTGCGCTCGACCCCCAGGCCGCGGCCACCATCGACGCGCGCAACGGACGGCGCCTGGTGCGGGCGCTCGAGGTGATCGAGGTCACGGGGGAGCCGTTCAGTGCTCAGCTGCCGGACCAGGAAGCCAGGTGGCGGGACGTGACGTTCGCCGTCGTCGAAGAGCACCGGGAGGTGCTCACCCCCAGGCTCGACGCCCGCGTCGAGCGCATGTGGGAGTCGGGGCTGCTGGAGGAGACGCAAGCACTTGCCGAGGCCGGGCTGGAACATGGCGGCACCGCCAAACGCGCGATCGGGTACCAGCAGGCACTCGCGGAGCTCCGGGGTGAGATGAGCCGTGCCGACGCGATCGCGGAGGCGCAGCTCCTGACGCGGAAGTACGCCAGGCGCCAGGTCTCCTGGTTCCGACGCTACGAGAGCGCGGTCCGCGCCCAGAGCGGTGAGGGGTTTGCAGCGCAGCGCATCCTCCAGGCTGCCGGACTCTGATCGGGCGTCACGGCGCACGCGGGGATCGAGAGTTCCGTAGCATTGGACCCATGACACAACTCGCGTTCACCAAGGCGCAGGCCACCGGCAACGACTTCGTCCTCGTCTCCGACCCGGACGGCGAGCTGGACCTCGGGCCTCAGCGCGTGGCGCGGCTGTGCGATCGCAATTTCGGTGTCGGCGCAGACGGCCTCATCCGGGCGGTCCGCTCGCGGAATCTCGCGGAAGGCCGCGAACTGCAGGCAGCCCACCCTCTGGCCGAGTGGTTCATGGACTACCGCAACGGCGACGGATCGATCGCAGAGATGTGCGGCAACGGGGTGCGCGCGTTCGCGCGCTTCCTCACGGAAGCCGGGCTGGTGACCCTTGAGGCGGGTGAGCGCCTGGAGATCGGCACGCGTGCCGGTCTGCGGGTCGTCGAGCGAGACGGCACGGGCTTCAAGGTCGACATGGGGCCATGGCGCCTCGAAGGTGGCGAGCCGCTCGTCACCGTCCCGCACATCGGCGTCTCACGCCCGGGTCTCGGGATCGACGTCGGCAACCCGCACGTCGTCGTCGCGCTCTCGAGCGAGGAGGAACTCGACCGGCTCGAGCTCTTCCACGCACCGCTCATCGATCCAGCCCCTGAGCTGGGAGCCAACGTCGAGTTCGTCGTGCCCCACGACCAGCTGGTGCAGGACGGCGTCGGGCACATCCGGATGCGCGTGCACGAGCGGGGCGTCGGCGAGACCCTCTCCTGCGGCACCGGGGCCGTCGCATCAGCACTGGCGGTTCGCTACTGGGCTGGCGCTGGCGCGCCGGATGCCTGGTCGGTCGGTGTGCCGGGTGGCGTGCTGCAGGTGACGGTCGCAACGCTCGAGGGCGTCGAGCACGTCTTCCTGTCGGGGCCGGCCGAGATCGCCTTCACGGGCAGCGTCGAGGACGAGCTCGCTAGCGAACTCGCCTCACCCGCAGCACTCTGAAACCCGCGTCCGTCGAGTGCCGCTCGACGAACAGCTCGGGCCCGAACTGCGCCGCGATCCAGGACTGCAGCGAGTCGCCGCCGAGCTTTTTGGCGACGACGAGCCACGCCTCTCCTTCGGCGCTGAGGCGCGGCAGCCACACGGAGAGCAGCTCGTGCAGGGCGTCCTTGCCGATTCGGATGGGCGGGTTCGACCAGATGAGGTCGAAGGTCGTGTCCTCGGGGACATCCTCGGGGCGCGTCGGCGTGATGTTCTCGAGTCCGAGCGCCTGCGCATTCTCACCGGTGAGCAGTAGCGCCCGTTCGTTGACGTCGACGGCCCGCACGTCCAATTCGGGCGACTCGAGTGCGAGGGCGAGGGCGATCGGTCCCCAGCCGCACCCGAGGTCCAGGGCCGTTCCGGTCGAGGGAGGCGGGGGCGCTGCGTGCAGGAGGGCCTGGGTGCCGCGGTCCACGTGCTCAGGGCTGAAGGTGCCGCCTGCCGTGATGACAGTCACCGTTCGGCCCCGGAGGTTGGCGACGACGCGTCGCCGTTCCAGAGGCCCGTCAGGGGTTGCTGAGAAGTAATGCTGAGCGGTCACCCCTAGACGCTAGCACCGGCGTAGAATAGTACGAATATGCGAGATTCTGAGACTCCTCCAGGCGAAAGCAACGACGCGATCGACCGAATCCTCCGAGCCGCGAAGGAACCGGGCGCCACGATGACCCTGTTCTCCTCCGGTAGAGCGCAGGCGCTGCAGGACGGCGCCAGCACGAGCTACGACGGCGAGGCCGACGGCGACCAGCTCGAACGCGAAGCCAGGCAGTCGCTGCGACGAGTCGAGAGCCTGCGAACGGAACTCGAGGACGTCACCGAGGTCGAGTACCGCAAGGTGCGCCTCGAGCGTGTCGTGCTCGTGGGCGTCTACCGCAGGAACTCCCTCGAGGAGGCCGAGAACTCGATGCAGGAGCTGGCCGCACTCGCAGAGACCGCGGGAGCCGTCGTCCTCGACGGCGTGCTGCAGCGTCGACCGAACCCCGACCCCGCCACGTACCTCGGCCGAGGCAAGGTCGCTGAGCTCAAGGAGATCGTCGCGGCGCTCGAAGCCGACACGGTGGTCGCCGACACCGAGCTCGCGCCCAGCCAGCGTCGCGCGCTCGAAGACGAGATCAAGGTGAAGGTCATCGACCGCACCGCGGTGATCCTCGACATCTTCTCCCAGCACGCCAAGAGCCGCGAGGGCAAGGCGCAGGTTGAGCTGGCGCAGATGGAGTACATGCTCCCGCGTCTCCGCGGCTGGGGTGAGTCGATGTCTCGGCAGGCCGGTGGTCAGGTCGGCTCTGGCGGCGCCGGCATGGGGTCAAGAGGCCCTGGAGAGACCAAGATCGAGCTCGACCGTCGGCGCATCCGCACGAAGATGGCCAAGCTTCGCCACCAGATCGCCGACATGAAGGATTCGCGTGACGTCAAGCGCGCGACCCGACAGCGCAACCAGGTTCCGGCGGTCGCGATCGTGGGGTACACGAACGCGGGCAAGTCGAGCCTCCTCAATCGCATCACGCATGCGGGCGTCCTGGTCGAGAACGTCCTCTTCGCCACCCTCGACGCGACGGTGCGCAAGGCAGCGACCGAGGACGGCCGTCCCTACACGATCGCCGACACGGTGGGCTTCGTGCGCAACCTGCCCCACCAGCTGGTCGAAGCCTTCCGCTCGACGCTCGAGGAGCTGCAGGCAGCCGATGTCATCGTGCATGCCGTCGACGCCTCGCACCCGGATCCCGCCGCGCAGCTTGCCACGGTGCGAGACGTCATCGGCGAAGTCGAAGCCCACGATGTTCCCGAGATCGTGGTCTTCACGAAGGCCGACCTGGTCGACAGCGATCGACGCCTCGAGCTCCAGGGGCTCGCCTCCGACGGCATCTTCGTCTCCGCGCACACGGGTGAGGGCATCGACCTGCTGCTCGGGCGCATCGCCGAGCTCCTGCCCACTCCCGAGGTGACCATCGACGTTCTCGTTCCCTTCGAGCGCGGCGATCTCGTCTCGTACCTGCACGAACGAGGCGCCGTGCTCGAGCTCGAGCATGTGGAGAGCGGCACGCGGCTCAAGGCCCGGGTCCACCCCGACCAGCTCGGACTGTTCGAGGCGTTCGCGGTCGCTGGCTGACACACACCCTTCAGCCTCCTGAGGGACACAGATACAGAAGAGCGGCGAGCCCATAGGGCTCGCCGCTCTTCTGTATCTGCTGACGTGTGTACCTGCGTCGGGGCTGCCCGCCGTCCTCAGATGGAGCGAAGGACAGCGACGACCTTGCCGAGGATCTCGGACTCGTCGCCGAGGATCGGCTCGAAGTCGCTGTTGCGGGGGAGCAGCCAGATGTGGCCGTCGCGCTTGCGGAAGGTCTTGACCGTGGCTTCTCCGTCGAGCATCGCGGCGACGATGTCGCCGTTCTCGGCAGTGCGCTGCGACCGCACGACGACCCAGTCGCCGTCGCAGATGGCGGCGTCGATCATCGACTCGCCAACGACACGGAGAAGGAAGAGCTCTCCCTTGCCGACGATCTGACGGGGGAGCGCGAAGACGTCTTCGACCTGCTGCTCCGCCGTGATCGGGATGCCGGCTGCGATCCTGCCGACCACCGGGACGAACGCGGCCTCCGGCGTCTCGTTGGAATCGCCATCGTCGGTGTGGTCGAAGTGCACCAGCACCTCGAGGGCGCGGGGCATGCCCGGATTGCGCTTGATGTAGCCGAACTTCTCAAGCTGGCCGAGCTGGTGGGTGACGCTCGACAGGGAGACGAGGCCGACTTCGTCGCCGATCTCTCGCATGCTCGGCGGGTACCCGCGCGTGCGCACCGACTCCATGATGCAGGTCAGGATGCGCTCCTGCTTCTCGGTCAGTTTTCTGTAGATGTCGCTCGCTGGCTTCTTGGCCATGTCGTCTCCGTCCGCTCTCCGACACGGAATGTCGGTGGCAGGTGATGCACTGCCTGATAGCGCCAACCCTACCGAGAGTGCACGCAGGTACGAAACATTTCTTCGAGTGTTGTGGATGAAAGTTCGAGAGATTCGAACTGTAAGCCTTGACTTGGCACTTTGTTCGTAGCTATATTCAGTACATACATTCGACCACTCGAAGATGTGGACGAATCAGGAGGAATCATGAACACCACTGCCGTTGCACCACTCCGCCTCACCGTCCGAGGCCGTCGTGTCCTGCTCGCCATCGCCGCGCTGCCCGTCGCCGCAGCCATCGCCCTTGGGGCCACGCACATGAACTCCGCGGCGGCCTCGAGCGACGCCGCAGACGTCGAATTCGAGTACGTCACCGTCGGTGCTGGCGACACGCTTTGGGGCATCGCCGAGGAAGTCGCGGGCGATTCCGATATCCGCGATGTCATCGTTGAGATCTCCAAGCTCAACGCCCTCGAGAACGGCACGGTTCAGGCCGGGCAGCGCCTCGCGCTTCCACTCGACTGAGGCCACAACCCATCCGAGCCGCAGACCGCGTCGTAGGCTTGTGCGGTGACCTCGTTCGAAGACCTGCCCATCCGTGATGACCTCCGCGGACTCACCCCTTACGGAGCACCGCAGCAGCCAGTGCGCGTTGCCATCAACGTCAACGAGAATCCACATCCGGTGCCCGAGGTTGTGGCCAGGCGAATCATCGAGGCGATCGCCCGGGAGCTTCCGGGGCTCAATCGCTACCCGGACCGCGAGTTCACGGCGCTGCGCGAGCAGCTGAGCGTCTATCTGGGCCGGGGTATCGGTCCCGAGCAGGTGTGGGCAGCCAATGGCTCGAACGAGATCATGCAGCAGCTGCTGCAGGTCTTCGGTGGCCCCGGGCGCAGCGTGCTCAGCTTCACGCCGAGCTATTCCATGTACCCGCTTCTCGCCAGGGGCGTGGGCTCCAAATGGATCCCGGTGCCACGTGCCGACGGCTTCGCGCTGACGGCTGACCTTGTCACCGAGGCGCTTCGGCGAGAGCGGCCCGACATCACCATCATCTGCACGCCGAACAACCCCACTGGCACCGTCACCGATCTCGACGTGATCGCAGCTGCCTACGACGCGACCGATGGCATCCTGATCGTCGATGAGGCCTACGCCGAGTTCCTCCCTGATGGTCAGGAGACCGCGCTCTCCCTCCTCCCTGGTCGCGAGCGGCTCGTGGTCTCGAGGACCATGAGCAAGGCGTTCGCCTTCGCTGGCGCCCGCGTCGGGTACTTCGCGGCTCACGAGGCCGTCGTCGACGCCGTGCGACTCGTCCGACTGCCGTACCACCTCTCCGCGATCACCCAAGCAGCCGCTACTGCAGCGCTCGAGTGCTCGGAGATCATGCTCCAGCAGGTCGACGCCATCCGCGAGCAGCGCGACCGCCTGCTGGTGGAGCTGCCCCGCCTTGGCTACACGCCGTGGGAGTCTGGCGCGAACTTCGTGCTGTTCGGCGACGTCGCGGATCCCGCGGGCACGTTCCAGCAGCTCCTCGACCGCGACATCCTGGTGAGGGACGTCGGCATCCCGAACACGCTTCGGGTGACCGCCGGGACCCGCGCGGAGACGAGCGCGTTGCTGGCCGCGCTCGCCGAGATCACCGACGCAGGGAAGGCCTAGGCTGGAGCGATGACCACGACGCCACGCACCGCGACCGTCTCACGCGCGACGAGCGAGTCCTCGATCGAGCTGAGCCTGAACCTCGACGGGACCGGCATCGCCGACATCCAGACGTCGGTTCCGTTCTACGACCACATGCTGAACGCTTTCGCGAAGCACTCGCTGACCGATCTCACGATCCGTGCGACGGGTGACACCGAGATCGACGTGCACCACACGGTCGAGGACACGGCGATCGTGCTCGGCCAGGCGATCCGCCAGGCCCTCGGCGACAAGTCGGGCATCGCGCGCTACGGCGATGCGAGGGTGCCGCTCGATGAGTCGCTCGCCCAAGCCGTCGTCGACATCTCGGGGCGTCCGTTCCTCGTGCACACCGGCGAGCCGGAGGCCTTCGTCTACCACCTCATCGGCGGACACTTCACGGGCGCGATGGTGCGTCACGTCTTCGAGGCGATCACGTTCCACGCCGGCCTGACGGTGCACGTCGAGGTCATCCGCGGGCGCGACCCGCACCACATCGCCGAAGCGGAGTTCAAGGCGTTCGCCCGTGCGTTCCGCGCGGCCAAGCGTTTCGACCCGGAGGTCGTGGGCATTCCTTCGACCAAGGGCGCGCTGTGACTCCAGTCGAACGCCCACGGGTGGTCGTCGCTGACTACGGCTCGGGCAACGTGCACTCCGCCGTGAAGGCGCTCGAAGCGGCTGGTGCCGAGGTCGAGCTGACGGCCGACCGCGCTGCCGCCTACGATGCGGACGGCTATGTCGTGCCAGGTGTCGGGAGCTTCGCTCACGTCATGGAGGCCATCAATCGTCAGCGCATCGGGGAGATCGTCGGTCGGCGCCTCGCAGGCGGGCGCCCCGTGCTCGGCATCTGCGTCGGCATGCAGATCTTCTTCGACGGCGGTATCGAGGGTGGCAAGAGAGCCGAAGGCCTGGGCGAATGGCCGGGCGAGGTGACCGAGCTGCGGGCCGAGGTCCTTCCGCACATGGGATGGAACCTCGTCGACCCACCGGTCGACTCGAAGCTGTTCGCCGGCATCGCTCGCGAGCGCTTCTACTTCGTGCACTCGTACGCGGCGCATGAGCTCCCGCTCGACCCGCATCCGAAGGCCCGCCCGGTGCTCGTGACCCATGCCGAACACGGCGAGCGCTTCATCGCCGCAGTCGAGAACGGCCCCTTGTCGGCGACGCAGTTCCACCCGGAGAAGTCCGGCGAGGCTGGCGTGCGCCTGCTTCGGAACTGGATCGAGACGCTGCCGAAGCGCGGCTAGTGCTGCTGCGTCGGCGCGCTGCACCGCCGCCTGCCGATACGCTATTGCCCGGACTGCCAGGGCATCCCCTTCCGGCGTCGATGCCCCGGCGCCTCAGAACGAGAACAAGGAACCTACGCGCGTGAGCGAATTCAACACGTCACCGGAGCTCGTGCTCTTCCCCGCAATCGACCTCGCCGGCGGCAAGGCGGTGCGTCTGGTTCAGGGCGAGGCCGACTCCGCCACGAACTACGGCGATCCGGTGGATGCGGCGGAGGACTGGATCGAGCAGGGCGCGGAGTGGATCCACCTCGTGGACCTCGACGCGGCCTTCGGGCGCGGGGAGAACCGCAGCGTCATCAAGCGCGTCATCCGGGCGGCCAAGCACGTCAATGTCGAGCTGTCCGGCGGGATCCGCGACGACGAGTCCCTCGAGCGTGCGGTCGACGCCGGTGCGCGCCGCATCAACCTCGGCACCGCCGCGCTCGAGAATCCGGAGTGGGCGGCGAACGTCATCGCTCGCTACGGCGAGCTCATCGCCGTTGGCCTCGACGTGCGTGGCACCACGCTCGCGGCTCGCGGCTGGACGCGCGATGCTGGTGACCTCTGGTCGGTGCTCGAACGGCTCGAGGAAGCCGGCTGTGCACGCTACGTCGTGACCGACGTGACGAAGGACGGCACCCTCCAGGGCCCGAACCTGCAGCTCCTCAGTGACATCCTCGACCGGACCGACCGTCCCGTCGTCGCCTCGGGTGGCGTTTCGAGTCTCGACGACATCGCGGCGCTGCGCGGCCTCGTGCCGCAGGGGCTCGAGGGCGCGATCATCGGCAAGGCGCTCTACTCGGGGGCCTTCACGCTTGTCGAGGCCCTCGACGTCGCATCCTGACTCGAGAGGTCTGACCCATGCCGTCGCTGCCAGAGCACTTCCAGCCCAGCAAGGCCGACTCTGCTGGCCAGAGCTGGTCTGGGCGGAGCTTCGGCGACAATCCGTTCCGCGATGACGACGGGACGGCGCCGGCGCAGTTCGTCGCGGCGATGCGGCGCTTCCGTGCGCGGGAGGTGGGTCCCGACGCGGTGGTCGACGCATTGCGGCAGGCTCGCGTGCTGATCCCCCTCGTGGCGAAGCTGGGCGAAGCCGATGTCAACGCGCAGGGTGTCACCGTCGACAAGAGCGCTGATCTCTCCATCGTGACGGTCGCCGGCCCAGACGGTCGCACGGTCCTCCCTGTGTTCACCTCGGCGGAGGCCATGAGGGCCTGGAATCCCAAGGCTCGGCCGGTGCCTGCGCTCATGCAGCGGGCGGCCATCTCGGCTGCTGCCGAGGGCAGCGACCTCATCGTGGTGGATCCGACGAGCGAGACGGAGTTCGTCGTCCGCCGCCCGGCAGTTTGGGCGATCGCGCAGGAGCAGAGCTGGGTGGCCCCGTGGGTGAGCCCGGTTGTCACGGGTGAGCTGTCGAGGGTGATGGCAGAGCTCGAGGAGGTGCTCGGCATCGACCTCGTGCCTGGAGATCCGGAGGCACGCCTGGCTGGCCCCGAGCTGCGTGTGGTGCTCCACGTCGGTGGTGACGCTGGCCGCGAGGAGCTCGCGGATCTGTCTCGCCGAGCGAGCGAGCTGCTGCAGGGGAGCGAGGCGTTCCGCACCGAAGTCGACTCGCTCGGCATCTCGTTCGCGCGGGCCAGCGCTGTTGCCTCGAGCGACGCGGAGAACCGGCGACGAGATTCTAAGCGCTCGTGGTGGAGGCGCTGAGGGGATTGACCAGGCACGGCAACTCGGGGAAGGCTTGCCTGTACGCTCGAGTAGAAGTAATTAGATACTCTTATTGCTAGCCAACCGAGCTAAAGGGAGTGGTGCCGAGTGATCCGTGAGCCTCTGGCGAGCCCCCGTGGCCAGGGTTCGGACTTCGACCTCGCAGCGCAGCAGCTGCTCGAGGTGAGAAGGCGAATCGAGGAGTTCCTGGCCGGACGAGTCGCGGCTGCGGCCGCGATCGACGAGGGCCTCGCGACGCTGTGGCGCATCACGGCTCGCAGCGCCGAAGGCGGAAAGCTCTTCCGCCCTGCGCTGGTCATGCAGGCCTACCTGTCCTACACGGGCGCAGCAGAGGTGCCTGAGGCGGTCATGGAACTTGCGACCGCGACCGAGCTGCTCCACCTCGCGTTCCTGACCCACGACGACGTGATCGACAACGACACCATGCGCAGGGGTGAGCTGAATCTCCTCGGCAGCGTCGAGGAGATCGTGGGAGGACCGGAGTTCGACGACGAGCGCGGCAACCGCCTGGGGCAGGCCGCCGCGATCCTGGTCGGCGACCTCCTGCTCTCCGAAGCGCACCTGAGGGTTGCGCGCATCGACCAGCCCCACGCCGTTCGTCTGCGCGTGCTCGATGCCATCGAGCGTGCCCTCGCGGTCTCGGTTGCCGGTGAGTTCAGCGACGTGAGCCTGTCGGTTCGAAGCGACCATCCGGCATTGGCCGAGGTCCTGTCGATGAGCTCGAACAAGACCTCCGCGTACACCGTGCTGCTGCCGCTCGAGCTCGGTCTGATCGCAGCGGGTGCCGAGGGTGCGGTGGATGCGCGTCTCATCGCCCAGTTCTCGGACGCCGCCGGGCTCGCCTTCCAGCTGCAGGACGACCTGTTCGGTGTCTTCGGAGACCAGCACAAGCTCGGGAAGGCGCCGTACTCGGATATCCGGGAGGGCAAGTTCACGGCGCTCATCGCCCTGGCCTGCGGAACCCCGGTCTGGGGTGAGCTCGAGTCGCTGCTCGGCGATCCGATGCTCAGCGAGGCGGATGGCGCGAGGGCGCGCGACCTCATCGACGCGTCTGGCTCGCGCGCCGCTGTCGAGCAGGAGCTCGCGGCCCAGTTCTCGAGGGCACGAGCCGCCGCGAGGGCCGTGGGTGCTTCTGGACGCGAGGGGGAGCGGAACCTTGCCGAGATGCTGGAGCGTCTGCTGATGCTGCTGGAGAGGCGCACGTCGTGATGTCGCCACTCGAGCAGTACACGCGCACCGCGGAGAAGTCCGCGGCCGAGGTCATCTTCGCCTACTCGAGTTCCTTCGGTGCGGCATCGCGCTTCCTCGGGCGCCGGACGGTCAAACCGGTGCGCAGCATCTACGCGCTGGTCCGCGTGGCCGATGAGATCGTGGATGGTGTCGGCGCGCTTGCCGGCCTCTCCCTCGAGCAGCAGCACGCGGCGCTCGACGGGCTCGAGGCGCAGGCGCTCGAGGCCATCGAGTCGGGCTTCAGCACGAATCTGGTTGTCCACGCGTTCGCGGTGACGGCGCGACGCTGCGGGTTCGGGGCCGAGCTTGTCGTGCCCTTCTTCGCTTCGATGCGCATGGATCTCGAGCCTCGCTCGCTCGACGTGGAGGAGCAACGGCGCTACGTCTACGGTTCAGCTGAGGTCGTGGGGCTGATGTGCGTGCGGGTGTTCCTCACCGGTGTCTCTCGCACCCCAGAGCAGCGGGAGCGCATCGACGCGGCGGCCTGCGCGCTCGGCGCCGCGTTCCAGAATGTGAACTTCCTCCGCGACGTGGGCGATGACGCCGACCGGCTCGGCAGGGACTACCTGCCGGTGGAGGGTCTGGAGTCGGCGCCGCTCGACGAGCGGCGCAAGCTCATCTGGCTGGACCGCATCCGCGCCGATCTCGCGACAGCGGATGCGGGCATCCCGCTGCTGCCGAGGGATTGCCGCAGAGGCGTGGCCCTCGCGAGTGCTCTCTTCGCTGCGCTCGCCGACCGCATCGCGGCGACGCCGGCCGATCAGCTGCGCACCACACGCGTGAGAGTTCCCGGCGCCGAGAAGGCGCGCATCGCAGCACGAGTCCTTCTGGAGACACGATCATGAGCACCCGAGCAGTAGTCATCGGCGCCGGAATGGCCGGCCTCGCCACAGCGATCCTGCTCGCACGGGACGGCTTCGCCGTGACGGTGCTCGAGAAGAACGACCGGGTCGGCGGCCGTGCGGGCCTCCTCGAGGTCGACGGCTTCCGCTTCGATACCGGCCCGAGCTGGTACCTGATGCCGAGCGTCTTCGACCACTACTTCGCGCTTGCGGGCACGAGTACCGAGGAGCAGCTGGATCTGCGCATGCTCGACCCCGGCTACCGCGTCTTCCCGGAGCCGGAGCAGGCGGGGGGCGCAAGCGAGCCCCTCTCCATCCCGTACGGACAGGATGCCGTGCGCGAGCTCGTCGCTGAGCTCGAGCCCGAGGCGCTTGCCGCTTTCGACGACTACCTCGAGACCGCGAGACGCGCCATGGACATGGCGGAGGAATCATTCCTCTACAACACGTTCAAGAACCCGGCGACCCTGCTCGGCGCCCCCGTTCGCCGCGAACTCCCCGAGCTCCTCACGTGGCTCACGGTCCCGCTCGAGAAATTCGTGGAGGAGTCGTTCACGCATCCGCTGCTCAGGCAGATCCTCGCCTACCAGGCGGTGTTCCTCGGAACCGACCCGCGCCGCGCTCCGGCGATCTACCACCTCATGAGTCGCATGGATCTCGTCGAGGGCGTGCAGTACCCCATGGGCGGCTTCACCGCCGTGGTGGATGCGCTGCATCGGCTCGCCGTCGACGCCGGCGTCGAGTTCCGGCTCGAGGCCGAGGTCACGGACATCGCCGTGTCGCACGGTTGGAGCCGTGGCGTGCACTGGCGCGACGCTGACGGGCAGCGGCACTTCGAGGACGTCGAGGTGGTCGTCTCCGCCGCTGACCTGCATCACACGGAGACGCGGCTGCTGCCAGAGCGATACCGCAGCTACCCGGAGCGCGTGTGGAAGCGCACCTCGTCGGGTCCTGGTGCCGTGCTGGTGATGCTCGGCGTCGAGGGCGAGTTGCCCGCCTTGCCGCACCACTCGCTGCTGCTCACGAAGGAGTGGGGAGAGAACTTCGACGCCATCTTCGGCGAGGGCGTCGCCCTGCCTGACCCGGTCTCCGTCTACGTCTGCAAGCCGAGCGCCACGGATCCGGCAGTCGCGCCGGAAGGGCACGAGAACTTGTTCCTGCTCATCCCGGTCAAGGGCGACCCGAGCATCGGTGGGGGAGGAGCGGACGGGGCGGGCGATGCAGAGGTCGAGCGGATCGCCGATCTCGCGATCTCCCAGCTCGCCGAGTGGACGGGAGTCTCCGACCTGGGGCGCCGCATCGTGGTTCGTCAGACACTCGGCCCGGCCGATTTCGTGCACGACTACAACTCTTGGCGGGGCGGCATTCTCGGCCCGTCGCATGAGCTCGCCCAGTCGGCCATGCTGCGCGCTGGCAACGCGTCCCCGAAGGTCAAGGGGCTCTACTACGCGGGTGCGACCGTCAACCCCGGCGTCGGCGTGCCGATGTGCCTGATCAGTGCCGAGCTGGTGCTCAAGCATGTGCGGGGCGACCGGAGCGCTGGCCCCCTCGAGGTCGACCGCCGGTGACGGTCACCACCGTCCACCTCTGGGGAACCGGCAGCGCGAGCGCCGGCCTCTCTCTGACCGCGAAGACCACGCTGCAGCTCCTGGGCCGGCGACGTCCGGAGGGTCTGCGATTCGCGCGGGTCATGGGCACGGCGCGGGCGACGAGCTTCTCCTCTCGCGACGCCGACCTCGGGCATTGGGCGCTCGTCGCCGCCTGGGAGTCGCTCGAGGCTGCGGACGCGTTCGATCGAGGGGCCCTCGTCGGCGCGTGGGACGCACGCTCGCGGGAGCGGCTCAGAGTGCGGATGCGCGCTATCCGCTCGGTCGGCCTCTGGGGAGGTCGCGAGCCGTTCGGGCCCGCCGTCGCCGAGGCCGAGGAGGGGCAGCGAGTGGCCGTCATCACGCGGGCGCGAATCCGGGCCTCGGCGGTGCCGCGCTTCACGGGAACCGTGCCACCCATCGCTGCCGAACTCCTCCGCGCGAGGTCGCGGGGTCTCGGTCTCGCGTTCGGGATGGGCGAGCTGCCAGCCGGCCTCCTCGGCACCTTCACCCTCTGGGAGTCCGAGCCGGCGCTTCGCGCCTTCATCAGCGGCGCACCATCGCACAGGGCCGCCATGGCCGACAGTCGAGCGGGCGGATGGTTCGCCGAGGAGCTGTTCGCGCGCTTCGCGGTCGATGCCGTCGAGGGCTGGTCGGCCAGGACTGCATGACCTGCCTCGCGAAGAGCACACCACCATCCGCCAGAACGTCAGACGACGCAGATCCAGAGCCACGACCGAGAGGAACGGACTCAAGATGACCGCCATCACACGACGACTCATGTGGGTGACACTCGCAGCAGGCATGTTCGTCCAGAGCCTGTTCGCATTCACCGGCGGCGGCACTGTGCCGCTGACCATCGCGAGCGTCGCCCTGCTCGCCGCCACGGGGGTGCTCCACGCCTGGGCGACCCGCGGGCCGCGGTTCGCCTCCGTGCTGCTCGCCGCCGCCGCGATCGGCTTCTTCGCGGAAGTCGTCGGAGTCGCCACGAGCTTCCCGTTCGGACAGTACATCTACACGCCGTCGCTCGGCTTCTCGCTCTTCGAGGTACCGCTCATCGTGCCGCTCGCCTGGGTGACGATCGCCTACCCCGCGGTGATCATCGCTCGCCGACTCGTCGGCACGGCGCCTGGCGCGGCGCGACGTATCGTGCGCGTCGCCGTGGCCGCATGGGCGCTCACCGCCTGGGACGTCTTCCTCGACCCCCAGATGGTCGATTCGGGGCATTGGGGCTGGAAGCACCCTGACCCGGGGATCCCCGGGGTCGACGGCATCCCGCTCACGAACTTCCTCGGCTGGTACCTGGTCTCGCTCATCATCTGCGGGCTCATCGACGCCGTCGCCGCTCGCTCGCAGAAGGTCGACGGCGCCCCGAGCGACGCAGCTCCCTTCACGGTCTACCTGTGGACGTACGCGACGTGCGTCGTCGGCAACCTCACGTTCTTCGAGCGCCCGAGCGTGGCGCTCGTCGGCGGCCTCATCATGGGCGCTGTCGCGATCCCGCTTGTCGTCGTGCTGCTGCGCGACTGGCGGGCGCGGAGAGCCGCGGGCTCCCTCGTGGCTTCCGGGGCGCAGGCGGGTGACTCCCCGCGATGAGCACGGTCGTGGTGATCGGGGCGGGGGTCGGCGGGCTCGCCGTGGCAGCCCGCCTGTCCGCGCTGGGCCACGACGTCACGGTGCTCGAGCAGGCCGAGAAGGTCGGGGGCAAGCTCGGCACCCTCGAGCATGACGGCTTCCTCTTCGACACGGGTCCGTCGCTTGTGACCATGCCATACGTCTTCGCCGAGCTGTTCGCGGAGACAGGAGCACCCATCGAGTCGGTTGTCGAGCTTCGCCGACTCGATGTCGCCTGCCGTTACCGGTTCGCCGACGGCAGCGAGCTCGACATGCCCGGAAGGATCGAGGAGATCCCCGCTGCGCTCGACGCGGCGCTCGGTGCGGGGACTGGGCATCAGTGGGCGCGCTTCCTCGAACGCTCGGAGCGCGTCTGGGACATCGCCAGGGGTCCTTTCCTGGAATCGCCCATCGATGCGGCTGGGATCGCGTCGCTCGCCGTGAATCCGCTGTCGCTCGCACGAGTGGCCCCATGGCGGAGTCTGCGCGGGTTCGGCGAGCGTGATCTCTTGGACCCTCGCCTGCGGGCGCTCCTGGATCGCTACGCGACGTACACAGGGTCTGACCCGAGGCGGGCGCCGTCTGCACTCGCGACGGTGCCGTACGCCGAGCAGGCCTACGGCTCCTGGTACGTGCCCGGTGGCCTCTGGCGGCTGGGGGAGGCTATCGCCGAACGCGCCGTGGAGCGCGGGGCACGCATTCGCACCGGGGTCAGGGTCGCCCGCATCCTCCAGGAGGGCGCCAGGGTCTCCGGGGTCGAGACGAGTGAGGGGGAGCGTCTCGCCGCAGATGTCGTCGTCGCGAACGCTGACGCTCAGTCCGTCTATGGGGAGCTGCTGCACAGCGAAGGGGCCCGGCGCGCCGCCAGGAGCCACGAGAAGCTCGACCCCTCGCTCTCGGGCTTCGTCATGCTCCTCGCCCTCGACGATCTCGAGAGTGCGAGCTTCGCGCACGATGAGGCGACGCACCACAGGGTGCTCTTCGCCGAGGACTACGACGCCGAGTTCGATGCGGTCTTCGGTGTCGGGACGCACGCGGGGTCCGGGCCGAGGCCGGTCGAGCGGCCCACGATCTACGTCTCGGCGCCGCAGGATCCGGCGACCGTTCCGGGGCCGAGCAATGGCGCCTGGTTCGTCCTCGTCAACGCGCCCAGGCACGAGCCGGAGCACGGTGTCGACTGGGACGAGCCGGGGCTCGCCGAGCGCTACGCGGAGTCACTGCTGGAGCTCATGGCCGAACGCGGCCTCGACGTGCGGCCGCACGTGAGATGGATGCGCATCCGCACGCCCGCGGACATCGAGCGCGACACGCTCTCTCCCGGAGGCTCGATCTACGGGACGGCGTCGAATGGCGCGAGGGCGTCATTCCTCCGGCCGGGCAATCGGCAGCCCGTCGACGGGCTCTACCTCGTAGGCGGCTCTTCGCACCCGGGCGGGGGGCTCCCGCTCGTGACTCTCTCGGCGGCTATCGTCGCGGAGCTGGTCGGGCCCGCCGAAGGCAGCTGAACGCTCCGAGACCGCCGCGCGACTCGAGGAAGCCCGCTCGCCGGCCCGAAGGCTCGGCAAACGGGCCCGTGGTCCGAGCTCAGCCGTAGACGGGGCCGGTGAGGTCTTCGCCTGGTCCCTTGCCGACGGGGTCCGGGTGGTCGGACGCCTCACGGAACGCAAGCTGCAGCGAGCGCAGGCCGTCGCGCAGGGGGCGCGCGTGGTGGTCGCCCAGGTAGGGGAGGCTCGCGGTGAGCAGACCTGCGAGCGCCGAGATGAGCTTGCGGGCCTCGTCGAGGTCGAGCTCGTCGTCCCCGCTGTCCTCGTCCAGGCCGCACGCGACGGCGGCGGCGCTCATGAGGTGGACGGCGGTTGTCGTGATGAGCTCGACGGCTGGAACTTCGCCGATGTCGCGACGCAGATCACCGTACTCTGGCTCGGCTGCGGAGGGGTTTTCGAGTGAGGCGTCGGTCACGCTGGTCCTTTGTCCGGAGTTCTGGTAATGTGGCGAGCGGTTTCTGCTGTGCAGAGGCCACGAAAGAGGATTCGTCCCACCCGCGCAAACCGCTCTACGTAGGTTACCGGGTTGCTCCACTCCCTTCCTTGCCCGGCCTCGCGGCTGTGCAGGAAGAGGTCACAGAGTTCGCACGAACTGCACTTGCTGCAGGATGCGCAGGCTCGGTGGCGATGGGTGGAAACACGCTGCGAGCGCAGCGTGGTTGGTGTGACGCCTCCTTTCCACATTCAGTGAAGTCAGGAGCCTTCCATCAGCGAACCACGTACCAATGACCGCATCCGTGCCAGTGAAGTCCGCCTTGTCGGCCCGGGCGGTGAGCAGGTCGGAGTAGTCAAGCTCGAGATGGCGCTGCGCCTCGCGCAGGAGTCTGAGCTCGACCTCGTCGAGGTCGCCCCCAACTCGAAGCCCCCCGTCGCCAAGATCATGGATTACGGGAAGTTCAAGTACGAGGCCGCCCAGAAGGCCAAGGAAGCACGTCGCAACCAGGCGAACACCGTCCTCAAAGAGGTTCGTTTCCGTCTGAAGATCGACGCCCACGACTACGAGACCAAGCGCAAGCGCGCCATCGGCTTCCTCGAAGACGGCGACAAGGTGAAGGCCATGATCCAGTTCCGCGGCCGCGAGCAGTCGCGCCCGGAGATGGGTGTGCGCCTCCTCCAGCGTTTCGCCGAGGAAGTCTCGGAGTACGGCACTGTCGAGTCAAACCCCATGATCGATGGCCGCAACATGGTCATGATCATCGGCCCGTTCCGAAACAAGTCCGACGTCAAGGCTGACGCTTCCGCGAAGCGGAATGCGGCCCGCGAGGCGTCTCGAGCGGCCAAGCACGGGCAGCCGTCAACTGGCGAAGCTGCGAATGAATCTGCAGATGAAGCTGCAACAGAGTCTGTACCAGAGTCTGCAACCACAGAGGAGAACTAATGCCGAAGCAGAAGACCCACTCGGGCGCCAAGAAGCGCTTCAAGGTCACGGGAAGCGGCAAGCTCATGAAGCAGCAGGCCGGCCTCCGCCACAACCTCGAGGTCAAGTCGCCGGGTCGCAAGGCTCGACTGAACCAGGACCAGCTGCTTTCCAAGGCAGACGCCAAGGTCGCCAAGAAGCTGCTCGGCCACTAAGCCGCCCGCACCCACACTTACTGAGGAGAATCAACACACATGGCACGTGTAAAGCGGGCAGTAAACGCCCATAAGAAGCGTCGCGTCATCCTTGAGCGCGCATCCGGCTACCGTGGACAGCGCTCGCGCCTGTACCGCAAGGCCAAGGAGCAGGTCATCCACTCGATGGTCTACTCCTACCGTGACCGTCGCGCCAAGAAGGGCGAGTTCCGTCGCCTCTGGATCCAGCGCATCAACGCCGGATCCCGCGCGAACGGCCTCACGTACAACCGCTTCATCCAGGGCCTCGGCCTTGCTGGCATCGAGGTCGACCGCCGTATCCTCGCTGAGCTCGCCGTGAACGAGCCCGCGACGTTCGCCGGTCTCGTCGAGGCAGCCAAGCAGGCGCTCCCGGCCGACACGTCGGCTCCGCGCGCAGCGGCCTAGTCACCACCGCGGCCCGATTCGCTCTCTGAGTGTGCCGGCCGTGTGAACATGCGGTCGAGAGTCCAGCTCTCGGCCGCATGTTCTTTTCCTAGGGCCTGCACTCTCCATCCGCACCTGGCTCGATGAGCATCCACTCAAGCAACGCAGCGCCTCGCGCGCAGGAAGAAGTCGACACCATGATCGAGAGCCCGCGCAACGCGCGCGTCAAGGACGTCAGGAAGCTCGCGCAGAAGTCGGAGCGTCAGGAGACTGGCCTCTTCGTCATCGAGGGGCCCCAGGCGGTCCGCGAAGCGCTGATCTCGCGCCCAGAGCTCATCGAGGAGCTGTTCGTCACGCCGACGGCGCTCGAGCGTCATTCCGAGCTGCGTGGCCTTGCCGAGGAAGCGCAGCTCGAGGTCGACTTCGCGAGCGAAGAGGCCATCGACGCGATGGCGGACACGCGCACTCCACAGGGCGTCATCGCCGTGTGCCGGCAGTTCCCCGCTTCGATTCGGGATGCGCTGAGCGGTTCGCCGAAGCTCGTCGCGATCCTCGAGGAGGTGCGCGACCCGGGCAACCTGGGCACGATCATCCGTGCCGCCGACGCTGCGGGCGCCGACGCGGTGATCCTCACGGGCCGGACCGTCGACCTCTACAACTCGAAGGTCGTGCGTTCGAGCACCGGCTCCATCTTCCACCTGCCGATCGCCGTCGAGGTGACCCTGGACGTCGCCACCTCGCGCGCTCGAGACGCTGGCCTCCGTGTCGTCGCCGCCGACATCGACGGCTCGGACCTGCTGTCGGCTCGTGACGCTGGCGAGCTGGCACAGCCGACCGCCTGGCTCTTCGGGAACGAGGCTCGCGGCCTCGACGCCGAGCAGCTCGCGTACGCCGACGCGACCATGAGCGTGCCGATCTACGGGCGAGCGGAGTCGATGAACCTCGCGACCGCGGCCTCTGTCTGCCTGTACGAGAGCGCGTTCGCTCAGCGCGCCTGACCGAAGCTCACCGGGACGCCCGGGCCTCTCCGCGATACTCGCGTCGAGCGCCCGGGCGTTGCTGCGTTCCTGCGTCCCTGCGCGCCTGGCTGTCTGCGCGCCAGTGAACCTCACCTTGTCTTCAGCGGACGTCAGCCGAGTTCGCGCGCGTCGCGGGACCGGCGGGGCATTCGCGTCAGTCGCTGTCGAGCGATGACAGCCAGGCGCTGTGCAGTTCGGCGTAGCGACCGCCACGCGCCACGAGCTCCGCAGGGGAGCCGTCCTCCACGATCGCTCCGCCATCGAGGACCAGTACACGGTCGGCGTCGTTGACGGTCGACAGGCGGTGGGCGATGATGACGGCCGTTCGGTCGTGCAGGAGGGTGCCGAGCGCCTTCTGGACGGCTCGCTCGCCCGGGATATCGAGGGAGCTCGTGGCCTCGTCGAGGATGAGCACCTCGGGGTCGGCGACGAAGGCGCGGGCGAAGGAGATGAGCTGGCGCTGTCCGGCCGAGAGCTTCACTCCACGGTGGCTCAGATCTGTGTTGTACCCGTTCGGCATGCGCCGGATGAACGGGTCGGCGCCGATGAGCTTCGCGGCCTGCTCGATCTCCTTGCGGCTCGCGCCCGGCCGTCCGAGCTCGATGTTGGAGGCGACGGTGCCCTGGAACAGGAAGGGATCCTGCGTGACCGTGATGACCCTTCGTCGCAGCTCGCTGTCCGGGATGTCGCGGAGGTCGACGCCATCGAGGAGCGCTTGCCCCTGTGTCGGATCCGCGAAGCGGGCGATGATGCTCGCCAGGGTGGTCTTCCCCGCCCCGGTCGGCCCCACGACCGCAACGGTCTGGCCGGCGGGAATGTGCAGGTCGACACGCTGCAGCACAAGCGGGCCGTCTCCGTAGGAGAACGCAGTGCCGCGGAGGGCGATGTCACCGGGCCCCGCGACATCGCGGTGGTCCTCCGTCCGCCGTGCCGGATCGTGCTTGGCATCTTGGGCGGGAGCCGCGACGCTGGGCTCTTCCTCGAGCACGCCCGAGATCTTCTCCAGGGCCGCGACTGCGGACTGGAAGGTGTTCGCGAACATGCCGACGGCCTCCATCGGCTGGAAGAGCTGCACGAGGTACAGCGCGGCTGCGACGAGGACGCCGACGCCGATGCTGCCCTCGAGCGTGCGGAGGCCGTTGATGAGCACCAGTACCGCGAGGCCGATGCTGCTGATGAGCTCGATGCCGGTGAAGAGATTGCCGAACGCCATCGCGGTGCGTCGACCGGTGTCGGTGTAGGCGCCGTTGAGTCCGCCGTACACGTCCGCGTTTCGCCCTTCGGCGCGGAAGGCCTGCATAGCGCGGATGCCCGTGATCGTCTCGACGAAGCGGACGATGAGTCGCGCTGAGCGTTCGCTCGACTCGCGGTAGAGGCGTGAGGAGACGACCTGGAACCGTCGGGTGACCAGCACGACGGGCACGAAGACCGCGAAGGCCACGAGGGCGGACAGCGGATCGAGGATGAGGAGGGCCGCTGCGATGAACGCCATCCGCGCGACGGCGTTCACCAGGTCGCCGAATCCGGACTCGAGGAGTTCGGCGACCGCATCGACGTCGTTCGTCTGGCGACTGATGACTCGCCCGGACGTGTAGCGCTGATGGAAGTCGAGGCCGAGACGCCCCGTGTGCTCGAAGAGCAGGGTCCGGACTCGCAGGAGCACGCGTTGGCTGAGCGCTGCGGCATTCCGGGTGAAGAGATTGGAGAGTCCGGCGTCGGTGACCGTCGCGAGGACGAGAGCGACGACGATGACCAGGAACGGAGCCGCATCGCCGTCGAGCAGCGTTGGAAGCCCCGTGTCGATGGCCTGTGAGAGCAGCAGTGGACCGGCGGCCGAGGCCGCCTGGCTGATGAGGACAAGCACCCCCAGCCACACGAGGCGCGCCTTGTGCGGGGCGAGGAGCCGGCTCATGAGTCGAAGTGAGCGTCGTCGGAGGACTCTGGCGGTGTCGCGGTCGACGCTCGTGAGGTGCTCGACCCGCACCCCGAGGGGTCCAGCAGCGCTGGGCTTGGTCATGCGACCACCTCGTCGACGTGGTCGCCCTGCCAGAGCAGGCCCCGGTACACGGGGTCGGCGGCGAGCAGCTCGCGGTGCTCGCCCAAGGCCGTGATGCGACCGTCGACGAGGACGGCGACACGGTCGGCGAGGGCCACGGTGGATGATCGGTGCGCGACGACAAGGGTCGTCACGCCGGAGAGAGCCGACCGGAGGGCCTCAGTCGCGAGGGTCTCGGTGCGCACGTCGACCGCCGAGAGCGGGTCGTCCAGGACGAGGACACGGGGGCGCGCGAGGATGGCGCGGGCGAGCGCGAGACGCTGCCGTTGGCCTCCCGAGAGACTGTGCCCCTCCTCCCCGATGAGGGTCTCGAGGCCTTCGGGGAGCTCGAGCGCGAAGCGAGCCTGCGCGACCGCCAGGGCGTCCCGCACCTCATCGTCGCTCGCGTCCGGTCGCCCGAGCGCGACGTTGTCTCTGACGCTGGCCGAGAAGAGCAGAGGCTGCTCGAAGGCGATGGCCACGTGGCTCCTGAGGTCGTCTCGGCGGAGATGGCGGATGTCGGTGCCGTCGAGCCGCACCTCGCCAGCGGTCGGATCGTGGAGGCGCACAGCGAGCTCGCTGAGCAGGCTCTTCCCACTCCCGGTCGCGCCGACGAGCGCAAGTGTCTCGCCGGGCACGAGGGTGAGGTCGATGCCTCGCAGCACCTCGTCGCCGTCCTGCGCATCCGGGAAGGCGAACCGCACATCCCGGAACTCGAGGACCCCAGGCCCGTCAGGAACGGGGAGCGGGCGCTCGGGGTCTGAGACTGCAGTCGCAGTATCGAGGACCTCGAAGACACGGGTCGTCGAGGCCGCCGCGTCGAGGGTGTCGGCGAAGAGGAAACCGAGGGAGCGTACCGGCCAGGCGAGCATGAGCGCCGTGAAGAGGAACGCGGAAAGCGCTCCGATCGTGAGCCTGCCGTCGGCGACGGCGATCACACCGAGGGCGAGCGAAGTGGCGACGGCGAGCTGGGGGAGCAGGATGAGCCATGAGCGCATGTCGGCTTGGCGGCGGGCCTTCTCGAGCTCGGTCCCACGCAGCGCCTGCGCCTCCTCGCGGAACGACTCGAGGAACTCTCCGCCACGACCGAAGGCCTTGATGACGCGGATTCCCTTCGCCGCCTCGCCGACCGTCGTCGCGAGCGCCCCAGCCTGGTCCTGGCTGCGGCGGGAGAGGCGTCCGTAGACGCGCTGGAAGCGAAGGGTGATGAGGGCCGTCGGGATGCTGAACACCGCGTAGAGGGAGCCGAGCACCGGATCGA
This sequence comes from Pseudoclavibacter sp. 8L, assembly GCF_902506465.1. Taxonomy (NCBI): domain Bacteria; kingdom Bacillati; phylum Actinomycetota; class Actinomycetes; order Micrococcales; family Microbacteriaceae; genus Pseudoclavibacter; species Pseudoclavibacter sp. 8L. Next base: position 19,816 of record NZ_LR733185.1, on the reverse strand, counting down.
GCCAGAGGAGCACGCCGATGCCGGCGACGACCGTGAGCAGGTTGACGCTCAGCATGATGAGGCCGAACGCGAGCCACCGGCGTATCCGGTTGAGGTCGACGGATGATCTGGACAGCAGCTGGCCTGCCTCCCACTCGTCGTGGAAGGCAGCAGGCAGGTCCTGCAGCCGGGCGAAGAGCTGATCCCGCACGCGTCGTTCGACGCCGACCATGGGCGTGAGCACGAAGATTCGTCGCAGGTACCAGAGGAGCGCTTCGAAGCAGCCGACGGCGAGGAGCGCGAGCGAGCCCCAGATGACGGCCGCCCGCTCGCCGGAGGAGACGGGGCCATCGACGATGAGGCGGATGATCTGCGGTCCGACGAGGCTCAGCCCGGCTGCGGTCAGGGCGGAGGCGAAGCCGGCGAAGAGGCTCCATCTGACCGGCCGCACGAACTCCCAGAGTCGCAGCAGTTCTCGAAGTCCGGGCTCAGCGCGCATCCGATACAGGCTAGTCGCCTCTGTCGGTGCAGCGGCGCGTCGGGGAGGGGCCGCTGACTTCCTGGGAGACGGAGAACCTCCCGAGAAACGGAGAACTCCCCGCGGGCCGGTGCCGAGAGACTCTCGGTGCCGGCCCGCGGGGAGCCTTCCTGCGTGGAGCGCGCCTAGACGCGGTCTCCGTCGCCCTGCTTGCGCAGATCGATCTGGCGCTGCGCCTCCGCCTGATCGTGCTTCGTCTTCTGGCGAGCTTCCTCTTCGAGCTCGAGCACGTCGGACTGCTGCACGAGGATCAGCTCCGTGTCGGTCACATTGCCCGCATTGGTGACGGGCTCTGGGGCGGCGCCCGCGATGACCTTCGGGTTCTGCGAGATGCGCTTCTGCACCACGGTCGCGAGCCAGGACAGCAGCACGCAGGTGGCGATGTAGACCGCGCCGATGACGATCGTGACCGGAATGTATGGGCGACCGTAATCCGCCTGGCCGCCGATGAGCTTCGCCATGTAGAGCAGCTCGTTGTACGTGATGATCGAGCCGAGGGCCGTGTCCTTCAGGGTCACGACCAGCTGCGCGATGATGACGGGCAGCATCGCGCGGATCGCCTGCGGGAGCAGGATGATCTGCATGACGCCGCTCTTGCGGAGGCCGATGGCGTATCCGGCTTCAGCCTGACCGCTCGGGAGCGACTGCACGCCGCTTCGGATGACCTCGGAGAGCACTGAGCCGTTGTAGGCGATCAGCGCGATGACGACGGCCCAGAACGGCTCCATCTTGATGCCGATGGCGGGCAGGCCGTAGTACATGAGCATCATGAGGATGAGGACGGGGATCGCACGGAGACCCTCGACCACGACCGTGAACGGGATGCGGACCCACGCGTGGTCCGACAGGCGGCCGATGGCGAGGACGAATCCGAGCGCCAACGCACCCACGGCTGCGACCAGGAACGCGCTGAGCGTGGCCCAGAGCGCCTCCGCGATCTGCGCCCAGATAGCCGCGTAGCCGAAGATCTGCCACTTGTCGGCGCTCAGGTTGCCCGTCGCGCTGAGGCGGTAGACGAGGAAGGCGACGAGGGCGACGATGACGACGACCGTCGCGATCCCGAGCAGCTTGTTGCGAGCGAGCGCGCGGGGGCCTGGGACATCGTAGAGAACAGAGGTCTGGCTCATCGGGCAACCTTCCAGTGGCGTTCGAGCGCGTTCTGCACCCACGAGAGCAGCAGGACGAGGACGATGAAGACGATGGCGACCCAGATGAGCACCTCCATCGCGTTCTCACCTCGCTCGCTCATGTTGGCGCGGATGATGCCCAGGTTGACGGCGGAGAACCCAGCAGCGACGGTGGTGTTCTTCAGCAGTGCGATGAGGACGCTCATCATGGGCGGGACGACGGCACGTGCTGCCTGGGGGAGCACGATGAGGGTCATGACCTGCCCGAAGGGGAGGCCGATGGCTCGCGCAGCCTCTGCCTGGCCGACAGGGACGGTGTTGATGCCGCTTCGGAGCACCTCGGCGACATACGTGGCGGTGTAGACGCCCAGCGCGAGAACGCCGAGCAGCAGATAGTCGGTGCGGCCCATGGGGAAGAGGACGGGCACCGCGAAGACGAAGATGAAGAACACGAGGGTGAGCGGGGTGTTGCGCACGAGGTTGACGTAGGCGGCGCCGACCGCCCGCGCGATCGGGACCGGCGAGACTCGCATGGCACCCACGATGAAGCCGAGGACGAGCGCGAGGAGCGCGCCCCCGAAGAAGAGGATGAGCGTCCCGAGAAGGGCCTCACTCCACAGGTCGAGGTGGTTCGTGAAGATATCGAACACGCTCGCCTTCCTTTCTGAGACAGGGCGCAAGGCGCCCTAGGTGCGAACGAGCGGCGGCGAGAGTGAGTCTCGCCGCCGCTCGCCTGTGGGATTAGTAGCGGTCGACCGCTGGCTGCGTGACCGTGGTTCCGGACGATCCGAGGTTGTAGTCGAAGATCGCCTGCCACACGTCGCCGCCCTCTTCGAGGGTGGTGTTGATGTGGTCGCGGAGGGCGTCATCGCCCTTGGCGAGTCCGATGCCGTAGAGCTCCTCGCTGAAGGGCTCGCCGACGACCTTGAGGTTGTCGGGGTCCTGGGCGGCGTAGCCGATCAGGATGGCCTCGTCAGTGGTGACCGCATCGACCTGGCCGTTGATCAGCTGGTCGACGCACTGCGAGTACGTGTCGAACTCGGTGGTCGTGACCTCCGGGTAGTTGTCCTTGATGTTCTGGATCGGAGTCGAACCCGTCGCAGAGCAGACCGTGACACCGGCGACGAGCGAGTCGACTCCGGTGATGTCGGAGTCTGCGCCGACGAGCAGGCCCTGGCCGGTCTCGAAGTACGGACCGGCGAAGTCGATCTGGTCCTTGCGCTTGTCGGTGATCGAGTACGTGCCGACGTAGTAGTCGATGTCGCCGTTGGAGATCGCCTGCTCGCGGTTGGCGGAGGCGATCGGCTTGAACTCGATGTTCTCTTCGGTGACACCGAGCGATGCGGCGATCCAGCGTGCGACGTCGACGTCGAAGCCGGTGCGCTCACCGGTGACGGCGTCGAGGTAGCCGAGGTTCGGCTGGTCTTCCTTGACACCGACGACGACCTTGTCGCCGCGTGCCTTGATGGCGTCGAACGTGGGCGATCCCTCGATCGTGACGTCCGTCGCGACCTCGAAGACGGGTGCTTCACCGGTCGTGGTGCCCTCGCCGCCGCCTGCAGCGGGCGGAGCGCCCTCGGCGCAGCCGGTCAGTACGAGCGAGGCCAGAATGCCTGCGCCGAGAATGGCGCTGAGCTTGGTCTTTCGCATTTCTTCTCCTTCTGTTGGAAGTCTGTTGCGTCTTGCGTGAGCGTCGATGCGGGGTCTGCGCCGACGATCAGTGGGTGATGAGCTTGGAGAGGAAGTCCTTGGCGCGGTCGGTCTTCGGATGCGTGAAGAAGTCCTCCGGCGACTGGTCTTCCAGGATCTGGCCGTCGGCCATGAAGACGACGCGGTCGGCCGCCTTGCGGGCGAAGCCCATCTCGTGGGTCACGACGATCATCGTCATGCCCTCCTTGGCGAGATCGACCATGACGTCCAGGACCTCGTTGATCATCTCGGGGTCGAGCGCGCTCGTGGGCTCGTCGAAGAGCATGACCTTCGGCTTCATCGCGAGGGCGCGCGCGATGGCGACACGCTGCTGCTGCCCACCGGACAGCTGCGCTGGGAACTTCGCGGCCTGGTGACCGATGCCGACTCGATCGAGAAGCGCCTTTGCCTCTTTCTCGGCGTCAGCCCTCGAGAGCTTGCGGACCTTGATGGGACCGAGAGCGACGTTCTCGAGGATGGTCTTGTGGGCGAAGAGGTTGAAGGACTGGAAGACCATCCCGACGTCGGCCCGCAGCGCGGCGAGTGCCTTCCCTTCCTTGGGAAGCACCTTCCCGTCGATGCGGATCTCTCCCGAGGTGATCGTCTCGAGTCGATTGATGGTGCGGCAGAGGGTCGACTTGCCAGAACCGGATGGTCCGATGACGACGACGACCTGACCGCGCTCGACGCTGAGGTTGATGTCCTTCAGGGCGTGGAATTCACCGTAGTGCTTCTCGACGTGGTCTACGACGACGAGGTGCTCGCTCTGATTTTGCATGGTGCGATTCCACCACAGCGTCAGACTCCGTCGTCGCCTATTTCTCGCTTTCGAAACGAGATGGTTACCTGATCGGTGCTTCTCTGGTGGGATTTCGGTGCTCATGGATACACCGAGAGCCTGGAAGATCGCCGGATTCGCGCGGATCTCTGGCATCGCGCGAGATGAACGCAGATTCTCGCTGAGTCGTCGAGGCGGCCTCTCTCACAGCGTGAGAAAGCGCGTTTCCACATGCTGGAGCCGTTGCGCACGCGGTTCGCTAAACTCGACACTTGTGTCTGACGCCTCATCGAACCCCATCACGCAGGAAGCCGTCGGCTCCGCGGTCGAAGCGGCGCTCGCCGCCATCGACGCGGCGCCCGACCTGACAGCACTCAAGCGCGTGCGCGCCGAGCATCTGGCGGAGGGTTCGGCGATCGCATCGCTGAACGCCGCGATGCGGGCCGTTCCGAAGGAGAGCAAGAAGGAAGCGGGCCAGCTCATCGGGCAGGCTCGCACCCGCGTCAACGGCGCCTTCGCCGAGCGCGAGAGCGAACTGGCAGCAGCAGAGGCCTCCGAGCGTCTCGCTGCCGAAGCCGTCGACGTCACGGTCGCACGGCCAGCACGCGCGACCGGAGCGAGGCATCCGCTCACCGTGCTGCAGGACCGCGTGAGCGACATCTTCGTCGGCATGGGCTGGGAGATCGCGGAAGGCCCGGAGCTCGAGAGCGAGTGGTTCAACTTCGACTCGCTCAACTTCGACGCGGACCACCCCGCCCGAGCCATGCAGGACACGTTCTTCGTCGAGCCGGCAGACCGCCACCTCGTGCTGCGCACGCACACGTCTCCCGTGCAGATGCGTTCGCTCGTCGAGCGGGACGTCCCCCTCTACGTGCTGGCCCCCGGCCGCACGTACCGCACCGACGAGCTGGACGCGACGCACACGCCCGTCTTCACCCAGTTCGAGGGCATCGCGATCGACAAGGGACTCACGATGGCGCACCTCCGCGGGACGCTGGAGCACTTCGCGACTTCGATGTTCGGCGAAGAGGCTCGCATCCGGCTGCGCAACAACTACTTCCCCTTCACGGAGCCGAGCGCCGAGATGGACATCTGGCATCCCGGTGCGAAGGGCGGCCCGCGCTGGATCGAGTGGGGCGGCTGCGGCATGGTGCACCCCAACGTGCTGCTCGCAGCCGGCGTCGACCCGGAGGAGTATCAGGGCTTCGCCTTCGGCATGGGCGTCGAGCGCACCCTCATGTTCCGCAACGCGCTGACCGACATGCGAGACATGGTCGAAGGCGATGTCCGCTTCAGCACCCAGTTCGGAATGGTGATCTAGCCATGCGTGCTCCCTCCGCTCCTCTCAACGAAAGTCACATCTGATGCGCGCTCCACTCTCCTGGCTCCGTGAGTACGCGGAGATCCCGGCCTCGGCCTCTCCCGCGTCGGTGCTCGACGCCTTCGTGCGCGTCGGGCTCGAAGACGAAGCCGTGCACGGCACGCAGCTGCAGGGCCCGATCGTGGTCGGCGAGGTGCTCTCGGCCGAGCCGGAGCCGCAGTCGAACGGCAAGACCATCAACTGGTGCCAGGTGCGCGTCGCGCCCGAAGGGCAGCTCGCCGCAGACGGCGGCGCGGACGTGCGTGGCATCGTCTGCGGCGCACACAACTTCGGTGTCGGCGATTCGGTTGTCGTCACGCTTCCCGGAGCAGTCCTTCCCGGAGACTTCGCGATCGCGGCGCGAAAGACCTACGGGCACGTCTCCGACGGCATGATCGCCTCCCAGTCGGAACTCGGGATGGGCGACGACCACGACGGCATCATCGTGCTCTCGCGGCTCGGCGTGAGCGCGGCCCCCGGCACCGACGCCATCGAGCTGCTCGGCCTCACCGAGCAGGCAGTCGAGGTCAATGTCACCCCCGATCGCGGGTACGCGATGTCCATCCGCGGGCTCGTCCGCGAGTACTCGAACGCGACCGGCGTGGCCTTCACCGACCCCGCTCTTCGGCCTCAGCTCGAGGCTCTCCTCGCCGAGGGCATCGCCGCGGATGCTCAGGACGTGCGCGTCGAGGTCACGATCGACGACGACGCGTCCGTGCGCGACCAGCCGATGGCCCCGGTCTTCATCGGCCTCGTGGTCGAGGGCATCGACGCGACGGCGGCGACCCCGACCTGGATGTCTCAGCGGCTCCGGCTCGCGGGGATCCGCCCGCTCGGCATCGCGATCGACATCACGAACTACGTCATGCTCGAGCTCGGGCAGCCGATCCACGGCTACGACCTCGACAAGCTTCGCGGCCCTATCCACGTGCGCCGTGCGCGCGAGGGCGAGCAGCTCACGACCCTCGACGGCAAGGAGCGCACGCTCAGCGCCGAGGACATCCTCATCACCGACGACCGCGGCCCGATCGGGCTCGCTGGCGTCATGGGTGGAGCGGAGACCGAGCTCAGCGGCGAGACGAAGAACGTCTACATCGAGGCGGCGTCGTTCTCGCCGATCTCGATTGCGCGCACCGCGCGTCGGCACAAGCTGCCGAGCGAGGCTTCGCGTCGCTTCGAGCGCCGTGTCGACCCCCGCGTCGCTCAGCCGGCAGCTGCTCGTGTCGCGGAGCTGCTCATCGAGCATGCAGGCGGCCGGGTGGTGCGCGCCGGCAGCGTGCACGAGCAGATTCCGGCCCCGGAGTCACTGACGCTGCCCGTCGATGCCGCTTCGAAGATCATGGGCGTTGACTACACGCTCGACGAGACGATCGGCGCGCTCCGTGCCGTCGGCTGCGAGGTCTGGGAAGAGGCCGAGGGGCTCCTCGGTGTGACGGTGCCGAGCTGGCGCGGGGATCTCACCGAGCCGGTCACCCTTGTTGAGGAGATCGGGCGCCTGTGCGACTTCGAGCGCATCCCGTCGCGGCTTCCCGTCGCGCCTCCGGGTCGAGGGCTCACCCGTGAGCAGCGCCTTCGCCGCGCGGCTGCCGACGTGCTGGCCGCGTCCGGGGCTGTCGAGGTGCAGAGCTACCCGTTCGTCGCCGAGACGGATACGGTCACGTTCGGTCGGGCGGATGCGGGCGAGGTGGCGGCCGTGAAGCTCGCCAACCCACTCGACCCGCGCGCCGCGTGGCTCCGCACGAGCCTGCTGCCCGGTCTGCTGACGATCGCGCACCGCAACGTCTCACGTGGTCTCACCGACCTCGCGATCTTCGAGACGGGCACCGTCTTCAAGCCAGAGTCCGGCGTCGTCTACGGCGTGGACGAGGTTCCCGCGGTCGCAGTGCGGCCGACAGCTGAGCGCATCGCGGAGCTGGAGGCTGGGCTGCCGCCGCAGCCAAGGCACGCCGCCGGCATCGTGCTCGGTCACCGCGAGCCGAAGCGCCCGGGGCACGCGCCGACCGCGGCGTCGTGGGAGGACGCACTCGAGCTCGTCGCCCAGCTCGGCCTGGCGACCGGCGCCGAGATCCAGGTGCGACAGGGCACCCACAGGGCTTTCCACCCTGGCCGTTGCGCTGAACTTTTCCTGAGCCACGGGGCTGCCGAGGTGGTTGTCGGCTACGCCGGCGAGGTGCACCCGGACATCGCTGAGGCTGCCGACCTGCCTCGAGTGGTCGCTGCGTTCGAGGTCGACCTCGACGCGGTCATCGAGCTCGCGCGGAGAGAGGTGCTGCCAGCGCCGATCTCGACGTTCCCCGCGGCTACACAGGACCTGAGCCTCGTCGTGGCTGAGGGGGTCCCGGCCGCTGAGGTCTCCGCCGCCGTCACCGAGGGTTCCGGCGCGCTGCTCGAGAAGCTGACGATCGTCGACGACTACCGGGGGACCGGGCTCGAGGACGGGCAGAAGAGCCTGACGTTCGCGCTCCGGTTCCGAGCAACGGACCGGACGCTGACGGCCTCCGAGGCGAGCGAAGCGAAGGAAGCCGGCGCGGCGTTGGCCTCCGAGCGCTTCGGCGCGACGATGCGCGCCTGAGCTCACCCTGACGCGAATCGCCCGACCCCATTGGGGTCGGGCGATTCTGCGTCCTGCGGGTCGGCTGCGCGGCGACGGCGACCCGATCCCGGACCGGGGTCAGCTCTGGCGGGCGACCGAAGCCTCCTTGAGGCTCGCCTCGAGGGCGACCCAGGCGAGCATGGCGCACTTGACCCGCATCACGAACTTGGAGACGCCCTGGAAGGCGACGGCGTCTTCGAGCAGATCCTCGTCTGGCTCGGAGCCGTCGCGAGTCCGGAGCATCAAACGGAAGGCGGCGACGAGTTCTTCGATCTGCGCCGTCGACTTGCCGACGGCGAGCTCGCTGAGCACGGACGCGGAGGCCATCGAGATGCTGCAGCCGTCGCCCTGCCACGCGAGCTCGGAGAGGCCTGTTCCGTCAGCATCCAGCTTGACCCGGACCGTGATCTCGTCGCCGCAGCTCGGGTTGCGCTCGAAGTGCTCGGCGTCGGCGTCTGGCAGTGGGCCATCGCCCGTTCGCTTCTTCGAATGCTCGAGGATGAGCTGCTGGTAGAGGCCGTCGAGCGCGCTCATGCGTCGACCCCGAACCAGGCACGGACCTGGCCGACAGCGAAGAGCAGGCGGTCGACGTCCTCTCGCGTCGTGTACAGGTAGCTGCTCGCGCGGGTCGATGCGGTGAGCCCGAGTCGGCGGTGCAGCGGCTGCGCGCAGTGGTGCCCGCCGCGGACCGCGATGCCCTTCGAGTCGAGGAACTGGGTCACGTCGTGAGAATGGACCCCCTCCACCTCGAAGCTCACGAGCCCGGCGCGTGGGGTGCCCACCTCGTCTCCGATGGTGCGGATGCCTGGGATGCCTGCGAGGCCAGCGAGGAGGAGCTGCCCCATCTCGGCCTCATGGGCGGCCACCGACTCCATGCCCACCCCTTCGAGGTAGCGGACGGCTTCGGCGAGCGCGACGACCTGCGAGACGGGTTGCGTGCCGGCTTCGAAGCGCGTCGGTGGAGCCATGAAGTCGCTGGCTTCCATCGTGACGGTGGTGATCATCGATCCGCCCGTGCGCGCAGGTGGCAGGGCATCCAGCATCTCGGCGCGGCCGTACAGCACTCCGACGCCGTTGGGTCCGAGCATCTTGTGGCCCGAGAACGCCGCGAAGTCGACGCCGAGCGCCGGGAAGCTGACCGGCAGGTGCGGCACCGACTGGCAGGCATCGAGGACCACGATGGCGCCGGCCTCGTGTGCGAGCTCGGTGAGGCGCTTCGCGTCGGCGATGAGCCCGGTCACGTTGGAGACGTGCGCGAAGGCGAAGACCTTGGTTCGCTTCGAGAGCAGAGCTGCGGCATCTTCGACGCTCCACGTGCCCCGGTCGTTCACCGGGACGTAGACGAGCGTCGCTCCCGTGTCCAGGGCGAGCTGCTGCCAGGGCACGAGGTTGGCGTGGTGCTCTGCCTCCGTGATGAGGATCTCGTCGCCCTCGCCGATGGCGAGCCGCTCCGCTCGGGGGCCGCCTCGGCCCGCGCTGGCGATCCGGATGCCGCCAGTAACCAGGTTGATCGCGTCGGTTGCGTTGAGTGTCCAGGAGATCTGCTCGGGTGCTGCGCCGACGAAGCCCGCGACGGTCTCACGCGCGTCCTCGAACGCGACGGTCGAGAGCGCGGCTAGCGTGTGCGCTCCTCGGTGCACGGCGGCGTTCTCGGTCTCGAGGAAGCGTCGCTCAGCGTCGAGGACCTGAGCCGGCCGCTGCGAGGTCGCGCCGGAATCGAGGTAGACGAGGGGGGTGCCGTTCACCTCTTGATCCAGGATGGGGAAATCCTGTCGGAGCTCGAGCACCCTGGCGTCGCTCAGGGCGTGGACGCCCTCTGGCGCCGCGCTGCTCTGGGGTGATGAAGCTGCGTCTTCGGTGTTCAGTGTCACGTCGTCCTCTCGTTGGCCTCGCACCGCAGACGCTCGAGTGTCGACGGTCTCAGCCTGTCAAGCCTACGAGTGCAACGAGCTCGCTGCCCGCCGCATTCCCGTCTGCGTCGCTCGAGGGCTGGTCTGCCCGTGCCGGCCGGACTCGCGCGGGGGTGGCACGGCCTAGGATGAACGGCATGGCTTTCTCCGTTGCAGTAGCTGGGGCGAGCGGGTACGCGGGTGGGGAACTCCTGCGCATTCTCGCCTCGCACCCCGAACTCGAGGTCCGCACCGTCACCGCGCACGCGAATGCGGGTGAGCGGCTGCTTCGCGTGCATCCTCACCTGGCGAGCTACGCGGACCTGGTCCTCGAGCCCACGACCGCCGACGTGCTGTCGGGCCACGACGTCGTGTTCCTGGCACTGCCGCACGGTGCGTCCGGTGCGATCTCCGCCGAGCTCGGCGACGACACGCTGGTCATCGACTGCGGTGCCGACCACCGTCTGGAGCGTGAGGAAGACTGGGCCGAGTACTACGGCGGCGACTTCTTCGGCACGTGGGCGTACGGGCTCCCGGAGCTCGAGCTCGCCGGCGCGTCCGACAAGCAGCGGTCGCACCTCGGCGGCGCCTCGCGGGTCGCCGTTCCCGGCTGCAATGTCACGGCGATCACGCTCGCACTCGCACCCGCCATGCACCGCGGGCTCGTGCATCCCCTCGACCTCACGGCGGTTCTCGCTGTCGGCCCTTCTGGTGCCGGCAAGAAGGCGGCCGTCTCGCTGCTCGGCTCCGAGCTCATCGGCTCGGCGAACCCCTACGCAGTGACCGGCGGCCATCGGCACAACCCCGAGGTGCGACAGAATCTCCGCCGCGCGGCCGGCGCCGAGGTCAGCCTCGCGTTCACGCCCGTGCTGGTGCCGATGGCGCGCGGCATCCTGGCGACCACGACGGCGCGCCTCGAAGCTGGCGTCGACGCGGCGCAGCTCCGCGCCGCCTACGAGGAGTCCTATGGGGCCGAGCGGTTCGTGCAGCTCCTGCCCGACGGCGAATGGCCGCGCACGGGCGACGTGACCGGCTCCAACCGGGCCTCCATCGGCATCGGAATCGACGAGCGCGCAGGCCGCTTCGTTGCGGTCGCGGCGATCGACAACCTCGGCAAGGGCACCGCGGGCGCCGCGGTGCAGTCAGCGAACATCGCCCTGGGTCTCGACGAGGCCCTCGGTCTTCCTTTGGACGGAGTGGCACCGTGAGTGTGACCGCAGCAGCAGGTTTCCGCGCGGCAGGCGCCGCGGCAGGCATCAAGTCCGAAGGGCGTCGAGATGTCGCGCTCGTCGTCAACGACGGGCCGAGCGCGGCCTGCGCGGCGGTCTTCACGAGCAACCGGTGCAAGGCGAACCCGATCCTCTGGTCCCAGGAGGCCATCAGGGGCGGCTCGATCTCGGCCATCGTCCTGAACTCGGGCGGCGCCAACTGCTACACGGGGTCCTTCGGGTTCCAGACCACGCACCAGACGGCCGAGGCCGTCGCCGCGAAGCTCGGCATCGGCGCGGGAGACGTGCTCGTCTGCTCGACCGGCCTCATCGGGGTGGGCGACCAGAGCTTCCGCGACGGCGTGCTGCGCGGGGTCGAGCTCACGGCCGATTCGCTGGCAGCGACGGTCGAGGCGGGGGATGAAGCCTCGCTGGCGATCATGACGACCGACTCGAAGCCGAAGCGCTCGGTCCGCGACGGCGACGGGTACGTCATCGGCGCGATGGCCAAGGGAGCGGGCATGCTCGCTCCGGGACTCGCGACGATGCTCGTCGTCATCACGACCGACGCCGACCTCGAGTCCGGGGCGCTGGATCGGGCACTCCGCGCTGCGACCCGGGTCACCTTCGATCGCGTCGACTCCGACGGCTGCATGTCCACCAACGACCAGGTGACCCTCATGGCCTCTGGGGCCAGCGGCGTCACCCCTGACGAGGCCGCCTTCACGGCAGTGCTCACCGAGGTCTGCGCCGACCTCGCCCGTCAGCTGCAGCAGGATGCGGAAGGCGCCAGCCACGACGTGACGATCACGACGATCGGGGCCGCGACGGAGCAGGACGCGCTCGACGCGTCCCGGGCGGTCGCTCGCTCGAATCTCTTCAAGGCCGCCATCTTCGGCAACGACCCGAACTGGGGCCGGGTCCTCGCCGCCGTCGGCACGACCGACGCCGAGTTCGACCCCCAGGCGCTCGACGTCACCATCAACGGGGTCATGGTCTGCCGGGCGGGGACACCCCACGAGTCTGCGGACCTGGTCGACCTGACGCCTCGCGACACGAGCGTGCTCATCGACCTGCACGCCGGCGTGAGCGAAGCGACCATCCTGACCAACGATCTGACGCACGACTACGTGCATGAGAACAGCGCCTACTCGTCCTGACGAGCGAGCGACTCCCGCGAGGCGGGGCAGCCGCCGAGCGTCTGCCCGACCAGCCCGACGGCTTCTGACCGGCCCGAAAGGGGCAGCATGACCACTTCTGACCTGTACGAGAAGGCGACCTCCAAGGTCGAGACCCTCATCGAGGCCCTTCCCTGGATGCAGGAGTTCGCCGGGCGGGTTCTCGTCATCAAGTTCGGTGGCAACGCCATGGTCGACGCCGAGCTCTTCGAGGCATTCGCGTCGGACATCGCCTTCCTCCGCTACGCCGGCATCAAGCCGGTCATCGTGCACGGCGGTGGACCTCACATCTCGCGGATGCTCGGCAAGCTGCGCATCGAGAGCGAGTTCAGGGACGGCTACCGCGTGACGAGCGAGGAGGCCATGGATGTCGTGCGCATGGTGCTCGGCGGGCAGGTCGCCAGGGAGCTCGTGGCCGCGATCAATGAGCGGGCCCCGATCGCCGTCGCGACGAGCGGCGAAGACGCTGGCCTGTTCCAGGCGAGGCGAAAGAAGCTCCTCATCGACGGCGAGACCGTCGACCTCGGCTTCGTCGGCGAGATCGAGACCGTCGACCCAACGGTCGTGAAAGCGGACATCGCGGCCGGTCGCATCCCCGTCATCTCCTCGATCGCGAGCGACATCGACTCGCCCCGCAAGGCGCTCAACATCAACGCAGACCGGGCTGCCTCCGCCCTCGCGCAGGCGCTCGGCGCGGCGAAGCTCATCATGCTGACCGACGTCGCGGGACTCTACGGCGACTGGCCCGACCTCGACTCGCTCATCTCGGAGATCAAGCTCGACGAGCTGCGCGCCCTGCTGCCGACGCTCTCTGCTGGCATGATCCCGAAGGTGCAGGCCTGCATCGAGGCGGTGGAGGGTGGCGTCGACCAGGCGGCCATCATCGATGGCCGTGTCCCGCATTCGATGCTGCTGGAGATCTTCACCACCGAGGGCTTCGGCACCAAGGTCTCCGCGTGAGGCACGCGCACCTGCAAGCTCAGCGCCCGATGATTCGACTTCGCCGCTCCACCCACCGAAAGGCCAAACCGTGATTCGCCACTTCCTCCGCGACGACGACCTGACTCCCGCCGAGCAGCGCGAGGTGCTCGAGCTCGCTGCAGTGCTCAAGCGCGACCGCTTCTCAGCACGTCCGCTCGAGGGCCCTCGCAGTGTGGCAGTGATCTTCGACAAGACCTCGACGCGCACGCGTGTCTCGTTCCACGTCGGCATCTCCGAGCTCGGTGGCTCGCCGCTCATCATCTCGACCGCCTCCAGCCAGCTCGGCGGCAAGGAGACGGCGTCCGACACCGCCCGAGTCCTCGAGCGCCAGGTCGCAGCCATCGTCTGGCGGACGTACGCGCAGAGCGGCCTGGAGGAGATGGCCAACGGAGCGCTCGTGCCGGTCGTGAACGCCCTGAGCGATGACTTCCACCCGTGCCAGCTGCTCGCCGACCTGCTCACCGTCAACGAGCACCTCGGCGACCCTGCCGGCCGCACCCTGGTGTTCCTCGGCGACGGTGAGAGCAACATGGGGCATTCCTACCTGCTCGCCTGCGCCACGGCGGGCATGCACGTTCGCATCGCGGCCCCCGTCGGCTTCCAGCCGCGCCCCGACGTCGTCGCCGATGCCGAGCGCATCGCCGCCGAGACGGGTGGCTCCGTCGTGGTCGGCGACGACATCGACACGCTGGTCGCGGGGGCGGACGTCGTCGTGACCGACACCTGGGTCTCGATGGGCCGCGAGGACGAGAAGCAGTCCCGCATCGACGCGCTCAGCGCCTACCGAGTCACCGAGGCCACGATGGCGAATGCCGCCTCCGGTGCGATCTTCCTGCACTGCCTGCCGGCAGACCGCGGGTACGAGGTCGACGGAGCCGTCATCGACGGCCCGCAGTCGGTCATCTGGGATGAGGCGGAGAACCGCCTCCACGCCCAGAAGGCGCTGCTCGTCTGGCTTCTCGCCAAGGCCGCGGCCTGACCCGCGCATCCACCCCGCATAGACTGAACACACGACTCAAACGCTAGGAGCATTGATGACGGAACGCGTCGTTCTCGCATACTCCGGAGGTCTCGATACCTCCGTCGGCATCGGATGGCTGAAGGATGCCACCGGCAAGGACGTGGTCGCTCTCGCGATCGACGTCGGCCAGGCCGGTGAGGACATGGAGCAGGTGCGACAGCGAGCGCTCGACTGCGGCGCTGTCGAATCGGTTGTCGTCGACGCGCGCGAGGAATTCGCGAGCGACTACATCGTCCCGGCGCTCAAGGCGAACGCCCTCTACCAGAAGCGCTACCCGCTCGTCTCCGCGCTTTCCCGCCCGCTGATCGCGAAGCACCTCGCGAAGACCGCTCGCGAGCTCGGCGCGGACTCGATCGCGCACGGCTGCACCGGCAAGGGCAACGACCAGGTCCGCTTCGAGGCTGCGGTCGCGGCCGTGGCACCTGAGCTCACCTCGATCGCACCCGTGCGCGACCTCGCGCTCACTCGCGACAAGGCCATCGTGTATGCGCAGGAGCACAACCTGCCCATCGAGCAGTCGAAGAAGAGCCCGTACTCGATCGACCAGAACGTCTGGGGTCGCGCCGTCGAGACCGGGTTCCTCGAGGACCCGTGGAACCCGCCGATCGAGGATCTCTACACGTACACGCAGGATCCTGACCTGACGCGTGAGCCCACCGAGGTCACGGTGACGTTCGAGCAGGGCGTTCCGGTGAAGATCAACGGGGAGTCGCTGACGCCCATCCAGGTCGTCGAGCTCATGAACAAGCTCGCAGGCGACCAGGGTGTCGGCCGCATCGACGTCGTCGAGGACCGCCTCGTCGGCATCAAGAGCCGTGAGATCTACGAGTCCCCGGCCGGTCTGGCCCTCATCGAGGCGCACGAGCACCTCGAGGACCTGACGATCGAGCGCGACGTCGCTCGCTTCAAGCGCGGGATCGAGGCCGAGTGGTCGAACCTGGTCTACGACGGACTCTGGTTCTCCGGTCTCAAGCGGTCGCTGGATGCGTTCATCAACCACACGCAGGAGCACGTCTCCGGCGAGGTGCGCATGACGCTGCACGGCGGTCGCGCGGTCGTCACTGGCCGTCGTTCGGAGGAGTCGCTCTACGACTACAGCCTCGCGACCTACGACACCGGCGACACGTTCGACCAGTCGCACGCCAAGGGATTCATCGAGCTGTGGAGCCTTCCGTCGAAGATCTCGGCTCGCCGCGACAAGCCGGAACTCTGAGCATGGCTGCATCCGAGGGCGCCTCGAAGTCCGGGGGAGTGACCACGCCGGGCGCTCTCTGGGGCGGTCGCTTCAGCGACGGGCCGTCCCCGGAGCTCGCGCGGCTGTCCAAGTCGACGCATTTCGACTGGCAGCTCGCGAAGTACGACATCGCTGGCTCGCGAGCGCACGCTGGTGCGCTCGCGGCAGCGGGGTACCTCGATGATGCCGAGCTCCAGGGCATGCTGGACGCGCTGACAGAGCTCGAACGTCGCGTCGTGTCCGCCGAGTTCGTGGCGGCCGACGACGACGAGGACGTGCACGGCGCCTTGGAGCGCGGCCTGATCGAGATCGCTGGTCCGGAATTGGGCGGCAAGCTGCGAGCTGGTCGCAGCCGCAACGACCAGATCGCGACGTTCGTGCGAATGTACCTTCGCGATCACAGCGCGATCATCGCGGAGCAGGTCGAGACGCTCGTCGAGGTGCTCGCCCAGCAGGCGGAGCAGAACATCCAGGTCATCATGCCGGGGCGCACGCACCTGCAGCACGCACAGCCGGTGCTGCTCTCGCATCACCTGCTCGCTCACGCGTGGCCGCTTCTGCGAGACCTGGACCGCCTGCGCGACTTCGACCGTCGCCTGGACGAGTCGCCCTATGGCGGAGGGGCCCTCGCGGGTTCCACCCTCGGTCTGGATGCGGTTCGCGTCGCCCGTGAGCTGGGCTTCGCATCCTCATCCCCGAACTCGATCGACGCCACGGCGAGTCGTGACCTGGTCGCGGAGTTCGCGTTCATCGCGGCGCAGATCGGCATCGACCTGTCGCGCTTCTCGGAGGAGATCATCCTCTGGAACACGAAGGAGTTCGGCTTCGTCACGCTGCACGACGCGTACTCGACCGGGTCAAGCATCATGCCGCAGAAGAAGAATCCCGACATCGCGGAGCTTGCGCGCGGCAAGGCGGGTCGCCTCATCGGCAACCTGGCTGGCCTCCTCGCGACGCTCAAGGCCCTCCCGCTTGCGTACAACCGGGACCTGCAGGAAGACAAGGAGCCGATCTTCGACTCCGTCGAGACTCTCGAGCTGGTGCTCCCCGCCTTCACTGGCATGGTTGCGACGCTCACCTTCCACGGTGAGCGGATGCGCGAACTCGCACCACAGGGCTTCTCGCTTGCGACGGATGTTGCCGAGTGGCTGGTGAAGCGGCAGGTCCCCTTCCGCATCGCGCACGAGGTGTCCGGTTCGATGGTGCAGGCAGCGGAGTCCAAGGGCGTCGACCTGGATGGCTTGACCGACGAGGAGATCTCGGCCGTGTCTGAGCACTTGTCGCCGGAGGTGCGCGAGGTGCTCTCGGTCGACGGGTCCGTGGCGACTCGCGATGGCCGCGGCGGCACGGCACCTGTCCGCGTCGCTGAGCAGATCGTCGAGCTCCGCGAGCGGCTGGCAAAGCTCACACCGTAGGCGTTCGCGTGGATGACGATCTCCGCGCGGCCCTTCTCGAGGGACCGCTCTCGGCAGCAGATGCGCTGCTGGGGGCGGTCCTTTCGCGTTCGACGCCGGACGGCACGGTCTCGGTGCGCCTCACCGAGGTGGAGGCGTATGCCGGTTCAGGGGATCCCGGGTCGCATGGCTTCCGGGGGCGGACGGCGAGGAACGCCACGATGTTCGGGCCAGCAGGTCACCTCTACGCGTATCGCATCTACGGGCTCCATACGTGCATCAATGTCGTGGCCGGGGAGTCCGGCACCTCATCCGCCGTGCTCCTGAGAGCCGGCGAAGTGGTCGACGGCGTCGAGTTGGCGAGAGCCCGACGCGGTGCGGGGCGCCGTTCCGGGGTTCCCGTGCGCGACCACGAGCTCGCTCGCGGCCCCGGGAACCTGGTCACGGCCCTCGGTGCGACCTTCGGCGATGACGGTGCCCGGCTCGATGGGACGCCGTTCGCGATCGTTCCGGCAGAACGCTCCAGCAGAGGGGCGGTGGTGCGCGGGCTCCGCGTCGGGGTGGGCGCTCCCGGTGGTGCTCTGCCGTTCGACTGGCGCTTCTGGATCGACGGCGAGCCGTCCGTTTCACGCTATATCGCGCACAAGTCGCTCCGCGCGGGGCGGCGTTGACGCGGCAGGCGCTTGATACGGTTGCCCGGTGACTACGCGTGATCTGACGACCCAGCAGAACGACACCACCTTCGAGCATGTCATCGACGAACTCGAGTGGCGCGGGTTCATCCACGTCTCGACCGATCTTGCCGAGCTGAAGGCGAGGATGGACGAGGGGCCGATCACGTATTACTGCGGTTTCGATCCGACCGCCCCGAGTCTCCACCTCGGGCACCTCGTGCAGCTGATCCTCCTCCGTCGACTGCAGCTCGCGGGCCACAAGCCGCTCGGCCTCGTCGGCGGGTCGACGGGCCTCATCGGCGACCCCCGTCCCACGGCCGAGCGGACGCTCAACTCGCGAGAGACCGTCGCGGAATGGGTCGAGGGGCTGCGCGGACAGATCGACGGCTACCTGTCGTTCGAGGGTGACAACGCGGCGCGCATGGTGAACAACCTCGACTGGACGGCGCCGCTCTCTGCGATCGACTTCCTTCGTGAGATCGGCAAGCACTTCCGCGTCGGCTCCATGCTCAAGAAGGATGCCGTCTCTGCGCGCCTCAACTCCGAGGCTGGCATCTCGTACACGGAGTTCAGCTACCAGATTCTGCAGGCGATCGACTTCCTGGAGCTGCACCGGAACTACGGCTGTGTGCTGCAGACGGGTGGGAGCGATCAGTGGGGGAACCTGACTTCCGGCGTCGATCTCATTCGGCGTACCGAGGGTGCGAGTGTCCATGCGCTCGGAACACCGCTCATCACGAACTCGGATGGGACGAAGTTCGGCAAGAGCGAGGGCAATGCGATCTGGATCGATGCCGACCTCACGAGCCCGTACGCCTTCTACCAGTTCTGGCTCAACACGGACGATGCAGATGTCATCGCCCGGATCAAGATCTTCACGTTCCTGACCCGCGCTGAGATCGCAGACCTCGAGAAGCTCGTGGCAGACGAGCCGTTCAAGCGTGTCGCTCAGAAGACGCTGGCCTCGAAGGTGACGTCTCTGGTGCATGGACAGGAAGCGACTGACGCGGTGATCGCTGCTTCGGCCGCGCTCTTCGGGCAGGGGGAGCTCACCGCACTCGATGGAGACACGCTTCGCTCGGCGATCCTCGAGCTCCCGAACGCGGAGGTTGCTGACGGAACACCGGTCGCTCAGGCACTCGTGGACACCGGGCTCGCAAAGAGTCTCGGCGACGCTCGTCGCGGGATCGCCCAGGGCGGCGTCTCGCTTAACAACGAGCGTGTTGCCGACGAGGGGGCGGTCGTGAGCGCATCAGCTGCGCTGGCCGGCGGCGTCGCGGTCCTGCGTCGGGGCAAGAAGACCCTCGCTGGCCTGGTTTTCCGGGCCTGACGGGGGATCGGGCGTGCATCGACACGCCCGGGATGCGCCCTGAGTTGTGCGCCGACCCCGCCCTGCGTAAAGTAATCACTCGTCAGGCCAACGGAGCGAAACGCGAGAGCGGGTCGCACGGGCCGGACGGTCCGAAAGAAAGATCAGCATCTGCCACTTGTTCTTGCAAGTTGGAGCAACATGATCTACACTCGGAACTCCTGCCTCACCGGGTAGCAAGATCGTCGGCCACTGGTTCTTCCAGTTGGTTGTGCGGAGGATGAGCTTCATGCTCACGGTCCGTGTTTCTTGTCCGGGGTTTGCAGTGCAAGCGATTGCTCCTTAGAGATGGCCGTGAGGCTTGAAGAGGGAAGCGCTCGTCACCAACACCGGTGGGCCCATCTCGGTCCCCGTCGGTGACCAGACGCTCGGCAAGGTGTTCAACACCACCGGCGACGTCATGAACCTCAAGGAGGGCGAGAAGTGGGAGGTCAAGGAGCGCCGTGGCATCCACGCCAAGGCTCCTGCCTTCGACCAGCTCGAGTCCAAGCCCGAGATGTTCCAGACCGGCATCAAGGTCATCGACCTCCTGACGCCCTACGTGCTGGGCGGCAAGATTGGCCTGTTCGGTGGTGCCGGTGTCGGCAAGACCGTGCTGATCCAGGAGATGATCGCCCGAGTCGCTCGCGACCACGGTGGTGTGTCGGTGTTCGCCGGCGTCGGCGAGCGCACGCGTGAGGGCAACGACCTCATCGCCGAGATGGAGGAGGCCGGCGTCCTCGGACAGACCGCCCTCGTCTTCGGCCAGATGGACGAGCCGCCGGGAGCGCGTCTTCGCGTCGCCCTGTCGGCCCTGACGATGGC
>NZ_LR733186.1:1839085-1977259 GCF_902506465.1 Pseudoclavibacter sp. 8L | reverse complement strand
GGCGGGGCGAGCGGACCGGTCCGGCTACGCTGGGGTGGATGGACGACTCCCTGGTGCTCAGAAGCGTACTTTCGCTCGTGATGATCGGATCCGGACTCCTCGTGGTCTGGATGGCGAGCGCGGCAGCCTCCGGTCAGCTGCAGCGGAACTCGCTCGCGGGCATCCGCACGCCGAGCACGATGTCGAGCGATGTGGCGTGGGTCGCGGCGCACGTGCGGGCGAAGCGCCCAACGATGATCGCCGGATACCTTGCGCTGGCGACCGGCCTTGTTGTCCTCATCCCGATGCCGGAGTGGGGGATCGCGGTGATCGTGCTCGGCGGATGCGGGGCGCTGCTCGGGTTCGTGCTCCACGGCGCTCGCGTGGGCGTCCAGGCCGCGAAAGCGGTGCTGGAAGCTCCCGGCGCCAGGCCCGGCGCCAAGCCTGCGGCCGAGCCCGACGCCTAGTCCGTGGGTGGCACGTCGCCGTCCATGACTACCGACTGCGTGTCCTCATCCCACGTGAAGGTCGCCTGGACCCGCCCGCTCGATTCGGCGTTCGCCTCACCGGGCAGCGTGTACGTGTAGGTCACCTCGATGCTCGCGTCGTCCAGGCGGGCGACGCTGGGCAGGAAGCCGTATGCGTCCGCGGTCGCGGTGCCCAGGTACCGGCCCTGGTTGAAGAGCATGATGTGGCACGGCGTCGAGACGGTGCCGCCATACAGGGTCACCACGACGTAGGAGAGTTCCGCGCACTCGTCGTACGTTGCCGCGTCTTGCGTGGCGGCGACCCACTCGTGCGACTCGAGCCCGGGGAACGGGGCGATGGAGCCTATCGACGCCGAGACGGCTTCCTCCTGCGTGAGTCCGGAGCACGCCGGGACCTCCGGCGTGGGGGTTGCCGTCTCCACCGGAGTGGCCGGCGGTGCCGACGCCGGAACGGTCTGCGTGACCGTGACGGTCGGGGCGGCGGATTCGGGTGCCGCCGACGGCGAGCATCCGGTCAGCGCGACCAGCGTCAACGCCGCACACGCGACGACAGATGGTGTCAGGAAGCGGGGAGCCATGCCCGCAACCTAGCACCGCGACTCAGGCGGATGGCCCGGCTTTTGCTTCGATTTCCACGAACGTGAATGGTTCGTCCCGGTCGTTGACGAGGTTGTGGTGGGCTCCGGGCTCTCGGCTATAGCTGACACCCGCTGTGCAGTCCATGGCGAGCGGGTCCGCCGACGTCGTCTCGACCGTCAGGGTGCCGGTGGTCTGCGGCACCACCACGTAGGGCAGCTCGTGGGTGTGCCAGCCGGTCTCCGCTCCGGGCGCGAACCGCCACTCGGTCACGCGGAAGCGATCGTCGTCGACCTGGACGGTGGGGGTGGCGCTGGGGCGAGTCATGTCACGACGCTAGCGCCTGCAATGCGTGCCACGCACGCGCCTAGTTCTGCTCCTCTGCCGGGTCCTCGTCTTCCTGCTTCGTCTCCTCGGTGCGGTCGCGGAGCTTGTCGGCCATCGCGGCTGCACCTTCCCGGCCGTGCTCGCCCTCGACCTCTTCGATGATGTCGCGCAGGTTCTCGCCGCCGGCCGAGTCGTCGGATGCGGGGGACGCGTTCTGTGGGGTGGTCATGCCGCGACCGTACGCACCGAGGCTGGGCAGTGGCACATCACCGCCTGACCGAGGGCTCCCGTGGGCCCGCGGGGCGCTCGCTCCGCTGCAGCCCCAGCTTCTCGATCGCCCGCACCGCGTCTCGTCCTGCCCGGTTGGCGCCGACCGTCGACTGCGACGGGCCGAAGCCGATGAGGTGGATGCGCGGCTCGTCAGCGACCTGCGTGCCGCGCATCGTGATGCCGCCGCGGGTGTTGCGCAGCCCGAGTCCGTCGAGGTGTGCGAGGTCGGCGCGGAACCCCGTGGCCCACAGGATCGTGTCGACCGGTGTGAAGGACCCGTCGGCCTCGCGCACGCCGTCCGGCTCGATGGCGGTGAACATGGGCCGCCGCTCGAGCGCGCCCCGATCCCGGGCAGCCACCGCGTAGGGCGACCAGCCGAGGCCCGTGTACGAGACGACGCTGCTCGACGGCTCGCCCGCCTCGACGTCGGCCGTCACCTTCGCGATGGTGCTGCGTCCCTCCACCTCCGGGTTGAAGCCGTTCTCGAGGAAGACCGGCTCGCGTCGCGTGTACCAGAACGTCTGCGCCCCGCGCGAGATCTCCTCGAGCTGCTGCACCGCCGAGATGCCGCCGCCGACGACCGCTACCCGCTGGCCTTTGAACGCCGACGCCGACACGTAGTCGCGCGTGTGCAGCTGCGTGCCGCGGAACGAACCCTGGCCAGGGATGCTCGGCAGCAGCGGGTTGTTCCACGTGCCGGTCGCGTTGATGATCGCGTCGGCGCGCCACCGGCCGGCGCCGTCGGTCGCGACGAGGAGCGCTCCCTGAGGGTCGTCGTCGGCGCGCGACACCTCGAGCACCCTGACCGGGCGCAGGATGGGCAGGGGCTTCGCGCGCTCGAACTCGGCGAAGTACCGGGGGACCGCGTCGCGACTCGGCTCGTCCTCGCTGCCAGGGGTGCGAGCGAACGTGGGCAGGTCGAAGATGCCGTTCACGGTCGCCATCGTCAGGGACTCCCAGCGGTGCTGCCATGCGCCGCCCGGCTTCGGGTTCGAATCCAGCAGCACGAAGGTGTGCTCGGCGTCCGGCTCGTCGAGGGCGCTCGCGAAGCCGCGCCGCGACAGGTGGAAGCCAGCCGAGAGGCCCGCCTGGCCGCCGCCGATGACGACGACCGTCGCGGAGCGCAGAGCCTCAGGCACGGTCGGCGCCGCCCTCCGCCTCGTCGAGCCCCAGGTGCTCGCTCAGGGCCTCCGTGATCGACGCCACCTGGGTCAGCTGCTCGGGCGAGAGAGCGTCGAGGAAGAGTTCCTGGATGGCTTTGAGGTGGGGCACCGAGCCGCGCCGGAACGCGGCGGCGCCCTCTTCGGTGAGGCTCACCACCGAACCCCGAGTGTCGTCGGCGCAGGGGTCGCGGCGCAGGAGGCCGCGCTTCTCCATGCGGCCGAGCTGATGCGAGAGGCGGCTGCGCTCCCAGCCGATCGTCGCCGCGAGCTCCGACGAGCGCAGCGATCGGCTGGGTGCCTCGCGCAGTGCGAGCAGGACGCCGTAGTCGCCCGTCGACAGCGCGGACTCGCTCTGCATGCGGCTCGCGAGGCGCGAGTTCAGCACGCTCGTGGTCTCGATGAACCCGCGCCAGACCCGCAGCTCCTCGGCGCTGATCTGCGTTCGCTTCTGCGTGCCCATGTGTCCTCCGTCGTTCGTGTCGCCCCATCATGCCACGTAGTTGACATATCAACTACTCGGATGCATGATTGACGCGTCAACTACTTGGAGGACCTATGAGCACGCAGAAGGGCACGCAGATGAGCGCAGTGGATGCAGCCCAGTTCGGATTCGAGATCGGCCTCAACTCGTTCGGCGACGTGCCGAACGTCGACGGCCGTCCCATGTCCGACGCCGAGACGGTGCGCCTGCTCGTCGACGAGGCACGCCTCGCCGAGCGGGTCGGCCTCGACGTCTTCAGCATCGGCGAGCACTACCGGGAGGGTTTCGTCGACTCCGCGACCCCCGTCGTCCTCGCGGGCATCGCCACGGCGACCGAGCGCATCGGGCTCGGCTCCGCCGTCACCGTGCTCAGCACCAACGATCCCGTTCGCCTCTACAACGAGTTCTCTACCCTCGACGCGCTCTCGAACGGGCGCGCGCAGATGGTCGTGGGGCGCGCATCCCAGACCCAGTCGTTCCCGCTCTTCGGCTACGACATCGCCGACTACGAGCAGCTCTTCGAGGAGAAGCTCGACCTCTTCATGCAGCTGCAGCGCAACTCCTCGGTGACCTGGTCGGGCACGGTCCGCGCGCCGCTCGTCGACCAGACCCTGCACCCGACGATGCGCCCTGGCGGCATCCCCACGTGGGTCGGCGTCGGCGGCAGCCCCGACTCGGTCGTGCGGGCGGCGCGCTACGGTCTGCCGCTCATGCTCGCCATCATCGGCGGCCAGCCCGA
This sequence comes from Pseudoclavibacter sp. 8L, assembly GCF_902506465.1. Lineage (NCBI taxonomy): Bacteria > Bacillati > Actinomycetota > Actinomycetes > Micrococcales > Microbacteriaceae > Pseudoclavibacter > Pseudoclavibacter sp. 8L. The sequence continues at coordinate 1,973,236 of NZ_LR733186.1, read as the reverse complement.
GCGATTCGCCGGCCACGTCGACCTCTACCATCGCGCGCTCGAGAAGTTCGGGATGCCAGCGAATCGCGTCGGCCAGCACGCGCTCGGCCTCGTCGCCGAGACCGACGAGGAAGCGGCCGAGACCTGGTGGGAGTCGTGGAAGCCCATGGTCGAGATGATGGGCAGGGAACGCGGCTTCTACCCGCCCACGAAAGACCGCTACCTCCAGGAGCTCGAGACGGGCGCCCTGTTCGTCGGCTCCCCGGACACGGTCGCGAAGAAGATCGTGCGCATGGTCGAGGCGCTGCGTATCAGCCGCTTCGACCTCAAATACGACGTCATCGGCCTGCCAGTCGATGCGCGCTCGCAGACCATCACCCTGCTCGGTACCGAGGTCGCACCCCGCGTGCGCGCCCTGCTCGCGAAGGAGTCCATCAATGTCTGACGCTCAGCCCACCCCTGGTCAGTCGGCAGCGAGCCTGCCCACGATCGGCATCCTGGGGGCCGGCAAGGTCGGTACGGTACTCGCCCGCCTCCTCATCGCGAGCGGCTACCGGGTGCTCATCGCGGGTTCCGGCTCCCCGAGCAAGATCGAGCTCATCATCGACGTGCTCGTGCCCGGCGCGACCACGGGCACCAGCGCCGAGGTGGCCCGGCAGGCCGACATCGTCATCCTCGCGCTGCCGCTCGGGAAGGCGCTGCCGCTTGACGGGCACGAGGCCATTGCCCGCGACGAGCTGCGCGGGAAGCTCGTCATCGACGCCATGAACTACTGGTGGGAGATCGATGGCGTGCGCGACGACCTCAACAACCCGTTCGCGGCAACAAGCGAGCTCGTCCAGGAGCTGCTCTCCGAGTCGCGAGTCGTCAAGGCCTTCAATCACATGGGCTACCACGACCTCGACGAGGGGCCGAAGCCCGCAGGCGCCGTCGGCAGGCGCGGGATCGGCATCGCGGGCGACGACCCCGCGGACATCGCCGGTGCCTCGCTGCTCGTGGATGCGGCCGGATTCGACCCCGTGCTCGTCGGCACCCTGCACGACAGCTTCTCCCTGCAGCCGGGCAGCGAGCTCTTCGGCGCGAACTTCTCCGCAGCGTTGGTGCGCTCGACCGCCGCGCGCTTCCCGAGCACCGAGCGGGGCCTCGAGCTCGAGGACCTCCGCGCGGAACGGATGGGCACGGTACCAGCCGGGCGGCCGTGAGCCTGAGTCGCGCCAAGCTGCCGCACACCGCGCATCCACGTGCGGATGTTGGACTCTCCGTATGGCGCATTCGCGTCGAACCGACGAAGTGAAGGAGACCGAATGGTATTCGAGAACATCGGCGACAAGGCAGCGCAGGCGACGAACAGCGAGCAGGGTGAGCAGTTCACCGACCACGCGTTCGACGCGGCCGGAGACCACGCGGACACCGCGATCGGCAACCAGCACGACGAGCACATCCAGAAGATGCGCGACGGAGCCGACGCGGCAGTCGGTACCGAGTAGCACCGCCGTCGCGGCACTGCCGCAGACCACGAAGGCCCGCCCAGGTGGCGGGCCTTCGGCGTCTGCCGGTGGGCAGTCGCTGGCGCAGGCGCTGGTGGGACGGCGTCAGCGGATGCGGGTGCGCAGTTCCTCGGTCGACGTCACGCCCTCGTCGATGACGGCTCGGGCCGCGTCGCGGAGTGCTTCGCTCTCGCCGACGTCCCAGAGCAGGACGCCGACGGGTGCCCCCGACTCGTCGCGGAAGTAGCTGACGCGGCTCTGATCGGACTCGCCAGACTCGGGGAGCGCCGCGTCCAGCACGTCGAGCTCCGGGTCGAGGGTGCCGACCGCTTCCCACCGCGTGCCGAACACCATCGAGTAGAAGTACGGGGTGTGCGAGTACGGTTCGGCGGCGCCCGCCATCGAACGGCCCGCGGCCGCCCCCATCTCGGTGGCGTTGTCGACGTGCTCGACGCGCGTCTGGCCGAGGACCGGGTCCGGGTAGACGGCGATGTCGCCGGCCGCCCAGATGGACGGGTCGATGGTGCGGAGCTGTTCGTCGACGACCACGCCTCCGTCGTCGACCACGAGGCCGGAGTCCTCCGCCAGGTCGACGACGGGCTTAGCTCCGAGGCCGAACACGACGAAGTCGGCCTCCGTCTCCGCTCCGTTGTCGAACACGACGGTCACGCCATCCGGGGTGGTCTCGGGGGAAGGGGCGCCAGCCGCGGGCTCCGCGGCAGCTATGGTCTCGGCTGCCTCCGCGGTCGCCTCGTCGTAGGGTGCCCGCACCTCGGCGCGCACGCGCTCGACGCGGCGCCCGGGCACGAGCCCAACGCCGTGCTCCACGAACAGCTCCTGGAATCGTTCGGCGAGCGACGGCGGGAACGTGGATGCGCCGAGCACCTCCTCGGGGAAGACCAGGTCGACCTCCACGTGATTCTGCGCGAGGGCCGCCGCGATCTCCGTGCCGATGTATCCGCCGCCGACGACGACCGCGTGGGCGTTCCCCTCGCTGAGCTCGCGCAGGCGCCGGTAGTCGCTCGCCGAGCGGAAGAAGAGGATGCGCGTGCTCTCGGGCACGTCGATCTCGACGGGCTTCGAGCCCGTCGCGAGCAGCAGCTTGCCGTAGCTGACGGTCTTGCCGGTGTCGGTCGTGACGCTCTTCGCCTCGCGGTCGATGCCCGTCACGAGCGTGCCGAGCGTGATCTCGGCGCCCGTCGCGTCGCTCGTGCCGAGCGGCGTCTGCTCCCACGTGAAGTCGGGGTCGACCCAGAGCTTCTTCGAGAGCGCGGGCCGCGCGTAGGGTTCGTCGACGTCGGCGCTCAGGATGCCGATGGTGCCCGTCTCGTCTCGTTCGCGGATGCCGCGGGCGGCCGCATCCGCGACCATTCCTCCGCCGATGATCAAGTAGTCGTAAGCGCTCATGTGCTCGAGGCTACGAACCGAGCTCGGGTGGCGCCTGGGAGCGGGGGCGGGGAGTTGCCCTCGGCCCGGGCTCGGCCGTGCGGCGAATCGGAAAGCGCTCCCTTGATCACTGACGGTTGTCTCGCGGATCATTCCACGTTATGTTGGAGCAATCGGGAAAGCGGTTACCCACCGTCAGAGCTCAACCGGGTGCCGCGTTCGACCGAGTCCCCTCTTACAACGCTGTAAGGAGCTCCGCATGACGAGCGCAACCACCAACACCCCAGTCATCGGCTCGCCGACTGACGCAACGCCCCCACCCGTGAAGCGACGCTCCATCGCCAAGGGACTCTCCGGCTACACCTACCCGGCCATCTTCCTCATCGTCGCGTTCGCCGCCTGGTGGGCCGTGACGGAGACCGGAACCGTCGCCTCCTACATCCTGCCATCGCCCGCCGACACCCTCGCGGCGTTCACCGACAACCCGCAGTACCTGTGGGACAACACGTGGGTGACCACCGTCGAGACCGTCATCGGCTTCGTCCTCTCCGTGGTCCTCGGCGTCGCGGTCGCCGTCATCATGGTCTACTCGCGCACCCTCGAGCGCACCTTCTACCCGCTGATCCTGTTCGCGCAGGTCATCCCGAAGATCGCCATCGCCCCGCTCTTCATCGTGTGGATGGGGTTCGGTCCCGAACCGAAGATCCTCGTCGCCGTGCTCATGGCCTTCTTCCCCATCGTCATCGCCGGCATCAGCGGTCTCCGCACGATCGACCCCGAGATCCTGGAGCTCACGAGCACCATGGGTGCCTCGCGATGGAAGACGTTCGTGAAGGTGCGCTTCCCAGCCGCGCTGCCGGAGCTGCTCTCCGGCATGAAGGTCGCCGCGACGCTCGCTGTCACGGGAGCCGTCGTCGGCGAGTTCGTCGGCGCCAACGCCGGTCTCGGCTACGTCATCCTGCAGGCCAACGGCAACGTCGACACCGCCATGCTGTTCGCCGCCCTCATCATCATGTCCCTCCTCGGCATCCTCCTCTTCGCCGTCATCCTCGTCGCCGAGCGCTTCCTCGTGCCCTGGCACGCGTCGCGTCGCAACCTCGACAGCTGACAGCAGCCATCTCCCACCCTCTCGACCCACACCGCCTCGACCCTCAACTGGAAAGGCCCCTCATGTCAAAGAAGACAATCCGCAACGGGCTCGTCACCGCCGTCGCCGCCAGCGCGCTCCTCCTCACCGCGTGCTCCGGCAACGCATCCCCCGAACCGGGAGCAGCCGGAGCCGACGGCGAAGCCGGCCTCACCGACGTGACGCTCATGCTGAACTGGTACCCGTACGGCGAGCACGCCCCCTTCTACTACGGGGTCGAACAGGGCATCTTCGAAGAGCACGGCATCAACCTCACTATCCAGGCGGGCCAGGGGTCGACGAAGACCGCCCAGGCCGTCGGCCAAGGGCAGGTGGACTTCGGCTGGGCAGACACCCCGGCTGTGCTCGCCAACATCGACAAGGGTGTGAGCATCCGCAGCGTCGGCGTCTTCCTGCAGACCACGCCGTCCGCCGTGCAGGTCTTCACCGACTCCGGTATCTCGACGCCCGCCGACCTCAAGGGCAAGACCATCGCGACCTCCGCGGGAGACGCGCCGACGACGACGTTCCCGCTCTACCTGGAAGCCGCCGGCCTGGAAGAGGGGGACGTCACGCAGCAGAACCTCGACGCCGCCGGCAAGATGGCCGCGATGATCAACGAGCAGGTCGACGGGCTCATCGGCTTCGCCCACGATCAAGGTCCGACGATCGCCGCGCAGAGCGGCAAGGACGTCACCTACCTGAAGTACTCCGACGTCGGACTGAACTTCTTCAGCAACGGCCTCGTCGCCAATACCGATCTCATCGAGAGCAACCCGGACCTCGTCGAGAACATGGTCGCCGCGACCTCCGAGGCGTACGCGGCAGCCACCGAGGCGCCTGAGGATGCCGTCGCGGCCATGGACGGCAAGGACCCGCAGATGCCCGCGGCGGAAGTGCTCATCGAGCAGTGGAACAACACCATCCCGCTCCTCACATCCCCCGAGAGCGACGGCAACGCGCCCGGCGTCAACACGACCGCAGACTGGGAGGCGACCATCGGGGTGCTCTCCACGGCCGGGCTCATCGAGGAGGCGAAGCCCGTCGAGGACTACTTCGACGCGAGCTTCGAGCCGAGCGGAGCGGCAGAATGAGCATGACGGTCAACGAGCGCACGGCGCCCTCCTCGGCGGGCGGCCACCAGGACTACCTGCTCGGCATCGACGACGTCGGCATCCGCTTCGAGACGAAGCGTCGCAGCGTGCAGGCGCTGCGCGACGTCGACCTGCACGTCCGCAAGGGGGAGTTCGTCTCCATCGTGGGGCCGTCGGGATGCGGGAAGTCGACCCTGCTGCGGGCGGTCGCCGGCCTCACCGTGCCGACCGAGGGAACCATCGAGCTGCGCGGCTCCCGAGTCACCTCGCCGCGGCAGGACGTCGGGTTCGTCTTCCAGCGACCGGCCCTGCTGCCGTGGCGGGACGTGCGCGGCAACATCCTGCTGCAGGCCGAGATGCGAGGCCTCGACAAGACGGCAGCGTCGAAGCGGTGCGACGAGCTCCTCGAGCTCACGAGCCTCACCGACTTCGCGAAGGCCCTCCCGCACGAGCTGTCTGGCGGCATGCAGCAGCGCGTCTCCCTGTGCCGGGCCCTCCTGCATGACCCCGATGTCCTCCTCATGGACGAGCCCTTCGGGGCCCTGGATGCGCTCACGAGGGAGCACCTCAACGTCGAGCTCCAGAGACTCTGGGCGCAGACGGACCTGACGGTGCTCCTCGTGACGCACTCCGTGCCCGAGGCCGTCTACCTGGCGAGCAGGGTGGTGCTCATGGGGCCGCGCCCCGGCACGATCATCCAGGAGTTCGACGTCGACCTGCCGCGCGAACGCGAGTACGAGCCGACGCTCGAGGACCCGCGCTTCCACAAGGTCGCCGGACGCATCCGCGAACTCCTCGGAAGCCCTCTCGGCGGCGACTGAGCGCCCCGTCGAACCGCGACCCTCGAAGCGCCGGGCCCGCTCACCGCAAGGTGGGCGGGCCTCTTCGTGTGCCGGAACGCTCGCCCCGGGGCCCGGTAAGACAGCGCGGGCACTGCGCCCCGGCAGGCCCGCCCCGGGCCCCGGCAGAACAGCGCGGGCACAGCAGAGCGCCTGCCCCAGATCGGGGCAGGCGCTCTGCTCGCTCGTGCGGGGTCTGGCCTCAGCCGCGCACCGGCAGCGCGAGGTGGGTACCGACGTGCGTTCCGAAGGCCTCGACCGTGTCGGCAACGGCTTCGTCGAAGTCCTTCGCCCACAGCTCGGCGTTGAACACCTCGACCTCGACGTCGCCCGTGTAGCCGGCGTCGGTGACCCAGCTCGTGAGCTCGGCGAAGTCGATGATCCCGGCGCCGGGGAGGTGGCGGCTCAGCAGCACGTCGGCGGGGAGGGGAGTCGCCCAATCGCACACCTGGTACGAGGCGATTCGGCCGTCTCTCCCGGCCCGGGCGATCTGCTCTTGGGCATCCGGATCCCACCAGACGTGGAACGAGTCGATGACCACGCCGACGGCGGGGCTCCCGACACGATCGGCGAGGTCGAGCGCCTGCTTGAGGGTCGAGAGCACCGCCCGGTCGGACGCGTACATGGGGTGCAGCGGCTCGAGCACAAGCGTGACGCCCGCCGCCTGCGCCTCGGGCGCGAGCTCGGCGATGGCCTCCTCGAGGCGGCCGCGGGCCCCCGCGAGGTCACGGCTTCCCTCCGGGATGCCTCCCGCCACGATGATGAGCGATGCCGACGACCCGGGAGCGCCGGCCGCGGCGAGCGTCGCCGCCTCCTCGATGGCCCTGCGGTTGTCGTCGATGGCGCCCCGACGCTCAGCGCCCTCCGGCATCGTCACGAACCCGCCGCGGCAGTGGCTGGAGAACCGCAGGCCGGAGTCGGCGAGCATGCGCGCCGCCTCCGCGAGGCCGACATCCGCGACCGGCTCCCGCCACAGCCCGATGCTCTGCACGCCCTGGCGCACGGTCGCATCGACGGCCTGCCGCAGCGAGGCGTGCTTGATCGTCGCCTGGTTGATCGACAGGCGGGGGTGCGCGCTCATGCGAGCACCCCCGAGGTGGCGTCGACGCCGTTGAGGCGCAGCATCGCGTGCCAGCGTTCGGCCGCGAGCTCGGGCCGCTCAAGCGCGCCCGACGTGTTCGCGAGCTCCACGATGCGCGAGAGGTGCGGGAGGCTGCGGGCCGCGTGCAGCCCGCCCACCATCTGGAACGCATTCTGGTGGCCGTTCAGCCAGCTGAGGAACGCGACGCCCGTCTTGTAGTAGAAGGTGGGGGCGGCGAAGACCTGCCGCGACAGCTCCTGCGTCGGCTCGAGGATGCGCCGGAACTCAGCGGGGTCGCCAGCGTCGAGGGCCTGCACGGCGGCGGATGCGTTCGGCGCGAGCACGCTGAACGCGCCGAGGAGGGCGTCGGAGTGGATGCCGTCCGCGTCGTCCTCGATCAGCTCGACGTAGTTGAAGTCGTCGCCCGTGAACATCGTGACGCCCTCGGGGAGGCGGGCGCGAACGGCCCGTTCGGCGTCCGCATCCAGGAGGCTCATCTTGATGCCGCTGACCTTGTCGGCGTGCTCCTCGATGAGGGTGATGACAAGGTCGGACGCCTGCTGCCAGGCGTCGGCGCCGAAGTAGCCGCGCAGAGCCGGGTCGAACGCGGTGCCCAGCCAGTGCAGCACCGCCTTCGACGAGACGGCGCCGAGCACACGCGTGTAGACGCGGGCGTAGTCGGCGGGGGACTGCGCGGCGCGGGCCAGGTGGCGGCTCGCCATGATGACGGGCAGCGCGCCCTGCGCCTCAGCGAGCTCGAGCTGCTCGAGGTAGGCACGCTCGATCTCGTCGAGGGTCAGCATCTCCTCGGTGCGGGAGTCGGTGTTGACGCCGACGGCGATGGTGCCGCCCTCCTCGCGCGCTGCCGCGGAGCTGCGGGCGATGAGCTCGCGCGTCGCCAGAGCGTCGAGTCCCATGTTGCGCTGCGCCGTGTCCATGGCGTCGGCGACGCCGAGACCCCACGACCAGAGCTGCCGCCGGTAGCCGAGCGTCGCATCCCAGTCGATGTCGGCAGGCGCGCCAGGCACGTTGTCGGCTGTCGCACGGGGGATGACGTGCGCCGCCGCGTACAGCTCACGGGAGCGGAGCCCGCCCGTGGGGCGCTGGAAGGCGGGGGCTTCGAGCAGCTCGACCCGCGACGACTCGCCAGCGGGGGAGAGCAGGGCGAGGCGAGTGCCGGTCGCCGTCCGCGTGCTGTCGATCACCTGCGTCGCCGTCACTTCGCAGCCGCCTGATCTGCGAGCGACACGCGGCGGCCAGACGCGTTCGACTCGAGGGCGGCCTCGGCGAGCAGCATGCCCTTGGCCCCCGAGCGGAAGTCGTAGTCGTGGGTGCCATCCTCGAGTACGTAGCGGAGGAACTCGATCCACTGCAGCTTGAAGCCGTTGTCGACGGCATCGTTCTGCGGCACCTCGATCCAGTCGGCGGAGTAGTCGTGCTCGTCGCGCAGGTCGGGGTTCCAGGTGGGCTTGGGGGTGACGTTGCGGGGCTGCACCTTGGCGCCGAAGAGGCCGACGACGGCGCTCCCGTGCGTGCCGTCGACGTGGATCTCGACGAGCTCATCGCGGTTGACGCGCACGGTCCAGCTCGAGTTGAACTGCACGATCGGTCCGTCAGCGAGGTCGAAGATCGCGTAGGCCGCGTCGTCGGCGGTTGCCGTGTAGCGCTTTCCCGCCTCGTCGACGCGCTCGGGGATGTGGGTGCGCGTCTCGGCGTAGACGGAGGAGATCTCGCCGAAGAGGTTCTCGATGACGTAGTTCCAATGCGGGAACATGTCGACGACGATGCCGCCGCCGTCTTCGGAGCGGTAGTTCCAGCTCGGGCGCTGCGAGGGCTGCCAGTCGCCTTCGAAGACCCAGTAGCCGAACTCGCCGCGCACGGAGAGGATCTCGCCGAAGAAGCCGCTCTCGATGAGGCGGCGCAGCTTGATGAGGCCCGGCAGGTAGAGCTTGTCGTGGACGACGCCGTTCTTGACGCCGGCCGCCTCCGCCTCCTCGGCGAGGGCCAGCGCGTCGGCGTAGCTCTCGGCCGTGGGCTTCTCGGTGTAGATGGCCTTGCCTGCGGCGATGGCCTTCCGGATCGCGGGCACGCGCAGTCGCGTGATGAGGGCGTCGAAGTAGACGGGGAAGTCCTCGTCGGCGAGGGCGACGTCGAGGTCGGTCGTGTACTTGTCGATGCCGTGCTTCGCGGCCAGCTCGCGGAGGCGCTCCTCGTTGCGGGCGACGAGGTAGAGCTCGATCGGGCGCCGCGTGCCGTCCGACAGCGGGATACCGCCCTCGTCGCGGAGGGCGAGCAGTGAGCGGACGAGGTGCTGGCGGTAGCCCATGCGCCCCGTCGCGCCGTTGACGATGATCCCGAGCTTGTCCGTGGTCATATCCATCCTCTCGTCTGAGTCTCGGCGTTGAGACTTCGACCAGCGTATTGGAAAGCGCTTACCGAAACAAGCGTGAGATCGAGGATGGGGTGCCGGCCTAGTCTGCGGGCCCAGATCGCGGGTGGTCTCGAGGACGCCCGCGCGAACGGTTCAGTCGCGGCGCGGAGTGCTCTCGCGGATGACGACGGCCGTGTTGACGGGCAGCACGACGGGGCCGTCCTTGCCGCGCTCCGCGAGGGCTAGGCGCACGGCGCGGTAGCCCATGTCGCTCAGGGGTGCGACGACGGTCGTGAGGGGTGGGGTCACGTCGCGCACGAGCGCGATGTCGTCAAAGCCGGCGACCGACACGTCGCGGCCGGGTTCCTTGCCGAGGTCTCGGAGGGCGGTGAGGACGCCCGTGGCCATGAGGTCGCTGGTCGCGAAGATGGTGTCGGTGTCCGGGAAACGGGAGAGGAGCGTGCGCAGCGCCTCGTAGCCGCCGTCGCGGGTGAAGGCGGTGGAGATGACGGCGTCGTCGTCGATGCCGAGGTCCGATTCTGCGAGCCCCTCGGTGAAGCCATCCACGCGGTCTCGGTTGGTGAGCAGCTCCAGGGGCCCCGTGATGATCCCGAACCTCCGGCCGCCCTGGTTCACGAGCTGGCGTGCGAGCTCCTGCGCACCGTCCCGGTTGCGGAGCTCGACGACGTCGAAGGGAGAAGGGGCCTGGGCGACGAGCACAACTCGCCCGCCGGAGGCGTCGTATGCGAGCAGCTGCTCCTCGAGGGCCGCCTGCTGCGGGTCGTCGATGCGCCTGGATCCGGTGAGGATGATGGCACGGGGGCGCTGCCCGCGCAGGGTGCGCACGATCTCGAGCTCGTTCGTGACGCTCCGCTCCGCGGCGGCGATGGTCACGATGAGGTTGGCTTCCTCGGCGCCGCGCATGACGCCCGCCGCGATGGCGCTGAAGTACGGGTCGGCGATGTCGCTCACGACCACGGCGATGGTCGAGGATGCGCCCCTCGCGACGGCCTGCGCGCTTAGGTTGGGTGAGTAGCCGAGCCGGTCGGCGGTCTCCTGGACGCGCTTCTTGATCTCCTCGTTCACGCGCCTGCCAGCGCTGCCGTTGATGGCGCGCGAGGCGGTTGCGATCGAGACGCCTGCCGCCTGCGCGACCTCGCCGAGCGTGACGTGGTTTCCGTGTCGACTCACGTGTCTCCTCCCCGGCGCGCGACGGTGCGTGCCGCCCTGAATATCTGGAGCCTAGCGGGAAACGCTTTCCTCGGGCGCGTTCCGGTCGGTAGGTTGGGGGTATGCAGCGCCGCACCGTCATCGCACCGGATTCGTTCAAGGGCACCGCTTCGGCGGCCGAGGTCGCCGCGGCGATCAGGCGGGGCTGGCTGCGCGCCAGGCCCGGGGACGAGTGCGTCGAGGTGCCGATGGCCGATGGCGGCGAGGGGACGACAGCGGCCATCGCCGGCTCGGTCCCAGGCGCGCGAGTGGTGTCGGTGCGCGTCGAGGGGCCGCTCGGTGCCCCCGTGGACGCTGAGCTCGTGGAGCTCCCGGACGGCACCTGGGTCGTCGAGCTGGCGGAGACGAGCGGCATCGCGCTGCTCGACGGGGTCGACCGCGAGTCGTGCGCCCGAGCGTCGACCATCGGGCTCGGTCAGGCGATCAGGTTCGCGGCGGAGCACGGCGCGAGGCGAGTGCTCGTCGGGCTGGGGAGCAGCGCGTCGACCGACGGCGGCGCAGGGATGCTGTCGGCGCTCGGCGTGCGGTTCCTCGACGCCGCTGGCGCCGACATCCCGCTCGGGAATCGCGGACTGCACTCGCTCGAGAGCGTCGACATCTCCGGACTCGTCCGGCTCCCCGCCGACGGCCTCGTCGCGCTGACCGATGTCGTGAATCCGCTCTTCGGGGTGGCCGGGGCTGCCGCCGTGTTCGGGCCGCAGAAGGGCGCATCCGTCGACGATGTTCCCCTGCTCGAGGCCGGGCTGACGCGGCTCGCGCAGGTGCTCGACGGGGCACCGGAAGCGAGCGGCGATGTCCTCGCGCTCGCGGCGCACCCCGGTGCTGGTGCAGCGGGCGGCACGGGATTCGGCCTGCTCGCGGTCGGCGCGGAGGTCTCGGCGGGCGCCGTGGCCGTCGCCGAGGCGGTCGGCCTGCGGGAGCTGCTGCGCGGGGCAGACCTCGTCATCACCGGGGAGGGCAGCTTCGACGCGCAGTCCGAGGCAGGCAAGGTCCCCTCGCTCGTGCGCAGGCTCGCGCTCGAGGAAGGCGCACGCTTCGGGGTGATCGCTGGCCGCGTGGGCCTCGGCGCCGAGGAGCGGGCGGTGCTCGCTCGGGACGGGGTCAGCATCGTGTCCTTGTCTGAGCTCGCAGGCTCTGGCCGGCGCGCCATGGACGAGACGCTCGACTGGGTCGAGGTCGCGGGAGAGCGGATGGCGGGCACGCTCGAGTTCTGACCCACCTGCCCGGGAAGGGCGTCAGGCGTCAGCGGCGCGATTTCGGAGCTCGCGCTCCACTCGGGCGAGGATCTCGGGGTCGCGCACGACGATGCGCACTTCCTGGACCTGCGACCTCGAGCTCGCGATGGTGTCGACGGCGGCGGCGATCGCGTCCTCGAGCGGCCAGGCGTAGATGCCGGCGCTGACGAGAGGGAACGCGACCGAGGTGGCGCCGAGCTCGTCGGCGACCTCGAGCGAGCGCCGGTAGCAGGAGGTGAGGAGCGCGCGGTCGCGCTGGCCCGAGCCGTAGTCGGGGCCGACGGTGTGGATGACCCATCGTGCTGGCAGCTCGCCGGCGGTCGTGTATCCCGCATCCCCGGTCGCAAGGCCGTCCGGGAACCTGGCCACGCAGTCGCGGAGCACCGCGGGCCCGCCCGCACGGTGGATGGCGCCGTCGACCCCGCCGCCCCCGCGCATCCCGTTGTTCGCCGCGTTCACGACCGCGTCGACGGCCTGCTCCGTGATGTCTCCGAGAACTGCCTCGATTCGCCTCATGAGAGCAGTCTGTCGCAGGAGCGTCGAGAGAAACGGTGGATGCGGTGACAGCTCAGCGCCGGGCGCGGCGAATGCCCGTCGCGAACTCGTCCAGGGCGCCCAGCATTCCGGAATGCTGCCAGACCCGTCCCCGGCGTCTGCCGGTGCGCTCGGTGAGGACCCCGCGGTCGGTCAGCAGAGCAAGGGCGCGATTGGCGGTGACTGCATCCACAGCAAGTGCCCTCTGCACGAACGCGGAGTCGACGATCGGCTGCCCGACGAGCAATGGCAGCAGCCGCAGGGCCGAGGCCTGCGGGCGGACGCCCGCCAGGAGCTCGCGAGAGGCCGCCAGCTCGGCGCGCAGCGCGTCGACGAGGTCCCCACCCGCCGCGGCGCCGAACCTCGCAGCCTGAGTGAAGGTGCGGACGATCGGACTGGCGTCGCCGTCTCGGAACGCGCCAAGTGCCGCGAAGTAGCGATTGAGGTCGGTCAGGAGGCCTGCCGACAAGGGCACGGTGGTGTGCGACGCGATCCCGCTGGCGCGCAGCATGACCTGCACGAGGGCGCGTCCTGTGCGGCCGTTCCCATCGACGAACGGATGGATCGTCTCGAACTGCGCGTGCGCCACGGCGATCTGCAGCAACGCGGGCAGGTCGGCGCGGTCGGCGAAGAGGAGCAGGTCATCGAGTGCTGGCGGGACGAGCTCCGGTTGCGGGGCCACGAAGTCAGCCTCGCGCGGGCCCGCGTTTCCCTTCCCGATCCAGACCAACTCCTCGCGCAGGAGGCCCGCGTGCGCCTCCATGCCCTGCTGATGCGCGAGCAGCTCGCGATGCATCGTCAGGATCGTGCCAACGGACAGGGGCTCTGTCAGCGTGACGGCGGCCTCCATCGCGCGGACGTTGCCGATGACCGTCCGCGAGTTCGGGGAGGTGCCTGCGCCGATCTCAGCCAGGGCGAGCTGTCTGGCACTCACGGTGAGGTTCTCGATCTGTGAACTCGACGCGCTCTCCGTGCGGAGCAGGATCGCCGCCATCGAGGCCAGAGCGGTGTTCTCCGTGCCGAGGACGAGCGACGCATGGCGATCGAAGTCGCTCAGGGCTCGACTGGCATCTTCAAGGTCTGCTCCGAGCTCGCTCGTGAGCGTGGGGGACCAATCTGCGAGTCGCGTCGGTATCGCCGACGAGTACGCACCCGTCTGGCGCTTCAGCTCGGAACGTGAGAACAGGCGGGGGTCCGACGGGCGCCAGTTGTGCAGCGCCACGCCGACCGCCGGAATGGCGAGCATCGGCTCGTTCGCATCGCCCGCAGATGTTGGCAAGCCCCAACCTTAGTAACACTTCTGCCAGGAAGTGTCACTAACCGCGGATCGCAGTGACAGCGCAAACTGTCCCGGCCGCACTTGTGCGTCCCTCGGTCCCACGAACAATGCGAGGCACCGAAAGAAGTTCGGGCGGCACTTCGCCGGCGAAACGCTCGCCCCGCGAGACCCATGCCCGCTACTGTGACGAGCAGAGACCAGCGCACGCTCCCCAGCGCTCTCGACCTCACGATGGACGGAGCTTCTCATGTGGATGCAGGACATCGACCCGTTCGGAAATCCCTGGCTGTCGGCGCTCGTCGCCGTGATCCCGATCGCCATCTTCTTCATCTGCCTCACGGCGCTCAAGATGAAGGGGATGCTCGCTGCCAGCATCGCCGTCGTCGCCGAGATCCTCGTCGCGCTCGTCGCGTTCGGGATGCCGGGGACCGCCGTCGCCGGGTCGGGGCTCCTCGGCGTCCTCACCGCCATCTGGCCCATCGCGTACATCATCGTCATGGCGGTCTGGCTGTATCGCCTCGCCGTCGCGAGCGGACGCTTCGACGTGATCCGCGCCTCCATCTCGGGCATCTCTCCAGACCAGCGCATCCAGGTGCTGCTCATCAGCTTCGCGTTCGGCGCGTTCCTCGAGGGCGCGGCGGGCTTCGGGGTGCCGATCGCGATCTGCGCGGCCCTCCTCGTGCAGCTCGGCTTCAAGCCAGTGAAGGCCGCCATGCTGTCCCTCGTCGCGAACGTCGCGGCGGGAGCCTACGGAGCGATCGGCATTCCCGTGATTGTCGGCGCGCAGGTGGCCGGCGTCGAGGTGCTCGAGATGTCCCGCATGATGATGCTGCTCCTGCAGCCCCTCACATTCCTCGTGCCGTTCCTGCTCGTCATGATCCTCGACGGCTGGCGCGGCCTCCGCGAGACCTGGCCGGCGACCCTCGTCGTGAGCGTCGTCTTCAGCGGCGTGCAGGCGTCCGTGCTGTGGTTCCTCGGACCGGAGCTCGCCGACCTCGGCTCGGGCCTCGCGGCGATGCTCGCGCTCTTCGTGTTCGGTCGCTTCTGGCAGCCGAAGCGCATCTTCCGCGAAGGCGGAGGTGAGGCGCCGGCCGTGGAACGTCACAGCGTGCGCGAGATCGCGGTCGCCTGGAGCCCCTTCTACATCCTCACGGGCCTCATCCTCGTGTGGAGCATCCCCGCGTTCAAGCAGCTCTTCGCCGTCGACGGGCCGCTCGCCGCCGCGGTCATCAAGTTCCCGATTCCGGGCCTCACCGGTGAGATCGCGCTCTCGAGCGGTGACCCCGTCGCGACCACCTGGGACTTCGCCCCCATCAGCGCCACGGGCACCGCCATCCTGCTCGCCGTCATCGTGTCGTTCCTCACGACGCCGAGCCTCAAGGCCGCGGACCTGTGGGGGCAGCTCGCCGCCACGTTCCGCGAGCTCTGGCAGGCGCTGGTGCTCATCGCGCTCATCCTCGTGCTCGCGAACATCGCGAACTACTCGGGCGGCTCCGCGAGCATCGGCAGCGCGCTCGCAGCCGTCGGCCCCGTCTTCCCGCTCCTGGCGCCCATCATCGGGTGGCTCGGCGTCTTCCTCACCGGCTCGGTCGTCAACAACAACACCCTCTTCGGGCCCCTGCAGGTCGCGACGGCCGGACGCATCGGCGTCGCGCCCTCGCTGCTCGTCGCCGCCAACACAGCAGGTGGCACGACGGCGAAGGTCGTCTCGCCGCAGTCGATCGCCATCGCCGCGGGCGCGGTCGGTCTCTCCGGGCGGGAGGGGGAGATCCTCCGCAGCTCCATCGGCTACAGCCTCGGGATGCTCGCCTTCATCTGCGTCTGGAGCTACACCCTCTCGATGGTGCTGCCCTCCTGAGGGCGCCGTCGCCGTCTGGCGCGTGCCGGGACGCGCCGGGACGCGCCGGGACGCGCGAATTGTTGTGGCTTGATGCGGTTGCGGAGCAGGCGAGGAGCGCTTTGCCACAACTCTGCGATGGTGCCGGGTGCGCAGGGACGCAGGATGTGCAGGGCATTGTCCGCCGCGGTGCGCTGCGGGGCGAGCTGGTTTCGGTGTGCGGTTGGGTGCGTGTCGGTCGGCGTGTGCCGGGCCGGGGCGGGCCGTGCGCAGCGTTGTGGCTTGGTGCGGTTGCGGTGCTTGTGAGGAGCGTTTCCCCACAACTCTGCGGCGGCGCAAGGTGCGCAATAGCGCAGGGTGCGCAATAGCGCAGGGTGCGCGGGGCGTGTGCCGGGTCGGGGCGGGCCGTGCGCAGCGTTGTGGCTTGGTGCGGTTGCGGTGCTTGCTAGAAGCGTTTGCCCACAACTCTTCGGCGGCGCGGGGTGAGCCGACCTCGGTGTGCGGTCCGGACCGCGGTGGTCGGCGTGTGCCGGGAGGTGCACAGCGTTGTGGCTTGGTGCGGTTGCGGTGCTCAGCAGGTGCACCAAGCCACAACTTTCTGCGGGGGGAAGCTGTCGCCGGAGGCGCCCGCGCGGCACCTACTTCGAGACGAAGAACTCCAGCGCGATCTGGTCGGGGTCCTTGAAGCTCAGCGCGTAGCCATACGGCGCCTCGACGATGCCGCTGTGCTCGATACCGTGCTCGCTCAGGTGGCTCGCCCACGCCTCGAGTTCGTCACGGCTCTCGACGGTGAGCCCGATGTGATCGAGTCCCGGCGAGAACGGCGAGAACCCTCCGCCACTCGCTCTGTCGGTGCCGCCGTCGTGCTGCGTGAGCCCCAGGTTCGTGCCGCCCGGCAGTGCGAACAGCTTGCGGTGCAGCGATTCGTCGTCGATCTCGGTCGCCGGGGCGAAGCCGAAGACCTGCTCGTAGAAGGCGACGCTCGTCTCGAGGTCGCGGACGGTCACCGCGAGGTGATGGATGTTCGTGAAGGTGGGCATCGTCGCTCATTCCTGCGCGCGTCGGGGCTGCGCGCTCCGCCATCCATCTAACGCCGGTCCCGCTGGGAAGCACCGGGATGCGGCCTCCGAGCGGCGGGCTTCGCCGGCAGAAGTGTGGCCAGGTGCGTTTGCGGTGCTTCGCGTGCGCACTTGCCCACAACTCTGGTGTCGCGACAGTGGGGAGCGCGAACGGGAGCGAGGAAGGCCGAGAGCGCGAAAGGTCGAGAGGGAGGGGCCTAGGGAGGGTCGAGTGAGGCTGAGAGGGAGAGCTCGAATGGCGGGAATCCGGGGGCCCGAGCGGGGGCCTGGGATGCGGCCTCCGAGCGGCGGGCTTCGCCGGCAGAAGTGTGGCGAAGTGCGGTTGCGGTGCTTCGCGAGCGCACTTACCCACAACTTTGGTGCCGTGACAGGGAGCGAGGGGCCGCGAGGGAGGGGCCGAGAGAGGGACCGAGAGAGACCGCGCGGGAGGGCTCGAGTGGCGAGAAGCCGGGAGCCGATCGGCGGGGGGCGAGAGGGCGGGAGCCTGAGCGGCCCGGGAGCCGGAGTGACGGGTCCCGAGCGGAGAGCTTCGAGCGGCGGGCTTCGCGGGCAGAGGTGTGGCCAAGTGCGGTTGCGGTGCTTCGCGAGCGCACTTGCCCACAACTCTGGTGCCGGGACAGTGAGCGAGGGAGGGGCCGCGAGAGAGCTCGAGTGGCGAGAATCTGGGAGGCGGAGTGGCACGGGAACCCGAGTGGCACGGGAGCCGGAGCGGCATGGGAGCCGGAGCGGCGGGTCCCGAGCGGCGGGCTTCGAGCGGCGGGCTGCGCGGGCAGAGGTGTGGCGAAGTGCGGTTGCGGTGCTTGGCGAGCGCACCCGCCCACAACTTTGGTGCCGGGACAGGGAGGGAGAGGTCGAGGGAGAGGCCGCGAGCGGGGGCCGCCCGCAGACGCAGGTGCCCGCTGACGCAGGTGCCCGCTGACGCAGGTACCCGCAGACGCAGGTACCCGCAGACGCAGGTGCCCGCAGAGACAGGTACCCGCAGAGACAGCCGCCGCAGACGCAGGTGCCCGCAGACACAGCTGTGGCGAACCGGCACCCAGGAGTCCGCGGGTGCGGTTCGCCACAGCGTTCGACCGGGCGGGCAGCGCAGTCTGCCCGCCCGGTCTCCCCAGTCGTCAGCGCAGCGCCGACACCCCACGGAAGCGGAGCGTGACCAGCTGGAACGGGCGCACCGAAAGGGCCAGGGCCCCCTCCGCATCCACGATCGCCGTCTGGTCGACGTCACGTTCGAGCAGGTCGGTCTCAGCGACCGACTCGAACGCGAACCCGGGCGTCACCGTTGCCCGAGCCTTCGCACCGCGAGCCTCATACAAGCGGACGACGACGTCGCCGCTCTGGTCCTCGGCCAGCTTCACAGCCTCCACCACGACGGCCGGGTCATCGACCGTCAGCAGCGGCTCGATGGCCGCGGCGCCGGTCACGGCGCGAGGTGCGACGTTGAGTCGGTAGCCCTCGGCGGCCGCGTCCAGCACTTCCGCTCCCACTCGCACCGAGGTGCGGAGCACGTGTCGGCCCTGGTCGGCGTGCGGGTCCGGGAAGGTGGGAGCCCGCAGCAGCGACTCCCGCACGAGGGTGGTCGTGCCGCCGGATTCGCGGGTCGTGCGGGTCACGTCGTGCCCGTACGTCGAGTCGTTCGCGACGGCCACCCCGTAGCCGGTCTCGCCGACGTGCACCCAACGGTGCGCGCTCGTCTCGAACCGTGCGACGTCCCACGACGTGTTGCGGTGGATGGGGCGGTTGACGTGCCCGAACTGGATCTCGGACGACGACCGCTCCGCGTGCACATCCAGCGGAAACGCCAGCTTGAGGAGCTTCTGGCGCTCATGCCAGTCGACATCCGTCGTCAGGTCGAGCGTCGGACGCCCGGCGCTCAGCGACAGCTCCTGCACGAAGGTGCTCGAGCCGTGCGAGCGAGACACTCGCACGACGACCCGGTCGGCGTCCTCCGAGACGACCTCGATCGAGTCGACCGAGCGGATCGGGCGGCCGTGACGCTGGTAGTGCACGTCGATGTCCCACGCATCCCACTGAGCGGGGGTGTCGCGGTAGATCCACAGCTCGGCTGCGCGTTCGCCGGCCGGAACCAGCTCACGATCCGCGGCGACGTCGAAGAACGACGACACGAGACCGTCCGCGTCGATCGTCACGCGCACCAGCGAGTTGTCGAGCACCAGGGTGTCACCGGAGCGCGTGAGCGTCACCGGGGCGCCGTGCGGCGCGGCACCTGAGGCGGCACCGGATGCGCCACCACCGAGCGCGGGCACGCCGTCCACCGCGTACGGTCCGGCGTTCGCGAGCAGCGCCGTCTCTCCGGCGCCCGTCAGCGAGCCGAGCGCCGACGAGATGAGCGTCTCGAGCTCACCCGCGACCCGCTCGTAGTGCTCCTCGGCGACCTGGTGCACCCAGGCGATGGAGGAGCCGGGAAGGATGTCGTGGAACTGCTGCAGGAGCACCGTCTGCCAGGCCGACTCGAGCTCCGCGTACGGGTACGCGGCGCCCGTGCGGATCGTCGCCGCACTCGCCCACAGCTCCGCCTCGCGCAGCAGGTGCTCGCTGCGGCGGTTGCCGCGCTTCGTGCGCGCCTGCGACGTGTAGGTGCCCCGATGGAACTCGAGGTAGATCTCGCCTGACCAGACGGGCGGCTGCTCGAGCTCGGCCTCGGCTTGTTCGAAGAACGCCTGCGGGCTCGTCATCTCGACCGTGGGAGACCCTTCGAGGTCGCGGGTGCGCTCCGCGGCCGCGATCATCTCGCGGGTCGGACCGCCGCCGCCGTTGCCGTAGCCGAACGGCACAAGGGAGGAGTTGGCTTCGCCCTTCTCCTTGTAATCGCGCTGCGCCTTGTGCAGCTCCTCCTGCGAGAGCACCGAGTTGTAGGTCGCGACGGGTGGGAAGTGCGTGAACACCTGCGAGCCGTCGATGCCCTCCCAGTTGAAGGTGTGGTGCGGCATGACGTTCGTCTCGTTCCACGACGGCTTCTGCGTGAGGAAGTACTTCGAGCCGGCGGCCTTGACGATCTGGGGGAGCGCGGCCGAGTAGCCGAAGGAGTCGGGCAGCCACACCTCGGGCGGCTCGATGCCGAACTCGCGGATGAAGAATCCCTTGCCCGCCACGAACTGGCGGGCCATGGCCTCGCCGCCCGGCAGGTTGGTGTCCGACTCCACCCACATGCCGCCGACGGGCACGAAGCGCCCCTCGAGGACTCGCACCTTGATGCGCTCGAACAGGTCCGGGTAGTGCTCCTTCATCCACGCGAACTGCTGCGCCGACGAGCAGGCGAAGAGGAAGTCGTCGTTCTCGTCCATGAGCGAGAGCACGTTGGAGAAGGTGCGCGCGCACTTGCGGATCGTCTCGCGCACTGGCCACAGCCAGGCCGAGTCGATGTGCGCGTGGCCGACGGCGACCACGTGGTGGGCGCTCGCGTAGGCGGGGGAGGCGAGCAGGGGAGCGAGCACCTCGCGGCCGGCCTTCGCCGTGCTGGAGATGTCGTCGGGGTCGAGGGTGTCGATGAGGCGCTCGAGCCCGCGGAGGATCTCTGCACGCCTGGGCGACTCCTCGCCGAGCTCGCGCCACAGGCCGTCGAGGGTCCACACGTCCTGCGCCAGCTCCCACACGGGCACGTCGCGTAGGCCGATGTCGAGCACCCGAGTGCGGTAGATGGGGGCGTCGCCGGAGGTGGCGAGATCGCCCATGGGGGTGGGCGCGTAGACCGACTCGCCCTGCACGTCCGGGTTCGACGCCGCCTCGATGTAGAGGTCGATGCTGTCGCCTGGGCCGATCTTCAGCGGCACCGCCGTGTTGCGGGGCTCGATGGCCTTCAGGATGTGGCCTTCCGGGGTCCAGACGAGGCCCTCGGCCTGGAAGCCCGGGTGGCCGCTCACGAAGCCGAGGTCGACGAGCACCTCGACGCGTGCATCCGTCATCTCCCAGTCGGCTGGGACGGTGCCGGTGATGTGGAACCACGTGGTTCCCCACGGGCGGCTCCACTCGTCACCGACTCGGAAGGGCGTGAACTGCTGGGTGACCGCCTCGGCGAACGGTACGGGCTCGCCCGGAACGTCCCAGGAGGTGACGGTGAGCTGTTCGCGCTCGCGGTAGATGGCGGGGGTGAGTCGTTCGGACACGAACCGGCGGATGCGGAGGTCGACGAACTGCGTGGGGTCAGGCATGGAGCGCCTTTCTGCGTTGAAGGGAACGTTGGAAGTTGGAGGTCAGCCCTTGACGGCGCCGGCGAGGGCGAACGAGCCGCCGCCGAGGCGGGACACGAGCACGTACAGCGCCAGAACCGGCAGGGAGTAGAGGAGCGAGAACGCGGCGAGCTGGCCGTAGGCGACCGCGCCGTACTGGCCGAAGAACGAGAAGATGCTCACCGCGGCGGGCAGCTTGTCGGGGCTCAGCAGGAGGATGAAGGGGATGAAGAAGTTCCCCCACGTCTGGATGAAGACGAAGATGAACACGACTGCGATGCCGGGGCGCATGAGCGGCACGACGATGAGCCGCAGGGTCGCCATGGCCGAGGCGCCGTCCGTCCAGGCCGCCTCCTCGAGGGAGACGGGCACCGAGTCCATGAAGTTCTTCATCATCCAGATCGCCATGGGCAGCGACGTCGCGGCGAGGAACAGGATGGTGCCGAACATGTTGTCGATGAGGTTGAACGCCACGAACAGGGCGTAGACGGGCACCATCATCGCGGTGATCGGCAGGCAGGTCCCGAACAGCACCCCGTACAGGAACGGCTTGTTGATGCGCGACTTGTAGCGGGAGAGCGGATACGCGGCGAGGATCGCTGCGAGCACCGTGACGATCGCGCATCCGCCGGACAGCACGAGGCTGTTCCAGAGCGGGATAAGGGAGATCTCCGGGGTGAGGACGGCGAGGAAGTTGTCGAGCGACGGTGCTTCCGGCCACTTCACCGACAGGGTCGCGGTCGAGTCGAACGACGCCAGGAGGAGCCAGACGAGGGGGAGCAGGAAGATGACGCCGATGACGCTGAGCACGATGTTCGCGAACCAGCGCATCGCGCGCCCCCGAGGGGCCGCCATGCTCGTCTCGACGTGGTGGCCGCCCGTCGCGATGGACCTGGTCGTGACGGCGGGGTCAGCCGCGGCCACGGATGTGTTGCTTGACATGATCAGTCCACCTCCGGTTTGAGCGCCCTGATGTAGGCGACCGAGAACAGCGCGCCGACGAGCAGCAGCATGGTGGCGATGGCGGTGCCGAAGCCGAGCTGGCCGAAGCGGAACGCCTCCTGGTAGGCGAGCAGCGGCAGCGTTGTGCTGTCGGTGCCTGGCCCGCCGTTGGTCATCACGAAGATGAGCGCGAAGACCGAGAGCGTCTGCAGGGTCGTGAGCATGAGGTTCGTCGAGATGCTGCGGCGGATCATGGGCAGCGTGATGAGCGTGAAGCGCTGCCAGCCTCTCGCGCCGTCGACCTCGGCCGCTTCTGTGATCTCCGGCGGGACGTCGTTGAGGGCTGCCCGGTAGACGAGCATCGAGAAGGCGGTGCCGCGCCACGTGTTGGCGAGGATCACGCTCAGCAGGGGCAGCGTGTAGAGCCAGTTGGGGCCGGTGATGCCGATCGCGGCGAGCATCGTGTTGAGCGTTCCCGCGTCGCTGAAGAACGCGTAGGCCGCGAACGCGGCGACGATCTCCGGCAGCACCCAGGCGGTCACGACGATGGTGCTCACGGTGCTGCGCACGACCTTGTTCGACGACTGCATGAGCACGGCGAGGCCGAGACCGAGCACGTTCTGCCCGAGGATCGCGGACGCGACGAGGAAGATGAGCGTGATCAGCACGGACTTCGGGAAGTCGGGGCTCGCGAAGAGGTCGAGGTAGTTCTGGAACCCGACGAACTCCGCGCTCGAGGCGCCGACGCCGCTCAGCGTGGAGTTGGTGAACGAGCCGTAGAACGACGAGATGACGGGCCCGAGGAGGAAGACGGCGAGGAGACCGACCGCTGGGATCAGCGGCACGCCGCGGGTGACCCGCTGCAGCGCCTTCCGCTTCTTGGGGGCGGGCCGCCCCGTCTCGGGAGCGCGGGGCGCTCCCGAGACGGGGGAGAGGGTGGCGGTCATCAGCTCGACGCCGACGTCGTGTTCTCTTCGCCGACGATGCCGATGACGGCCTTGTCGTAGGCGGCGGCGGCTTCCTCTGGTGTCTGCTGGCCCGTCATGACGGCCTCCATGGCGACCGTGATCGCGGCGGAGACCTGCGAGTAGTCGGAGTTCGCTGGGCGGAAGTTCGTGTCGGGCACGAGGTCCGCGAAGAAGCCGAACGTCGGGTTGGCGTCCGTGTACTCGGGGGCTTCGGCGACGTCGGTGCGCACCGGCACCTGGCTTGCCGCCACGTCGTAGCTCAGCGCGTTCTCCTGGTTGAGGGCGAGGCTGATGAAGTCCCAGGCGGCGTCCGGGTTCTTGGTTCCGGCGCCCATGGCGAGGGTCCATCCGCCGGACATGCTCGTGACGCCCGGGTCCTGGCCGTCCTGCGTCGGCATCGGCGTGACCTGCATGACGTCCGACCATTCCGGCCACGGCTTCGAGCCGGAGTCGAGCCAGGTGCCGCTCACCCAGGAGCCGTCGAGGCTCATCGCGAGCTGCCCGTTGGGGATCCATTCGGTGTTGATGCTGGTGCCGACGTTCTTGTCGAGCGCTTCCTGCGGGGTCGGTCCGAGGCCGCCCTGGTAGATGTCGCCGACGAAGGAGAGCGAGTCGATGAAGCCCTGCGAGCCCGTGACCCACTTCTGCTCGTCGGTGTTGAAGAGCTCGTCCTCAGTGCCGGTGAGGAGCATCTGGAAGCCCTGCATCGAGGCGCCCTCGGACATGGCCTTGCCCGAGTAGATGTTGAAGGGGCGGATATTGGGATCGTGCGCCTTCACGGCTTCCGCGGCCGCGATGATGTCGTCCCAGGTCTTCGGCTCCCACGGCACCTGCACGCCGGCGGCCTTCAGGATGTCCTGGTTGTACCAGAGGGCGCGCGTGTCGGTGCCCATCGGGATGCCGTAGACCTTGCCGTCGTCGCCGAGTCCGGCCTGGCGGGCGTTCTCGGGGAACTGCTCCCAGTCGGCCCAGTTCGCGACGTAGTCGTCGAGCGGGGCGAGGTAGCCGGCCTCGACGTCGGTCTTGACCATGAACGTGTCCTCGTACATGACGTCCGGCGCGGTGGCGGGGGAGCGGTTCATGAGGGCGAGCTTCGCGAAGTAGTCGGCTTCCTGCGCCTCGATCGGGATGAGCTCGACGGTCATCCCCTCGTTGGCCGCTTCGTACTCGGCCTTGACCTTCTGCATGTGGTCGTCCATCTGGGTGAACTGCCCGAACTTCTGGTAGGCGACCTTGATGGTGTTCGAGTCGCCTCCGCCCGAGTCGCCGCCAGCGCATGCGGACAGTGCGAGCACAGAGGCGGCGGCGAGTGCCACGACCCCGAGTGTGCGATTTTTCATGGTGCTCCCTTGCTCCACGACCGTTCTCCGTGCGGCTCGACATCGGTGTCGCGCCTTCGGCCTGCCATAAGTAAACCGATTGGACTAACTCATGTCAAGAGCTTCTTGCCGCCACGCGGCGGCCGGGGCTGGGAGGGTTCACGGCACGGCTGACGGCAGGCTGACCGCACGGACGACGGCACGGGTGAACGGCCTCGGGGCATGAGGCCGGTGCCTGCGCCGGACCTGCGTCCGGGGAGCAACCCGGCAGCGCTCAGCGCGAGATCAGGAGCGCTGACGTGTGGGGTGCGAGGGTCTGGTCGAGCACGAGGCAGCCGGCGCCGACGGCGGCGACGTCCTCGCCGATCGTCGAGTTCGGGACGAAGATCGGGTGGTGGGGGATGAGGGCCGCGTCAGCGTTGACGAGCTCCTCGATGCGTGAGCGCAGGGCTGGCTCGATGCGCCGCCAGAAGGGCCCGCCGCAGACGACGGTGTCGATGTCGAGCAGGTTGATGAGGCTCACGAGGGCGCGCGCGATCTGCGTCGCCGCCGCCTCGATGACCTCCATCGAGCGGGGCTCGCCGCGGACGGCGGCCGCCGCGAACTCCGTGAAGAGCCGGTCGACCTCGTCGAAGTCGGACCGGTCGACGCTCTCCTCGCCGGGGAGCGCGCCGATGCGGATGGCGTGCTTCACGAGGCGGTGCGGGACGACGAGCTCGCCGACGCAGCCGCGGCGACCGCACGAGCAGACGGGGCCATCCGCCTGCACCATGATGTGTCCGAGGTCGCCGGCGTTGTCGCTCGCGCCGCGGAGCACCTCGTGGTTGACGACGAGACCGATGCCGATGCCGGTGCCGTAGTAGAGGAACGCGAAGTTGTCGCGGCGGGGGCCGGAGTCGAGCCAGAGCTCGGCGACGGCCGCGGCGGTGACGTCCTTCTCGAGCACCACGGGGAACCCCGTGGCCTCGCTGAGGGCGTCGCGCAGCGGCACCGACTCCCAGCCGTCGAGCATGGGCGGGTCGAGCACAACGCCACGCGCCGAGTCGAGCGGGCCGGGGGCAGCGATCCCCACGCCGAGCACCCGGTCGCGGGGGATCCCGGCGCGTGCGAGGATCGCGGCGATCTCCCTCGTCATGTCGGCGATGACGACGCCGGGGTCCGGCTCGGTGGGGGTGCGCGTGCGGTGGTCGACGACGACGGCACCCGCGAGGTCGAGGACCGCGTAGGTGATGACGGTCGGGTCGAGGTGCACGCCGACGGCGTAGCGGCTCGTCGCGTCGAGGCGCAGCCTGGTGCGGGGTTTGCCCGGCCCGGTGATGAGGCGCTCGCCCTCCCGGACGAGGCCCCCGTCGATGAGGCGGCGGGTGACGTTCGACACGGTCTGGGCCGAGAGACCGCTGGCCTGGGCGACCTCGACGCGGCTCACCCCGTCCGGGGCCCGGCGGATGAAGTCGAGGATGACGGCCTGGTTGTATTCGCCGACGGCCAGCAGGTTGTGTCCTCGTCGCATGCGCCACCTCCCATCAACCCTGATCTTGGGAACTGACGTTCTCACATTTTCAGGCCGGCTGCGGACCTTCGTGATCGAATCCGGTGCGGAGCGTCGACGCCGGGCGTCCCAGTCGGCGCAGAGGGACGGCTCGAGGGTGAGTACGCTTGGACGGCGCCGCACCCTCGAACGGGGCACGTGCATCCGGCACCGGATGCGCGTCGGCAGTCACAGGTTTCAGCACGAAGGAGCAACGATGACGGCAGCAAGAGTCACTCCCCAGGAAGCGTGGGACGACCTCGTCCAGGGCAATGAGCGCTTCATCAAGGGTGACCTCCTCCACCCGCAGCAGAGCGCGGCGCGGCGCACCGAGATCTCGGGCAGTCAGGCGCCGAACGCCGCGTTCCTCGGCTGCTCCGACTCGCGTGTCGCCGCCGAGATCCTCTTCGACTGCGGCCTCGGCGACCTCTTCGTCGCCCGCAACATGGGGCAGATCGCGAACGAGAACACGACCGCGACCATGGAGTTCGCCGTCGCCGAGCTCGGCGTGGCCCTCATCGTGGTGCTCGCGCACGGCTCCTGCGGCGCGGTGAAGGCCGCCATCAACCAGACCACGGCGCACCCCCGCGACGTGACGCCCGCCATCAAGGACGAGCTCGCGCGCATCCAGCCCTCCGTGCAGGAGGAGTGGTTCACGAGCGACCAGTCGACCCCGTACGTCGACGAGGCGCAGATCGACGTGGAAGCCGTCGGTCGCCGCCACCTGTACTCGACCATCAACTCGCTCGTGCGCAGCTCGCGCGTCATCAGCGACGCCGTCGCGAGCGGCGCGCTGAGCATCGTCGGCTGCCAGTACGAGCTGTCCGACGGCCGCGTCGCCCCCGTGACCGCGATCGGCCAGCTCGCCATCACCCGCTGAGCGCCGCGTAGCTGAAACGACACGACTCGGCGCTCACTTCGAGGTGCGTCGAGGTGCGTCGATGCGCGCCGATGCGCGCCGATGAGTGCCGATGAGGCCGTCCGGGCCTGGGCTCGGCGCGCTCGCGAGGACACGGACCTGCTCGGCAGGGTCTTCGAATGCCCACCCGCACGCCGCGATCGTCGCCGAATAGGTCGCTTTCACCCCGTGGCGGCCTCTGAAATGGGGTGAAAGTGACCCATTCGGCGTCGGCGCTATCGGCGTCGGCGTTATCGGCGGCGGCGGCGTCGACGGCGGCGGCGGATGCGTCAGTCGGCCGAGCCCGAGGTGCTCGCGGGTTCGCGCAGCGAGTGCACGAACGCGAGCTTCTCGATGACCTTGTCCGGTAGGACAAACGGGTAGAGGTCGCGCTGCCCGAGCGAGCGGTTGACGACATTCATGGCGGTCGCGAACGGCATCCAGCTGTCGACGACCACGTCACGGGCGGACGCGCCCGGCTCTGGCGCGGGCAGCAGCTCGAAGGCGACGGCCGTCTCGAGGGTGTCCTGGATGTGCAGGTAGTGTGCCCAGGTCTCCGCGAAGTCCTCGTACGGGTGCATCGTCGCGTAGCTGCTGAGGTAGTCGCTGCGCCAGTTCGCCGGCGGGCCCTCCTCGTAGTGGCGGTCGATCTCGGCCTGGTAGTCGGCGCGCTCGTCGCCGAACAGCTCCCTGGCCTCGTCGATGCGGGACGTCTGCTCGACGAGCTGCCACTCGTAGTAGTGGCCGCTCTCGTGGCGGAAGTGCCCCAGCATGGTGCGGTACGGCTCGGCGAGTCGCTGCCGGACCTGCTCACGGTAGCTGTCGTCGCCCTCCGCGAGGTCGATCGTGATGACGCCGTTGGCGTGGCCGATCGTGACGCTTTCCGACACGCTCGACAGCAGGTCGAAGACGGGCGTCTGGCCGACCGTGGCGGGCTCGCCGCTCTCCTTGGGGCGCGTCGCGAACCCGAGGCGCGTGAGGTCGCGCACCAGGTGCCGCTTCGACTCCTCCGCGATCGGGAAGAGGCGCAGGCCCTTCGCATCGGCGTCGCTGGGACGGGTGCGGGTGAGCTGGCAGCTCTCGCAGAGCCCGCCGGCCTGCGCGGTCAACCACGTGCATCCGGCGAGCTCGGCGTTGCTGCACCGCCGCAGGCCGGCATCCTCCGCGGCTGTGCCCCCTTCGACGAGGACGTCGTCGAGGCCGAGCACGTAGCCAAGCTTGGACGCGCATCGCTCGCAGGACACCGAGTCGAAGAAGACCTCGTTCTCGCACACATCACAGTCGAACCGTCGCACGGGGGGAGCCTCTCTTCTGCCGCGGATCAGGAGTGCCGCGGCGACCGACGGATCACTGTACGCGGGCGCGCATGGGAGGCCGCGACGCTTGACAAGCCACACTCGCGGGCGGTCGGCGGCGCACCGGGTCAGACGGGGAGGCCCTTCTGGCGCAGGAGCGCGTTGAACCGTTCGGGGTCGGAGGTGCCGTCCTCGTTGTGCTTGCGGATGCGTGCCTCCCGCTCCAGGTGCCGACGCGCGTCGTGCAGCAGCGACTCCGCGCGCTGCGCCGAGACGGCGAGCACCCCGTCGAGGTCGCCGAGGATGAGGTCGCCCGGGTTCACGACGAGGCCGGCTATCGAGACGGGCACGTTGATCTGGCCGGGGCCGTCCTTCGTGGGGCCGCGGTGCGTGTGCCCGAGGGCGTAGGCGGGCATGCCGCCCTCCCGCCACTCGGCGACGTCGCGCAGGGCTCCGTCGAGGACGAAGCCGCCGAGGCCCTTCGCGAGCGCGGTCGTGCGGATGAGCCCGCCGATGACCGCCTGGCTGAGGTCGCCGCCGCCCTCGATCACGATGACATCGCCGGGGTGGGCATCCATCATGGCCTTGTGGATCATGAGGTTGTCGCCCGGTCGGATCTTGACGGTCACGGCCTGCCCCGAGAGGGGAGCGTCGCCGTGGTAGGCGGTGAGTCCGACCGCTCCCACGGAGCGTCCGAGGCAGTCACCGGCGACGGCGACCGGGATGGCGCGGAACGCGTCGATCAGCGCCGCTGGCAGCTCTGGCGCGCGCTCGCCGATGAAGTAGCCGGTCGGCCAGGCGGGGGCTTCGGTGGGGTCCTGCTGGGTCATGCGGTGCTCCGTTCGGCCGAGAGGGTGGTGGGGTTCACGCAGGAGCGCACGTCAGGGATGGCGCCGTCGAGGTAGCCGAGGACATTGCGTGCGGCCGCCAGGGCCATGGCCTCGAGCGCCGCCGGGGTCGAGCCGCCGACATGCGGCGTGATGACGACGTTCGGGCAGGTGAGCAGCGGGTTGCCCGGCTCGATGGGCTCAGCCCAGGTGGTGTCGAGGCCCGCGGCGAAGAGCCGTCCGCTGCGGAGTGCGTCGACGAGGGCTGGCTCGTCGACGATCTCTCCCCGGGCCGTGTTCAGCACGATGGCGTCTGCCGGCAGCAGGGCGAGCTGGGCGGCCCCGATGAGGCCGCGCGTGCGCTCGCTGAGTGGCACGTGGAGGCTCAGCACGTCGGCCTGGCCGAGCAACTCCTCGAGGCTGCCGACCATCGTGAGCTCGGGGGAGGGGGCGTCGAGGCCGAGCCCGGGATCGAAGGCGAGCACGCGCATGCCCGTCGCGGCCGCGGTGCGGGCGACCCGCTGCCCGATCTGGCCTGCTCCGACGAGGCCGAGCGTGGCGCCCGCTAGCTGCCGTCCATCCTGCGCTCGGCTCCAGCGGCCCTGCCGGATCTCCGCGTCCATCCAGGACACCCGGCGGGCGGCGGTGAACATGAGCGCGATCGTGAGCTCGGCAACGGACTGGGCGTTCGCCCCCGGCGTGGTGAGCACTGGGATGCCGCGCCGAGTCGCGGCTTCGACGTCGATGTTGCCGACGCCGACGCCGTGCTTCGTGATGACTCGAAGCGACGGGCACGACTCGATCGCCTCGGCCGACAGCTCGACGGTGCGGGAGATGACGGCGTCGACCGCCTCGCGCGCCAGGATCTCCTCGACCTCAGCGCGCCCGCCACCTTCCGGCAGGTAGATCACCCTGCTGCCGGATTCGGCGAGGGCGCGCACCCCCGACTCGCCGAGCCGAGGGGCCGTCACGAACACCGTTGCGCTCATCGCACCGTCTCCTTCGTCGGTTCACAGTCCTGCTCAAGGTCTTGGTCAAGGTCCTGCTCAAGGTCCTTGGTCCAGCTCTGCTGGGGCGCTGGCCGTCTTCGGCCGCGCCGCCGGCTCACTCGAGTGCCGGGGGCAGCCCGGTGCGCGGCACGTCGCGCACGCAGGCGCGCAGCGCGTCGACGAACTCGGGGATGCGCGCGTCGACGAATCTCGCGGTGGGCCCGCCGAGCACGACGACGACGGGCTGCAGGTGCGGTCGCTCGGGGTTCTCGGGGACGAGCATCGCCAGGCCGCTGTTGCCGGACTCCCGCTCGCCGTGGCTGAGTCCCCAGCCCTGCTCGCGGATCTCGTCGACCCTGCGCCGGAGGGCGGCGGTGTCGACGTCGATCGCCCGGTCCGCGTCAAGCTTCGCGAGCACGGCGTCGAGCATCTCCGGGCGTTCGCCGCTGAGGAGCGTCGTGGATGCGGCGCCCAGCCAGATCGGGAGCTCGTCGCCGACCTGGACCACGTGGCGGATGGTGTGTCGCCCGGGGGCCTGGGCGATGGCGACGCGCTTGAGGTCGCGGCGGACGTAGAGGCTCACTGTCTCGCCCGTCTGCTCGGCGAGCTCGCGGAGGCGCTCAAGTGTGGGGGCCGGAGCCGACCAGGCTGCCTTCGCGAATGCTCCCCAGCGGATCATGCGGGGGCCAACGCTCACGCGTCCGTCGGGGAGGAGTTGCAGCATCCGCTCGCCCACCAGGGTGTCGACGAGGCGCAGCACGGTCGTTCGCGGGAGCTCGCAGCGGCGGACGATGTCGGCGATGGCGAGCGACTGGCCTTCGTTCTCGAAGCAGTCGAGGACATCGAGGGCTCGGCTCACGGCGCGGATGCCGCCCGGTTCTGACCGCTGGGCTGGTGCGTCGTCGGCGCTTGTCATGGGGTCTCCGGCTTCGGATCGTTTGCTTGCCCGGTCACACTAACGTACCATCTGGTGGACAGATATGTCCGCTCTGTGGACAGTCAATCACAAGGGAGTGATCGTGACAGCAAAACGGAAGCTCATGGGCGCGGTGGGCATCGCCGCGACCATGGTGCTCGTCGGAGTGGCCGCGTTCGACGCGAGCCAATCGACGACGGGGACCGACCCCAGCACCAAACTGACCTTCATGTCGCCCTCCGCCCCGGGCGGCGGCTGGGATCTCGCGGCCAGGGAATCGCAGCAGGCGCTCCGGGCCGGCGGCATCGTGAACAACGTGCAGGTCGTCAACGTGCCAGGAGCTGGCGGCACGATCGGCCTCTCCCAGTTCGTCGGCCTCGGCGCCGACCCGACCAACCTCATGATGACCGGCACGGTCATGATGGGCGCCATCAACGTCAACAAGTCGACCGTCGACCTGTCGGACACGACCCCCATCGCGCGCCTCGCCGAGGACTACGAGGTCTTCATCGTCCCCGCGAACTCGCCATACGAGACGCTCGACGACTTCATCGCCGACTGGAAGCAGAACCCGCACTCCGTCGCGATCGGCGGGGGAGGCGTCGGCGGGACCGACCACCTCCTCGCCGGGCTCGTCGCCGAGGAAGCCGGCATCGACCCGGGCGACATCAACTACGTCTCCTACGCGGGAGGCGGAGAAGTGCTCACGTCGCTGCTCTCCAACACCGTCGCGATCGGGGTCAGCGGCTACAACGAATTCAGCGACCAGATCGAGGCGGGCAACCTCCGTGCCCTCGCCGTCTCCGCTGAGGAGCCGATCGATGGCATCGACGTCCCGACGCTCATCGACCAGGGCGTCGACGTGCACCTCCCGAACTGGCGAGGCATCGTCGCGCCTCCCGGCATCACCGACGCCGAACGAGACCAGCTCGTCGCCATCTTCGAGGAGATGGCCGCGACGCCGGAGTGGCAGGACACCCTCGAGCGGAACAGCTGGGAGCCGGCCCTCCTCACGGGAGACGACTTCGCCGCGTTCATCGAGGAAGACCAGGCGAGAGTCGACCAGATCATCGAGGAGCTCGGACTATGACCGGCGTCATCCCCACCTCCGCGTGGACGCAGCACGACACCACTTCAAGGCCAGGCTGGTGGCGTCGCCGAACGGGCCTCGTCGTGCCAGGCATCCTCACGCTGACCGGTATCGGCCTCGCCATCGGCACGATCACCATGGACGTTCCCGGCAACGTCTCGCAGCCCGGGCCGCAGGTCTTCCCGGCCATCGTCACGGTCGCGGTGTTCGTGATCGCGGTGCTGCTGGCCATCGACGTGATCCGCAATCCGGAGCCGGAACGGGTCGCCGAACCCGACCAGGCCGAGCTGCGCGGAGAGCGGCGAGTGATCGAGGAGGATCCCGACTACGACCTCGACGAGCTCGCCGTCGCCCAGGACCGCGAACTGCAGGCCGAGCACATCCGCCCCCGCACCAATGTGCGCTCGCTCCTCGGCGCCCTCGGCACGACCATCGTGTTCATCGCGGCGCTCACCCCGCTCGGCTGGCTGCTCTCCGGAGCCTTCCTCTTCTGGGGCATCTCCCGGGCGCTCGGAAGCCGGCGCCCGTTCTTCGACATCTTCCTCGCCCTCGCGATGTCCTCCATCGTGCAGATCGCGTTCTCGATCGGGCTGGGCCTCAACCTGCCCCCCGGCATCTTCGTAGGAGTCCTCTGATGGATACGCTCGCCAATCTCGGGGAGGGGTTCCTGACGGTCCTCACCCCCATCAACATGCTGTGGGTGCTCATCGGCGCAGTGCTCGGCACCGCCGTCGGCGTCCTCCCTGGCCTCGGGTCCGCGATGGCCGTCGCCCTCCTGCTCCCCGTCACCTTCTCCCTCGACCCCATCGGCGCGTTCATCATGTTCGCGGGTGTCCTCTTCGGCGGGCTCTTCGGCGACTCCATCGCCGGCATCCTCATGAACACCCCGGGCAACAGCACGGCCATCGCGGGCTCCATCGAGGGCCACATCATGGCCAAGAACGGTCGCGCGGCGCAGGCGCTGGCGACGTCGGCCATCGGAGCGTTCATCGGCGGCATCCTCGCGTCGATCCTCGTGGTGTTCTTCGCGCCTCGCCTCGCCGAGCTCGCGACCCTGTTCGGCCCTGCCGAGTACCTCGCGCTCGCCGTGTTCGCCTTCATCGCCATCTCCGCCGTCGTGACGCAGTCGATCATCCGCGGCCTCGCCGCCCTCGTGCTCGGCCTCGCGATCTCGGTCGTCGGCATCGACTCCATCTCGGGGGCCTCCCGCTACACGGCGGGCATCCCGGAGCTGTTCGACGGCATCGACATCGTCGTCATCACCGTCGGGCTGCTGGCCCTCGGCGAGGTCTTCGCGGTCGCCGGCCGACGCGGCTACTCCGACGACACGGGTCTCATCCAATCGAAGGGGCGCCTCTGGCTGTCCCTGCGCGAGCTGCGCCAGGCGATGCCCGCATGGCTCCGCGGCACTGCGATCGGGATTCCGTTCGGCATCATCCCCGTCGGCGGCGCCGAGGTGCCCACGTTCCTCGCCTACGGAACCGAGCGCAGGCTCGACAAGCGCCGGAAGAAGCCAATGTTCGGCCTCGGTGCCATCCAGGGCGTCGCAGGCCCGGAGGCCGCTGGCAACGCGACCGCCGGAACCGCGATGGGCGCGCTGCTCGCGCTCGGACTGCCGACCTCGGCGACCGCCGCTATCCTGCTCGCCGCCTTCCGGCAGTACGGCCTGCAGCCAGGGCCGCTGCTCTTCGAGCGGTCGAGCGAGCTCGTCTGGGCGCTCCTCGCGAGCTTCTTCATCGGCATGGTCGTGCTCCTCATCCTGAACCTGCCCTTCGCGCCGCTCTGGGCGAAGCTGCTCAAGATCCCGCGCCACTACCTCTACGCGAGCATCACGCTCTTCGCGATGCTCGGCGTCTACGCCACGAGCGGCAAGATCCTCGACCTCGTGCTCGTCGTCGTCATCGGCCTCATCGGCTTCACGATGCGGCGCTACGGGCTGCCGGTCGCCCCGATGCTCATCGCGATCATCCTCGGGCCGCTCGCCGAGACGGAGTTCCGCCGCGCGATGGCGGTTAGCGAGGGCGACCCGAGCGTGCTGATCGACAGCCCCATCACTATCACCCTCTACTCCGTTCTCGCCATCACAGTGGCGTTTGTCATCGTGCGCGTCATCCGCGCGAAGCTCGCCACCAGAAAGGAAGTCACGGTTTGACGGATAAGACATCGGGCCCCCTCGCGGGGGTGCGCGTGCTCGACATGACCAACGTCCTTGCCGGGCCGTACGCGTGCTACCAGCTGGCCCTCATGGGGGCCGAGGTCATCAAGGTCGAGGTACCGAATGGGGGAGACCTCGCACGGCGCCTCGGGTCGGACTCAGAGCTGAACAGCGAGCTGATGGGGGTCTCGTTCCTGGCGCAGAACGCCCAGAAGCGATCGATCACCCTCGACCTGAAGTCCGACGGGGGCAAGGAGGTCATGCGCCGCCTGGTCGCCGAGGCCGACGTGCTGTGCGAGAACTTCCGACCTGGGGTGCTCGCCCGTCTCGGCTTCGGCTGGGAGGAGCTGCGCGCCATCAACCCACGCCTCGTGTACTGCGCGATCTCCGGATTCGGGCAGACGGGGCCGCTCCGATCCAAGCCCGCGTACGACCAGATCATCCAGGGCGGCTCGGGCATGATGAGCGTCACCGGCACGCCGGAGACCTCCCCGCTCCGAACCGGCTACCCCATCGCCGACACGCTCGGCGGGCTCGCGGCCGCGTTCGCCATCACCTCAGCACTCCACGGGCGCGAGCGCACGGGCGAGGGATCCAGCATCGACGTGTCGATGCTGGAGACCGCCGTGACCGCCATGGGCTGGGTCGTCTCCAACCACCTCGTGGCAGGCCAGGTGCCCCGAGCGCTCGGCAATGACAACGGCACTGCCGCGCCGTCCGGCACCTTCCAGACAGCAAGCGGGGCGCTCAACATCGCGGCGAACAAGCAGGAGCAGTTCGAAGCCCTCACGCGGGTCATCGGGCGCCCGGAGCTCGCGGCGGATGCCCGCTTCCGCGACCGGGAGGACCGCAAGCGCTTCAGGGCCGAGCTCACGGACGAGATCGAAGCGGCCCTCGGCGCTGAGGACACGGCCTACTGGGAGGAGCGGCTCTCGGCGGCAGGAGTGCCTGCGGCAGCGGTGCTCACGGTTCCCGAGATGCTCGAGAGCCCGCAGATCATCGACCGTGAGCTCGTGCACGACCTCCCGTTCCCGGGACGAGAGGGGGAGACGCTGCGGGTGCTGGGCAACGGCATCCGCCTCGACGACCGCCCGAGCGCACCAACCGTGCCGCCTCCAGGTCTCGGGCAGCACACCGACGAGATCCTGCGCGAGCTCGGTTACGACGCCGCGCAGATCCGAGCATTCCACGAGGAGCGAGCCGTATGACCAGCAGCGCCAGTCGCGCCGACCAGCCCACCGTCGCCGACACCACGGCGTGGTGGAGCACAAGCGTGACCCGGATCGCCCCGGGGGAGATCGAGCTCCGGGGGTATCCGATCGAGCAGGTCATCGGCAACGTCGGCTTCGTGAGCACGATCTGGCTGCTCACGACGGGGAGCCTGCCGAGCGCGACGGTCTCGAACCTCCTCGAGGCGACCCTCGTCGCGAGCGTCGATCACGGCCCGCAGGCGCCCTCCATCGCGAGCGCACGCATGGCCGCCACGTGCGGCGTCGGCCTCAACTCAGCCGTCGCCAACGGCGTGAACGTCCTCGGGGATACGCACGGCGGCGCGGGCCAGCAGTGCGTGCAGCTGCTGAACGACCTCGTCGAACGGCACGAGACCGAGGGCGTACCGCTGGATCAGCTCGCCCGCGAGGCGATCGCCGACCACAAGAGCCGCGGCGTGTTCGTGCCGGGCTTCGGGCACCGCTTCCACCCCAGAGACCCACGACGCGACCCGCTGCTGCAGCTCGTGGAGGACGCGCTCGCCGCGGGGGACATCTCCGGGAGGCACCTTGCCGCCGGGCTCGCAGTGGAGCGGGCCCTCGAACGGGGGGAGCGACGCATCCCCATGAACATCGACGGCATCTCCGCGATCGTCTACGCGGAACTCGGCGTCGAGCCGGAACTCGCGCGGGGCCTGTTCGTGCTCTCCCGCTCCGTGGGGATCCTCGCCCACGCGTGGGAGGAGAAGCAGGCGGGGCAGCGCATCAAGGGGCCGCTGCCCCCACCCCTCCTCGCCGACTACACCGGCGAGCCCACTCGGGCCGTGCCAGGAGCACGCAGGCCAGCTACTCCCTGACCGCCCCCTCGAGCATCCCCTGGATGAAGTGCCGCTGCAGGAAGATGTAGAGCACGACGACGGGCAGCGCGACCATGATGGCGCCCGCCGCGAGCAGCGCGGTGCCCTGCGTGTACTGCCCCTGGAAGAAGGCCAGGCCCAGGGGCGCGGTGCGCACGCTGCCGTTCGGCGACATGACGAGGGGGATGAGGAACTCGTTCCAGGTCCACATGAACGTCAGCAGCACGAGCGTCAGGATGGCTGGCCGGCCGATGGGGACGAGCACCTGCCACAGGATGCGCATGGAGCCAGCCCCATCGAGCTTGGCCGCGTCGATGAGCGCCTGGCTGGAGGAGCGGAAGTAGGTGCGCATCCAGAACGTGCCGAACGCGATCGACATGGCGATCTGCGGGAACGCCACGCCCCACACCGTGTTCGTGAGGCCCACGGTGCGCAGGTCGAAGTACAGGGGCACGATGAACGCCTCGGTCGGCACCATGATGCCGAGCAGGAAGAGGTAGAAGATGGGCGTCGCGCCGCGGAACTTCATGGTGCCGAGCGCGTAGCCCGCGAGGATCGACGCGAGCACCGCGACGACGACCACGATCACGGCGACGACGACCGAGGTCAGCATGTACTGTCCGAACCGCGCGACCTCCCACGCCGTGGGGAAGTTCTCCCAGTGGAAGATGCGCCCTTCCTGCGCGACGCTCGCGTTCTCTGGCCCGAATGCGAGCGTGACGATGACGCTGATCGGGCCGAGGATGACCAGCCCGAAGACGCCCAGGATCAGGTAGTTGGCGACCTTCTCGAACACGGAGACGTTCACGCGCGGTCTCCGATCCGGTTCACGACGAAGTTGATGGCGAACACGATGAGGGTGAGCACGGCGCCCACGGCCGTGGCGGCCCCGACCTCGCCGAGCTCGAACGCCCGCCGGTACACCTCGAAGCTCGGCACCGTCGTGGACGTGCCAGGGCCGCCGCTCGTGGTGACGTAGATGAGGTCGAAGGTCTTGAGCGCTGCGACGATCGTGAGCGTCAGCGCCACCGTGATCTCGCCCCGCACGGAGGGCAGCGTGATCGAGAAGAACTCGCGCACAGGGCCCGCGCCGTCGAGCCTGGCCGCCTCGTAGAGCTCCTTCGGCACGCGGCTCATCCCTGCCATAAGCAGCACGGTCACGAGCCCGAGCGACACCCACGAGCCGATGAGGCCGACGGCCGGCAGCGTGAAGGTGTAGTCGCCGAGCCACGCTCGCGTCCAGCTCTCCAGCCCGACGAGGCGCAGCAGGCCGTTGAGGGGGCCGTCCGGCGCGTAGATCTGCCGCCACGTGACCGCGACGACGACCATCGCGATGACCTGCGGCAGGAAGATGAGCGTGCGGAAGAAGCCGAGCCCCCGCACCCGCGCCCGCGTGAGGATCGCGGCGAGCATGAGGCCCACCGCGAGCGGCAGGATCGAGTAGAAGAAGATCAGCACGAACGCGTGCCCGAACGCCTCCCGCAGTCGCTCGTCCTGCACGATCTGCACGTAGTTGTCGAACCCCACGAACGTGGATGCGCCCAGCCCGTCCCACTCGAAGAACGAGAACTGCACGGCCCGGCCGAGCGGGAACAGCAGGAACGTGCCGTACAGGAGGAACGCGGGCGCGAGGTACGCGAACGGCACCCAGGCGGGAGTGCCGCGGCGGGCACCCTTCGCCGGGCGGCGCTCGCGCGCCGTCGCGCTCGAGTTCGTCATTCGGGGCGTCGCTCGGGCTGCGCGGGCGCCACCGGGCGCAGGCTACTCATTCGCGGCGATGAAGTCGGCGTAGTCGGTCTCGAGGGTCTCGGTGAACTGCTCCGGCGTCAGCTGCCCGTCGATGAGCCCCTGCAGGGACTGGCCGATGGTGTCGCCGAAGGTCGGCGTCGCGTAGTCCAGGTACGGGAGCACGCTGCCAGACTCGGTGACCTCGCCGAACGCCCCGTAGATGTCGGCGAAGACGCCGGACTCCGGCGCGAGCTCAGCCGAGTTGTTGACGGGCAGGTTGCCGGTGTCGGCAAGGATCTGCATAGCCTCGTCGCTCGTCAGGAAGTCGATGTAGGCGGCCGCGACGTCCGTGTTGTCTGCCGCGGAGGTCATCGCGAACGGGAGTCCAGTGCCTCCGGTCGTCGCAAGCGCCCCCTCGCTGGTCTTCGGGACGAAGAAGCCGAGGTCATCGCCCATGCTCGCCTCGAGGTCGGCCGCGAGCCACGAGCCGCCGATGAGGAACACGCCGTTGCCCTCAGCGAGCGCCTGCCAGGCCGCGTCGTAGTCGGTGCCGTTCACACCCGTGTTGAAGTAGCCGTCGTCGACCCAGCCCTTGAGGGCGGTCGCCGCCTCGACGTTCTCCGGAGTGGTCCAGCTCGCGCCAGGGTTGCCGAGCCCGAGGTTCGTGATGGTCTCCGCATCCACGTACTCGCCCTGGAGCGGGCCGAACACGTGGCCCGCCGGCCACTGCTCGATGTTGCCGAGCTGCATGGGCGTCTCGCCTGCGGCCTTCGCCGTCGCGAGCGCCGCCTCGAACTCGGGCCACGTTCCCGGCACCTCGACGCCGAGCGACGCGAGCTTCGCCTTCGAGTAGAAGATGCCAACGACCTCGCCGACCTGTGGCAGGCCGTAGAGGTTGCCGTCTCCGAAGACCTTGGCGTCCTCACTGTACGTCGAGTACTGGAGGATCGACTCCTGGTAGCGGTCGAACCAGCCGTAGGCCTCTGCGTAGTCGTCGAGCGCGCGCAGCTGCCCGGCCTCGACGAACGCCCCCATCGTGTTGCGGCCGTTGTTGGCCTGCACGACGTCCGGCGCGTTCTCGTCGGTCAGCGCGAGGCGCAGCGTCGTCGCGAGGTCGTCGAAGGCCTGCGAGTTGCGCTCGATCGTGACGTTCGGGTATTTCTCCTCGAACGCCGCGTTCAGCTGCTCGATCTGCTCGTTCTGCCCGCCTCGCACCTCCTGGTCCCAGACGGTCAGCGTGACGTCGCCGACCTGTGAGATGTCCGTGCTGATCTCCGCCGTGGAGGCATCGGGGGCGGCCTGCTGGCCCGTGCCGGGCGCGCATCCTGCGAGGGCGAGCGCGAGTGCCAACCCGCCGGCGACCGCCGCGGTTCTCCGATGCTTCTCGTTCATGTTCGGCTTCCTTCTTTCGCTGAGGGTGCGTTTCGTGCGATGGGGGACCAGCGGTCAATTGTCGCGGATGCGGTGCCGACAGCCCGGCTGGGTCGGCTCTGGCGCGCCGGTCAGACTCCGGGGAAGTGGTCGACGAGGCGGAACGTGGCCTCCGCGCGGCGGACCGCGCCGGGGCGCTCCGACGGCAGCACGTCCTGCAGGAAGCCGTAGCGCTCGGTGAGCTCGGCGTCTCCCGAGGCTCGCGTCGCATCCCACCAGTCGGCGATGTCGCCCCAGCCGGGGGCCGCGAGCGAGCCGCCGAACTGCTGCACGGCGAGGGCCGAGCAGAGCGCCGAGAACTGGAGGCGCCGCTCGAGCGGCCAGTCGCGCAGGGAGCCGAGCACGAAGGATGCGCCGAACACGTCCCCGGCGCCGGTCGCGTCGAGGGCGCGGACGGGCACAGCAGGAACGCGGACCTCTTGACCCGTCGCGGAGTCGATGCCGATGGCACCGTCCTTGCCGCAGGTCACGACGACGATGGGCACGTGCTCGGCGAGGGCGCGGGCCGCTGCGAGGGGCGAGCTGGTGCGCGTGTACTCGACGGCCTCCCGCTCGTTCGGCATGAAGGCGTAGCAGGATGACAGGGGCTCGAGCACGGCTCGGTCCCACACACCCGTGTCGTCCCAGCCCACGTCGGCGAAGATCCGGGTGCCGTGCGCCGCCGCGCGCAGCCACCACGGCTCCTGCTCGAGGCTCGTCATGGCGCCGAGCTCGGCGAGCGCGGTGCGGCTCGAGACGCCGTCGCTGAGGAGAGCGTCGCTCGAGATGGGGCTCGGGTGTCCGTGCGTGACCATGCTGCGGTCGCCGTCCTGCGCCACGGAGACCGTGACCGCGGTGTGCCAGTTCTCGAAGCGCCGCGAACGGCTGAGGTCGATGCCCTCGTGCTCCTCCAGCAGCTCCCAGCACCAGCGGCCGTAGACGTCGTCGCCGAAGACGGAGGCGAGCGAGGTGGTCAGCCCGAGGCGGCTGGCCGCGACGGCGAGGTTGGCGATGCCGCCAGGCGTCGAGCCCATGCCTTCTGCCCACACCTCCGTGCCCGCGCTCGGCGAGCCGTGGAGGTCGGTGAAGACGATGTCGAAGAAGACGGAGCCCGCGAGGACCACATCGAATCGCGCACCATCGACCGAGTCGGTCGGGGGTGTGTCGTGATGGGCCGAAGCCATCGCGGCTCCTCTCGGTAGCAACAGCGGTGTTGCTCACACATCCTGCGCGGTGATCGTTCGTGCGTCAAGTCCCGCTCGTTCGTGCTTGCGACGTGCTCGTTGGTGACTGCTACGATGCCTCGCATGCTCACCACGACGCGTCAGGCTCGCATCCTGCAGTCGCTGCGCGCGGACGGTCAGGTCACGGTCGAGGAGCTCGCCGTCGAGTTCGGGGTGTCGCCGTCGACGGTCCGGCGGGACCTCAACGCCCTCAGCGCCGAGGGTCTGCTTCGCCGCGTCCGCGGTGGTGGCGGCATCGAGCCCGACCGGGTGCCGTTCGCCGAGGTCGCGACCCACCAGAGCGCCCAGAAGACCGCCATCGCGGCGCGGGCAGCCACGCTCGTCCGCGACGGCGACGTCGTCCTCATCGACATCGGCACCACGACGGCGCTGCTCGCGAGGCAGCTGCGCGGGCGACGCATCACCGTCATCACCTCGAGCCTCGCCGTGGTGGACGCTCTTCGTGACGACGACGCCGTCGAGCTCATCGTGCTCGGCGGGGTCGTGCGGAAGAACTACAGCTCGATGGTCGGGGTGCTGACCGAGCAGGCGCTCGCGCAGATCCGCGCGACCGTGTGCTTCCTGGGTACGAGCGGCATCAGAGCAGACGGCACGATCTCCGATACGACCGGCACCGAGGTGCCCGTGAAGCTCGCAATGATCGCCTCCTCGCAGCGCACGGTCGTGCTGGCGGATGCGACGAAGTTCCCCGGGGTCGGTCTGCTGAGCGTGTGCGGCGCATCCGCCATCTCTGCGATCGTCACGGAAGACCATGCGGACCCGGCGACGCTCGCCGTGCTGCGGACAGCGAAAGTCGAGGTGATGTTCTCGTGAAGCTCACGATCATCGGAGGCGGAGGGTTCCGCGTCCCCCAGGTGTTCGAGGCGGTGGCCTCCGACGAGGCGCCCGTGCGCATCGACGAGCTGAGCCTCTACGACGTGTCGCCGGAGCGGCTGGCGATCATCCGCGTCATCGTCGAGCGCATCGCGAGCGAGAAGCGCTTCGCGCCGCGCATCAGCGTCACGACCGACCTCGAGGAGGCGCTGCGCGGCACGGACTTCGTGTTCAGCGCCGTCCGCGTGGGCGGCACGGCCGGCAGGGTCGCGGATGAGCGCATCGCCCTCGAGCTGGGGGTGCTCGGCCAGGAGACGGTCGGGCCTGGGGGGCTCGCGTATGCGCTGCGCACGATCCCGTTCATGGTCTCGCTCGCCGAGACCATCAAGCGGGTCGCTCCCGATGCCTGGGTGATCAACTTCACGAACCCCGCCGGAATCGTCACCGAGGCGATGCGGGGCGTGCTCGGCGACCGTGTCGTCGGCATCTGCGACACCCCGATCGGGCTCATGCGCCGCGCGGCGGCGGTCGCCGGGGCTGGCCTCTCGGTCGGCCCCGAGGGTCGGGGCGAGCCCTCTGCGGTGGCCTTCGACTACGTCGGCTTGAACCACCTCGGCTGGCTGCGCTCGCTGCGGGTCGACGGCGTCGAGCGCCTGCCGGAGCTGCTCGCGTCCGACACGTCGCTGCAGCGCATCGAGGAGGCGCGCCTGCTCGGCTTCGACTGGGTGCGGGCGCTCGGCGCCCTGCCCAACGAGTACCTGTACTACTACTCGTTCACGCGTGAGGCCAACGCCAGCATCCGTGCCGCGGACGCGACCAGGGGCGAGTACCTCGACGCGCAGCAGGGCGAGTTCTTCGCGAACCCCGGCGCCGACCCCTTCGAGTCGTGGATGCGCACCCGCCACGAGCGCGAGGCGAGCTACATGGCCGAGAGCCGCGAGGAAGGGGAGGAGCGCGAGGTCGAGGACGTCGCGGGCGGCGGCTACGAGAGCGTCGCGCTCGACCTCATGGCGGCCCTCTCCTCCGGGCGGCCAGCCACCATGATCCTGAACGTGCGCAACGGCTCCCTCGTGCCCGCGCTCCCCGACGGCGCGGTTGTCGAGGTCGGCTGCGTCGTTGACGCCGATGGCGTCCATCCGTGGCCAGTCGCGCCCGTCGAAGGAGAGATGCTCGGGCTGATGGTGCAGGTGAAGTCTGCCGAGCGGCTGGTCATCGAAGCCGCGACGCGCGGCTCCCGCGAGCTCGCCTGGCGCGGCTTCGCCGTGCACCCCCTCGTCGACTCGGTCGGGGTGGCGCGGAAGCTCGTCGACAGGTACAGCCAGCACTTCGCCGAGATCGGTGAGCTGCTGCGCTAAGCCGAGCGCGGGGCGCGTCGTCAGCGGGAGCGCGACGCCCGGCTCATGGCACGCAGCAGCAGCTTCCGCGGGACCAGCCTCGAGGCGATCGTCAGGGACGTGTTGATCGGGCCGGGGACGACGGAGGGCCCCGGGTTCGGCTTCTTGAGCTCGCGAAGCGTGAGGCCGACGACCTTGCGGGCCGTCATCTTCGGCAGGCCGGAGCCGATGTCCTCGCCGGCGACCTCGAAGAACTCGGTTGCGGTGGGGCCGGGGGAGAGCGCGAGAACGCGCAGCCCGGTGCCCGCCGACTCGGCCCACAGCGCCTCGGTGAAGCTGCGGACGAACGCTTTGGTCGCCCCGTAGACGGCGAAGCCCGGCGTGGGCTGGTAGCCGGCGACGCTCGCGACGTTGACGAGGAAGCCGTCGCCCGCGCGCAGCTGCGCGATGAAGGTGTGCGTGAGGTCGACGAGCGCCGCG
The DNA here is from genome assembly GCF_902506465.1 of Pseudoclavibacter sp. 8L. Classification (NCBI taxonomy): domain Bacteria; kingdom Bacillati; phylum Actinomycetota; class Actinomycetes; order Micrococcales; family Microbacteriaceae; genus Pseudoclavibacter; species Pseudoclavibacter sp. 8L. Next base: position 1,930,494 of record NZ_LR733186.1, on the reverse strand, counting down.
ACGTTGAGGGCGATCTCGGCGCGCACCCGCTCGGCGTCCTCCTCGTGGAAGCCGCCGCTCGTGCCGAACCCCGCGTTGTTGATGAGGCTCGTCACGCTCACTCCGCGGCCCTCGAGCTCGGTCCTGAGTGCGGCCGCGGCGCCCGGGTCGCCGAGATCGGCGGCGATCGTCGTCACCGTCACGCCGAACCGGTCGCGCAGCTCGACGGCGAGGCTCTCCAGCTTGGATTCGCGCCGGGCTACGAGCACGAGGTCGCTGCCGCGAGACGCGAGCTGGCGGGCGAACTCCGCCCCGAGCCCCGAGCTCGCGCCCGTGATGAGCACCGTCTGGGATCCGAAACGAAGGGGGAGCATCCGGGAAGTCATGCCGTCAATGTACGGGTGCGCGACGGTGGAAGCCTGCGCGTGGGCCCTGCCATCCCTGCCGCTGCCGGAACGCGGCTCGGAGGTGAACGCCCGGGCAGGCCTGTGCCACGGTTGCGCCCCGCCTCCGCCCCGCCTCGTCTCCTCCACCGCGGCGCAGCCAGACGAGGAATGCAGGCTCGTTCGGAAACGAGCCTGCATTCGCCGTGTGGGTGCGTTCCGCCTCAGCGGCGGTCAGCGGGGATGAGCGGGGGAGTCAGCGCGGTTCAGCGTGCGCCAGCGGTCTGACGCGCCTCGCGCTTCTCGTCCCGGTCCGTGTCCCTCGCCCGCATCGCCTTCTCGTCGTCGAGCCAGTTCGCGCCCTTGTTGTGGAGGAAGAAGACGTAGACGACCAGCGACGCGGCGATCGCGATGGTGACGTAGACGATGAACAGCGGCACCTGCTGCGCTTCGCCGGCTGCCGTGTAGAGGAGCGGCGCCGTGCCGCCGAAGATGGAGTTCGCCATGGCGTAGCCGAAGCCGACGCCGAGGGCGCGGATGTGCGTCGGGAACAGCTCGGCCTTCACGACGGCGTTGATCGACGTGTAGCCGGTGAGGATCACGAAGCCGCCCACGAGGATGCCGAACGCCGCGAACTCGTTGGTCTGCTGCGGCAGGTAGGTGAGCAGGAACCACGTGTAGAGCACGCCGCCTGCGCCGAAGAACACGAGCAGCGTCTTGCGGCCCACGATGTCGGACAGCCAGCCGCCGATGGGCTGCAGCAGCATGAGCACGGTGAGTGCGATGAGGTTCAGGATCGTGCCGGACACGACGTCGTCGCCCGCGAACGCCTTCTTCACGATGCCCGGGCCCGTGACCGAGTACGTGTAGAAGGCGACGGTGCCGCCCATCGTGATGAGGAAGCAGAGCAGCAGCGGGCGCCACTGGTGCAGGATGAGCTCCTTCATCGAGCCGGAGGAGCGCGACTTGCCGTCCTTGACCGACTCGAGCGCCGACTCGCTGAGCGACTCGTCCATGGTGCGTCGCAGGTAGAAGACGACGATCGCAGCGACACCGCCGATCGCGAACGCGATGCGCCAGCCCCATTCGGAGATCGCCTCTGTCGGCATGGCCAGCACCATGATGAGGAGCGTCGCCTGCGCGAGCACGTGGCCGCCGACGAGGGTCACGTAGTGGAACGACGAGAGGAAGCCGCGGCGGCCGCGGATTGCCGCCTCCGACATGTAGGTCGCGCTCGTGCCGTACTCGCCGCCCGTCGCGAAGCCCTGCACGAGGCGGCAGACGATGAGGATGATGGCGGCTCCGGCGCCGATGACGGCAGCGGAGGGGGTGAGGGCGATGACAAACGAGCATCCGGCCATGATCGACACCGACACCGTGAGCGCGAGGCGGCGACCGTGGCGGTCCGCGAAGCGGCCGAAGAACCAGGCCCCGATGGGGCGCATGAGGAACGTGACGGCGAAGATCGCCCAGATGTAGATCTGCGAGTTCTTGTCCTCGGAGTCGAAGAACTGGAACTCGAAGTACGAGGCGAAGACCGAGTAGACGTAGACGTCGTACCACTCGACGAGGTTGCCGGCCGAGCCCTTCAGGGTGTTGGAAACCGAGCGGCGCAGGCTGCCCGGCACTTGTGTCGTCGTCATTGACTTCTCCATCGTCGTTGATCTTCATCTGCCAGCAGGCGGAGCTGTGGCCCCACCTCGGTGTGGGTGTACTGGACAACTCTCTGCACCGGGCAAGGGGCGCGAGCGGATCCTTACATTCCCTTTACGTGGACCTCGTTTCTCCGCCCGCGCCTACCATTGGGGGTATGCGTGTGCTCGTCGCCGAGGATGACGCGTCCGTCTCCGCCGCCCTCGCGGCCGTGCTCGGCCGCGCCGATCACGCCTGCGTGCAGGTCGCCCGCGGCAGCGACGTGCTCCTCCAGCACCGAGACGTCGAGCTCGTGCTCCTCGACCTGGGACTCGAGGACATGGACGGCCTGGAGGTGCTCAGGCGGCTCCGCCAGGTGAGCCAGGTTCCCGTCATCGTCGTCACGGCCCGCGGCGACGAGCGCTCGACGGTTCGAGCGCTCGGCCTCGGCGCCGACGACTACCTCGTGAAGCCCGTTCGCATGCACGAGCTGCTCGCCCGCATCGACGCCGTCGCCCGTCGTCGCGCGCCCGCCGCGGAGCCCGAGGTGGTGCAGCTCGGCGACGCGAGGATCGAGCTGCTCTCGCGGCGAGTCGTCGTCGGCGGGGCCGAGGTCTCGCTCACGCCGACCGAGTTCGAGCTGCTCTCGATTCTCGCGAAACGGCTCGGCAGGGCCGTGAGCAGGCAGGAGCTCCTCGACCAGGTGTGGGGCGACGCCTACGCCGCCACCTCGCGCTCCTTCGACGTGCACCTCGCGCAGCTGCGCCAGAAGCTGCCCGCCGTCGCCATCACCACGATCCGCGGCTTCGGCTACCGGCTCGAGACGAAGCCGGCGCGATGAAGCTGCAGGTGCTGCTGCCCCTCATGCTCTTCGGACTGCTCACGGTCATCGCCATCATCGTCCCCGCGAGCGAGGGCATCGCCGTGAACCGCACCCAGCAGCTCACCCTGCAGCGTGCCACCTCGATGGACCAGATCGTGCAGCGCGCGGAGACGGCGGTGGCCGCCGACGACGCGTCCGGCCTCGAGCGCTACCTCGAGCGCTTCGCCGAGACGTACGGCGAAGCGGCGATGGTCGTCGACAGCGAGGGCCAGGTCGTGTCCTCCGTCGGCGGCCTCGAGCTGGACCCGCAGGTCGCGTCGCTGGTGCTCGCCGCGTCACGCACGGTGCCGCAGCGCTCCATATCGACGATCTACCCGTGGAGCGACGACACCCACCTCGTGGCCGAGCCGTTCGCGAACGGCGCGAGCGCCGCATCCGGGGCGGTCGTCCTCGAAGTGAACCAGGCGGAGGCGAAAGCGCAGATCACCGGATGGTGGGCGCTCGTCGCGCTTGCGGGCCTGCTGCTCCTGCTGCTGCTCTTCGCCGCGTCGCAGTTCTGGACCAGCTGGGTGCTGCGTCCCGTTCGTGCCCTGGACGCGGCTGCGAACGCCCTCGCCGAGCAGCGGGAGCCCGACCTCGCGGCTGCAACGGGTCCCCTCGAGCTCAGGCGCCTCTCCTCCTCGTTCGCGCGTATGTCGAGGGGAGTCGAGGATGCGCTCGAGCAGCAGCGGGGGTTCGTCGCCGAGGCGTCGCATCAGCTGCGCAACCCGCTCGCCGCTATCCGCCTGCGCATCGACGCCCTCCCGCGCGACGAGGCGGAGGAGGCGGCGCTGGAAGCCGTCGGCGGCGACCTCGACCGTCTCGAGCACGTCGTCGACCGGATGCTGGTGCTCGCCGATGCCGAGCACCGCGCCACGGCAGAGGCGAGCGGCAGGCGCACGGGCTTCGCCGACGGGGCCGCGCGAGAGCATCTCACCTCGGCGGCCATGCTCACGGCACCCCACGAGGAGCGCTTTCGCGACGAGGGCATGCTGCTGCGATTCGACGGCGAGGACAAGATCAGGGTTGCGTGTCGCAAGAGCGACCTGGAAGAGATCGTCGAGACCATGCTCGACAACGCGCGGAAGTACGCGGGCGAGGGGGCGACCGTCACGATCCGGTTCGTAGCGACGCCCAGCTCCGGGCGGTCCGCGGCGGCGCCAGCCGAAGGAGAGCCTGACGGTGCGCTCGACGGCTGGAGCGAATCGCCCGAGGCGTTCGAGGCGTTCGAGGTAGACAGCCCACGCGCGGTGCTCGAGATCAGCGACGACGGACCCGGCGTCGACGAGGACGAGCTCGTCCAGCTCGGTACGCGGTTCTGGCGCTCGCCGAACCACCGATCCCTGCCGGGGACCGGCCTCGGCCTCGCGATCGTCGGGGAGCTGGCACGCGCCAACCGCGCCACCGTCGACTACGACCGCGCCCCTGAAGGAGGGCTCCGCGCCCGCATCAGCCTGGTGCGGACGTGGTGACCCTCACGAGGCGCGGCCTGCTGTTCGGCGCCGGTGCGGCCTCGGCCGCCGCCGCGACCCTCGCGCTCGCCGGGTGCTCCCTCGGGCAGCCGTCCCCTCGCATCCGCATGGCCTGCGGCGAGCAGGGTGGGACCTACGTGCAGTTCGGTGAGCTGCTCCGCGAAGCGCTTCGCCGAGACGGCACGACGGGGCTCGACGTGGTCACGACGGGTGGCAGCGTCGAGAACCTGGAGCTCCTGCAGGCCCGCGACGCCGAGCTCGCCATCGTGCTCGCCGACGCGGCGGCGACCGACGCGCAGAACAAGGTCGCGATCGGGCGCGTCTACCAGAACTACCTGCAGTGCTTCGTGCGCTCAGACGGACCCGTCAGCGCCATCGGCGACCTGGCCGGGCGGCGCGTCTCGGTCGGGGCGCCCCAATCCGGTGCGGCGCTCACCGCCCGGCGGCTCCTCGCCACGCTGGGCCTCCTCGAGGGGCCGGGCGCGAGCGTCATCTCCGAGCTGTACCTCGACGAGGCAGTCTCGGCCCTCGAAGCCGGTACCGTCGACGCGATCTTCTGGTCGGGCGGGCTGCCGCTTCCCGCCGTGCAGGACCTCGACACCGCGGTGGAACTCGTCGACCTCACCGATGCGCTCCCGGCCCTGGAACTCGAGCATCCCGGCGTCTACACGCTCACGGCGGTCCCTGCCAGCACGTACGGGAGCGCCGAAGCGGTGCCCGCGATCGGGGTCTCCAACTACCTGCTCGCCCGGCCCGACCTCCCGGACCACGTGGCGAGGGCGCTCGTCGACGTCCTCATCCGAGACGCCGCGCAGCTCGTGCCGGAAGGATCGCTCGGCGTGCAGTACCTGACCGCGTCGAACCTCATCGACACTCTGCCCATCGCGCTCCACCCCGCCGCCCAGAGGCGCTACCGGGAGCTCTACGGCTGAGCGACCGGGGCCTCGAGATCGTGCGGGGTGCGGAACCCGGGATGCGGGAGGCTGGGTGCGGGGCGCGGGACCTCAGCCGAGCAAGGCGTGGGCGACCGTGAAGATCGTCACACCCGCGAGGGCACCCACGATCGTGCCGTTCAGGCGGATGTACTGCAGGTCGCGGCCCACCATGAGCTCGATCTTCTCGCTCGTCTCATCAGCGTCCCAGCTCGCGACGGTGTCCGAGATGATCGACGAGATCTCGTGCCGGTACCGGTCGACGAGGAACACCGCCGCGTCGATGACCCACGTGTTCACCCGCTGCTGGAGCTGCGCATCCGTCGTCAGCCGCTGCCCGATGTCGACGAGCGCCGCCGTGGCGCGAGTGCGGAGCGCGCTCGCCGGGTCGGCAAGCGAGCGCAGGAGGCCCGTCTTCGCGGCGTTCCAGGCCTCCGCGGCCAGCTCGCGCATGCGGGGGCTGTCGAAGATGTTGCCCTTGGCGCCCTCGAAGCGGGCGATGAGCTCCGGGTCGTGCTGCAGCTGGTCCGAGAGGCGAGCCAAGTAGCCGTCGATAGCGGCCCTGGCGGGATGCGCGTCGTCCGCTCGCACCGCCGCGACGAACTTGACCGCCTCGTTGTACGCCGTGTTGTCGACGAGCCTGGTCGCCGCTGACGGAACCCACGAGGGGAGACGCCTCGACACGAGGCCATCGAAGGCGCTCTGGTTCGCGGCGAGCCACGCGGCCGCGCTGTCGGCGGCCAGGTCCACGGCGCCCCGATGCGCGCCGGTCGCGACGACGCGCGACATCCACTCACCCAGCGGGGGAGCCCACTGCGGTTCGACGAGGTGTTCGCGAGCCAGGTCCTCGATGAGGCCCTGGACGTCATCGTCGCTGAGCGCCTCGAGCACCCCCGTCGCCATGATGGAGGCCTCCGAGGCGATCCGCTCGGCGTGCTCCGGCTGCTCGATCCATTCGCCGAGGCGGGCCGCGATCGACGTGGCCTGCAGCTTCGTCCGCACCACGTCGCCGCGCAGGAACTCGGTCTCCACGAACTCGCCGAGCGTGCGGCCGATCTCGTCTTTCCGCTTCGGGATGATCGCCGTGTGCGGGATCGGGATGCCCAGCGGGTGCCGGAAGAGCGCCGTCACGGCAAACCAGTCGGCGAGCGCGCCCACCATGCCGCCCTCCGCGGCGGCGCGGACGTACGCGAACGCTGGCACATCTCGTTGCAGCGCGAACGCGATCACGAACACCACCGCCATGAAGAGAAGGGCCCCCAACGCCACCGCCTTCATGACACGCAGGCTGCGCCGGCGCTCCTGGTCTGCGGGGCTCAGAAGCTCGGTCGGGGTGCGCGACATGCGGTCATCTTTGCACGCCTGAGCCGGACGGCGACTGCGGGGCGCCCCAGGTCTGCCTCGGGTCTCCGGGGATTCTTTGGCGGGGCGAGATCGGCAGACTGGATGCATGACTTCGCACTCCAGGGGCTCGTTCCGATCCGCGGCCGACGGGTCGTCCGCGACTTCCTTCATGTGGTGGATGGTGTTCGTGCTCGTCGGCGCGCTCAGCGGAGTCGTGTCGTCGCTGGCGTCCGCCCAGCTCGCGCTCGGCACCGAGCAGCAGGAGGCGCTCACGATGATCTTCTGGGTGTCCCTCGTCGTGAGCGGCATCTGCGCGATCGGCGTCCTGGTCGCCTTCATCCGCACCGTCTACGTGCTGCTCGACCGCAGCGACCGGCGCTGGAGCGGGGAGTAGGGGCGGGGGCAAGGAGTCAGGAGCAAGGAGCGGGCAGGGACAGGGCGGGGCAGGGTCAGGAGAGGTGGCCTGCGACGAGGCGCCGCACGACTCCGGTGAGGACGTCGAGGCCGGCGACGAGGTCGGCGGGCTCCGTGTACTCCCCCTCGTTGTGCGAGATGCCGTCGACGGAGGGCACGAACAGCATGACCGTCGGCACGAGCTCCTTCATGTTCGTCGAGTCGTGGCCGGCGACGGTCATGATCTCGTCGTTCGAGAGGCCGAGTTCCTCGGCGACGGAGCGGGCCAGGTCGACGCCGGCTGGCTGGTACGGGTTGACGTCCCACGAGTGCGACAGGGTGCGCTCGATCTCGACGTGGGCCTTCGCCTCGATCTCCGCGAAGCGCGCGTCCAGGAGGGCGTTCGCCTCGGCGAGCAGGGCTTCGTCGTCGCTGCGCAGGTCGAGCAGCAGCGTCACCTCGCTCGCGACGACGACGGGCGAGTTCGGGTAGACGTCGAGCTGCCCGACGGCGGTGTGCAGCTTGCCGGGGAAGCGGTCGGTGAGCTCGCGCGCGAAGACGACGAGCAGGGAGGCGCCGTAGAGCGCATCCTTGCGGTCTTCCATGACGGTTGCTCCCGAGTGGGCCTGCTCGCCCTTGACGACCACCCGGTACTTGCTGGCAGCCCAGGTCGCGGTGACGAGTCCGATGGTCGTGCCGGCGTTCTCGAGCAGGCGGCCCTGCTCGATGTGGATCTCGGCGCACAGCGCCGCGACGGGGCCGGTGCCCTCGCCGAGGAAGCCGGTGGGCCGCAGCGCCTCCTCAACGCTGATGCCAGCCTTGTCGCGGACGGCGAGGGCCTTCTCGAGCGGCAGCACGCCGGTGTAGACGGAGGATCCCATCATGGAGGGCACGAAACGCGAGCCCTCCTCGTTGAACCAGTTGACGACGGCGACGTTGTACTTCACGCCGTCGATGCCGCCGGCGGCCGCCTCGTCGGCGATGCGGAACGCCGCGTGCGCCGCGGCGAGCACGCCGTAGGCGCCGTCGTACTTGCCGGCTGTCGGCTGCGAGTCCATGTGCGAGCCGATGAGCACGAACGGCGCGCCAGGCACGAGCTCGAGCAGCCCGAACTGGTTGCCGATCCGGTCGTACTCGACGGTGAAGCCGCGCCCTTCGAGCAGCGCCTGGAACCAGCGGCGCTGCTCGTTGTCGGCGTCGCTCGCGGCCTGGCGGTCGACGCCGCCATGCCCCGTCGCCCCGAATTCGCCCATCGTGTCGAAGTCGCGCAGGAAGCTCTCGTGGGCGGCGGCCGGGGTGGATGCTGTGGCGTCTGCCTGCGAGTGCGGCAGGCCGGGCTTGTCTGTCATGGAGTGCTCCCGGTGGGGTCGGCTGGTGCGCCGAGCTCGGCGATGATGTTGAGCGCTGGCTGCGATTCGTAGCCGGCGAGTGCCGCGTCCGACCACCAGGCCGTGTGCGGAGTGATGAGGGTGCCAGGGTCGGTGCGCATGGCGTCGCTTGGGTGCGGGGGCTCCCCGTCGAGGACGTCGGCGGCATAGGTACGCAGGGAGCCGTCAGCCAGGGCGGCCTGAACTGCGGCCTCGTCGACGAGGCCCGCCCGCGAGACGTTGACGACGACGGCGCCGTCCGGCAGGAGGGCGAGCGCCTCAGCGCCGATGATGCCCCTCGACTCGAGGGTGAGCGGCAGGTGGAGACTCAACGAGTCGGACGCGCGCAGGAGCTCCTCGAGGGAGCCGACGAGCTCGACGCCGTCCGGTGCCGCCTGCGCGTAGGGGTCGAAGGCGAGGATGCGACCGAAGCTGGGGCGCGCGATCTCGGCGAGCCTGCCGCCGATGCGGCCGAGCCCGACAAGACCGAGCGTGAGCGTGCTGAGGCGTCGAGGCACGCGGAGGCGCTCGGTGGCCTCGTCAGTCCACTCTCCGCTGCGCACGAGCTGCAGGCTTCGAAGCAGGGAGCGCTCGGCGGCGAGCAGCAGCGTGAGCGCGTGCGCCGCGACCTCCTCCGTCGCGACCCCAGCGAGGGTCACGATCTTCACGCCTCTGGCGGCGGCCGCATCCGCGTCGATCATGTCGGTGCCGACGGAGCTCGTCGCGAGGAGCCGGAGCGATGGGAGCTGCGCGAGCACGTCCGCCGTGATGCGGGCGTAGCCGACGACCGCGGCGACGGCGGCGAGGTGCTCGCGGGGCACGATCGCGTCGAGTCCCGGTGAGGTCGGCAGCTCGAGGTGGGCGGTTGCGTAGCCCGCTTCCCGCAGGAGCCTCGAGGCGGGCTCCTGCGAGAGGTCGGTCGTGTCGGTGAAGATCACCAGTGGACGCGTCATGTCAGCTCGCTCACTTGAGCACGCGCGCCAGGAAGCGCTTCGTGCGTTCGTGCCTGGGGTTCTGGATGACGTCCTCCGGGGCGCCCTCCTCGACGATGACGCCGCCGTCCATGAACACGACACGGTCGCAGACGTCGCGCGCGAAGCCGATCTCGTGCGTGACGACGACCATGGTCATGCCCTCCTTGGCGAGCTTCGTCATGACCTGCAGCACCTCGCCGACGAGCTCCGGGTCGAGTGCCGAGGTGGGCTCGTCGAAGAGCAGCACGCTGGGCTTCATGGCGAGCGCACGGGCGATCGCGACCCGCTGCTGCTGCCCGCCGGAGAGCTGCGACGGGTAGTTGTCGCCCTTGTCGGCGAGGCCGACCTGCTCGAGCAGCTCCTTGGCGGCTGCGATGGCCGCCGACTTCTTGTGTCCGAGGATCTGCACGGGCGACTCGATGATGTTCTCGATCGCCGTCATGTGCGGGAACAGGTTGAAGCGCTGGAAGACCATGCCGATGTCGCGACGGCGCTTCGCGATCTCGTTCGGCCGCAGCTCGTAGAGCTTGCCGTTCTTCTCCTTGTAGCCGACGGGCTCCCCCGCCACCCTGATGACGCCGCGGTCGGCGGTCTCGAGGTGGTTGAGGCAGCGCAGGAGCGTCGACTTCCCGGAGCCCGATGGCCCGAGGATGCTGACGACCTCGCCGGCGTGCACGTCGAGCGAGATGTCCTTGAGCACTTCGACGCTGCCGAACGACTTCGCGACGTTGCGCAGCTCGATCATGGGTGCGGCGGATGTGGATGCGGATGCGGGCATCAGCGGATTGCCTCTCTGCTTGTTCCTGCAGACCTGCGGTTGGGCAGAATCGAGGTGAGCACTCGCTTCCACACGGGTTCCGGGGTCGTGAAGCCGCGGGACTTGCCGAGCTTGCGCTCGAGGAAGCCCTGGCCGATGCTCGCGATCGAGGTGAGGATCAGGTACCAGATGCTCGCGACGAGCAGCATCTCCATGCGGCTGAAGTCGGCGGCGCCGATCTGCTGCGCTCTCGTGAGGAGGTCTCCAGCACCGATGACCGACACGAGCGACGTCTCCTTGAGGAGCGTGACGAGCTCATTGCCCATGGGCGGCACGATGGAGCGCAGCGCCTGCGGGAGGATGATGCGGAACATGATCTTGCCCTGCGTCATGCCGAGCGCCTCGGCCGCCTCCTTCTGGCCCGGGTCGATGGAGATGATGCCGCCGCGGATGATCTCCGACATGTAGGCGGACTCGTTGGCCGCGAGGCCGAGGACGGCCGCGGTGAGCGGCAGGATGAGGGCGTTGGTGTCGAGCTGGATGAAGATCAGGTCGATCTGCGGGAAGAACAGCGCGAGGTTGAACCAGATGAGGATCTGCACCAGGATCGGCGTCCCGCGGAAGATCCACACGAATCCGCTCGAGATGGCACGAAGCACTCCGTTGCTGGAGATGCGCATGACGGCGAGGGTGATGCCGCCGATGATGCCGAGGATCATGCTCACCACGGTCAGCATGATGGTGATGAGGAGGCCCTGCATGATGGCCTCTGCGAAGACTCTCGAGCCGACCTTCTCCCAGCGGATGCTCGATCCCGTCGCGACGTCGTAGACAAGCTTCGCGAGGAAGAGGAGCACGATCGCGGCGAAAATCCATTGGCCGTAGTGCCGCAGCGGGACGATTTTGGGGGCGTCGGCCGCGGGCGCGGCGGGGGCGGTGGTGACCGCTCCCGTCGCGCCCGTGGAGGGGCCGGTCGAGGTGTTCACTGTTCTTCAGCTCCGTTGTTGTTCGTCAGTCTCCGCGGGGCCTATTCGGCGCCGTTGATGGTGACTTCCTCGACGGCTCCGCCTTCCTGACCGTGGGAGGTCAGGATCTCGGTGTAGGTGCCGTCGTCGATGAGGGACTGGACCGCCGCCTGGATGGCTGCGCTCAGCTGGTTGTCCTTCGCGACCGCCATGCCGAGGGGCTCTGGCTGGAAGGGCTCCTCGTTGGCGAGCTCGAAGCCGCTTGCCTGCTCGACGTTGTAGCTCGCGACCGGGTACTGGCTGACCGACGCTGCTGCGCGGCCGGACTGCACCTGGATGAGGGCGTCGTTGTCGGTGGCCTGCGCGGAGATCTCGATGGGGCTCGATGCGCAGATGTCGGTGTTGAAGGCTTCGAGGATGCCCTGCTGCGCGGAGTCGCGGAGCACGGAGACAGCCTTGCCGCAGAGGTCGGCCTCGGCGGTGATGCCCTCCGGGTTGCCTTCTGCGACGACGATGCCCTGGCCGGCGTTGAAGTAGTCGACGAAGTCGTAGTTCTCCTGGCGCTCCGGGGTGTCGGTCATGGCGGCGACGACGACGTCGTAGCGTGCCGTGTCGAGCGACGGGAGGAGCGTGTCGAATGCGACGTTCTCGATCTGCACCTCGAGGCCGAGCTTCTGCCCGACGGCCTTGATGAGGTCCATGTCGAGACCGATGACGGTGGCACCGTCGGCGTCGAGGTACTCGTAGGGCGGGTAGTACGCCTCGGTGCCGACCGTGAGGGTGCCGGCGTCGGCGATCTCCTGCGGGAGGAGCGCGACAGCCGCCTCGTCGACGGCGACCTCGGAGACGTCGGCCTCCGGGGCGTCACCGGACGAGCATCCGGCGAGCAGTGCGGTGAGGGCGACGAACGAGGCGCCAGCCAGGCCCGCCTTCATGAGCTTCTTGGATGCCATGTGAATTTCTCCTTCTCTTGATCACCAGCAGTGATCATCTGTAGGCAACATGCGTAATCTAGGAGGCAACTTGCCGCCGGAGGCGCCAAGTCACGCAGGGTTTACAAGGGCGTTACGTGCCGAGCGATCGCTCGGTCTGTGCCGGTGAACGACAGTAGTGGGTCGGGCAAGGTCAGGTCGTGCCTCCCCACGCGGCAGGGGCGAGCACCCAGAGGAGCTCGACCCCCTCGGTCGAGTCGCGCGTGTGCCACGTGTGCGGCTCGCGACCGTCGAGCGTTATCGAGTCCCCGGATTCGAGGTCCCACGTCTCCGAGGCGAGCACCACCGTGATCGACCCGCGCAGCACGTGCAGGAAGTCGACCTCGCAGTTCACGGAGTACAGCTCCTCCCCGCCTGTTCCGGACATGCCGGCGTCGACGCGGGAGCGCACGACCTGGAAGCGCGGGTCGTTGCGGGGGCTGAGCAGGCGCTCGTACACGTTGGTGCCGCCGAGGTTGATCTGCGGTGCGTCGTCGAAGCGGACGAGCTGCGCATCCGGTGCGCTGAAGAGCTCGCCGACCTCGATGTTGAGCACGTCGCAGAGCAGCACGAGCGTGGAGACGCTCGGCGACGTCTGGTCGCGCTCGACGCGGCTGAGGAAGCTCTTGCTGAGCCCCGTCGCACTGGCGAGCTGCTCGATCGTCATCTGGCGAAGCTGGCGCACCGACCGGAGCCTGCCGCCGATGGCGGCGGGCTCGTTGCGCGGCACGACGGGCAGGGCTCTCATCGGTGGACCGCCGGCCGGTGCGTGTGGGTCGCCTCGAACAGCTCGAGGGTGGCGGGCAGCACAAGCACGCGGGGTCCGGGGGTGCGGATGCTCGCGGCGAGCTCGTCGGCGAGCGTGTCCAGCTCCACGGCCCTCGACTCGATGCCGAACGCACGCGCCACCGCCAGGTAGTCAGGGCCCGTGAGCTCGGTCGCCGTGGCTCGCCCGTATGCCTCGTTCATGTAGCCGCGCAGCACGCCGTAGCCGCCGTCGTCGACGACCAGCCAGGTCACGCTGAGCTGCGACTGCGCGAGTGTGGACAGCTCGGCAACACCGTAGAGCCCTCCGCCGTCGCCGGAGATCGCGACGACGGGGGCGCCGTTCGGCGTCTCGCGCGAGCGGGAGGCGAAGGAGGCGCCGATGGCCGCCGGCAGCCCGAAGCCGAGCCCGCCGCACTGCCCGTTCTCGTACACGCCGCCGCGCGCATCCCACGCCGACCAGGCCCAGTAGGCGCTGATCGTCATGTCCCAGAAGGTTGCGACCTCGTCGGGGATGGCCGAGCGCAGGGTGTCCATGAGCTCCCGCTCCGTGGCGAGGGGCTGCGCGTCGAGCCTGCTCCGCACGGTTGCGAGGAGCTCGTCGATGGCGGGGCGCGCATCCGCTCGCTCTCCGAGCTCGCTCGCGCGGAGGCGGTCGAGGACTCCCTGGAGCGCCAGGCCGGCATCGGAGCGGAGCGTGATCGTGCCCTCGTGGTTCGCGCCGAGCACACGTGCGTCGGCGTCGACGTGGATGACGGTGCCCGTCGGGGCGAGTCGGAAGTAGTTCGACGAGAGTTCGCTCAGGCCCGTGCCGACGACGAGCAGCACGTCGGCGGCTTCGAGGAACTCGGTGGTCGCGATGTCCTCGATCCACCCCTCGGCCGAGAGCGGATGCGCCCACGGGAAGGCGCTGCGCCCGCCGTAGGTCGTGACGACGGGGGCCTGCAGCTGCTCGGCGAGCTGCTCGAGCAGCTCCCCGGCGCCGGAGCGGACGACGCCGCCGCCCGCGTAGATGCGCGGCGTCGAGGACTCGACGAGGAGCCTCGCGACGGCGTCGAGCTGCGCACCCGTGGCCTCTGGAGCGAGCGCGTACGCCTCCGCCGCGAGGCCGCCGAGCTGCCCGTCCACGAGTTCGACGCTCGCCTGCTGCACGTCGTGCGGCACCTCGACGTAGACGGGGCCAGCCGGGGCGCTCTGCGCCGTGCGCCACGCCTCGACGAGGGTCGGCACGATCTGGTCGACCGAGCGGATGCTCCACGTGCCCTTGGCGATGCCGCGGAAGTGCGACTCCTGGTCGCGCAGCTCGTGCAGGTAGCCGTGGGCCTGGCCGCCGATGCCGGGGGTCGGCACCTGCGCCGAGATGAGCAGCACGGGCGAGCTCGCCGTCGCCGCCTCCTGCAGACCGGGAAGCGCCGTCAGCGCTCCGGGGCCGGCCGAGAGCAGGAGCGGGGTGACGGTTCCGGTGACGCGTGCGTGCCCGTCCGCCATGAACGCCGCGTTGTTCTCGACTCGCGCGCCGAGGTAGTCGAGCGACGAGTCGCCGAGCGCGTCGAACATGGGCAGCGCGTGCTGGCCGGGCAGGCCGACCACTCGCTCAGCGCCGAGCGCCTCGAGCGTTCGGATGACGAGCTCTCCGCCGGTGACCTTCTCTGACATCGCTTACCAGTCCCTCTGGAGTTCCATCGTCGAGCAGTGCAGCCCGCCGCCGTTCTTGTTGATCTCGCGGTAGGTGACGGGGATGATCTCCACGCCGTACTTCGAGTTGAGGAGCTCAGCCGTGCGCGGCAGGTGCGAGGGGAAGAGCAGCTTGCGGCGGTCGAGGGTGAGGAGGTTGCAGGCCCAGTCCTCCTGGGGTGCGACGTCGACGGTCTCGATGCCGAGCTTCCAGAGCGCGTCGAGGAAGTCGTAGGGGGCGATGCGCGAGTTCACGAGCGCGAGGTCGTCGTCGAGCATGGCGCAGCAGAGGTCGAGGTGGATCTGGTAGCCGGGCATCTGCGAGTGGACGAGCTCGATGCCCTGCTCCTCGAGGATGTTCCTGAGCTGACGGTACCCCTCGACGTTGCAGCGCACGGAGGTGCCGAAGAACGCGAGGTCGGGGCGAACCTTGATGAAGCTGCCGCCCTCCACGAGGCCTGTGCCCGTGATCGTGCCGAGGATCGGCATGCCCTGGGCCGCAACGGTCTGCGTGATCGACTGCTCCTCGCCTCGCCGCATGCGTGGTGCGAGGCGGCCGATGATCGCGCCGCCGGGGATCGTGACGAGCGGGTCGCGAGTGAAGACCGACTTCGTGAAGCTGGGGGCGAGGTCGGGGGCCATGACGACCTCGACCTCGTTGTCCTCGAGCACCTTCACGAAGCTGTCGAACTCGCTGTGCAGCTTCTCGAGGTCGGGGAACTCGCGGCCAGACCAGTACCAGCGGCGGTCCGGGTCGACGTAGGCGCCAATCTCGGGCATCCAGGTCGATTCCCCCGCCTTCTCGACGGCTTCGAGGCCGGCGCTGGGGCGGCGCATCATGATGGTGCGGAGGCGTCCGACCTCGTCCTGTGCACCCCACTTGCGGCCCCAGTAGGCGGGCAGCTCGGAGTCGGCGAGGAAGCCGGGTTCAGCCTCAGGGCCGAGGAGGCGGTGGAAGGCGCCGTCTGACATCTCGAGGGTGGGGTCGACGTCGGTCATGTGAAAACCTTTCGTGGTCGCGTCGTTGCGACTCCGAGAAGTTTCGCTCACGACATCATGCGTTGTCTAGTGCGAAACTACGGTTGCTCGTTTCCGAGCACGTGACGCCCATGTTTCGAGCCCGTAACTTCTGCTGAGTCCAAGCACGATGCCGCGCCCGTCACACAGCAGCGGGATCAGAGCGAGCAACGGGATCAGAGCAGCGGGATCTCCTCTGCCGGGGCCTCGCCGAGTGCCTCTCGCAGCAGCGGCAGCGCCGCCGTCCAGGCCATCGTCTCGATCTCGGCCGACGTCGAATCCGCAGCGAGCCCTTCGAGCCCCTCGAAACCCGAATGGCGCACGGTCAGCGCAGACCCGCCGTCTGCCGGCTCGATCGTGAACTCGACGACGGTGCTGTTCTGCGGCTGAGGGTCCTCCTCCGGAACCGCGGCGAGGCGGTAGCCGAAGCGACGAGGCGACTCCACGAGCGTCACCTCGCCGCGGAACGTGCCGTGCTCCGGCCAGTGGACGGCGAGCACTCCCCCGGGCTCGGCCTCGATCGTCGCGCCTCCGAACGCGTACCAGCTCGCAAACGACTCCTGCTCCGTGAGCATGGCCCAGAGCCGCTCCGGTGCGGCCTCGAAAGTGATGGACTTCTCGACGATCTCGGGCGCGTCAGCCATGGTCGCTCCTCAGCTCGGTGGATGTTCGACTCCCCATCTTCGCAAATCTCGAGAGGAAGATCTTCCGGGCGGGGACGAACGGAGGGCCCGGCGCCAGAAGTCTCTGGTGCCGGGCCCTCCGTCTGCTGAGCAGGCTCAGTGACCCATCGGGATCTCCGCGTCGGCGCGCTTCGGCGTCGACTTCACGAAGAACGTGCCGACGATGGTGACGAGCGAGATGCACGCACCCACGAGGAAGGCAGAGTGGATGCCCTGCGCCTCAGCCGAGATGGGGGCGAGGCCCTCACCGGCCGCCGCGAGCGTCGAGTTGGCCATGACGACGACGAACATCGCCGTGCCTGCGGCTCCGGCCAGCTGCTGCGCCGTGGTCACGACGGCGGAGCCGTGCGAGTACCTCGACTTGGGCAGGTCGCCGAGCGCGCTTGTCATGAGCGGCGTGAACATGAGCGCGAGGCCGATCGAGAGGGTGACGTGGGCGGCGATGACCATCCACTGCTCGGAGTTCTCGCCGAGCATCGTCATGCCCCAGATCGCCGTGCTCACGACGAGCGAGCCGGGGATGATGAGCGGCTTGGTGCCGAACCGGTCGAAGAGACGGCCGACGAACGGCGCGAGCAGACCCATCGTGAGGCCACCGGGCAGCAGGGTGAGGCCGGCGCGGAGGGTGTCGTAGCCGAGCACCTCCTGCATGTAGATGGGCAGCAGGATGATCGTGCCGAACAGCGACATGAAGCTCACCGCGAGGAGGATGAGCGACACCGTGAACTGGCGGCTCGTGAAGACGCGCAGGTCGAGGAGCGCGGAGTCCGTCTTCTGGCGCGCGATCTGGCGCCAGATGAATGCGCCGAGCGCGAGAACGCCGACGAGGATCGGGACGAACGCGGGGACGACGGCCGTCGCCGAGCTCTCGCCGAGCCCGGAGAAGCCGTAGACGAGGCCGCCGAACGCGAAGGCGGAGAGGATGACGGAGAGCACGTCGATCTTCGCCTGGCGCGGCTCGGTGACGTTCTTGATGAACAGGGCTCCGAGGACAAGCGCGACGATGGCGATCGGAAGGACGAAGCCGAACATCCAGCGCCACTCGAAGACCTGCAGGATGAGGCCGGAGACCGTCGGTCCGATTGCGGGTGCGACCGAGATGACGATGGAGATGTTGCCCATCGTGCGGCCACGACGCTCCGGCGGGACCATGTTGAGCACGGTCGTCATGAGCAGCGGCATCATGATGGCGGTACCGGAGGCCTGCACGATGCGGCCGAGGAGCAGGACCTCGAAGCCGGGCGCGAGGAAGCAGAGCAGCGTTCCGAGCGAGAAGAGGATCATCGCCGCCATGAACACCTGGCGCACGTGGAACCGCTGCAGCAGGAACCCCGTGATGGGGATGACGACGGCCATGACCAGCATGAAGGCGGTCGTAAGCCACTGGCCGGTCGCCAGCGGGATGCCGAGGTCGGCGTTGAGGGCCGGCAGCGCCACGCCCATGATCGTCTCGTTGAGGATGACGACAAACGCGGAGACGAGCAGGAGTGGGATCACGAAGCGAGTGCGCGGGTCCGCGCCGAGCTCGCTCGTGGAGGCGGCTGCGCCCGCGGATGCGGACTCAGCTGGGGTCGGTTCGGCGTCGCGTGTCGCGGTGCGCGAGTCGGTCACAGTACTCCTTGAGAGGTTCAGATCTTGGCGCGCGGGCATGCCCGCACGGTCGGGGTTAACGCCGCGACCGCCCTCCGCATTCCCCGGCGCGTCGCTCACGTCATGCTGAGGAAGCCGGCCTCATCGAACACCTCGACGCCTCGCGCCGTGAGGATGAACTCGGTGAAGGCGGCGGCCGCCTCCGGATTGGGCGCAGCCTTGAGCGGGACGATGCCGTAGTTGTTGACCGCGTCGAGCGCCTCGGGGAACTCGATCGCAGTGACCTCGCTCGCTGCGGCCTTCGCGTCGCTCGCGTAGACGAGTCCGGCATCGGCCTCGCCGAGACGCACCTTCGTGAGCACCGCCTTGACGTCGCTCTCCTTGGTGTCGGGCTTCGGAACGATGTCGTTCTGCTCGAACAGCTTGGCGCTCGCGGCGCCGCAGGGAACCTTCGCCGCGCACACGGCGATCTTCAGCGTGGGGTCGGCGAAGTCCTCGAGGCCCGTGACGCCGGCCGGGTTACCCTTGGGCGTCACGATGACCAGCGCGTTGCGAGTGAACGTCGCGGGGGTCCATTCGACGAGTCCCGCATCCACGACCGTCTTCATCGTCGCGTCATCGGCGGAGGCGAAAACGTCGACGGGAGTGCTGCCGGCCACGATCTCGTCCGCGAGCGTCGAGCTGCCGCCGAAGTTCAGGGTCACGGTGACTCCGGGGTGCTCCGCTTCGAACTCCCCAGCGAGCTGCGTGAACGTCTCGGTGAGCGAGGATGCGGCATACACGGTGACGTTGCCGGTCGGGCCGGTCTCGCTGGGTGACGGAGACACGGACGCCTCGCCGGAGGGCCCAGTCGGGGCTGCCATCGGAGCACACCCCGCGAGCGTGCCCAGGACAAGGATCCCGAGGGCGGCAGCGACGGACCGGAGCGTTCCTGGTCTCCGCTTCCTAGGCACTGTGCACTCCTTCGATTCCCACGTTCGTCGCCTTCACGCTGGCCACGACGAGGCTCCCGACCTCGAGCCCGAGCTCGTCGACGGCCTCGCGTGACACGAGCGACACGATCCTGAAGGGGCCCGCCTGCACCTCGACCTGGGCCATGACGGTGTCGAGCGTCAGCTTGGTGACGATGCCTCGCATCCGGTTGCGGGCGGATGCTGGCGGCAGCTCGGCCGAGTCGGCTCTGGCGTCGCCGTCGGCGAGTTCCTTGGCAAGGGCCGCGAGCTGAGCGCCCGCGACGGTCTTCGCGCCGGCGTCTCCCTGCAGGTCGAGGCGGCCGCTTGCACCCCAGCGACGAACGGTGTCGTCACTGACCCCGAGGAGCGATGCGGCCTCGCTGACCCGGTATCGCTGTTCTGCCATGCGGGCATCTTCTCACGCGCTCCCGCATGTGCGTGGTCAGCGCTCTGGTGCGAACCGCAGCTGCGCTTGTCGGGCCGCTGATGCTCGCTAGCGCAGGATCTCGACGAGCAGCACCCACGCGTTGAGCGTCGCCCCGGCGAAGGTGAGGAGGAAGCCCGCGGCGACCCAGTACAGGGCACCGTCCGATGCCCCGAAGGCGAGCACCCCTCCGACGATCATGGGCAGCAGCTGGAGGATGCTCCAGAGTGCGCGCAGCACGTGATCCCGCAGGTGCCCGTGAGGGTTCCTGAAGCCGATGACGCTCGTGCGCCAGTAGAGCACGGCCACGACGAGGGTGAAGGCGAGCGTGACTGCGCCGAACGCCGGAAGACTGATGGCGGGGATGAGACCTGCCGCACCGACGATGACGATGAGGAGCAGCGAGGCGATCGTCGCCCCGGCCCTGGATGGCATGCTCTCGATCGCGATGATGGTCGCGACGTTGACGGACATGGCGACGATGATGAGGCCCGCGAGCGCGGCGCCGGCGCCCACCGTCGCCACGAAGAAGCTCTCCCAGCTCGCTAGCTCCATGCTCCCGCCCCGGCCTCTGCGTCGGTCTCAGCTTCTGCGTCGAGCGCTGCTTCCTCGGCAGCCAGGATGCGGTCGGGGCGCGAGTAGATGACCATCGACTCCCCGCGAAGGAACCCGATGAGGGTCATGCCGCTGGCCTCAGCCAGGTCGGCGGCGAGCGATGAGGGGGCTGAGACGGCCGCGAGGATGGGGATGCCCGCCATCTTGGCCTTCTGGACGAGCTCGAAGCTCGATCGGCCGGAGACCTGCAGCACTGTCCCGGTGAGCGGGAGCCGGTCGTTCTGCACCGCCCAGCCGACGACCTTGTCGACGGCGTTGTGCCGTCCGACGTCCTCGCGCAACACGAGGAGATCGCCGGTCGCGGCGTCGAAGAGCGCCGCCGCGTGCAGGCCGCCGGTCTTCTCGAACACCTCCTGCTGTTCCCTGAGCTTGTCGGGGAACGTCACGAGTCGAGCCGCCTGGAGTGTGACGGGGTCGCGGGCCACGTCGTAGTTCGAGGTCAGCTCGACGGCGTCGATGCTCGCCTTGCCGCAGAGCCCGCAGGAGCTCGTGGTGTAGAAGTTGCGCGCGAGGTCGGGGTCAGGTGGCGGGGTCTCAGCGGAGAGGCGGACGTCGAGCACGTTGTAGGTGTTGAGACCATCCGCGCTCCCGTCGGCACCGGCGCAGTACATCGCCGAGCGGAACTGCTCGCCGCGTGAGATGACGCCCTCGGAGACGAGGAAGCCTGCCGCGAGCTCGAAGTCGTTGCCCGGGGTGCGCATCGTGATCGCCAGCTGCTGTCCGCCGACGCGGATCTCGAGAGGCTCTTCGGCCGCGAGGAAGTCGGCCTTCCTGCTCGGGGGCTTCCCGAGGCTCAGGCGTGTGACGCTCCGTCGCACCGTGATCCGACCCACGCCATCATGCTAGCTCGCCGCGCGCAGCCGCGCCCGCCCACCATTCCTGCCGAAAGCGCACTTATGGTCGTCATTCCTCGCGGATGGCGACCACAAGTCAGCCCTGGGCGGCGTGTGCGGCGAGCGTCGCGGGCGCGAGGTGGACCGGGCAGGGTCGCCTGCCGGTTGGCTGCGCGGGATGCGGCGGTAGGGTGACGCCATGCGCCTCGCACCGCTTGTCGAACCGTCCCCAGAACTCCGGGGCGACGAGCTCGCCCGAACCGCTCGACAGCGCCGCCTGCCCGAGCTCGGCGAGATCGGGCAGCGCCGCCTCGCCGCCAGCCGGGTCGCGGTCCTGGGAGCCGGGGGCCTCGGCGCTCCGGCGCTGCAGTACCTCGCGGCGGCGGGGGTCGGCACGATCGGGATCATCGACGCGGATGCGGTCGAGCCGAGCAACCTGCACCGGCAGGTCATCCACGGCATCGACGACGTCGGCGCTCGCAAGACCGCGAGCGCCGCGCGCAGCCTCCGGCGCCTCGCGCCAGAGGTGACGGTCGTGGAGCACGATGAGCGCCTCGATGGGACGAGCGCCGAGCGCATCCTCGGGGGCTACGACCTCGTGCTCGACGGCGCCGACAACTTCCCGACGCGCTACGCCGTGGCCGACGCGTGCACGAGCCTCGGCCTGCCGCTCGTGTGGGGCTCCGTGCTGCGTTTCGACGCGCAGCTCACCGTGTTCTGGTCGACGCCGCCGGCGCCTGCGAAGGGCGTCACCCTGCGCGACGTGTTCCCCGAGCCGCCACCGGAGGGCTCGGTGCCGTCGTGTGCCGAGGCGGGTGTGCTCGGCGCGCTCTGCGGCGTCGTGGGCTCGATGATGGCGACCGAGGCGATCAAGCTCATCACCGGGATCGGCGAGGTGCTGCTCGGCAGGCTCCTCGTCGTCGAGGCGCTCACGATGCGCGTCTCCGAGGTGCCGCTCCGAGCAACCGATCACGCCGCCCGCGACCACGTGGCAGGCACCACTGCCAAACGGACAGCAAGCTCGCGGCCGCCGACAGCATCGCCCGCTCCGGAGGAGGACCGAACAGCCCCGCAGGCGAGGCCGGCCCCGCTCGACTTCGATCCGGTTCGGGACTCGCGCGGCCAGCTGATCGACGTGCGCGAGCCGGACGAGTACGCCGTAGATGCGCTGCCAGGCGCCCAGTCGCTGCCGCTCAGCGAGCTGCTCCAGCTGGAACGTGAGCCGGAGGTGCTGAGAACGCGACTTCTCGGGCTCGCGGGAGGGCACCCGGGCACGCGGGATGCCCCGTTCAACCTCTACTGCGTCTCCGCCGCGAGGGCCAGGCGGGCGGCGCTGCTCCTCGCGCCGCACGGTTTCGACGTGCGAGTGGTGCAGACACCTCAGCTGCAGGTGCTGCGAGCCTCCAGCGGCACACTCGGAGTGGATGCGTCTCAGACGGGGGCACGGGCATGATCGAGGTCGAGACGCAGCTTGCACGCGTGCTGGGCGAGTCCCGCCAGCTTCCGAACGACACCGTTCCGCTGGCGGCAGCCCACGGCAGGTACCTGGCGGAGAGCCTCGTATCGCGATACGCGCTGCCACCCTGGACGAACTCAGCTATGGACGGCTACGCGGTCCGCTCGGACGACGTGGCCGCAGCGAGCCCCGAGTCGCCGGTGATCCTCGACGTCGTGGCCGACCTTCCAGCGGGCACCGCCTCCGACCCCTCCCTCGCGAGCGGACAGGCCGCCCGCATCATGACCGGCGCCCCCGTCCCGGCGGACGCCGATGCGATCGTGCCCGTCGAGGCGACCGACGGCGGTGAGCGGCGGGTGAGCATCACCGCCCCGGCGAAGCGCGGCGTGCACATCCGCTCGGCCGGCGAGGACCGCCAGCCCGGAGACCCGCTCGTCACCGCAGGGTCGCGCGGGAGCGCCGAGGTGCTCTCCGCACTGGCCTCGGCCGGGTACGGCACGGTCTCCGTCGCGCGACGCCCGCGCGTCGCCGTGATCGCCACAGGAAGCGAGCTCGTCGCGCCAGGCGAGGCGCTCGATCGCGGGCAGATCCCCGACTCGAACTCGCTCCTCATCTCCTCCCTGGCCATCGAGCACGGAAGCGAGCTCGTCGACGTCGTCCGAGTGTCCGACGAGGTCACCGAACTGGAAGCCGCACTGCAGGCGCTCGCGGGCCGCTGCGACGTGATCGTGCTCACCGGCGGCGTGAGCATGGGCGCCTACGACCCCGTCAAGGAGCTCCTCTCCCCTGGCGGCCAGGTGCGGTTCGAGAAGGTCGCGATGCAGCCAGGCAAGCCGCAGGGCTTCGGTCGCCTCGCCGAGCCGTGGGTCGGCGAGGGCGAGCTCGGCCCCCTCGTCTTCGGCCTCCCAGGCAACCCCGTCAGCGCCTGGGTGTCGTTCCTCGTCTTCGTCCGTCCGTGCCTGCGCGCCCTGCAGGGAGCCTCGGTCGTCGAGGACCCGCGCCTCAGCGCGCGCGCCGCGACCGGCTGGCGCACGCCGCCCGGGCGCCGCCAGTACCTGCCGGCGCGCATCCGCACCACCGACTCGGGGGTCGTGGTCTCGCCGGCCGCCGCGCGGGGCTCGGGTTCGCACCTCGTGGGCAGCCTCGCCGACGCGAACGGCTACGCCATCGTGGATGCGCGTGTCGAGCGGGTTGAAGAGGGCGACGTCGTGCAGGTGGTCCGCCTGATGTCGGACGTGGGTGCCAGACTCTGACCATGACGAACTTCACGCACCTCGACGCAGCCGGCCACGCACGGATGGTCGACGTCACCGAGAAGCAGCCGACAGTGCGGGCCGCGACGGCATCCGGCATGGTCTACTGCGGCGCCGACGTGCTCGAGGCCCTCACCAACGACGCAGTGCCGAAGGGAGACGCGTTCGCCGTAGCGCGCATCGCCGGCATCCAGGGTGCTAAGAAGTGCGCTGAACTCCTGCCGCTCGCCCACATCATCGGCGTGCACGGCGCCACCGTCGATCTCGAGCTGCGAGGCGACGGCGTGCTCATCACGGCGACGGTGCGCACCGCCGACCGCACCGGCGTCGAGATGGAGGCCTTCACTGCCGTCTCGGTAGCAGCGCTCGCGCTGGTCGACATGGTCAAGGGCATCGACAAGTCGGTCACGATCGGAGACATCAAGCTCATCGCGAAGACGGGCGGGAAGTCGGGGCCGTGGAAGCGCGAGCAGTAGCGCCGCCGCCGCGCAGCCGCCGCCCGACCCCGGGTCTCGATGCGGTCATCCTCGCGGGTGGCCGCGGCTCCCGTCTCGGTGGCGTCAGCAAGGGCGATCTCGAGGTCGGGGGCAGGCGCCTCATCGACGTGGCGCTCGGCGCGGCTCACGACGCCGGCGCGATCCGCACCATCGTGGTCGGTGCGGTCGCCGTGGAGGCGCCCGCCGAGCTGATCCGCGAGGACCCCGCGTTCGGCGGCCCCGCAGCTGGCCTCGCGGCCGCCCTCCCCAGCGTGTCGGCGCCGTGGCTGCTCCTGCTCGCCTGCGACCTGCCCCGAGCTCCTGCGCTCGTCGAGCTGCTCACGGAGGCGAGCGGCCGCGGCCCGGCGGCGTCCGACGGTGAATCTGACAGTGAATCTGACTTTGACGGGGACGGCTCCCCGCCTGCCTCGGCCGTGGGGGCTGCCTCGGCACATGGCGTACCCGTGGGCGGCCCCGACGGATTCGTGGTCGTCGATAGCGATGGACGCCCGCAGTGGCTGGCCGGCATCTACCGCACGACAGCGCTCAGGCTCGCCCTCGAGCATGCGGCCGCAGCGTCCGGTGTGCACGGGCTGGCCCTCCGCCACGTCCTGGAGTCCCTCGCGCTGACCCGAGTGCCTGACCGGCGCGGCGCCAGCGCCGACATCGATACCCCAGAGCAGCTCGCAGCCGCACGCGCCGACGCGGCGATCGAAGCTTTCGACGCTGCCGGCACGGCCGGCTCGGTCGACTGGGTCGACTCGGTCGACTCGGTCGACTCGGTCGACGGCGCAGCCGAGCATGCCCGCGCCGCACAGCAGACCATCACCGCTCACGGAAAGGCCCAGAGACCATGACCGAGACTCCCAAGCACCTGCCACCGGAAGCACTCGACGCCTGGCTCGCCGAGGCCAAGCGCGTGCTCGAGATCGACGACGAGATCGACATCGCCGCGCTCCTCGACGTCGCGAAGGATGTCGCGCACAACGTCGCCAGGCCAGCGGCACCGCTCACGACCTTCGCGCTCGGGCTCGCCCTCGGCCGCCAGAGCTCCGCGGCCGACTCCCCCGAAGCCCTCAGCCGACTCGCTGAGCTCGTGACGGCTCGAGCGCTCTCCTGGGAGCAGGAGTCGTGAGCGCCCCGAGCCGCGTCCGCGTCTTCGCCGGAGCGGCGGAGGCTGTCGGTGGCAGCGACTTCACGATCGAAGCGGCGACGGTGGCCGCGCTCGTCCGCACGCTCAACCCCTCGGGCGACGCCCACATCGCAGAGGTGCTGTCCCGGTGCTCGTTCCTGATCGACGGAGTGCGGACCTCCGACGCCGACGCACCGATCTCGCCGGGCGCATCCGTCGACGTGCTGCCGCCCTTCGCGGGAGGCTGAAGCGACGCCGGGTCGTCAGCCGCCGATGGCGTTCATCCCACGAGCTGGCTGCAGGAAGCTCGGGTCGTTGATGGCGTGCCCGGGCAGCTTGTTGTGGATGCACGAGCGCAGCAGGCCGTCGATCGCGAGATCCGTGGCGGCGGCGCTCGCCGCGGTGTCGGCCGCTGCATCACCGTCGCCTGCGTTGGCGGCCTCGGCTCGGAGGATCGGCATGAGGTCGTACTCGCTCGTCGAGAACAGGCAGTTGCGCAGCTGACCGTCGGCGGTGAGGCGCAGGCGATCGCAGTTGCCGCAGAAGGGCGCCGTGACGGAGGCGATGACGCCGACCGTGTGCGGGCCGCCGTCGAGCGTCCACCGTTCGGCGGGGGCGCCGCCGCGGCCGGGCACGGGCTCGAGCGTGAACCTCGCGCCGAGCGACTCGAGGATCTCCTCGCGCGTCACCATCTGCGCGCGGTCCCAGGTGTGTCCGGCGTCGAGCGGCATCTGCTCGATGAAGCGCAGCTGCGCGTCGTGCTCCATGGCGAACTCCACGAGCTCGACGATCTCGTCGTCGTTCACGCCCCGCATCGCGACGGCGTTGAGCTTGAGGGGGCGCAGGGAGGAATTCTGGGCAGCGCGGATGCCGATGAGCACCTCGTCGAGCTTGTCTCGCCTGGTGAGCGCAGTGAAGCGCTCGCGTCTGATCGTGTCGATGGAGATGTTGAGCCTGTCGAGGCCGGCGTCGATGAGGTCGGGGAGCATCTGCGGGAGGCGGATGCCGTTGGTGGTCATCGCGACCTGGACGGGGCCATCCGGACCCCGGAGCTCGGAGATGCGCCGCACGACTTCCACGACGTCCGGACGCAGGAGCGGCTCGCCTCCGGTCAGCCGGAACGTGGTGATGCCGGAGGCCGCCGCGATCCGGGCGATGCGCACGATCTGCTCGGTGGAGAGGATGCTCGCCTTGGCCAGCCATTCGACGCCCTCGGCCGGCATGCAGTACGTGCACCGCAGCGAGCACTTGTCGGTGAGGGAGATGCGGAGGTCGCGGTGCACCCGGCCGTGCTTGTCGACGATCGGGTCGCCAGGCGCAGGCTCGAGCTGCGGCTCCACGAGCCTCGGGCGGCGTGCGATCGTGACAGGGACGCCGGTCATGGCAGACCCACCCAGGAGGTCGCGCCGTCGGCTTCGTGCTGCTGCTTCCAGATCGGCACCTCGGCCTTGACCGCCTCGACGAGGGCCCGGCTCACCTCGTAGGCGTCGCCGCGGTGCGCGCTGGCGACGCAGGCGATGAGGGCGATGTCGCCCACTCGGAGGTGTCCGATCCGGTGGCTCACGGCGACCCGCACGCCGTCACGGGCGTGGTGCGCGACGAGGCTCTCGAGGACGTGCTCGGCGTCGGGATGCGCGGTGTAGTCGAGTGAGACGACTCGTCCGCTCGCCTCGGGGTCGTGGTCTCGGATCTGGCCGACGAAGGTCACGACGGCGCCCGCGTGGGGATCCTCGACGGCGGCGAGGTGCTCGGCGAGGAGCAGCTCGTCGCTCGTGACTCGGGCGAGGGGGCTGGCACTCACGGAGTGTGATCTCCGCCTCGGAGCTGGTCCAGGATGTGCGGGATGAGCGGGGCCAGCAGCGCGACGCCGTCCCGTGCGGCGCCCGGTGAGCCGGCGAGATTGACGACGAGGCTCGGCGCTCCGCGCCCCGGTCGGTCGATGATGCCCGCGAGCCCGCGCGACAGCACGGCCGTCGGGACCCGGTCGCGGGCTGTCGCTCGCAGCGCTTCGGCGATGCCGGGAAGCTCGCGGGTGATGAGGGGCCAGGTGGCCTCAGGGGTCTCGTCGCGGGGCGAGAGGCCCGTGCCGCCGAGGGTGAGGATGATGTGCGCGTCCGAGTCCGCCGCGTGGGCGATGGCGTCACGGACAACCGTGGCTCCGTCGGGGACGACGCTGAGCGTCACCGCCGTGTAGCCGTGCCGGGCGAGCGCCTCGAGCGCCGCTGGACCCGAGAGGTCCTCGCGCTCGCCCCGCGAAGACCGATCCGAGACCGTGATGACGGCGATCGTGGCCTGCTGTGCTGGGGACGCTTCCTGCATGGATCGAGCGTACCCGCTCGTCTTGCCCGTCAGCCCAGCTCGACTCAGGCGGCGAGCGCTCCCGTGGCAGCTGCGATGCATAGCAGCACCACGGCGAGCAGCGGGAAGCTGCCCTGTACGGTGCCGGCGCGCAGCTTCGTGCGGTCGCTCGTGACGAGGACAAGCGCGGCGAGCAGCATGGAGCCCGCTCCGGCGAAGATCAGCGTCGCGCCGATCACGCTCTGCCCTGCGATCGCGAGGATGACGCCGAGGCCGGCGATGATCGCGAGGAAGAGGTTGTAGAAGCCCTGGTTGTAGGCCATGGACCTGGTCGTCTCGGCGACCTCGAGGGAGGGGATGCCGAACGTCTTCCTCGTCGACTCCGCCGTCCAGCGGACCGACTCGAGGATGAAGATGTAGACGTGGACAAGCGCCGCAAGGGCGGCGAAGACGAGGGCGGCGATAAGCATGTCAGCTCCAGGATCGGTGTATTCTGCAACGAACGTTACAGTATCGGAGGCCACATGGCACGCACGATGAGCTTCGACCGCCAGGACGTCATCGCCGGCGCACGCACCCTCTTCTGGCGCCAGGGCTACGACTCCGCGTCGACGAGCGACATCGAGGCCGCTACCGGCCTGAGCAGATCGAGCATCTACAACACCTTCGGCAGCAAGCGCGGCCTCTTCGACGCCTCAGTGCAGAGCTACCTGGACGACGTCGTACACCCGCTGCTCGCGCCACTGCTCGCGGATCCGACACCCGCATCCGCGCTCGACGACTACCTGGCTCGCCTCTCAGATGCCGTAGCGACCCAGGAGCATCGCAACGACGTCCGCGGCTGCCTCCTGCTCGCGACGGCCTCCAGCTCACTCTCCGAAGACCGGGAGATTCGCGCCTCGATCACCGACTACCGAGCGACGCTCGAGCGTGCGATCTCGCGGGGCACCCGCGCGCTCGACCTCACTGAGGGCACGGCCACACTCGTGACCGCGGCCGTCGTCGGCGCCCTGACGATCGCGCGCGTCGATGGCGATGCCGCACGCGACGCACTCGAGGCGGCTCGCCAGCTCCTTCGAGCCTGAGGTTCATCAACCGAAAGGTTGACAAGTGCTCCCGCGCGTCGCAGACTGGGTTCATCAACCACACGGTTGACGAACCCAGTCGAGGAGCTATGACCACCGACGCGCTCTCCCCCGTCTTCGCGGCGCTCGCCGACCCGACGAGACGCGACATCGTCGCGAGGCTCGCCAGCGGCGACGCGACCGTCGGAGAGCTCGCAGCCCCCTACGACGTTTCCGTGCAGGCGATCTCGAAGCACCTCCGCGTCCTAGAGGACTCGGGCCTCGTCACCCGCACGAGCAGCGCGGTCCGCGCACCCCGGCACCTCGAAGCGGAGGTCCTCAGCCTCATGACCGCGTGGATCGAGCGCTACCAGGCAGCCGCAGAGGCGCGGTTTCGCCGACTCGACGCGCTGCTCGAGACCCTGCCGGACGACGCCACGCAGCGCCCAGCACCAGACCCAGAAACAGCGAAAGGAACCACATTATGAGCACCACATCAGCCAACGACACCGCCGTCACGGTTGGCGAAGACGTGCCGAACGTCTCCGTCGTCCGCGAGTTCGAGGCCACCCCGGAACGCGTGTTCCGCGCGTTCGTCGACCCTGACCTCTTCACGAAGTGGGTCGGCCCGCACGAGGTCTCGACGAATATCGACCACTGGAACGCGACCACAGGAGGCGCGTACCGGTGGGTGAACCTCAAGGACGGCGAGGAGATCGCGACCTTCTACGGCTCGTTCCACGAGGTCCGGGAGAACGAGCGCATCGTGCAGACGCAGACCTTCGAGATGATTCCGGACGGCGTGCTCCTCGAGACCATCGTGTTCGAGGCGCTCGAGGGCGGCCGCACTCGGGTGACGAGCACGAGTCTGCTCGAGTCGTTCGAGATGCGCGACGGGCTCGTCGCGAGCGGCATGGAGCACGGCGTACGAGAGGGGTACGAGAAGCTCGACGCCCTCCTCGCAGCCTGAGCCGCCCCGTTTGGCCGACGCCCCGTCTCGCGGACGCGGGCACCCACCAGCCTGTCCAACTTCGGTGCAATATTCGGCCCAATCGACCTCGCGATGGCGCGAGCCCCCGGAATTGCACTGAAGTTGGACAGACACTCGAGCAGGCACTCTCGTGCCGCGCGGGTCAGGCCGCCATCGCGACTCGAGGCAGCCGGTCGAAGAGCTTGTCGAAGACCGCCAGCCGGTCGAACTGGAGCGCGTAGTCGCGCGCCTGGACGGCAAGCAGCCGCCGCTCGGCGGCGCTCGTCTCGAGGACCGCCGTGTTGAGCGCATCCGCGATCGACGATGGGCTGTTGACGGGCACGATGAGCGCGTGGTCCCCCACGGCCTCCCCGACGCCGCCGGTGACGGTCGTGATGACCGGCCCGCCGCCTGCGAGCATCTTCTCGGCGAGCGCGATGCCGAAGGTCTCGATGAACTCGGGGCGCGGCTTCGTGGGCAGCACGAACGCCGCGCATCCGGCCATCAGGAAGGGCTTCTCGGCGTCGCCCACGTCCTCGAGGAAGTGGATGCGGTCGGCCAGCGGAGACCCGGCACCGATCGCCTTCAGCTCCTCGGCCTGCGGCCCTCGTCCCGCGATGACGAGCTGGATCTCGGGGTCGTCGGCGACGCGGGACTGCTCGAAGCCCGCGATGAGATCCTCGACGCCCTTCGCCTCTGTCAGCCTCGACAGGAACATGACGTAGCCGTCGCGCTTGAGTCCGCGAGCCTCCACGGCGGCGGTGATGTCGTCGTCAGCGAGGTCGACGTACGCGCTCGAGTCGATGGCCGGGTAGGAGATGTCGATGCGCTCCTGGCACTGGGGGGCGTAGCGGGTGCCGTGCTGCGCGTCCACCTTGGCGGCCTCCCCGACGATGAGATCGCGCGTGTACTCGGAGACGGCGACGCACACGTCCTGGGACAGGTAGGCCGAGAGGATGTGGGCTGCCGCGCCGAGGCGGCCCTCCTCGACGGCGTGCTTGACGACGTTGGTGACGTCGGAGCCGACGGCCTCGGCGATGGTCGTGACGTTGACGGGCAGGCCCGTCGAACGGGCGACGGTGAGCGCCTCCGCCACGGCGAGCGTGTGGGGGCTGAGGTAGAGCGACATGCAGACGGTCGGCACCCCGTCCGTGAAGAGCTCGACGAGGCGGCCGACGATCCCAGCGAGGTAGCGGCCGTCCGGAACCTTGTAGTCGCCGACGGGGGCGGGGCGGTCGACGAAGATGCCATCGCTGTAGGGCATGACCGTCTCGAGGGGCTTGAGCGGCAGCCCTGCCGCTTGCAGGCGCTCGATTGGCCAGGTGACGATGCGCACCTCGTCGAAGCCGCGCAGGCGTGCGGCCTCCGCCAGGTTGCGGGCCTCGACGGAGTGCCCGCAGATGACTGGATCGGCGCGGACGACGATCACGAGGCGGTTCTGGATCTTGTTCATGAGGGTCCTCCCGGGTTTGGTGTCGCCGGCTGGCCGTCGACGAGGGGTGGGGTGGCGGGGATGGATGCTGCGGGTGAGGTGGGTGCGGCTGGTGGGGCGGATGCTGGTGCTGGGAACGACGACGGCAGGTCCTGTTCGCGGGTGCCCCAGTCGCTCGGCTCGGGCCCGAGCTCCAGGTGCAGCTCCTGCGCCGCCATGAGCTCGCTCGGCGACAGCCAGCTCCTGCTGAGCGGCCTACCGTCGAGGTGGGCGCTCTGCACGTACTGGACTGGGCCGCCGTGCGCGGGTTCGCGGAACCCTGTCGTCGTGATGCGGAAGCGCTCCCCGTAGACCGCGAGCGACGACTCGGCGAAGGCGGGCGCGTTGATGAGGAAGCTCGCCTGTCCCGCCACGGGGAACAGCCCGAGCGAGGCCCAGACGTACCAGGAGCTGAGGCCGCCCGAGTCGTCGTTGCCTGGCAGGCCGCCTCGGCCCGTCGCGTACTGCTGGGTGATGATGGCGTGCACGATCTCCGCGGTCCGGTCCGGGCGTCCGGCGTAGTGGTACGCCCACGGTGCCTCCATGTCGGGTTCGTTGTTGAGGCCTTCGAAGCGCCCGAGGGCGTAGCCGGCCGCGAGCTCCGCGATGCCGGGTGACCGGCCGGGCTGAACGACGGGCGGGGCACCGTAGCCGAAGAACTCGTCGAGTTGCGCGACGAAACCCTCCGGCCCGCCGCTCAGCTGCATCCGCCCTGCCATGTCGTGGAGGATCCGGAACGAGTAGTTGTGCTTGGAGCCCTCATAGAAGTTGGAGTCGACGAGCAGGCCCGTGGCCGGGTCGAACGCGCCCCGCCACTGCCCTGCGCGCTTCTCGAGCTGCTGGACGAGCTGGAGGTCGCCGACTCGGGCCGCGACGCGGGCCGTGCACCAGTACCCGAACGCGAGGTCGAGGGTGTGCGTGATGGGATGCGCGACGCCGCGCAGCAGGAACTCCTCGCCGTACGTGCGCCGCAGGTCATCGGCCATGTGCACGAGCGCCCAGTCCCAGTCGATGCCAGGCAGCCCGAGCTGGCAGAGGTCGGCGAGGAAGGTGTGCGCGAGCGCGCTGCCCTGCCGGGAGAAGCGATCGCTGCCCTTTGCCATGCGGTAGCCGATCGGGAAGTTGCCTTCCTCCTCGCAGATGGTGAGGAGCGCGTTGGCGAGCTCGACGGCCTTGTCCGGGCGCAGCGCAGTGAGCAGGGGAAGCTGGGTGCGGTAGATGTCCCACATCGTGGACAGGTCGAAGACGAAGGGTCCGTCGCTTGGCCAGAAGGGGCTCTCGTTGAGGGCGAAGGAGGGCTTGACGAACGAGTGGTACATGGCCGTCGAGAAGACCGTCTCGCGCTCGGTAGAGCCCGTCTCGACCTGGACCTCATCGAGCAGCTCCTGCCAGGCGCGCCCGGTGTCGGCGAGTCGGTCCGCGAACCTGCCCTCCCCGTCGCCGCAGTCGTCCCTGAGGTTCTGCTCGGCCTGCTCGACCCCGCGCAGAGAGAAGCCGATGCGCACCTCGACGACCTGGCCCTCCTCGCTCGGCCCCGCCCACATGAGGCCGAAGGGCCGCAGCGTCGTGGGGCGGATG
Source organism: Pseudoclavibacter sp. 8L (assembly GCF_902506465.1). Classification (NCBI taxonomy): domain Bacteria; kingdom Bacillati; phylum Actinomycetota; class Actinomycetes; order Micrococcales; family Microbacteriaceae; genus Pseudoclavibacter; species Pseudoclavibacter sp. 8L. The sequence continues at coordinate 1,898,211 of NZ_LR733186.1, read as the reverse complement.
TGGTCGAAGTCGAGGCGCGTGCCGCCGGGCATGAGGCGCCGATCGTGCCACAGCATCTGGCGCCACTGGGGAGTGTCGCACTCGATGTGCACGGCGAGCGGGGCCCCCTCTGCCACGATCTCTCCCGTCGCGACGCCGGGCCTGACGGTCTCCAGGTGGGCCCGCAGCGGGACCGTGGCTCCGTAGGGGATGGCGAGGCCGCCGAGCGAGAAGTCGACGACGACCCTGGCGCTCGAGTGCTTCGGGAACGTGTATCGGTGCACGGCGCTCTTGGGACCCACGGTGATCTCGGCGCGGATGCCATTGCCGAGCGTCGCCGCGTAGTAGCCGGGTGAGGCGTCCTCGTCGTCGAGCGACCAGGTGCGCCCGAGCACGTCGAGCGGCTCGATCATGGGCGTGACGCGGAAGTAGTTGTAGTACTTGCGGATCGCCCCGGTGCCCGATTGCTGGAAGTGCGTGAATCCCGAGGCGAGTGTGCCGTCGTAGATCGTCTCGGGGATGCCCTCGAGGCTGAGGTCGTAGCGGCCGTAGCCGGTCGGGTAGGCGCCAGAGTAGGCGCAGGCCGAGACCATCCCGAGTGGGTAGGTGGCGCCCGGATGCGTGTTGCCGATCTGCGGCTTCGGCCACCACCAGGTCGCGGCGAGGCCCGTCTGCGTCGGCAGCGCGGTGGGCTCTGTGCCGATGAACGGGTCTACGCGGGTGGTCATGCTGTGAGCCTGGACGGGCCCTGCTACGGGAGTGTGGACGTCACGTTACGTTCACGCGTCGGGAGACTGTGCGCGCCCTGGGTCTCGCACGCGAGCTCGCGGGGCGAGCGTGGGCACGGCGACGGTGCCCGCGTCCGTCACACCAGCGGGCGGTCGCGGCGGATGCGCCAGCGCACGTCGGCCAGCAGCAGCCGGTACACGAGGCCGGAGGCGGCGAGCGGGAGCACTCGCTCGATTCGCACGAAGACGGCGCGCTGCCGCCGGAACCAGGCCTCGTCCGCCGGCGTCCACCTGACGCGGAGCGCGCGCCGGAACTCGGGCGGCAGGAAGCCGACCGTGAGCCGCTGATGCCAGGCCCGCATCCGCTCTGGAAGCACCGCCGCGGCGAATTCGAGCCTGGCGATGTCGAGCAGGTAGCTGCGCACCTCGTCGTCGATGCGCAGCTTCGTGAGCTCGCCGCGCCAGTACTCCTCGAAAGCGGCGGTGTTGTCCGGCCACGCGCTCGGCGGCATCTGCAGGGTGGTCCCGAAGACGCGCCCTTCGAGCAGGAAGCGCTCTGCGGATGCGCCAGCCTGTGGTCCTTCGACGAGCTCGAGTACGTCGCGGGAGCCCACGAACAGGCATGCCGCGACCCAGCGCTGCAGATCGACGCGGAGGGCCGAGTATTCCTCGGTGGCTCGCGGGTCACGGTCGGAGCGCACCTTCGCGTGCTGCCGTGTGACCGCCCTGCGGTACGCGCGGCGCTCCTCCACGGTGCCGAGGACGGCCACGGCGAGGTAGCTCAGGGTCGTCCTGGTGCGTTTAATGGGGTGCACGTCGAGGCGCCCACTGGTGACGCGGCTGTGCGCGACCCCCTGCCCGACGGCGGGGTTGGAGAGCTGCATGATGACGTTCGCGGCCCCCATGGCCAGGGCGAGCAGGCGAGAGCTGCGTGGGAGCTCGACGCACACGAGGTCGTCGACGGAGGCGGCGGTCCACGTCTCCATCAGTCGCTCCCCCGCTCGGGGGCTGAGGAAGTGGTCACGCGTCGTGGGAGGTCAGGCTCTTCGCGATGGCCTTCAGCTCGGTGCTGCTGCAGCCGGCGAGGGGCGATGCGCGCTTGAGCGCTGCGATCGCGAGCTTCCGCACCCGCTTGCCCTCGGTGGTCAGCGTCAGCACCCGCGAGCGTCGGTCGTGCTCGCTCTCCCGGCGCTCGACGAGGCCGCGGTCGACGAGGCGGTCGGAGACGAAGGTGAGGTTCGAGGCGTTGCAGTGCAGCTTGGTCGCGAGCTCTTTCATCGCGGGGGGCTGCGCGTCCGGATCGATCGCCCAGAGCGCCTGCGCGGTCGGGAAGGTGAGCCCGAGCGCTTCGAGTTCCCGCTCAGCAGCCACATTGGTGCTCTGCGCGGTTTCGTAAACGGCACGCATCGCCCGTTCCAGCGAATCCATATTCAGTACCTTACGCCACGGAAATATTTCAGCAATCGAAGCGTTGTACTCTGAGTCTCGAAACGTTCGAGGCTTGAAGGAGTGTGACGATGAAGACCTTCGCCATCACCGGTGCCACGCAGGGTGTCGGCTACTTCGCCGCGGAAGAGCTCGCACGCCGCGGCCACCACGTCGTGCTGCTCGGGCGCAGCATCGAGAAACTCAACACGGCCCTGATCTCCATCACCGAGCAGGTGCCGGATGCGAGCACGAGCCGCATCGTCCTCGACCTCACGTCGAGCGAGTCCATCGCGAGCGCGGCCGCTTCGCTGAGCTCCCGCGAGCGCCTCGACGGGGTGCTGCTGAACGCCGCGCACATGGCTCCAGGAACGCAGCGCGAGCACGATGCCGCCGGTCGCGAGCTCACGATGTCGACCAACCACCTTGGCCATTTCGAGTTCACGGCTCAGCTCATGGATGCGCTGGTCGCCCCGAAGCCCGCAGCCCGCGGCGATGCGACGGAGATCAGCCGGGTGGTGGCCGTCGGCAGCCTCGCCACCCGCATCTACCCGTTCGATCTCGAGGATTGGCAGAGCACGCACCTGTACGAGCCGCGCCGCGCGTACGCCGCGTCGAAGCACGCGCTCGAGATGTTCACGTTCGAGCTCGATCGTCGCCTGCGAGCAGCCGGCGCACCGGCGGAGGCGCTGGTCGTCGACCCGGGCATTCCCGTCAACGGGGCAACCCCGGTGCGCACGGGCGTGAACGAGCCGACCGCCTGGCAGCGCTTCGCGTCGCGCCTCGCCGGGCCATTCGCTCACGGCAAGCATCGGGCTGCGGCCATCGCCGTGCACGCACTGACGAGCGACACGGTTGCCGGTGGCGACTACCTCGGACCGGCGCGCACCGTGCGCGGTGCCCCTGTGAAGCTGGACAAGCCGACCACGCAGCGCGACCGTGAGCGGGCCGAGCGCCTGTGGCAGCTGAGCGAGGAGTCGACCTCCGCGACGTTTCGCCTGAGCGAGACGGTCGCCTAGGTCTCAGCGAGGCGGTCGCCGAGGAAGCTACGAGGGCTCACACGCTACCGGCGTCGCCGGTCCGGGCGAGATGCTCGTCCAGCGTGAGCTCCGGCTCGGTCCGGCGCGCCCGCTGGTAGGCGGAGAACTGCACCTGCTGGCGGAGAGTCGTGCCGAAGCGGATGCTCGTGGCTCGCGAGCGCTCGGCGTCCCTGAGCTGCAGGGCGTGCATGAGCACTTCGTTGGCGTGATCCCCTGGCACGAAGACGACCCCGTCCTCGTCACCGAAGACGACGTCGCGCGTGCGCACGGTGTGCTCCCCGAATTCCGCGGACGAGAACGTGCTGCGCCGACGCTCGTCGAGGCGCGCGGGCCCCGCCGACAGCGAGCCCAGACTGAACACCGGAAGACCCGCGCGACGGACCTCGCGCGTGTCCCGGTGCAGTCCCCAGATGACGATGCCCGCGAGCCCCGCCGCCTTCGCCTCGAGCACGATGAGGCCGCCGACGCAGCTCTCGCCGGTGCGGCCCTGGTTGTCGACGACCAGCACGTCGCCGGGGTGCGCCCGATCCATGGCCTCGAGGAGGACGTCGACGCTGCCGCAGTGGCGAACGGGAAGGCAGCGCCCCGCGAGTCGCGGCGCATCCTCCGACACGGACCTCACCGCGGCGGGCCCGCAGCGCACGGCCACCCCGGCCCGCACGCATCCGTCGGCGACGTGCGCGGTCGACAGCCCCGTCGCACCGGTCCACAATTGCGCGATCTCCTGCACAGACGACTCCCCTGAACCTCACTCGAGCACTCGTCTCCGAGTGCCTGAACGCCCCCACGTTCGGCGAGATCACGATACGACATCCGGAGTTGTGAAACACTCTCCACATGGACGCGCATGAGATTCGCAATGCCTACCTCGACTACCAGGAGCGACTCGGGCACGTCAGGATCGACAGAGCCCCGCTGATCCCCCGCGGGGACGGGTCGACGCTCTTCACCGGGAGCGGTATGCAGGCCCTTCTGCCCTACCTTCTCGGCGAAGACCACCCAGCCGGAACGCGCCTCACCGACAGCCAGCCCTGCGTGCGCGCGCAGGACATCGAGGACGTCGGCGACAACCGCCACACGACGTTCTTCGAGATGCTCGGCAACTGGAGCCTCGGCGACTACTTCAAGGCGGAGCAGATCCCCGCATTCCTGTCGTTCCTCGTCGACGAGGTCGGCATCGACCCGAACCGTCTCTACGTGACCGCGTTCATCGGCGACGAGGCCGCGGGCATCCCGCGGGACGACGAGGCCGCCCGCATCTGGCAGGCCGCCTTCGCGGAGCGCGGGATCGAAGCCGGCATCGTCGAGATGGGGAGCCAGGCGGACGGCGACGCCCGCGGCGTGAACCCTGGCGAGCGCATCTTCTTCTACGACGGCAGCGAGAACTGGTGGTCACGTGGCGGATCGCTCGAGGCGACCCCCATCGGAGACCCTTGCGGCCCCGACAGCGAGGTCTTCTACGACTTCGGACCTGAGAATCACGACCCCTCGTACGGTCGCGCGCACCCGGCGAGCGACAGCGGCCAGTTCATGGAGATCGGCAACCAGGTCTTCATGCAGTACCGGCGCGTCGAAGACGGCTCCTTCGTCGAGCTCGAACGACGCAACGTCGACTTCGGCGGTGGACTCGAGCGCATCGCCGCGGCAGCGATCCACTCCCCCGACGTTTTCCGGATCTCGCTCCTGCGCCCGATCGTCGAGCAGATCGAGCAGCTGAGCGGCAAGAGCTACGAAGAGCACACGCTCTCGATGCGCATCATCGCCGACCACCTGCGCGGGGCGACGTTCCTGGCGGTTGACGGAGTCGTGCCGTCGAACAAGGAGCAGGGGTACGTCATGCGCCGCCTCGTGCGTCGCGCGATCCGAGAGGCCCTCATCCTCGGTATCTCCGAGAACTTCTTCGCGGAGCTCGTGCCGACGATCGCCGACCTCTACGTGGATGACTACCCGGAGGTGCGCGAGCGCCGAGACGAAGTCGTCGCGGTGCTCGTCAAGGAAGAGCGCTCGTTCCGGCGCACGCTCAAGGGCGGCCTCAAGGCGCTCGCTGCGTACAAGGGGTCGACCCTCACCGGCGCCGACGTGTTCCTGCTCTCCGACACGCACGGCTTCCCGCGTGAGCTGAGCGTCGAGGAAGCCAGGCGACAGGGCATCGACGTCGATGTGGCCTGGGAGGCGGAGTTCCTGGAAGCTCTCGAGGAGCAGCGAGCCCGCTCCCGCGGAGCCACGAAGCTCGGCGCGGCTGGACTCCCGCACCAGGAGTCTCAGGCTCCCAAGGGCCAGGGATGATGTTCCGCTGGCGCCGCAAAGCACGGACAGCTTCCACGAGTCAGCAGACGAAGCCCAAGAAGAAGACCGGACTGCCGCCGGTCATCTTCCCTGAGCTCTCGGAGGCCATCGACGATGGCCTGCTGCTGGCGATGCGCATCGTGCGTCTCGACGTGAAGAACTCGATCATCAAGCGGACCGTCGGCGAGAAGGTGCCGTTCGCTGCCGCCGACTATCGCGAGGCGGCGAACGCCTCGCTCGACCGGGTCCTCAAGGAGCTGCGGTACTCGGCTGAGCGCGTGGCCGGGGTTCGGGACCGCGCGCGACCAGGCAGGTCGCTGAGCGCCCACGACTACCGGCACGCGGACATCGAGACGCTGAGCTTCCGCGAGCGGGCCTCGCAGGCGGTGAGCGAGCGCATCGAAGCGGATCGCGAGGACGACGCGTTCATCGACGGGCTGATCGAGCAGGCACGAGCCGATGCGTGGACCGAGATCTCGTCGCACATCGAGCACGAGCTGCTCGACCCGTGGTCGAAGGGCAGTCCGCGGATGCAGCTGCCGAACTCGCCAGAGGACGACCCGGAACGCGGAGATCGCTTCGACGACCTCGAGAAGGAGCTGCGGAAGCTGGCGCGCGAGGCGAAGATCCAGGAGCGACGCGAGTCCAAGCAGCGCGACCGCTCCTGACCTTCGCCCTCCGGCGCCGCGGGTGGGCGCTCTTGGCCGTCGGCATCCGCGCCGCTACTTGGCGAGGATCGTGTAGAGCGCCTTGCGGGCGTCGTCAAGGACCTTGGTGGCTTCCTGCTGCTGCTCCTCGCTCGCACCGAGCCGGAACTGCTGCATGACGCCCATGAACTGCATGGCCGATTCGCGAAGGCTGCTCGCGGACTCTGACATCCCGGCGACGCCTCGCCAGCCCTGCTCGAGTTCCTCGGCGTGCTCGGCCACGTAGGTGCGGCCCGATTCGCTGAGCTCGAAGACCGGCTTCTTCTCAGTGCCGCCCTGCTCGATGAGGTCTTCGTCGACGAGCTGCTGCAGCGTCGGGTAGACGGAGCCGGGGCTTGGGCGCCAGACGCCGTCGGTCTTCTCTGCGATGCCCTTGATGAGGCCGTAGCCGTTGGAGGGGCCTTCCGCGAGGAGAGAGAGGATGGCGGCGCGGACGTCGCCCTTGCCTGCACGGCGGTGGCCGCGTGGGCCGAACTTCGGGCCGAAGCCTGGACCGTGGCCGGCCCCAGGCCCGAATCCGGGACCGAATCCTCGTCCCGGGCCGAATCCGTGCGAGAAGCGACGGACGCGCTCGTCCTGTGCGGCCTCATGGCCGAACCCTCGGCCCTGTTCGTGGGAGCGGCCTCGGTCTGCGTCGAACGGGTGGTGGTTGTGGGTGAAGTGCTTGCGCATGGTGAACCTTTCTGCCGGAGCTGCACCTTGCAACTCCGATAGCTCGACGATATATCGGAGAAGAGTCGCTGTCAAGCGATATATCGGAGAATGTTCTAGCGGTTCAGGAAGCGCTCAGCCACGCGCGTCGCGACGCCTCCGAAGCTCGGGCATGACGCACTCACTGAGCAACGGCGCGAGGTCGGCCAGGTCGGCTCCCGGCGACGGGTACGCGTCCACCCAGCGCAGCTCCGCGATCTCGGCGCGAGCCCGTGGCGTCCCGGTCAGCTCAGCCAGGTACACCGTGCCGATCAGGCCGGTCGCCGCCTCGTTCGCGGCCGCGGTCCTCCACTCCCCGAGGAGCGTCACGTCGGCGTCGTCGAGCACGATCCCCACCTCCTCCTCGATCTCGCGAAGAGCCGCCGCCTTCGGCGACTCCCCCGGTTCGAGCTTCCCACCGGGGAGCATGAACTTCGTCGTCCCGCGTTTGCGGACCGTGAGCACCTGCCCCTCGGAATCCTCGAAGCAGATGGCGGCGACAGTCAGCACAGAAGCGGGCACGCACCAAGGATAGGTGCGTGCCCGCTGGCGCCGAAAGGAGGCGTCGCCGTTCTTGCCGTTACTGCCCGAGCTCGCCCACCGTGACCCGGACCGTCTGCTCCTGGCCGCCGCGCATCAGCACGGCTTCGACCTGCGTTCCCGGCTCGAGGGCACGGATCTGGGCCGTCAGGTCCGTCGAGCTGGAGACGCGATGTCCACCGAACGAGGTGATCACGTCACCCGCCTGGATGCCGGCCTGCGCCGCTGGGCCTCCTGCGGTGAGCTGCGTCACGTAGGCCCCCGCCACACTCGAGTCCGCCGCCGTCGGGTCGCTGACGCTCGCTCCGAGGAACCCGTGCGAGACGGCACCGCTCGAGATGAGCTGCTCCGCCACCCGCTTCACGAGGTTCGAGGGCAGCGAGAAGCCGACGCCGATGTTGCCGGACGCGCCACTGCTGCTGCTGCCGGCGCCAGCGATCGCCACGTTGATGCCGATGAGGGCACCGTCCTGGTTGACCAGCGCGCCACCGGAATTGCCCGGGTTGATGGCGGCATCGGTCTGGATGACCGGGAGAGCGACGGAGGACGAGCCCTGGGTGCTCGTCTGCCCCTCGGACGAGTTCGGGTCGCCGCGCCAGAAGTTGTACGGGCTGTCTTCCTGGGTGCCGTCAGACTGGACCTCCTCCGGGACCGCGGAGGAGCTGACGAGGATGCCACGGTCGAGGGCGCTCACGACGCCCTCGGTCACCGAGTCGGAGAGACCGAGCGGAGCACCGATGGCGACGGCGACATCGCCCACATTGAGCGAGTCGGAGTCAGCGAACGTGATGGGGGTCAGCGACGTGTCCTCGACCTTGATGATCGCGAGATCGAGCACGGGGTCGCCGGCGACGAGGGTCGCCGGCAGCAGGCGGCCGTCGCTCGTCTGGACGGAGAGCTCCGCGTTGCCGGTAGCGCCGTCGATCGTCGCGACGTGGTTGTTCGTGACGATGTACCCGGAACCGTCGACGACGACACCAGAGCCGCTCGCCCCCGTCTGACCGGAGGATGCGGAGATCGTGACGACGCTCGGGGAGGCCACCGCGGCGATGCTCGTCACGAGCGTCGCGTCCTGCGGGTTGTTGACCGTGATCGACTGCGAGCTGGACGACCCTGCCGCCACCTGGGATGAGCCGAAGCCGCCGACGACGGCTCCGCCAACGCCTCCACCGACGACGCCGCCGACAAGGAGGCCCGCGGTGAGGAGCGCGACCGTGCCGAAGCGGCGCTTGCGGGGCTTCGGGGCCTGAGCCGTCGCCTGCGAACCCGCCGGACCGAAGCTGTTCGACGGGTACTCGGCGCCCGCGTAGTCAGGGGTCGAGTACTGGGGCGCGGAATAGTCCTGGTACTGGGGCGCCTGGTAGCCGGCCGGCGCGTACTGACCGGGCTGGTACGGGCCGGAGGAGTACTGCGGCGCGAAGGCGTGCGACTGCGAGGACGAGGACGGCTGCTGAGCGGAGGACTCGAGGTGCGGCTTGGCGCCGTCCTGCGGGTTCGTTTCCGGGAAGGAGGGGGTGGACATGTGTGGTTCCTTTCGACACCACTGAGCATCCAACCCGGGGCTATGGCCTTCCTATGGCGAAGCTGTGGCTCAGCTTCGACCCGCGAGCGCGTGCACCCTGATCCGAACACGCACCACGGATCCGGGCGGAAGCTCGGCGAGCGCAGCCGCCTTGATGCGCTCGGCGAGACCTTCCAGGATCTGCGCTTGAGGGATAGACGCCTCGACGCGCACCCGGACGGCGACGGTCGTGGCGTCGCCCGACGTGCCGACCTCAACGTGCAGCGATCCCAGATGGATGCTCGTGATGGGCAGGAGCTCAACCACCCCTGGGGCACCGATGGTCGCCGCCTCGACGGCTTCGGCGATTCGCTCTCGGTCGATCATTCGGCGCTCCTCACGTCGGCGATGACGATGTCGATGCCGGTGACCTGCAGGGTCGTGTGGACGGCGAGCGCCTCGGCGATCGCCTCCCGAACGCGGTCGGCCAGCGGATGCAGCGGCCTCAAGCCAAGAACCGTGACAGAGACCGTGAGGTGCACGGGCGCACCCGGCTCAGTCACGTCGCCGTCGAGGACGCAGCGGCCGATCAGGACGCCGTCCATGGCATCCCCCGTGCGCCGGACGATCTCGCGCACGACGCCCTCGCTCTGCGAGAACTCGAACTCGGGCTCGACCGAGGTGAGCGGAATCTCGCGGCCTGCACGAGCATCCGTCGCGATGCCACGCAGCATCGACTGCAGCCACGCTCCGCTCGGCCCTGGTGTCGCTGCCGACTCGGCTTCGATGAGGTCGTGGGAGGCGCGCGTGACGCGTTCGAGGGCTTCGAGCGCTCGCTCGCACTCCGGGTCGCTCTCGATGTCGGCGTTGTAGGGCACGCGACCGGCTTCCAGGTACTCGGAGAGCTGCGTGAGGGTATACCCCGCAGCGCCGATGGTCGGTTCGTCGTCTTCGCTCATGCCCATTCCTCCATTCCACGCAGCAGCGCGAGCCTGGCCCGCGACAGGGCCCCTCGCACCGTCGAGGTGTTCGTTTCGAGCTGTTCGGCGATCTCGGCGTAGGTGAAGCCCGCCGTCTCCTTGAGGACCCAGCACTGACGCTGGAGCTCAGGAAGCGTGCCGAGTATTCGGGATGCGGCATCGAGCTTGGCGTTCAACTCGAGCTGCGCCGACGGCCCGAGATCCTTCGCGGCAGGCGCCTCGACGTCGTCGATGTCCTGCTCGAACTTTCTCTTCCTGAGCAGGTCGGTCGCCTTGCGAGCCGCGATCTGCACGAGCCACGCGCGCACAGCGCTGGGCTCGCGGAGGAGGTCGAGTCGCTTCCAGGCGACGATGCAGGCGTCCTGCACCGCATCTTCGGCGTCCGCGCGGGATGAGAGCAGTCGGATCGCGGTGGCGATCATGAGCCCCCAGTGGCGACGGATGAGCACCTCGAACGCGCGCTGGTCACCGTCTCTGGCGCGGGCGACGAGCAGCGCGTCCGGCGCCTCGGCGAGGTCAGGCATGTGGACCCTCCTTCGCGAAAACCAGTGGACCCGGCGGCTCCACTCGCGAGCAACCCTATGACACCCCTCCTCGCTGCTTCCTGCTAATGCCTGGTGCCCCGTGAGACCGCCAGCGAAAGCGGCGAATCAGGGCGTCGACCATCGTGTTTCCAACAGGTAAACTCCACTCGCGCGCGCGTACACACGCGCGCTTGCAAGAATCCTGGGGGAACTCCTTGAGCTTTTTCGAAAGCCTGATGCGAACGAAGAGCATCGAGGCATCACTTGCGGACTCGCACTCCGAGGGACGGTCGCTCAAGCGCTCCCTCGGCGTGTGGGACCTCGCCATCATGGGCGTCGCCGTTGCCGTCGGCGCCGGCATCTTCTCCGTCGGAGCGAAGGCGGCCGCCAACAACGCCGGCCCCTCGATCACGATCGGCTTCCTCCTGGCGGCGGTCACGTGCGGTCTCGCGATCATGGCGTACGCCGAGTTCGCGTCCTCGGTGCCCGTCGCCGGCTCCGCGTACACGTTCACGTACGCGACACTCGGAGAGCTGCTCGCGTGGATCATCGGCTGGGACCTCATCCTCGAGATGCTCTCCGCCTCCGCCGTCATCGCCAGCTACTGGGGCGTGTACCTGCAGGAGGTCGTCAACATCTGGGGCTGGGACATCCCACCGAAGCTCAGCATCTTCGGGCTCTTCGAGTTGAACTGGGCCGCGTTCTTCATCGTCGCCGTCCTCACGACGTTGCTCGCGCTCGGCACCAAGCTCTCCTCCCGCGTCAGCGCGGTCCTGACGATCCTGAAGGTCGCGACCGTCCTCTTCGTCATCGTCGTCGGCGCCTTCTTCGTCAACGTGAAGAACTACACGCCGTTCATCCCGCCGTCGCAGCCCGCGCAGGACTCGGGAGCGGATGCGTGGCACCAGTCGCTCTTCTCCTTCATGTCCGGCGCCGAGCCGAGCATGTACGGCGTCTTCGGTCTCCTCGCCGGCGCATCCATCGTGTTCTTCGCGTTCATCGGGTTCGACGTCGTCGCGACGAGCGCGGAAGAGGTCAAGAACCCCAAGAAGAACCTGCCCCGCGGTATCTTCCTCGGCCTCGCCATCGTGACCGTGCTCTACCTCTCGGTGAGCCTCGTCATCACGGGCATGGTCTCCTACACCGACCTCGCGGCCTCCGAGACTCCCTCGCTCGCGACGGCATTCGTGCTCGTGGGGGCCGACTGGGCCGCGCAGATCATCTCGATCAGCATTCTCCTCGGCTTCACGACGGTCATCCTCGTGCTCCTCATGGGCCTCGCCAGAGTGCTGTTCTCGATGAGCCGCGACGGGCTGCTCCCACGCTCGTGGAGCATCACGAGCGAGAAGCGCAAGACGCCGATCCGCCTGCAGATCGGCGTCGGCATCGCGGTCGCGCTCCTCGCGGGGCTCACGAACGTCGACTGGCTCGAGGAGATGATCAACATCGGCACGCTCTCCGCGTTTGTGCTCGTGAGCCTCTCCATCCTCGTGCTGCGCAAGAAGTACCCGAACCGTGAGCTGGCGTACCGCATGCCGTGGTCGCCGTTCCTGCCGATCCTCTCGGCAGTGCTGTGCTTCTGGCTCATGCTCAACCTGTCGACGCTCACCTGGCTGCGGTTCGCCATCTGGCTCGTCATCGGCCTCGCGGTCTACTTCCTCTACAGCCGCCGCAACTCGCGCCTCGGCAAGGAGCAGCACTCGCTCGCCGACACGCTGGGCTCCGGAGAGCTGAAGTAGCCGGCCCCTGCTCGCTGAGACGGCCCCGTCCACCTTCCGGTGGACGGGGCCGTCTCGCTGCGTGACGCGGCGTGGAGCTAGATCTGCGACAGCTCCTTGCGGTGCGGCACGATCGGGGGCTGCACGCCACCCAGCTGCTCGATGATGCGCACCACCTGGGTGGAGTAGCCGAACTCGTTGTCGTACCAGACGTACAGCACGAGGTTCTTGCCCTCGGCGATGGTCGCGAGCCCATCGACGATGCCAGCCCGGGTCGTGCCCACGAAGTCCGTGGAGACGACCTCGCTCGACTCGATGTAGTCGATCTGCTGACGGAGCACGGAGCTGAGCGAGATCTGACGGAGGAAGTCGTTCACCTCACCGCGAGTCGTCGGACGCTCGAGCGTCAGGTTGAGCACCGCCATGGAGACGTCCGGCGTGGGAACGCGGATGGCGTTGCCGGTGAGCTTGCCCTCGAAGTGCGGGAGCGCCTTCGCGACCGCCTTCGCCGCCCCGGTCTCCGTGATGACCATGTTGAGTCCCGCGGCGCGTCCGCGGCGGTCTCCCTTGTGGAAGTTGTCGATGAGGTTCTGGTCGTTGGTGAACGAGTGCACCGTCTCGACGTGTCCGTGCACGACACCGTATCGCTCGTCGATGACCTTGAGGACGGGCGTGATCGCGTTGGTCGTGCAGGACGCCGCCGAGAGGATGCGGTCGTCGTCCGTGATGCCGGCGTTGTTGATGCCGTAGACGATGTTCTTGAGCTTGCCCTTGCCCGGCGCCGTCAGGAGCACCCGGCGCACGCCGGGGCTCTGGAGGTGCTGCGCGAGACCCTCGGCGTCGCGCCAGCGGCCCGTGTTGTCGACGACGATGGCATCCCGGATCCCGTACGAGGCGTAATCCACGGTGGCTGGGTCGTTCGAGTAGATGACCTTGATGACGGTGCCGTTGGCCTGGATCGTCGAGGCGGCCTGGTCGACGGAGATCGACCCCGCGAAGGCGCCGTGCACGGAGTCCCGTCGCAGCAGGCTCGCCCGCTTCTCGAGGTCGTTGTCGCTGCCCTTTCGCACAACGATGGCCCGGAGGCGCAGACCACGCCCGGTGCCGGCGTGCGAGATGATGATGCGGGCGAGCAGGCGACCGATGCGACCGAATCCGTAGAGGACGACGTCAGCGCCGGAGTCTGGCGAGCCGGTGCCGATGACCTCGAGGAGCTGATTCGCGAGGAAGGTGTCGAGGTCCTCCGACTGTGCCGCGAATCGGGTCGCGAGCTCGCCGAGATCGATCGAGGCGGTTCCGAGGTCGAACTCCTGCAGCCGCTCGAGGATGGGCAGCGTCGCGTCCAGTGACAGCTCGACATCGTTGATGCGGCGCGCGAAGCGGTGGGCCTTGATGATGTCGATCGCGGAGAGATTGATGAGGCGGTGACCATAGATGGAGGTCACGACGTTGCGGGTGCGGTAGAGGTTCCCGATGAGCGGGATCATCCGCTCGGCGATGCCGACTTTCTCCAGCCACTCGTGCTGCGTCTTCTCGGACTTTTCCATCATCGAATGGGACCCCTCAACGTCGAAAGTTCACGCCTGACAGCCAGGCTCACGAAAAATCCTACGGTTCTGCGCTGCCTGACGTGCGGGAATCCGGGCCGAGGGGCACCTCCGTATTCACAATGAGGAAAAAAGCGCTGAATTTGCCACGAGGGGCCCGTCCCGCAGCTGCGGAACGGGCCCCTCGGCGCTGGCGGACGCGCTAGCTGCGCTTCGCCCGCTTCTCGCGGACACGCATGTTCGTGATGATCGGCGAGCCCTCGAAGCCGTACACCTCGCGGAGTCGACGCTGGATGAAGCGACGGTAGCCAGGGTCGAGGAAGCCGGTCGTGAAGAGCACGAATGTCGGCGGACGCGTCTGCGCCTGGGTGCCGAACAGGATGCGCGGCTGCTTGCCACCACGGAGCGGGTGCGGGAACTCCGCCGTGAGCTCCGCGAGGAACGCGTTGAACTTGCCCGTCGGGATGCGCGTGTCCCATGAGTCGAGGGCCAGTTCGAGGGCCGGCACGAGCTTCTCGAGGTGGCGGCCGGTCTTGGCGGAGATGTTCACGCGCGGTGCCCAGGCGACGTGGGCGAGATCGCGTTCGACCTCACGCTCGAGCTGCCAGCGGCGTTCATCGTCGAGCATGTCCCACTTGTTGAAGGCGAGCACGAGTGCGCGCCCGGATTCGAGCACCAGGTCGATGATGCGCAGGTCCTGCACGTTGACGGCCTCGGTCACGTCGAGGACGACGACGGCGACCTCGGCCTTCTCGAGGGCTGCCGTCGTGCGCAGCGACGCGTAGAAGTCCGCGCCCTGCTGCAGGTGCACCCGACGCCGGATGCCCGCCGTGTCGACGAAGCGCCAGATCTTGCCGCCCAGCTCGACCTGCTCGTCGACGGGGTCGCGAGTGGTGCCGGCAAGGGAGTTGACGACGACACGCTCTTCGCCCGCGGCCTTGTTGAGGAGGCTCGACTTGCCGACGTTCGGGCGGCCCAGGATGGCGACGCGGCGGGGTCCGCCGATCTCCTCCTTCGCGACCTTGGAGACCTCGGGGAGGATCTCGATGACCTTGTCGAGGAGGTCGGCGACTCCGCGTCCGTGGACTGCCGAGACCGGCCATGGCTCGCCGAGCCCGAGGCTCCACAGCTGCGCCGCGTTCGGCTCCTGGACGGCGTCGTCGACCTTGTTCGCGACGAGGATGACGGGCCGGTCCGTCTTGCGGAGCAGCTTCACGACGTGCTCGTCCGTGGCGGTTGGGCCCACATTCGCGTCGACGACGAAGAGCACGGCGTCAGCGAGTTCGACGGCGATCTCCGCCTGCTGGGCGACCGACAGGTCGATGCCCTTCGCGTCGGGCTCCCACCCACCGGTGTCGACGATCGTGTACCAGCGGTTGTTCCACTCGGCCTTGTACGAGACGCGGTCGCGGGTCACGCCCGGCGTGTCCTCCACGACGGCCTCGCGGCGGCCGATGATGCGGTTGACGAGCGCGCTCTTGCCGACGTTGGGTCGGCCGACGACCGCGAGCACGGGAAGCGCTGGCAGGTACGTGATGGCGTCGCCGTCCTCGGAGGCGCCGAGGAGCACCTCGAGGTCGTCTTCCTCGAGCTCGTAGTCGTCGAGGCTCTGGCGCAGCGCGTTGGTGCGCTGCTCGACGACGGACTCGTCGAGCCCTTCGAGGCGCGAGACGAGCTCTTCGCCTCCTGCTGCGTCGAACTCATCGGAGGCCTGGGTGGCCTCGTCGTTGTTCCCTTGGTCGTCAGTCATCGTGACTCCTTCGTGTTGTCGTGTCTGACAGCGCGCTCGGGGCGGCTGCCAGCGACGGTGCTGTCGTCTGGTGCGAATCGGGCGCCGAGGCGACGATTCGCAGGAATTCCTCGACCGACTGCTCGAAGTCGAGCCTCGTCGTGTCGAGCACCGTGACGCCGTCGGCGGCCTCGGTGAAGTTGGTCACCTTGGCGTCGCGGGCATCGCGCGCTGAGACGGACGCTGCCACCGCGGAGACCGCCTCGCCCGCCTTCTCGCCGGCCCTGCGCGCGATGCGAACGGCCTCGTCCGCGGTCATGAGGATGCGCACGGGCGCATCCGTGGCCACGACCGTCGTGATGTCCCGACCTTCGGCGATGATGCCGGCAGCTGCCGTCTCGGCCATGGTGCTCCGGAAGAGCGCCGTGAGGGCCTCACGGGCCTCTGGCACCCGGGAAACTCGCCAGACCTCGCCGGAGATGGCGGTGTCGCGGATGCGCTCCGAGACATCGGTCGCGCCCACGCGGACCCAGCGCTCGTCCGGGCTGTGCGAGATGCGGTACTCGGCGATGAAGGTCGGAAGGAGGGCGACGATAGCTGCGGTGTCGTCAAGGTCGCAGCCGCGCTCGATGACGAACCAGGTGAGCGCGCGGTAGGCGGCGCCTGTGTCCAGGTAGCTGAAGCGGAGGCGCCTCGCGCTCTCGCGGCACACGCTGGACTTGCCCGATCCTGCCGGGCCGTCGACGGCGACGACGAGGGGGCTGCCCCCGACGGAGGCGGCGAGCGGTGAGGTGGAGGCGCTCATGCGGCGATCCTCCACCCTCGCTGCTCGAGCTCTTCGACGAGCTTCGCCGTTGCCGACGGCACGACGGAGATGACGACGAGGCCCACGTTCGATGCCTGCGCGTGTTCCATCCGGAAGTCCTCGACGTTGACCTGCGCATCGCCCACATCGCCCATGAGGCGTGCGAGCTGGCCGGGCTTGTCGTCGATCATGACCGTGACAGAGTCGAACTCGCGTCGAGAGGAGCCGTGCTTGCCTGGCAGGCGCGCGACGCCGGCGTTGCCGGTCGCGAGCTGTTCCGCGATGATGCGCCCGGAGCCGCGCTCCTGGCTGCGCTCGAGCGCGCCCGCGACCTTGTCGAGGTCGGCCTGCAGCTTGCGGAGCACCGCAGCAGTCGGAGCCGCGTTCGCGGTGAGGATCTGGGTCCACAGGACGGGGTCGCTCGAGGCGATCCTCGTGAGGTCTCTCAGCCCCTGGCCTGCGAGTGCGGTCGCGCCGTCCTCGTCGTCGACGAGGCGGGAGGCGAGCAGCGTGGAGACCAGCTGGGGGACGTGGGAGACGAGCGCGACGGCACGGTCGTGGTCGTGGGCCGTCATGGCGACGGGAGTCGCGCCGAGGTCGAGCGCGAGGCCTTCGACCTCCTGCAGCGCGAAGACGCTCGTCTGCTCGTGGTGCGCGATGACCCACGGGCGCCCGACGAAGAGGTCGGCGCGGCCCGAGAGCGGTCCGCCCGTCTCGCGGCCGGCCATGGGATGCGAGCCGAGGTACCGGCTGATGTCGGCTCCACGAGCGACGAGCTCGGCGAGCGGTGCCGACTTCACGCTCGCGACGTCGGTCACGATGGCGTCGGGCCAGCGCTCGAGCTCGGCCGCGACGACCTGCCCTGTCACGTCAGGCGGCACGCAGACCACGACGATTCGGGGTGGCTCTCCCCCGGCAGCATCAGCTGCGGGAGTTCCCGCGCCGTAGTCGACCGCGAGCTGGAGCACCGACGGCGAGATGTCGTCGAGCTGGACGTCGACGCCGAGCCTCCGGAGCGCGTGACCGACACTCGTGCCGAGCAGCCCGGCACCGACCACCCGCACCGGGGAGTTGGTTCGAGTTGGCGTCATCGACGACCTTTCGACTGGGCAGACGGCGCCTGCCGCGCGGTTCTCCCCTGCTTCGGCCCGCGCTCGGGGGCTGCTGACTGCGCGGGGGCACCGCTCTCGCGCTGCTCACCGGCTCGCCGGGCGAGCTTCAGGATGCGGCCGAGTTCCAGTGTAGTGAACTCGCGCATCTCCCCTTCGCGCAGCGTGCCGAGGTTCAACGGCCCGAAGCTCCGACGCACGAGCGCGCTGACGGGATGCCCGACCTCTTCGAGCATGCGACGCACGATGCGGTTGCGGCCAGAGTGCAGCACGATCTCGACGAGCGACGCCGTGTGGCTCGGCTGATCGGCGAGCAGCCTCGCACTGTCGGCCTTGATGAAGCCGTCTTCGAGTTCGAACCCCTGGCGAAGGCGCTGCAGGGCCTTCGCGGACACGCGCCCCTCGACGCGGGCGATGTACGTCTTCTCCACGCCGAAGGACGGGTGCGCGAGCACGTGCGCGAGTTCCCCGTCGTTCGTGAGGATCAGCAGGCCGCTCGTGTCGATGTCGAGCCTGCCGACGTTGTAGACCCGCTCCTCGAATTCGCTTGTGAACTCGCGAAGGTCCGGGCGGCCCTGCTCGTCGCGCATCGTCGAGACGACGCCTGTGGGCTTGTTGAGAAGGACGTAGCGCTTGCTCGGGTCGAGCTGGATGGGGGTCCCGTCCACCGCGACCTCGTCACGGTCTGGGAAGACGCGGCTCCCGAGTTCGGTCACGACGACCCCGTTGACCTCGATGCGTCCCTGCGTGATGTACTGCTCGCAGACACGACGGGAGGCGACGCCTGCCGCCGCGAGCGCCTTCTGCAGACGAACGCCGTCGTTGCGCTCCTCCACCGGGGCGACCTCGCGGCCGGGGAGCGGGATGTCGGCGAAATCGTCCATCGAGTAGCCACCTTCCGGTCGCGCCTGTGCAGCCTGGCGGAGCGCCGCGGCTTCGTCGGCGGTGCGGTCGGTGTCGCCGTGGCGCGGTGCGCGCCCTCGCTGATCACTCATGGAATCCGTCCTGTCCTTCGTCGAGCAGAGGTGAAATCTTTGGCAGCTCGTCGAGCGAGTTGAGTCCCAGGTGCACCAGAAGCGCCTGGGTCGTGACGTAGCGAATGGCCCCGGTCACGTCATCGTGGCCGTCTTCTGCGATGAGGCCACGTGCTACCAGAGTACGCACCACCGAGTCGACGTTCACAGCGCGGACCTGCGCCACCTGCGAACGGGTGATGGGCTGACGGTAGGCGATGACCGCGAGCGTCTCGAGCGCAGCCTGCGAGAGCCTCGACGGCTGGCGGGTGAGCACGAAGTCGGCGACGATGTCATCGAGCGTCTCGCGCACGTAGAGCCGCCATCCCCCGCCCACCTCGCGCAGCTCGAAGCCGCGCTCCGGCCCGCCGAGGTCGCCGTTGTAGTCGGCGACGAGCCGGCCGATGGATGCTCGGACGTCGGAGACGGGGCGGCTGACGGCGCCGGCGATGGTCACGAGCGACAGTGCCTCGTCGGCGACGAAGAGGATCGCCTCGACGGCGCGGTCGAGCTCGACGCTTGGCTGCTCGCCCCGATCGGAGGGCTGCTCGGTCGCGGTGAGGTCAGTCATCGTCGTCTCCGAGGCTCGAGAGCTGCGCCGCATCCCAGTCCTGCGCGTCCCACTGCACGATGAGCTCACCGAGCGGGGACTCCTGCTCGAAGCTCAACGCGGCCCTGCGGTACAGCTCGAGGAGGGCCAGGAAGCGCGCGATGACCACACCGCGAGCGCTGGCGTCGGCGACGAGCTCCCGGAAGGTGCGCGGTTCGCCGTCCTGGAGGACCGCGACGAGGATGCGGGCCTGCTCTCGGATGCTCACCTTGGGAGCGTGGAGATGGGTGAGGCCGACGGTCGGGATCTCTCGTGGCGCGAGCGCGAGCGTCGCGAGCGCAGCGAAGTCGGCGGCGGACAGCGTCCAGACGAGCTCCGGGATGCGCTCTCGGAACTTCGCCTCCAGGGGCACGGCACGCGTCGTGCGCTGCCCCTCGACGCCGAGCGCTGCCGCGAACCATGCGGAGACCTCCTTGAACGCCTTGTACTGCAGGAGGCGCGCGAACAGGAGATCTCGTGCCTCGAGAATCGCCACGTCCTCCGCATCCACGTACTCGCCCTGCGGAAGCAGACTGACGATCTTCATGTCGAGCAGCGTTGCCGCGACGACGATGAACTCGCTCGCCCGATCGAGCTCCTCCGGCGTCGACAGGTCGTTCAGGTACCCGATGAACTCGCTCGTGACGCGGCTGAGCGACACCTCGGTGATGTCCATCTCGTGCTTCGAGATGAGCGTCAGCAGGAGATCGAACGGGCCCTCGAAGTTGCTGAGGGAGACACGGAAGTCCGCGTCCGGGGCCGCCTCGATGTCGGCGGCGGCCGAGCTCCCCTGCCTGGCCGGAGTGGCCCGTGCGGTCAGCGTGCTAGGCGACGGCGCCACGTTCGACCAACTCGCGCGCGAGCTGGTGGTAGGCCTTCGCCGCGGTGTGCTCTGGAGCGAAACTGACGATGGGCACGCCGGCGACGGAGGCGTCGGGGAACTTCACGGTGCGGCCGATGACCGTGTCGAAGACGCGGTCGCCGAACGCCTCGTAGACGCGGTCGAGCACCTCGCGCGAGTGCAGGGTGCGGCCGTCGTACATGGTGGGCAGGATGCCGTCGAGCTCGAGCGAGGGGTTGAGGCGGTCGCGCACCTTGTCGACGGTCTCGACGAGCAGTGCAACCCCGCGGAGCGCGAAGTACTCGCACTCGAGCGGGATGATCACGCCGTGGCTGGCGGTGAGGGCGTTGACCGTGAGGAGGCCGAGCGAGGGCTGGCAGTCGACGATGATGACGTCGTACTCGCTCGAGACCTTGCGCAGCACACTCGCGAGGATCTGCTCGCGCGCGACCTCGGTGACGAGGTGGACTTCCGCAGCAGAGAGGTCGATGTTCGCGGGCATCACGTCGAGGCCGGGGAAGGCCGTCGGCTGGATGACCTCGTGCGGGTCCTTGACCGTGCCGATGAGCAGGTCGTAGACCGTCGGGGCGTCGTAGGTGCGAATGCCGAGGCCCGCGCTCAGCGCACCCTGCGGGTCGAAGTCGACGGCGAGCACACGGCGGCCGTAGAGCGCGAGCGAGGCGCCGAGGTTGATGCTCGTCGTGGTCTTCCCGACGCCACCCTTCTGGTTGCACATCGAGATGATGCGCGCAGGGCCGTGGTCGTCGAGTTCCTCTGGCACGTCGAAGTGGTTATAGAGTCGCGTCGACACCGCGCTTGCGCTGCGGGGAGTGGATTCGATGGTCTCTTCGCTCATGACCTCTGCATCCTATCCCCGGCCTGGCCTCCGCCGAGGGTGGCGCGCGGATGGCTCGTCGCGTAGACGTCCCGGAGCGTGTCGGCCGTCACGAGCGTGTAGATCTGCGTCGTCGAGACGGAGGCGTGGCCGAGGAGCTCCTGCACGACGCGCACATCCGCTCCGCCCTCGAGCAAGTGCGTCGCGAACGAGTGGCGGAGTGTGTGCGGGGAGACGCGCCCGGCGAGGTCCGCCCGCGCTGCGATCGCGTCGAGCAGGTTGAAGGCGCTCTGCCGGGAGAGCCGCGCACCGCGCGTGCCGAGGAACAGCGCCGGGGTTGCGCTCCCCCGCGAGGAGAGCTCGCGTCTCGCTCGAACGAGGTAGCGGTCGAGGGCTCGCTGCGCGAAGCTGCCGACCGGCACGATGCGCTGCTTGTTGCCTTTGCCCCGCACCCGGAGGATGCCGGGCTCGAGCAGGTCATCGACGTTGAGGTCGACGAGTTCGGAGATGCGCGCGCCGCTCGCGTAGAGGAGCTCGACGAGCGCGGTGTCGCGCATCGCCTCGAGCGTCTCGCCGTCTGCTGCCTGCAGCAGCCGCTCCACCTCGGCCACGGTGAGCGCCTTCGGGAGCCGTGACGGCAGCTTCGGCGCGCGCACCCGCGCGGTGGCGTCCACCTCGAGCACGCCCTCGTCGAGCAGGAACCGGTGGAAGCCGCGCACCGAGGACAGCGTCCTCGAGATGGAGGAGGCGGCCAGCTGCTCGCCGTCGCGCAGGTGCGCGAGGAAGGCGGTGACGTCCTCGGGCTTCGCGGCCGCGACCGGGCCGCGGTCACCCTGCTCGAGCCAGTCGAGGTACTTGACGAGGTCTCGCCGGTAGGCCCCGAGACTGTTGGCGGAGAGGCCGCGCTCGATCGTCAGATGCCTGAGGTAGGTATCGAGGCGGGCCGCGTCCGACGCAGCCTCGACCGGATCCGCGGCCATGGGCTGGCCGACTACTCTGGGCGCCCCGGCGAGCGGGTCGGCCAGGCCGCGTCCGCGGGTCGGAGCGTCGAGAAGGAGCGTTCCTTCGCGAGGTGGAGCGCCATGACGCCCGAGACGACGAACGGGTTCTGCACGGAGCCGTCGAGGACGGCCTCGAGCGCGTCGGGAAGCGCAACCCAGCGCTGCTCGAGCTCGGCCTCCTCGCCGGTGCGATCGAACGCCTCCGGAGTGGCCGAGAGACCGCGGGCGAGGTAGACCCGCACGTTCTCGCTGCTGCCCCCCGGCGAGGTGTACTGGTCGAGCAGCACATCCCAGCGGTCCGCGAGCAGGTCGACCTCCTCGCCGAGCTCGCGCTTCGCGGCGTCGAGCGGGTCCTCGCCGGGCGCGTCGAGGAGCCCTGCCGGCAACTCCCAGTCGCGCCGCCCGACCGGGTGACGATACTGGCGGATGAAGAGGATGCGGTCGGCGTCATCGAGCACGAGCACTGCAACCGCTCCCGTGTGCGACATGAACTCCCGCGTCAGCACCTCTCCGCCGAAACGGAACCGCTCGCGGACGATGTCCCAGACGGCGCCGCGGAAGACGACGCTCGACTCGAGCACCGTGTCTTCCGCGACCGCGTCGGCGAAGGGCCCCGATTCAGCGGACGAGGTCACTGCTGGACCTGGTCCACGTCCTGCACGCTCTCCTCGACGTCGACGAGGCGACCGGAGCGCTGACGCTCGAGGCCGGCGGCGACGAGGCCGGAGAACAGCGGGTGCGCGTTGTTGGGGCGCGACTTGAGCTCGGGGTGCGCCTGCGTGGCCACGTAGAACGGGTGCACCTCGCGCGGCAGCTCGACGTACTCGACGAGGGTGCCGTCCGGCGAGAGTCCCGAGAAGTGGAGGCCCGCATCCGAGATCTGATCGCGGTACGCGTTGTTCACCTCGTAGCGGTGACGGTGGCGCTCCTCGACGAGGGTCGAGCCGTAGAGCTCGGCGATGATGGAGCCCTCATCGAGGGCTGCCGGGTAGGACCCGAGGCGCATCGTGCCGCCGAGGTCGCCGGTCTCGATGATGTCGACCTGCTCGGCCATGGTCGCGATGACGGGGTTCGGCGTCTCCGGGTCGAACTCGGACGAGCTCGCGTCGCTGATGCCGACGACGTTGCGTGCGTACTCGATGACCATGCACTGCATGCCGAGGCACAGCCCGAGCGTGGGGATGCGGTTGTCGCGAGCGAAGCGCAGGGCGCCGAGCTTGCCCTCGATGCCGCGGATGCCGAAGCCGCCTGGCACGCAGATCGCGTCGACGTCGCTCAGCTGTGCTGCGGAGCCCTCTGCCGTCTCGCACTCGTCGGATGGGATCCAGCGCAGCTTGACGCGCGTCTGGTTCGCGAAGCCGCCGGCCCGCAGCGCCTCGGTCACGGACAGGTAGGCGTCGGGGAGGTCGATGTACTTGCCGACCAGGCCGACCGTGATCTGATGCTTGGGCTGGTGGACGACCTCGAGCAGGCGCTCCCAGGCGCTCCACTCGATGGGCTCGGCGGGGAGTTTGAGCTGCTCGATGATGTACTCGTCGAGTCCCTGATCGCGCAGGACGCGCGGGATGTCGTAGATCGACGGCAGGTCGATGGTATTCACGACCGCGCGCTCCGGCACATCGCACATGAGGGCGATCTTGCGCTTGTTGCTCTCGGTCACCGGGCGGTCGCTGCGCAGCACGAGCGCGTCCGGCTGGATACCCGCGGAGCGGAGAGCCGCGACCGAGTGCTGGGTCGGCTTGGTCTTCTGCTCGCCTGAGGCCCCCATGAACGGGACGAGCGAGACGTGCACGAAGAACACGTTGTCGCGTCCGAGCTCATGGCGCAGCTGGCGGGCCGACTCGATGAATGGCTGCGACTCGATGTCGCCGATCGTGCCGCCGACCTCGGTGATGATGACGTCGGGGCGAGGCTCCTCGCTGGCCTGGAGGCGCATGCGTCGCTTGATCTCGTCGGTGATGTGCGGGATCACCTGGACCGTGTCGCCCAGGTACTCGCCGCGGCGCTCCTTGGCGATGACGCTCGAGTAGATCTGCCCGGTCGTGACGTTGGCCGACTGCGCGAGGTCGACGTCGAGGAAGCGCTCGTAGTGGCCGATGTCGAGGTCGGTCTCAGCCCCGTCGTTGGTGACGAACACCTCGCCGTGCTGGAACGGGTTCATGGTGCCCGGGTCGACGTTGAGGTACGGGTCGAGCTTCTGCATGACGACGCGCAGGCCTCGGGCCCTGAGGAGGTTGCCCAAGCTGGCAGCGGTCAAGCCCTTGCCGAGAGAGGAGACCACGCCCCCGGTCACATAGATCTGCTTGACAACGGCCTGGTCGTTTCCCGCAACTGGGATATCTGCGCTAGTCACGGAATTCCATGTTAGCCGACGGACCGCGATCCGTCTGCGCCTGACGCTGTGCGATTCGCCGCGGCGAGCTCGAGCAGCTCCTCTGCGTGGGCGTTCCCGGTCTCGCTGGAGGAGAGTCCCGACAGGAGCCTGGCGATCTCCTGCGTCCGGTCTGCGCCGCTGATCCGGCGGATGCTGGAGGTCGTGAACTGTCCGTCGCTCGACTTCTCGATGCTGATGTGGTTGTCCGAGAACGCCGCGACCTGCGCCAGGTGCGTGACGACGATGACCTGAGCGTTCGCGGAGAGCCGCTGCAGGCGGCGCCCGATCTCGATGGCCGCGGACCCGCCGACGCCGGCGTCGACCTCGTCGAACACGAGGGTCGGCACTGAGCTCACGTCCGCCAGCACGACTTCGAGCGCGAGCATGACGCGAGAGAGCTCGCCGCCGGACGCGCCCTTGCCGAGCGGGGCCGGCTCGGTTCCTGGATGCGGACGGAGCATGAACGCGACCCGGTCGCCGCCGTGGGCCGCGATTTCGTCGAGCGGGGTGATCGCCACGGTCAGCTGGGCTGCCGGCATGGCCAGCGCGTGGAGCTCCTCCGTGACGCGCGCCTCGAGCACCGCAGCCGTCGCGGTCCGCAGTTCCGTGAGGCGCGCAGCCGCGGCGGCGAGCGCCTCCTCCGCCTCGGCGATCTGGGTCTCGAGCTGCTGGATGCGCGTCGAGTCGTTCTCGAGTTCCAGCAGCTTCATGCCCGCTTGGGAGCCGAGCTCGATCACGTCGTCCAGCGTCGGTCCGTAGGTTCGTGTGAGGCTCGTGAGCAGCGTGAGCCGCTCGTTGAGCTCCGCCAGTTCACCGCTTCCCTCGGCTTCGAGTCCGTCGAGGTAGCTGGCGAGGCGCAGGCCGAGCTCGTCGATCGCGAACGAGATGTCAGCCGCCGCCTGTCCGAGCTCGCCCAATGCGGGGTCGCTTGCTGTCGCGCTGTCGATGAGGGCTCGCACCTGCGAGACCAGCTCGGTGGAGCTCGCGCCGCCCTGTCCGCCGAAGCCTGCGGAGCTGTCACCGGCGAGGAGCTCGTGCGCCTGGCCGACGTCGCGCCGGAGCGCCTCGAGGTTGGAGAGCCGCTCGATGCGGGCGAGAAGTGTCACGTCCTCCCCCGCTTGCGGCTCGGCCGGCTCGATGTCGGCGAGGGCTCGGCGCAGTCGGGCGGCTTCGAGCTCGCGCTCGGCCTCAGCATCGCTCAGCGTCTGCAGCTCGGCGCGCAGCTCCCCCCGGCGAACATGCGCCTCGCGAACCACGGTGCGCGCGCTGCGCAGCTCGGCGCCACCGAACGCATCCAGCGCGGCACGCTGCGCACCCTCGCTGCGAAGCCGCCACTGGTCGCTCTGCCCGTGCACCACGACAAGGCGCTCTCCGAGGTCGGCGAGGATCGAGGCTGGCACCCCGCGCCCGCCGAGCCAGGCTCGGCTCCGCCCCTCGGCACTCACCTGGCGGGCCACGAGGAGCTCGTCGTTCTCGTCGAGCTCTGCGCCCGCGTCTGCCGCGAGGCGCGCTGCAGCGCTGTCGGCGTTGAGCTGCCAGCGCCCTTCCACGACTGCCTTGCTCGCGCCCGATCGCACCGCGTCCGCGGAGGCGCGCCCGCCGCGGAGCAGGCCCAGCGCTGTGACGATCATGGTCTTGCCTGCGCCGGTCTCCCCCGTGATCGCGGTGAAGCCGGGGCCGAGGGGAAGCTCGGCGCGTTCGATGACGCCGAGGCCGGAGATGTCGATGTCAAGAATCATGCGCGTGCGGGTCCTCGCCATCCTGAAGTCGGGAGTTGGAATTTTTCGACAAGTCGTTTGCTGAACGGCGCACTGTGGAGTCGCGCCAGCCGGATCGGGGCGCCTCCGCGCGTTGCCGTCACGCGGGAGCCCGCCGTGAGGTCGTAGGTGCGTCGCCCGTCGCACCACAGCACACCCGGCGTGCCGGTGCGGGGAATGATCTCCACGGCGAGCGTCGAGCTCGGTCCAACGACGATGGGCCTCGCGAAGAGGGCGTGCGCGCTGATCGGCACGAGCAGCAGCGCCTCGACTGTCGGCCACACGATGGGACCGCCCGCGGAGAACGAGTAGGCGGTGGAGCCAGTCGGAGTCGAGAAGATCGCGCCGTCTGCGCCGAAGCTGAGCAGCGGCTGCCCGTCGACCTCGAGAACCAGCTCGAGCATCCGCTCACGGCTGGCCTTCTCGATGGATGCCTCGTTGAGGGCCCAGGTCTCGTAGACGGTCTGGCCGCCGAGCGTGACCCGGACGTCGAGCGTCATCCGCTCCTCGACCTCGTAGTCGCGATCGAGGGCTCGTCCGACGGCGTCCGCGAGCGAGTCTCGCTCACTCTCGGCGAGGAAGCCGACGTGACCGAGGTTGACCCCCAGAATCGGGACCCCGGCATCGCGCACCAGTTCAGCGGCACGCAGGATGGTGCCGTCGCCCCCGAGCACGATCGCGATCTCGACTTCGTCGGCCGCGAGCTGATCGCCGAGCGCCATGGTCGTCCGGGGCACCCGGTTCCTGTCGAGGCGCAGCAGCTCGCGGTGCGTCGAAGGCTCGAGCACGGGAACGACACCGGCATCGTCGAGCAGCTGCAGCACCGTCATGGCCGCCTCGATGGCGTCTTCGCGTGCGACGTGGCTGACGACGAGGATCCGCCGCTTCGAGTTCCCGCTCATCGATCTGCCTCCAAGTCCTCCGCTTCGACGATGGCTCGCCGCAGAGTGTCGAGTCTGTCAGCATCCGCTGGACTCGAGCCTCTCGACGTGCGGAAGACAGCGACGAATTCTGAGTTCCCGTGCGTTCCCACGATGGGAGACGGCCGCAGGGAGACGAGTTCGAGCCCGCAACTGGCGGCTTCTAAGAGCACCCGCTCGAGCGCGGGCGCGACCAGCTTGCGGTCGTGGACGATGCCGCCCTTGACGCCCGTACGCCCGACCTCGAACTGCGGCTTGATGAGCAGCACGGCGTCGACGGTCCCGGGCGCCATCGCCAGGATGGGGGCGATCACCTTGGTCAGGGAGATGAATGAGAGATCGCCGACGACGAGGTCGATATCGGCGGAGCGCACGGGCGATTCCGCCGCCGCGAGCAGTTCGTTGAGCTGCTCGGCGTCGACGAACCGGGCGTTGACGCCTTCCAGGTTCGACACGCGAGGATCATCGCGCACCGAGGGCGCCAGCTGGTCGTGCCCGACGTCGAGTGCCACGACGTGACGTGCGCCGCGAGAGAGCAGCACCTGCGTGAAGCCGCCGGTGGATGCGCCCACGTCGAGCGCCACTCGACCAGTGGGGTCGAGCGTCGGTACCGCGTCGAGACCTGCGACGAGCTTGTGCGCAGCGCGTGAGACGAAGTCATCTCCCCCAGCGATCGTCAGCTCGTCGTGGTCGGCGACGCGAAGGCCCGTCTTGCTCGCCTGCACACCGTTCACGGAGACCAGGCCGGCCTCGATGAGACGCGCTGCGGCCGTGCGGCTGCGCGCGAGCCCACGCTGGGTGAGCTCGGTGTCGAGGCGCTTGAGCGGGCCGCCCTCGGGGCTCGTGATCGGACCGTTCACGCGCTGTCCCCGTCGAAGAGCTGCACGGGAGTGCTCTCCAGGAGCTCCCCCAGCTGCTGGTGCAGCTGCGAGAACTCTGCCGCACGCTCCGAGACGGGCAGGGACGCGATGCGATCGAGCTCGGGGGCGAGCTCCGCGTCGCCGCTCCCGCCTGCGTCGACGCTCACGACGCGAGTTCCAAGTACAGCACCTCCGGCACCCGGAGCGCGTAGATGAGCTTCTCTGAAGCCGCGATCGCCGCGCACCCAGCACGGAGGAGGTTGATGGGCGAGGATCCGGCGCGGTCGACGATGACGTCGATGCCACGCACCGTGACCTGCGCGTCTCCGACGCGCGCAACGGCCACTTCGGCCTGTGGACGCTCGCTGACGACCTTCGGGTACGGCTGCGAGAGCTCGCGAAGGTCGCTCAAGATGAAGTCGGGACGCTGACCGGGGGGCGCTGCAATGAGCTGCTTGGGACGGTCGACGCCCGTGAGCACGAACGCCGAGGCCATGCCGGCGTTCGAGGCCCCCTTGATGTCGGTGTCGAGTCGGTCGCCGATGAACAGCGCCTGCTTCGCGTCGAAGCGGCGCACCGCCTCATCGAAGATCGCCTTCTCCGGCTTCCCGGCGACGAGCGGCAGCTTCTGCACCGCCGTATGCACGGCCGACACCAGCGTTCCGTTGCCCGGGGCGATGCCACGAGCGACAGGGATCGTCCAATCCTGATTCGTCGCGACCCACGGGATGTCCCGTGCGAGCGCGAACGAGGCCTCCGCGAGGTGCTCCCAGCCGACGTGCGGCGCGAAGCCCTGGATGACCGCGTCAGGTTCGTCGTCCGCGGATCGCGTCACGCGGAATCCGCCCTTCGCGAGCTCGTCGATGAGACCGTCCCCACCGACGACGAGCACAAGCGCGCCGGGGGCCACCTGGTCAGCGAGGAGACGCACCGCCGCCTGCGGACTCGTCACGACGTCCTCTGCCGTGAGTGTGAGCCCCAGCTCGCGCAGATGCTGCGCGACCTGCTCGTCGGTCCGCGAGGCATTGTTCGTGATGTACCCAGAACGGAGACCGGCCGGCGCAAGCGCGTTCAGGCTCTCCACCGCGTACGGCACCGGGTTCGGTCCGCGGTAGACGACGCCATCCAAGTCCGCCAGCACCACGTCCACGCCGTCGAGCGGGGAAGGCCCGGTTCCGGTGCTCTTCTTGAACAAAGCCATCAGGATCTCTCGTCTCTCTCAGCTCGTCGGCTTCGGCAGCCTGACTCTGGGGATCTTGCCGTCGACCCAGGCAGGATCGACGCGATTGGCGCGCTGCAAGCGCTGCGGGCGGTCGCGGAGCGGAGCGGCGGAGTGATTCCGCCGCCCCGCGTCCGATCACAGGTCGAAGAGGGGCTCGGGCTCGTCGCCCTTGCGCTTCTTCTCCTCGTCTTCGTTGTCGTCGTTCTCGTCGTCACTGTTCTCATCGTCGCTAACATCAGCCGCCGATGCATCATCGGCAGGCGCGGTGTCAGCGTCTGACTCCGATGCGACCTCAGCTTCAGCAGGCGCCGGGACGACGTCGAGCTCGACGTCGACGGCGACAGGCGCGCTCTCGTGCTCGTCGATCTCGTGCTCGCCGGTCTCGAGATCCTGGTCATCCTCGGCAGCGGCGACGATCTCGTCAGCCTCTTCCTCGATTTCCTTCACCTCGTCGGCAGTCTCCGCCTCGGCGACGATCTCGTCAGCCTCTTCCTGAACCCCATCCAGCGCCTCGGCTTCAGCGACGATCTCGTCCGCCTCTTCCTCGACCTCGGCGACCAGTTCGTCGTCGAGCACGGCAGCGGCTTCGTCGATGACGTCGGCCTCAGCCTCAGCCTCAGGTGCGGGCTCAGCTGCGACCGTGTCACCGGCCGCCGCGAGCAACTCATCCACCTCGGCTTCGAGGTCGTCCTCGTCACGCGAGTACTCCGCGGCCTCAGAGGATTCGCCATCGGCGACGATTCCCGAGCCTTCGACAGCGCTCGTCGGGCCTTCGCCCACGATCTCGTCCTCGGCTCCGATCCCGTCCTCGTCGACCTGGTCCTCCTCAAGTGGGGGGAACTCGCCTTCGGTGACAACTTCGATCGTCTCGTGCTCGTCGTGCTTGACGGCGTCGAGAGCGTCCTGTGCCCTGGTGGCGAGGGCCGTCCACCGCTCCGCTTCTGCGCTGCGCTCGAGTTCCTCGAGCACCGTCGCGTAGGCGGCGAACAAGGCCGGGCTGTACGAGTAGGCACGCTTCGGGTCGAGCTGGGGGATCTCGAGTTCGGCAAGCGCGAGCTCGGCGGCGCCCTGATCGAGACGCGCACCTGACATGGCGATAGCGACCTGTACCAGCTCGGCCGGGCCGAGACCCGTGCGATCGGCGGCGCGACCGAGCTCGAGGGCCCGGTCCGGGCGGCCGAGGCCGCGCTCGCTGTCGATCATGAGCGCCAGCTGGTCTTCCTTGCCGCTGATGCGACGGTAGGTGCGCAGCTCGCGAAGCGCCAACGCGTAGTCGCCGATCGTGTACGCCGTGATGGCGAGGGTCTCGCGCACCATGGCGATACGTCCGCCGCGGCGCGCCGCCGAGACGGCGTGCTGATGGGCGAGCTCGGGATCACTGTCGATGAGGACCGATGCCATCACGAGGTGCCTGGCGACGAATTCCTGGTTGGTCGCCTCGAGCGTCTTCAGCTCGTTGCGGGCACCCTTCGGGAGATCGGACTCGCTGACCTCGTCGGGAACGATCGGGTCGATGTGTTCTGCCCGAACGGGGCGGAGCTCACGCGCGAGCAGCTCCTCCTCGGTCAGCTCCGGACGCTCAGGCGCCGGACGTCCGCGCCCACCCGAGAAGCCACGATCGTCGCGTCCGCCACGGCTGTCGCCACGGGGACCGGATGAGCGTCGCTCGCCGTCACGGGGAGGGTACGACTTGCGCTCACCGTCACGGGGAGGGTACGACTTCCGCTCACCGTCACGTGGAGGGTACGACTTCCGCTCACCGTCACGTGGAGGGTACGACTTCCGCTCACCGTCACGGGGAGGGTACGACTTCCGCTCACCGTCACGTGGTGGGTACGACTTGCGCTCGCCACGGTTGTCGTCGCGGGGCGCGTAGGACTTCCGCTCACCACGGTTGTCATCGCGGGGCGCGTACGACTTGCGCTCGCCACGGTTGTCGTCACGAGGAGCGTACGACTTCCGCTCACCGTCACGGGGCGGGTACGACTTCCGCTCACCGTCACGGGGCGCGTAGGACTTCCGCTCACCACGGCTGTCGTCACGAGGAGCGTACGACTTCCGCTCACCATCACGGGGAGGGTACGACTTGCGCTCGCCACGGTTGTCGTCACGAGGAGCGTAGGACTTCCGCTCACCACGGCTGTCGTCACGAGGAGCGTAGGACTTCCGCTCACCATCACGGGGCGGGAACGACTTGCGCTCGCCGTCACGGGGTGGGTACGACTTCCGCTCGCCACGGCTGTCGTCACGAGGAGCGTAGGACTTCCGCTCACCACGGCTGTCATCGCGCGGAGCGTACGACTTCCGCTCACCATCACGGGGCGGGAACGACTTGCGCTCGCCGCGGTCGTCGCGGGAGTTGAAGGGACGACGCTCACCATCACGAGGCGGGTAGGACTTCCGCTCACCGCGATTGTCATCGCGGGGTGCGAAGGACTTCCGCTCGCCGTCGCGGGGAGGGTACGACTTGCGCTCGCCGCGGTCATCGCGGGAGTTGAAGGGACGACGCTCACCATCACGAGGCGGGTACGACTTGCGCTCGCCACGGTTGTCGTCACGAGGGGCGTAGGACTTCCGCTCACCATCGCGGGGAGGGTAGGACTTGCGCTCACCACGGTTGTCGCCGCGGTCATCGCGGGAGTTGAAGGAACGACGCTCACCGTCACGCGGTGGGTACGACTTACGCTCACCATCACGTGGCGCGTAGGATTTCCGCTCGCCATCGCGGGGCGGGTACGACTTGCGCTCGCCACGGTTGTCGTCACGAGGGGCGTAGGACTTCCGCTCACCATCGCGGGGAGGGTAGGACTTGCGCTCACCACGGTTGTCGCCGCGGTCATCGCGGGATTTGAAGGAACGACGCTCACCATCGCGGGGCGGGTACGACTTGCGCTCGCCACGGCTGTCATCACGAGGCGCGTACGACTTCCGCTCACCATCGCGGGGCGGGTACGACTTGCGCTCGCCACGCTGGCCGTCGTCACGGTTGTTGTAGCTGCGTCGCTCTCCCTGGTTGCGGTCGCCGCTGCCTGTGTAGGGCTTGCGGTCGCCGAACTGCTTGCGGTCGCCGCCGCGGGAGTTCGCATCCCGTCGCCCATCCTGGCCGCTGCGTTCCTGGCGGTTGCCGGATCCGCGTTCGTTGCTCGGGTTTCGCCGCTCGTTGTCGTTTGCGTCCATGAATAGCTCCTCGGGATGCGCTGTCGAATTGTTGTCGTGCTTGTATGAATGCGCCTCACCTTGGACGCTTGCGTCGCCACCCAGCCTACGTCACAGCACTCCGGAGCTCAGGGACGTGCCCTGTGCTGCCGCCGGGGTACTTCGGCGCTGCGTTGTGTTGTCGCGGTTGGTGGCGAATGAAAAAAAGCCGGGGTTGGTCATCGAGGAGCATCTCTGCTCACTCAACAACCAACCCCGGCTTATGAAGAAGTCCGGCGGTGACCTACTCTCCCACAGGGTCCCCCCTGCAGTACCATCGGCGCTGAGAGTCTTAGCTTCCGGGTTCGGAATGTAACCGGGCGTTTCCCTCTCGCTATGACCGCCGAAACACTATGGATAACCAATCATGTTCCGAACCACACACCACANGCCCCCGCGCCCGCCGATCACTGCCCGGCGTTTCGCCCTCCGGCTCGCTGCAGTGCCTCCGTGCGCGCCAGATCCCTTCGCGCTGAGGCCGCGCCCTTGAAATGCCCCTCACCCTCGAACTCGATGGCGATCTTCTCGCGCACGTAGGCGAGATCGATGCGCGCTTTTCCGTGTCCGGGCACGGAGAGACTGCGCTGCATGACAGGTTCGGAGAACCCTGCGCCGATGATGAGCAGCCTGAGCTGCGTTTCCTTCGGAGACTCCGATCCTGACCTCGAGAGCTCAAGCGCGGAGCGGAGAGTCGTCGCCCCGGGGCGAGCTGGCTTCGACCCGGGTAGTGCTCGAACGACGTGCGGAGTGCATCCGCGAACACCACCGCCTGCGTGAGGGTGAGGCGCGCGGCAAGCTGCGCCAGGAGGGCCGCGGGCGCGAGGGTCGGGATGCCCAACAGGCCTGCCAGCACGAACCGCTTGGAATCCAGGCGATATCCGCGAATCAGCTTCCCGGTCGGCGGATGTGCGGGCTGCTCGACTGCGACGTGGGTGATCATCTCGACCTCGAGCTTCCAGGGCAGCGGAAGCCCCCAACAACGAGCGCCCGAGGCTTCAGCAAGCACTTGCCCGGGCCCGAGGCGCGCTCGAACGAGGCTCAGATCGAGGTCACGTGGCGCGACGCTCCGAGCAGATACCCGGATGCCGTGGTGCGTGGCGACGAGGTCGCTGGCTTCGAGCCGCTTCCTCGGCACATTGAGCGCCATCGCGGCTGATACGGAGAACCCCTCATCACTCGTGAGGTCATCAGGCAACGGGCGCGGCAGCGGCATGCCGTGAAGGTAGACGCGCACGACACTCCGACCGTCGCCTCGATCTCCGGCTATGCACGAGCTGCTCGCCACAGCCCCGCCGCCTCCAGAGTCGGTGGAGACGCCCACGCCGCACACTGCCCGGCGATCGCTGCCCGGCGTTTGTCCCTCTGACGACACCTACAGGGGGCGAAACGCCGGGCAGCGATGACGGGGACGAGGCAGAGGGCAGCTAGTACAGGAAGATCGGGAGCCAGGCGGGGTGATGGGCGTGGACGATGACGAGGAACACGACGAGGTCGAAGAGCAGGTGCACGCAGATGACGTACGTGAGCGACTTCGTCTTCGTGAAGATCCAGCCCTGGATGAGCGCGAACGGGAGTGTCAGGAGCGGCCCCCACGACTGGTAGCCGAGCTCCCACAGGAACGACACGAACACGATCGACTGCAGGGCGTTGGCGACCCAGAACGGGAAGTGGCGGAGCAGGAGCGTGAAGACCGTGCAGATGAAGAAGAGCTCGTCCCAGATGCCGACGAACCCGACGCCGACGAAGAGGCGCCCGATTTCGGATGCCGTCGTGACGGCTGGCCAGTTCTGGTAGACGCCCGAGGTGATGAAGTAGAACGGCAGGATGAGCCAGCCCAGAACCAGCACGAGGCCGAGCCAGATCTTCTCGGGTCGCGACCACGGTGTCCCTCGACGCAGCGGGAACCGCACGGCGTGGTCCTTGTAGACCCATCTGGAGATCGCATACGGCACGGCGACGGCGAGCGACAGCACGGTGCCCATGACGAAGATGTTGCCCCACGAGATGTCGGCCTTCATCGAGTGGAGGCTGATGATGCCCATACCGATTCCGATGAGCAGGAGGTCTCGTCCCAGGCTCCGATCGGCGACGAACGCGAGGGCCACTCCTGCGACGAGCGGGAGGTAGCCGAGGTTGCTCTCCAGGGCGAAGAGGACGGTTGCGCTGCACACCACCAGCAGGGCGGCGACGAGGTTCAGGAGTCGGGTGCGCGGGGGCGCTTGCTCGGGGGTGCCAGTGACGGGCGGATCCTGCGCTCGTTCGCTCATTTGCCTATCCTCCCAGGCCAACTTGGGCGGATGATTGGCCCGAATGCACTCAACGATGTAACGCTCCGGTAACTATCCCGGTTCACGCTGCGATCCGCATGAGCGTAGGCGAGACGCCAGGTTGCCACCCGGCGAATGCAGCGACTTTGGCGGAAAATCAGGGCTTTCAGGCGATACCCGGGGAACCCCCCTTGCTACCGTTGACTCTCGGAGCAATCGCCGCCACACCGGTTCGGCGCCGCGATTCCCCGCGAAAGACCAACCCAGAGCGCTTTATCCGCTGCCTCAGTTAGGCAATTTTGATCGGCAGCGCGCGCCTGGGGTGGCATCCGCGCCCAATCGAGATTCTGGCGCTGATCCGCCTGGTACTCCGCCGCCACCGCGACGACCTCCCCCCACCGAGGCACCGTCGAGAAGCGCTGCGACCTTTCGCGTCCGATCCATCTACCGCAGGGAGAACGCGTGAACGACACAGCTGTGTCTGTGAAGGGCCTCACCAAGGTCTTCGGGCGCAAGCCCAAGGAAGCCGCGAAGCGACTGAGCTCCGGAACGCCGAGATCTGAACTCGGCGCTGGAGTCACCGCGGCAGTCATCGACGCCACCTTCGACGTCAAGCAGGGCGAGATCTTCGTCGTCATGGGCCTCTCCGGCTCGGGCAAGTCCACCCTCATCCGGACCCTCAACGGTCTGCTCGAGCCCACCGCCGGCAGCATCGTGATCCACGGCACCGACCTCGCGACGGCCGACGCCGCCGAGGTCCGCAGCGTGCGACAGAACCACGTCTCCATGGTGTTCCAGCACTTCGCGCTCTTCCCGCACCGCACGGTGCTCGAGAACGCAGCCTTCGGCCTCGAGGTTCAGGGTGTCCCCCGCGCTGAGCGGAACGAGCGAGCCCGCAAGGTGCTCGAGCGTGTGAGCCTCGGCCAGTGGGCCGACTCGCTGCCGTCCGAGCTGTCCGGCGGAATGCAGCAGCGCGTCGGTATCGCCCGAGCTCTGACGGCCGAGACCGACATCCTGCTCATGGACGAGGCGTTCAGCGCCCTCGACCCGCTCATCCGCCGCGAGATGCAGGAAGAGCTCGTCGAGCTGCAGGCCGAGCTCGGCAAGACCATCATCTTCATCACGCACGACCTCAACGAGGCCATGTTCCTCGGCGACCGGATCGCAGTCATGCGGGACGGCGCGATCGTGCAGATCGGAACGCCGGAGGAGATCCTCACGGACCCGGCCAACGACTACGTCGCGCAGTTCGTCCAGGATGTGGACCGGGCTCGTGTGCTCACGGCCGGCAGCGTCATGGAACCCGCACGCGCAGTCGTCCCGCAGAGCGCGGGACCACGCGGTGCGCTTCGCGTCATGCGCGACACGCAGACTGGCGGAGCGTTCATCACGTCGACGGGCCGCAAGCTCGAGGGCGCCGTCATCGACCGCCACGTCATGCGCCTCGTGAAGGACGGCCAGCCCGACCTCGCGAGCGCCATCAAGCGCGACATCGCGATGGTCTCCCCCGAGACGCCGCTCTCCGACCTGTTCGAGCTGTCCGTCGACTCGACCCTGCCGATCGCGGTCGTCGACGAGAACCAGCGCCTCCTCGGTGTGGTTCCCCGCGTCACGATCCTCGCCTCGCTCGCCAACGTGCCGAGCACCACGGGCCTGCTCCCGATCATCGACCCCGTCACGAGCGTCAGCCCGGCGGACATCGCAGAGACTCTCGAAGGGAGCCACGCATGATCGCGGCCACCGCACTCACAACCCTGCCGGCCACGTTCCGGCTTCCCCTCGGCGACGGGGCGGAGGCGGTCGTCGACTGGCTGACGAACGCGCTCTCCGGCGTCTTCACCGTCATCCGCTCGCTCTTCCAGGGCATGTACGAGGGCGTCTACTGGGTGCTCGAGACGCCGCCGTTCTGGGCGATCCTCATTCTCGTCGTCGCGATCGCGTACTTCGCGAAGGGCTGGAAGCTCGCCGTCGGCAGCCTTCTCGGCTTCCTCGTCATCGTCGGCGTGAACCAGTGGGAGAACGCCATGGCGACGCTCGCGCTCGTGCTCGTCGCAAGTGCGCTCGCGATCCTCTTCAGCATCCCGCTGGGCATCTGGGCTGCGAAGTCGGATGCAGCATCGAGCGCCATCAAGCCGGTGCTCGACTTCATGCAGACCATGCCCGCGTTCGTGTACCTGATCCCCGCGCTCATCCTGTTCCGCGTGGGCGTCGTGCCCGGCATCGTGGCGACGATCATCTTCGCCATGGCACCCGGCGTGCGCATGACCGAGCTGGGCATCCGCGGAGTCGACAAGGAAGTGGTCGAGGCCGGCCGCGCGTTCGGCGCGACCCCTGGCCGCATCCTGCGTCAGATCCAGCTGCCGCTCGCGATGCCGTCCATCATGGCCGGCGTCAACCAGGTCATCATGCTCGCACTGTCGATGGTCGTCATCGCCGGAATGGTCGGCGCGGGCGGTCTCGGCGCGCAGGTCGTGCAGAGCCTCAACCGGATCGACGTAGCCCTCGGCTTCGAGGCCGGCATCTCCGTCGTCATCCTCGCGATGTTCCTCGACCGGGTGACCGCCGCATTCGCCGGGCAGAAGCGTCGCGTGCCGTCGTTCCTCCGCTCCAAGCGCACCCAGAAGCGCGAGGCGGCTGGAGATCTCGAGCAGGTCGACACGAGCTCCACCCCGACTCGGGCGCCGGTCGCGGCCGGCACCGCCTGACCACAGACCTCAACTCCCCCTAACCAGAAACGAAAGGACGCGCATGCGTACCAAGAAACGAATCATCACCGGGATCGCGGCGGCTTCCGCTGCGGCACTCGCCCTCACCGGATGCTCCGGCGACACCGCCGCTGAGACGCTCGAGAACGGCGACCAGCAGGACATCACGATCGCCGTGTTCAACGGCTGGGACGAGGGCATCGCCGCGTCCGAGCTGTGGAAGGCGATCCTCACCGAGCAGGGCTACAACGTCGAGCTCGAGTACGCGGACCCGGCTCCGGTCTACTCCGGTCTCTCCACGGGCGACTACGACCTGACGCTCGACACGTGGCTGCCGGTCACGCACTCCGACTACGTCGCAGAGTACGGCGACGACATCGTCGACCTGGGCGCGTGGAACGACGAGGCATCGCTGACCATCGCGGTCAACGAGGACTCCCCGATCACCTCGCTGGAGGAGCTCGCCGGCTCGGCCGACCAGTTCGGCAACACCATCATCGGCATCGAGCCTGGTGCTGGCCTCACGCGCGTCACGCAGGAGGACGTCATCCCCGGCTATGGCCTCGAGGGGATGAACTACCAGACCTCGTCCACCGCTGCGATGCTCACCGAGCTGCAGACGGCGACGAACAACGGCGAGAACATCGTCGTCACGCTGTGGCGCCCGCACTGGGCCTACGACGCGTTCCCCGTGCGTGACCTCGAGGACCCGCAGGGTCTCCTGGGCGACGCCGAGGGCATCCACTCGTACGGCAAGGCCGACATCGTGGAGACGCACCCGACCGCGGCGGCATGGATCCAGAACTTCAAGATGGACTCCGAGCAGCTCTACTCGCTCGAGAACCTGATGTTCAACGAGAACGACACGGACGACTACGCGCCGATCGTCGAGCAGTGGATCTCCGAGAACCAGGAGTACGTGGACTCGCTCACGGCGTAGCCCGCACTTCGGTCTCGCGGAGCCCGCGAACCACACGAGCCCACCCCGATCTGTCGGGGTGGGCTCGTTGCGTTCTCGGCGCGCGAGGATGGTGGCTCGAAGCGGAGCCACCGTCCTTCAGTGGCGGTGCTGATGGCCCCGGATGAGCGCCGGGAGCTCGGCCATGTGCTCGAACGTCTGCGCACCGGCATCTTCGAGCCATGCACGTGGCGTGAGTCCGCCCGCGAAGCCGTAGGCGTGCATCCCGGCTGCCACCGCTGCCTGCACGCCGTACGCGCTGTCCTCGACGACGACGCACTTGCCGGGGTCGACGCCCATGCGGTCGGCGGCATGAAGGAACAGATCGGGCGCCGGCTTCCCGTGCTCGACTTCGGTGGCGCTGTAGATGCGTCCCTCGAAGCGCGGGTGGAGCCCGGTGTGCCCCAGCGTCTTGCTGAGCTTCGCGTGATCTCCGCTCGAGGCGACACAGCTCGCGAGCCCCAGCTCGTCCTGGATGACGGCGAGCGCCTCCGGGAGGCCGTCGACGGCCGTCAGCTCGGTGTCGAAGGCACGGAAGAGCGTCTCGCGCTGCAGCGCGAACCATCCCTCCGGCACGGGACGCCCGAGTCCTTCCTGCAGCTTCCGCTCGAAGGTCGCCTGGGAGGTGCCGAGGAACCGGGCGACGTGCTCGTCCTGCGTGAGCTGCCAGCCGAGCTCTGCGAGCATCTCCCGCTCGATCCGCACCGCGAGCACCTCGCTGTCGACGAGAACCCCGTCGCAGTCGAAGATGACGAGTTCGACCGCGCTCATGCACCAGCCCCTGGGAGGGTGCGCGTGGCGATGAGCTGCTGGTACCAGCGCCCCGAGTCCTTCCAGGTGCGCTCGAGCGTGTCGTAGTCGACGCGGAGGATGCCGAAGCGCATGTTGTAGCCGAACGCCCACTCGAAGTTGTCGAACAGCGACCAGGCGAAGTAGCCGCGAACGTCAGCTCCGGCGTCGATGGCGTCTGCGATGGCGGCGATGTGGTCACGGTAGTACGCGACGCGCTCCGGGTCGTGCACGAGCCCGTCCTCGCTGACGACATCGGGGAAGGCGGCGCCGTTCTCGGTGACCATGAGCGCCTGCCCCGGGTAGCGTTCGCTGAGCGACACGAGGAGCTCGGTGAGGCCGTCGGGGAAGATGCTCCAGCCCATCGACGTGTAGGGCGCCCCCTGGTCGACGAAGTCGATGTCGGTGACCCCCACCCAGGGGCTCGCCGCGGACTCTCCGTGGCCGTCGTTGCGCGAGCGCTCCCCCGTGCCCAGGTACTTCTTTACGCGGAACGTCGTGTAGTAGTTCACTCCGAGCACATCGATGCGCTGGTGGATGAGCTGGGTGTCGCCCGGCAGCACGAACGACCAGTCGGTCACGTGGCGGGTGTCGTGGATGAGGTCCTCGTCGTAGTGCCCCGAGAGCATGGGGCCGAGGAAGACTCGGTTCGCGAGGGCGTCGATCTGGCGGACGGCGTCACGGTCGGCGGCGGACTCGGGGTCGTCCGGGCGGATGACATGGAAGTTCAGGGTGACCGAGACCACGGCGTCTTCGCCGACCGCTGTGCGGATGGCCCGCGTGGCGAGGCCGTGCGCGAGATTGAGGTGGTGGCAGGCCGCGAGCGCTGCGGCTGGCTCGGTGCGCCCAGGCGCGTGGACGCCGGAGGCGTAGCCGAGGTAGGCCGTGCAGAACGGCTCGTTGAGCGTGGACCACGTGTGCACGCGGTCGCCGAACTCGGCGGCCATGCGGGCCGCGTACTCCGCGAAGGCGTATGAGGTGTTGCGGTTCGCCCAGCCGCCTTCGTCTTCGAGCTCCTGCGGCAGGTCCCAGTGGTAGAGGGTCGCCACGGGCTTCACTCCAGCCGCCACGAGCGCATCGAGGAGGTCGGAGTAGAAGCGGATGCCCTCCTCATTGAACGCGCCGGAGCCGCCGGGCTGCACTCGTGACCAGGAGATCGAGAAGCGGTACGCATCCAGACCCATCTCCGTGATGGTCTCGACGTCGTCGCGCCACCGGTGGAAGTGGTCGATGGCCACGTCGCCGGTGTCGCCGCCCTCGACCTTGCCCGGGGTGTGCGAGAACGTGTCCCAGATCGACGGGGTCCTCCCGCCTTCTGCCGCACCGCCTTCGATCTGGTAGGAGGCGGTTGCAGAGCCCCAGACGAAATCGTCGGAGAAGACTCGAGGGGAAGATGCCGCGGTGGGTTCAGGCACGATACTCCTTGGCTGAGTGGGACGCGCGTCGTCGCGCACGCCAACTCTAGCGAAGCGGTGGACGGCGGCCGTGGCGTTCACCTCCGCCAGCTGGTCACAGCGGAGAACACCCCCGACCGACGCTGTGATGTGCTCCATCAGCAGAACCAGGAATTTTTAGTGAAGAATGCGGATTTACATACATCCGGACTGATTCAGTATTGGACCGGGCTATAGTCTTGTTCTTCGTGCTGTGCCAAGGGGCCAGCAGACGGGGGAAAGACGAGAAGTGAAACGCACATTTCGAGACACCGCGGGGGCGACTCTCAAGACATTGCTTGTCGCGGCACTCGCACTCGCAGGCCTGACATTCGCTGCGCAAAGCGCGGCGGCAGCAACCGTGCAGCCAACGACAAGCGGCGTCACGTTGACCAACGCAGCGGGCGAGGCCGTTGAGACGGTTTCGCCGAACCAGCCCTACAAACTGGCCTTCAGCTTCAGCATGCCAACAGGGGTGGCACCGGGCGATTCGTTCGATGTGACGCTGCCAGATGGCTTCGCCGTGGCATCGACCGAGAGTGTGGCGCTCGGGCAGATCGCCACGGCCGTCCCGAACGGCACCGGAAGAGTCACGGTCACCTTCACCGACGCCGCTGCTGGTGCCACCACCCTTTCGGGTGGCTTCGAGTACGTCATCACCTACGTGAAGGCCCCGGATGAGGGCAGCCCCGTCGACAACCGGGTCACCATCGGTGCCCAGGCCGTATATCTCCCCGTCATCAAGTTCGGTGCCGCTCCCGGCGAGAACCCCATGATGATCACCAAATGGTCGGGCAACAGCAGCGACTCGGTCAACCTCCAGCAGAAGCTGAAGCTCGATTCCTCAGCGTACGACTTCGCGTGGATCCAGCCGGCGAACAGCGGTCAGATCTTCGCGCAATGGTTCGTGGAGCTGAACAACTGGCAGACTGGCGAGCCCACGACCATCGGCCAGAACATCATCCTGAAAGACAAGCTGCAGAACCTCGGTGGGTTCGCGCCTGAGATCAAACAAGACCCGGACGACGGACGACGGACGCTCACCGCAGCCGAGCTCGACGGCCTGCTCGCTGGCCCGTACCTGAAGAACTTCCTCACACTCAGCGTCCGCGACGGAGGCACGCCCCAGTCGTTCTACGGCCTTGCCGACAGTGAGTTCCTCACCTTCGCCACTGACCCGGACGGCTCGACAACGCTCGAGCTGCGCATCAGCGACTACCTCGCATCGCAGGGCGTGAAGCCGAGCGACAACGCCCAGTACGCGCTCTCTTACCGCACGGTGCTCCCCAAGGTGAACGCCGAGATCAAGAACTCCGCCAGCATCACGTCCACCGAAATCGATGGCGAGGTCGTCGACGGAGGTTGGTTCAAGTTCGTGAGCGCCTCAGGCTGGGGCGACACCGAGTTCGCCGAGCAGCCCACGACCTCTCTCATGCTCGCGAAGCGGTGGGCGGGCAAGTCAGAAGCCGGCGTGCGCGCCGGGACGGGTTCCTGCCCTGCAGCCCCGGCCGCGGGCCCACTCGACGTGCCTGCCGCGACATTCAAGCTCTTGGCGAACGGCGCACCCGCCGTCGGCCTCGATGGCGCCCTGCTGGCGGACCAGACGGTGACGTTGGCGCCCGGCACTCAGCACTACGTCTGGCAAAACCTGCCGACGCAGCTCGCCCCGGGCGAGCCGGTCACGTACACGATCGAAGAGGAAGCGGTCGCCGGTTACACGTCGGTTGTATCCGGGCCGTATTCGGTCGATCTCACCAAGTCGAACGCCTGTGCAGTGATCACGGTCACGAACACGCAGACGCAGACACCGACACCGACACCGACGCCCGAGCCCACCGCAACACCTGAGCCCA
The DNA here is from genome assembly GCF_902506465.1 of Pseudoclavibacter sp. 8L. Classification (NCBI taxonomy): domain Bacteria; kingdom Bacillati; phylum Actinomycetota; class Actinomycetes; order Micrococcales; family Microbacteriaceae; genus Pseudoclavibacter; species Pseudoclavibacter sp. 8L. The sequence goes on along the minus strand of NZ_LR733186.1, from coordinate 1,856,291 downwards.
CAGCCACGCCGACTTCAACGCCCGAGCCGACCGCGACGCCGACCTCGACACCGAAACCGACGCCGACCTCGACACCAGGGCCCACTTCAACTCCCACGGCTACCCCAACACCCACGGCCACGCCGAAGCCCACACCGACCGGAACGCCAGAACCGACCGGAACACCTGCGTCGACCACGACGCCAACGCCCACGGCGACTGAGCCCGCAGTTCCTCCCCAGCCGCCAACGACCCCGGAGGGGTCCACGACGCAGCCCGACAAGCCCGTGCCACCTACAACGCCGCAGAACGGCGGAAGCCTCGCCACGACGGGAGGAGAGATGCCGAATTGGCTGATTCCAACCGCGGCCCTGCTGAGCCTGGCCGGGGGCGCGCTCTTCATGCTGAAGCGCCGGCGCACCGCGCGCGACTAGTCTCCCCCGAGGAGTCCAGTGCGGAAAGGCGGGCCACTCTCACGAGTGGCCCGCCTTTTCGTCTGCGGGCTGTGCTGGACTCGTCGACGATGCCGCCACGCCCAAGAACCTTCGACCGCCCTGCGCTCGACAAGCGAAGTCGACAGCGGTTTCCGCATCGACCTCGGCCCCCGAGGCAGGGGCCTCCCGAGCAGGAGGAAGCCACCTCGACAAAAGCGCGCGGCAGCCTGGACAAAGCAGAGATGCCCCTCGCCACACGGGCGAGGGGCATCTCACGAAGTCTCGATTCAGCTGTCGTAGCGCTTCTTGTAGGGGCGGTCGCCCGAGTCGCGCGACGGTCCGCGGTCTGGGGTCAGCTCGATGAGCTTGCCCGAGATGCGCGTGCCGGTGAGCTTGTCGAGCACATCGTTCGACAGGTCGGCGGGCAGCTCGACGAGCGAGAAGCCGGGGCGGATGTCGATCGCACCGAAGTCGTCGCGGCTCAGGCCACCCTCGTTCGCGAGCGCGCCTACGATCTGGCGGGGCTCGACCTTGTGGCGCTTGCCGACGGCGAGGCGGTACATGGCCATGGGCTTGCCGTTCGAGCGCGAGCGGCGGGGCGCACGTTCTCCACCGCTCTCACGGCGGTCGCCACCTCGCGAGCCACGGCTGTCGCCGCCACCTTCGCGGTCACGACGCTCCTTGCGCTCGGCCTGCTCGCGCTGGTTGCGCTCGAAGCGCTCCTTGCGCTCTGCTTCCGCGTCGAGGAGCAGGGGGGTCTCGCCCTGGGCCACGATTGCGAGGGCAGCCGCGACGTCGGCTTCCGGTACGTCGTGGTGGCGCACGTAGTGCTCGATGATGTCGCGGAACTTCTCGACACGGTCGGACTGCGTGAGCGCCTCGCTGATGGCGTCATCGAAGCGCGTGAGGCGCGTGGTGTTGACGTCGTCGACGCTGGGGAGCTGCATCTGCGTGAGCTCCTGCTTGGTCGCCTTCTCGATCTGGCCGAGCAGGTAGCGCTCGCGCGGCGTGATGAAGCTGATCGCGTCACCGGTGCGACCGGCACGGCCCGTGCGGCCGATGCGGTGCACGTACGACTCGGTATCGGTCGGGATGTCGAAGTTCACGACGTGACTGATGCGCTCCACGTCGAGACCGCGTGCCGCGACGTCAGTCGCGACGAGGATGTCGAGCTTGCCCGACTTCAGCTGGTTGACGGTGCGCTCGCGCTGCACCTGAGCGACGTCGCCGTTGATGGCTGCAGCCGAGTAGCCGCGTGCGCGGAGCTTCTCGGCGAGGCCCTCCGTCTCGTTCTTCGTGCGAACGAAGATGATCATGCCTTCGAAGTTCTCGACCTCGAGGATGCGCGTGAGCGCGTCGACCTTCTGCGCATAGCTCACGATGAGGTAGCGCTGCGTGATCGTCGACGAGGTGGTGGTCTTCGTCTTGACCGTGATCTCGGCGGGGTCGTTGAGGTACTTCTTCGAGATGCGGCGGATCTGCGACGGCATGGTCGCCGAGAACAGCGCGACCTGCTTGGTGTCCGGGGTGTCGGCGAGGATCGTCTCGACGTCTTCCGCGAAGCCCATCTTGAGCATCTCGTCGGCCTCGTCGAGGACGAGGAACTTGAGCTCGCTGAGGTCGAGCGTGCCCTTCGAGAGGTGGTCCATGATGCGACCCGGGGTGCCGACGACGATGTGCACGCCGCGACGCAACGCGGAGAGCTGGACGCCGTAGCCCTGGCCGCCGTAGATGGGTAGCACGTGGACGCCGCGCATGCGGGCCGCGTACTTCTCGAACGCCTCGCACACCTGGAGTGCGAGTTCGCGGGTCGGTGCCAGCACGAGCGCCTGAGGCGTCTTCTGGTCGACGTCGAGCTGGGAGAGGATGGGCAGCGCGAACGCGGCGGTCTTGCCGGTTCCCGTCTGCGCGAGGCCGACGACGTCGCGGCCTTCGAGGAGGGTGGGGATGGTCGCGGCCTGAATGGCGGAGGGGGTCTCGTACCCGACGTCGCTGAGGACCTTGAGTACGGGCCCGTCAAGACCGAGATCGGCGAATGTAGGCAGGGCCTGGGCCTCTTCGGAGGGAGCCTCGGCCTCGGTCTGAACGGAAGAATTGCTAGAAGTCACGCTTTAGACTAGTCGTTTCTGTAGGAATTTGGGCAGTTTCAGTTCTGAGTATCGCATCAAGCACTGAGCGAAGCAGATCGGCGCGGTCTGCATCGCGCCCCCAGCGGACGAGCGCGTGGGCGTTGAGGCCGTCGATCATGCCGAGGATCTGCCACGCGACGGCGTCCGCCTCGCGGACTCGGAACTCCCCCGTCGCGCTTCCCTCGACGAGGATGCGCGTTATGGCAGCGTGCCATCTGTCCATCTCGGCTCGCACCCCCTCGGCGAGGATCTCGTTGCGCCGCCCGAGCGACCATCCGTCGACCCACACGTGCGTGACGGCGTCGCGACTGCCGTCGAGGAGGGTGCTCACGAGCAGGTCGAGCCTCTTGGAGGCCGACGAGACGGGCGCGAGCTGCGCTTCGAGCTCGTCGAGCTCACCTCCCACGATGGCCCTGAACGTGGACGTGACGAGCTCGTCCATGTTGGGCTCGTAGTGGGCGACGAGGGCGGGGGCAACGCCGATTCGGGTGGCGACGGCGCGCATGGTGATACCGGCGAGCCCCTCCTCGAGGGCGAGGTCGATCGCAGCCGCGGTGATGTCGGCGCGGCGCTCTGCTGCTGGCTTCCTGATGGCTCTTGACACGATGTCCCGAGTCTACGTACTCTTCGAGCACTTGTTGATCAGATGATCAACAATGCTCGCATCGAGTTCTGGAGGACCGGATATGGCCTGGAAGATGCCCGCCGAGACGGCGCCGCACGATCGCACGTGGATGGCCTTCCCCCGCGAGGGGATCACACTCGGCGACACCGCCGCGCAGCGTGAGGCCGGCTACGCCGCCTGGACCGCGGTCGCGCACGCCGTCGCGCGCTTCGAACCCGTCACGATGGTCGTCGATCCCAGCGAGCTGCACCGCGCCCGCCGGATGCTCGGCGAGGAGATCGAGATCCTCGAGGCACCCCTCGACGAGTTCTGGATGCGCGACATCGGCCCGACCTTCGTCACCGACGACGAACGACCCGGCGTCCTCGGCGCCGTCGACTGGATCTTCAACGGCTGGGGCGCGCCGGCTTGGGCCGAGTGGCAGAAATCGGCGGGGATCGGCCGCTTCGTGGCTGAGGCGAGCGGCGCTGAGCTCGTGAGCTCGCTGCTCGTCAACGAGGGCGGCGGCATCCATGTCGACGGCGAGGGCACGCTGCTCGCGACGGAGACCGTGCAGCTCGATCCGCGACGCAACCCGCTCGCCGACAAGACGCGCGTCGAGGCCGAGTTCGCGAGGACCCTGGGCGCGACGCACACCATCTGGCTGCCGCGGGGGCTCACCCGCGACTACGACGAGTTCGGCACGAACGGGCACGTCGACATCGTCGCGACCCTCACCGCGCCTGGCACGCTCCTCCTGCACGAGCAGCTCGACCCCGAGCATCCGGACCACCAGGTCGTCGCCGGCCTGCGCGAGCACCTCGCGGGCCAGCGGGACGCCGCCGGCCGAGAACTCGAGATCGTCGGCATCCCGGCGCCGAGCACGCTGCGCGATGAGGAGGGCTTCGTCGACTGGAGCTACGTCAACCACCTCGTCACGAACGACGGCGTCATCGCGTGCGGCTTCGACGACGACGCGGCGGATGCGCGGGCGCGCGAGGTGCTCGAGTCGGTCTACCCCGGCCGCACGGTCGTGTCGGTGGATGCCCGTGAGCTGTTCGCGCGCGGGGGCGGCATCCACTGCATCACCCAGCAGCAGCCCACGCTCGGGGGCGCACGGTGAGCTTCGACGTGGTCGAGGCGACGATCGCGCAGCTGCGGACCGCACTCGAGGACGGGCGCGCGACGAGCGCCGGCCTGGTCGAGGCCTACCTCGCGAGGATCGCTGCCTACGACGTGAGCGGCCCGAACCTCAACGCAGTGGTGGTCGAGAACCCGGATGCGCTCGAGGAGGCTCGCGCCTCGGACCGGCGCCGCGCGGCGGGGCGCCTGCTCGGCCCGCTCGACGGCATCCCCTACACGGCCAAGGACAGCTACCTCGTCGAGGGCCTGACCGCGGCGTCCGGGAGCCCCGCCTTCGCGGGCCTCGTCGCGCAGCGCGACGCGTTCACGATCGAGCGCCTCCGCGCAGGGGGTGCGATCTGCCTCGGACTCACGAACATGCCGCCGATGGCGAATGGCGGCATGCAGCGCGGCGAGTATGGCCGCGCCGAGAGCCCGTACAACGCCGCGTTCCTGACGTCCGCGTTCGGCTCCGGGTCCTCGAACGGCTCGGGAACCGCGACGGGCGCGAGCTTCGCCGCGTTCGGCCTCGGCGAGGAGACCTGGTCGAGCGGTCGAGCCCCGGCTTCCAACAACGCGCTGTGCGCGTACACGCCCTCACGAGGCGTGATCTCGGTGCGCGGCAACTGGCCGCTCGTCCCGACGATGGACGTCGTCGTCCCCCACGCTCGCTCCATGGCCGACCTCCTCGAGGTGCTCGACGTGGTGGTGGCCGAAGATCCCCAGACGCGAGGCGACTTCTGGCGTGCGCAGCCGTGGGTGCGCATCCCTCCCGTCTCGGAGGTGCGTCCCGCCTCGTACGTCGCCCTGCTCCCGTCGAACCAGGCGGATGCGCGTGCGAGCCTCGCGAGTACCCGCATCGGCGTTCCTCGCATGTACATCAACGCGGACTCGGAGGCTGGAACGTCGCTCGAGCCGGGTATCGGCGGCCCGACCGGCCAGAAGATCGACACGCGTCGATCCATCGTCGAGCTCTGGGAGGCGGCGCGGGCTGACCTCGAGGCGGCGGGCGCGACCGTCGTCGAGGTCGACTTCCCCGTCGTGTCGAACTACGAGGGCGACCGGCCGGGAGCTCCGAAGATCCACACACGCGGGCTCATCTCCCCCGAGTACCTCAAGCGGGAGATCGTCGACCTGTCGGCGTGGGGGTGGGAGGACTTCCTCGCGGCGAACGCCGACCCCGAGCTCAACTCCCTGACGCAGGTCGACGGCTCGCGCATCTTCCCGCACCCCGAGGGGGCGCTCCCGGATCGCTACACGGGCTTCGATGACGACATCGCCACCTACCCGGACCACGTGCGCGAGCATCCGGTCGCCTCGTTCGCCGACATCCCGGAGCTGGCCGCCGGCGTGCGCGGCCTCGAGGAGACTCGGCGGGTCGACCTCGAGGAGTGGATGCTCGCGCAACGCCTCGACGCCGTCGTCTTTCCCGCGGTGGCCGACGTGGGCCCAGCCGACATGGACGTCGACGTGGCCTCAGCAGACCTGGGCTGGCGCAACGGCGTGTGGGTCGCGAACGGGAACCTCGCCATCCGTCACCTGGGCATCCCCACCGTGACCGTGCCCATGGGCACGATGGCGGACATCGGGATGCCGGTGGGGCTCACCTTCGCGGGGAGGGCCTACGACGACACGGCGCTCCTCCGCCTCGCCGCAGCCTTCGAGGCGACGGGCGAGCGCCGCACGGAGCCGCCGCGCACGCCGCGGCTCTGACATCTCGGCGCAAGTCGGTCCCGACAGAGTTGTGGCCCGATGCGCCTCCCGATTCAGGGAAGCGCATCGGGCCACAACTTCGTGCGACTGAGGGCGGCAGGGGGCGGCAGGCCGCAGCGAAACCGCTACTTCGACGGCTTGACGATTGCCAGTGCCCCGGTCTCCGCGAACTCTCGCTCGACGTCCACGTCGGTCGCGCTGCCAGGCTTGTGCGTCGCCAGGCTGACGCCGACGGCGACGGCCAGGTTCAGGATGAACCCGGGGATGATCTCGTACAAGTCGGTGCCGAGCGCTGACCAGATGAAGACCGTAGCGGCACCGGCGACCATGCCCGCCAGCGCGCCCCAGTTGGTGAGCTTCTTCCAGTAGAGGCTCAGCAGGATGATCGGGCCGAAGGCGGCACCGAAGCCAGCCCAGGCGAAGCCGACGAGCGCGAGGATCGAGTCGGATGGGCTGATCGCGAGCAGGCCCGCGACGACCGCGATTGCGAGCACCGCACCTCGTCCTGCCAGGACAAGTGTCTTCTGCTCCGGCTTCTTCTTCGCGATGACCATGAAGAGGTCCTCGACGAGCGCCGACGAGCACACGATGAGCTGGCTCGAGATCGTGCTCATGATGGCGGCAAGCACCGCGGCGAGGATGAACCCGCTGACCAGTGGGTGGAACAGCACCTGCGCCATGACGAGCACGATCGTCTCGGGGTCGGCGATGTCGATCCCATTCTGCTGAACGTAGGCGACTCCGACGATGCCAGCGGTGACTGCGCCCAGCATCGAGAGCAGCATCCATCCCATACCGATTCGACGGCCGGCGATCGCCGAGTGCGAATCGCGGAGCGCCATGAATCGCACGATGATGTGTGGCTGCCCGACGTAGCCGAGGCCCCACCCGAGCGCAGAGATGATGCCGATGATGACGGGCCAGCTCAGCTCGGCTGGGATGAGACCCGTGTGGTCGACGCCCGAAGCGACGATGGCTTCGCTCACGCCCCCGAATCCGCCCAATGACATGATCGCGACCACTGGGATGGCGACGAGCGCGAGGAGCATCATGATCCCCTGGACGACGTCGGTGAACGTCGCGCCGAGGAAGCCCCCGAAGAGCGTGTACGCCAATGTGACTCCGGCCACGAGGAGCATGCCCGTCAGGTAGTCCCCGTTGAAGCTGCTCTCGAAGAACACGCCTCCGGCAACCATGCCGGACGAGATGTAGAAGGTGAAGAAGACCAAGATGACGACACCGCTCGCGATGCGAAGCGCGCGCGACTTGTCGTGCAGGCGATTCTCGAAGTAGCTCGGCACCGTGATCGAGTTACTGGCGACCTCGGTGTAGGCGCGCAGTCTCGGCGCCACGAAACGCCAGTTCAAGTAGGCACCGATCAGCAGGCCGATACCGATCCAGGCCTCGACAAGACCCGACACGAAGATCGCGCCGGGCAGCCCCAGCATCAACCAGCCGGACATGTCAGAGGCTCCGGCGCTGAGTGCCGCGGTGCCTGGGCTGAGATTGCGCCCGCCGAGCATGTAGTCCTCGTGGTCTTTGGTCTGGCGGAACGCGTAGATCCCAATGCCCACCATCGCCGCGAAGTAGATCGCGAGGGCGATGAGCTGGAAGGTCAGATCGGACATCGGCAGTGACTCCTTCTGGAAGCGACGCGTCGACCCCGGTGGGTACGCGTCCTTTCCAGTGTTGCTGGCATGATTGCGGACGAATAGCGAAGATAGCCGAAACGAACTCATCGATGAAATCGAAAGGTGGTGTCGGATGTGGGACCTCCGCCGCCTCCGCCTGCTGCGTGAACTGCAGCTGCGTGGCACCATCACCGCCGTCGCGGCGTCGCTCAACTTCAGCGCATCGACCGTCTCGCACCAGCTGGCGCAGCTGCAGCGCGAGGTGGGCGTTCCCCTGCTCGTGCAGGATGGCAGGCGCGTGCGGCTGACGCCGCAGGGGGTGACGCTCGCCGAGCACGCCGCGCGTGTGCTCGACCTGGAGACCCGCACTCGCGATGAGCTCGCAGCGATGCGCACGGGCACCGAGCGGGTGCGGGTGGCCGCGCTTGAGTCGGTCGTCCGCGCGCTGCTCCCCCGGGCCCTGACGCTCCTGGAGCAGACCCGTCCAGACATCCGGGTCGAAGTGGACGCCGTCTCACCAGAAGAGGGGCTCTTCGAGCTCGAGGCGCACCGGTACGACCTCGTGGTCGCCGAGGAGTATCCGGGCCACACCAGGCCGCACGCGGAGGGCATCGAGCGTGAGGTCCTCGGTTTCGACGCGATCTCGCTCGCGACCAGCGCGGCCTCGTCCGCCACCTCGATCGCCGATTTCCGCGACAGCCCCTGGGTGATGGAGCCCCCGGGCACCGCCGCGCGGAACTGGGCGGAGCAGCAGTGCAGGGCGGCGGGATTCGAACCGGAAGTCCGGTACGTGGCCAGTGACCTGCACACGCACCTGCGCCTCATCGCCGCGGGTCACGCGGTTGGCCTCGTCTCCGAGCTCGTGGGTGCCGCCTCAGGTGGCGGGCTGCGCTTCCTGGACCTCCCGGGACGCCCCCACCGGGACATCTTCACGGCGACGCGCGGGGCGCTCCGCGATCGAGACAGCGTTCGTCTCGTCAGGGATGCGCTTGGCACGGCCTTCGCAGAGCTCGTCGCCGGAGGCGCCGCGACGGGACCCGGCGTGCAGGACTGAGCCGAGCATCCGGCTCTGCGGTGCGTCGCTAGTGCTTCTCGGTGCTTGGAGCTTCTGCGGCCGAGGCGGCCTTGGCCTTCTTCGGCAGGATGCGTCCGACGAGCAGCGTGATGCCGACGACGACGAGGCCGACGGCGAGCCCGACGATGGCGGAGATGAGCGTGTCGACGAGCCAGACGACGACGGCACCGGCGTTCATGAGGGCATGCTCGATCTCGTGCAGCAGGTCTGCCGGCGCGTGCCAGCCGACCTCGCCGACGTTGATGATGACGAGGTGGCCGCCCACCCAGAGCATCGCGACGGTTCCGACGATGCTGATGATGCGGAAGACCGCGGGCATGGAGCGCACGATGCGCACGCCGAGGTGGCGGGTGCGGCGGTCGCGGCGGGTCGCCATGTGCAGGCCGACGTCGTCGATCTTGACGAGCAGCGCCACGGCTCCGTAGACGAGGGCCGTCATCGCGAGCGCGATGACGACGAGCGCCGCCAAGCGCATCCAGAACCCCAGCTCGGGGTCGAGGTTCGAGAGCGAGATGAGCATGATCTCGGTCGAGAGGATCAGGTCGGTGCGCACCGCACCCGAGACGAGCTTCTTCTCGTCACGCGGATGGTCTTCGTCGAGCGCGTGATGGTGTCCGAACCACTCGGTGACCTTCTCCGCGCCCTCGAAGCAGAGGTACACCCCGCCCACGATGAGGAGGAAGGGCAGCACCCAGGGGGCGAAGGCCGTCAGCAGCAGCGCGATCGGGATGATGATCACGAACTTGTTGAAGAGACTGCCCTTGGCGATGTTCCACACCACCGGCAGCTCTCGTGCTGGCGTGATGCCCTGCACGTACTGCGGCGTGACGGCGGCGTCGTCGATGACAACTCCCGCCGACTTCGCCGATGCCTTCAGCGCAGCGGTGAGGATGTCGTCGACGACGGCGAGCAGGCCAACGGGCACGGTGTTCTCCTTGGTGTTCTGGTGCAGCGCGGAACGCGGCAGACAGAGCTTACCCGCGGTGTGCGAGAGCAGGGAGGTCAGGACGAATGCGCGTTCAGACTTCTCGGGAGCTCCGGCGGGATCGCCGCGAGGAGCTGCTTCGTGTAGTCCTCCCGAGGGGCACCGAAGATCTCGTCGGCTGCGGCATGCTCGACGATCCGCCCGCGCTGCATGACCAGCACGTCGTGGCTCATCTCCTCGACGATCGCGAGGTCGTGCGCGATGAAGAGGTAGCTGAGCGAGAGCTCGTCCTGCAGCCTGCGCAGCAGCTCGAGCACGCGGGACTGGATGGACACATCCAGTGACGCCGTCGACTCGTCGAGGATGACGATGTCCGGCTCGAGCGCGAGGGCCCTGGCGATCGAGACTCGCTGTCGCTGCCCGCCGGAGAGCTCGTGCGGATACCGGCCGATGAAGTCCCGCGGGAGCTCGACGAGGTCGAAGAGCTCGTCGATGCGCGCGGACCGTGAACCGCCAGCGGGGAGGCGGTGCACGCGCAGCGGCTCGGCGACCGACTGGCCGACGGACATGCGGGGGTCGAGCGAGGAGAACGGGTCCTGGAAGACCATCGCGATGCGGCGCCGCAACTGGTTATCGGCTTTGAGCACGTCGAGGCCTTCGAGCGTCGCAGTGCCGCCCGTCGGCTTGACGAGGCCGGTGAGCGCGTTCGCGATGGTCGACTTCCCGGAGCCCGACTCGCCGACGATGCCGAGCGTCGTTCCCTGGCGCAGCTCGAACGAGACGCCGTCGACGGCGTGCACGTGGCTGCGGCCCTTTGGGGTCTGGATGGGGAAGCGCACGTCGAGCGCGGAGACCTGGAGGATCGTCGTCGCGTCCGGCTTCGCTGGTGTGGGCTTCGCCTTGCCGAGCCGGGGCCTCGCCGCGAGCAGCTCCCTGGTGTACGGGTGCCGTGGAGCCGTGACGAGGTCGATGGCGCTGCGCCGTTCGACGGCCTCGCCGTGGCGCATCACGAGCACCTCGTCGGCGACCTGCGAGATGACGCCCATGTCGTGGCTGATCCAGATGACGGCGGTGCCGTGCTCGTGCTGGAGGGTGCGGACGAGATCGATGATCTGCGCCTGCGTGGTCACGTCGAGGGCGGTCGTCGGCTCGTCGGCGACGAGCAGGCCGGGGTCGCAGGAGAGCGCGATGGCGATCATGACGCGCTGCCGCTGCCCACCTGAGAGCTCGTGCGGGTAGGCGTCGAAGCGCGCTTCAGGCTCTGGGATGCCGACGGAGTCGAGGAGCTCGATGGCTTTCGTGCGCGCGGCGCGGCGCGAAAGGCGTCGGTGCGTCTCGAGCGATTCGGTCAGCTGCCGGCCGAGGGTGAGCAGCGGGTTGAGCGAGGTGCTCGGGTCCTGGAAGACGAAGCCGATCCCGTTGCCGTGCACGCTCCGCAGGGTTCGGGCGGAGGCGCCGATCAGCTCGACCTGCCCGAGCTTGTGGTCGTTGAGCGTGCTGGTGCCTGTGACGCGGGCGCCTGGCGCGTCGAGGAGTCCGGTGGCGGCGAGGACGGTCATCGACTTCCCCGATCCGGACTCGCCCACGATGCCGAGCGTTCCGCCTGGCTCGATCGAGAAGTCCAGACCCCGGACGATGTCCTTGCGGCCGATGGAGACCCGCAGGTCGGCGACGCGGAGCGCTGGAGCGGTCATCGCTTCCTCCTTGACTCGATGAGGGTGCGCTGCTTGGGGTCGAGGACGTCTCGCATCCCGTCGCCGAGCAGGTTGAAGGAGAGCGCCGTGATGAAGATCGCGACGCCGGGGAAGAGGCTCATCCACCAGGCCTGGCTGATGAAGCCCTGCGCGGCGAAGAGCATGCCGCCCCAGGAGGGTGCCGGCGGCTGGATGCCGAGACCGAGGAAGGAGAGGGCCGATTCGGCCAGGATCGCGAAGGCCAGGGAGAGGGAGGTCTGCACGATGATCGGGCCGGTGATGTTGGGCAGCACGTGGCGGCCGAGGATGCTCGCCCACGGGGTGCCCATCGTGCGGGAGACCTGGACGTACGGCTCGACGCGGACCGAGAGCGTGCTCGCTCGGGCGACCCTCGCGAAGATCGGCGTGTAGACGATGCCGATCGCGAGCATGGTCGTTGCGAGCCCCGGCGCGAGGATCGCGACGATCGCGAGGGCGAGCAGCAGCACGGGGAACGCGAACATGACGTCGACGAGGCGCATGAGCACGGTGTCGAGGAGTCCGCCCGCGTAGCCGGAGATGACGCCGACCAGCACGCCGACGACGAAGGCGAACGTGACGGAGACGAACGCCACCTGCAGGGAGACGCCAGATGCGATCATCACACGGCTCAGCACGTCCCGTCCGAGGTCGTCGGTACCGAACCAGTGCGCGGCGCTCGGCGGCTGGAGCTGGTTCGCGACGTCGACGTCGTTGACGCCGTATGGCGCGATCCAGGGACCGAGCAGGGCGACGAACACGACGATGAAGAGGAGCACCGCGCTGACGACCGTCACGGGGTTGCTGAGGAGAAGGCGCCAGGCTGCGACGCGGGTGCGATCCTCCGGTGCGGGCGGGCCGGATTCCGCTTGCCGCGTGGCTTCTGGGTTCTGTGCGGTCATGAGAGCCGGATCCTCGGGTCGACGAGCGCGTAGAGCACATCCACGATGAAGTTCACGGCGAGGAACATCACGGCGATGAGCAACACGGAGCCCTGGATGAGCGGGTAGTCGCGCGAGGAGACGGCGTCGTAGACGAGACGTCCGAGTCCAGGCCAGGCGAAGACGACCTCGACGACGATGACGCCGCCGAGGATCGTCGCGAGCTGGATGCCGGCGATCGTGAGGACGGGCACGAGCGCGTTCCGGACGATGTGGCGCATCGTCACCGTCCACGCCGAGAGCCCCTTGGACTTCGCGGTTCGGACGTAGCCCATGGACGCCACCTCGAGCACGGCCGAGCGGATGTAGCGCGTCATGATGGCCCCTGCGACGAGGCCGACGGTGAGACCGGGCAGGAGCACGTGCCTGGCCCAGTCGGCCGGGTCCTCGCTGATCGACGAGTAGCCGCTCGAGGGAAGCCAGCCGAGCGTCGACGAGAACAGCCCTATGAGCAGCATGCCCATCCAGAAGTCCGGAATCGAGACGCCGAACTGGCTCGTGACGCGGATGACGCCGTCGCTCACGCGCCCTTCCCGGAGCGCCGACCAGATGCCGGCAGGCACGGAGATGAGGAGCGCGATCACGAGCCCGACGCCGGCCAGCGAGAGCGTCGCCGGCAGGCGCTCGAGCAGCGTCGTCGTCACGGCGTCGCCGTTGCGGAAGCTCACGCCGAGGTTGCCCGTGAGCGCGTTGCCGACGTAGGAGAAGAACTGCTCGAGGATGGGCCGGTCGAGGCCGGACGCCGCCCGGAGCGCGTCGTACGCCTCCTGCGTGTACCTCGTGCCGAGCGCCAGCCGAACTGGGTCGCCCGGCACGAAGTGCACGAGGGAGAAGACGACGACGAGCACTCCGAGCAGCACGATCGCCGAGTAGAGCAGGCGCCAGCCGAGGAACGCGGCGATGGAGCCGAACGACATTCTCATTGGGTTTTCCCCTCGTGGACCCTGTGTCCTGGGTTGTTTTCTTGCTGTACCGCCGTCTCGCCCGGTCGCTGGGCGGGGGCGGGCTACGGGGTCAGCGTGGCGTCGCGGAAGCGCGTCGCCCGGTCAGCGCGCGCCTCGTAGTCGCCGAGGGTCGGGCTCCACACCTGGATCACCGACGGGTTGTACAGGTAGATGTAGCTGGCGTCGTCGGCGATGATCGTCGCGGCCTGCGCGTACAGCTCCTTGCGCGCGGCCTGGTCGGTCTCCGTGCGGGCCGAGTCGAGCAGCGCGTCGACCTCCGGGTTGGAGTACTTCTGGGCATTGCTGCCACCGTCGCTGTGGTGCTGTGAGTAGTAGAAGTCGTCCGGGTCGATGTTGCCGAGCCAGCCCATCATGAGCATGTCGAAGTTGCCGGAATTCTGTTCATCGAGCCAGGTCGAGAAGTCGGGCTGCCTGATCTCGACGGTGATGCCGAGCGGCTCGAGGTTGGATGCGATGATCTGCGCTGCCGTGACGGTCTCGGGGTACTCGCTCGTCGCGAGCAGGTCGAGCGTTCCGCCGGTGAAACCGGCCTCGCTGAGGAGCCGCTTCGACTCCTCGATGTCGGTCGAGTACTTGTCGTATTCCGTGTACCAGATGCTGTCCTGCGGGATGGCGAGCTGGTTGGCCTCGGCGGTGCCGTAGCTGACCGCCTGCACGATGGCGTCGCGGTCGATGGCGTAGGCGATGGCCTGGCGGACGCGTGGGTCCTGCCACTGCTCCTTGCCCTCGTTGAGTGCCAAGTACCAGTAGTCGCTCGACGGGTTCTGTCCCAGTTCGATGGACTCGTCGCCGCTGAGCTCCTCGACCTGCTGCGCGGGGACGACGTCGGTCCACTGGATCTCACCGCTCTTGAGCGCCGCGAGCGCCGTCGAGGGCTCCGAGATGAACTGGAACTCGACGCCGCCGATGCTCGGGGCGCCGTCCCAGTAGTCGGGGTTTGCGGCGAGCTCGATGCGGTCGCCGCTCGTGTAGCTCGCGAGCGAGAAGGGGCCGGTGCCGACGGGCGCGTTCGCGATCTCCCCGGATTCGACGTTGGACTGCTCGACGATCGCCATGCCCTTGAAGCCACCGAGGTTGGAGAGCAGGTTCGGGGTCGGCTGCGAGACTGTGATGACGACCGTCGAGTCGTCCGGTGCCTCGACGTTCGTGACGGCGTCGAACTTCCACGCGTTGGCAAGCTCTTCGTCGATGATGCGGTTGTACGAGTAGACGACATCCTCGCTCGTGAAGTCGGAGCCGTCGTGGAAGGTGACACCGTCGCGCAGCGTGAAGGTCCAGGTCAGCTGGTCGTCGCTGGTCTCCCAGGACTCCGCGAGCGCTGGCTGCATCTCGAGGTTCTCGTCGGGTTCGACAAGGGTGTCGTAGACGTTCTCGAGCACCTGGAACGAGAAGTAGGAGGACGTCTTGTGGGGGTCGAGCTGGTCGGGTTCGCCGCCGATTGCCGCGTGGAGCACTTCGCCTTCGACGGCGTCTCCGGCGCCGAGATCGACGCTCTCGCCGGCCGAGCATCCGCTCAAGACGAGGAGCGCGCCGATGGCCGCGGCTCCGATCCCTGCACTTCGTCGTTGCATGATGCACTCCACTTCGTTCATTTTCGTGAATGTTTCATCAGTATGTGGCACGCTTGGGCGAGGTACAAGGCCGCAGGGCGGCCGAAACAGGATCGTCACAAACGATTCCAGTGCCCGGGGTTCCCACCTCGAGGCGCGCTGCTGAGACGAGGACGAGCATGACCTTCACACTGCTGGCACGCGATCGCGCGGCGGGCCTCCTCGGCGCCGTGACCGCAAGTCGATCCCTTGCGGTGGGCAACGCCGTGCTCGCCATCGATCCGACCGTGGGGGTCGTCGCCAGTCAGGCGTGGACCAACAGAGCCCTGCGCGGCAGCATGCTCGACGCCCTGGCGGCCGGCGAATCACCCGACGCCGTCGTGGGCCGCGTCGCCGAATGGGACGACGCTCCCGAATTCCGACAGACGGCGGCACTCGACCTGACCGGACGCACCGGCGCGTGGGTGGGAGACCTCACGAGCCCCTGGACGGGCCAGCGCCACGGCGCCGACTACGTGACCGTCGGCAACCTGCTCACCGGGCCAGAAGTGCTCGACGCCATTGCCGACTCCTTCGAGCGCAGCGCCCCGGAACCCGGATCCCCCGAACACGAGCAGACGACCGCGATCGCCGTGTTCGCGAGACGACTGCTCGTCGCGCTGCACGCCGGCCAGAGCGCAGGCGGGGACGCGCGAGGCCGGCAGAGCGCGGCGATCATCGTCGCCACCAAGCAGGAACGTCGCATCCACCCGCCGGAGCTCGCGATCGACCTGCGCGTCGATGACCACACCCACCCCGTCGACGAGCTCGACCGCCTGCTCGAGCTGCGCATCCAGGACCTGCATGAGGCGCTGATCTCGAGCTCGTCCGTCGACGCCGAGCCGGAAGACTCCCGCAGGGGCGAGCGCTCGACGCAGGCCTAGCGCTCGAAGGGGCTCACGGCCCCGATGACGACCGTCTCGCCATCGTGCTCGTTCGACCACCAGTGGGCGGTCGAGCAGGCGTAGGTCGCGGTGTCCCCCGCCTCGAGGACAACCTGCTCCTCACCGTGCACCACCATGAGGCGACCGGAGAGCACGGTGACGCTCTCCGTTCCGATATGCCGGAACGGGCGGCCCGCGTTCGTGAAGCGCGGCGGCAGCACGGACCGGATGAGCTGCAGCGTCGACTCGCTGCGAGGCGTCAGCAGCTCACGGACCGCGCGCTCGTCCTCCGGGACATCGGTCGGAGTCGGCAAGCGCAGCCGTCGGTCCTGGGTGACGACGGCGAAGTCGGGTGCCGGCGGTTCCAGGAGCTGCGTGATGGGCACCCCGAGCGCGGTCGCCAGTCGCTGGATCGAGCCGAGCGACGGATTGCCGATGCCGCGCTCGAGCTGGCTGATGAGCCCGAGACTGACTCCCGCCTGCTTGGCGAGCGCGTGCACCGAGAGATCGAGGCGCTTGCGGCCCGCCCGGACCGCGAGCCCGAGCGAGGTGACCGCGAACTGCTCTTCGTCCTCGGATCCTCGCGGGTCAGCCATGCCGCGAGTCTACCGAGGCAGCGTGCCTAGGCTGGGTGCATGCGTGATCGTGCGGTTCCCAATCTCCCCTCGAGGGACTTCGACGCGACGGCCGCCTTCTACGGTTCGTTCGGCTTCGAGACGGCCTACCGGGATGCGGGGTGGCTGATCCTCGAACGCGGCACGGTCGCGCTCGAGTTCTTCCCACATCCGGACCTCGATCCCTTCTCGAGCGGCGCGATGTGCAGCATTCGCGTCGCCGACGTCGACGAGCTCTACGCCGCGATCCGGGCGACGGGTGTGGCGGAGACGCGCGTCGGGTTCCCGCGACTGCATCCGATCACCCGTGAGGCCTGGGGTGGTCGGGTCGGGTACCTCGTGGACATCGACGGCACGCAGCTGAACCTCATCGGAGCATCGTGAGCAATCGCCCGATCGCCCAGCTGCCAGGTGCCGCTCGGATGCTGTGCCTCAGCCGCCGCAGCGGCGAGATCTGCACGCGTCGCGCTGGCCACGCCGGCCTCCATAACCGGACGGGGTCGAGCCTCCTCTGGAGCGACATCGACGCGGACGCGCCCAGGTGCCCGGCGAGCGGGTCGCCCGCGGTTCCGGCGCCGAGGCTCCCGGACGGCTACCCGCACGGCCGAGCCCTCTGCGGCGTCTGCTTCGCGTTCGTCACGCTCGACGACGGTGCCCTGTCGGCGCACGACTCGTGGCGCGGCGATGAGTCCCGCGAGGAGGCCGACCAACGGCGAGAGTGGATGAACACGCACGGCTGGTGAGCCTCGCACGGTGCGGGCGCGCAGTCCCCTCGCCTCCATCGCGGGCCCACCGACTGGCTAGGATCTCGTGACAGGCCGAGCACTGTCTCTTTATACACATCTGACGCTGCCGACGTCGCATAAGTGTAGATCTCGGTGGGCGCCGG
>NZ_LR733186.1:1680146-1838985 GCF_902506465.1 Pseudoclavibacter sp. 8L | reverse complement strand
CACCCCTACCAGCCGAGAACAGCCAAACCCAACCCACCCCAGCCCACCCCAGGCCACGACTCGGGCTGGCGAAGTCACTCCCTGCTGGAAAACTTCCCCCAACGAAGGGACCTTTCCATCCCGAAACCCCGGAAACGGCGGGAGCGAGATCAACCGGGCAGACAGGCAGGGCGGGCAGGCAGGACGGGCAGCGCCGGGCAACCGGGCCGGCCCGGAGGTCGGCGTCGCGGCCGGCGCGGTCAGCTCACGGCGAGGGGGCGCTCGCTGCGGTCGGCCGCGACGAGCGCAGTCGCGAGCACGTGGATGCCGACCGCGATGTCGTCGGCCTCGGTGAACTCCTCGGGCACGTGGCTGCGCCCGCCGACCGATGGCACGAAGATCATGCCCATTGGTCCGAGGTGCGCCAGGTGCGCCGCGTCGTGGCCTGCTCCGGACGGCACGGCCTCCCACGTGTAGCCGAGCGCGTCAGCGGCCTCGCCGAGGAGGCGCTGCACGTGGGGGTCGGCCGCGACCGGATCCTGGTCATTGAGCCACTCGATGGCGGTCTCGACGCCGCGAAGCGCGGCCGCCGACGCGATGTCCTCGGCGACGCGACGCTTCGCGCCGTGCAGCCACGACGCATCCACGCTGCGCATCTCCGCCCAGATGCGCGCCTCGTCTGGAACGATGTTGAAGGAGCCAGGCGACGACTCAATACGGCCCGTTGTCGACACGCCGTGGATGGGGGCCCCGCACGCCTCCCGCTCGATGGTGAGGATCGCCTCGGCGGCCGCGATGAGCGCGTCGTGCCTGCCCTGCATGGGCATGGTGCCCGCGTGGTCCGCTCGGCCCGAGAACGCGGCCATGAGGCGCTCGATGCCCGCGATCGCCGTCACGACTCCGACCTGCTTGCCGCTGCGTTCGAGCTGCGGCCCCTGCTCGATGTGCAGCTCGAGGTAGGCGTGCAGGGAGCCGGGAGCCCAGGCCTGGCCGAGCGCACCGCTCGTGTCGAGGCCGAACCCCGTCATGGCGTCGCCAAGCCGAAGCGCCGAGTCGCCGTTCGTTCGCTCGAGGTGCCCGGGGAGGAGCAGCCCCGCGATGGAGCGCGAGCCGATGCAGGAGACGCCGAACGAGTTCGCCTCCTCGCCGAGGAAGTCGACGACGTACAGGTCGCGTGCGAGCGTGATGCCCTCCTCGCGCAGCCGCCGAGCCACCTCGATGCCGCCGAGCACGCCCACGATGCCGTCGTAGCGTCCGCCCGCGTGCACGGTGTCGGTATGCGAGCCGGTCATGAGCGGCTTCAGCGACGAGTTCGCGCCGCGCAGCACCCCGACGACGTTGCCCGCCGGGTCGATGTGCGCGTCGAGACCGGATGCGCGCATCCGGTCTCGCACCCATTCGCGCCCCGCACGGTACGCATCGGAGAACACCCTGCGGGAGAACCCTGGCTCTGCGCTCTCGATGAGGCCGGCGAGCTCGGTCAGGTCGGCGAGCACCCGCTGCTGGTCGGGGCGAAGACGCGACGGGTCGACGGCGCCGAGCAGCACATCCGCGGTGTCAGCCGACATAGCCGGCCGTTCCGCCGACGAGGCCGGAGTCGCGGTACTTCAGGAAGTCGATGCCCATGATCTGCTCGATCTCGGCGAGCCCGGACTCGTCGATCGCCGACGACGACACCGGCAGCGCGGAGGCCGGCACCGACACGAGCACGACCTCCTGGCCCTCGGCGGCATCCTTCACCGCGACCGCCTCTCCGAGCTTCGGGTCGAGGAGGATGATCGTGTCCGGGTAGGTCGCGATGCGCTCCCCGTCCGACTCGATGGCCATGTACTCGTTGAGGTACGGCACCGTGAAGTCGCCGATGCGGAAGGTGCCGTGGTCCCAGCCTCCGTGCGTGTCGGTCGGCACCTCGAGGCCGAGCGGCCCGCGCGAGACGACCGTGCCGCCGAGGCGTTCGACGACTGCCTGCACGAACGCCTCCTGCTTGCCGGCGCCGCGCTTCCTGAGCGCCGCCGCCATGTCCCTGCCGAGGTCGAGGGCGAGCGAGATGGACCCGTGCGCGGCGTGCTCGCGCACGTAGCTCAGCTCGACCGGGTTGCGGGCGGCGGCGATGAAGCCGCCCGTGCGCACCGAGATGTCGCGCAGCACGTCGTCGCACGTGTTGATCGTGCCCCGGTTCACGGAGAGGAAGTGGCCGTGGAGGGCACGGTTGCCGCCCGACACGACCTGCGTCGCCACGTAGCCTTCTCGCTCGGCGAGGCCGAGCGAGCCGAGCTTGCCCGTCGGGTGCGCGCGCACGTCTCCGGCCGCATCCAGCACCTTGACGCCGAGCACGGACGACTGGATCCAGCCGTTCAGGGTCGTCGAGTAGCCGTTCTGGGCCGTCATGACGGCCGAGATGGGCACCTCGGTCGCTTTGATGAGCTCCTGCAGGGCGTGCACGTAGTCGACGGGGCGGATCTCCCAGTTCTTCGCGGCTGGCGCGCCGATCGCGGTGACCGTCGCCACCCAGCTGTCTTCCGGGAGCTCGTCGATGCTCGCGAGCACCGGCCTGTTGAGCTCGGTCGCCATGCGGCCCATGAGCTCGCCGTGGTGCTTCCACCCGCCGCCGCCACACGCGAGCACACCGCCCCCGAGCACTCCGTGGACGGCGTCTTCCTGGGTCAGTTCACGCACGGGCGTTCCCTTCGGGGTCGGTGGGGGTGGATGCTGCCTGCTCGGCCGCCTGCTCGGCGGTCGCCGAGGCACCGCGCGCGGCGAGCCCGAGGGCGGCGATGGGGGCGTCGCCCGTCTCGCCGTTCCGCTCGATGGCGGACGCTGCCTCCTCGTAGCCAGCGGCGGCGTGGCGGATGACGCCGAGCCCCGTGTCCAGGTCGAGAGCCAGGCGGAGGCGTTCGAGGGTATCCGGCTTGCCGTCGGCGACGATGGAGACGCCAGCGGACTGCATCCACCCGGTGTAGCCGCCGCCACCCGAGTGGATCGCGACGAGGTCGGCCCCGGCGGTGGAGAGCAGCATGGCGTCGAGGAGCGGCCAGTCGGTGACGCCGTCGGAGCCGTCTCGCATGCCCTCGGTGCCGATGCGCGGATGGGTCATGCCGGCGGAGTCGAGGTGGTCGCGGCTGAAGAGCACGGGAGCAGTGAGCCGGCCGTCGGCGACGAGCTCGTTCGCGGCCTGCGCGAGGCGCGAGCGTTCGCCGTGCCCGAGCCAGCAGGACCGCGCGGGGAGGCCCTGCTGCGGCACGTGGACGCCCGCGAGCGCGAGCCACTCGGCGACCTCGGGCCGGTCTGGGAAGAGCGAGGATGCGAGTGCATCCATGGTCAGCTGGTCTTCGATGTCGCCGGACAGGCACACCCAGCGGAAGGGCCCGATGCCGCGCGCGAAGAGCGGCCGGAGGTAGGCCTCCATGAACCCGGGGATGCGGTTGACCCGCTCGGTCTCGCTCTCGCCGAGGTGCTCGAGCGCCTTCACGCGCAGGTTGTTGCCGTTCTCGAAGGCGATGGATCCGCGTTCCTGCAGCGTGAGCATGGCCTCGACCTGCTTGGCCATGGAGGCGCGTGCCAGTGCCTCGACGCGTTCCGGCTCGGACTCACGGGCGGCGACCCACTCGTCGAGCGTGTACTCGAGGGGCACGTAGCCGTAGCGCGCGTCGTGCGCGGCGGTCTGGTCGGTGACGATGTCCGGGGTGACGCCGCGCGAGGCGAGCTCCTCGAAGACGGCCGCCGCGTTGGCGCGGAGCGCGACGGCGGCGGGGATGCCCTCGGCGCGGGCCGCCTCGAGCAGCGCCAGCGCATCGTCGAGCGAGGGCGCGAGGACATCGACGCCGCCCACCGCGAGGGCTCGATCGATCTTCACCTGGTCGATCTCCACGGTCAGCGACGACAGGCCGAGGATGCGCGCCGAGATGGGCTGGGCGGAGCCCATGCCCCCGAGTCCGGCCGTGAGCATCCACCGGCCCTCTGCCCGCGCGTCGTAGTGCTGGACCAGCACCTCTCGGAGGAGCTCGTACGTGCCCTGGAGCACGCCCTGCCTGCCGATGTACTGCCAGGCGGCTGCCGTCAGCCCGCCCCAGATGGTCTGCCCGGCCCGATACCGCTCGTAGAAGCGGTCGCTGCTCGCCCAGTTGCCGACGGTGTTGTTGACGGCGGAGAGCACCATGGGCGAGTCGCGCTTCGTCGACATGACGCCGACCGCGGCGCCCGTCTGCAGGATCAGCGTCTCGGCCTCGTCGAGCTCGAGCAGCGAGTTCACGATGCGGCAGGCCTCGTCCCAGTTGCGGGCAGCCTTGCCGAGCGACGCGTAGACGATGAGCTCCGCCGCGTTCTCGCCCACCTCGAGCACGTTCTCGAACATGCGCAGCAGGCCCTCGGCCCGCCAGTTCCTCGCGCGCAGCTTCGTGCCGCGCTGCGCGGTGATCGGCTGCGTTCCACGCGCGAGGATGGGGCTCACGAGCGGCCCGGACACGGGCGGCGCGGACTCCTCGAACGCGGGGGATGGGGCTGCGGGGTTCGCGGCGATTTCAGGCACTCTGGTCGCTCCAGACTTCGAGGTCGACGTTCGACGGCAGTTTCGCGGCGAGCTCTGCAGCTCCCTGCTTGAGGAGCGCGACGCGCTCATCCAGTACCCCAGTCTGCCGCTCGTCACCGACAAGAGACAGGGAGCACAGCACTCGGCCGCCCGCGAAGACGGGCACGCCGATACCGACCATGCCCGGGGTGATCTGCCCGTAGGAGACGGCGTGCCCCTCGGCGCGCACCTGCCGCAGGTACGGCTCGATCATCTCCGGGCTCATCGTCGCGGTCGTGTACGCGCGGAGGCCACCGGAGAGCAGCTCGCGCACGACCTTCTTCGGCGCGTACGCGAGCAGAGGCAGGGCCGTCGCCCCCGCGTACAGGCTGCGCACCTTCCCGCGGCCGAAGGGGATGCGGTGCTGCGGATGCGCGTACGACACTTCCAGGCACACGGCCGTGATGTGCACGCGCACGGCGAGGATCGCCGTCATGCCGGTGAGCTCCCTGAGGCGACGCAGCACGGGTGCCGCGTAGCGCACGAGGTGCGGGGAGGCGTCATCGCTCTCCGCAAGGCGGCTCGACGGCATGAGATAGCCGTCGATCTCGATCGCGAAGCCCGCGTCTCGAAGCACGGTCACGTAGCGGTACACGGTCGACAGCGGCATGCCGAGCTCGCTGCTGATCTCCGAGATCTTGAGCCGCCCTCGGCCCTGGATCAGCTGCAAGATCTCGAGGCCTCGGTGCAGCGACTTGTAGGCGGCTCCCCCGGTGCCGCCGCCCCCGCCGGAGGCGGCCGCTCCCCCTGATATCGGCCGCCCGTTCGGGTCTGCCTGTGGTCGCAGGTCGCTCATGGTCAGACCAGCACCTCTCCCCGGCCCGCGCGGGCCAGGAGCCCAGCGGTGTCGGAGTAGACGAGCTCGCCGCGCGAGAAGGTGTGCGTCACGCTTCCGCCGGGCGACATGCCCTCGTAAGGCGTCCAGCCGGCGTTCGAGAGCATCCGGTCGAGCTCGATGGATGCGTCCCCCGGCGTGAACACGACGATGTCGGCGTCTTTGCCGACCTCGAGCGACCCCTTGCGAGCGTCGAGACCGTACCGGCGCGCTGGACTGATCGTGAGCGCATCCACAGCCTGCGCCAGCAACGTGCCGGACGGATCGCGACGCAGCGCGCCGCCCAGCGTCGCGGCGACGAGCGTCTGCACGCCCGGAGCGCCCGAGCTGTTGTCGAGCATGACGTCGTGGTCCTTCAGCTCCCTCGACCACGGGGCGTGGTCCGAGCTGACAACGCTCACCAGGCCCCTGCCGAGGCGATCCCACAGCCCGTCGCGCGCCTCCGCGTCACGCAACGGCGGGTTGATCTTCAGGTGCCCCCGCTGCGTCTCGAGGTCGTCCTGGGTGAAGGTCAGGTAGTGCGGGCAGGTCTCGAGCGTCACATCGGCGCCCTGTGCCCGGTACCAGTCGACCAGGTCGACGCTGCGGGGCAGCGACAGGTGGCAGACGTGCAGCCTGGCCCCCGTGTCGGCGGCGACCTCGAGCGCCGTCAGCACGCCGAGCGTCTCCGAGACGGGCGGACGAGAACGTGAGTGCGACTGCGGGTCGCTGCTGCCCGCCGCTCGCTCCTCGCCGAGGAGTGCCTGGATGATCTCGTTGTTCTCGGCGTGCGTGCACAGCGTGCGTCCCGCGTCCCGGACCGCGGCCATGACGCTCAGCAGCTCGCGGTCGTCGATGCGAGGAAAGCGCGTCGCGTGCGTGTGGAACAGCGACACCTTGAAGCCGGCGGCACCAGCCTCGGCGAGTTCGCCGGCCGCGCGCCAGCCACCGCCGGGCGCGAGCGTGCCGAGGAGCGCCACGTCGATGTGCGCCTCATCGTTCGCGAGGTCCTGCTTCGCGCGGAGCCTGTCGAGGCTGTTGATGGGGCCGGTGCCGTCATAGGGCATCTCGACGATCGTCGTCACGCCGCCGGCCGCAGCGGCCCTCGTCGCCACCGCGATGCCCTCGCCGCCGTGCGAGAGGGAATGCACGTGCGCATCCACCACACCGGGCAGCACGTAGGCGTCGCCGACGTCGACGATGCGTGCACCAGCGGGCGCCGGAGTGCGGGAGCGCCCCGTGTGCACCGCGACGATGCGCGGCCCCGCCGCCCACACCTCGCCTGGCCCCCAGACACCGCGCGGGTCTCGGATCTTCCCGCGCACGATGAGGGTCGCGACGAGGTTGTCCTGCGCCTGCGCTGCTGGATCCATGCACACAGAATAAGAACGTCACGACTGTTTCGGCTACTGCGTTCTCAGATCGCGGGACGAGCTGCGGGTGCAGGTGCAGGCCGCTGCGGCGACGGGAAGCAGTGGGTGGGCAGGGCCGGCGTTGAGGTGAAGGCCCTGTTGGACGGGCGCACCCCGACGCCGCAGACCTCGGCCTCGCGCAGGTTTGCGCGACGCCGCGCCTGCGTATCCCCGAAGTCTGCGCGGGGTACGGCCACGGCGCTCGCAGGCCCGGGGTATCCGCAGGTCGTCACCTCCGTGAAGCTGCCAGAGGCCGACATCTTGGCGTGCGGCACGACGGCGCGGCCGCTCAGCGGATGCGGTGGTGGTCGAAGACGATGCTCGTTCGAGTGGATGCGACGGCAGGGTGCGTCGACAGGTTCGCCACCACGAACTCCCGCGCGTCATTCGAATCGCGGACCGCGACGTGAACGATGAAGTCCTCCGAGCCGCCGAGGAAGAAGATCTGCACGACCTCGGGCAGTGCACGCATCTCCTCCGCGAAGTGAGCGAGCTCCTGACGCTGCCCCGAGCGGATGTTGACGCTGATGAGGGCCTGCAGCGCAAGGCCCAGCTGCGGCAGGCCCACATCCGCTGTGAACCTCGTGATGATGCCGCGATCGACGAGCGAGCGCACGCGCGCGATGCACGTCGACTGGGCGATGCCGACCGCGGTCGCGAGCTGCGTGTTCGACTGCCGCGAGTTGGCCTGCAGCAGCTCGACAAGACGGCGGTCGACCTCGTCGAGCATTCCGGCATCGACTGCCCGTAGTTCCTTCGGCGTTTCACCCACGCGCGTGCTCCTTCATCGCAGTTTTCTCCCGATTCTCCCTCATGTGCCGATGTTTCTTCGGTACGTAACGTATTTGAAGCACGTTCTGCGCATGATTGCCGGAGAGAAACACCGAACGAGCACGAACACAAAGGGGTAATCATGCGCATCGGGGTCCCGACGGAGATCAAGAACAACGAGAACCGCGTGGCCATCACGCCCGCCGGGGTCCACGAGTTGGAACGCCACGGCCACGAAGTGTTCATCGAGGCGGGGGCAGGCCTCGGCTCAGCTATCGCCGACACCGCCTACGAGGCGGCGGGTGCGCGCATCCTCGCGACCGCAGACGAGGTCTGGTCCACGGCGGAGCTTCTGCTCAAGGTGAAGGAGCCCATCGCGTCCGAGTACCGCCACATGCGCCCCGAGCTGGTGCTCTTCACGTACCTGCACCTCGCGGCCGACCGCGCGCAGACGGAGGCGCTCGCGGGCGCAGGCACGACCGCCATCGCGTACGAGACGGTGCAGCTCCCGAACCGCTCCCTGCCGCTGCTCACGCCCATGAGCGAGGTCGCGGGCCGCCTCGCCACCCAGGTCGGGGCCTACCACCTCATGAAGGCCGCGGGCGGACGCGGCCTGCTGCTCGGCGGCGTGCCCGGCACCCCGAAGGCGAAGGTCGTCGTCATCGGCGGTGGCGTCGCCGGGGAGCACGCCGCTGCGAACGCCGTCGGCATGGGCGCGGACGTCACCATCATCGACCTGAACATCCCGCGCCTGCGAGAGCTCGAGGTGCAGTTCCAGGGCAAGATCCAGACGCGGGCATCTTCGGCGTACGAGATCGCGGCGCAGCTCGCCGAGGCCGACCTGGTCGTCGGCTCCGTCCTCATCCCTGGCGCCGCCGCCCCGAAGCTCGTCACCGACAAGATGGTGGCGGGCATGAAGAAGGGCTCGGTGCTCGTCGACATCGCAATCGACCAGGGCGGATGCTTCGAGGGCTCCCACCCGACGACGCACGATGACCCGACGTTCCCCGTGCACAACTCGATCTACTACTGCGTCGCCAACATGCCGGGTGCCGTGCCGGAAACCTCGACGCGCGCCCTCACGAACGCGACGCTCCCGTACGTGACCGCCATCGCCGATAAGGGCTGGAAGCGGGCCATGCAGGAGGACCCTGCCCTCGCGCTCGGCCTCAACGTGCACGGCGGGCAGATCACCAACCGAGGTGTCGCCACGGCGCTCGGCCTCGCATACCGCCCGGTCGACGAGGTCCTCGCCGCCGAGTAGCTCGCTCCCCGGCGCCGCGCCGCACACCCGCCCGCGCCCGCCAGCCCGCGACGTCCCGCGCCCGCACCCGCGCCGCACCGCGCCCACCTCGATCGCTGCCCGGCGTTTCGCCCTCCAAAACCGTTCCTGGAGGGCGAAACGCCGGGCAGCGATTGCTTGCGGAGCGAGGCGAGGCGGGGTGAGCTGGCGTGAGGCGAGGTGGGGTTAGCTTGCGCGACGCTTTCGAGTGCGCTGCGAGTTTCGGTGGCGAATCGCATGCTGGTCCCGCTTTTCGGACTCACCCCGTCGAGCCATCACCGAAGCTTGAGCTGAATTCACAGCGGCGGCTCCCCGCGATCCGGAACCCCGGAGCAAAACGGCAACGCGAATGCTGCCCGGCGTTTCGCCCTCCAGAACGGTTCCTGGAGGGCGAAACGCCGGGCAGCGATTGCTTGCGGAGCGAGGCGAGGGCGAGGTGGCGGGGGCGCCCGGGGGCTACGCGCTCGCCGTGGCCGTGCTCGTGGATGCGGCGGTCGGGCGGGAGACGGCGCCGGCACGAGAACCGGCACCGACCTCAGCCCCGGCACCCTTCGACCCGCGCTTCGTGCGGCCGGGGACGACGAGTCGCCCGAGCAGCGCGAGCAGGCCGTCGACGACCAGCGCGAGCCCCGTGACGAGGACAGCGCCGACCAGCACGCGCCCGTAGTCCGTGACCGCGAGGCCGTCGAAGATGTAGCGTCCGAGGCCGCCGAGGTTCACGTAGGCGGCGATGGTCGCCGTGGCGATGACCTGCAGCACCGCGCTGCGGAGTCCCGCGACGATGAGCGGCATCGCGTTCGGCAGCTCGACCTGCCACACGATCTGCCACTCGGTCATGCCCATCGCGCGCGCCGCGTCCACGGTCGCGCGGCTCACGTTCGCGACACCCGAGTAGACGCCGGCGAGGAGCGGGGGCACGGCGAGCACGACCAGCGCGATCACCGGCGGGAACAGTCCGAGGCCCATGAGCAGCACCAGCAGCGTCATGAGACCGAGGCTGGGGAGTGCTCGCAGTACGTTGGCGGTGGCGACGATGAACGTCGTCCCCTTGCCCGTGTGGCCGATGACGAGACCGAGCGGGAACGCGATGACCGCGGCAAGCGCGACCGCCAGCAGCGAGTACCAGAGGTGCTCGCCGACCCTGGCTGGGATGCTCGAGGAGCCCGCCCAGTTGGCCGGGTCGAGGAAGTAGGCCAGCATCTCGTTGAACATCAGATGTCCCCCTTCGCGATGACGGTGTCGAGCATGGCGGTCTCGGTGCGCTCGTTCGGCGTGCGCCTCGACGCCCGCTTCGCCTTCACCCGGTCGCTGCGCAGCCATGGGGTGGTCGCGACGCCGATGATCGCGATGACGCGGTCGAAGATGAACGCGAGCACGAGGATCGTGATGATGCCCGCGAAGATCTGGTCAGGGTAGTCGCGCTGGAACCCGGCGGTGAAGAGCTGGCCGAGGCCGCCGACGCCGATGACGGCGCCCACGGAGACGAGCGACACGTTGGTGACCGCGACGACCCTGAGCCCGGCGACGAGCACGGGGATGGCGAGGGGCAGCTCGACCGCGATGACACGTTTGATGGGCGAGTAGCCGATGGCGCTCGACGCGTCCTTCACATCGTCCGGAACCGCGTCGAGCGACTCAAGCACGGTGCGGATGAGCAGCGCCGTCGAGTACAGCGTCAACGCGATGATCACGTTGAGCGGGCTGATGATGGGCGTGCCCACGATCGACGGGATCACGACGAAGAGCGCGAGCGAGGGGATCGTGAAGACGATGCTCGCGACGATGATCGCGACGCCGCGTCCGCGCGGTCGCCCGACGAGGAGCATCCCGAGCGGGAGGGCGATGACGAGGCCGAGCACCGTCGGCACCACCGACAGCACGGTGTGCTGGATGATGATCGGCCAGACCGTCTCCCAGTTCGCGATGAGCCAGTTCATGACCGGTCGCCGCTCGCGTCCGCGACGCGGGCGAAGACGGCCTCGCCGCGCACCACCCCGGTGGCCACGCCGGCCTGGTCGACGACGATCGCGAGGCCGGCCGGGGATGCGAGCACCGCATCCAGGGAGCGACGCAGGTTGTCGTCGAGCGTCACGACGGCGCCGACCGGGACGCGCAGCGAGCTCGCGCGGTGCAGCCACGCGTCGGGGCGTCCGTCGTCGTCGACCGCGAGCGACCACTCGGCCGTATGCCCGTCGAGGCCGATTATGCCGGCGACGGCGTCGGCGAGGGGCTCCGCGGTGAGGGAGGCGTCCCGGAACGTGAGGGCGCGGTAGCCGCGGTCCTTCGAGATCATGCTCGACACGAATGTGTTGGCGGGCCTCGTCATGACCTCCTCGGCTGCCGCGTACTGGTGGAGCACGCCGCCCGGCCCGAAGACGGCGATCTTGTCGCCGAGGATGAGGGCCTCGTCGATGTCGTGCGTCACGAACACGATCGTCTTCTTCAGCTCGCGCTGCAGGCGGATCATCTCCTGCTGCAGCTCGTCGCGCACGACGGGGTCGACGGCGCTGAACGGCTCGTCCATGAGCAGGATGGGCGGGTCTGCCGCGAGGGCACGGGCCACACCGACGCGCTGCTGCTGGCCGCCGGAGAGGTCGGCCGGGTAGCGGTGGACGAGCTCGGGGCGGAGGCGGACGCGCTCGATGGCATCCATGGCCTTCGCTCTGGCCTCCTTCGCGGGGACCCCTTTCAGGCGCAGCACCGTCGCGACGTTGTCGAGCACCGTGCGGTGCGGGAAGAGGCCGGCGTTCTGGATCACGTACCCGATACCGAGGCGCAGCTGCGTCGAGGGGACGTCCGCGACGTCCTTGCCCGCCACCGTGATGCGGCCGCTGGACGCGTCGATCATCTTGTTGATCATGCGCATCGACGTGGTCTTGCCGCATCCGCTCGGCCCGACGAAGGCCGTGAACGAGCCCTCCTCGATGTTGAGGCTGAGGTCGTTCACCGCCGTGGTGCCATCCGGATACGTCTTGGTGACGTTCTCGAAGGTGATCATGCTGCTCCTTGGCTGGTGACGGGTGGTCGTGGGGCGAGCGTGGAGCTCACGCGTCCTGCACGTGCTCGCTCAACTCGGCGATGTCGGCGCGCACGCGGTCGATTCGCTGAGAGGTCATGATCGCCGGGTCGTTGAGGGCGAGGGTCTCGCGGATGCGCTTCGAGAGCTGCACCACAAGCGGAGCGCGGTCCTTCATGCTCGGGGCCGGTGCGGCGACGCCCACGCCGACGGCGAGGAGCCCCTCGATCGCGAGGAGTCGCTCGGCCGCCTCGAGGCTGTCCTCGAGGAGCCGCACGGCCAGGTAGCCCTGCGCGTTGTGGTCTTCCACGCCGTCGCCGACGACGCCGCCGAGGTGCGAGACGGGCGCCGCGAGCTGCTGCAGGCGCGCCATGAGCGACGAGGCCGTGTTGGCGAGGATGACGGGCACGAACGGATGGTCGGCGTCGTCGATCGACAGCACCTGCTCGACGAGCGACCGCTCGGAGCGGAGCCGCCTGATCATGAGCGAGCAGCGCCGCTCGCTCATGATGCCGAAGTGCGCGAGCAGGAGGCGCACGGAGTCGGCCGTGATGGCCATCTGGATCGTCGAGAAGTTGCCATTCGAGATGATGACGTCGTTGTCGATGTCGATGTA
Organism: Pseudoclavibacter sp. 8L; assembly: GCF_902506465.1. Classification (NCBI taxonomy): domain Bacteria; kingdom Bacillati; phylum Actinomycetota; class Actinomycetes; order Micrococcales; family Microbacteriaceae; genus Pseudoclavibacter; species Pseudoclavibacter sp. 8L. The sequence goes on along the minus strand of NZ_LR733186.1, from coordinate 1,826,531 downwards.
CGGGTTCTCGCTGCGCGCGTTCAGCTCGACCGTGACCGACTCTCGCAGCACATCCGCCTGCTCGATGAGGGTGCCGTGCACCTGCGGCACGGTGCGCATGGAGAGCGGGTCCTGCAGGGAGCCCGCCGTGGCCGGCCCGTAGGCGCGGCTCGAGCCGAGCAGGGAGCGGAAGCGTGCGGCCGCCCGGATCTGGCCGGGGTGGGGCCTGGCCGCGACGACCTTCTCCTGGAAGCCCTTGACGCTGCCGTTGAGGGCGTCGAAGGTGTGGGCGACGACGAGGTCAGCGGATGCGGTGAACCGGTCGAGCCGCACGGAGGTGAGGGCGGCGATACCGACGGAGGCGGCGTTCGCCCCGACGAGCGCGAGCCCGTCCTTCGCGGCGAGCTCGAGCGGCACGAGACCGGCCGTCGCCAGCGCCTCGCGGGCGGGGACGGTCTGGGTGCCCGTCTCATCGAGCACGCGCCCGCGGCCGACGAGAACGTTGCCGACGGCGGCGAGCATGGACAGGTCGGCGGCACCCACGGACCCCTCGGACGGGATGGCCGGGGTGACGCCGCACTCGAGCAGGCAGCGCAGGCCCTCGAACAGTGCCGTCGTGGCGCCGGAGTTGCCCTGCGCCATGACGGCGAGGCGCGCGAGCATCACGGCTCGCGCTTCGATGGGGGTGAGGTTCTTGCCGACCGCCGCGTCGTGGGAGGCGAGCACGAACAACTGGAACGCGTGCTGCAGCTCCTCCGGGATCTCCTGGTCGCGCAGCGGCCCGAGGCCGCGGTTCACGCCGTATGCGGGCTCGCCGCGGGCCATGACGCTCTCGATCACGCCCCGCGCCTCCGCGAGCCGGACCCTGACGTCCGGGTCGACGTCGAGGTGGCCGACCGTGACGGCGAGCCGCTCCAGGATCCGCGGCGTCATCCGGTCGCGGCCGATGACGAAGCTCGTCAGCGGCAACGACCCCTCTGCGCTGGTGCCCGCGAGTGCGTTGACTCCGGCCGAGGATGCATCCGTGACCGACCGCTTGCCCTGCGCTGCCCGCTTGCTGGGGCGCATCGTGGGTCGCACGTGCGGCCGTTCGGCGTCTGCGTGCTGCTGCATCCGGAACTCGCTTCTCGTAGATCTTGGAGCTGGAGGTGAGGAAAGCGGGGGGGGGAGTCGATGGTTCAGGGTGCTGCTGCCGAGAGGGTGGATGCGGCGGGACTCGCCCGCATCCACCCTCGCAGCGTCACCGCGTGATGGGGAAGCGGAGCCTAGGCGCCGAGCAGGCCCTTCTCGGTGAGCCAGTCGGTCGCGGCCTTGGTGGGCTCGACCTTCTCGTCACCGGAGACACGCGTGTTGAGGGCGATGAGCTCGTCGGTCGTCAGCTGCGCCGAGATGGCGTCGATGACCTCAGCGACCTCGGGGGTGAGCTTCTCGGTGTTGCCGACAGGGATGACCTGCTGGGCCGGGAAGTTGTTCTTCGGGTCCTCGAGCACGACCAGGTCGTTCTCGACGATCGCAGGCGACGTCGTGAAAATGTTCGCGACCTGCACCTGTCCGCTGACCAGCGCGTCGACCGTTGCCGGTCCGCCACCATCGGCGATGGGGGTGAACGCTGCAGGCTCGACGCCGTAGTTCGCCTTCAGACCAGGCAGACCCTGCGGGCGCTCCTGGAACTCGGCCGGGGCACCGTAGGTGATCTCGGCGTTGTGGGCGGCCAGGTCGGCGATGGTCGTCAGGTTCCACTTCTCAGCGGTCTCCTTCGTGACGACAACGGCGTCCTTGTCCTCGGCGTCGGCCGGGGTGAGGCCCGTGAGCCCCTCCGTCTCGAGTGCCGCGGTGAGGTTCGTGTTGATGGTCTCCGCGTCCGTCGTCTCTGCCTCGGGGTCGAGGAAGATGAGGAGGTTGCCCGTGTAGTCGGGGATGAGGTCGATCGATCCGTCCGACAGCGCGGGGATGTACGCCTCGCGCGAGCCGATGTTGAACTGCGTCTCGACGGTGAAGCCGGCGTCCTTCAGCGCTTCCGCGTAGAGGTTTCCGATGATCTCGGACTCTGGGAAGTTGGCCGAGGAGACGACGATCGTGTCGCCGGATGCTGCGCCAGCGTCGGTGCCGCCAGCGTCGGGAGCGGTCGGGTTGGAGCAGGCCGAGAGGAGGCCGATCGCTGCGAGTGCAGCGACGCCTCCGGTAATCAGACGCTTCTTCTGCATTGGGGTTCCCCTATCTTCGGCGGTAGCCAGAACATCAGTGAGTTCGGCCATCTTAGGAATGTGCCCCATGAATTCGGAGCGCGCTTCCCGGATAGCGCGAATTAACTCTGTGTTACGTGCGCAACGTCGCGGACCGGCCCGGTGTTCCCGAACCAGATGCGGCGCATCCTCAGTACATTCGCACGAAATGCGGGAAGTCAACCCTCAGCGCGCGCGGAAGCCAAACCGGGTAGAAATGACCACGTGACGACCTCATCCTCGCTCCCGCTCATCGCCGTCATCGCGACGGGCGGCACCATCGCCAGCACGACGACGGCATCGGGCGCGACCACGCCGAGCCTCGGGGCGGATGCCCTGCTCGAGGGAACCGCGGCGCAGGGCGCCGAGCTGCGCGCCGTGAACCTCATGGCCGTCGACTCGTCGAGCCTCACACTCGCCGACATGCAGTCGATCAGCGACGAGGTGCGGCGCCAGGTCGAGGACGACGAGGTCAGCGCCGTCATCGTGCTGCACGGCACCGACTCGATGGAGGAGACCTCGCTGCTCACGGACCTGCAGCTCGAGAGCGACAAGACCGTCGTCTTCACCGGCTCACAGTTCACGGCCGAGTCGGAGTCGCCGGACGGGCCGGCGAACGTCGCGGCAGCCCTCGCCGCCGCACTCGACCCGAAGAACCGCGGCCGAGGCGTGCTCATCGCGTTCGGCGGCAGGCTCCTCAAGTCGTGGGGGCTGACGAAGGCCTCAGCAGACCGCGCGGACGCGTTCCGCAGCGTCACCGACAAGCCCGCCCGCCGCCTGCACCTTCCCGCGCCCGTCGCCGGCATGCGCGTCGACACCGTCGCGGTCAGCCCCGGCGCCGACGCGACCCACCTGCACGCGAGCCTCGAGGCCGGCGTGCAGGGCATCGTCCTCGTCGGCCTCGGCTCAGGCAATGCGAGCCAGAGCGTCGTCTCGGCGGCCTGGGAATGCCAGGCATCGGACATCCCGCTCGTCGTGTCGAGCCGCGTGCCGTTCGGCGTGCTCAAGGCCAGCTACGGCGGGGGCGGCGGCGGACACGACCTCGCGGTTGTCGGCGCCATCCACGCGGCCGTCCTGCGGGCCGGTCAGGCGCGCATCCTGCTCGCCGCCCTCATCGCCAACGAGGCGACGTCAGAGGAGATCGCTGCGGCCTTCGCCGCCGAGTAGCGCCGCGCCGCCGCCAGGGGCCGCCCGCCGCGCCAGCCGGCCCCTGGCGCGTGACCAACATCCGTGCAATATCGGCGCGCGTGGCCCCGAAACCGGCTCAACGCACGTGTATTGCACGCAAGTTGGTCACGGCCCCGCCGCACCGCCCTGTTCAGCCACCGGGGCACCGCTCGCGCGCACGACCGCCGCAGCCGCCTCGCTGGGTCATCCGCCTCGCTGGGTCCTCCGCCTCGCTGAGTCATCCGCCTCGCTGGGTCTTACTCTGCCGCCGTGACACCGCCGCCGCATGACCATCATCCGTGCAATATCGGCGCCCGTGGCCCCGAAACCGGCTCGACGCACGTGTATTGCACGCAAGTTGGTCACGGCCCCGCCGCACCGCCCTGTTCAGCCACCGCGCTGAGCCGCCTCTGAGCCAGCCACCGCGCCAATCGCCGCGCTGAGGCTCGCTGCGCCGCCGCACCACCGCCCGCGCATGACGCCGAGCCAGCGCCAGCGCCGGCGCGACCAACATCCGTGAGAATACGGCGTCCGCAGTCCCGAAACCTGCTCAACGCACGCGTCGATCACGCAAGTTGGCCGCCTCGCGGGCGGATGCCGCCGGGTGGCCGCCACCACCTCACCTGTCGGCGAGAAGCGGCGGCTCGCGTTCTGCCCTAGCTGGCGTAGCTGCCGACGAGGCGCACCGCGCCGCCATCGACGCCCTTGGCGCCCTGCTCGAAGCCCTCGAAGTCACGCGACTCGGTCGAGATCGTGCCGGCAACCCACGACGGTAGGCCAGCGGCTTCGAGCCACTCGACGACCGCGGATGCACGCTGGGCGTCGACGACGGCGAACATCCCGATCCCGAGGTTCCAGGTGCCTTCCGTCGACTCGAGGTCGGTGCCAGCGAACCCCGCGAGGACGCGGAAGATGTCGTTCGGCGACCAGGCGCCGCGGTCGAGCTCGATCCAGGCACCCTGCGGGAGGACCCGCGCGAGGTTGGCGGCGATGCCGCCGCCGGTGACGTGGCTGAAGGCGTGCACGGCGCCGTCGAGGGCAGGCTCGGCGAGGAGCTTGACGAGGGGGCCGGTGTAGAGGCGGGTCGGCTCGAGGAGCACTTCGCCGACGACGCCGCCGAGCTCGGCGGAGGTGTCGGTGAAGGCGAGGCCCTGGTCGGCGACGATGCGGCGCACGAGCGAGTAGCCGTTCGAGTGGAGGCCGCTCGAGGCGATCGAGATGACGACGTCGCCGTGCTGCACGCGCTCAGGCCCGAGCATCCGGTCAGCCTCGACGACGCCGACCGCGGCGCCTGCCACGTCGTAGTCGTCGGGGCCGAGGAGGCCAGGGTGCTCTGCGGTCTCGCCGCCCGTGAGTGCGGTGCCGGTCTCGGCGCACGCCTTCGCGATGCCCTCGACGATCGAGGCGATGCGCTCCGGCACGACCCGACCGCAGGCGATGTAATCGGTCATGAAGAGGGGCTCGGCGCCCACGACGACGATGTCGTCGACGACCATGGCCACGAGGTCCTGGCCGATCGTGTCGTGCTTGTCGATCGCCTGCGCGATCGCGACCTTCGTGCCGACGCCGTCTGTCGACGTGGCGAGGATCGGCTTCGTGAACGAGGTCAGACGCGAGGCGTCGAAGAGGCCGGCGAAACCGCCGACTCCCCCGAGCACTTCCGGTCCGTGGGTCGCCTGGACGGCGCGCTTCATGAGCTCGACGGCGGTGTCACCCGCACGGGTGTCGACGCCAGCGGCGGCGTAGAGGTCGTTGCCTGACACAGAATGCCCTTTCCTCGGGGGGATGCGCCCAACAGCCTAGTGCGCCGCGAACGTGACGCCGGAAGCGAACCCTCTACACGCGGGTGCGCGCGGATCCGCGAGCTGTGACAAAATCGGAAAATCGTTCAGGGCGCCTCGGTGCCTCATCACACTCGTGGCCCTCGCGGGCCCCGTCGAAACTGTGGCCCTCGCGGGCCCGGTCAAATCCGTGGCCCTCGCGGGCCCGGTCAAATCCGTGGCCCTCGCGGGCCCGCTTACCTGTGCTTGGAGCTCCCCCAGCGTGTGCGGCATTGTTGGTCACGTCTCGACCAGTCCCGTCAACCAACAGATCTACGATTCCCTCCTGCTCCTGCAGCATCGCGGTCAGGATTCGTCCGGCATCGCGACGGCGGACGGTGACACCTTCCACATCGCGAAGGTCAAGGGCCAGGTGCGGGAGGGCTACCGCACCCGCGACATGCGGAACCTGCTCGGCAACGTCGGCCTCGGCCACGTCCGCTACGCGACGGCCGGCAGCGCGAAGAGCGACGACGAGGTGCAGCCGTTCTACGTGAACGCGCCCTACGGCATCGTCCTCGTGCACAACGGCAACCTGACGAACACGCGAGAGCTGCGCAAGGAGCTCTTCAACGTCGACCGCCGGCACCTGAACTCGTCGAGCGACACGGAGCTGCTGCTCAACGTCCTCGCGAACGAGCTGCAGCACGGCATCAACGGGGACGAGCTCACGCCGGATGACCTGTTCGACGCGATCTCGCGCCTGCACGACCGCGTCGAGGGCTCCTACGCATCCGTGGCCCTGCTCTCCGGACACGGACTGCTCGCGTTCCGCGACCCGTTCGGCATCCGCCCCCTCGTGCTCGGTCGACGCGACGACGAGCACGGCCGCGACGAGTGGGTCGTGGCGTCCGAGTCGCTGGTGCTGGAGTCCGGCGGCTACGACCTGGTCCGCGACGTGGAGCCGGGCGAGGCCATCTTCATCACGATGGGCGGCGAGCTGTACTCGCGCCAGTGCGCCGTGAACCCGCGCCTCGTGCCGTGCTCGTTCGAGTACGTGTACCTGGCCCGCCCCGACTCCGTCATGAACGGCATCTCCATCTACGAGTCGCGCCTGCGCATGGGGAAGACCCTCGCCTCGAAGGTGGAGCGCAGCATCACCGCCGGCGACATCGACGTGGTCATGCCCATCCCGGACTCGGGCCGACCGACCGCGATGGAGATGGCGAAGACCCTCGGCATCGACTACCGCGAGGGCTTCTACAAGAACCGCTACGTGGGCCGGACGTTCATCATGCCAGGGCAGAAGGTGCGCAAGAAGTCGGTGCGCCAGAAGCTCAACGCGCTCCCGACGGAGTTCCGCGGCAAGAACGTGCTGCTCGTCGACGATTCGATCGTGCGCGGCACGACGTCGAAGGAGATCGTCGAGATGGCGCGTCAGGCTGGCGCGAACTCGGTGACGTTCGCGTCCGCTGCTCCCCCGGTGCGTTACCCGCACGTCTATGGCATCAACATGCCGTCGCGCGGCGAGCTCGTGGCCTCCGGAAGGTCGATCGAGGAGATCGCGTCGGTCATCAGCGCCGACCGCCTCGTGTACCAGGAGGTCGGAGACCTGTTCACGGCCATCACCGAGGGCTCCGACGTGAAGGAGCTCGACATGAGCTGCTTCGACGGCAAGTACGTGACGGGCACCGTGACTCCCGAGTACCTGGCCTGGCTCGAGCTCAACACGAAGAGCTAGCCGGGCGGGACAGACCTCCGGGAAACGCATGTTCGTTGCACGACGAGCATGCGTTTTCCATAGGTTCCGAAGGGGATGCTCGATGCGGTTCGACTGCAGCGACGGGGTCGGTGCGCAGGTCTGCGCGCCGGTAGAGTCCCGTGCATGACCGACGCGCACCCCGCACCCCGCAATCGCACGCGCGACCTCACGCAGGTCGCCGTGTTCGCCGGCATCGTGGCCGCGCTCGGAGTGGTGCCGGCCATCACGATCCCCGGCCCTGGAGTGCCGATCACCCTGCAGACGCTCGGCGTCATGCTCGCCGGCGCCGTGCTCGGCTCGAAGCGCGGCTTCTCGGCGCTGCTGCTCTTCGACGTCCTGGTGCTCGCCGGGCTCCCGCTTCTCGCGGGCGGCCGGGGTGGGCTCGCGGTGCTCGCGAGCCCCACGGTCGGCTACTTCATCGGCTTCCCCATCGCGGCGTTCGCGGTCGGCTGGCTCGTCGAGCGCTTCGGCAGCCCGTTCCGCATCCTCCCCGGCATCGTCTCGACGGCCGTCGGGGGCGTGTTCGTGCTCTACCTGCCCGGGATCATCGGCGTCGCCCTCGTGGCGAAGATCGGCTTCGGGGCCGCGGCGCTGTCGGCACTCGCCTTCCTGCCGGGCGACCTCGCGAAGGCCGTCATCGCGGCGGTCATCGCGCGAGGTGTGCACAAGGCCTACCCGGGGCTGCTCCCCGACCGGCGGCGGCGCGACCGGCCGACCTCGCCCGACCAGGCAACGGCACCGGCAGTGGATGCGTGAGGCCGGGGCCGTCGTCGTACCCCGCGGGTGCCTCCTGAGCCGGTGCCGCGCATGATCGAGCTGCGCGACGTCAGCGTGAGCTTCGGCGAAGGCGCGCAGCGTCGCTCCGTGCTCGACGGTATCTCCGTGACACTCGGCGAGCAGCGGATCGGCGTCATCGGCGCGAACGGCTCCGGGAAGTCGAGCCTGGCGCGACTGCTCAACGGGCTGCTGCTGCCCTCGAGCGGGACCGTCTCGGTCGAGGGCTTCGACACGAGGCGCGCCGGCAGGGAGGTGCGGCGACGGGTGGCGTTCTGCTTCACCGACCCCGACTCGCAGATCATCATGCCAACCGTGGGCGAGGATGTCGCCTTCGGGCTCGGTCGGCGCGGTCTGAGCAGGGCGGAGATCGCCGCACGCACGGCTGCGGCGCTCGAGCAGGTCGGTCTCGCCGACCGCGCCGACCATCCAGCGCATCTGCTCTCCGGAGGGCAGAAGCAGCTGCTCGCCCTCGCGGCCGTGCTCGTGACCGAGCCGAGCATCCTCGTGCTCGACGAGCCGACGACGCTCCTCGATCTGCGCAACTCGCGCGCGATCGCGGCGCGCATCGCCACGCTCCCCCAGCAGGTGGTCCTCGTGACGCACGATCTCGAGATCCTGGAGGGCTTCGACCGCGTGCTCGTGGTGCACGAGGGGCGCCTCCACTTCGACGGTCCGCCACGGGATGCGGTTTCCGCCTATCGCGCTGCTGTCTCCCTCGAGGGCGGGCTGTGACTCCCCCTCCCGCGACCGCGACCGCGACGGCGACGGCGACGGCGACGGCTCGTGGCTGACCGAGGAACAGCGCTGGCCGTCTACGTGCCGGGCGGCTCCGTCATCCATCGCCTGCCGGCCGGCTTGAAGCTGCTCGCGCTCGTGGCCGCCGGGGCGGCCGTGCTCGCGCTCGGCTCACCGCTCTCCGCCGGCATCGCCGTCGCGGTCGCGGCGCTCGGCTTCGCGGCGGCGCGCCTTGGCCCTCGATACGCGTGGCGCGGCGTGCGCCCGACCTGGATCTTCCTGCTCGGCATCTTCGCCTTCCAGTGGTGGACCGCCGACCTGTCTCGGGCCGTCGGCGTCGTCGGCTCGATCGTCGCTCTGGTGCTCGCGGCGACACTCGTGAGCCTCACAACCCGCACCACGGACATGATCGACGCCATCGTCTGGCTGCTCGCGCCGCTGCGTCGAGTGGGCATGAACCCCGACCGCGTCGCCCTGCAGCTCGCCCTCGGCGTGCGCGCGGTGCCCCTCGTCGCCGAGCTCGCCGAGACCGCGAGGCAGGCACAGTACGCGCGGGGCCGTCGCGGCAGCCCGCGGGCCTTTGCCGTGCCACTCGTCGTTCGGGCGCTGCGTCGTGCCGACGCTATGTCCGACGCCTTGCACGCAAGGGGCCTCGACGACTGACGATGGCCCGCCTACCGCTGGTGCGCTAGGAGCGGTTCTCGACCTCGTCTGCGCGGATCAAGCGCGCGTCGACCGAGCGCTTCGCGGACACGCGGCCCGCGATGTACCCGGCGATGCCGCCGAGCGCGAGCGTGACGGGCACCGTGAATGCGAGGAGGAACGCGAACACCTGGATGCGGGAGAACACCTCGTTGGGCGGGAACGCGAAGGTGAGGATCGTCACCAGGACGACGCCGACGATCGCACCGAGCACGAGGAAGCTGCTCATGCGAGGGACGTGGTGCACCCTCGCCGCCATCTCCCGAACACCGTCGTCCACGTCTTCGTCCTGCTCCTCGAACTCGGCGAGTTCAGCGTCGTAGCCCTCGAACTCGCGTCCGGCGTCGACCTCGCGGCCTGCCATGGTGTCGGCGCCCTCTTCGGGGCGCGACTGAGTGGGTTCGTTCTCGCGGAGCATGCATCCATTGTCGCGCAGTTCGCGGGGAGCGTTCGCAGACTCCGATGGAGCGCCGGGGAGCTCCAGCGAGCAGGGCGGGCAGGGCGGGCAGACCGTGCAGGCGGGACGCGCTTGTCAGCGGCGCACGAGCGGCAGCCAGGGAGAGACGTCGGCGCGGGTTCCGGATGCGCGCACCCGGTTCGCCTCGAACGCCTCCTGCCAGCTCGCGCGGCCAGTGGCGAGCTCGAGCCAGGTGTCGACGTCGAGCTCGATGACGTTCGGCGGCGTGCCGCGGGTGTGGCCTGGGCCCTCCACACACTGCACGGCGCCGAACGGCGGCACCCGCACCTCGACGCTCGCGCCCGGGGCACGGTCTTCGAGAGCCTGCAGGGTGTAGCGGACGGCCATCGCGGCGTCGGCGCGGAGCGTTGGGCGACCCGCGGCGCGGGCTTCGCTCCAGGCGGTGATGGCTCCGAGCCCTGCGGCGTCGGCGATTCGGGGTTTCGGCACACCCCCATTGTGCGACAGGCCCGGCGCGCAGGGTGCGAACGCGGTGCCGTCCGTGGCGGCCAGGTGTCGCCGTGCGGTCATCTGCGTTCACGCGGCGGCGCGAGCCGTCGTCCCCGGTTAGGCTGGTGCGGTGAGAATTCTCGTCCTCGGATCCGGTGCCCGCGAGCACGCAATTGTTGCCGCCCTCCACAGCGAGCGCGCACACTCGATCGTCACGGCCCCGGGCAACCCCGGCATCGCCGCTGAGTCTGAGGTGATTCGGCTCGACGTGAATAACCCGTCGCTTGTCACCGACTTCGCCAAGGACGAGAACTTCGACCTCGTCGTCATCGGACCTGAGGCCCCACTCGTCGCGGGTGTCGCCGACGCCCTGCGCGAGGCCGGCATCCCCGTCTTCGGCCCGTCGAAGGCCGCCGCGACGATCGAGGGCTCGAAGACGTTCGCGAAGGACGTCATGTCCCGCTCCGGTGTCCCCACCGGTGGCGCGCGCCTCGCGGAGACGCTCGACGAGGTGGCCGCCGCCATCGACGAGTTCGGTGCGCCATACGTCGTGAAGGCCGACGGCCTCGCCTCGGGCAAGGGCGTCATGGTGACCGAGAGTCGCGAGGATGCGCTTGTCCACGCCGAGCACTGGCTCGCTGCCGGGCCCGTGCTGGTCGAGGAGTTCCTCGACGGCCAGGAGGTCTCGCAGTTCGTCTTCTCCGATGGCGTCAACGTGCGGGCGCTCCCGCCTGCCCAGGACTTCAAGCGCCTCCTCGCCGGTGACGAGGGGCCGAACACCGGCGGCATGGGCGCATACACTCCCGTCCCGTTCCTCAACGAGCGCTTCGGCGGAGAGCGCGCCTTCTCGAAGCTCGTCGTCGATCAGGTCGCGAAGCCGGTCGTCGACGAAATGCGCGCCGCCGGCACCCCGTTCGCCGGGCTCCTCTACTGCGGGCTCATCGTCACGAGCGCGGGCATCCGCGTCATCGAGTTCAACGCTCGCTTCGGCGACCCCGAGACGCAGGCCGTGCTCGAGCGTCTCGACCAGCCGCTCTCCGAGCTCCTCTACGCGTCCGCGACCGGCACCCTCGGGCACCTGCCCGAGGAGCTCGCGATCGCCGACAACGCGGCGGTCACGATCGTGCTCGCGAGCGAGGGCTACCCGGAGGACGTGCAGTCGGGCCGCACCATCGCCGGGGTTCCGGATGCACTGGCTGAGCCGAACGTGAAGGTGCTGCAGGCGGCGACCACGCAGCGCGACGACGACACCCTCGTGACGAGCGGCGGCCGCATCCTCAACGTCGTCGGAACCGGAGCGACGATCGCCGAGGCTCGCGCGTTCGCCTACCAGGGCCTGTCGCGCATCCACATCGACGGCGCCCAGTACCGCGCGGATATCGCGGAGCTCGCCGCCCGCGAGCAGCAGTCGTGACCGACGCCGCCAACGCTCCAGCCCTCGAGGGCTGGTCGCATGTGTCGTCCGGCAAGGTCCGTGAGGTGTACGAGACCGCCGACGACAACCGCGTACTGCTGGTCGTCGCGAGCGACCGCGTGAGCGCGTTCGACCACATCCTCTCCCCCGGCATCCCCGGCAAGGGCGCACGCCTGACGGCGCTGAGCCGGTGGTGGTTCGATCGCATCGACGTGCCGAACCACCTCCGCGAGCCGTCCGGGTGGGGCACCGCATTGCCGGCCGACACCGCGGCACGCTCCATGCGTGTCGTGCGCCTCGAGATGTTCCCCGTCGAGTGCGTCGTGCGCGGCTACCTGACCGGCTCCGGACTCCTCGAGTATCGCGAGCACGGCACCGTGTGCGGCATCCAGCTGCCGCTTGGCCTCGAGGACGGCGACCGGCTGCCGACGCCGATCTTCACCCCCGCGTACAAGGCGCCCCAGGGTGAGCACGACGAGAACATCAGCTTCGAGAGGATGATCGAGCTCGTCGGCCTCGACGACGCCGTCGCGCTGCGCGATCTCTCGCTGCGCATCTTCCGAGAGGCATCGGCCATCGCCGAGGATCGCGGAGTGATTCTGGCCGACACGAAGTTCGAGTTCGGGCGCAACCCAGCCAACGGTGAGATCACGATCGGCGATGAGGTACTCACGAGCGACTCGTCCCGATACTGGGATGCGACGCTCTACGCCGACGAGAGCCTGCCGCTGAAGCAGCGCCTGTCGTCGTTCGACAAGCAGATCGTTCGCGACTGGCTCTCCGCGAATTGGGACAAGCAGGGGCAGCCGCCTGAGCTTCCCGCCGAGGTCATCGAGCGCACGCAGGCGCGCTACGCGGAGCTCTTCGACCGCCTGGGCGTCCGCGCCTAGGCCCGCCTAGGTCCGTCCGACGCCCCTGGAACGCAGCTCCGCCTTGGGCGCCTGCTCGTCTCGTCGTAGAATCGCCGTCGGCGGCGCACGCACTGCCGCCCTCCGCTGGGCTTGACGACCCGGACTCCCTCCTGGAATCCCGCACGCGCATCCGCGTGTGCCCGCACCGGCCGTTCCCTTCGCACTCCTCCCTTCGAGACTGGAACTCCGCCGTGACCTCCTCCCACGCCTCCGCGCCCGCTGCAGCTTCGGCGGCCCCGGCCTCGCTCTCCCCCGAGCAACGCCAGTCGGTGCTCCGCACCCTGCGGTCGCCGCGCCTCCTCAAGGTCGAGGTGCTCGGTGGACTGGTCGTGGCTCTCGCGCTCATCCCCGAGGCGATCGCCTTCTCGGTCATCGCGGGCGTCGATCCTCGGGTCGGCCTCTTCGCCTCCTTCACGATGGCGGTCTCCATCGCGATCCTCGGCGGCAGGCCCGCCATGATCTCCGCGGCGACGGGCGCCGTCGCCCTCGTGATCGCGCCCCTCATGGCCTCACACGGCCTCGACTACCTCATCGCCGCAGTCCTCCTCGCGGGGGTCCTGCAGGTGCTCCTCGCAGTGCTCGGGGTGGCGAAGCTCATGCGCTACATCCCGCGCCAGGTGATGGTCGGCTTCGTCAACGCGCTCGCGATCCTCGTGTTCCTGGCGCAGGTGCCGGAGCTGCTCGGGGTGCCGTGGCTCGTGTATCCGCTCACCGCGCTCGCGCTCGTCATCGTGTTCGGCCTGCCTCGGCTGACGACCGCCGTACCGGCCCCGCTCGTCGCCATCGTCGTGCTCACGCTCATCACGGTGCTCGCGTCGGTCACCGTGCCGACCGTTGGCGACAAGGGAGAGCTGCCGAGCACGCTGCCCGGATTCTTCATCCCGGATGTGCCCCTCACCTTCGAGACACTCCAGCTGCTGTTCCCCTTCGCGCTCGCGATGGCGTTCGTCGGGCTGCTCGAGTCGCTCATGACGGCGAAGCTCGTCGACGACATCACCGACACCCGCTCCAGCAAGACGCGGGAGGCGTGGGGGCAGGGGGCCGCGAACATCATCACCGCCTTCTTCGGTGGGATGGGCGGTTGCGCGATGATCGGGCAGACGATGATCAACGTGAAGGCGTCCGGCGCTCGCACGCGCATCTCGACGTTCCTCGCCGGCGTCTTCCTCCTCCTGCTGGTCGTGCTGCTTGGCGACCTGGTGGCGCTCATCCCGATGGCCGCGCTCGTCGCCGTGATGATCTTCGTCTGCTGGGCGACGTTCGACTGGCACTCGATCCGCCCGTCGACGCTGCGCGGCATGCCCCTGAGCGAGACCGCCGTCATGCTCGTGACGGTCGTCGCGACCGTCACGACCCACAACCTCGCGATCGGCGTCGGCGCCGGCGTGCTGTGTGCGGTGCTGCTCTTCGCGCGCCGCGTCGCACACGTCGTGCAGGTGCGCCGCACGCTCTCGGAAGACAGCACCCTGGCTTCGTACGCGGTGACGGGGCAGCTGTTCTTCGCCTCGTCGAACGACCTGTACGCGCAGTTCGACTACGCCGCCGACCCGGCACTCGTGGTCATCGACCTGAGCGCGGCGCACGTCTGGGACGCGTCGACGGTCGCCGCCCTCGACGCGGTGATCGAGAAGTACGAGAAGCACGGCGCCTCCGTGGAGGTCGTCGGCCTCAACGACGAGAGCGAGACCCGCCTGCAGCGGATGCGCGACGTGCTGCCGGGCGGCGGGCACTAGAGCCGCTCAGGGCTCGCCGCGAGCCGCCCCGTGCGCGATCATGGACGCATGGAGTTCTCGTTCTCGAATCCGCTGTGGCGCTGGGAGAAGCGGCGCGAGCTGTGGACGTTCGTGAGCCTCAGCGAGGACGCCTCCGACAGGATCGCCGCGGCCACGGAGCGCTTCACGCACGGCTTCGGCTCGGTGCGGGTCGAGGCGACCGTCGGCGGATCCACGTGGCGCACCTCGATCTTCCCGAGCGACGCCACCTACATCCTGCCCATCAAGAAGGCCGTGCGGGATGCCGAGGGACTCGAACTGGATGCGCCCGTCGTCGGCAAGGTGCGCCTCGTCGATGTGAAGGCCCCGCAGCAGTAGGGGCGCATCCAGCCGCACTCCTAGTGCGCGAGTACGGGAGCTGCCCCCACCTCCGCCGGTTCCTGGCTGAGGGATGCGCCCTGACCGCGGCGGCGGAACAGCAGCGCGGAGACCACGGCCCCGACCGCGAAGAAGCCTGCACCCCACCAGTAGGCGGCCGCGTAGCTCGCGATCATCGAGTCGCCGACCGCTGCGGGCCCGTGCTCGACGAGGTAGTCGGCGGCGGCGGTCGCGGCAAGCGTGTTCAGCAGGGCCGTGCCGATCGACCCGCCCACCTGCTGGCTCGTGTTGACCATGGCCGACGCGACGCCCGCGAACTGGCGGTCGACGCCGAGCGTCGCCGTCTGCATCGACGCCGGCATGATCGTGCCCATCGCGAACCCGATGAGCATGAGCGGCGGCATGACGTGCCCCGCATACGTGCTCGACGCATCCAGGAACGTGAGCCACACCATGCCGCTCGCGCCGAGCGACATGCCGATCGGGACGAGCACCTTCGGACCGAAGCGCGGCACCAGCAGGTTCGTGCCGAGCTGAGCCGCGAGCACGAGCATCCCGATCATTGGCAGGAACGCGAGACCGGTCTGGATCGGCGAGTAGCCGAGCGTGAGCTGCAGGTAGTACGTGACGAAGAGGAAGATCCCGAACATGCCAGCACCGGCGATCATGACCGACAGGTAGGCGGCACCTCGGTTGCGGTCGCGGACGATGAAGAGCGGCAGCAGCGGATGCCCGGCACGCGTCTGCCAGAGCACGAACGCCGCGAGGAGCACCACGGCGCCTGCGAGCATGCCCCACGTGAGCGGGGAGTCCCAGCCGTCGGTCTCGGCGTTCGAGAAGCCGTAGACGAGGCCGAAGAGGCCGCCGGAGACGAGGAGGGTGCCCGGGATGTCGAGCTTCGGGCGCGGGCCGGATCGCGAGATGGAGGGAACGTAGATGACCGCGCCGACCAGGGCGACCGCTGCGATGGCGACGTTGATGTAGAGATTCCAGCGCCAGTCGAACGCCTCGGTGAGCACGCCACCCAGGAGCAGGCCGACGGCTCCGCCTGCACCGGCGATCGCGCCGAACACACCGAAGGCGCGGGCGCGCTCCTTCGGGATCGTGAAGGTCGTGGTGAGCACGGCGAGGGCGGTGGGGGCGAGCAGTGCGCCGAAGACTCCCTGCAGTGCTCGTGCAGCGACGAGCAGCTCGAACGAGGGCGCGGCACCGCCCAGCGCTGAGGCGATGGCGAAGCCGATCAGGCCGATGACAAACGTGCGCTTGCGGCCCATGAGGTCGGAGAGGCGACCTCCGAGCAGCAGCAGGCTTCCGAAGGCGAGCGAGTACGCGGTGACGATCCACTGTCGCTGGCCGTCGGAGAAGTCGAGGTCGGCCTGCGCCGACGGCAGGGCGATGTTGACGACAGTCGCGTCGAGGACCACCATCAGCTGGGCGAGGCCGACGACGATCAGCGTGAGCCAGCGGCGACCGTCGGTCGCAGGGGTTGAGGTTTCGGTCATGCGGCTCACCATATACGAGACTGAGTCGTTTCGGATACCTTGAGTTTCGTAATGTCGCGAGCTAGGCTGTGACCACGACGAGAGGTGGTTTCGATGACGCAGACTGACCTCGCCGACAGCTCCCCCACAGCACCGGCGACCGAGGCGACAGGAGCGGCGACCGCACCCGAGGCACCGACCTCGCAGCCCCCGGCAAGCGCCGAGAAGAAGCCAAGACTCGGCCGCAAGCGCGACCACACGCGAGACACCGACATCCTTGAAGCGGCACTGGATGTGCTCGCCGAGACGGGCTACGACGGCATGACGATCGACATGGTCGCGACCCGCGCGAAAGCCGGCAAGGCGACGCTCTACCGGCGCTGGGCCTCGAAGTCAGACCTCGTGCTCGACGCCGTCGCCTGCATGAAGTCGAAGGACCTGGACCTCGCCGCCCTCCCGGACACGGGCTCCCTGCGCGGCGACCTGGTCGCGATGGTGCGCCCACCGAGCATCCGCGACGCCGAGCGCAAGCTCAACGTCATGACGGGCGTCGTCTCGATGATCGCCCGCGACCCCGAGATGGCCGCGGCAGCCCACGAGGCCATCGTCGCGCCCAGGGCAGCCGCCAACCGCGCCATCTTCGAGCGGGCGATCGAGCGCGGGGAGATCTCCGCCGACGTCGACCTCGAGACCCTGAGCATGATCGCGCCGGCCATGGCCGCCTTCCGAACGCTCATCCTGCACCGCTCCCCCGACCGCGACTTCCTCATCGGCATCATCGACAACGTCGTGCTGCCGGCCGCCCAGCGCGGCGCACCCACGAGCTGAGCCTCCGCCCGGCGCAAGAGTCAGCCGGAAGCACCCGCCCGAGGCGAGAAGCCTGCGTCTCCCTCACTCTTGTTGCGGTTCTGGGGAGGAGAAGGGGCGGGAGAGGGCAGACGGATCCGGGGCGCTCCGAAAGCAGGGGTGCGCATGCGCGGGGCGCGCAGAAGGGGAGGCGCCTGGGCTTTCCTCGCGAGAAAACGACGGCCCCTCCCCTGCGCCGTCCCACTGATTGAGCAGCAGGCGGGATGAGCTCGGCACGCTCCGGGTTTCGCGACTCGGTGCGGCCGAACTCAGTTCAGGAAGCGGATACGGCAGACCTGCGCTCGCTACGCGGCGGGCACCAGGATGTCGCGCACAAGCGCGTCGAGCTGCGCATCCGCGTCGAGGAACTGGCGGAGCGTGTTGCGTGCCGCGCCGAAGTCCTGGAACTCCTCAGGAGTCATGCCCTCAACCTCGTAGGCCCGGCGGAACTCACTGAGGGTGTTCAGCTCCTCGAGGATCCCGGCTTCCACGGGGACGCCGATGCGATCCGCGACGGGGATGTCGTTCTCGTTGATGCGCGCCTGCCAGTCGAACGGCGGCGAGACGACGAGGTCTCCGCCCACGAGTTCCGACCACTGGAGCTGGTTGCGGAACGCCGCCGAGAGCACGCGGCTGCGGTAGCCGCGCTCCTGGAACACGGCGTGCGCTCGCTTGAGCGCCGCGACACCTGCCCACTCGAGGATGCCCGGAGTGACGAGGATGCGATTGGCGGTCGTCCACTTCTTGAGCCAGTCATCGAGGCGCCCACCCATGATGGTGACGACGTGCCCGAACTCCTGCTCGGGGAGACCGTCGGCGGCTCGGCGCTCGAGGGCACGCTCGAGGGCAGCACCGACCGCGACAGCCTGCGGCACGGTGAAGCTGAGGGTCGCGTTGATGCTGACGCCGCGGTAGGCCGCTTCCTCCATGGCCTCGATTCCCGTCTTCGTGGCGGGGATCTTCACGATGATGTTCCTCGCGAGCTTCGAGAACTCCTCGGCCTGGTCGGCGAGGGCAGCCGCGTCGCGGTGCAGGCGCGGGTCGGTCTGGATGGAGAGGCGGCCGTTGCGGCCTCCGCTGCGCTCGAACTCCGGCTCGAGGAGGAGGGCGGCGTTGATCGAGAGGTCGCGCACGGCCTGCCAGCCGATCTCCGACTCGCCCCAGGTGGGGTTCAGCGCCGCGATCTCCTTGATGCGCGGGCCCCAGACGTCAGGGCGCTTCTTGATGGCCGCGAAGGCGATGACGGGGTTGCAGGTGGCGCCGACCGCGCCGAACTCGATGGACCTCGTGAGCTCGTCGGGGTCTGCGGAGTCGTTCCAGAGGGCGGTCTTCGTGTTCTGCGCCGCCCAGGCGAGGGGTGCGAGCTTCGTGGCTGGAGTGCCGTTGTCACTGGACGGCGCTGTGTCGAGCAGGGTCATGCTGATCTCCTCATCGGTGGCGGATGGCCGGGTTCGCCGGTGCCGCGGCGGCCGCACACCCCGAGGTCCGAGGCGTCAGGCCTCGCGGGCCATCACCGACGTGGATGCTCGCCTTCGAGTCCGTGTCGGCCGATACCCACCTGCCGCATATGTCCTGACATTATCACAACAGGTTTTGGATGCGCCAGAGGTCCGCTTGTCGCAGCCGGGGAGCAGGAGCCCGCCTACGTGCAGGTGTGCAGGGCCGCTATTCGCCACCACGGTCGGCGGCGCGCCCCTTCGGCGACGTGCTCTTCTGCGGCTTCCGCATGACCACGACTGCGACGACGGACGCGACGAGCAGGAGGGCGCTGAGCATTCCGAGCACCCAGAGCACGTCCCACAGGTAGCGGTCCCACCAGGAAGGTTCGAAGTCGACGATCGCGAGCCAGGTGTTCTGGAACGCCTCGACGGCGTTCCTTCCGCGAGCGTTGCTCTCGCCAGACACCCACAGCGACGGGGCGAGGAAGATCAGCATGAGCATGCCCGCGAAGGTCATCCGCTCGAGCCGGGCCCTGGCGATGCTTCCCTTCGGCGCTGGCTCGGCGTTGATCGACGCCGCCCGCGCGGGATCACGCCAGGACAGGACCGGAAGTACCACGAACACGAGGCCGACAAGCGCCCCGCAGAGCACGGCGGCGAACCCGACCAGCCAGGTGAGGAAGGCGTTGAGCAGGAGCTCGGCGACCGGTGATTCCGTCTCGTTGAGCTCCGGGACGATGCCGCCAGTCAGCGTCAGCACGAGCAGGAGCAGCGAACCGAGCAGCCAGGCGGCCGTGAACAGCACCGGCCCGACCACCATCGTTCGAACCATGAAGCGCCCGAGCAGCGGGCGGTCCGGGGTGTCAGGAAGGCTGAGGAGCTCGACGATCAGCCAGATGCCGAGGAGCGCGGGAGCCCCCATGCCCGCGTAGGCCCATGCGGAGCCGTCGTAAGGGAACTGCGTGATGTCGGCGATCGTGTACAGCGTCCAGACGCCGACGAGAACCGCCACCGCGATGCCCGCCGAGCTGAGCTCGGCGAGCATCCCCTTGCCCCGGATCCCCCGGGTGAGCTGGCTCCACATCAGGCGTCGGTGTTCGAGCCCTTGGCGTCGGTAGCGGCGCCGACAGCGGCGTCTTCTTCGCCGAGGCCCTTGCGCCACGGCAGCCGCGTGCGCATGTCGTCGGGAACCGCCTCGTCTTCCTGCAGCTTCTCGAGGGGCTCGTACCAGGCGCGGATGAGCGCCCAGCTGACGGCAGCGACCGGCACCGCGAGCAGCGTGCCGATGATGCCTCCCAGGATCGTGCCGACGGTCAGCGCGATGAGGACGACGAGCTCGTGCAGCTTGAGCGACTTGCCGAGCACGACCGGCTGGAGGAAGTTGCCCTCGAGCTGGTTGACGAGCACGACGATTCCGACGACGACGACGGCCGGGACGAGTCCGTTCGTGACGAGTGCGACGAGCGCCGCAAGGATACCCGCGAGCGTCGCTCCCACGATCGGGATGAAGGCGAGGATGAAGACGAGGACAGCGAGCGGGAAGGCCAGGGGCACCCCGACGATGGCGAGCCCGATGCCGATGAACACCGCATCCACGAGCGCGACGATAACCGTGCCGCGCACGTAGCCGCCCATGACCTCCACCGCACGAGACCCCATGAGGCGCGCGCGGCGCTGGTTGGCGCCCTTGAGCGGCTTCGTGAGGAAGCCCCAGATGAGCGGGCCGTCCTTCATGAAGAAGAAGAGGATGACGACGAAGAGCACGCCGCTCGTGATGAACGTGGTCACGCCGGAGATGCCGGCGGTGAGGCCGCTCGCCGCGGCGTTGCCGAACTGGCTCGTGAAGATGAAGTCCTGAGCCTGCCCGATCCACTCGTTGATCTGGTCTTGGTTGATCGTGAACGGCAGCGTGTTGTTGGCCCACTCGATGGCCTGGTTGAACCCCTGGACGGCCTGCTCGGAGAGCTCGGACCACTGGTTCCGCACGAGCAGCACGACCGTCGTGAGCGCGCCGCCGAGGAAGACGATGATCGCCAGCAGCACCGTGACGGTCGCCAAGGCCGGCGGCCACTTCTTGGACGTGAGGAACTTGATGATGGGCCACGCGGCGGCGGACACGATGAGCGCCAGCAGCACCGGGATGACGACGATCGTGACCTGCAGCCCCGCGAAGATCAGCAGTGTCGCGGCCGCAACGATGACCAGCCCCTGCAGCGCGCGAGTGGCGACTCGGCCGAGCTGGTCGGTCCACATGACGCCGACGCTCGTCGGGCGGCGCCCGCGGCCCTCGCCGTCGTCGGGCGCGTACGCCTGCACGGCGCTGCCGCCGACCATGACCTCGTCTCGTGCGGGGGCCTCGAGGTGCTCGACCGACCCGGCGGACTGCGCCGCCAGCTGGGCGGCCACGGAAGATGCGGAGGGGGCCGGCAGCGCAGGGCGAGCCGCTGGCTTGTCGCGGCCGAAGAGGCGCTTGAGCTTGTCGCTCATGGATGCTCCCAGAAGGTCGGTGAGGCGACCGGCGGAGGCGCCCGCCGTCGCGAAGATGTGACAAGGCTATGCGTGTGCACCGACATTGTGGACGAGCCTCGCGCATCCGCGCCTGACGGTAAGCTGGGGGCGTCTCTTTCCTCCATCGAATCGGAGCCGCTCCCGATGCCCAAGATCGTCGTCATCGTCATGCCGAAGCAGGAACTTCTCGACCCGCAGGGCAAGGCCGTCGCGGGCGCACTCTCGCGCCTCGGCAAAGACCACCTGCACGACGTGCGCGTCGGCAAGCGCTTCGAGATCACCACCGACCGCGAGGTCACTGCCGAGCTCATGGAGGAGATCTCGCAGGTCGCCGATGAGCTCCTCGCCAACGGAGTCATCGAGGACGTCATCTCCATCGACGTGCTTCCCGACGGCACCGAGACGCCGGAAGACGCCGACGAGCTCGACGACGCCGCCGCGGTCGAGACCGAGGACTCCCTCGCATCGGTCATCGCCGCCGAGGTGCAGTCGAAGGGCTCCGCTTCATGAGCCCCCGCATCGGCGTCATCACCTTCCCCGGCTCGCTCGACGACCGCGACGCCCAGCGCGCCGTTCGCCTTGCGGGCGGCGAGGCCGTCGCGCTCTGGCACGGTGAGCACGACCTGCACGGCGTCGACGCCATCATCCTCCCGGGCGGGTTCAGCTACGGCGACTACCTCCGCGCCGGCGCGATCGCGAGCCACTCGCCGATCATGGCCGAGGTCATCACGGCCGCCAACGCGGGCCTGCCCGTGCTCGGCATCTGCAACGGCTTCCAGATGCTCACCGAGGCGCACCTGCTGCCCGGCGGGCTCATCCGCAACGACCATGGCAAGTTCGTCTGCCGTGATCAGGTGCTGCGCGTCGAGAACAACGACACCGTCTGGACCAACGCGTACGAGAAGAGCGCGGAGATCACGATCCCGCTGAAGAACGGCGAGGGCGGCTTCATCGCCGACGACGAGACCCTCGCGCGCATCGAGGGCGAGGGCCAGGTCGCGTTCCGCTACGTCGACGTCAACCCGAACGGCTCCCGCAACGACATCGCCGGTCTCACGAACGAGCGCGGAAACGTGGTCGGCCTAATGCCGCACCCCGAGCACGCGGTCGAGCTCGGCTTCGGTCCGGACACGGCAACCCACATGGCCTCGGGCCTCGATGGGCTCCCGATCTTCCGCAGCGCCGTCGAGGCGCTGCTCGCGCGCGTCTAGACCTTGTCGCAGACGGAGAGCGCAGCGCAGCCGATGACGCAGACCCAGGTGCCCTCGCACGAGACCACCGCCGACGACCGGCGACTCACCCCGCGGGTCCTCCTGCGCGCCGTGTCGATCGGCGAGGCCATCACGTGGGCCCTGCTGCTCACGGGCATGTTCCTGAAGTACGTGACGCAGACCACCGACGTCCTCGTCTCAGTCGGCGGCTCACTGCACGGCGCCATGTTCATGGTCTACCTCGTCGTCACCGCGTTCGTCGGCATCAACCAGCGCTGGCCGTGGTGGATGTTCGGGCTCGGCTGGTTCGCCGCCATCCCGCCGTTCGCGACGCTCCTCTACGACTGGTGGGCAGAGCGGCGCGGCGCGCTCGAGGGCGGCTGGCGCGAGGCCCCGTCGAAGGGCTTCTCGCTGCAGCGCATCGTGCGCTGGTTCGTCGACCGCCCCATCACCATGAGCGCGGCCGTCATCGTCCTGGCCGTGGTCATCCTCACGGGCTCCCTCAGCGGCGCCCTCGTCGGCCCGACCGGCGCCCACTAGGCCCACTCGACCGGCGGAAGCAGACGGCTCCCAACACCCAAACGACACGAAGAGGGCGGATGCACGCGCATCCGCCCTCTTCGCTCGTCTCGGCCCTCGGGCCTCTGGCCTAGCGGCCGAAGAAGATCTTCGCCTGGTCCCAGCGATCCTGCGGCACGGTCTTGAGGCCGTCGAGCGCCTCCTCGAAGGCAACCGTCTGCATCTCGGTTCCGCGCAGGGCGACCATGTTGCCCCACTGCTTCGCATTGACCATGTCGACGGCGTACTGGCCGAAGCGGGTCGCGAGCACGCGGTCGAACCCGGTCGGGGCCCCGCCGCGCTGGATGTGGCCGAGCGTCGTGTTGCGGGTCTCGATGCCCGTCAGCTTCTCGAGCTCAGCGGTCACGTAGTCGCCGACGCCGCCAAGCAGCGGACGCCCGGAGACCTCGGTGCCCTGCGACAGCACGTCGTCCATACCCTCGGGGATGAAGCCCTCGGCGACGACGACAAGCGGGGAACGCCCACGCTGGTGGACCTCGGAGACCCACTCGGCGACCTGCGTCATGGGCACCTTCTGCTCCGGGATGAGCACGGCGTGAGCGCCAGCGGCCATTCCCGAGTGCAGGGCGATCCATCCGACGTTGCGACCCATGACCTCGGCGACCATGACGCGGTGGTGCGACTCGCCAGTCGTGCGGAGGCGGTCCATGGCGTCGGTCGCGATCTGCACGGCCGTGTCGAAGCCGAACGTGTAGTCGGTGGCCTGGAGGTCGTTGTCGATCGTCTTCGGCACGCCGACGACGGGGATGCCGGCGTCAGCGAGGCGCTTGGCTCCCGCGAGGGTGCCCTCTCCGCCGATCGCGATGAGCGCATCCACCGAGTGACGCTCGAGCATCACGGCGATGTTCTCGGGGCCGCCGTTCGGCCCGTCGAAGGGGTTGGTGCGGGACGTGCCGAGGATCGTGCCACCCTGCTTCGCGAGGCCGCGGACCTTGGTGCGAGGGAGATCCATGATGTCGCCCTCGGTGACACCACGCCAGCCGTCACGGAAGCCCACGAACTCGTTGTCGTAGGTCTTGATGCCGTGGAGCACGCTGCCGCGAATGACAGCGTTGAGTCCGGGGCAGTCGCCGCCGCTGGTCAGCAGTCCGATCTTCATGCGTTCGCTCTCCTCTGGGTGTGGCAAATCTCGCAAACAGCCATCACGGTCGAGTAGCCCACCCCACGGAAACGAGTTCAGTGCAGAAGCGGATTCCTGCGTTGGAAGACGGCTCGACAGCGACAGTACCGGGTCCGGGTGGCTTGCGCGATTTCGGAGACCGGATGAGGACGCCGCAGCGCGCGCCGTCGGCTAGGCCGTGGCCTTGCCGACCATGCGCAGCGCGAGGATGATCGCGCCCACCATGAGCACGGCCCCGACGGCCGACGTGACGGTGCTGCCGGCGTCGAACGCGTGGAACGCCGAGTCGAGGAGTGTCTGCGCCTGCGCGGTCATGCCGCCGGCCTCGAGCTCGTTCGAGACGTTCACGGCACCGGCGAGGGTCTCGCGGGCGGCATGCGCCTGCTCGGCCGTCGCCCCCTCCGGGACGACCATCCCGGAGCGGTAGCTCGCCGTGAGCACGCCGCCGAGGACGCTCGTGCCGAGCACCGCGCCCACCTCGTAGGCCGTCTCCGAGACGGCGGACGCCGCCCCCGCCTTGGCGGGCGGGACACTCGCGATGATGACGTCGTTGGAGAGCGTCTCGGCGATCGCGATGCCAGCCGCGAGGAGCGTGAATGCCGCGACGAGCATCCACAACGGGGCTGAGCCGCCCGTGATCGCCAGCGAGAGGTAGGCGAGGAACGCGAGTCCCAGGCCGAACGCCATGGCGATGTGCACCTTCACGCGGCGCACGACGCGCACGATGAGGAGCCCGGCGACGATCATCGTGACGGTTCCGGGGAGCAGCATGAGGCCAGCCTGCAGGGGCGTGAGGCCGAGGATGAGCTGCAGGTGCTGCGACAGGAAGAAGAGGAGCCCGACCAGCGCGACGACGCTCACGAGGTTCACGAGCACGGAGCCCGTGAACGCGGGCACCGCGAAGAGGCGCATGTCGAGGATCGGGTTCTCCTGCTTCAGCAGGCGACGCACGAACAGCCATCCGGAGAGGACGCCGATGAGGAGCGCACCGACCGAGATGAGGTCGATGCCGTCGGTCGCCGTGTGCTTGATCGCGAAGACGATGGGCGCGAGGGCCGCCATGGAGAGCAGGATCGCGGGAACGTCGATGGGGCCCGGGTTCGGGTCGCGCGACTCGGTGACGAGCAGCGGCGCGAAGATCAGAAGCGGCAGGAGGAACGGGACGGCGATGAGGAAGACGGAGCCCCAGTGGAAGTGCTCGAGGAGCACGCCGCCGACGATCGGGCCGATGGCCGTGCCCGCAGAGAAGCCCGTCGCCCAGACGGCGATGGCGAGGCGGCGCTGGGCGCGGTCGTGGAACATGCCGCGCAGCAGCGAAAGCGTGCAGGGCATGATCATGGCGCCGAAGAAGCCGAGGAGGAGTCGCGAGATGAGCAGCATCTCGGCGGAGACGGAGAAGGCTGCGAGCACGGAGACGAGCGCGAAGCCCGTCGAGCCGATGAGGAGCAGCTTGCGGCGGCCGATGCGGTCGCCGAAGGAGCCCATCGTGACGAGCAGACCCGCGAGGACAAGCGGGTAGATGTCGATGATCCAGAGCTGCATCGCGGCGCTCGGCTGGAGGTCGAGGGCGATGTACGGGAGGGCGAAGCTCAGGACCGTGTTGTCGATCGACACGAGGAGGACGGGGAGCATCAGCACCGCGAGGCCGAGCCATTCCTTCCGGCCCGCGCGCTGTTCGATCAGTGTGGTCATGAAAGAGGACTATACCGACCAGACGGTACAGTTGGCAACTGTAGGATGGCGGCCATGAGTTCAGCTAGAGACCGGATCCTGGACGCCTACGAGGAGTCGCTGACCACCGTGGGTGTCGCCGCGACCACGCTCGACGCAGTCGCCCGCATCGCCGGCGTCTCCAAGGGCGGGCTCATCTACCACTTCCCCTCCAAGGAGGCACTGGCGGACGCCCTCATCGAGCGCTTCACCGGCATGGCCCGCGCGAGCGCAGAACAGCTCCAGGGCGACGCGGCGTCGACCGTCCGGCACTTCATCGAGATGAGCAGCTCCGTCGGCGACGAGCTTGACACTGCCTGGCTCGCCGCGATGAACCTGTCCCGCAACGGCAACCAGAGCGCGACGCGCGCCATCCTCGAGCTCGAACGCTCCTGGCACGACGCGATCCTCGAATCGACCGGCAGCCCCCTCGTCGCCCACATGACCAAGCTCCTCGGCGACGGCCTCTACCACTCGAGCTCGTTTGTCACCGAGTCGCGCGAGAGCCTGCCGGAGGCCGCGAAGCTCCTGCCGAGCGACGAGGAACGCGAGGAGATCATCCGCACCCTCCTCGACCTGCTCGACGACTAGCCTCCTCCCGCCCGACCAGCTTCCGGGACGAAACGCGTCAGGCGGATCCCTCGGGCGAGGCTGACGTGCATCCATCACGGAAGTTGGTCACCGGGGATCACAAGCGGGCAGCGGGCCATCTGAGTGCAAGACGTGACCAGCATTCGTGCAATATTGGGCCCATATGGGCTTCACGCGCCAGATCTGTCGCATATTGCACTCATGTTAGTCAGGACTGCCGCGAGCGCCCCGCGTCTCGCCAGCCGCCGCGACTCAGCGCTGCGGGGGCGGGCAGCTGGATGCGCGCGGAATGAGCGTCGGCATCGCGCGCCGGATGACGGACCCTATCCCGGGCGTCAGCAGCAGCTCGAGCGCCGTCGTGGCGATCTGGTCGAACGATGTGCGCACGGAGGTCAGCGGAACAGGCAGCGCCTCGGCGAGGGGGACGTCGTTGTAGCCGACGAGCGCGAGGTCGGTGCCGATCTGCAGGCCGTGGCGGTGCGAGGCCGCCATGACCCCGAGCGCGAGGTTGTCATTGGCGGCGAAGATCGCGGTCGGGGGCGTCTCGGTCGCGGCGAGGATGCGCTCGGCCGCGGCCGCACCGTGCTCGATGCGGAAGCCGTCGCCCGCGATGCGATGCGGCGGGATCTCGATGCCGGCCTCGCGCGCCGCCCGCAGGGCGCCGGCCAGGCGGTCGCGCGCACTCGAGGTGAAGTCGGGACCCGTCACGAGCGCGATGTCGCGGTGGCCGAGGTCGACGAGGTGGCGCACGGCGAGGTAGCCGCCTACCTCGTCGTCACCCAGCGACGAGGGGCTGACGCCGTCGGTGCGCAGCACGAGGGCGAGCGGAATGCCCGACTCCTGCAATGACTGGGGAAAGCTGTCGACGCGGCGTGACGAGGCGATGATGAGCGCGTCCACGTTGCGGTCGAGCAACACCTGGGCCGCGCGCTGCTCACCCTCGGCGTCGTCCCCCGTGGTGGCGACGACGGCGACGTAGCCCCTGGCGGCAGCGGCACGCTCGATGGCCTCGTACATGAGCGCCATGACGGTGTCGCTGAGGCGCGGTACGAGCACGCCGATCGTGCTCGTCGAGCCGCGGCGGAGCTGGGATGCGAAGACGTTGCGCCGGTAGCCGAGCTCGTTCGCGACCTCACGGACACGCACTGCGGTCGCCGACTGGGACTGCGCGGTGCGCTCGTCCAGGATGCGGCTCACGGTGGAGATGCTGACGCCGGCCTCGGCTGCGACTTCCTTGAGGGTCACGACTCGTCGCTCGCCCGCTCCGGGGGCAACGGCACTGTCGTTTCGCCTCATGCGGAGGAGTGTATCTCGCCCCTCGACGCCCGTCCGGCAGGAATCTCCAGACTCGACCCTTGACATCGGGAACGTTTGCATGAAAACTTGCAATCGTTCCTGCAAACGTTTGCATTACTTCAGAAGAGCAGCGGCGAGCAGGACCCACCACCTCAACGATGAGCAAAGGAAGACAAGATGTCGATCGACCTCCGCGGCCTCTCCCCCGCCCCCGTCACCCCCTTCACCGAGGACGGAGCCGTCGACTACGACGCCATCCAGCGCCTCGGCTCCTGGCTCGGCTCCGTCGACGGCGTCAAGAGCCTCGTCGTCCTCGGCCACGCCGGCGAAGGCACCTTCCTCACCCAGACCGAGCAGGCGAAGGTCATCACCGCCTTCCGCGAATCGGTCGACTCGCGCATCCCGATCGTCGCCGGCATCACCCAGGAGGGCAACGCCGTCGCAGCCGAGGAAGCGAAGCGCGCCGTGGATGCGGGTGCATCCGCCGGCCTCGTCTACCCGTCCCACGGGTGGCTGCGCTTCGGCTACCAGGACGGCGCCCCGCAGACGCGCTACCGCGACATCTACGAGGAGAGCGGACTGCCGCTGATCCTCTTCCAGTACCCCGACAACACCAAGGCCAGCTACAACCTCGACACGCAGCTCGAGATCGCCGGGCAGGAGGGCGTGTTCGCGACGAAGAACGGCGTGCGCAACATGCGTCGGTGGTACACGGAGATCCCGGCGCTGCGCGCCGCATACCCGGAGCTGCAGATCCTCTCCTGCCACGACGAGTACCTGCTCCCGACCATGTTCGACGTCGACGGCCTGCTCGTCGGCTACGGCAACATCGCCCCTGAGGCGCTCGTCGAGCTCATCGAGGCAGGGAAGGCGCACGACTACGACAGGGCGCACGAGATCCACGAGCGCCTCCTGCCCGTCACGAAGAACGTCTACCACCGCGGCTCCCACATGGAGGGAACCGTCGCGCTGAAGTGGGGCCTCGTGCACCGCGGCATCCTCGACCACGCCACGGTCCGCACCCCGCTTCTGCCCCTCGCCGACGGAGCGGACCGCGAGATCGCCGAGGCGTTCGCCATCGCCGGGCTCGACCGCGTGACGGTCGCCTCCTAGCAGGGAGGGGCAGCGACAACAGGGTCGCTGCTCCTACGCTTGGCGTCGACTGCTGCAAGCTCGACGACACACGCCGCCCAGACGCGGCACCGGAAGCACCGGTTCCCGAACCCGTGCGACCCCCAAGTCAATGACGACTTCGCGGCCGGATGCACCCCATCCATCGGCCGCACTCCACGAAGGAGACCCCCATGGGCGACACCCGCCTCCACTCGACGCCAGGCACCGGCCACGCGCGAGTCTCGACCGAAGCAGTCCGCACCATCGTCGAATCCCGCCGAACTCGGCGGCGCTTCTGGCAGCAGCTGGCCCTCATCGGCCCCGCCTTCGTCGCGGGTGCCTGGCAGTTCGGCCCAGGCAACCTCACCACGGCAGTGCAGGCCGGAAGCTCCTACCAGTACACGCTCATCTGGGTCATCGCCGTCTCGACGGTGCTCATGATCTTCCTCACCGACATGAGCGTGCGACTCGGCATCAAGTCGCCGGTCTCCCTCATCGCCTCCATCAAGGACCACCTCGGGAAGCCCCTCGGAGTTGTCGCGGGCGTCGGTGTCTTCCTCATCACGCTGTGCTTCTCGGTCGGCAACGCCGTGGGCTCCGGGCTCGGCCTCTCCATGCTGGTCGACGGCTCGTCGCCCGTCATGTGGACCCTCATCTGCACCCTCGGCGTCGCGGCGGTGCTGTTCATCCGCAGCATCTACAACGTCATCGAGAAGGTGCTCATCGCCATCGTCGCGCTCATGGCGATCTGCTTCGTCGTGAGCGCATTCGTCGTGAACCCGGACTGGTCTGCGGCTGGGCGCGGGCTCATCCCCACGGCGCCAGAAGGCTCATGGCTGCTCATCGTGGCGCTCGTCGGCACGAACTTCTCCATCAACGCCGCCTTCTACACCTCCTACGGCACGAAGGAACGCGGCCGGAAGGAAGAGGACTACCGCGATGTGACGATCGTCGACACCATTCCGGGCATCATCGCCCCTGGCGTCATGACGGGGCTCGTCATCATCGTCGCGGCCGGCGCCCTGGGGAAGACGTCCGAGACGGCGACCTCCATCACCAGCCTGGCTGCCATCTTCGAGCCGCTTGCCGGCCCCATCGGCGGCTTCATCTTCGCGCTCGGCTTTGCGGGGGCGGCCTTCTCCTCCATGATCCCGAATGCGATCGCCGGAGGCACGATGCTCTCGGATGCGTTCGGTCGCGGAGCATCCGCCAACACCCTCACGGCACGACTCACGAGCGGCTTCATCCTCGCCTTCGGGCTCGGCGTCACGCTCATCTTCCAGACCTCGCCGGTCGAGCTCATCGTGCTCGCCCAGGCCCTCACGATCCTGGTCGCTCCTATCCTGGCCGCGCTCATCATCATCATGGCGAACCGCCGCTCGCTCATGGGCGAGATGCGCAACAGGTGGTGGCAGAACGCGTTCGGCATCATCGGCCTCGCCGCCGTGCTCGCCCTCTCGGTTCGGCTCCTCCTGAGCTTCCTCGCCGGATAGGCGTTCCGGCGGCCGTCGGCCAGGGTCCGTGCGCGGCAGCATGCTGCGCCAGGACCCTGGCCGATTTGCGTGACCAGGCCGATCGGCGCTCGCCGGGGCCCGGCGTCGTCCTGGGCGGGCAGGCGCATCCATCACGGAACTCGGACAGCACCGGTCGCCCCGGGCGCCCTCCTAGGATGACGGCATGGTGAGCTTCGCCGACAAACCCATCCACGACTTCACGATCGAGCAGTGGGAGGCGTTCCTCGCGTCCGGCCCCGACGACGGTGGCGTCCGGTTGAAGCTGCGCAAGAAGCTCTCGAAAGCGCCGGGCATCACCTGGCAGGAAGCCCTCGACGTGGCCCTCTGCCACGGGTGGATCGACGGTCAGTCGGCGCGATTCGACGACGACTACATGCTGCAGGCCTTCACTCCGCGGCGGAAGAACAGCCCGTGGTCGCAGATCAACGTCGGGCACGTGGCCCGCCTCATCCAAGAGGGGCGGATGCAGCCTGCCGGCCACGCGGAGATCGAGCGCGCGAAGGCCGACGGCCGCTGGGACGCCGCCTACCGGGTCAAGGACGCGGTTGTCCCCGCCGACCTGCAGGCGGCACTCGACGCGAACCCCGAGGCGCTGGCCTTCTTCGAAGCGATGAAGAAGCAGGCCCGCTTCCAGGTGATCTTCCGGATCACGGGCATCAAGACACCCGCGATCCGCGCCGCCCGCATCCAGGATGTCGTCGAGAAGGCGGCGCGCGGCGAGCACCACTACAAGTAGGCGCCCCGCCCGCTCACGGCGAGCGAACGCTCGCGGGGCGAGCACGCGCGCTGGGCTCCCCACCACAAGAGTCACCCAGATGCACCCTCGATGGACAAGGAGGGTGCATCTGCCTCACTCTTCTCGGCACGCTCGACGACCCGAGCGCATCGCGGATGCGTTCGGGTCGGCCAGCAGCCAGCAGCCAGCGGCTAGCGGCTAGCGGCCAGCGGCTAGCGGAGCACGCGCTCCGAGATGAACGCGCGAAGCGCCTGCTCGTCGTCGTCGAGCTCGACGACCCGCTGCGGGGCGTCGAGGAGGGCCTGCGTCTCC
The DNA here is from genome assembly GCF_902506465.1 of Pseudoclavibacter sp. 8L. Classification (NCBI taxonomy): domain Bacteria; kingdom Bacillati; phylum Actinomycetota; class Actinomycetes; order Micrococcales; family Microbacteriaceae; genus Pseudoclavibacter; species Pseudoclavibacter sp. 8L. The sequence continues at coordinate 1,795,649 of NZ_LR733186.1, read as the reverse complement.
GCATCCACGTCGACGTCCGAGCCGAGCGCCTCCGAGATGGTGTCGGCGAACTTCTGCGGCTTCGCGGTCTCGAGCACCAGCATGGGCACGCCGTCCTCGAGGTGCTCGCGCGCGACCTTCACGCCGTCTGCCGTGTGCGGGTCGATGGTGACACCGGATGCGTCGTGCACGCTGCGGATCGTCGCGAGACGGTCGGCGTGCGTGCTCGTTCCGCTGACGATGCCGAAGAGCGGCTCGAACGTGTGCTGCGCGACGGAGAGGTCGATCTCGCCGGTCTCGGCGAGCTCGCTCCACGCGGCAGCCGTGCGGCCGCCGTCGCGACCGAGCAGCTCGAACACGAACCGCTCGAGGTTCGACGCGCGCGACACATCCATCGACGGGCTCGACGTGGCGAGTGTGTTCTCGGCGTTGCGCGGGCGGTAGAAGCCCGTGCGGAAGAACTCGTCGAGCACGTTGTTCTCGTTGACGGCAAGCACGAGCTTGCGGACCGGCAGGCCCATGAGCTTCGCGTACAGACCCGAGAGGATGTTGCCGAAGTTGCCGGACGGCACCGCGAACGAGACCTCGAAGCCGTCGCGCTCATCCGCCGACAGCTCATCGGTCGCACGCAGCCATGCCCACACGTAGTAGGCGATCTGAGCGGAGATGCGGCCGAAGTTGATGGAGTTGACGGCGCCGATGTTGTTGCCGCGCTTGAAGTCGATGTCCTCGGCGAGGCGCTTCACGAGGTTCTGGCAGTCGTCGAAGACGCCCTTCACGGCGATGTTGTGCACGTTCTCGTCCTGCAGCGAGTACATCTGAGCGCGCTGGAACGCGCTCATGCGGCCCTGCGGCGAGAGCATGAAGACCGAGACGCGCTCGCGGCCGCGCAGAGCGTGCTCCGCGGCTGAACCGGTGTCGCCCGAGGTCGCGCCGAGCACGTTGAGCACCCGGTCGCGCTTGCCGAGCACATAGTCGAGCGTCTGCCCGAGGTACTGCATGGCCATGTCCTTGAACGCAAGGGTCGGCCCCTCGGACAGGCCGACGAGCGTGAGCTGCGCATCCAGCTTCTGCAGCGGAACGACGTCCTCGGACGCGAAGCGGCCCTCCCCGTAGGCGTGCGCGGTGAGCTGCTCGAGGTCCTCGCGCGGGATGTCGGTCGCGAAGAGGCCGAGCACCGCCGTCGCGAGCCCGGCGTAGTCGAGCGAGCGCCAGCTCTCGAGGTCCTCGTTCGTGAAGTGAGGCAGCAGCTCCGGCACGGCGAGTCCGCCGTTCGGGGCGAGGCCCTCGAGAAGAACGTCGGAGTAGGAACCGAGCGTGCCGCCACGGGTAGAGATGTATTGCAAGTTCGCTCGCCTCAGTCGTCGTGTTTCACCGGGAATGTGCGCTCCCATCGTATCGGGGCGGCTCAGTCGCGGGAGGTGCCCTTGACTTCCGGCGTCTGCCGACCAGGCTGAACCTCGAGCGCCGTGGTCTCGTCGACCAGCTCAGCGCGGCGCTTGCCGGCGGAGCCGACCGCGAACCGGTACGCGAGCAGCAGCAGGGCCAGCCACACCGCGCCGACGATGAGCGCCACGCGGGTGCTCTCGAACCAGCCGAGCACGCCGAGCACGAACACGAGGAAGCCGAGGGTCGCCCAGGACGCGAACGGCCACAGCGGCACAGGGAACTCGGACGCGCTGCGCCCACCGCGCGCGATGTCGCGCTTCATGGCGATGTGCGAGCAGACGATCATGATCCACACCCACACCGTCGCGAAGGTCGCGATGGAGGCGATCACGAGGAAGACGTCCTCGGGGATGACGGCGTTCATCCACGCGCCGACCGCGAGCGCCGCGACCATGAGCGCGACCGTCGCCCACGGCACGCCGTTTCCGGAGACGCGGAGGAACACGCGCGGCGCCTGCCCCTGCTCGGCGAGACCGAAGATCATTCGGCCAGCCCCGAACACGTCCGAGTTGATGGCCGAGAGGGCTGCCGTGATGACGACGAAGTTCAGGATGTGCGGGGCCGCGGGGATCCCGAGGCCGTCGAAGATCGACACGAACGGACTCGCGTCACCCGTGATCGTGTTCCACGGCGCGAGCATCATGATGACGGCGAGCGCGCCCACGTAGAAGAGGAGGATGCGCAGCGGCACGCTGTTGATGGCCTTCGGGATGACGCGCTTCGGATCCTGCGCCTCGCCGGCCGTGATGCCGATGATCTCGATGCCGCCGAACGCGAAGACCACGATCGCGAACGACGCGATGACGCCCTCGATGCCCATGGGGAAGAAGCCGCCCGTCGCCGGATTGAAGAGCGCCCCGATGCCGGACGCATCCGGTGACTGGTTGCCGAAGCCGAAGATGATGATCGCGATGCCGCCGGCGATCATGGCGATGATGGCCGTGACCTTCACGAGCGCGAGCCAGAACTCGAGCTCGCCGAACGCACGCACGCCGAGCAGGTTGATGGCGGCGATGAAGAGGATGACGGCGACGATCCACACCCAGCGGGCGACGTCCGGGTACCAGAAGCCCATGTACACGCCGAACGCGGTGACGTCGGCGATCGCGACGACGATCATCTCGAACGCGTACGTCCAGCCCGTGATGAACCCCCAGCGTGCGCCGAGGTAGCGGTTCGCGAACTGCCCGAACGAGCCCGTCACGGGGTGGCGCACCGTCATCTCGCCGAGCGCGCGCATCACCATGAAGACGGCGGCGCCCGCGATCATGTAGGCGAGCAGCACCGCTGGACCTGCCGCCTGGATCGCGGCGGAGGACCCGTAGAAGAGGCCGGTTCCGATGGCCGACCCGAGCGCCATGAAGCGGATGTGCCGTGCAGTGAGCGCCCGCGCGAGCGGCCGCTTCGGGGTCGCCCCGGTTTCGATGCCGTCGTTCTCGACCGTGTTCATGCGCAGCTCGTGTCTCTCGTCGCTCTGGTGGCGCATCCACCCGACCGTCTTCTGCGCCGGCGCGCCACCTGCGGAATCGTAGCCCCTTGGCGCGCCATCGTCGGCGCTGGACCCACGCTGGAGCGATGCCAGGAACCCGCCGAGAATCCGGGGAGGTCACCCGCGAATGACGTCCAGCGCACGGCCCGTTGCCCTAGGTTGGCGTCAAGCATCTGCCCCGCTCGAGTGGGGCGTCGAGGAGGACACCATGCCAGAGACACTTCCGCTGCCCGATTCGCCCCGCCAGGGCGTGGAGCGCTTCGAGCTGAGCGCCGTTCCACTTGCCGTCGCGCGCTACGACAACGTCAGCATGCGCGAGCTGCGGACGCTCTTCGACACGACCTTCCAGGCGATGGCTGCAGCGATCGGTGCGGACAAGGTGCATCCGGCCGGACCCGCCCTCGCGGTCTACCACGGCGACCCATCGCAGACGTTCGACGTCGAGATCGGCTTCCCGGTCGTCGAGCCGATCCGCGAGAAGACGCTCGTCGGCGATGTGACGATCCAGAACTCCACCCTCCCGGCGGGAGCCGCGGCCGGTGCGTCGCACCTCGGATCGTTCGACGGCCTCGGCGAATCGTGGGGTCGACTCATCCAGGACCTCCGCGACTCGGGCGACGAGCCCGGCCCCATGGTGGAGATCTACGTCACCGAGCCGAGCCCCGACATGAACCCGGACGACCTGCGCACCGACCTCATCGTGTCGCTCGCCCCGCGCGGGTAGGCCCGAGGCCGGTCCGCGCGCGCCCAGACCCCATAGACCTGGGCCCCCCGCACCCCTCGGGGACCCGGGGCGGAGGGAGAGATCAGAGTTTGGGGAGGGAGTCGGCGGATGCGGATGCGGAGGCGGTCGCCGATCTGAAGTGCGCGGCCAGCAGTTCCCCGGAGTGGATGATGTGCTCGCTCGCGGCATGCCTCGCCGCCTCCGCGTCTCTGGCCTTGATGGCATCGATGATCTGCGTGTGGTCCGCACGGGTCGCCTCGGGCCACCCCTCGATCTGCGCGTAGAAGTTGCGGGGCACGTACTTCGAGAAGAGGGCGACGAGCCAGCGCAGCCTCGGCGCATCCACGATGTGGTTGAGCAGGTGGTGGAACTCGTTGTTGCGGGCCTCGAGCGCTTCGACATCCCCGCGCACGGCCGCGGCAAGCAGCTCGTAGTGCAGGGCCTCGAGCACGCGCAGCTGCTCATCGGAGATGCTGCGCGCGGCACGCGCGGCGAGCTCTCCGGCCACGTTGGCGTGCACGAGGAAGACGTCTTCGATGTCCGCAGCCGTGATCGGGTGCACGCGGAAGCCCTGGCCGCGCACGCCGTCGACGAACCCCTCCACGCGGAGCGACTGCAGCGCCTCGCGAACCGGAGTCGCCGACACCTTCAGCCGTTGCGCGATCTCGTCGATCTGCAGGGACTCCCCGGGCAGGAGCACCCCGGAGATGATGCGCTCTCGGAGGTACTCGGCCGCGAACGAGCGCATGCTGCCGTAGCGACGGGCTGCGTCTTCGAGGCGTTCGTCGGGTGGGAGCGGCACGGGGACATCTTACTGAGCGGGCAATTCGGGCCGCGGCATGGCTTCCATGAGCTCTGCGACGGATGCGGTGCGGTCGTGTTCCACGAGCGCCCAGAGCTCGTTCGCGCACGTCTCGCCGACGAGCCCCCTCGCCTTGGCGTGCAGGTCCTGTCGTGAGGCGCGTGCGCCGGGAGAGCCGCGGTAGGCGTTCGTCGAAGCCTCGTGCACGCTGCCGTCCGTGAAGGTGATCCGCACTTCGGCGGTCCAGTCTGCCGGGAACGCCGCTTCGACCGCAGGCGAGGTCACACATCTCACCTTCCTCATGAGCGGGAGCAGCTCGTCCGCGAGCTCCGCCGCCCGGTCGAACTGGTCGACGGTCGCGGTGCCCGTGGTGAGCGCGAGCGCTGCGCCGAACGGCATGTTGAATTGCGCATCCACCGCCGATTCGACGCGTAGCTTCGCGTCTGCTGGCACGCTGACGAGGCGGGCGCCCGCTTCGATGACGGCCACCTCGACGTCGTCGACCTCGGCCGCGGACAGGCCGGGCCGCTGCGAGGCGATGTCCAGGAGCAGGTCGATGTTGCCGTGCATGTAGCGGCAGCAGGGGTAGAGCTTGATGCTCGTCCGCCAGGCGTATTCCCCTGGCGTGATGGTGCGCACACGCTCGGGGTGGAAGCCGTCGCCGTAGTTCGCGAGGAACCCGTCGCGTCCTTCGAGGGCCGCGGCCGGCGCGACGAACCCAACCGCGGCGAGACGGGTTGCCCGGATTCCGACAGCTGCGGCGTGACCCGCGTTGAGGCGCTTCGTCCAGGCACCGTCGGAAAGGAACTCGAGCGAGCCCGCCGCGAGGTTCGAGGCGAGGCCGATGGCGTCGACCGTCTGCGACTCGTCGAAGCCGAGGAGGCGGGAGACGGCTGCGGCTGCTCCGATGGCGCCCGCGACCCCGGTCGGGTGGAAGCCGCGGCCGTAGCTCTCGGCGGCTCCGAGGACGACCCCGATGTCGCACATCACGTCGTACCCGACGACCGCGGCATCGAGGAGGGCACCGTAGCTCGCCCCGTGCTCTTCCGCGGCGGCGAAGAGCGCCGGGAACAGCACCACGGCGGGATGCAGGGACGCTTCCTCGAAGGTGTCGTCGAGCTCCAGCCCGTGGGCGGTGATGCCGTTGACGAGCGCCGCATCCTCCGCATACAGGCGAAGCGCAGCCCCGAACACGGACGACGGCGCGACGTCCGAGGCGAGCCCGGCGTAGGCGTCGCGCGCAGCTCGGGCCGACTCGCGTCCGCTGCCTCCGAGCGTCACGGCGAGGGCGTCGAAGAGCAGCGCGCGCATCCACGCGGAGCGCTCCTCGTCGAGGTCCACGGGGCCGAGGGCATGCTGCGCGTAGCTGCGAGCGAGTGACATGTCAGTTCCGTTCTTCGGTGGCGGCGAATTCGCGCCGGATGCGGTCGGTGTGCTCGCCCGTGTCCGGCACGGGCTTCATCGCCGGCCGGTAGGAGCCGGCCGTGACGGGCGGAAGGAGCGAGCGGGCTGAACCCCCTGGGGTCTCGACCTCGACCCACCTGTCTCGCTCCGCGAGCTGCGGATGCGCGGAGAACTCCGCCATCGTCCGCATCCGCGCGTTGGCGATCGCCAGGGAGTCGAGGCGCCTGATCACCTCATCGCTCGGAGTCTCGGCGATCGCCGCTCCGATGAGCTCGCTGAGCGCGTCCCGGTTCGCGACCCGATGCTCGTTGAGGCTGAACCTCGGGTCGTCGGCGAGCTCCGCCGCGCCCAGGACGTCGCGGCAGAAGCCCGCGAACTCCGTCTCGTTCTGGATGCCGATGAACACGGTCCCGTCGGAGGCTTCGAACGGGCCATATGGGGCGATGGTGGCGTGGGATGCTCCGTGCCGCTGGGGAGGGCGGCCGCCGTACTCGGCGAAGAGGTACGGCTGCTGCATCCATTCGCCGAGCGCTTCGAGCATGGAGACCTCGATGCGGTCGCCGACGCCGGTCCGTCCGCGCTGGATGAGCGCGGCGAGCACACCGGAGTACACGTACATGCCTGCCGCGATGTCGGCAACGGACGCTCCGACCTTCGATGGCTGCTCCGGGGTGCCGGTCACCGAGAGGAGGCCGGCTTCGCACTGCACGAGGAGGTCGTAGGCCTTCTTGCGCGTGTAGCTGCCACCCGTGCCGTATCCGGAGATCTCGGCGTAGATGAGTCGGGGGTTGCCTGCCGCGAGTTCGTCGTAGCCGAGGCCGAGGCGGTCGAGCGCGCCTGGTGCGAGGTTCTGCACGACGACGTCGGCGGTCGCGGCGATGCTGCGGAAGAGTTCGGCGTCCGCCTCGTCCTTGAGGTCGAGCACAACCGATTCCTTGCCCCGGTTGAGCCAGGCGAAGAAGCTCGATGTGCCGTGCACGGTGGAGTCGTAGCGGCGCGCGAAGTCGCCACCTGCACGCTCGATCTTGATGACGCGGGCGCCGAGGTCGGCGAGCTGCCGCGTCGCGAAGGGGGCGGCGACCGCCTGCTCGACGCTGAGCACGGTGATGCCGTCGAGCGGCCTGCCGTTCACGATGCCTCCCCGACGGCGGCGAGCATGCGCCGCGCTCGCCGCAGCACGGGCGCGTCGACCATGGCCCCGTCGACCTGCACGGCGCCGGAGCCTGCGCCGACCACGCGGCGGGCCCAGTCGATCTGGGCGTCGGTCGGCCGGAACGCCGAGGCGATGACGGGCAGCTGGGCGGGGTGGATGGCGAGCATGCCGCCGAAGCCGAGTGCGACGGCGTGCTTGGCGGCGGACTCGACGGCCGCGAGGTCGCGGATGCTGGCGCTCGGGGATTCGACTGGGGCTGGCGCCTCGGCGAGTCGCGAGGCGAGGACCAGCTCGACGCGTGCCGCATCGAGCAGCGAGTCTGCGTCGCCACCCGCATCGACCGCGAAGTCGAGCGCCCCGAAGGCGAGGCGCACGTCGAGCTCGGGTTCACCAGGGCCGCGGGTCACGAGCGCTTCCGCAGCGCGAAGGCCGCGCACGGTCTCCACGAGCGCGAGGAGCGGCGCGCCACCCGAGGCGGCGCTCACCTGTCGGAGGTAGGCCCGCGACTCGGCTTTCGGCACGGCGACGCCAGCGAGGGCGCCGGGCGACCTGGCGGACACGTCCTCCAGGAGCGCGAGGTCGGGCGCACTGTCGCCCGTGTCCGCCGGGTTGACCCGAACGAGCACACGACCCGGTTCGGCCGTGGCCAGCAGATCTCGGATGGCGGTCCGCGCCCGTTCCCGACTGTCGGGGGCGACCGCATCCTCGAGGTCGAGGATCACCAGGCTGGCCCCGGAATCCAGCGCCTTCGAGAAGCGGTCGGGCCGATCTCCCGGGACGAAGAGCAGCGTCTGCGCCGCCGCGAGGGCGCTCATCGCTCGACCGCGTCTGGCAGCGACGACTCGTCGGGGCGTGGCGTCGGGGAGACGGGCAGGAACCCGCGTCTCGAGACCATGAACGTGCGTCGGAAGCTGATGACGATGACGCCGTCCTGGTTGTAGCCCTCGGTCGCGACCTCGACGATGCCGACCGAGGGGCGCGAGCGCGACTCCCGGAGCGACAGCACCTTGGAACGCGACGAGATCGTGTCTCCCACGAAGACCGGATGCGGGAGCCGGACCTCATCCCAGCCGAGGTTCGCGAACACGTTCATGGACAGATCGATCGTCGATTGCCCGGTGACGAGGGAGAGCGTGAAGCAGGAGTTCACGAGGATGCGCCGGAACTCGGTGCTCTCCGTGAGGCGCGCGTCGACGTGGACCTTCGCGACGTTCTGCGTCATGAGGGTCGACGTCATGTTGTCGTCCTCGGTGACGGTCTTGGAGAACGGGTGGTAGTAGAGGTCTCCTGGGGTGAAGTCCTCGAAGACCCGCCCCGTCCACCCTTCGACGATCTGCGTCATGATGCTCCCTACAGTTTGACGATGACGGTCTTGGTCTCGGTGTACGCGTCGAGCGACTCGACGCCCTTCTCTCTGCCGTAGCCGGACTTCTTGAAGCCGCCGAACGGGTACTCGACGCCGCCGCCCGCCCCATAGGCGTTGACGTACACCTGCCCGGCCTCGACGCGCGCGGCGAGGCGATGCGCCCTGGAGATGTCGCGGGTCCAGATCGCTGCCATGAGCGCGTAGTCGGTTCCGTTGGCGATGCGGACCGCCTCGTCCTCGTCGGTGAAGGTCGTGGCGACCAGCACGGGGCCGAAGACCTCCTTCTGCGCGATCTCGGAGCTCGGGTCGACGTCGGCGATGAGCGTCGGGGCGAAGAAGGCGCCGGCCCCATGCCCCTCTGGCACGTGCCCACCGGTGATGACGCGGCCGTCTGCGCCGTCGACGAGGCCGCGTACCCGGTCCTGCTGCTTGACGGAGACGAGGGGGCCGAGGTCGCGGTCGTCGGAGCCCGGGCCGATGGTCACCCGCTCGAAGGAGGTCTTCAGCTTCGCGAGAAGCTCGTCGGCGACATCCTCGTGCACGATGAGTCGTGAGCCCGCCGAGCAGGTCTGACCCGCGTTCTGCAGGATGCCCTTCGTGATGAACATCGTCGCCTCGTCGAGGTCGGCATCGGGGAACACGACGTGCGGGCTCTTGCCCCCGAGCTCGAGCACCGCGGGGATCACGTTCTGGGCGGCCGCGGTGGCGATCGACGTGCCGACCGCGGTCGATCCGACGAAGCCGATGTGGTCGATGCCCGGATGCTCGGCGAGCGCGGCACCGACCTCGACGCCGATGCCGGTGACGATGTTGAGCACCCCGGCGGGGATCCCGACCTCGACGGCGAGCTCCGCGATGCGCACCGCGGTGCGGGGCGTCTCATCGGCCGGCTTCAGCACCACGGTGTTGCCCGTGGCCAGGGCGGGCGCGACGGCCCGGCCGAAGAGCTGCATGGGGTAGTTCCAGGCGATGACGCTGCCGCAGACGCCGAGCGCCTCCCGCCGCGTATACACGTGGAACGCCGGATCGACGGGCAAGGACAGGCCGTAGTAGGAGTCGATGGCCCTGCCGTAGAAGGTGAAGTACCGAGCAGCGACCGTTGCATCCGTTCGCGCCTGGGTGAGCGGCTTGCCCGTGTCCTGCGATTCGAGCAGCGTGAGCTCCTCGCGGTTCGCGATGATGGCCGCCGCGAGCGCCTGCAGCAGGTCGGCGCGGACCTCCGGCTTGGTGGCGGCCCATCCGGGTTGCGCCGCCCGTGCGGCTGCGACCGCGGCATCCACGTGGGATGCATCGCATCGCGCGGTGAGGCCGAGCACCTCCCCCGTCGCCGGGTCGATGTTCTCGTAGCTGCGCTCGGCGGCCACGCGCTCGCCGCCGATGTAGGCAGTCGTCGTGGCAGCTCCCGACGCGGTGTGCACTGATTGGGACATGTCTCTCCTGGAATCTCTGCTGGCCTGGAATCTGCGCTGGCCAAAATCTCTGCTCGTCGTCGGCGGATGTCGACGTGGTGTCGCCGGTGATCAGTCGTCGATGACGATGCCCGCGCGGGTCACCTGCCGCGACTCTGCGGCAGCGAGGGCCTCTGGCACCTGGTCGAGGGTGTAGTCGGCGTCCACGAGCGACTCCCACGGGAACTGCGGCGTCGCCTCGATGAAGCGCACGGCCTTGCCGAGCACCTCGAGCGGGTAGCGGATGGCGGCGCGGATCTGCACACCGGTCCGGGTGAAGAGGCCAGGGTCGAAGTCCGTGTACTTGTTCGGAGAGATGTTGCCGATCTCGACGACGATGCCGCCGGATCTCGCCGACCGCACCGACTCCGAGAACGCGGACGGCACGCCGGTGAGGTCGATCACGACGTCACCGCCCCCGCCCGTCGCGTCGCGGACGAGCTGCACGCGTGCCGCGCCGTCAGCAGCCTGCGAGAGATCGATCGTGTGGTGGGCGCCGAAGTCCTTGACCTTCTCGAGCCGACTCGGCGTCATCTCCGCCACGTAGACCTCCGCCCCCAGCACCGAGGCGACGGCGGAGGCGCAGACGCCGAGCCCGCCTGCGCCGAAGATGACGACCTTGTCTCCGTAGGAGACCTCCCCGAGGAGGCACCCGTAGTAGACCTGCGACAGGGCGCAGTTGGCCGAGGAGGCCGCCTTCGAGGTGACGCCGTCCGGCACCTTGTACACGGCCTGGTTCGGGCCCACCGCGTAGTGCGTGCCGAACGTGCCGAAGAAGTGCGGGGCTTCGTCGGCCTGCTTCGACCATCCCGTGTAGGCGTTTCGGCAGATGTTGCCGTGCCCGTTGTTGCATTCGGGACAGCGGCGGCAGGCCTGGAAGTACGTGGCGACGACTCGATCTCCCACGGCGAGCGGGGCTCCCGCGAAGTCGGTCGTGACGCCGTCTCCGAGGGCCGCGACACGGCCGACGCCCTCGTGTCCCATGACGCAGCCGGGTCGAACCAGGGGGTGGCTGCCGTGCAGGATGTGCACGTCGGAACCGCACACGTTGGCGCGGATCATGGACAGCACGACCCCGCCTGGAACGGGGGAAGGCACCTCGTAGGACCGAGACGCGGTGCGGTCGATGTCGTCGAGGATCGTCGTCGTGCCATACGCCTGCTGCGCATCGGTCTGGGTGTGCGTGGAATCTGTCGCGGTCATGCTCCGGTCCCTCTCCTGGTGGTTGTGCTCGACGTCGAGGTCTGCGATTCCGATGCCCGAGCTGCGGCGGCCGTCGCGGAGGCGACCGACGCGCTGATGTCGTCGCCCGCACGCAGCGGGCGCCCCTGGAAGATCCCCTCGTGGGCGAGGATCGGACGACGGTCGCCGGCGAGCTCCGGGTACTTGGCCTCGAGCTTCTCGCGCTTCTCGATCTTGGAGCGCCAGTGGGCGACCGCTTCAGGGCGGCCGCGATCGATGCCATGCCAGCTGTGCGGCATCTCGGCGCGGCTGGGTCCTGCGTCGGCGGCGCCCCCGATCCGCACCGCGGAGGGGACACGGCTGGTCGCCGTCCCGCATCCGGGGCATGCGGGGTTGTCGGCCAGCATCGACTCGATGCCAGCCTCGAAGCGATGGCCTTCCTGGCAGCGGAAGTCGTAGAGGATCATGAGTAGAACCCGTTCGGCGCGAAGGTGAGCTCCTTCTTCTGCTCTTCATCGTGGCCGAAGATCACCTGGGCGTCGGTCTCCTGAGCGATGCGGCGGAGCTTCTCGACCGACTCCAGCCAGGCGAGGTTGTTCCACACGATGGCCGCGCCGACCGCAGGCGGCCCCCAGGAGTCGGCGAGGTAGACGGCGTCTGAGGTGAAGATCTTCGTGCCGTCGTTGGGCAGGTCGACCTTGAGCGACATGGTTCCCCACGTGTGGCCCGGCGTCTGGATGACGCTGACGCCCGGCAGGATCTCGTCGTCACCGGCGATGCCGCCGATGTTGAGGCCCTTGAAGTCGTCGGGGATGTGCGCGCCCTGGTTGTACCCGGTGATGGTGGCGACTCCGTCGAGCTCGGCCTGGCTCGTGACGATGCGGGTCTTGCCGTTGTCGAACATCTTGGCGTTGGCAGCATGGTCGAAGTGCAGGTGCGAGAGCACGAGGATGTCGATGTCGTCTGGGGTGAGCTCGAGCTGCTTGAGGCTGGAGTCGAGGTAGCCGGTGTCTGCCTGCGGGTCGTCGATGACGGGGAAGAACTCGTCGAAGCCGGTCGGGGCCCAGTGCTCGGCCCAGTTGCGTGGGACGCCGGTGTCCCAGAGGATGCGCCCGTCCGGGTGGTCGATGAGCACGGCGTGCGTCGGCACCTGACCCCATGCGCGTTCGTCGTGTCGGTGGTCGCGGGTCTTGATGACCCTGCCTGGCTTGAGCAGCAGCCAGGTGAGGTCGGCTTCCATGGTTCCTGACTCCAGGATGTGGAGCTTGATGTCGTTCGTCACGTGCCATCTCCTTTGATTGGCCCAGCGGGGGAAGGCGCTCGGGCTCTGGGTGGCGAGCGTGAGGAGCGCTTCCCGATTACCGTAAGCGAATATATTCAAGGGGTCAATACCTTGTAGCTCGCTCTCAGCCTTGCTATGTTGGCGATCATCCTAAAAATATTTGACGGCCCGTCGCCCTGCCGCGAGTGCCGCCCCTGACCGAAGGAGAGCCGCTGTGACAAGCCGGACTGCCAGCGACGACAGAACAGCCTTGCGTGCGCGCACTGAAGCGGTCTGCGACGAATTCGACGACGCCTACTGGCGTGAGACCGACCGCGAGCGCCGCTATCCGCAGGAATTCGTCGACGCCATGGGAGCCGCCGGCCTGCTCTCCGTCATGATCCCGCGCGAGTACGGCGGTGGCGGCTACGGCATCGACGCCGCCACGGGCGTCATGGAGGCGATCAACCGCTCCGGAGGACACTCCGCCGCCTGCCACGCGCAGATGTACACGATGGCCGCACTGCTGCGGCACGGCACCGACGCCCAGAAAGACCGCTACCTCCCCGGCATCGCAGACGGCAGCATCCGCCTCCAGGCATTCTCGATCACCGAGGACGCCGGCTCGGACACCCTCGCCATCACGACCACCGCGACCCCCGACGGCGACAGCTACGTGATCGACGGCCACAAGACCTGGACAAGCCGGTTCGAGGAGTCCGACCTCGCACTCGTGCTCACGCGGACCTCCGAGACCCCGAAGGGGACCACGGACGGCCTCACGCTGTTCCTGCTCGACCTTCGCGAGATCCGCGCACAGCAGCCGGACGCCCTGCTCGTCACCCCCGTGCGCACCATGTTTAACTACGCCACCAACCAGGTGACCTACCGAAGCGTCCGCGTGCCCGCCGACGCGGTCATCGGGCGAGTCGGGAACGGCTTCCGGCACGTGCTCGACGGCTGGAACGCCGAGCGCATCCTGCTCGCCTCCGAAGCCATCGGCGACGGCTACTGGTTCATCGAGCGCGCCGTCTCCTACGCCAAGGCCCGCCACGTGTTCGGACGCGCCATCGGCACCAACCAGGGCGTCCAGTTCCCCATCGCCGACGCCTACATGAAGGTTCGCGCTGCCGAGCTCATGCGGGACGAGGCGACCGCACGGTTCGATGCGGGTGAGCCCGCCGGCGCTGAGGCGAACATGGCGAAGCTGCTCAGCTCCGAAGCGTCCTGGGCGGCCGCCAACATGTGCCTCGACACGCACGGAGGCTACGGATTCGTCGACGAATACGACGTCGAACGCAAGTTCCGGGAGACGCGGATGTTCTCCGTCGCCCCCATCAACAACAACCTGGTCCGCAGCTTCGTCGCCACGAAGGTGCTCGGGCTGCCGAAATCGTACTGAACCGAGCCCACCCCGGGCCGCAGCATCCACCGCATGTATCGACGAAGGAGTCAGCATGAACATCCAGGGAGCAGTCCTCGAGGAGATCGGCCTGCCGCGGCCGTACTCGGAGTCGAAGCCGTTGAAGGTCGTCGAGCTGGAACTCGATGATCCGGGACCCGACGAGGTCCTGATCCGCATCAGGGCGGCAGGTCTCTGCCACTCCGACCTGTCCGTCGTCGACGGGAACCGGGTACGACCGACGCCCATGCTGCTCGGCCATGAGGCTTCGGGGATCGTGGAGAAGGTGGGTTCGAACGTCACCGACCTCGAGATCGGCGAGCAGGTGACGACGGTCTTCCTCCCCCGCTGCGGTGAGTGCGACAACTGCAAGACCGACGGGAAGCTGCCGTGCACCCCCGGCAGCGTCGCCAACAACGCCGGCTACCTGGTCGGCGAGCATTTCCGGCTGCACCGCGACGGGAAGGACATCTTCCACCACGTCGGCGTCTCCGGATTCGCGACGCATGCGGTGCTCAACCGTCAGTCGGTGGTGCCCATCGGGCACGACGTGCCGCCGGAGATCGCCGCCGTGCTGGGCTGCGCGGTGCTCACTGGTGGCGGCGCGGTCATCAACGCGGGCAAGCCGCAGGACGGCGACACCGTGATGATCGTCGGCCTGGGCGGCGTCGGGATGGCGGCGCTCCTCACTGCCGTCTCGCTGGAGAAGGGCAAGGTCATCGGCGTGGACGCGAACCCCGAGAAGCTCACCCGGGCCCTGGAGCTTGGCGCGAGCGAGGTCTATACGCCAGCGGAACTCGCCGAGAACGGCGTCAAGGCCCCGATCGTCATCGAGGCGGCTGGTCATCCTCGCGCCTTCGAGACCGCAGTCGCCGCTACCGGCGTCGGCGGCACGACGGTCACGGTCGGACTCCCCTCGCCGGATGCGCGCTCATCGATCGCTCCGCTCGGGCTCACCGGAGAGGCCCGGACCATCGTGGGCTCCTACCTGGGATCGGCAGTCCCGGCTCGCGATATTCCCGTCTACGCGCAGCTCTGGCGCGATGGGAAGCTGCCCGTCGAGGAGCTCATCTCGGGACGCATCCGGCTGTCGGAGATCAATGACTCGCTCGACAAGCTCGCCGACGGGCAGGCCGTGCGACAGGTCATCATCTTCGACGAGTAGACCGACCGCTGCCGGGCCCCGAACGGGGCGAGCCCCAAAGCTGACTTGTGGTCGTCAACCCTCACGCTCGACGACCACAAGTCCACTTTCGACTTGCAGGTCACCCCGCGCCTCGAGTCTCGCCTCGCCTCGGGCCTCGGGCCTCGCCTCGGGCACCACGCTGCACGCCGCGCTCCAACACCTACGGAATCCGCGCGACTCCAACCCCGGCGCCGCACGGGCGAGCCCCAGAGCTGACTTATGGTCGTCAACCCTCACGCTTGACGACCACAAGTCCACTTTCGACGTCCAGGTCACCCCGCACCTCGAGCCTCGGGCCTCGGGCACCACGCTGCACGCCGCGCTCCAACACCTACGGAATCCGCGCGACTCCAACCCCGGCGCCGCACGGGCGAGCCCCAGAGCTGACTTATGGTCGTCAACCCTCGCGATTGACGACCACAAGTCCACTTTCGACGTCCAGGTCACCCCGCACCTCGAGCCTCGGGCCTCGGGCACCACGCTGCACGCCGCGCTCCAGCACCCACGGAATCCGCGCGACTCCAACCCCGGCGCCGCACGGGCGAGCCCCAGAGCTGACTTATGGTCGTCAACCCTCGCGATTGACGACCACAAGTCCACTTTCGACTTGCAGGTCACCCCGCGCCTCGAGTCTCGGGCCTCGAGCCTCGAGCCTCGAGCCTCGAGCAGCACGCTGCACGCCGCGCTCCAACACCTACGAAATCCGCGCGACTCCAACCCGGGCGCCGCACGGGGCGAGCCCCAGAGCTGACTTGTGGTCGTCAACCCTCGCGGTTGACGACCACAAGTCAGCTTTCGACGTCCAGGTCGCCTCGGGTCGCGCGCTGCGCGCTGCGCGTTGCGCTGCGGGCGCGAGGGGTTCCGCGTCAGTCCGACCCGGGCGCGGGCTGGAGAGCCTCCGCGGCGGCCACGAGGTCGGGATGCCCCGCGAGTCCTCGGGCCCCGTGCATCGAGTACGTCGCCATCATGATCGCGACCGGCACGTGATCGCCGACGAGCATCAAGGGCTCCGCCCCCTCGAACTGCAGCACCAGCGACCGCTCACGCAACGACGGGTAGCTCGCGACGACCCCCGAATACCAGAACGACAGCCACCGTCCGCCCGCGAAGCAGATCAGTCGCTGGTTCGAGACCAGGACCCTCGCCGTCTGCCACTCTCGCCACTGCTCTGCGGCCTCTCGCTCAGCACTCGACCGGGCGGATGCGTTGCCGAGCGCGTTCACGGCAAGCCCCGCCGCGACGAAGGCCGGGCTGCCGAAGAAGAAGCCGGAGGTGGTGGAGTAGCTGACGTCTCGCCCGTAGTAGCGGGCGTAGGTCGCTGGCGCATCCTGGAAGAACACCTCGTTGGGCGAAGCGCGGAAGTCCCATACATCGACGGTCTGCGGGATGCGTTGCTCGAGCAGCTCATCTCGGAAGCGAAGCGCAGCCGTGAGGCGGTCGTGGGAGTAGCGCTGCGCGTCGAGCTGCTCGCGCTCTCGGCTCGTGTACTTGCCGCGGCGGTGCCTGCTCTCGCGGCTATTCTCGGCGACCCCTCGGAGCGCCGCGCGGCCAAGGCCGAAGAGGAGGAGGACCGCGAAGAGCATGCACGCCCAGAAGAGCAGTGAGAAGCCGAGTCCCGTGAAGGAGCGGCCGACCTCGTCGTCGGACGAGGGAGCTCCATCAACCCCGGAGAGCACCGGGGCGACGATGGCCGCGACGAGCGCGAACACGGCCCCGAGGACGAGCAGCGGCACGAGCCAGCGCCCTCGCCGCTTCCACCGCTCGGCGTCGGCGCCATCGCCGTGCTTCCGCGCTGCCCAGCGTCGCTCGACGGCGTGCAGGAGGTCGACTCGGACGACGTACGTCGACAGGATCACCAGGGCCAGCAGCGCGGCGGGGAGGAGCAGGAAGTACGCGAGCGTGGCGAAACTGAACGCGAGCCCGTCTGCCGACGGCGCCGCGTGGAGCCGTTCGAGCAATCGGGGTGCCGCACCGAGTCCGAATCCGACCAGGGCGACGAGCAGCCCGAGCCAGATGAAGCGACCTACCTGTGAGCCCCGTTTCGTCCGCATCCTGTCAACGTACGGCCGCCCACCGACGTTCGGCCAGGTCAGCTCTCCCCACTCGGTAGCAAAAGGGAAAGCAGCACCCGAGTCCGGATTCGAGGACGAGGATCAGGCGGTGACGCTCACCTCGCCCGTCGCGGGCGCGTCGGCGACGACGCGCTTGCTGGCGCGGGCGCCGAGAGTCTCGCGGAACCACAGTGCGCCCGCGATCGCGAGGCAGACGATGAAGGCGCCGAGCGCACTCACGACGGGCACGAGCGCCTCGCTCGGCCCAGCCACGAACGGCATGAAGGCGACGACGAAAAACACGACGACGGCGATGGCCGGCGAGAAGAGCAGTGGCAGTGTCCAGGTCTTGAAGAGCGGCGTCTCGCGGAGCGCGATCCACCCGAATGTCGTCCCGACGGCGTAGACGGCGTAGGCGATGAGGCCGACGATGAACGCGAGGAGGACAAACGGCACGAGCGTGCCGAGGAAGAACTGGTAGGCGTCACGTCCGAACAGCACCATGACGTCTTCGCTCGCGACGGGCGTGGACGTGAGTCGGCGCACCGACAGGGCGATGACGCCGACGATGCCGAGCACGGCGACGACAGGCGCGGCGATGAGTGGCAGTATCCAGCGCAGGTGCTCCATGCCGCTCAAGATAAGCGTGGTTGCGGATGCGCGCGGCGAGCGACGCGCCCGAGTTACCCACCAGAGACCTCCCGGCTCCGCCTCCCTCCCGTCTCACCCCGGCGTTCCCCGCCGCTCCGCGCCGCTCCCCGGGCGCAGAAGAGTGAGCCAGATGCAGGCTCCAGCGGGCTGGAACCTGCATCTGGCTCACTCTTCTGACACTGACACTGAGGCCAGCGCCGACACCCGGCGCCCGACGCTCGACGCCCGACGCCAAGCGCCAAGCGCCCTACTCGATGGCCGCGGCGTGCGGCGTCGTGGACTGCACGTTCAGGGACTCGCCGTCGCTCGCCACGACGACGGAGATCGTGTCGCCGTCGCGGACCGTGCCCGCAAGGAGTGCCCTCGCGAGGCGGTCGTCGATCTCGCGCTGCATGAGTCGGCGCAGCGGCCTGGCCCCGTAAATGGGGTCGTACCCGCGCTCGGCAAGCCAGGCCCTGGCGTCGTCGTCGACCTTGATCGTGAGGCGACGCTCGCCGAGCCTGCGCTGGAGCCGGTCGATGTACAGCGCCACGATCTGCGCCAGCTCATCCTGCGAGAGGGCGCTGAACACGACGATGTCGTCGAGTCGGTTCACGAACTCCGGCTTGAACGAGTGTCGGACGGCCGCCATGACGCTCTCCTCCCGGTCCTCAGGGGTGAGGAGCGGATCGATGAGGTACTGCGAGCCGAGGTTCGAGGTGAGGATCAGGATGACGTTGCGGAAGTCGACCGTGCGCCCCTGGCCGTCGGTGAGACGCCCGTCGTCGAGCACCTGCAAGAGGATGTCGAAGACCTCGGGATGCGCTTTCTCGACCTCGTCGAACAGCACAACCGAGTACGGCCTGCGCCTGACGGCCTCGGTGAGCTGCCCGCCCTGTTCATAGCCGACGTACCCGGGAGGGGCGCCGACGAGCCGGGCGACGGAGTGCTTCTCCCCGTACTCGGACATGTCGATGCGGATCATGGCTTTCTCATCGTCGAAGAGCAGCTCGGCGAGCGCTCGCGCGAGCTCCGTCTTCCCGACTCCGGTGGGGCCAAGGAAGAGGAAGGACCCCGTGGGGCGGTCGGGGTCTGCGATGCCCGCGCGCGTGCGGCGGATCGCATCCGCGACCGTCGCCGCCGCCTTCTGCTGCCCGACGAGTCGCTTGCCGAGTTCGGCCTCGAGGTGGAGGAGCTTCTCCATCTCGCCCTGCAGCAGCCTGCCGACGGGGATGCCGGTCCATGCGGCCACCACCCCCGCGATGTCTTCGGCTGTGACGTGGTCGTTGACGAGCTTGGGCCCGCCGCCTTCCGTGGCCTCAGCCTCGTGCAGCTGCTTCTGGATGCCGGGGAGCTCCCCGTAGAGCAGCCGTGAGGCGAGCTCGAGGTTGCCCTCGCGCTGCGCGCGGTCGGCGCGCACGCGGATGTTGTCGAGTTCCTCTCGGAGCTCGCCGATTCGGTTGAGGGACGCCCGCTCGATGCTCCAGCGCTCCTTCAGCTCGCCGAGGCGCGCGTTCTTCGTGTCGAGGTCGGCGCGGAGTGTGGCGAGTCGCTGCCGGGAGGCGTCGTCGTGCTCCTTCTTGAGCGCGAGCTCCTCGAGGCGGAGACGGTCGACCTGTCGCTGGAGGGTGTCGACCTCCACCGGCGAGGAGTCGATCTCCATCCGCAGGCGCGAGGCCGCCTCGTCGATGAGGTCGATCGCCTTGTCCGGCAGCTTGCGGCCCGTGATGTAGCGGTTCGAGAGCGCGGCTGCGGCGACGAGCGCCTGGTCGGCGATCGACACCTTGTGGTGCGCTTCGTACCGTTCTTTCAGGCCGCGGAGGATCGCGATCGAGTCCTCGACGCTGGGCTCGCCGACGAACACCTGCTGGAAGCGTCGCTCGAGTGCCGCATCCGATTCGATGAACTGGCGGTACTCGTCGAGTGTTGTCGCGCCGATGAGGCGCAGCTCGCCACGAGCGAGCATCGGCTTGAGCATGTTCGCTGCCGAGATGCTCGACTCTCCGCCGCCAGCACCCATGAGGGTGTGGAGCTCGTCGATGAACGTGATGATGCGCCCGTCGGATTCGGTGATCTCCTTGAGGACGGCCTTGAGCCGCTCCTCGAAGTCGCCTCGGTACTTGGCGCCCGCGATGAGCGCCGACATGTCGAGGCTGACGAGCTCCTTGTCCTTGAGGGATTCGGCGACGTCGCCGGCGACGATGCGCTGGGCGAGGCCCTCGACGACCGAGGTCTTCCCGACGCCGGGCTCGCCGATGAGCACTGGGTTGTTCTTGGTGCGCCGGGTCAGCACCTGGCTGACGCGTCGGATCTCCGTGTCGCGGCCGATGACCGGGTCGAGCTTGCCCGAGCGGGCGATGTCGGTGAGGTTGATTCCGTACTGTTCGAGTGCGCTCTTGGCCTCTTCGTCTGGTGCCTGAGCGCCTTGCATGTTTGCCATGGGGCTCCTTCGTCAAAGTTGCTTCCGACTCTGATGGATGAAAAGTTGAGTCGATATGGCTCAAGTTTAAGTTCCGGCGCCCGCCATTGCCACCCCGAGCTGGGTGACTCAGCCAACTCCCAGCGCAATTTCGACGCCTCCGCACCGCCTCTGACCAGGACTTCTCTCGACGTGGCAGAGTTCCTGTCATGCCAGAAGCACCCGGAGAGAGCCCACTTGACGCCGCCGGACTCCGCGTCGGCAGCGTCGAGCTGCTCGGCGAGCGGTTCTCGATCATCAAGGCCGGGTCGTCGGGGGCCGTGCGCGCCTCAGGATTCGGGAGCCCGAACTCGCTCGCCTACGCGGTCTTCGGCCGCCGATCCGAGCTCCTCGAGACGCAGGAGCTCGATGAAGCCGACGCCGCACTCGCCGCCGTCCGAGCCTTCGATGACGGCGACCCGTCGCTCCTCGAGGCCATCGACGTCCACCAGGACGGCACCGAGCTGCGCCGCGCCATGTGGAGGGCGGCCAGGCTCGTCGAACCCGGCACCCTCGCGAGTTACGGCGACGTCGCGACCATCGCCGGGCATCCGCGCGCCGCCCGCGCCGCCGCGAGCGCGTGCGGCGCCTGCCTCGTGGGCCTCTTCGTGCCCGTGCACCGCATCGTCCGCGCCAGCGGCAAGCTCGCGGGGCACGCCGACGACATCGCTGTCCGACAGGCGCTCATCGACCACGAACGGGCGATGGGGATGCGCGGCTGACGATCAGGAGAGCGCCCCGGTCGAACTCCGCGCGTGCAGCACGGGGAGGACACGCGTGCGCTGCACCGGTCGACGGGGCCCTTCCTCGAGGCGCGACACCATCGTCTCGACGGCCAGCCGCCCGATGTGCTGCTTGGGAGGGCGCAGCGCCGTGATGGGCGGCTCGGCATTCTGCGCCACCTCGTCGTCGTAGGCGATGACGGCAAGGTCGTCGGGGATCGACCAGCCGTGATCGCGGGCGTACTGCTGCACGAGCACCGCTTGAGGGTCGGAGTGGATGAGCAGGGCCGTCGCAGATGCCCGGCGACAATCGTCGAGCACTCGAGCGATGAACGCCTCCCTCGACTGCCCATCCATGTCGTCGAGGTTCGCGTCGACGTCCACCACCGATTCGAGGCCGAGCTCCTTGACAGCACCGCTCCATCCCTGCCGGAGCTGCGCGGAGGTCGGGGAGCCGGTCGAGGTGAGGATGCCGACCCGGCGGTGCCCGAGCGATGCGAGATGGTCGGCGGCGAGGGAACCGCCGAAGACGTGGTCCGTGGTGACCCATTCGAGGCTCGTGAGCGCGGCGACGGAGGAGGCCTGGCGCTCAGCGAGAACGACCGGCACCGGGAGGGACTCCAGCCAGTGCAGCAGCGCCCGTCCGTCCGCACCGCCCGTCTCCGGCGCGGCGATGATGCCGTGCAGGCCGCCCGATTCGACGAGGGAGGAGATCTGCCTGCGCTGATCATCGACGGAGTAGCTGGCACCCCTGAGCACGAGCTGCACGCCGAGGTCAGTGGCCGCGGCCCGTGCGCCGACGATCACCTGCGGCCAGTAGTAGCTCAGTGACGGGGTGACCATGCCGACCCTGAAGCGAATCGCGGTCGCCTGTGCGGCGACCGACGGCACCGAGGTATCCAGGCGACTCCGCAGCGTCGCGCCGCCGTGGACTCGGGTGAGGAGACCGCGATCGGAGAGGTGCGTGATGTCGCGGCGGATCGTGAGCTCGGACACCTCGAGCTGCCGCGCGAGCGCGGCGACGCGGACGGACCCTGCCCGCCGCAGCTCGTTGAGGATCCGCTCTCGACGCAGGAGACCGAACGGCGGGATGTCGTCCACGGATCCGAGCGTACAGACATGTTCGCATCGCGTCGAGCTTGAACGGTTCTGTTCGTTTTGCTGGCCTTTTTGTCGACCCCGCTCCAAGATCAGCTCGGAAGCACACAGTCGTGCCCGCCGCGCACTCAACGAACGAGCCCGCGCGGACAGCGCACAGAACGGAGAGCGCACATGCCTCAGGACCATCGGCTCGGTCGAGTCACGAGCACGAGCAGGGTCCGCAGGCGGCGGATGAGTCTGGCATTCATCGCGGCCACGGCGGTGGCGATGATCGCACCGGTTCTCGTCGCCCCCACGTCAGCCCAAGCGGCGGGATCGGATCCTGTCTCGGTGACCGTGGACGGCGCAGACGTCGCTGCTGCCGCAGAGAACGTGAACGGCCTCACGTTCAAGGGCTTCGGCGTGCTCACCGCCAACTCGACGAGCGCTCTGCTCCTCGACTACAAGGCGCAGCATCCGGAGAAGTACTGGGAGCTGATCGAGACGCTGTTCGGGGGCGACCGCCCGATCATGAACACCATCAAGATCGAGATGGGCAACGACCGCAACACCTCCACCGGGCCGAACGCAGCCACGATGCGCTCTCGTGACGAGTACCCGAACGTGCAGCGCGAGCCAGGCTTCCAGCTCGCGGCCGACGCGCAGCTCGTCGCACACGGCGATGTGCACGTCAGCATCCTGCGCTGGAATCGACCAGCCTGGGCCACCACGCACGCCGCCCAGTACATCTGGTTCAAGAACACCGTGCTCGCCGCGTACCGCGAATACGGCATCATGGTCGACTCCATCAACCCAGACGCCAACGAGACGAGCAACCCCGAGGTCCAGCTCTACAAGGACTTCTCCGGCTGGCTCCGCGGCGACGACAAGGGCTACGAGAGCGCGAGTGCGGGCGACCCGAACAGCGGCTTCGCCTCGGATCAGGAACGGGACCTCTACCGATCCATCGAGACGGTCGCCGCCGACACGGTCGGGACTCCACCGGTGTCCTTCGGCAACCAGATGACATCCCCGAGCGACTCCTCGCTGCGTGACGCCGTCGACATCGTGGGCTTCCACTACTCGAGCGCCGACGACAACGCCGGCAACCTCAAGAAGGTCGCCGAGGAGCTGGACAAGGAGGTCTGGAACTCGGAGGGCCAGTCCACGTTCTCCAACTCTGCCGACCGACCGAACAACACCAACAGCGACGAGCGGGGCGGAACGGGCACCGAATTCGGCGGCCCGAACAGCGCCCTCGAGATGGGCAACTGGGTCACGACCGGCTTCGACGAGTCCCGACGCACCCTCAACATCTTCCAGCCCGCGATCGGCTCGTTCTACGACGGGTTCCAGTACTCCTCCAAGGAGCTCGTGAGCGCACGCGACCCATGGTCCGGCTGGCTGTACTACGACGGTGGCCTGGCGATGATCGAGCAGTTCACCAAGTTCGCGAAGCTCGGCTGGGAGAACGACGACAACACCGCGGGAATCTGGCGGGCGATCCCTCAGGCATCGGACAGCGAGCTGGGGAAGGGCAATCCGCCGAGCGGCGCCCGTCTCGGCGGCGCATCCTTCACGACTCTGGCGGCACCCGACGCCAGCGACTTCTCGACCGTCATCATCAACGACAGCAGCTTCACGAAGACGTACCGCATCACGGCAAAGGACATGGAGCTCGGTGCGGACCGTACGGCTGAGCTCTGGGAGACGCGCGCCGCGGATGACGGCCAGGCCTACAACGACAACTACCTCACCCCGATCGGCGAGATCTCGCCGGACGGAGACGGGCTCTACACCGTCGAGGTGAAGCCCTGGTCGTCGCTGACCCTCACCACCCTCGACCAGGCGACGGCGGCCGCCGACGGCACCCTCACACCCAGGGACGGCTACGCCAGCTCGCTGCCGACGTCCCCCGAATACACCGACCAGGACGGCGGCCGCGACGTTCTCGACACCGACCCGACCGGCACCCAGAACGGTGTCACCGATGACGAGGTCCTGTACGCCGACGACTTCGAGTACGCCGGCGCGGGCAACATCAGCGGCTATGACCCGGCCACCGGATCGCTGGTCGACTCCGGAGCGTCGTTCCTGGACAGCCGCGGTGCCAAGCAGAAGCCGAGCGGAACGCCAGCACTGCAGCCAGAAGACCAGGGCGTGACCCCGCGCTACACCAACGACACCAACGGCGCATTCGAGTCGGTTGCCACAGCCGATGCGACCCATGGCCGCGTGCTCAGGCAGCAGGTGGGCCCTGGCATGGCCGGCGGCGCGTGGAACAGCGGCGACCCCAAGACGACGATCGGTGACGCCCGGTGGGCGAACTACACCGTCTCGACCGACGTGCTCTTCGAGGCAGAGGGAGCGCAGTACGCGACCATCGGCGCCAGAGAGCAGGGCGGCACGGCGAACGGGCAGAACGTCTCGGCAGCCGAGCTCAAGGTCGAGCCCACCGGCGCGTGGACCTTCAGCCGCTACGGCACGACGCTCGCGAGCGGCACCGTGGCAGGCAACGCGGAAGTCGCGTTCAATGCTGGTGCCGGCGTCTGGAACAGCATCGCCGTGACCGTCGCAGGCGACACCTACACGGCCTCGATCAACGGCGTGCAGGTCGCGTCGCACACGGATGCGGCGCCGCAGTCCGCGGGGCGCATCCAACTCGGGTCCAGCTTCAACTTCGTGCAGTTCGACAACCTGCGGATCCAGACGCTGCCCGGATACACGCCCTACTACACGCAGATCATCGACGGGATGCACCAGAGCAGCTGGTCGAACACGTCGACCCCGGTTCTCGAGTTCGACGCCAGCTGGAGCCACGTCAACGGACAGGGCATGTTCGAGTGGCAGCGAACCGCGTCCAAGAGCACGGCCAAGGGAGCCGCACTGAGCTACTCCTTCACCGGAACGGGCTTGGACATCATCGGCTCCAACCCCGGCACCGCGACGCTCGATGTCGAGGTGGACGGGATCCCCGTCGCGCTCGCAGCTCCAACCTGGAGCGCGGGCAGCGCCCGAACGACCTTCACGCTCCGCGGGCTCGAGAACGGCGCCCACACGGTGGTCATCAGGACCGCCAACGACAGCGCACTCAACGTCGACTCGGTCGCCACGATCAGTGCAGTCGCCGACTCCGCGCGCGTCGACACGGGAGCGCTCACCGAGGCCGTCTCCGCCGTCGCGCAGCTCGTCGAGGCAGACTACGGACCCCAGTCGTGGGCTCCGTTCGCTGCCGCACGGACGGCCGCGCAGACCGCGATCGCCGACCCGGTCGGGTACGGACTCGACGTCGAAGGCGCGACAGCGCTCGAACGGCGTCTCGCCTCCGCGGCAGATGCGCTCACACCCAAGGATGTGAGCGCCGACGTGACGGACCTCGGCTCCGTGGCCATCACGACCACCGAACGTGCCCTGCCCGGCACGCTCGTCCTCTCGGGCACCGAAGAAGACGTCATCTGGACAGCCGCGTCGAACGCCAGCGCCACGACCACCGGCGAGCTTGCGAGCTTCGCCGCCAGCGGTCGAACCTCGGAGAAGACCGCAGCCGGCGTCTACCAGCGCTTCTCGGCGACGGTGCTCGTCGTGCCCGCCGATCTCGACTACTTCATCGACTCCGGCGCGAGTGGTTCGGGAGCAGGCTCCGCCCATGCGGCCGCGGCAGGCGTCTCGCCTGAGCTCCGCAACGAGACCGCCGACCAGAAGTGGGACGGCACCGCCGCGGGCAGCACGTGGGGGTACTCGACCGCAGCGACCACGCTCGCGAGCGGAACAGCCCAGGACTGGGGTTCCTCCTACATCGGCGCCGATTTCAACAAGCCGGTCACCTACCACCTGACCCTCCCCGCCGGTTCCTACAACGTCGTCGGGGTTCAGGCGCCCCGTGCGGGACTCACGACGAACCTCTCCGCGAAGCTCACGGCAAACGGCGAGACCGTCTCGAAGACGGCGACCTCGACAGGGTCGGCGACGCCGATCGCGCAGACGCTCACCCTCGATGAGGAAGCCGTCGTCGAGCTGGAGTTCGGCACCAACGGAACGAGCGGCTACAACGCACGACTCGCGCTCGTCTACGTGCAGACACTGCCCCGCGACCTCGGCGTGCAGGGTGTGCTCGACACCGACGATCCGCTCCCGAGCACGGTGAAGGTCGCCGACACCGAGCGTGCCGTCACGTGGGAGCCCGCAGCCCACGAACAGCCACGCACCGAATACGAGACGATCACGGCCAACGGACGCCTCGACGAAAGTGACGCACCGGTCGTCGCGCAGTTCGAGATCGTGCCACCCGGGCTGGTGTACTTCATCGACGCCGGAACGGACGGCGCCGCCTCGCCCCAGTACGCAGCGGTGTCAGCTGCCGTCGACGGATTGCGAAACGACAAGGTCGACCAGGTCTCCACATCCGCCACGCAATGGGGACACATCTCCGACGGCATGAAGCTGAAGACCGGGACCGATATCAAGGACAAGTACTCGACGGGGCTCTACCAGGACACCACCAAACTGAGCTACCGGCTTCCTCTCGAGGCGGGCACCTACACGCTGACCGGCGGCTTCACCGAGTGGTGGAACCTCAGCAGAACCATGTATCAGACCGTGTCGGTCAACGGCACGGAACTCGCGAAGGGAAGCATCCCCCTCTCCGGCTCAACGCCCAAGCTCTCCGCCAGCCTGACCTTCACGCTCTCGGAGGCGGCTACGGTCGACTACCTCGTGACCAACGAGGGCGCGGGCGGCGAGAAGCCGGTCATCTCCTGGCTGGCCGTCGCCGATGAGACGCTGCCGGGAACTCCGCAGAACGCCGTCGCGACGCAGGAGAGCGACACCTCCATCGCCGTCTCCTGGGACGACCTCGCCAACACCGGTGCGGGCTTCGCGGGCTACCGCGTCTACGAGGCAGGGGAATCGGAACCGGTGTGTGAAGCGACCGAGACAAGCTGCACCGTCACCGGACTCGCTCCAGGTTCGACCCACTCCTACGAGGTGACCGGCATCAACGCCTCCGGAGAGAGCCCCCGCTCGGCGGCGACCACACCCGTGACGCTGCCGGAAGCCCCAACGGACGACGGCGCGACGACGGCACCGGGAAAGGGAGTGCTCTCCTCCAACGACGGCTGGAACACCGGTCTCCGTGACGGCGAGTTCCAGCTGACGATGAACCTGTGGTGGGGCGAGAACGGCTCCAGCTTCAGGCTCTACCAGGACGGCCAGCTGGTCAGCACGACACCGCTCAGCACGAACTCGCCTGCGGCACAGTCAGCCGTCGTCGACATCGCCGGCCTGGCGAACGGAACCTACGTCTTCACCGGCGAGCTGGTGAATTCGAAGGGAACGACCGCTACGGAGTCGCTCACGGTGACCGTGACGAACGCCTCCCCCGGCGCTCCGTCCCTCTCCTCCGACAACTGGGACGGCGACGGCACCTACACCGTCACCGCGAACCTCTGGTGGGGCACGAACGCCACCGCCTACCGCTTCCTCGAGAACGGGGTCGAGGTCGGCAGCGGCGAGCTCACCGCTGCGAGCCCCGCCGCCCAGAAGGCGACGCTGCAGGTCGAGGGCAAGGCGCCGGGGCAGTACGCCTACACGGTCGAGTTCATCAACGCCGCGGGCACCACCGTGAGCACGACCCACGAAGTCTCGGTCACGAAGTAGCTGCACGCGCTGAGCGGGCGCCGCGTCGAACACGAACGCGGCGCCCGCTCGGCTGTGCCCGCTGGGCCCGCCGCCGAAGCGCTTGCCGAGGGCACCACCCAGTTACCGGCCACGCCCATTCGATAGCGTCGCCGTCGACCCAGAAGCCGGCAGCGCCTGCCGAAACGCGACGCGACAACGGGGGCCTCGATGCCGAAGAACCGCAACCGCAAGGGAGCACTCGCAGTCCTCGCGAGCATTCTCCTGCTCATCGGCGTCGTGACCACCGCTGCACTGCTCGGCCTCCCGACCGGCTGGGTGATCTTCATCGCCATCGCTGGTCTCCCGCTCGTCCTGGTGCTTGCCGCACTTTTCGGGCTTCGCTGGGGAGACGCCAGGATGGCCAAGGCTGGGCCCGGCGTCCTGACGGCCCTCGGCCCGGGAGAGATCCACGAAGTGGACATTGCTGAGACGTCCGTCACGAAACTCAGCTGGCGTGCCGCCGTGCAGCATCTCCCCGCCCAGCTGCCGCCGGCACGCATCCGCACCCTGGTGCTCGCGGGAATCGTCGGCGCAGTCGCGGGCGTGTGGTTGACCGTGATGCTCGCCGAGGCCCCCGAACCGTGGCAGACGACCCTCGGGGCAGCGCTCCTCGGTGTGACCGGTTCGCTGGCCCTCTGCCTCGCACTGCTCCTCGCCTGGCTGTTCATGGCTCACCGAGACACACCACTTGATCAGAGCGCGCGCAGGCTCCTGGAGCAATCGATCAACCCCGCGAATGATCGCATCCGCATCAACATCGCGAGGGTCGATGAGCTGCAGGAGGCGATAGATCGACGACGCTTGGTCACCCCGCTGCTCCTGCCCATCGCAGCCGGCACGACGATAGCCTTCTTCACCGCTGCCGCCGCCGAGCTCGTCCTCTCGGGCGGCGAGCAGTTCCCCCGCCTAGCATCAGTCGCGTCACTGCCGATCCTGCTCTGGATGGGCCCCACGGTTCTCGGCAGAGTCGAGCAGATCGCCCTGGCATTAGAGAAGCTCCGCGCGTCCGACCAGGCCGGCTGAGTCCCAGCCGCTATGCCGAGTCGCGCCTCGAGCCAGGTTCGGCCGCGGCGGCCCGGATGAGGCCCGACGCCACCCGCCGCGCCGTGGCAGTCGAGTACCGCTCATCGCGCAGACGCATCGCGAGGTAGCCCGTGACGAGCAGCAGCACCTCCTCGGCGAGAGACGCTGGCTCGTCGAACGGGCTCGCGAGGTGCGTGAGCCGCGACCGCAGCGACTCGGTGTCCGTCTGCACCGCGGCGCGTACCTCGGCGGGGGCGTCGGCATACTCGGCGGAAGCCCCGAGGAAGGCGCACCATCGAGAGCCGAGCGGCTGCTGCCGGAACGCGTCCAGGGCATCGAAGACGGCGAGCAGCCGCTGCTCGTCGCCGCGATGCTCGGCGATCTCCGCATCCCACAGCTCTATCCAGGCACGGTGCCGACGTTCGAGAGCCGCCGCCACGAGGGCCTCCTTGCTGGCGTAGCCGCGATAGAGCGTGGCGGCAGAGACTCCCGCGCGGTCGATCACGGCGTCAATCGGCGTCGCGTGGATGCCTGCCGTGAAGAACAGCTCGTCCGCGGCATCGAGGAGCTTGGTCTCGGTGCTGGAGCGGATTGCCATGCCAACACTCTAGAGTCGTAAATATGAAACGATCGTTTTCGTTACGGGATCGCCGCCCACTCCTGCTGGTCACCTCGGGGACCGCCCTGATCGCCGCCACCTACGGACTCGTCCGCCTCGCCTACGGACTCTTCCTGCCCGACGTCCAGGCAGAGCTGTCCCTGAGCGCATCCACCGCCGGACTCATCTCGAGCGGCGCCTCCGCCGCCTACTGCGCTGCCGCGCTCGCCAGCTTCCTGCTGGCGGCCCGCGCACCACGCCTCTTCGCTGCCCTCGCGACCCTGACCGCCGCCGGCGGCGCGCTCGGCATGGCCCTCGCCGCCGACGGCACCGGCTTCGCGGTCGCAGCGATCCTCGCGTCGAGCGGAGCCGGCTTCGCGTCACCCGCGCTGGTCGAGCTGCTGCACAGGACTATCCAGAAGGAGGACGCGGGACGGATGCAGGGCGTCGTCAACGCGGGCACGGGCCCCGGCCTCGTCGCAGCCGGCCTCCTCGCGCTCGTCCTGCTGCCCGACTGGCGACTCGCCTGGACGCTCGCCGCGGGGGCCAGCATCGTGGCCGGCGGCCTGGTCATCGCCTCGACCTGGCGAGGCACCACCGCCACCACCACGCGACCGGATGCTGCGCCTCGCCTCGCCCCCGTTCCGCCGCACTCCTGGTTTCGCCAGCACCTGCGCGTCATCGCCGCGGCGCTCCTCCTCGGAGCAGGCTCAGCCGCCGTCTGGACATTCGGGCGCACCGCGCTCGTCGACGCGGGCGCGAGTCAGGAGCTCTCCGCGGGGGCCTGGGTCGCGCTCGGCGTGGGAGGAGCAGCGGTCATCGCCTCAGCCGGCAGGCTCCAGAAGCTGAGCTCTCGACGGGCCTGGCTCATGACCAGCCTGCCCGTCGCCGCGGCGACGGTCCTGCTCGGCACGTCCGCGGGGGCCTGGCCACTCGCCTTCGCCGCCTGCATCGCCTTCGGCTGGGGGTACACGGCCGGCACCGGCGTGCTCATCTGGTGGACGACCCGACTCGATCCCACCCGCGCACCGGCAGGAACCGCGCTGCTGTTCGTCGTCCTCGTCCTCGGTCAGGCGCTCGGCTCGGCAGTTGTCGGGCAGGCCATCGAGCATGTGGGCATCCCTGGCAGCTTCGTGGCATCCGCCCTGTTCGTCGTGGTCGGCGTCCTCGCCGCCTCAAAGAAGCCAGCGGCGGGCTCTCCGGGGCGCGCCTCGGACGCGCCTCCCACGCAGGTCAGTCGTACTGCAGACGCAGCCGCAGCCGCTCGCCGACCTCGAACTGCGCATCCACGAGCTTGAGCGGATCGAGCTGCAGGTCACGGAGGTCGATCGGGTCCTTCAGCTCCTCGCGGATCTGACTGCGGACCGCGAGCAGCAGCAGGCCGATGAGCGGATTGCGGCTCGTGAGGCGCGGGTTGATGAACTGGAGCTTCAGGTCGTCTCCGAGCTGCGCCTCCGTCGTGAACAGCAGACTCGCGCGCAGGAAGCCCCGCCGGACCTTGCCGGACGCGTGCAGGTGCACGCCCCGCGGTCCGGCCTGCGTGAGCTCGAGATCGACATCGGACAGGTGGATGCCCTGACTCTCCCCCGACTCCGTGACGATGGACACGAGCGCATCCACCACCTCCCGCTGCCTCGCTGAGATGTCGACCAGCAGCGTGTCGACGGGGAAGACCGTCGCGGCCTCACCACCCGCCGTGCCCTGCCTCAACGCCAGCGCCAGCTGGCCGCGATCGTCCTCCGCCCAGTCGACATGCACCCCGGCGGCAGTGATCGACGCCTCGACTTCGGCGCCCTGGATGCGAACCGGCAGCCCCCGCACTCGCACCTCGGCGACGCGGGCGTCCACCCTCGCGACCTCGGTGCCGAACTCGGGGAGCTCCGGGAGCGGCGGCGCCTCCTCGACCGTGGCGTCGAACGTGACCTCGACGCCCGTGAGATCGATGTCGATGCCGAGGAGGTCACCGGCGAGCGGATGCGCGGTGACACGCGCCAGGTCAAGGCCGCGCACGTCCATGGTGTTGTCCGCGTCGAAGATCGGCGGCACCACCTCGCGCACGAAGCGCTCCAGCACTTGGGAGACCTCCTCAGGCGTCGTCGGCCGCGGGGCCGTTGCGACGACCAGCGCCTCGGGTTCCACCTCGGAGGGTGCGTCGCCTTCTGGGCCCTGCTGAGGAGTCTCCATGCCCTCAACCCTACGGGCGAGCGGGTGCGCGACCCTGGCTGCGGGCCAACACCAAGTAGGATCGATCCTCGACGCGACCCAAGCGGACGCGACAGTTCACTCCGGCTCGACGAGCCCGAGCACCAATTTCGAGAGAAACGCAGCTATGGACAGCAAATTGATCGCGTGGAACGGCGACGTGCAGCCAGAAGCCGTCGAGATCCTCACGGGAGACGGCGGACTCGTCGTCGTCCCGACGAAGGTCGGCTACATCATCATGACCTCCGACAAGGAGGGACTCGAGCGGAAGTTCGAGGCGAAGGAGCGCAACCGCAACAAGCCTGGCGTCGTGCTGTGCGGCTCCCTCGAGCAGCTGCGCGAGCTCGCGCAGCTCACGCCGGAGATCGACGCGTTCTACGAGCGCCACTGGAACGACGACATCCTCCTCGGCTGCATCCTCCCGTGGAAGGAAGAGGCTGTCGCGGCCCTTCCCGACGACGGCACGAAGGAGCTCATGATGGACGGGCGCGGCACGAGCTGCTTCGTCATCAAGTTCGGCGTCCCCGGCGAGAAGCTCGCGAAGGAGCTGTACGAGAAGCACGGACGCTTCGCGTTCGCGAGTTCCGCGAACCCGTCTGGCAAGGGCAACCGTGGACTCGTCGAGGGCATCGGCGAGCGCATCCACGACCGCGCCGACCTCATCATCGAGGCGAACGACTACGTCGCCTCCATCCAGCCTGAAGCCACCACGGAGACGCGCCACGAGCAGGGCGTCATGATCTCGATGGTCGACGCCGACGGCACGCTCATCCCCGAGCAGGGCGGCCAGCGTTCCATCTCGCCGGCTCCCGTCGTGATCCGCAAGGGCCTCGACATCAACCGCATCATGGCGATCCTCGCTGAGTCGTTCAACAGCTGGGACTTCCGCCAGGGCGAGTACTACTGATTCCGGCTCGCACCGGGGGCTGAGCGCCTCTTGTGCGTACGGCAGATTCACGACGTGATTTGTCGGACGGGCTCGCTACGCTTTCTGCGTGCGAGCCCGTTCTTCGTCTGCTGACCTCACCCGCCTCATCGCGTCGCGGCCCATCTCGCGTGGGCGCCTGCGTCGCGTGCTGAATGCGCCCCCCACGGCCGCGACGACGCGGGAGTGGTGGGGTGCGTTGTCGGAGGCCGAGCGTGCGCGTCTCCTGAAGCAGGTTCCGCTGCTGGTCGGCAACCTCGATGGCATCCCATGGTCGGTCCGTGTGCGGGCCAACCGGGAGTCGCTCGGGCGTGCGATCAGCGCGTTGGAGTCGGGCGCTTCCATCGAGCGTGCGCTTGGCAGTGCGAGTGCGTTCGCCGGTGGTGAGATCAAGAGCATTCTGGCGGATGCGAGCCGTGGGGAGCTGCGCGACCGCGAGCGGCTTGTGCACCAGCTGCGGGAGCTGCACGGGGGTCGTGGCTTCGTCGACCGCGGCGGGAAGCCGCGCTTCGTGCTCGCGTTCGATCCCGAGCGGGACTCGATCGTCGAGTACGTGGGGGCGGCGATCTCGGAGTCGGAGGACCCGTTCGCGTCGCCGTTCGCGGAGGGGGTCACGTCGGTGGGGGTGTTCGTGCCAGGCAACGAGTCGCGGCTGCTCGACTTCGAGGGCAAGGCGCACACCATGTCGGAGCTCATCACGCTGGCGCCTGCGGGCACGGCCGGGCTCGTCGTGTGGCAGGGCGGGCGGTTCCCACGTGGCCCGTTGGCGTTGTCGGCGGCGATGGCGGATGGGCTGGCGCGCAAGCTGGGTGGATTCGTGAACGCGATCCCGCGTGACGGGCGGGTGGAGCTGACGGCGTTCGGGTTCAGCTTCGGCGGCGGCGTGACGGGGCGGGCGATGGCGCTCGGGATGCGGGTCGACCGGGTCGTGCACGTGTCGAGTGCTGGGCTGGGGCACGGCGTGGCGTCGCTCGACGATCTGCCCGTGACGGCTCGCGTGCCGCACTACTCGCTGCTCGCTCCCGTCGATCCTTCCGTTGGCCCGATCCTGGGCATCAACGTGCATCTGCCGTTCCTGGGGCGGGTTGGCCATTTCGGGCATGGCGTCGATCCGGCGCATGCGCCCGGGGTGGTTCGCTTGGAGACGGGGGTGCTCGGCGCGGCGCAGGGGAAGCGCGCTGCGGGGGCGGCGCTGTCGCTCGGTGACGTGCTGACGGGGCACTCGGCGGTTCTGGAGCAGTGGGGGACGACGGCGAAGTACAACATGGTGGCGGTTCTCATGGGTGGTGGCGCTGAAGTCGAGCTGGCGGCCGACGGTGGCGTGCTCGGCCGCATCGCGCAGCGTCTCGTCGTGCCGTATGTACCGTTCCTGCGGGTGCGCGAACCGGAGCTGCGCAGCGTCGCCTGACCGGATGCCGTGCCGGAAGTCAGCGTTCGTAGCGTTCGTGCTGCGGGGGTGCCTGCTGCGTGCGTGCGCGGGTGGATGTGTGCGACGGGGATGGGTCGGCGAGTGGGCCGGTGGTGTGGCCGAGCGCTGTGGCGAGCTCGGTGGTGAGGCGCGGGGTCTGTGCGCGGTGCTCGACCGCGCCCGTTTGAGGGGACCACTCGTTGTGACCGATGGCTTCTCGTGCTGCGCTGGTTCGGGCGCCGAGGGCCGCGAGTCTTGCCGATGCCTCCGTGTGAGCGGGGCTCTGCATGCTGTGGGCGCGGGCTGCGATGTGGGTTGCGTCGGTTCGGAGGTCGTCGATGGTGGCGAGCACGTCGCTGCCGAGGTCGGCTTGTCGGAGCACGAAGTTCGCGTCTCGGTCGAGTGTCGCGAGCCAGGTGTTCGCATCTCTCGGGGTGAGGCTGTGGAGGTTGCGTCCGGCGATGACGGCGGCTCGGGCGTCGGCGCCGTCGCGCGTGCCGGCTGTGCTCGCGGCCTTCGTGTCGATGTCGGCGGCGTGGAGGGTGCGGCCGGCGCGGTCGACGACGAGCACCCGGTCGACGTGCCCCTCGGCGATGACTCGTTCGAGCGACTTCGGCATCTGCTCGGCAGCGACGTCGTGGAACGCTTGTGGGGTCCACCTGCCGGCCCCTTGGTCGCGGACCTGTTCCGCGTAGCGCGAGAGCACGCCGAGCCGCGAGACCGCTTCGGGCACGGCAAGCGCGCGGACCTCGACGCGGTAGCCGGCAGCGCGGAACTCCTTGGCTGTCGCGACAACGGCGTCCGGCTGTCGGAACGTCGTCTCGAACACCACGGATGCCTGACGTTCCCGCAGGTAGTCGCTCGACATGCGCGCCCACGCGCCGGCAGCCTGCGCCGTCACCTCCGGCATGCGAAGCGGGTCCTCCCGCATGACGCGGGCGAAATCAGGGTGGAACCGTCGCAGCTCGTCTCCCACAACAGCTACGGCTCCACCACGTTCCTGGGTTGCTCGCGAGACAACTCGCGTCTTACCCGCTCCCGGTTGAGCCCCGACGAGGATCAAACTCGCGGAGCCAGGCTCGACGCGGGCGAGGCGAGCGTCAACCCAAGGCCTCACCGCCTCGTCGAAGATCTTGGACAGCTCGTCCGATCTCAGGTCGCGGCCGGCGTTCATCCCTGATCGTCCTCCGCACGGAACCTCTCGACGAACTCGGCGCGCTTGGCCTGCACGTCCACGAGCGAGAAGCTGTCAACCGCATCAGCCTCCAGACTCACCGCAATATTCTTCTGCAACCACAAGTCGCGTTCGTCGGTGCTGGTTGCGAGGTGCCATCGCTCCATATACAGCCCACCGAGCCGGTTCGCGGCTTCGCGCATGGCGTCGTAGATCATCGGGTCGTAGTCGTCGCTGGGCTCGTCGCTGGGCATGTCGGTCATGTTCGTCCTCTCGTGGTGCGTTTCTTCCAAGGCCCCATCACCGTCGCGCTCACCCGGCGCCCCGGAGTGCCCTGTCGCCGCCGCGCCCGCCGCCGACGATGCTCGCCTCTGCTCGGTGCCGCTCCAACAGTTCGTTCCGCTTCCGGACAACGCTCACGTTCGACTGGGCATCGACACCCGCGACTTCCTCGCGGAGTTCGGCGAGCTTTCCCAGCCACCGCCTGGACTCGAGGTCGCTGCGGGCACGCGCTGCTCGCGCGGCGTAGAACGCGGCAAGCCTGCCGCCCGCATCCAGCAGCAGGTCGTACACCTCAGGCGAGTAGCCTCCCGCGCTCGGCACCCCTCGCGGTTCGCCGGGCGAACTGTCGAACGTCGTGGTGCGCGGCACGTGCATCCTCCCGATTGCGTACTCGCGAACCTACTCGCGGCGCGACGCCCGGAACAGTTGGGGAACATATCTGTGGACAACGGCAGCTCCGACTGCGCACCGCGGTCGACTCCGGCGGCCGGCGGTGCCCCCTAGGCGAGGATGCGCTGCACGGCACGCACGGGAATCCTGAGCCAGGCAGGCCGCTGAGATGCCTCGTAGATCACTTCGTACAGCGCCTTGTCGAGCTCGAAGACCCTGATGAGCGCGGCCGACTCCGCAGCGCTCAGCGGCAGCGGGCTCGACTGATCCCCCTGCGAGAACGAACCAGCCCCACCTCTCGCGCCGCGCGCATCGCTGGCATCGTGCGAGTCACGCGCCTGGCGGTGCGCGGCCCGGCCGTCGAGCGTGATCGCGCCCGTATGACGTCCGATTCGCTCTTCGCCACTCACGGCCGCCGCGTAGCCGTTGAGGAACGATTGACGCGCACGGGCGGCCCAGT
The DNA here is from genome assembly GCF_902506465.1 of Pseudoclavibacter sp. 8L. NCBI lineage: Bacteria > Bacillati > Actinomycetota > Actinomycetes > Micrococcales > Microbacteriaceae > Pseudoclavibacter > Pseudoclavibacter sp. 8L. Next base: position 1,759,725 of record NZ_LR733186.1, on the reverse strand, counting down.
CACCGGCGACATCCCGCCCAGTCGTCATCTCCAGCGACCCGGCGACGTAATCGAATGATCGAAGGATGCCCGCGATGTCACGCTGCGGGGCATCCGCCGTATTGCGCTGCTCGATGCTGCGCAGCGGCTCGCCCTCGAAGTCGAGGAACACCCAGCCGCTGCCCTCCACGGCAAGCACCTGACCCAAGTGCAGGTCGCCGTGCACCCGCTGCAGCGTTGGCCAGTGCATCTCGGCGGCGTGCGCGTAGACCTCCTCCGCTGCACCCCGCAGGCGCTCGAGGGCCGGGGCGACGGCGATGGCCGCATCCAGGCGCTGTCGCATGGCATCGACCTCGGCCTGCACCTTCGGGGCGCTCGCCTCGACGCTCGGCAGCACCTCGCGAAGTGTGCGGTGCACCTCGGCGGTCGCCTCGCCGAGCGTGTACGCGGCATCACCGAAGTCGTCGCCCGTCTCGGCGGCGCGCAGCGCCACCCGCCACGCATCCTCGACGCCGGGGAGGAACTCCTGCGCGAACACGAAGTTGCCGGAGGCACGTCCGCTGCTGACGCGCGGGTCGGGCCAGTAGCCCGAAAGGTGGCCGATGGCGGGCGGCACACGCACGGAACCTGCCGCGGCGAGCGCCGACTGGAGTGTCACCTCCGGGTTCTCGCCATCGTGCAGCATGCGGAAGACCTTGAGGATGAGCGGCGCAGCGGCACTCCCATCTGGCATGCGCATCTCGCAGATGATCGACGAGTTCGACTGCTCGCCAGACAGCACCCGACTCGTCACGAAGCTGCCGAGCACCGCGCCGGGCATCGGCAGTCCGTACGCAGCGATGTCCCTCCGCCCACCGGCCCCCGCCGCGTGCCCCTCGCGCTCGAGCAGCGCAAGGAGCGCCCGAGCGAACGCGATGTCGTGCGGACCATCGACGACGGCGCTCACACGTCCGGCTGCGTTGCTGATCGACCCGATGTACCCGAGTGCGGGAACACGCGCATCCACCTCGCGGAGCACGATCGGCACCTGGTACACGACCGGGACGTCGCCGGAGGAATCGAGGATGCACGGCACCGTGACGAGATGCACCCCGGCCTCCCCGTTCGGGTTGGCGAGCACGTAGCTACCGAGGTGCGTGAGCTGCGGCGTCTGACCCTCACCGCCCGAGTACCAGCGCTGCTTCGGCATCCAGTCGCGAAGCATGTGGATGAGATCGGTCATTGCGCCTCCGGTTCAGTTCCCCAGCCTACCGACCGGATGCCCGCCCGGAGGCGCGAATCCGCCACTTCTCGTCGCGATCAGCCGCGCCTGCGACTGAGCACCACCGTGAACTTGGCACCGCGCGAGATCTGCGTGCTGGGGCCGACGATTCGCTCGAGCGCCGCACGGTGGGCCAGACCCGAGTTGAACACCGTGAGCATGCAGGCGCCGGGCCTCAGCATGCGCGCGGCCTGCTCGAACAGCGGATGCGCCATGTCCTCGACCACCTCGTGCCGGTCGTGGAACGGCGGGTTGAGGAGGAGCACATCCACGGAACCGGTCTCGATGCTCGACCCCGCGTCTTCGCGGCGCACCTCGACCCTGTCTTCGACGCCCGCAATGCGCACCGTCTCGCGAGCGGAGGACACGGCAGCCCAGGATCGATCGCTCGCGATCACCTCGAGCTCCGGTCGCAGCCTCGCGACCGCGACGGCGAGCACGCCCGTGCCGCAGCCGAGGTCGACGGCGAGGCCCGCCTGCGGGAGCTCGTCCGCGGGAAGGTCCTGCAGGGCCGAGAGCAGCTCGCGCGTGCCCAGATCGAGGCGCGGGCCCGCGAACGCGCCACCGTGGCTCGCGATCGAGAAGCCCAGCTCATCTGAGCTCTGCACGATCGGATACGCCGACGCCGCGCCTCTCAGCTCCGGCTTCGGGGCGCTCGCGTGCAGCACCCTCGACTTCTGCCTGCCGAGGCTCGCCGTCACACTCTCGAACGAACGCTCGAGGGTCTCGTTCATTCCGCGGCTCATGTGCTTGATGCGTCCGCCAGCGACGATCCGCACCTCTGGATGCGCGTGCGCCGCGACGAGGCGCGCGATCTCATCGAGTTCCGCGAGCGACTTCGGCAGGCGCAGCAGCACGAGGCGAACGCCGTCGAACAGCCCCGGCTCCAAGCCGAAGCGAACGGCCTTGAGCGAACGGAAGCTCGCCCGCACTGCATCGTCGCTCGCCCGCTCCTCCGAGACGGCGTCGTGGAAGGTGCGGACCGTGTCCAGGTCGAAGCGCTCCGCGGCCGCGACGGCCAGCGCACCCGTGGCGTCGCCGACAACCGCGAGCGGCGCATCCACCACACCCAGCTCGGCGGCTTCATCGAGGATGAGCCGGTCGACGGGGTCGGGCTCCGTGACACCGGAAGCGGCGGCACTCAACAGGGAATCCGGCATGCCTAGGCGATGGTGTCGATGAGGGGCTCGGCCTCTTCACCGGTGATGTAGCGACGGCCAGAGACCTCGGCGACCGAGATCGCCACGTACTCGTTCTTGGGTGCCGCGATGAGCGGGCGCACGCCGAGCTCCTCCGCCTTCTCGAGCTCCGCCTCGGTGCTCAGCACCCGGGCTCCCCCGCGTGCCACGAGGCTCGTCGCGAATCCGTCGCCCAGGGCGTCCGACTGGAACACGACCTCCTTGGCGATGGATGCCCCCGCGAGCTTGAAGCCGGGCGCCGACTTGAAGACGATCTCACCATCGCGCTCGCTGAACACGATGTTGATCGGATAGATCTCCACACGGCCGTTCACGGCGAACGCGATGCGACCGAACGTCGTCGCGCGCAGCAGATCGCGGCTTTCCTCGTCGCTCAGGACGGTGATCAGTTGCTCGTCTTCCATGCGTCCATCATGGCCTGATCGACGCCCCGTCGCCTGACCGATTCTCGTCGCCGAGCACGAATCGACATCTGGGAGTCGAGATACGACGCGAGCGGTGCGAAACTTGAGGCATCCCCCGAGCGACGTCCGCTCGATCCGACACGGAGGTCATCCAATGGGCTACGGCAGCGGCATCGCACTCATCGTCATCGGCGCCATCCTGGCGTTTGCCATCAACATCGACCTCGACGGTTTCGTCGATCTCAAGACCATCGGCTACATCCTCATGGGTGCTGGCGTCGTCGTGTTCATCCTGAGCCTCGTCACGGCGCTGCGCCGCAAGCAGTCGACGTCGACGACCCGGAAGGTCATCGACCCCAACACGGGCCAGGAAGTCATCGAGCGCACGAACCGCAGCAACTGACCTGAACGGTCAGCGCTGAGCTCGGCACCCGCTGCGCTCAGGCGGAGACGAAGAACAGGCGCTTGTTGGCGAACTCGCCGATGCCGATGGGTCCCATCTCGCGTCCGAAGCCCGAGTTCTTGACCCCGCCGAACGGCAGCTCTGCAGCCTCCGCCGCGATCGTGTTGACGTGCGCCATGCCCACCTCGAGGCGCTGCGCGATACGGGTCGCGCGCGCTTCGTCGGTCGAGAAGACCGAGCCACCGAGACCAAGCGCGCAGTCGTTCGCGAGATCGACCGCCTCCTCGTCACTCGACACTCGGTAGACCGTCGCGACGGGACCGAAGAGCTCGACGCCGTACGACTCGGAGTCGCGTGGGACACCGGTGAGCACGGCCGGCGAGTAGTGGGCTCCCGGGCCATCGGACAGCACTCCGCCGATCTCAAGCGTCGCGCCCTCCGCGACCGCCTTCTGCACCTGAGCATCCACGGTCTCGGCCGCCGCTCGGCTGGACATCGGCGCGAACTGGCCCTCGGCCATCTCGAGCTGGTCGCCGGGGACGAGTCCCGTCGCGAGCTTCTTCAGCTCCTCGACGAACTCGTCGTAGATGTCGTCCATGACGATGAGACGCTTGTTCGAGTTGCAGACCTGGCCCACGTTGTAGACGCGGAAGTCCCACGCCTGCTTCGCAACAGCCGCGACGTCATCCGAGTCGAGCACGATCATGGGGTCGATGCCGCCGAGCTCGAGCACGCACTTCTTCAGGTTCCGGCCCGCCTGCGCCCCGATGATCGCCCCAGCACGTTCGGAGCCCGTGAGCGAGATTCCCTGCACGCGGGAGTCGGCGATGAGCGTCGCGATCTGATCGTGCGACGCGAAGACGTTCTGGTAGCCGCCGACCGGGACGCCAGCCTGCTCCATGATCTCCTGGATGGTCAGGGCCGACCGCGCGCAGATGTCCGCGTGCTTGAGCAGGATGGTGTTGCCCAGCACGAGGTTCGGTGCCGCGAAGCGCGCCACCTGGTAGTAGGGGAAGTTCCACGGCATGACGCCGAGCAGGGTGCCGACCGGACGATGCTCGATGAACGCCTTGCCGGGGATGGTGCTTGGGATCTCGGCGTCGGTGATGAGGCTCGGGCCGTGCACGCCGTAGTAGTCGATGATCGACGCAGCGAACTCGACCTCGTCGATCGACTCCTGCACGGACTTGCCCATCTCGACGGCGATGAGGTGGGCGAGCTCGTCCTTGCGCTCGAGGAAGATCTCGGCGACGCGTCGCACGACGGCGGCCCGCTCCTGCACGCTGCGCTCACGCCATTCCCGGTAGACGGTGTCGGCGCTCGTGACGGCCTGCTCGATCTCCGCATCCGTCGCGTCGTCGAACCTCTCGATGATCTCGCCGGTCGCGGGATTCTGCACTCGGTACTCGGACATTTCGCTCCTCGGTCGCACGGTTCGTCGGTGCCAGTCTGTCGCAAAACCCGATGCCAGTTTGGTCGAATACCGGCACGCGGCTCTACAAAGCCGCCATTCGAACGTCGGTGGCCGTCCGTAGGCTGACCATGCTTTCAGCCCGAACCAGCCCGCACCCCGAGGAGTATCACGTGGACTCTGCCCTTCCCACGATCCAGCACTGGATCGATGGCGCCCCCTCGACCTCGACGCCTGCGCGCACCTCGCCCGTCTTCAACCCCGCCCTTGGCGTCGCCACCAAGCAGGTCGCGCTCGCCGAGCAGGCGGAGATCGACGCGGCGGTAGCGGCGGCGAAGGCGGCGTTCCCTGCGTGGTCGAACGCCTCCGTCGCGAAGCGCCAAGGAGTGCTGTTCCGCTTCCGTGAGCTGTTGAACGAGCGGAAGCTCGAGCTCGCGCGCATCATCACCTCCGAGCACGGCAAGGTCGTCTCCGATGCCGCTGGCGAGATCCAGCGGGGCCTCGAGGTCGTGGAGCTCGCGACCGGGTTCCCCCACATCATGAAGGGCGACTTCACCGAGAACGCCTCCACCGGCGTCGACGTGTTCTCCATCAAGCAGGCCCCGGCGCAGCGAGGCACAACACGACTCACCGCGAAGGCCCTGACTCGTGTCGCGTCAGCTGTCGCCGGTGACGCCCTCGGGGTCGACGCTGGCAGCGTCAACGTCGACCTCGACGACCACAACGGCAACCTCGCGCTGCGTGTGCGGACCCCCATCCGGGTTCCGTCACTCGCCCGAATCCGTGAGCAGCCGAACGCGCTCGCGCGCAGCGGCGGTCCACTCCTGGAGCGGGTCGAGAACGCCAAGACAACCATCCGAGACCGCGTGCAGAGCCTCACGGGCTCCCACGTGGACCAGGTCACCGTGCGTGTGACCGGGCTCGAGATCAAACCAGAGGAGCGAGTCAGATGAGCAGCCACACGTCGCTCTACTCCCGCGTCTCCCGGCGCGAGACGCACTCCCCTCGGTCGGCGCTCGCGATCACCCTCGCCGTGCTGCTGATCATCGTGGCTGCCTGGGTCGGCACCGAGGTGGTGCTCGCGCTCCTCGCACTCCCGGCGCTCCTCGTGGCACCGGTCGACATGTTCGCCTCGACACTTGGTGTGCTCGAGCAGCCCGCCCAGTACGTCGGCCCCGCCGGCGTCGTCGTGGCCGTCATCGGGCTGATCCTGCTCATCGCCGGGCTCGCCCCCGGTCGCCGTTCCCGTCACGTCCTGCGCTCGTCGCGGACCGCCACCGTCGCGGACAACGCGGTCATCGCCTCCGCGCTGGCCAGGCACGCGGCCCTCGCCGGCAGCGTCAGCCCCGACAACGTCACCGTCTCGGTGTCGCACCGCCGCGCAGACGTCCACCTCACGCCCGCCTCCGGCGTGCCCGTCGACGCCGCGTCCATCGAAGCGGCCGTCAAACAGCAGCTCGAGCAGTACGAGCTCACCCCGCGCGTCACCGCCAAGGTGCGCGTCGCAGAGAACGGGAAGGTCGGCGCATGAACAGCACGAACCGAGGCCTGAACCGCCTCCTCATCATCGTCACGGGGCTCCTTCTGCTCATCGTGGGCGCCGCCGCCGCGATCGGCGTGTGGCTGCCGGGAGCGAAGGACACCTGGACCCCCATCTCCGAAACCGTCAACACACAGGTCGGGAGCTGGCTCCAGCAGACACCCTTCCCCGGCACCGACTTCAGCTGGCTGATGATCGCCGTCGTCGCCGTCCTCGTGGTGGGCATCATCCTGCTCCTCGCCTTCACCCTCCGACAGGGGCAAGGGCGGACGGGAACCCTCATCCACGACCGCAGCTCGGACACGGGACGCACCGTCGTCGACGTGTCCGTCGCACGCGACGCCCTCGCTGACGCACTCGGCACGCGGGAGGAGTTTCTCTCGACCAGCGTCTCCGCGTACGAAGTGAGGCGCACTCCGACACTCAAGGTCTCGGCGACCTGCCGACGCGGCGTCTCGCCCAGAGACGCGACGGCGATCGTCGAGCAGAACCTCGAGGCGCTCGACGCGCTCCTCGGCCAGAAGGTACCGGTCCTGCTGCAGCTGAGCGGCGGATTCCGCGCCAAGGTACAGCAGTCGACGCGCCTCCAGTAACCACGACTCCCCACCGCGGCACCCCGATTCCGAGGAACCGCACCCCCAACAGAAAGGAACTGCCATGAGCGCAGGAGACAAGATCAAGAACGCAGCAGAAGAATTCGGCGGCAAGGCCAAGGAAGCCCTCGGCAAGGCCACCGACAACGACAAGCTCGTCGCAGAGGGCAAGGCCGACCAGGCCAAGGCCAACGTGAAGCAGGCGGGCGAAGACGTCAAGGACGCCTTCAAGAAGTAGCTCTCATCATCACGCCAAAGCGGCAGCCGACTCGGTCGGCTGCCGCTTCTGCGTGCCCTGCCAGTCGCCGACTTGCAGGCTCCGCGTCGTCAGGCGGCTCGAGCAACGCTTGCCTAGGCGACCCGCGGGTCCCGACCGTACTGCGCAGGGGCCACAAGGTGCTCTCGGAGCGTGGCGCCCGCGTAGTCGTCGGGGTAGATGCCCCGCTCTTGCAGAAGGGGGACCACCTCGTCGACGAACGCATCGATGCCGTCCTCGTTGACGTCGACTGACACCCAGAAGCCGTCGCAGGCGCCAGCCTCGAACCACTCCTGCATGTGGTCGGCGACCACATTCGCCGGGCCGACGGGCGTCGGGTGATAGTCGATGACGCCGTGCGCCAGGATGTCGCGGATCGTCCACCCCTCCCGGGCGATCTCGAGGGCCCTCGCCGAGCGCGGGTCGTACGGGTTCGGACTCGCGGCGGCCAGCTGGCCCGCGGTCAGCGGCTTGTCGATCTGTACCGGATCCAGGGCCGATGGCAGGTTCAGCATCTGGCCCAGGTAGCCGACGCGCGCAGGTGCGGAGAGCTCACCGAGCGCAACGCGGCGATCGAGCGCCTCACGCTTGGTCTTGCCGAGTGCTGGCATCACCCCGGCGAAGAACTTCACGTCGTCGGGGTCGCGACCGGCTGCTTGCGCGGCTTCCCGGAGGGCGTTCCGCTGCTCCCGCGCATCTTCGATCGTGAACACGGCCCCGATGACACCGCTCGCGTGACGACCGGCGATCTCGGCCCCGCTGGCTCCACCGCCGGCCGAGAAGATGACGGGCTGCCCCTGCTCCGAGGGTGGGATGTTGAGTGGCCCCCGGGACGCGACGTACTGTCCCTGCAGGTTGATCGGCCGAATCTTGTCGCGGTCGGCGAACTGCCCCGTCGCCGTGTCCTTGACCCAGGCGTCCTGCTGCCAGCTGCCCCAGAGTGCCTCGACGATCTGGATCGTCTCGTGGGCTCGCTGATACCGCTCGGGCCTCGGCGCGACGACCTGCCCGAAGTTGGCGGCCGCCCCCGGGTCGCTCGTCGTGACCGCGTTCCACCCCGCGCGGCCGTGGCTCATGATGTCGAGTGCCTTGAACTGGCGCGCGATGGTGAACGGCTCGTTGAAGGTCGTGGATGCGGTAGCGACCAGGCCGATCCGATCGGTCTCGCGGGCGATCGCGGCGAGCGTCATCAGCGGATCGATGGAGATCATGAACGATTCACGGGACAGGTCGACCTGCTCGCCCGGGAAGTCCGGGAAGAACAGGAACGCGAACTTGCCGCGCTCCGCGGCCTGGGCATACCGGACCTGCGCGTCGAAGCTCGTGTAGTTGGCCGGGTCCACGCCGGGAGCACGCCATGCTGAGCTCTGCGAGCCGTATCCGCTGCCGATGTGCAGCCCGAGGATCATCTTGCTCTTGGCCGTCATGTGCTTCGCTTTCTGTCGATATCCGAGTACGTGCGAGGACGTCTGCGCGCGTCTCGTGGTGGTGCGAGGCCTGGCATCCGCAGCGAAAAGGAGATACTCTCCATTTCAGAAGGACGATACGGAGACCCTCTCCCTTTTGTCAACCGAGGTGCCAAATGATTGCAGGAACCGCGGGAAGAGTCCGCGCCCCACGAGCCGATGCCCGTCGCAACCGCGACCACATCCTCGACACCGCAGAGCAGTACTTCTCAGAGCACGGGGTCACTGGCTCGCTCGACGCGATCGCGAAGCGCGCTGGCATCGGTGCCGGCACGCTCTACCGCCACTTCCCCACCCGCGAGGCGCTGCTCGCCGCCCTGCTCACGGCACGCGACGAAACGCTCGTGGCCCGCCGCGACGAGCTCGGCGCTTCCGCCGAGGACGCAGCAGAGGCCCTGGACGGCTGGCTGAACGCGGTCACCGAATGGGCATGCGCCTTCGATGGGCTCCCCGAGCCGCTGCGCGTCGCGACGACCACCGAGCTGTCCCCCCTAGCGCTGACCTGCCAGGGCTTCATCACGACGACCGAGGAATTCCTCCTCGCCGCGCAGCGCGAGGGAAGCGCGCGCACCGACATCCGCGCGCTCGACCTCTTCCTCGCGGCGCTCGCAGCCAGCTGGGTGCGAGGCGCCGCGATGGCGGATGAAGCTTCCGGCGCCGCACTCGCGAAGCTCACGAGAAGCGGATGGGAACTCGAACCCAATCACTCGAACACGAGGAGAACAGCATGAAGCGCATCGGAATCATCGGCAGCGGATCCATCGGAGCAGCGGTCGCCCGCCTGGCGGTCGCCGCGGATTGGGAGGTGCTGATCGCCAACTCGCGCGGGCCCGCATCGCTCTCGGGACTCATCGAGGAGCTCGGCCCACTGGCGCGAGCCGGCGAGGTTCAGGAGGCCGTCGAGTTCGGCGACATCCCCGTGCTGGCCGTGCCGCTGGCGGCCTACCCCAAGCTCCCCCAGGCCACCTTCACGGGGAGGACAGTCCTGTCAACAGGGAACTACTACCCCCACCGCGACGGGCGCATCGAGCAGCTCGACACCCTCGCCACCACAACCGCCGAATACGAGCAGGCGCTACTTCCGGAAGCACGCATCGTCAAGGCGTTCAACAGCATCCTCTTCACCCACATCCCGAATCTCGCCAACTCGACGCCACGCACCGCGCTGCCGATCGCCGGCGATGACGACGCCGCCAAGGCAGGAGTCTCCGAACTCGTGAACGCTCTCGGCTTCGACACCGTCGATGCCGGCACGCTTGCCGAGTCGTGGCGCTTCGAACCGGAGTCCGGCGCCTACACGCAGATCTACGTAGCCGACCTGGACGCGTTCCGCGCTGACTACCTCAGCGACCCGGGCGCGCCGCTGCCGGCAGACCAGCTCCGGACACTCCTGGAGAAGTCGACTCGAGCGGATGTGGCCGCGCGGGAGTTCTGACCAGGGCGCGCCACCTCAGCCCTGCTGCCTACCCCGCCTGCCCGCGGGATCTCGAACGCCGCTCGTCCACCGCGTGAGCTCAGCCGCGAGCGCCGCGGGAGCGTCCAGCTGGATCAGGTGGCCGGCGCCGTCGATGAGGGTGACCGAGGCGTTCGGGATGCGCTCGCCGAGCCGCTGCGCTCGGTCGCTCGGGATCCAGGTGTCCTCGCGCCCCCAGACGATGTGCACGGGTTCCGTGAGGGTGGCGTAGAGCGGTTCGACCTCCGTCGTGAAGCGCTCGTCGGCCTGCGCGATCTGCCGGTAGAACGCCGACTGCCCCTCCGCATCCGCCCACGGATCCACGAGCATGGCGAGGTCATCTGCGCTCAGGCCCCTACGGCTGGCGCCGCGGATGTACGCCTCCACGGCGCCGCGATGCACCGCGGCCGGCAGCTGCTCGAACACCGGCGCGTGCTCTTTCACGAGGTTGAAGAACGGCGACCCCCACGGCGAGAGGGCGACGACGTCGACGAGTGCCAGCGACGCGTATGCGGCCCCGTGGACCAGTCGAGCACGCAGTGCCACCGCGCCGCCGAAGTCGTGGGCGACGACGTGCGGCCGGTCGAGGCCCCAGGATTCGAGCAGCTCGGCGAACAGCTCGCCCTGTACGCCGAGGTCGACGGCATGCGACGGGTCCTTCGACGAGGAGCCGTAGCCGGGCATGTCCCACAGGTAGACGGTGAACTGCGCGGAGAGGGCCTCCGCGATCGGCCGCCACAGCGCCGACGACCACGGGGTGCCGTGCAGGAAGACGAGGGCTGGCCCTTCCCCGAAGCTGTCCCAGCGCACGGTCCTGCCGCGCCAGGAGAACACGTTGGGCAGGCTCTCGTCGCTCATCATCCACCGATTGTGTCAGCCGCGCGAGCGGCCCCGGTTGTGACGGCGAGCTGGCGTCCCGCTCGAAGGCGGCACGCCAGCCCTCCGCCTCAGAGGTTCGCGGCGAGCCTCGTCCACGTCTCCACGACGCTGTCGGGGTTGAGCGACAGCGAGGAGATGCCCCGGTCGAAGAGGTACTGGGCGAGTTCGGGATGGTCGCTCGGCGCCTGCCCGCAGATGCCGACGTAGCGTCCGTGCTTCGTGCAGGCGTCGATCGCGAGGTCGATGAGGCGAAGCACCGCGGGGTTGCGCTCGTCGAAGCTGTCGGAGATGAGGCCGGAGTCGCGGTCGATGCCGAGCGTCAGCTGCGTGAGATCGTTCGAGCCGATGGAGAAGCCGTCGACGAGCTCCAGGAACTGCTCAGCGAGGAGCGCATTGGAGGGCACCTCGCACATCATGATCACCTCGAGGCCGTTCTGGCCGCGGCGCAACCCGTTCTCCGCGAGGCGTTCGACAACCGCGCGGGCCTCCTCGACCGTGCGCACGAACGGGATCATGACCTTGACGTTCGTGAGCCCCATGTCATCCCGGACAACCCTGATCGCCTCGCACTCGAGCGCGAACGCCTCGGCGAAGTCGTCGGAGATGTACCTCGCGGCACCGCGGAAGCCGAGCATCGGGTTCTCCTCGACGGGCTCGTAGCGGGCGCCCCCGAGCAGCCCCGCGTACTCGTTCGACTTGAAGTCGGAGAGCCGCACGATGACGGGCTTCCCGTCGAACGCGGCGGCGAGCGTCGCGACACCCTCGGCGAGGCGGCGCACGAAGAAGTCGGCGGGAGAGTCGTAGGCGGCGATGCGCTCGTCGATGGCGGCGCGGATGCTCGCCTCCTGGTCGTCGAGCTCGAGCAGCGCACGAGGGTGCACGCCGATCTGGCGGGAGATGACGAACTCCATGCGCGCGAGCCCCACGCCGTCATTCGGCAGGGCGGCGAGCGTGAACGCTGCATCCGGGTTGCCGACGTTGAGCATGATCTTGCCCGGCAGCTCCGGGAAGGAGTCGAGTTCGATGCGCTCGACCTCGATGGGGAGGATGCCGGCGAGCACGGCGCCCGTCTCGCCCTCGGCGCAGGTCACGGTGACCTCGTCGCCGTCCGAGAGGCGCTCGGTCGCGTCGCCGGCCCCGACCACGGCGGGGACGCCGAGTTCGCGGGCGATGATCGCGGCGTGACAGGTACGGCCGCCGCGGTTCGTGACGATCGCGGAGGCGCGCTTCATGATCGGCTCCCAGTCGGGGTCGGTCATGTCGGCGACCAGCACGTCACCCTGGCGGAACTCGCTCATCTGCGAGGGGGAGGTGAGCAGGCGCACGACGCCAGCGCCGATGCGCTGCCCGATCGCCCGACCCTCGACGAGCGTCGCGCTGCGCTCCAGCAGGCTGTGCCGCTCGAGAGTGCCGGCAGCTCGCCGCGAGACGACAGTCTCCGGGCGGGCCTGCAGGATGTAGATGCGTCCGTCGATGCCGTCCTTGCCCCACTCGATGTCCATGGGCCGCCCGTAGTGCTCCTCGATCGCGAGCGCCGCCTCGGCCAGCTCGGTGACCTCGGCATCGGTGACGGAGAACTGGCCCTGCGCATCCAGCGGCGTCTCGACGAACTCGGTGCTGCGCCCGACGCGGGTGTCCTCCGTGAAGACCATGCGGGTCGCCTTGCTGCCGACTCGACGCGACAGCACGGCGGGCCGCCCCTCGCGGAGGGTGCGCTTGTGCACCGTGAACTCGTCGGGGTTGACCGCGCCCTGCACGACCCCCTCGCCCAGCCCGTAGGCGCTCGTCACGAACACGGCGCCGTCGTAGCCCGACTCGGTGTCGACGCTGAACATGACCCCGGCTGCGCCCTCGTCGGAGCGCACCATGCGCTGCACGCCGACGGAGATCGCGATGCCGGTGTGCGCGAAGCCCTGGTGCACGCGGTACGCGATGGCGCGGTCGGTGAAGAGCGACGCGAAGACCTTGCGGGTCGCGGCGAGCACGTTCTCGATGCCCGCGATGTTGAGGAACGTCTCCTGCTGCCCCGCGAACGACGCGTCCGGCAGATCCTCCGCGGTGGCGCTCGAGCGCACTGCGACGAGCAGCTGGCCGTCGGTCTCGGCGTCCAGACGGGCGAAGGCTTCGCGCATGGCTGCTTCGAGCTCCGCGGCGAGCGGGGCGGCTTCGATGCGAGCGCGGATGCGGGCGCCGACGATCGCGAGGCGCGCCACGTCGTCGACGTCGAGGCCCACGATCTCACCGCGGATCCACGCGTCGATGCCCGTCTCACGCAGGTGCCGGTTGAAGGCGCTCGCCGTCGTGGCGAAGCCGTCCGGCACACGCACTCCGGCGTCCGTGAGGTTCGCGATGAGCTCGCCGAGGGAGGCGTTCTTGCCGCCGACCTCGGGGATGTTCGAGAGGCGCACCGCGCTGAAGGGGAGGACGTACGCCTCGTTGCTCGTGGATGCGTCTGCGGAGGTAGGGGGTTCGTGGAGCAGCGTCATGGTGAGTCCTTCTGGGTGTCGTCGTTGACGGTAGTTGCGGGATGAACTCAGTATTCGTCGCGAACTGAGCACTCTTTCGCGGAAATGTGTGTAAAGAATTGCCGTTCTTGCGCTAGCGTCATGCCATGCCCGCCGACGTGTACACCGCCTCCGTGCTCGGAGCCCGCATCCGCCACTACCGCTCGCTCGCGAAGCTCACCCTCGACGACCTCGCGGCTCAGCTCGAGACGAGCCCCAGCCGCATCTCGCTCATCGAGAACGGGCGCCGCGAGCCGAAGCCGTCAGAGCTCCCCTCCTTCGCGAGGGCCCTCGGGGTGACGGTCGAGGACCTCGTGCGCGCCGAGGCGCCGAACAGCCGCGCCGCGCTCGAGCTCGAGCTGAAGCGCGCCCAGTCTTCTCCGCTGTTCGCGGGGCTCGGGCTCCCCAAGCTGCGCGGGGGCAAGGGCATGCCAGACGACACCCTCGAGACGCTCGTCGGCCTGCACCGGGAACTCGAGCGACGCGCGCAGGCCGCTTCTGCGACGCCCGAGGAGGCGCGCATCCGCAACACGCAGCAGCGGGCGTGGATGCGGGAGCGCAATAACTACCTGCCGGAGATCGAGGCGGTCGCCGAGGAGCGCCTCCGCCAGGTCGGGCACGTCGCCGGGGCCCTCACGCACCGCGAGGTGCACCTCATGGTCGAGCAGCTCGGCCTCGAGATCGTCTACGCCGATGACCTCCCCCGTTCCACGCGCAGCATCACCGACCTCGAGAACGGGCGCATCTACCTGCCGCCGGAGTCGATCCCGGGCGGGCACGGGCTGCGCTCCATCGCCCTCCAGGCCGTCGCCCACCGCATCCTGGGCCACACGCCTCCCGACTCGTACGCCGACTTCCTGCGGCAGCGGCTCGAGATCAACTACTTCGCGGCCGCCTGCCTCATCCCGCGCACGCAGGCCGTCGACTTCCTGAGCGCCCGCAAGAAGGACCGCGACCTCGCCGTGGAGGACTTCCGCGATGCCTTCGGCGTCACCCACGAGGCGGCCGCCCTGCGCATGACGAACCTCATGACCGAGCACCTCGGGATGCGGGTGCACTTCCTCCGCGTCGGCGCCGTCGGGGAGGTCTACAAGGCCTACGAGAACGACGATCTCCCCCTGCCGCTCGACGTGACCGGCGCCGTCGAAGGGCAGATCGTCTGCCGCCGCTGGGGTGCGAGGCGTGCGACGGAGATCGAGCACCGAACGACCGAGTTCTGGCAGTACACGGACACGCCCGCCGGCACGTTCTGGAGCACCATCCAGACTGGCCGGTCCGCCGAGGGCGCCTTCTCGATCACCTTCGGGGTGCCGTTCGACGACGCGAAGTACTTCCGCGGCCGCGACACCGAGAACCGCCAGGTGTCGCGCTGCCCCGACGAGACCTGCTGCCGGCGGCCCGACCCGGCCCTCGCAGCACGCTGGTCCGGGCGCGCCTGGCCGAGCGCCCGCCTGCACGCGCAGATCCTCGCCTCCCTCCCGGCTGGCCGGTTCCCAGGCGTCGACGACAGTGAGATCTACGCTTATCTGGAACGCCACGCGCCCTGATCTCCGGGGCGCGAGCACTCCCCCGCACGACAGATCGGAGCACGACGATGACCCACGCTGAGCACCTCGACGACCTCACCCTCGAGGAGAAGGCCTCCCTGACGAGTGGCGGGAGCTTCTGGTCGACGAAGGCGGTCGAGCGTGTCGGCATCCCGGCGGTGACGCTGACGGATGGGCCGCACGGGGTGCGCCTGCAGCGGGAGGGCGGCGACCACCTCGGCCTCGCCGACAGCGTCCCGGCCACGTGCTTCCCGCCCGCCGTCGCGCTCGGCTCGAGCTGGGACGCGGACCTCGTCCGCCGCGTGGGTGTCGCGCTCGGCGAGGAGGCCAAGGCGGAGGGTGTCGGCGTGCTGCTCGGCCCCGGCATCAACATCAAGCGGTCCCCGCTGTGCGGGCGCAACTTCGAGTACTTCTCCGAGGACCCGCTCGTGAGCGGCGTCATGGGCTCGGCCCTCGTCGGCGGCCTGCAGAGCCAGGGCGTCGGGTCGTCGCTCAAGCACTTCGCCGCGAACAACCAGGAGACCGACCGGCTGCGGATCAGCGCCGACGTCGACGAGCGCCCGCTGCGTGAGATCTACCTGCGCGCCTTCCAGCGCGTCGTCACCGAGCAGCAGCCGTGGACCGTCATGTGCTCCTACAACAAGATCAACGGCGTCTACGCCTCCGAGAATCACTGGCTGCTCACCACCGTCCTCCGCGAGGAATGGGGCTACGAGGGCCTCGTCGTCTCCGACTGGGGCGCCGTCGACGACCGCGTCACCGGCATCGCGGCCGGGCTCGACCTCGAGATGCCGGCCAGCGGCGGACGCACGGACGCTCAGCTGGTGGATGCGGTGCGCTCCGGCGACCTCGACGAGCAGCACGTGACCACCGCCGCCCGCCGCGCGCTGGAGCTCGTCGACAAGATCGTCGCGGGCGCAGACGCATCCGCCAGCTACGACGCGGAGGCACACCACGCGCTTGCCCGCGAGGCCGCCGGGCGCAGCATCGTGCTGCTGAAGAACGAGGGCGAGCTGCTGCCACTCGACCCCGCTTCCAGCGAGAGCATCGCGGTGATCGGCGAGTTCGCGCGCACTCCCCGCTACCAGGGCGCCGGCAGCTCGCTCATCAACCCGACCCGGCTCGACGACGCCCTCACGGAGCTGAGCCGGGTCGCCGGCGACCGGGTCCGATTCGCGCCCGGCTTCACGCTCGACGACTCCGGCGACGCCGACGCGCTGCGAGCGGATGCGGTCGAGGCCGCCGCGAGCGCATCCGTCGCGCTCCTCTTCCTCGGCCTGCCCGCGCACGAGGAGTCCGAGGGCTTCGACCGCGCACACATCGACCTCCCCGCCGACCAGCTCGAGCTGCTCGAGGCCGTGCACGCGGCGAACGAGCACGTCGTCGTGGTGCTCTCCAACGGTGGCGTCGTCCGCACCTCGACGTGGCAGGACCTCGCCCCGTCGATCGTCGAGGGCTGGCTCCTCGGGCAGGCCGGCGGCGGCGCGATCGCCGACGTGCTCTTCGGCGTCGTCAACCCGTCCGGGCGCCTCGCCGAGACGGTTCCCGTGCGCCTCGAGGATTCCCCGGCGCACGTCGGGTTCCCCGGCGCGTTCGGCCACGTGCGCTACGGCGAGGACATCTTCGTCGGCTACCGCGGCTACGACGCGCGTGCAAGCGAGGTCTCGTTCCCGTTCGGCCACGGCCTGTCGTACACGAGCTTCGCCTACGACAACCTCGCCGTCGCGGTCGACGACAGCGGTGTGCGCATCCAGGTGGATCTCACCAACACGGGGAGCAGGGACGGCCGCGAGGTCGTGCAGGTCTACACGGGCCTCCCCGGCTCCGCCGTGCCGCGCGCGACGCGCTCGCTCGCTGCGTTCGCCGTCGTCGAGGTGGCTGCCGGCTCGACGGTCCCGGTCACCATCGAGGTGCCTCGCTCCGAGCTCGCCTACTTCCACCCGATCGCCGGGCAGTGGACGGTCGAGGGCGGCGAGTACCTCGTCGAGATTGGTGCCTCGAGCCGCGACCTCCGCGCCTCGACGCAGGTGGCGGTCGCCGGTGACGAGCTCGCGCTCCCCCTCGACGAGACCGCGACGATCGCCGAGTGGCTTGACGACGAGCGGGGTGGCCCGCTGCTGCGCACAGCACTGCTCGAGGGCGACAGCGGCCTGGCCGGAATGCTGGCCGACCCGGAGATGCTCAAGATGCTCGGCTCCATGCCGCTCGGGCGAGTGGCTGCGTTCCCCGGCAGCCCACTCGATGAGGCGGCGCTCGGCGGGCTCGTGCAGAACGCGAAGGGGTAACGGAGAGCGCGAAGAGCGAGCGGAGCACCGGCGACGTGCAGGTTCGGGGATTCCCGGACCGGCACGTCGATTCAGGCGGGCAGCACCGCCCGGACCTGCGCGCGCACCTGCTCGACGAGGTCGTCGTCGGACAGCGAGGCGTTGATCGACGCGGCCATGGTGGTGAACATGATGGCGGAGACGACCTGCGCGAGCGTGCGCGCGGTGTCCTTCGTGGCGGCGGTCTCCCGCTCGATGACGTCGGCGACCAGGTCCTGGGTCTGGCTCGTCAGTGCCAGCGCCTCTGCATGCCGAGGCTCTTCCGGGTCGCCGAAGACCATCTCCCGCAGGTAGGTTCGCCCGTTCTCGATCTGCTTGCGGTTGCACGCGACGACGGGGCGAAGCACGGCGAGCACGCCGTCGAGCGCGCCGGTCGTCTTGGCCGCAGCCGCCCGACCCTCCTCGAGCGCAGTCTCGTACATGGAGTTCTGCACGAGCAGCAGCAGCTCGCCCTTGGTCTTGGCGTAGAGGAACAGCGTTCCGGTGCCAATGTCGGCGCGGTCCGCGATCTCCTGCGTGGTGACGTCATCGACCCCACGCTCGGCGAAGAGCTCGCCAGCAGCCGCCGTGATGCGCTCGAGCTTGTCGAGCTTGTTTCGCTCGCGGCGACCCATCGGGCGGGCGTCGGTGGTCATCCAGATCTCCCCGGGAATAATTCGTGAGCATGCTCAGTTATGAGTTTAGTCGCTAACGTGTGGGTTCGGTACCCGTGCCGATTCTTCCACGCCGCCGCAGCGCCCATCCGCTGCCCCGAGGTCCGCGACAACCCACCGACTAGAAAGAGCCGCACATGCCTTCACTCAACGGAGCAGTTGTCCTCGTCACCGGCGCGAACGGGGGCATCGGCACGAACTTCGTCCGCGAGGCCCTCGCCCGCGGCGCCGCCAAGGTCTACGCCACGGCCCGCACGCCACGAACCTGGGACGACGAGCGGGTCGTGCCCCTCGCCCTCGACGTCACCGACTCGGCATCCATCGCCGCCGTCGTCGAGGCGGCACCCGACGTGACCGTGCTCATCAACAACGCCGGGGCCTCGGTCTCGTCCCCGGGCATCCTGTCGCACAGCGACGAGGAGATCCGGGCGAACGTCGCGACCAACTTCCTCGGACCCGTCTTCCTCGCGCGCGCCTACGCGCCGCTCCTCTCGAACCGTAAGGGCGCAGCCATCATCGACGTGCACTCGGCACTCAGCTGGTACGCGGTCAACGGCATCTACAGCGCCACGAAGGCCGCACTCTGGTCGGCGACGAACTCGCTGCGCCTCGAACTCCAGCCAGCAGGCGTGCACGTCGTGGGCGTCCACGTCGGCTGGGTCGACACGGCCATGGCCGCGCACACCGATGACCCGAAAACCGACCCGGCCGTGCTCGTCTCGAAGGTCTTCGACGCGACCGAGGCAGGCGAGTACGAGGTGCTCGCCGACGAGACGTCGGTGCAGCTGAGGGCAGGACTCAGCGCCCCGCTCGAGGCGGTCTACCCGCAGCTCAGCCGGGCGACCAGCTAGCGGCTCGCAGCACGCACGACCGGGGAGGGGCGCCGCCACCAAGCGGCGCCCCTCCCCCGCATCGGATCGTGCTGGGTTTCGTTGAACTTGATGGGTTTTTTCCCATCACCAGTCACCGAAACCCAGCACGTGCATCCGCGGAATGGGAACCGCCGACGCGTTGGCGTCGTGCCAGCGCGTCGAGTCATGCTCTCTTCTTGTCTCGCGCCGCGTCAGCGGGTGAGGAACTCGACGGCGACCGGTGCGAACTGGTGGTGGTACTGGAAGATGCCGCCGTGGCCCGAGTCGGAGTACATGACGAGCTCGGAGCCGGCGATGCGCCTGTGCAGGTCGGTGGAGAGCACCGACGGCACCATGCGGTCGTTGTCGCCGTTGGCGATGAGGGTCGGCTGCGTGAGGGTCGAGAGGTCGGAGGGCGCGGAGCGGCCGTAGCGCTGGATGGCCTTGAGCTGAGTCTGGAACGCCTTCGTGCTGATCGACTCGTCGCGGTCGACCGTGCGCTCGGACAACCGGGCGACGAACGCTTTCGCGGCCCGCTTGCCCCGGTCGTCTCGGTTGAAGAAGAGGAACTCCTTGATGTCGGAGCGGGTGAGGATGGAGCGCACGAGGTCGAGGTAGGTGACGCCGACGACCTTGTCCATGTCTTTGCCGCCGCGCGGACCGGTGCCCGTGAGCACGAGCCGGCGCACCAGGTCCGGGTGCTTGACGACGAGGTCCTGCGCGATCATGCCGCCCATGGAGAACGAGAAGATGTCGACCTTGTCGTAGCCGAGCGCGGTGATGAACTCGTACGCGTGGTCGGCGGCTTCCTCGATGGTGCCGGGGACGACGCCCGTCGAGGCGCCGACGCCGCGCTGGTCGAAGGTGATGACGTGGCGCTTCTCGGCGATCGGGTCGACGATGCGGGGGTCCCAGTTGTCGAGCGTGGCCGCGAGGTGCACGAAGAAGATGACGGGGATGTCCTCCTTCGGGCCCAGCTCCCGGTAGGCGTAGCTGATGCCGCCCACGGTGATGCTCTTCGCCGGGGCGAGCGCGTAGGAGGTGACGACGGGCTCATTGGATGCAGTGCTCATGATGTTCTCTCTTGAAACTTTGAGGGGGTTGGTGGGGTGTGACCGCTGATGGTCAGCGGTTGCTGATGACTGCCTTGCCGCGAATGCCGCCGTCCCTCAGCGATTCGAGCGCGCGCACGGTCTCGGCGAAGGGGAAGACCCGCCCCACCACGGGCTTGAGCGCTCCACGCTCGATGAGCGCGGAGATCTCACGCAGCTGCTCGCCGCTCGCGCGCATGAAGAGGAAGCGGTAGTCGACGCCGAGTCGTTTCGCCTGCTTGCGGACCTTGCCGCTGAGCCCGGCGATCGCGAGGCGCAGCACGGGGTTCAGGCCGGCATTCCGGGCGAAGTCGGGGGTGGGGGGACCGGAGATGCCGACGGCGATTCCGCCAGGCCCCAGGATGCGGAGCGACTTCTCGAGGTTCTCGCCGCCGAGGCTGTCCAGCACGAAGTCGTAGCCGCTGAGGAGCTGCTCGAAGTCCTCGTTGCGGTGGTCGATCGTGTGGTCGGCGCCGAGCTCGCGAGCGAACGCCGCGTTGGATGCACTGACGGTGGTGGCGACCTCGGCTCCGAGGTGCTTCGCGAGCTGGATCGCGATGGATCCGACTCCGCCCGAGCCGGCGTGGATGAGGACCTTCTGCCCGCGCTGCACGTTGCCGATCTCGACGAGCGCCTGCCAGGCGGTGAGGGCGACGAGCGGGAGCGAGCCCGCCTCTTCCATGGAGATGGAGGACGGCTTGGGTGCCACATCCGCTTCGTCGATCGCGATGCGCTCGGCGAACGTGCCGATGCGGTGGTCGCGCGGCCTCGCGTAGACCTCGTCTCCCGGACGGAACCCGCGAACCGCGGCGCCGACCCGCAGCACCGTACCGGCGACATCGTGCCCGAGGGTCAGCGGCAGCTCGTACGGCAGGATCTGCTTGAACTCGCCGATGCGGATCTTCTCGTCGAGCTGGTTCACGCCGGCGGCCTGCACCTGGACAAGCACGTCGTGCTCTCCCATGATCGGCTCCGGGATATCGACCTCTCGCAGGGGCGTCTTGTACGTGGAGAAGGTGAACGCTCGCATGGGTGAGACTCCGGATTCGGGATGGCGTTGGTGAATCGCCCGGCATTTGCCGAGCGTACTCAATTCTGAGTTAACTCAGTAATTATGTCAACCAGCCTCACCCAGGGACCACCAATCCCTGGATAAGCGAGCCCTGAATCGAAGAAGATCGACCCAGCAGAGTGGTTCCGGCAGCCAGACTGCACCTTCGCCTCACCGGTGAAGCGATCTCGACATCGACACCACTCAGGAGCATCCCGTGCCCAAGAACCGCGACATCCCAGTCCCCTCCCTCACCGGCAAGCTCGCCCTCGTCACAGGTGCGAGCGACGGCATCGGCATCAACATCGCCGCCAGGCTCGCCCGCGCCGGCGCGACGGTCATCATGCCGGTCCGCAACCGCGCCAAGGGCGAGAAGGCAGCCGCGCGCATCCGAGGCGCGAACCCGGACGCGAAGCTCGAGCTGCGCCAGCTGGACCTCTCATCGCTGGCATCGGTCTCGACCCTCACCAAGGAACTCCTGACGGAAGGACGCCCCGTCAACCTCCTCATCAACAACGCTGGCGTCATGACGCCACCCGAGCGTCGCACCACGAGCGACGGCTTCGAGCTGCAGTTCGGCACCAACCACCTCGGGCACTTCGCCCTCACGACCGGCCTGCTCCCCCTCCTCAAGGAGGGCAAGGCGCACGTCACGACGCAGATCAGCATCGCCGCCAACCAGGGCGCCGTGAACTGGGACGACCTGAACTGGGAGCGCAGCTACAGCAACATGGGCTCGTACAGTTCGTCGAAGATCGCGACCGGCCTGCTCGGGATGCACCTGCACCGCCTCAGCGAGGCGAACGACTGGGGCATCCAGAGCAACCTCTCGCACCCGGGCGTCTCCCCCACGAACCTCCTCGCCGCGCAGCCGGGCATGGGGCGAGCGAGCGACACCACCGAGGTCAAGGTCATCCGCCTCCTCTCGCGGGTCGGCATCACCGGATCCCCGCAGAGCGCCGCCCTCCCGGCAGTCCTCGCAGCCACGAGCCCCGACGCGAGGGGCGGCCGCCTTTACGGCCCGAAGGGTCCAGGCCACATCGGCGGACGCCCGGCCGAGCAGAAGCTCTACTCGCGCGTCGCGAGCGAAGCGGATGCGCGCCGCCTGTGGGAGCTCTCCGAGCAGCTCGTCGCCGAGCACGTCGCCCGCTAGCCTCGCCTCATGGACAGAGCCCAGCTCGCCGATTTCCTCCGCAGCCGCCGCGAGGCGCTGCAGCCCGAGGACGTCGGCCTGACGAAGGGGCCCCGCCGCCGCACGCAGGGGCTGCGGCGCGAGGAGGTCGCCTCACTCAGCGACATGTCGGTCGATTACTACAGTCGCCTCGAGCAGAGCCGCGGCCCCCAGCCGTCGGAGCAGATGCTCGCCGCCATGGCGCGTGGCCTGCGGCTGACGGCCGCGGAACGCGACCACCTCTTCCACCTCGCCGGCCACCAGGCACCGCGGCGTGCCATCAGCGGCGAGCACGTGGCCCCCGGCCTCATGCGCATCCTCGACCGCCTGGCCGACACACCAGCGCAGGTCATGACGGCCATGGGCGAGACGCTCGTGCAGACCCCTGCCGCGCGTGCCCTCTTCGGCGATGAGACCCGTTTCGTCGGCAACGCCCGCAGCGTCGTCTACCGCTGGTTCACGGCGCCCAGCGCCCGCGACGTCTACCCGTCGACCGACCACGAGAAGCTGTCTCGAGCGTTCGCCGCGGATGCTCGCAGCTTCGCCGCCCAGCAGGGTCCGGGCTCTCGAGCGCAGCGGGTCGTGGATGCGCTCCTCGCCGAGAGCCCGGAGTTCGCGGAGATCTGGGCCGACCACGAGATCAACGCGACGCACGAGCTCGAGAAGCGAGTGCAGCATCCCGAGCTCGGGGTCATGGAAGTGCACTGCCAGTTCCTCATCGACCCCGCGCAGCACCAGACGCTGCTCGTGCTGACGGCCACGCCTGGCACGGAGAGCCACGACCGGCTGCAGCTGCTCTCGGTCATCGGAACGCAGCGCCTCACGTCCGACGCCTGACAACCGACGTCCGGCACCCGGCGCCCGGAACGGCCGCGCCCAGGCCGTGGAGTTGTGGCCTGTTGCGGCTGCGCGACGTCGCCACGACATCACGCCACAACTCTGCGCTGGCCCTGCCTCTGCTCGGGGCGGGGCGCATGCTTCCGGCGCGTTCGCTGTGTCGGTACACAGTGGATGCGCATGCGCGGCACCTAGCCTGGCGGCGCCGTTGGAGATACAGCTCCGGCGGCCGACGACTGCCGCGGGCGAGCGACGTCACGCGGACAACCAGACGACAAAGGAGTTGCGACATGACAGATTTCACCGGACGCTCAGTGGTCATCACCGGCGGTGCGGGCGGCATCGGCGCGGCGACAGCTGAGGAGTTCCTCAAGCTGGGCGCACGCGTCGCCCTGGTCGACCTCTTCCCGGAGCCCCTCGAGGCCGCGCGCGAACGACTCTCGGCGCTCGGCGAGGTCATCGCGATCGCCGCGGATGTCACCGACGAGGCCGACGTCGAGCGCTACGTCGCTGAGACCGTCGAGGCGTTCGGCACGATCGACGTGTTCTTCAACAACGCGGGCATCGAAGGCGCCGTCGGCCCGCTCACGGAAGCGAGCGTCGACAACTACGAGAAGGTGTTCGCCGTCAACGTGCGCGGCGTCTTCCTCGGCATGAAGCACGTCCTCAAGGTCATGACCGAGCGCGGCAGCGGCAGCATCATCAACACGTCCTCGGAGGCGGGCCTCGACGGGGCGCCCGGTGTCTCCGCCTACGTCGCGTCGAAGCACGCCGTGGTCGGCTTCACGAAGTCCGCCGCGCTCGAGGTCGCCCCGACCGGGGTGCGAGTCAACAGCATCCACCCGTCCGGCGTGAACACGCAGATGGTGCGGCGGCTGGAGGAGGGCTTCGGCGGCGGCGACACGGAGGCCGCGAAGGCCGGGTTCCAGGCCGCTATCCCGATGGGCCGCTACGCCGAGCCGTTGGATATCGCTCGGGTCGTCGTGTTCCTCGGCTCCGACGAGGCGTCGTTCGTGACCGGCGCGCAGTGGCGCGTCGACGGCGGCAACGGAGCCCGCTAGCCCCGGGGCGCCGCGCGCCCACCCCGCGCGCCGCACCCGACGCGAAGAGGTCAGTTTCGCCCCATCCTGGGCCTCAGGATGGGGCGAAACTGACCTTTTCGGCGCTTGAGACGCGGGTGGCGGGGCGGCGGGATGCGGCGCGGAAGACGGCCGGCGCGGGCGGAAGGTGGCCGGCGCGCGCGGCGCACGAAGCGGCGCGAACGGCGAAGAGGTCAGTTTGGCCCCAACCTGGGCCTCAGGATGGGGCCAAACTGACCTTTTCGGCGCTTGAGAAGCGGGTAGTTCGGCGGGATGCGGCGCGGAAGGCGGCGCGCGCGGCGCGGAAGGCGGCCGGCGCGAAGCGGGCTCGGGGAGCGCGGCTCGGGAGCGGCGCACGCGGCGCGCGAAGCGGCGCACGAAGCGGCGCGAACGCCGAAGAGGTCAGTTTGGCCCCATCCTGGGCCTCAGGATGGGGCCAAACTGACCTTTCGGCGCTCGAGACGCGGGCAGTTCGGCGGGATGCGGCGCGGAAGAGGGCGGTCGCGAAGCGGGTGCGGGCGGCGGCGCGGCGCGTGGGCTCAGGAGGCGGGCTCGGGAGGCGCGCAGCGGCAGCGGGCGCGCGCTTACGCGTCCGGCTGCTGCTTGGCGCGGGGAGCGCGGGAACGCGGTGCCGCGGCTTTCGCGCGAGTGCGCTTCGGGCGCGGCTCCTCGGCGTCGGCTTCGTCCTCGGCATCGTGGATGCGTGCCGGCCGCCACACGACGACCTCGGTGCGGCGGGCCGTGCGGCGCCCGTGGGCGAGGGGCACGACGTCGCCGCGCTCCCCGGCCGCGAAGATGCGACCGCCGAGCCTCGTGAGGCGCTCGTCGGCGAGTTCAGCCTCGAGCGCCCGGACGCGGCGGCGCAGTCCCAGCACCTCGCGCTGCAGCTCGAGCACGCGGGCGATGCCCTCGAGGCTTACGCCCTCGTTCGAGAGCACCGCGATCTCGCGCAGCTGCGCGACGTCGCGAAGCGAGTACCGCCGCACGCGCCCGGCCGTGCGCCGAGGCGTGACGAGGCCCATCCGGTCGTATTGGCGAAGTGTCTGCGGGTGCATGTTCGCGAGCTCGGCCGCCATGGCGATCGCGAAAATCGGGGCGTCCTCGTCGAGGTCGGAGGGGAATGCCATGGGCGCCCCCTACCTGCCTTGGCGCGCGAGACGCAGCAGGTCCTCGCGGGGGCTCTCGTCTCCGGATGCGGCGACGAAGTCGGCGAGCGCTTTCTCCTGCGCGCTCGACAGGTGATTCGGCACGGCGACCTCGAGGTGCACGAGCAGATCGCCCTTGCCCTTCTTGGACTCGATGCCTCGACCCTTCACGCGGAGCGTCTTCCCGTTCGGCGTTCCCGGCGCGACCTTGACGCGCACGGTCTTGCCGTCGACGGTCGGCACCTCGATGGTGGCGCCGAGCACTGCCTCAGCGAAGGAGACCGGCACGGTCACCTCCAGGTTGAGGCCCGAGCGCGTGAAGACGGGGTCGGGTCGCACGGCGACGGTGAGGATGAGGTCTCCGGCTTCGCCGCCGTTCGGGCTCTGCCCGCCCTTGCCGCGGAGGCGGATCTTCTGCCCGTCCTCGACGCCGGCGGGCACGCGAACCTTCACGACCCGCCCATCCTGACCCTGCAGCTCGACCGTGTCCCCGTGGATGGCGGTCATGAAGCTGAGCGTCGTGGATGCGCTCTGGTCGCGCCCCTTCTGCGGTCCGGTCTGGAACCCGGCAGGCCCGCCGGCGCCGCCCCCGAAGCTGCCTGCGCCGAAGCCGCCGCCCCCGCCGCCGAACATGGAGCCGAGGAGGTCCTCGAAGTCGGCGTTCGACGCGCCGCGGCGTCCGCCGCCGTTGAACATGCCGCCGAACACGTCCTCGAAGCCCGCGCCCCCTGGGCCGCCTGGCCCCTGCTGGAAGCGGGCTCCTGAGCCCATGGCGCGCATCTGGTCGTACTCGGCGCGGTGCTCTGGGTCGGAGATGACCGAGTAGGCCTCGGAGATCTCCTTGAACTTCGCCTCTGCGGCAGTGTCGCCCGGGTGCGAGTCAGGGTGATACTGACGCGCGAGCTTCCGGTACTGCTTCTTGAGATCTTTTTCGTCTACGTCCTTCGATACGCCGAGCACCGCGTAGAAGTCCTTGTCAAACCAATCCTGACTGGCCATATGGTCCTTCTGTTCCTAGGGATGAGCACGTGTCTTCCGGATGAAGACAGGAGGGGGCCCGCAGCTGCGGTGCCCCCTCCCGTGTTCGATCGGGCGGATGCGCCGATCGCGGTGCTTATGAAGCGGGTACGAAGACTGCTGCCTTCGCGACGCGGACGACGCGCTCGCCGATGGTGTAGCCGCGTTCGACGACGTCAGCGATCGTGTCGCTCGTGACGTCGGGGTTCGGCAGCTGCGCGATGGCCTCGTACCGCTGGGGGTCGAAGGCCTCTCCGGCTTCACCGTAGGCGGTGAGGCCGAGGCGCTCGACTGCGGTGCGCAGCTTGTTCGCGATGACGGCGACCGGGGTGTCCTCGATGAGGTCGCCGTGCTTCTGGGCACGGTCGAGGTCGTCGAGCACGGGGAGGAGGGACCGGAGCACTTCTGCCTTGGTGGCGTCGTAGGCCTCGGTCTTCTCGCGGTCGGTGCGGCGGCGGTAGTTGGCGTACTCCGCCTGGACGCGCTGCAGGTCGTGGAGGCGCTCCACTGCGAGATCGCTCTCGCCGGGGGCGCCTTCCGTTGGCGCGTCTTCTGCACCTTCGCCGCTGAGGAGCTTCTCGAGATCCTCGACGCTCAGGCCTTCAGCCGCGGCTTCAGCAGCCTCGCCGGCGGCCGGGTCGGCGTCGTCCGTTGTGGACTCCGCCGACTCGGCCCCAGCAGCCGTGCCGAGGTCGCGAACTTCGCCAGTCTCCGGGTCGATCCGACGCTTGTCGTTGATGATCGGCTCGTTTGCTTCTCCCGAGTTCTCGGGGCCGCGTGCTTCTGACTCGTTTCGCTCTTCAGCCATGGTTACTTCTTGTCCTTGTCGTCCTCGTCGTCCACGACCTCGGCGTCGACGATGTCATCGTCGGTTGCCTGGTCTCCGGCGGGTGCGTCGGCCGCGGGGGCCTCTGCTGCCTGCTCAGCCTGGGCTGCGGCGTAGATGGCCTCGCCGAGCTTCGTCTGGCTGGTGTTGAGCTTGTCGAGCGCCGACTTCACGGCCGCATCGTCGTCGCCTGCGAGGGCCGTCTTGAGCGCGTCGACGTCGCCCTGGACCTCGTTCTTGACGTCGGCGGGGAGCTTGTCGTCGTTCTCGGTGAGCACCTTCTCGACCTGGTAGACCGTGGTCTCGGCGATGTTGCGCTGCTCGGCGCCTTCACGGCGCTTCTTGTCTTCTTCCGCGTGCTCTTCAGCCTCGCGGACCATGCGCTCGATGTCTTCCTTGCCGAGGCTGGAACCGCCGGTGATCGTCATCGACTGCTCCTTGCCCGTGCCCTTGTCCTTTGCGGAGACGTGCACGATGCCGTTGGCGTCGATGTCGAACGTGACCTCGATCTGCGGCATGCCACGGGGGGCCGGTGCGATGCCGGTGAGCTCGAAGGTGCCGAGGTTCTTGTTGTCGCGGGTGAACTCGCGCTCACCCTGGAAGACCTGGATCTGCACGGACGGCTGGTTGTCGTCGGCCGTCGTGAAGGTCTCGCTGCGCTTGGTCGGGATGGCCGTGTTGCGCTCGATGAGCTTGGTCATGATGCCGCCCTTGGTCTCGATGCCGAGGGAGAGGGGCGTGACATCGATGAGGAGGACGTCCTTGCGCTCGCCCTTCAGCACACCAGCCTGGAGTGCGGCGCCGACTGCGACGACCTCATCCGGGTTGACGCCCTTGTTGGCCTCCTTGCCGCTGAGCTTCTTGACGAGCTCGGCGACGGCGGGCATGCGGGTGGAGCCACCGACGAGGACGACGTGGTCGATCTCGTCGACCTTGATGCCGGCTTCGCGGATGACGTCTTCGAACGGCTTGCGGGTGCGCTCGAGGAGGTCCTTCGTGAGGTCTTCGAACTTCGCACGCGTGATGCTCGTGTCGAGGTTCGCGGGGCCGTTCTCCGTGAGGGAGAGGTAGGGCAGCTGGATGCTGGCGCTGGTGGAGCTGGAGAGCTCCTTCTTCGCCTGCTCAGCGGCTTCCTTGAGACGCTGGAGCGCGATCTTGTCGTTGGCGACGTCGACGCCGGTCTGGGACTTGAACTCGGTGATGAGGTACTTGACGAGACGGTCGTCCCAGTCGTCGCCACCGAGGCGGTTGTCACCCGCGGTGGAGCGCACCTGGATGGTGGAGAAGTCGTCGTCCTTGCCCACTTCGAGGAGGGAGACGTCGAACGTTCCGCCACCGAGGTCGAAGACGAGGATGAGCTCGTCTTCCTTGCCCTTGTCGAGGCCGTACGCGAGTGCGGCGGCGGTGGGCTCGTTGATGATGCGGAGCACGTTGAGGCCGGCGATCTCGCCGGCTTCCTTCGTGGCCTGGCGCTCGGCGTCGTTGAAGTACGCGGGGACGGTGATGACCGCATCGGTCACCTTGTCGCCCAGGTACTGCTCTGCGTCGCGCTTGAGCTTGCCGAGGATGCGCGCGGAGATCTCCTGCGCGGTGTACTTCTTGTCGTCGATGGCCTGGGTCCAGGTGGTGCCCATGTGGCGCTTGACGGATCCGATGGTGCGGTCGACGTTCGTGACGGCCTGGCGCTTGGCGGTCTCGCCGACGAGGACGTCGCCGTCCTTCGTGAATGCGACGATCGACGGGGTGGTGCGGAAGCCTTCGGCGTTTGCGATGACCTTGGGCTCACCACCCTCGAGGACCGAGACGCAGGAGTTCGTGGTTCCGAGGTCGATTCCAACAGCACGTGACATGTGTGGTTCTCCTTTTGTTGAGCTGCTTGTGTGAGTCTGAGTCGGCTCGGCCTGCTGTCTCGATTTCTTACCCCACTAGGCTGGTGCAGACCTGAGCCGTATGGACTCAAGTTTACTCGCCGGGGTTCGCTCGTCAAGCTGGTCGCCTGAGAGTTGAGTGTGAGCGACTCAAGTCTTGCCGTCGTCGTGTGCGTCGATCTCGGACCTCACCTGAGCGAGGGCGCGCAGCAGCACCTCGAGTTGCGCGTCGTTGTAGAGGGCGCGCATCGACTCGATGAGCGCGCTCTGCGCGAGCGGCGGCGTCTGTCGAGTGCGCGGCTCGGTGAGCAGCCACGGGTAGCGTTCGAGGTTCTCGCGCAACGCGGGCAGCATCTGCTGCACGACCGCGCTCCGCGCTTCCTCACTCGCATCCACCGTGAGCGCCTCGAACGTCGCGTCGAGCTCCGCGAAACGCGCCTGGCCGTCCTCGAACATGGCCCTGATGTCCTGCATGGCCGGGTCGTCGTAGACCTGCCCGAAGATCGAAGCGAGCGTGCGGTCTGTCGGCGTCATCCCGTCGGCGATGCCCTCGAAACCCGACGGTGTATCGAGCGGCGCCCCATGCGCCATGAGGGAGCCGACCTCGTCGCGGATGCGCTCGAGGCGCCGGATGCTCGTCTCGAGTTCCGAGTGGAGCTCACGCAGCAGCTCGCGCTGGTCACCACCCGCGACCGCATCCGGGACCTTCGAGAGCGGCACGCCGAGCTCGCTCAGCCTCCGCACCTGCAGCACCCGAACAAGGTGCTGCACGCCGTAGCTCTTGTAGCCGTTCGCCCGCCGCTCCGGCTCAGCGAGCAGGCCGAGCGCGTGGTAGTGGCGCACGGTGTTGACCGTGGTGCCCGCCAGCTCGGCGAGCTGGCTCGTGCTCCAGACCATGCGTTCCCTCCCCGTCATTGATCTGCTCGCGCCCTCGTCGATCCGCCGAGTATCGCAGTGGCCGCCGACAAAGCGCGGCGAGCGAGGCAGACAGGTGACGTCACGAGCGCTTCCGCAGGGTTCGGTAGCTGAGCTTCCGGAGCGCGACTTCCGCCGGGCCGCGCACGCCCCGTCGGTCGAGCAGGTAGGCGGCCGCCACCGTCAGCATCCACGCCCCGATCGCGACGAGCATTGCCGACCAGCTCGACAGGTGCGCGCCGAGCGCGAGGCCCCAGGCGGAGAGGAGCGGCACGAAGATGATGGACTGGGAGAGGTAGCCGCTCAGCGAGCGGCGCCCGAGCGCGAGGAGTGCGCGACCGGGCAGGCGCAACCGGGCCCCACGTGACTGGACTCCGTGCGCGATGAGACCGAACGCGGCCGCGTATCCGACGCCAGCGAAGATGCCGGTGAAGAAGTGCACCGAACCGAACGCCGCCGGGTTCGGGACCTCGAGCATGCCGAAGTGCGCAAGCACCTGGATGACCCCGGCTGACCAGCCGACCGCGATCCCGCCGAAGGCCGCGATGCGAAGCAGCGGAAGGTGCTTGCCCGGCTCCTCGAGGACGCGGTGCCGGGCCGCCAGCAGCCCGAAGAGGAACGCGGTCGGGAGGGCGAGCGAGGCGACGCCGCTCAGCAGGCCGGGGAACCAGGCGGCCACGCGCAACAGCATCGCCGTGAGGAAGTCGCGCTCGGCGATGATCGGCTGCTGCAGGTTCGGCACCGCGGGACCTGGCGGCAGCATCTGCAACGCGAAGAACGATCCGACGCTGAAGACGAGGCCGACCGCGAGGAAGACGCCGATCCAGACCTTCAAGGTCGTGTCGCTGCGGTTGAAGAAGAGCGGAACCATGAGGAGGCCGATGAGCCCATACGTGCCCAGGATGTCGCCCTGCCACAGCAGCACGGCGTGCACGAGGCCGAACGCGAGCAGCCACCAGTGCCGCGTCCGCAGCAGCCGACGCGCGTCCTTCGCGGGCAGCCCCTTCGAGACCTGCCGCGAGTACAGCTGCCAGATGCCGTAGGCGAAGAGGAAGCCGAACATCGTGTGCGTCCTCGTGTCGACGACGATGATCGTGAATGCCTGCGCGATGCGGTCGGCGACGTCGCCGTCGGCGGGATGCATGAGCGTCACGCCGATCTCGGACGTGAAGAGGAACCAGGGCGTGTGCGCGAGCGCGATGAGCAGCAGCATCATGCCGCGGGCCAGATCGGGTGCGATCGCGCGCTCCGAGATGGGTGTCGGCGCAGGCGCGACTGGTGCCTGGGCGGCAGGCGCTGAGCCAGAGGATGCGGTGGTGGTCACGGTGGATGCTCCTTCGTGGGGTTGCATGCCTCCATCGCACACCGTGTGGTCACCACAGGGTCAAGCCGCACACCGGAGCGAGCTGCGCGCGCATCCACCGCCGACGCCGCAGACCGGTAATGCCGCGTCAGGTTCCTGCGCGGGGCGTCACCGAACGACCGCCCCAGCGGCTCTGTTACGCGGTTCCTGGACGCCGCCTGAGCTTCCTGCCACGCTCTCGCCAACCCGCCACCCTCGGCGAACTCCCCCGCACCTTTCGAGCACGACAGGACCGTCATGATCAGACGCCGCTCCACCTTCTCCGCCGCCGTCATCGGCGCGGCCCTCACCTCCCTCCTCCTCAGCGGATGCGCGACCGGGCAGAGCACCGCGAGCGCGGGTTCCGACACCCCCGTCGCCGGCGGCAACCTCGTCCACGCCGTCACCGCGATCGCCGACGGCTGGCAGCAGCAGCAGTCGAACAACTGGTACAAGAGCCAGGTGTGGACGCAGCTCGTCGAGACGCTCGTCTACGTCGACAACACCGGCGAGGTGCACCCGTGGCTCGCCGAGTCGTGGGAGGAGAGCGAAGACGGGCTGCAGTACACGCTCAAGCTCCGCGAAGGCGTCACCTTCTCCGACGGCACCCCGCTCGACGCGGCCGTCGTCGCGAAGAACCTCGAGGTGCTTGGCCTCGGCGACGAGAGCAAGGGCATCACGCGCTCGCCCATCGTTCCAGGCGAGTTCGCGAGCGCAGAGGCCGTCGACGACTCGACCGTGCTCGTGACCCTCAAGTCCCCGAACCGCGGGTTCATCCCGAGCCTCGGCTTCTTCGCCGCCGGAATCCTGGGCGAGAGCACCCTCGACCTGCCGCTCGGAGATCAGGCGGACCTCGCGAACGTCGTCGGTACCGGAGCGTTCGTCTTCGAGTCGCAGGTACCCGAGCGCGAGATCGTGCTCACGAAGCGCGCCGACTACAACTGGGCCAGCGAGGCGTTCGACCACGAGGGCCCCGCCTACCTCGACTCCATCACCTTCAACGTGCTCGAGGAGGACTCCGCACGCCAGGGCGCCCTCGAGTCCGGCCAGGTCGACTCCGTGCACTTCGTGCAGCCCAGCGAGGAGCAGCGCCTCATCGACGACGGCTTCAACGTCATCTACGGCGAGTACCTCGGCACGCCCATCAACTTCGTGCTGCGACCCAACGCCGAGATCACGGACGACGTGAACGTGCGCCAGGCCATCCAGCACGGCGTGAACCGTCAGGAGATCGTCGACACGGTCTTCAACGCCAATTGGAAGCCGGCGACCTCCTCCGTGCAGGCCGCGACGCCAGGCTGGGTCGACCTCAGCGAGAACCTCGCCTTCGACCCGGACCTCTCGAACTCGCTCCTCGACGAGTCCGGCTGGACTGAGAAGGACGGCGACGGCTACCGGGTGAAGGACGGCACGCGCCTCACGATCCCCGCCTACACGTCGCCGTTCGTGAACGGCTCCGGCCAGATCCTCGAGCTCGCCGCCCAGCAGCTCAAGGCGATCGGCATCCAGCTCGAGATCCGCCAGACGGATGCGAGCACGTACAGCGACGTCTTCGCAGCAGGCGGCACCCCGATCTTCCCCGTCGCCAACTCGTTCCTGGACGCGACGACGCTGCGCCAGTACTGGGGGCAGGACTACACCAACCAGTTCCAGCTGAAGGGCGGCGAGCTCGAGGAGCAGCTGCTTGGCGTCTCCCAGACCGCGAACGGCACCGAGGAGCGGGCGGCGAACCTAGCGAAGCTGCAGGAGAGCGTCCTCGAGGAGGCCTACACGGTGCCGATCGTGGACAACTACCAGGTGTTCGTCACGAGCCCCGAGGTGCACGGCATCGAGACCAACGCCGTCGGCCGCCCGTACTTCTACGACACCTGGCTCGGCCAGTAGTCGCCGGCGGCGCGCCTGCACTGCACCGCACTGGCCAACTTCCGTGATGATTCAGCCCGAATGACGTCCATCCGGGCGGGCAGCCCCGAACCATCACGGAAGTTGGCCGGACCGGGCCGGAGCGGGCTCCGACATCCACGCGCACCCACCGTCCGCGCGTTCCCCTGCGCGCCGCCTCCCGCGCATAGACTCCGCGCATGGCACTCCCAGGCCGCGCCGACGACGGCGCCACCTCACCCAGCGACGCGACCCCGAGCGGGCGGGTCGAGACCGTCGACGGCGGGGCGGCGGTGACGCCGAAGGAACTCAAGAAGCGCGCCACCGCCTGGGCGCTGTGGGACGTCGGCAACTCCGCCTTCCAGGCCGTCGTCGTCACGTTCGTCTTCGCCACCTACCTCGCGAGCGACCTCTTCATCGACCCGCAGGTCGCGGCGCTCGGGGACGCGAACCCGCTCGACCCGCAGTACCTGGCGGCTCAGGCCGCATCCACGAACGTCATCGCGAACCTGAGCACCGTCGCGGGGCTGCTCGTCGCGCTCATCGCACCGGTCCTCGGCCAGCGCTCGGACGGCTCCGGCAAGCGCAAGCTGTGGCTCGGCATCTTCACGGGCATCACGGTGCTCATCATGCTCGCCATGTTCTTCATCCAGCCGGGCGAGGAGTACCTCTTCTGGGGCGCACTGCTGCTCGCGGTCGGCACGATCTTCGCCGAGCTGAGCGGCGTCAACTACAACGCCATGCTCTCGCAGGTCTCGACGCCCAAGAACGTGGGCCGCATCTCCGGCATCGGCTGGGGCCTCGGCTACCTGGGCAGCATCGTGCTGCTCGTGCTGCTGCTCGTGCTGTTTATCCAGTCGTTCGGCGTGGAGGGCCGGAACGGAGTGCTCGGGGTGCCGAGCGGGGTGGATGGGGGTGCGCTCGACATCCGCTTCGCCATCGTGCTCGCGGCCGTCTGGTACGTCGTCTTCGCGCTCCCCGTCATGTTCAAGGTGCCGGAGATCGCGAAGGACGAGAACCGCCCGAAGGTGGGCTTCTTCGCCTCCTACGGCGTTCTCTTCCGCGTGATCGGGAAGCTCGCGAAGAGCGACCCGAAGCTGCTCCTGTTCCTCGCCGCGAGCGCCGTCTTCCGCGACGGCCTGCAGGCGATCTTCGCGTTCGGGGCGATCCTCGCGGCGCAGGTGTACGGCTTCGCGCCGAGCGAGGTCATCTACTTCGCGGTCGCCGCGAACCTCGTCGCCGGCCTCGGCACGCTCGCTGCCGGCTGGTTCGACGACCGCTTCGGCCCGAAGCTCGTCATCATGGCGTCGCTCGTGTCGCTCACCGCGTTCTCCGTGGTGCTCCTCTTCCTGCCGTCCGAGCAGACCGTGTTCTGGATCTTCGGCCTCGCCCTGTGCCTCTTCGTGGGTCCCGCGCAGGCGGCGAGTCGCTCCTACCTGTCGCGCGCGACGCCTCCCGGGCGCGAGGGCGAGCTGTTCGGCCTCTACGCCACCACGAACCGCGTCGCGAGCTTCATCACGCCCGCCCTGTTCAGCCTCTTCGTGTTCCTCTCCGGCAACCCGAAGATGGGCATCATCGGCATCGGCATCGTGCTGGCCGTTGGGTTCCTCATGATGCTGCCCGTGCCGAGCAAGGTGAAGCAGGCGAGCGCGTAGCGCGGACTCCGCGGCACTCCGTCGGCGCCTCAGGGAACGCCGAATCGGACACTCGATGAACGACACGTGAACGTGCAGGACTTGCACCCATTGCAAGTTCTTTTGCACTTAGCGTTCCTCGCGTGCTCATCATCAGCCTCGCCAAGCAGCAGGGTCACCTGCTCACGCCGACCGACCGTCGGCTCGTCTCGGCCCTGCAATCGCAGCCGCTCGAGGCGACCTTCTGGAGCGCGGCCGAGCTGACCGGCCCGCTCCAGCTGCACCAGTCCGCGGCGACCCGGCTCGCGCAGCGCCTCGGCTTCGAGGGCTACCCGCAGCTTCGGGATGCGCTGCGCGCCGATTACCACGGCGGCGACGGCCCCTCGCAGCGCATCAGGGGTCGCCTCGAGCGTCATCAGGCGAGCGATGTGCTCGGTGGTTTCGTCGACGACGAGCTCGCGGCGCTGTCCGACCTCCCCCGCCACGTGCAACAGGGCGAGCTGGATGCGCTCGCCGAGCAAGTGCTGCGCGCCGGCGAGGTGCACCTCTTCGCGCAGGGCAACGCGACCGTGCTCGTCGACCTCATGAGCCGCCGCCTGCAGCGCTTCGGGATGCGCACCGTGCAGCTCACGGGGTCGCGCCGCGACATCGCCGAGCGGATCGCGCGGCTCTCGGCGGGCGACCTCCTCCTGGCGTTCGCCTTCCGCAGGGCGCCCGCCGTGCTCGGGCCGCTGCTCGACGTGGCGGCCGAGGCGGGCGCGCACAGCGCCCTCATCACCGACACCGTCGTGTGGCCCGCCCCGCGCCCGTCGACCATCATCGCCGCGCCCCGCGGCGGCAGCGACGACTACCTCTCCCTGACCGTGCCGATGGCGATCAGCAACGCGCTCATCCTCACCATCGCCCGCCGTGCCGAGCCCTCCCTGCGCTCCCTCGACCGCCTCGGCACGCTCCTCGACCGACTCGACTCCTGACCAGCACGACGACCAGCTTCACCCCAGCACCCGGATGCGCCTCGACGCATCCACCCCTCTCCGCTCTGCGCTCCACAGACAACGAAGGAACACCCATGCGCTTCCCCGCCCGCCCTCTCGTGACGTCCGCCGCGGCGCTCACCGCCCTCGCGCTCCTCGCCGGATGCTCCACCAGCCCGACCACCGGCGACGACGCGGCATCCGCAGTCGACTGGGACTCCCTCAGCCACGACGAGCTCGTCGCGATGGCCGAAGAGGAAGGCACGGTCTCCGTGTACGCCTTCACGAGCCGCGTCGCGAGCATCGAGGAGAGCTTCGAGGCCGCTTACCCCGGCATCGACGTCGTCTCGAGCGACCTCTCCTCGACCGAGCTCATCCAGCGACTCGCGAGCGAGCACACCGCGGGCAGCACGACCGCGGATGTCGCCTACGTGAGCGACGCCCCGGTCGTCGTCACCGAGCTGCTCGCCGACGGGGTGCTGACGCCCTACGTGCCGCCGCGCGTCGCCGAGTCGCTGCCCGCCGAGTTCCAAGCGCCCCTCGTCGCGAACCGCCTGTCGACGAAGGTGCTCATGTACAACGAGGAGGCGCATCCGGATGGTGCCCCGGTCGACAACCTGTGGGAGCTGACCGAGCCGGCCTGGGCTGGCAAGGTCGTCATGGTCGACCCGAACGTGCGCGGCGACTACCTGGACCTCGTGACGGAGATGTCGCTGCGCGCCGACGAGATGGCGGCCGCGTACGAGGAGCACTTCGGGACCCCGGTGGTGCTCGACGAGGGAGTGGACGACGCGGGCCTGCAGTTCATCTCCGAGCTCTACGCGAACGACGTCGTGCTCGTCGATGACACCGACACGGTCAACGCCGCGATCGGCGCCACTGGCCAGGCGAACCCTCCCGTCGGCTTCACCTCGTACTCGGACCGCCGCGACAACGAGGACGAGGGATGGGCGCTGCAGGTGGCCGCGAACGTCGCCCCGTCGCCCGGCATCGCGTTCCCCGCGATGCTCGGCGTCACCGCGAACGCCCAGAACCCGGCCGCCGCACGACTCCTCATCGACTACATGATGGGCGACGACACCGAGACGGGCGGAGAGGGCTTCGAGCCGTTCTACGTCGCAGGCGACTACCCGACGCGCAGCGACGTGGTCGCGCCAGCCGACGCCGTCTCGCTCGAGGAACTCGGCGCGTGGCGCATCGAGCCGGAGTCGTCCGCCGAGCGCCGCGACGAGATCGCCGACTTCCTCCTCAGCATCCAGTGACGCTCCTCACCAGGTCCATCGGTCGCGGCCCCACCCCCGCGCGGGGCCGCGGCTGGCGGACGGTCGCATCGCGAGGCCGCATCGGCGTGCTCGCGGCGGTCGTCATCGCCATCCTCGTCGTCCTCGTGGCGCTCCCCCTCGGCGGCCTCGTTGCCGCGACCGTCGGCGAGCGGGGTGCGGGCGCGTGGGGCGACGTGTTCGTCGGGCGCATCGCGGGCAACCTCTTCTGGCAGCCGCTCGGGAACTCGCTGCTCGTCGGCCTCGGAACGGGACTCCTCTCGACCGTGATCGGCGCCTTCCTCGCCTGGGTCGTCGTCATGAGCGACGTGCCCGGCCGGAAGATCATCGGCGCGCTCGCCGCCGTGCCCTTCGCCCTGCCGAGCTTCGCCATCGCGCTCGCCTGGGAGACGGTCTTCCGCAACGACCGCATCGGCGGCTCCCCCGGCCTGCTCCAGTCGTTCGGCATCGCGGTTCCGGATGCCCTGGCCTGGGGAGTCGTGCCGATCACGCTCACGCTCGTCGCGCACTACTTCTCGCTGTCGTTCCTCGTCGTCGCCGCGGCCCTCGCGAACGTCGGCGGGGACCTGCTCGCGGCCGCCGAGCTGACCGGAGCCTCCAGGCTGCGCATCGCCCTGCGCGTGACGCTGCCCTCGGTCGCCCCCGCGCTCCTCTCCGGGTTCCTGTTGGCCTTCGCCGAAGGGGTCAGCAACTTCGCCGTGCCCGCCCTGCTCGGCCTGCCCGTCCGCTTCCAGACCCTGAGCACCCGCCTCTACGGGTCCATCTCGACGGGCGACGTCGAACGCGGCTACGTGCTCTCGATCCTCCTCGTCGTCATCGCGGCGGCCGTGCTCTTCCTCGGCACGAAGGCCACGGGGCGCGGCTCGTTCGCGACACTCACCGGAAAGGCGACGCGGGCCCGCGCCGTCAGGACCGGTGCCTGGCGCATCCCGCTGCTCGTCGCAGCATCCACGCTGGTGCTGGTCACGGCGATCGTTCCAGGCATCGTGCTCGCCGTGAGCACCGTGCTGCGGCGCACTGGGCGCGTCGACGGCGGCTTCACGCTGCACTTCTGGACCGGCGGGTCCGACCCTGGCATCGCGCAGGGCGTGCGCGGCATCCTCAGCGACCCGACCGTCATCACCGCGCTCGGCGGCACCCTCGCGCTCGGGGCCTCCGTCGCGGTCGGGGCGATCATCCTCGGCGTGCTCGGCGCCTACGTGCTGCGTCGCCTCCCGCGAGCGCGCGTCACGTCCGGGACGATTTCGTTCCTATCGTACGTGCCCTTCCTCATCCCCGGCGTCGCGTTCGGGGCCGCGTTCATCGCGCAGTTCGGAACGCCGATCGGCCCGCTCCCCTCGCTCTACGGCACCTTCTGGATCCTGGTCCTCGCGGGCGTCGCGGCGAGCGTCCCGTTCGCGTTCCAGACCTCACGGGCCGCACTCGGCCAGGTCTCGAACGAGCTCGAGGAGGCAGCGACCGTCGCCGGGGCCCGTGGACCGCGCCGGCTGGCGCGCATCCTGCTGCCCCTCTCGGCCAGGGGCGTGGTGGGCGGAGGCGTGCTCGTCTTCGTGACCATGGTGCGCGACCTGTCGCTTGTCGTGCTGCTCGTCACGCCAGCCACCCCGCTGCTCTCGACCATGACCTTCCGGTACGCCT
This sequence comes from Pseudoclavibacter sp. 8L, assembly GCF_902506465.1. Taxonomy (NCBI): domain Bacteria; kingdom Bacillati; phylum Actinomycetota; class Actinomycetes; order Micrococcales; family Microbacteriaceae; genus Pseudoclavibacter; species Pseudoclavibacter sp. 8L. The sequence goes on along the minus strand of NZ_LR733186.1, from coordinate 1,721,253 downwards.
CCGAGGGGTTCACCCAGCACGCCAACGCCATCACCCTCATCATCGCCGCCATCTCGGTGGCCGCCACCCTTCTCGCCCGCAGACTGCAGGGCGACCGAAACGCCGGGAGCACCACGTGACCGCCATCACCCTCGACCGCCTCGCGAAGGCATTCGGCCGCCAGAGCGCGGTGCGCGACATCGACCTCGAGATCCCGGACGGCGCCTTCGTCGTGCTGCTCGGGCCGTCCGGATGCGGGAAGACCACGACGCTGCGCATGCTCGCGGGGCTCGAGGAGCCGTCGGCGGGGCGCATCCGCTTCGGCGACCGGGTCGTCACCGACGGCGACACGGGCGCGTCCGTTCCGGCGAGCAAGCGCGGGCTCGGCATGGTGTTCCAGAGCTACGCGCTGTGGCCGCACATGCGCGTGCGCGACAACATCGGCTGGCCGCTCAAGGTCGCCGGCTGGGGCTCCGCCGAGCGTGACGCTCGCGTCGCCGAGGTCCTCGGCATGCTCGAGCTCGACGGCCTCGCCGATCGCTTCCCGGCCGAGCTCTCCGGCGGCCAGCAGCAACGCGTCGCCATCGCCCGCACCGTCGCGCCGAAGCCCGGCGTGCTCCTCTTCGACGAGCCCCTCTCCAACCTGGACGCGCGCCTGCGGCTCGACACGCGGGCCGAGCTCGTGAAGGTGCACCGGCTGAGCGGTGCGACGAGCGTGTACGTCACGCACGACCAGGTGGAGGCGCTCGCCATGGCGACCCACATCGCGGTGATGCGTGATGGGGCGATCGAGCAGTTCGGCACGCCGCAGGAGCTGCTCGATCGGCCCGCGACCGCGTTCGTCGCCTCCTTCCTGGGGAGCCCCGCCAAGGTCATGCTCCGCGGGGAGGTCGGCCGGGGGCGCCTCTTCCGAGGCGTGGCACCGCTCGCCGAGGTGCCCGGCGTCCCGGACGGGACGACGCTCCACGCCATGTACGCGCCGGAGTCGATCTCGGTCGGGGCCGGCGGGCTCCTCGAGTTCGAGGTGCTCGAGTCGACCCCGGTCGCGGGACGATGGATCACGACGGGCCTCGCTGGCTCCGACCGCCTCTCGATCGTCACCGACCGGGCCCACCAGCCTGGCGAGGCGACGCGCCTGCAGCCGCCGGAGCATCCGGACGCGATCTTCTCGGCGGAGGGCTCGCGGCTCGCGACCGCCGGGGACGCGGCGGGGACCGAGCTCGCAGGGGCGACCCGATGACCGCGCTGCTGCTGGTTCGCCACGGCGCGACCTCGTGGACCGCCGAGCGCAGCCTGCAGGGGCGTACCGACATCGACCTCACCGCCAAGGGCCGAGCGGATGCGGCGGCGCTGCGGGAGGCAGTCTCGGTGTGGGCACCCTCCAGCGTGGTCGCCTCGCCGCTCCTCCGTGCTCGCTCCACAGCGTCGGCCCTCAGCGATCTCGAGCCGTCGATCGACGAGCGCTGGGCGGAGGCGACGCTCGGCGAATGGGAGGGGCGCGTGCCAGCGGAGATCGGGCCGGACTACGCCGAGTGGCGTGCGGGGCGGCTCGTGCCGCCTGGCGGCGAGTCGGCGCCGGCGCTTCGAGCCCGCATCGAGGGAGCAGTCGCCGATGCGGCTCGCCGGCCCGGACCGGTGCTGGTCGTCACCCACGGTGGCACGATCCGCGCGGTCCTCGCGCGCTACATCGGACTGACCGCGGACGTCATCGAGCCCGTCGCCGCGCCGAGCCTCACGGCGATCGACGTGCAGCTCGACGGCTCGGCTCGGCTCGTCGCCTTCAACGTGGCGCGGTAGCGAGCCGCGCCCCGAGTATTACCCCCGGGGCGCGGCTCACTGGCGCAATGTCGGTGGTCAGCACGAGACTTGACGCCATGACGAACAGCTCGGCAGGCAAGCTCCCCACGACGCTCCTCGGCGACGGCCTCGTGACGACCGTGCAGGGCTACGGCGCGATGAGCCTCAGCGACGCCTACGGGCCCATCGACGACGCGCAGGCGCTGCGCACGCTGCAGCACTCGGTGGATGCGGGCGTCACGTTCCTCGACACCGCCAACATCTACGGCGACGGCCGCAGCGAGCGCACCATCGCGAAGATCTTCCCGGCACAGCGGGAGCGCATCCAGCTCGCCACGAAGTTCGGCATCACGAAGGGCGACGGCGTCGGCAAGCGAGGCGTGCGCGGCGACCGCGAGCACGTCCGCGAGCAGGTCGAGCTCTCCCTCAAGCGCCTCGGCACCGACCACATCGACCTCTACTACCAGCACCGCGTCGACCCGAACGTGCCCATCGAGGACACGGTCGGTTTCGTCTCCGAGCTCGTCGCCGAAGGCAAGGTACGCCACATCGGGCTGAGCGAGCCGACGGGCGCCGAGATCATCCGCGCGGCCGCCATCCACCCGATCGCCGCGGTGCAGAGCGAGTACAGCATCTTCAGCCGCGACCTGGAGGCGCACGTCATCCCCGCCATCCGCGAGGTCGGAGCAGGGTTCGTGCCCTACTCGCCCGTCAGCCGCGGCCTGCTCACCGACTCGTGGGCGGAGCTCGACGCCGTCTCCCCCAATGTGCGCGCCAACTTCCCCCGCTTCTTCCCCGAGAACCTGCCCGTGAACCGCGCGCTCGCCGGCGAGGTCGCCGCCGTCGCCCAGCAGCTCAGCGAAGTGCACGACCGCCACGTCTCGGTCGCCGAGGTCGCCCTCGCCTGGGTGTACGCGAAGTCGGCGGAGTTCGGCGTGCGCGTGTCCCCCATCCCGGGAACCCGCAGCCCGCAGCGCGTCGACGAGAACCTGCGTGCCATCGGCCTCGAGCTGAACGGCGAGCAGCTGCAGCAGCTGGACGCGCTCGCCGACCAGGTCATCGGCCACCGCTCCGCCGACCCAGCCTGGACCTCCCAGGGCCGCGAAGAGGCCCAGCTCGCGCGCTCCTGACCAGGCGGATCCCCAGCTTTCCGAGTTGCGGGCAAACGAAGGCCAACTAGAATCTCTCCTCATGGAAGACCCTCCCAGTCATAGTCCCAAGCCTCTCGACGTTCCGGCCGAACCCTCGGCCGCCACAGTCTGGAGGCACCACGCATGAACGAATGGGTGATGCTCGGCATCGGCCTCGTTCTCACAGTAGGAACCGGGTTGTTCGTCGCGAGTGAATTCGCGCTCGTCAACCTCGACCGAAACGAACTCGAAAAACGGCAAAGCCGCGGAGAGAAGCGACTCGGGCCCACCATCAAGGCCCTGAAGATCACGTCGACGCACCTCTCCAGCGCGCAGCTCGGGATCACGCTCACGACCCTGCTCACGGGATACACGTTCGAGCCGGCCGTCAGCTCCCTCCTCGAGGAACCCCTCACCGGCGTCGGCGTTCCCGCGGGCCTCGTGCCCGTCGCGGGGGCCATCGTCGGCATCATCCTCGCGACGCTGTTCTCGATGATCATCGGCGAGCTCGTTCCGAAGAACTTCGCACTCGCCCTCCCCCGGGCGACCGCGAAGGTCGTCATCCCGTTCCAGGCGCTCTTCACGACGGTGTTCAAGCCCGTGATCCTGCTCCTGAACAACACCGCGAATGCCATCATCCGCTCCATGGGCATCGAGCCCAAGGAGGAGCTCTCCGGTGCCAGAAGCGCCGACGAGCTGTCCTACCTGATCCGCCACTCCGCGCTCTCCGGCCTGCTCGAAGAAGACGACGCGGCCCTGCTGCGGCGCACCCTCAAGTTCGCCGAGCACGACGCGTCCGACGTCATGACGCCCCGCGTGCGCATGGCGAGCGTGGAAGTCGACGACACGGCGCAGGCGATCATCACCCTCGCCATCGAGACCGGCTACTCCCGGTTCCCGGTCGTCGACGGCACCCCGGACAACATCACGGGGTTCGTGCACGCCAAGCAGGCGTTCGCGGTCGCCGTGGAACGTCAGACCGAGGTCACCGCGGGCGAGCTGCAGACCGAAGCGCTCCGCGTGCCGGAGTCGATGGGCGCATCAGCCCTGCTGACCCTCCTGCGCGCCGAACGCCACCAGGTCGCCGTCGTCGTGGATGAGCATGGCGGCACCGCGGGCATCGTCACGCTCGAAGACCTCGTCGAGGAGATCGTCGGGGAGCTCGAGGACGAACACGACCGACACCAGACCGGGTTCATCCGGCGCGGCCGCTCCGTCACGTTCGACGCCTCCTGGCGCCCCGACGAGGTCCTCGACCGCCTCGCCATCGAGGTGCCGGAGGACGGCGACTACGACACCGTCGGCGGATTCATCACCGACACCCTCGAGCGTCTCCCCGAGCTGGGCGACGAGGTCGCCATCGAGGCGGGCATGCTGCGCGTCGAGCGCATCGACGGCACCCGCATCGTGCGGGTGCGGTACCTGCCCAACGAACCGGACGGCGACCAGAGCCTCATGACGAACCAGGAGCTTGCGCTCGACAGAGCCCACGACCGAGTCAAGGAGGTGATGACCAATGAGTGAGTACCTGCCAGGAATCCTGTGGCTGTTCGTCCTCCTCATCGGCAACGCCTTCTTCGTCGGCGCCGAGTTCGCCGTCATCTCGGCGAAGCGATCCCAGATCGAGCCCCTCGCCGAGCGGGGCAGCCGCGCCGCGAAGACCACCCTGTGGGCGATGGAGCACGCGACGCTCATGCTGGCGACGAGCCAGCTCGGCATCACCGTCTGCTCGCTGCTCATCTTGAACGTCTCCGAGCCGGCCATCCACCACCTGCTCGAGATCCCGCTCGGGCTCACCGCGCTGTCGGCCGAGGCCATCAGCGTCATCGCGTTCGCGGTCGCGCTCGTGCTGGTCACGTTCCTGCACGTCGTGTTCGGCGAGATGATCCCCAAGAACCTCGCGTTCTCGGTACCTGACCGCGCGTCCCTCCTGCTCGCCCCGCCCCTCGTCGTGGTCTCCAAGATCTTCAACCCGATCATCTGGAGCCTCAACACGATCGCCAACGGCGTGCTGCGCCTCTTCAAGGTCGAGCCGAAGGACGAGGCGACGAGCACGTACACGCTCGAGGAAGTGGCCGGGATCGTCGAGCAGTCGACCCGAGAGGGAACGCTGAGCGACACTTCCGGCACGCTCGCTGGCGCGTTCGAGTTCACCGAGAAGAAGGTCAGCGACGTCGATGTGCCCATCGCCGAGATGGTGCTCCTGCCGGCAGGCGCGCGTCCCATCGACGTGCAGAAGGCGGTCGCCGAGCACGGCTTCTCCCGCTACGTCGTCACCGACGAGCGAGGTGAGCCGACGAGCTACATCCACATGAAGGACGTCATGGACCTCATGGGTGCTGACGCCTTCACGTCGCCCATCCCGCAGAAGCGGCTTCGGAGCCTCGTCTCCGTGTCGCGCGACGCGGAACTCGAGGACGCCATGGCGGTGCTCCGCGACCGCGGCGCGCACGTCGCCAAGGCCCTCGACTCCGACGGCAGGGTGACAGGTCTCCTGTTCCTGGAGGACGTCCTCGAGGTGCTCGTCGGCGAGGTGAACGCGACCACCGCGGCCGCGTAGCCCACCGCTTCGATCTCGCAGAAGGGGATGCTCCCGCTCGGAAACGGGCGGGAGCATCCCTTTTCCGCATCTGCTGCCGCTGCCGCATCCGCTGCCGCCTCTCGCCGCGTTGCTCGCGTTTCTTTGACAGGAAGCGTTCGATGACGCCAGGCTGGAACGGTGCAGACGACAATGCCGACAACACCGTCCACCCGCGACAAACTCGCCGTTGGGGTCTTCCTGGCGCTGGCGTTCGGCCTCTCCTGGCTGGTCGCGCTCCCCCTCTGGCTCGGCGATGGGCTCGCCAACCCCTGGTTCCCCGTCATCTCGATCGCCATGATGCTGACCCCGGCAATCGCCGCCCTCGTCACGGTGTTCGCCGTCGAGCGCCCTGCACGGCCGTGGCGCACGCTCGGCATCGTGCCGCTGAAGCCGGCGCGCAGACTCATCGCGTACCTGGCGCTCGCCGTCGTCGTTCCGGTTGCCCTCATCTTCGCCGCCCTGCCCATCGGAGCCCTCTTCGGCGTCTACTCCATGGACCTCGTGAACTTCTCCGGATTCCAGGCGATGCTCGACGAGCAGCTCGCCGCCGAGGGCGTCGGCAACCTCGAGCTCCCCATCCCGGTTGTCGTGCTCGTGCTGCTGCAGCTCGTGAGCATCCCCGTCGGCGCGTTCCTCAACCTCATCCCCGCCCTTGGCGAGGAGCTGGGGTGGCGCGGCTGGCTGCTCCCGAAGCTCCTGAGTCTCGGCACCGTCCCCGCGCTGCTCATCTCGGGCGTCATCTGGGGCCTCTGGCACGCACCGTTGATCCTCCTCGGCTACAACTACGTGGATGCGCCGGGCTGGCTCGGGCTGACCATGATGGCGGGGATGTGCATCCTCGTCGGGGCCGTGTTCGCGTGGCTGCGCATCCGCTCGGAATCGGTGTGGCCGGCGGCTCTCGCGCACGGAGCCTTCAACGCCGCAGCGGGCTCGTACCTGCTGTTCGCCGCGGCTGGCGAGCGGGTCGACACGACGCAGGCCACGATCCTCGGCTGGACCGGATGGATCGTGCCGCTCATCTTCGTGGCCGTGCTCCTCGCGACGAAGCAGTTCGCGCCACCCAAGCCCGCGCCGGCTCTGCCCGGCCAGCAGTCGGAGACGAGGAGTCAGCAAGAAGCAGCCTCGTGACCTCCTGAACCTGCATCCGGCTCACTCCTGAGCGGCGGGAGGGGGGAAGGGCAAGGGGAAGGGGGCGCAAAGGGAAAGCAGGGGCAGGAACAGAGGGCAAGGGCGCAGGGAGAGGGCGCAGACTTGGCGGATGCAGACTTCACCGACAGCAGACCACCGACCGGCCCGCTCCAGCGCGCCACAGGACGCGCGCACGGTGCACGCGGGGCGCACGCCGCGGACCTCGGTGCCGCGTACGATCGCCCGCGTGGTGCTCGGCGGATTCCTGCTGTTCGCGGGAACCGCGCACCTGTCGTTCGCACGCGCCGAGTTCCAGGCGCAGGTGCCGACGTGGCTGCCGCTCGACGCGGACTTCGTCGTGCTCGCCTCCGGCGTCGTCGAGGTGCTGCTGGGGCTGGCGCTCATCGCGGCGGGCCGCTGGCGGGTCGCCGTCGGCTTCGTCGTCGCCGCATTCTTCCTGGCGGTCTTCCCCGGCAACATCTCCCAGTACGTCACGGGGACGGATGCGTTCGGCCTGGATACGGACGCGGCCCGACTCCTCCGCCTGCCGTTCCAGGTGCTGCTCATCGCTCTGGCGCTCTGGACGACCGCCGCGTGGCGCGACCGACGCGAGCTGCTCACCCCGTTCCGGCGCGACGACGCCCAGGGCCAGCGCTGAACCACGCCGTCGTGGGCGGCCGAGCGGGCCGATGCTCTAGATTCCATGTATGACTGATTCCGGCAGCGCAGCCCCGCCCGCCACCGGGAACTCGGGCGTCGCCCCGCTGCTGGTGCTCGGCAAGATCACGGACATCCTCGACAGCTTCACGCTCGAGTCGCCTTCGCTGTCGCTCGCGGAGATCCGCACGAAGACCGGCCTCCCCACCTCCACGACGCAGCGTCTCGTGACGAACCTCGTCGCGCAGGGCTTCCTCGACCGCGACGACGACCGCTTCCGGATCGGGCTGAGGATGGCGTACTGGTCTGCGCCAGCCGTCCGCGGCATCAAGGCGATCGACCTCCTCGCGCCGCTCCTGCGCGAGCTGCGTCAGGCGACCGGCGAGAGCGCAACCCTCTTCCGGGCGGACGACGACTACCGCGTCTGCATCGCGGTCGACGAGACGCGGCATGAGCTGAAGCAGGATGTCCACGTCGGCAAGGTCGCGCCGCTCACGGTCGGTTCCGCGGGCCGGGTCCTGCTCGCCTGGAACGCGGACCTCCGCGAGAGCATCCTCGCCCGACCGATCCCGGACCTCGCGGCGAGCACCATCACAGACCCGGTCGAGCTGCGAGCCGTGCTCGAGCAGACCAGGAACGACGGGTTCGCGATCACCCGCAACGAGCGCATCGACGGCCTCGTCGGGGTGGCGGCCCCGGTATTCGAGCCGAGCGGACGGGTGCGGATGGCGCTGGGAGTGAGCGGGCCGGCCGCCCGCATTCAGCCGCAGATGCTGGAGGACTGGGCCCCGATGCTCGTCGAGACGGCCGAACGCGCGACGCGCCTCATCGGCGGTCGCGCTCCCGCCGAGTAGCGGCGCGACTGGGAACGGCGGCGCAGGTGCCCCGAGCGGCGCGGCCTACGCCGGCACGACCCATTCGAACGCGGGGGCCTTGGAGCGAGCGCCCTGGCGGGCCTTCGATCGGTTCGGCTCTTCGAGGTCGACGAGTAGCGTCTCCGATTCGCGGACGATCTGGGCGAACGCCGCCGGAGTGAGCCACTCGGGGCGCATCGCGAAGAGCAGGTCCTCCGTGGCCGTGTTGCCGCTGGCCCCCGGAGCGAACGGGCATCCGCCGAGCCCGCCGAGCGCGCCGTCGACGACGCTCGCGCCCGCGAGGACCGCCGCGATCGAGTTCGTGACGCCCGCACCCCACGTGTCGTGGCCGTGGAACACGATCTCCCGCTTCGGCGTCTCGGCGACGACCCTGGAGATGAGCGAGGACACCTGTCCAGGGTGCGCTTGGCCCAGGGTGTCGCAGATGACGATGTCCTCAGCACCCTCGGCCCTTGGGTCGTTGGCGATCCGGATCACCCGGTCTGGGTCGACCTGCCCGTTGAAGGGGCACGTGAAGGAGGTCGCGAGGCACAGCTGGATGCGCCCGCCGGCCTGACGGGTCAGGGCGACGGCGTCCGGCATGGCCGCGAGGCTCGTATCGGTGGTGCGGCCGATGTTCGCCTGATTGTGGGCGTCGGAGACCGAGAGGCAGTACTGGAAGTTCTTCGCCCCCGCGGCCGCGGCCTTCTCGATGTGCCGCGGGGTCGCGACCCACACCCAGCTGTGCTCGAGCTCCTCGGGGGTGAGCGCCTCGATGACCTCGAGCGTGTTGGCCATGGGCGGGACGAGGTCGCCGCGCGCCATCGAGCCGATCTCGAGCTCTGGCACCCCGGCTGCCAAGAGCTCGCGGGCGAGCTCGACCTTGCGCTGGGTCGACAGCAGCTTGCCGGTGAGCTGCAGGCCGTCGCGCAGGGTGACGTCGCGCAGACGCGCGGAGGTGATCGGGTTCTGGCTCATCGTGCGTCCACCTTGCTGTTGTCGTCGGTCTGCGTCTGCCCGCCGCGGCCCGCGTAGGCCGCGAGCACCGCCTCGGTGTCCTGGCCGAGTCCGGGGGCGAGTGTGCGAATCGGCAGGGAGGTGCCGCCGAGGACCGGGACGATGCCCGGGAAGCCGACACCCTCGACGGTCGTGTCTCCGTCGGTCACGTCGAACTTCTGGATCATGTCGCGGGCCGCGTACTGCGGGCTCGCACTGATGTCCTCGGCAGTGTAGATCGGGCCAGAGGGCACGCCGGCGTCGTCGAGGATGTCGAGCACCTCCTCGGCGGGGAGCGTCGCCGTCCACGCGCCGATCGCGGCATCGAGCTCATCGCGCCGGTCCCAGCGGAGATTGTTGGTCGCGAGGCCCGGGTCGCGGGCGAGGTCGTCTCTCCCGATGATGCCCATGAAGCGCACGAAGATCGCGTCGGCGTTGCCCGCGATCACGACGCTCTTCGCATCCCCGCACGCGTACGCGTTGGTGGGCGCGATGCCCTCCATGCGCCCGCCGACCCGCTCGCGCACCACCCCGTGCGCCTGGTAGTCGGGGATGAGCGACTCCATCATGGAGAACATGGCCTCGTTGAGGGCGACGTCGATGACCCGCTCCTCGAGCGGCGCGGGCCCGAGGCCGGCGCCACGGCGCTGCTCTCGCTGGAACATCGCCATCATGACGCCGTAGGCGGCGTAGACGCCCGCGATGGAGTCGCCGATCGAGACGCCGACGCGGACCGGGGCGCGGTCCGGGTCGCCGACGAGGTTCCTGAACCCGCCCATGGCTTCCGCGACGGCGGCGAACCCTGGCCTGCTCGAGAGCGGCCCTGTCTGCCCGAAGGCGGAGATACGGCCGATGACGATTCCCGGGTTGATCTCGTTGAGCACGTCCGGCCCGATACCCCACCGCTCGATGGTGCCCGGACGGAAGTTCTCGAGGACCACGTCGCAGTCGGCGGCAAGCGCGCGCACCGCATCCCGCCCCTCCTCGGTCCGGAGATCAAGGGTGATCGACTTCTTGTTGCGGTTGATGGTGTGGAACAGCATCGACGTCGTCGCACCGGGATGCAGGCGCCACGACCGCAGCTCGTCTCCCGTTCCGGGCCGCTCGACCTTGATGACCTCGGCGCCGAAGTCGGCGAGCATCCGCCCTGCCGTCGGGGCTGCGATGAAGTTCCCGAGCTCGAGCACGCGGACTCCCGCGAGCGGGGCGATCTTGGCGTTGGTGTGCATGTCGGTCCTTTCCGGACGGGTGATCGGTCGGGGCGTGCGGGTCAGATGAAGATGCTGAGGACAAGGGTCACGAGCAACGCGACCACCGAGGCGACGGACACACCGACGGTGCATGTCTTGAGCGTGCCCCGTGTCGTCTGTCCGAGCAACGATTGCAGAAGCCAGAAGGTGTTGCTGGTGACGTGCACCGCGAAGAGCGAGCCGGCTCCCGCCGCGAGGGCGATGAGGATCGGGTCGAGGCCGATGACGGATGCGATGGGCGCGAGGATGCCTGCGGCGGTGATCGCCGAGATCGTAACCGACCCGACGGCGATGTGCAGCACGGCCGCGATGGCCCAGACGATGAGGAGCGGCGCGAAGCTGTTTGCGCTGAATGCCTGCCCGAGGATGTCGCCGAGGCCGGTCGCCGCGACGGTCGCCGCGAGCGAGCCGCCCACACCGGTGAGGATGAGGATCTGGCCGCTTTCGCGGAAGCCCGCGACAACCGACTTCTCAACCGCCTTGCCGCCGACCGTGACCCTGCCGATGATGCTCGTGCCGAGGACGGCGAGGAGCAGCGCGAAGACGGGGTCGGTCACGAGGACAAGCGCGTCGATCTCGACGCCGACGATCTGCAGGATCGCGCCCGTCGCGATGAGGCCGAGGCAGAGCAGGAGCGGCGCGAAGAGCAGGATGAGCTTCGGTTCGGAGGTCGTGGTGCGCTCAGCGACGGCGACGCCGCGGGGGACGCCGCCGATCTTGCTGAGTCGGTCGCCGACTGGGATGCTCTCGGTCTTGAGAGGCGCGAGCTGAGCTTCCGGCTCGTCGCTGGCGTCCGCGTGCTCTCCTTCGAGGGGCTGCGTCTCGTCCAGCTTCTGGTTCCAGAAGCCGACGCGGAACAGCAGCGTCATGATGAAGATGGAGATGACGATCGTCGGCACGATGACGATGAGGCCGAAGAGCAGCATCTGGCCGAGCGGGACGCCGAGGACGCCCGCCAGCGCGAGGGCTGCCACGCCCGGCACCATGAAGACGATGCCGCACTCGAGGCTGATGGCGAGGGCAGTCGCGATGCGCGGCGTGCCGTGCTTGCCGATGAGCGGCGCCATCTTGCGTGCGAGGGGTGCCGAGATGACGAGCAGCACGTCGAGGAAGATCGACTGGAGCACGGTGCCGATCGTGAGGCCCATCGCGTACGGCAGCCCTCTCGGCCCGAAGACGCGCAGCAGGTGCGACACGAGTCGCTGGATGGCGTTCATCTCGCTGAGCATGGAGCCGAGGAGCACGCCGAAGGTGATGAGCAGGCCGACCTCGGCCATGATCTCCCCGAAGCCGCCAGTGATCGTGCCGATGGTCTCGGTTGGCGGATGCCCCGTGGCGAGTCCCAGGTAGAGGGAGCCGATGACGAGGGCGACAGCGGGGTTCAGTCGGAAGCGAGTGATGAGCACGACGACGCCGAGGATGGCGATCGCCGTGTGGATGATCGTGATGATCTCTGACGTCATTGTCGTCCAATCGAGGTGGGGTCTCGCGCGGTCTCAGCCTTGCCGGGTAGGAACAAGAGTTGCTTGGCCTGGAACCGCGTCTGGCTTACATTATGTGCATGAACTCATTATGTAAGCAAGAGCCCATATCGTGACCCGCAGCAAGCGACTCCTCGTCTCGGTGCCCACCCCCTCCCTCGCGGCCTCGATCACGCAGCTCGAGGTCGCCGCCAGCCTCGAGTGCATCACCTGGGATCTGACGACGCCGTCACCCGCCCCGCACATCGACCTCGTCGTGCTTCCCTACCAGCAGGAGCCGCGCCTCGCCGCGAGCCTCGGGCGCACGACGACGCGACTCGTCCAGGCCCAGACGATCGGGTACGAGGACGTGCTCGCCCACCTGCCCGCTGGCCACACGGTTGCCAACGCGCGCTCCGTGCATGAGACCTCGACGGCCGAGCTCGCACTCGGGCTCACGCTCGCGTCGCTCCGGCGCATCCCCGAATACACGACGGCGGCGCAGCGGCACGCGTGGCACCAGCAACCCGGCCAGAGCCTCGCCGACCGCACGGTGGCCATCGTCGGATACGGCGGCGTCGGCAAGGCCATCGAGCATCGACTGAGCGGCTTCGAGGCGAACGTGCTCCGATTCGCGCGCTCCGCCCGCGGAGCCGAGGGCGGGCCCGACCATGTGCAGCCAATCTCGAGCCTCAAGGCGCTGCTCGCCGAGATCGACGTCGTGATCCTCACGGTGCCACTCACCGAGGAGACCAGGCACCTCGTCGATGCGAGCTTCCTCGCCGCGATGCGACAGGGGTCGCTCCTCGTGAACGTCGCGCGCGGACCGGTCGTCGACACGGAGGCGCTCGTCGCCGCGCTCGAGGCCGGCCGCATCCGGGCCGCCCTCGACGTGACCGACCCCGAGCCGCTGCCGCTGGGGCACCGGCTCTGGGATCTCGACGGCGCACTCATCACCCCGCACGTCGGGGGCGCTTCCTCGGCGATGCATCCGCGCATGGTCGCGCTCATCGGCCGCCAGCTGCGTGCACTTCTGGCCGACGAGAAGCCGGGGAACGTCGTGGCGCATCCCTGACGGCGGGAAGCGGCCACGCTCGGCGTCGCCGGCCGGGCTGACCCTCTACCGCCAGCGCGGCTCGAGGAAGCCGAGCGCCACCAGCTCGCGCACATCGGGCACGAGGCTCGCGCGCAAGGCGTCTTCCTCGACCTCGACAAGCGATGCGATGGCGGTGACGATCTGTGAGCCGACGAGCTCCCCGTCGCACACCGACACGAAGCCGGTGAGTTCCGTCGACATCGACATGGTGCGGCGGAACCCCGCACCCTGGCGCAGCATGATGATGCTCGGGTCCTCGTCGCCTGGCCGCGAGTGGCGCTCCTCCGTGACGTCGCCGGCGACGACGAGGGGCTCGTCGAAGAGCTCGTCGTCGTCGACCCCGCGCAGCCAGGTGATGGCCTCGAAGCCGTCGCGGATGTGCGCGGCGAGCGGGTGTCCGAGCGCGTGCGTGAGGTGCTCGAAACGGCGCAGCGGACCACCGACGGCGCCCTCGTGGGTGCGACGGAGGAAGAACATGCCCATGCCGATGCGCTCGACGTCGCGGCTCGCGAAGTCCTGCAGGTAGCGGCGGAATGCGTGCTGCCAGCTCGAGAGCTCGGCGTTCTCAGCCGCGTCCTTCAGCCACATGTCGGCGTACTCGACCGGTGTCGCGTCCTCGCGCTGCACGACCCACAGGTCGACGTCGTTCGCGGGCCACGTCTCGAGGCGCGAGTGCCAGTTGGCGTCGCCTTCCCGCACCTCCCAGTTGCCGAGCATGCAGGCGACACCACCCGGGGCGAGCACCGTGCCGAGGTCGCGCACAAGCCCCTCGACGATGCTGTCGCCCGGCTTGCCACCGTCACGGTACGTGTACTGGTCGCTTCCCCCTTCACCCTCGCGCCGGGGCGTGATGACAAACGGCGGATTCGACACGAACAAGTCGAAGTGCTCGCCGGCGACGGGCTCGAGCATGTTGCCGAGGCGCAGGCTCACCCGGTCCTCGAGGCCACCGGGGGCGATACCGAGCGCCTCGGCGTTGAGCAGCAGGTTGAACTTCGCGAACGCGAGGGCGCGCTCCGAGATGTCGGTTGCGACGACGTGCCTGGTGTGGGCGAGCAGGTGCATGGTCTGCACGCCCATGCCGACGCCGAGGTCGAGCGCGCGGGCGACGGGTTCCCGCGGGGTGAGCTGCGCGAGCAGCGTCGTCGCCGGCCCGATGCCGACGACGTGGTCGCGGCGCAGCGGCTGATCTCGGCCGAGCTGCACGCCGCCGAGGTCTGAGGCGACCCACATCTCGACGCTGCCGTTGACGCCCTCGCTCGCGTACGGGCGCACGTCGACGAGTGCGGCCACGAGCTCGTCCACGAGCTCCTCGGCGCTGGCCTCCTCGCCCGATTCCGTGGCGCTCCGGCGCGGGACGCGAGCGACGAGACGAGCAGCGAGCAGCTCGTCGAGCGCCGGGACGTCGCTCGCCTCGACGGTCTCCGCGAGCACGAACAGACGGATGAGTGCGGAGAGCGCGTCGTCCGGCTCGCGCGAGAGTGCGAACGACGCAGGCTCGAGCAGGTCGCGGTGCAGCGCATCCGCAGCCTCGGCCCCCAGACGCGACTCGACGCCGTCGACGGTGAAGCCAGCGCCGGCGAACGTCACCGCGAGCGCGCGGAGCAGAACCTCGTCGGTGCTGTCGGGGGCGTCGCTCGGGTCGTCGAACGTGAAGTCGTCAGGAGTGGAGGCGGAAGAGGCATGGCGCGCGTGTGAAGTCACCCGTCAATTATGCGGATGTGCACCGACAGTCGCGCGCGGCTGCCAGGATGCGGGGTCGCGCAGCTCTGCGAGCGCCTCGATCGTGCGGATGCGCACCTCGACGTTGTGCGTCGTGGCGGCGAGGATGACCTCGTCGGCGCCCGTGCGCTCGATGAGGCGGTCGATGCCGTCGGCGACCATCTCGGGGGTTCCGATGAGCTGCGTGCCGGTCGTCGCGTCGTAGAGGGAGCGGTCCTGCATCCGGTTCGCGTACGCGGCCGCGCCCTCTGGGGAGAGGACCCTCGTGGGGCGCCCGAATCGGATCTGGTGCATGGCCGCCCTGCTGGGGAGCGCGAGGCGGGTGGCCTCGTCGACCGTCTCCGCGGCGATCGCGGAGACGGACACCATGAAGTGCGGTTCGGCGAGCACGGGCGACGGCACGAAGTGGTCGCGGTAGTGGTCGGCGGCGGCCTTGGGGTCTGCGTGCATCGCGAAGTGGTGCGCGAAGGTGTACGGCAGGCCGAAGGCGGCGGCCAGCTCGGCCCCGTAGAGGCTCGAGCCGAGCAACCAGATCTGGGGGTTCGTCGCCGCTCCTGGGCTGACGCGGAGGCGATTGAGCACCTCACGGTCGTGCTCCGCCCTCACGTCACCCAGGTAGCCCATGAGCTCGAGCACGTCGTTGGGGAACTCGTCGACGCGATCGCGGGAGAGGTCACGACGAAGGGCGGCGGCGGTGAACGGGTCGGTGCCGGGTGCTCGGCCCAGACCGAGATCGATGCGCCCGGGGTAGAGCGACTCGAGTGTCGCGAACTGCTCGGCGACGACGAAGGGGGCGTGGTTCGGCAGCATGACGCCACCCGAGCCGAGGCGGATGCGCTGCGTTCCCGCGCCGAGAGCCGCGAGCAGCACGGGCGGTGTCGTCGAGGCGACGAGCTCGGTGTTGTGGTGCTCAGCGACCCAGTAGCGGTGGTACCCGAGCTCGTCGGCTCGCCGCACCAGGCGGGCGGATGCGGCTACAGCGTCGGCACTGGACTGCCCTTCGGCGACGGGGATGAGGTCCAGCACGGAGAGCTTGGGCGTTCCTGGCATGGTCGGGGCAACGCGCGCCCCGGCTTCCCTATTCCTCACGGCGCACCCGGTCCTCCTCACGCTCCATCAGGCGCTCCTCACGCCCCACCAGGTGAAGGCGACGCATTCCCCGGGCAGCCCCGGGGAGAAGTCCCCACCACCGGGGTTTTCGGCAGGTTCGCGGCCTGAGTGTCGGTGGCTCTGCGTAGCATGACAACGAACGGCATACCCAGCGTGCCGAAGGAGACCCCATGACCCGACACCGTCGCCGACCACGGGCTCTGCTCGCGAGCATCGGCGCGCTCGCTGCGGTCACGTTGCTCGCGGGCTGCTCGGTGAGCGCGACGGCGACCCCCTCGGCCAACGGGTACGACGCCGTCGATGCGCCCATCGAGGGCGGCACGGTCAGCCTGCGCGATTCGTTCGAGTCCTCCGCGCAGGAATCGCACGACTTCTGGTCAGACCCCGACATGTTCAAAGACGCCGAGGGCTTCGACTACACGGCACCAGACAACGGCATCACGGTCGGCGTCGGCGACCCGGCGACCGGCGCGTTCGTGCCACCGACCACCCCGGTGCCCGCTGCCGAGTCGGCGAACGGCTACGGCGATGTCTCGGAGGCGGTGCCCTACGACCGCGCCGGACTCGGCGCGTCCACCTTCGGTCGCCTGTACATGTCGTTCGCGAGTGGTCTCGCGGTGTGCTCTGCGACGGTCGTGAACTCCGGTGAGCGCAACATCGTCGTCACGGCGGCGCACTGCCTCGTCGACTTCGAGAGCAACAAGGCCATCGCGAGCAACGTCGTCTTCATCCCGGGCGACCGCGGCGACGGGGCCGAGCAGCCTTACGGCCGCTGGGCGGCCACCGATTACAGCATCCCGCAGCACTTCCTCGACAACGCCAACTACGGCGATCAGGGCGTGTACGGGGAGGGATGGAACAACGACTTCGCGTTCCTCGTGATGGAGGAGAAAGACGGCGAGCGCATCCAGGACGTGACGGGCGGGCAGGGCATCGCCTTCGGAGTCCCTGCCAAGGCGATCACGCAGGTCGGCTACCCGAGCGCAAGCCCCTACGACGGCTCTGAGGAGTACATGTGCGCCTCCAGCCAGTGGCGGGAAGGCTCCGCGGGCGGGTACACCCATATGTGCAGCATGACGCCGGGAGGATCGGGTGGGGCCTGGCTCGTCTACTACGACACGGCGATCGGGGCCGGCTACGTCGCCGCAACCTCGTCCACGGTCCTCTCATCGGCGAACCCGCCGTTCCGGTGGGAGGGCTCGGTGCTCGGCCAGACCGCGCTCTCGCTGTACAACGAGCTCGGGGGGTCCTGATGCGCAGCCAACGCCTCATCGCAGGCGCGACCGCACTGTTCGTCGGACTCGCGCTCTCCGGATGCGCGACGACAACCCCGACAGCGGTCGCGAACCACGAGGCGAAGCTCGAGTACCACGCCGACACCGGCGCGGAGCTGCTCGGCGATTCCCTCGTGGAGGGCCTCGCCAAGGTCGAGAACTTCTCCGCCACCGCCTACACGCACGGCAAGGCCTCGACCGGGGCGACGCTCAGCACACAGCACGAGACGAGCGTGGTCGGCGCGTCCTACGTCACGAAGGAATCGACCGCCGAGCCGGGAACCTCCATCGACGAGGTCCACATCGCGGGCAGCGGCTACACCTACTACCTCTTCGGCAGCGCCTACACGACGGTCGTCTCGACCCCGTGGGCGCGCCTGCCGATGGGCGACCTCGACCGCGCGAACGACCCGCAGCGCACGTGCATCCTCGGCACCGTCATCTACATGTGCAATCTCGTCAAGGCATGGCAGCTGTCGAAGGAGAGCAACGGCGAGGAGCTTCCCGAGAAGCTCGAGGTCTCGGCCGATGGCAGCAAGCACTTCACGTCGGCGGTCACGTTCGACTCGCTCGAGGAGGCCGGGCTGTACACACTGGGCGATGATCTCCGCTCGCAGCTCAGCGACGACGAGCTCGGCACGCTGCTGCCCCTGCACGTGTGGGTCGGCACGGATGGCATCGTGCAGAAGATCGAGGTGAACGGCACGATGGATGCTGCATCGCTCGACGTCGAGGTGCAGTTCGGATTCGAGATCACGGGCACGCCCTCTGCGGACGATCTGCCGGACGACCCAGCGTCGCTCGCGCCCCAGTACGTGACCAACGTGACCGCAGATCAGGCGAGCGCGTTCTGGGATGCGATCGGGAACGCGAGAACCGGCTAGCCCGGGCCCGCTCATGCGCTTCGCAGCAATCAAGCTGGAGGAACCACGATGACCTTTCCACCGCAGGGCGGCCCGCAGAGGCCGCGCGACCCGAACGATCCACGCGACCCGCAGCAGGGGCAGCAGGGGCAGCAGGCCAGGCCACCGCACGGGCCTGGACAGGGGTCGGGGTCAGGGTCAGGGTCGGGGTCAGGGTCAGGGTCAGGGTCAGGGTCAGGGTCAGGGTCAGGGTCAGGGTCAGGGCCAGAACAGCACTACGCCCAGAACCAGAACCAGCAGTACGGTCACGGCCAGAACCAGAACCAGAACCAGAACCAGAACCAGGGCCAGGGCCAGGGCCAGGGCCAGCAGTATGCGCAGGCCCATAGCCAGCAGGGCCAGGCGCAGGGGCAGCAGGGACAAGGCCAGCAGGGTCAGCAGGGTCAGGGGCAGCAGGGTCAGGGTCAGCAGCAGCCAGCACCGCACCAGCAGCCTTTCCAGTACGGACAGCCGTATCCCCAGCCCGGAGACCCGGCCGCTTCGGCGACGCCGGGCGCGAGCAACGCCGGCCAGGCCGCCCAGAACAGCCAGTTCGGTTCGACGACAGAAGCGAGGTCAACCCCCAGCGCGTACGGTCCCAGTCCTCAAGCTGCGTCCGCGTCCGCTTACGGGCTTGGACCGAGCTCCGGGTACGGCTCCGGCTATGCGGCCGCGAACGCCGCCTACGGCGTCCCGAGCGCCACCTACGGCGTGCCAGCCCCCGCATCCTCGACACAGCAGGGCTTCGGCTACCAGCAGCCGCCGCTTGGCTACCCAGGCTCAGGCGCCCACGGGCCCGGCGTCCAAGGCCAGCAGTACGGGCCGGGGCCGGGTCTCGCACCGGCCGGCAAGCCGAAACGCAACTCTCGTCTGCTCCTGATCCTCGCGATTCCCGCGGCGGCGCTCGTCGCTGGTCTCGGCGGCTACTTCATCGGGCAGAGCAACGGCAGCGTACTCGCGGCGGAGCCGCTGCAGGCTGAGGTCACGCGCGTGCTGCAAGACGACTTCGGTCTCGTCGAAGTGACCGAAGTCGTCTGCCCAGAGCAGGTCAAGGCCGATCAAGGTGCCGAGTTCCAGTGCACGTTCACGTACGCAGAGCAGGAGCAGTCCGTGACCGTCACGGTGTCGTCAGCCGACGGGCAGGTTGTCGTCGGCGCACCGGAGTAGACCGGCAGCGCCACACTATACGCCCCGCACTCACACCTGCACCGGCACCGGCACCGGCATTGGCACCGGCACCGGCAGGTCTACCGAGACCCTTCGGGTCCGACGATCGGCAGCGGCACCCCGTCGACGAGCAGCTCGCACTCGGGCCGATCCGCGACGGCGACGGCGACACGGGAGGCGAGGTGCTCAGGCATCTCGGGCAGAGCATCCACCGGGAACCAGGCGACGTCCACCGACTCGTCGTCACCGACCGCCGCCTCCCCGGACACCCAGGAGCAGCGGAACACGAGGTCGCAGTACTGGGCGCGGTCGCCCGTCGCGTGCACGATCTTCGGCGAGACGCTGAGCCGCACGAGGCGCTCGACGCGGACTTCGACCATCGCCTCTTCGAGGCTCTCCCGCACGGCGGCCGTCGCCGGATGCTCGCCAGGGTCGACGATGCCCGTCACTGGGCTCCACACCCCATTGTCGGAACGCCGCACGAGCAGCACCTCCTCACCGCTGGCAGCGGGCACACCAGCAGGTGCTGTCGCAGGGCGGATGATGACGGCAGTCGAACCAGCGAGCCAGAGCGGATGCTCCGGCCCGATCTTGGCGCGCAGCTCGGAGACGAACTCAGGAATGGGCATGGGCCCTATCCAACCGCAACTCCGAAGACGAGGCCGAGCACGTACGTCACGGCTGCGGCCCCGAAGCCGATGAGCAGCTGGCGTCCGGCGCGACGCCACGGCGGACCACCCGACAGCACGCCGACGATGGCGCCCGTCGCGAGAAGCGCGACACCGACGACCGCCGCTGACACCGCAACGGCGGCGATCCCGCTCATACCGAAGATGTAGGGAAGCACCGGGAGGAGCGCGCCACCTGCGAAGAAGCAGAAGCTGGACAGGGCCGCAGTCCACGCGGTACCGAGCTCCTCGTGCTCCTCCTCTGCGGACTGCAGCGAGATGGGGCCGGACTCCGGATCGGCGCCCTGCAGCGCGAACACGCGGTGCGCGTAGCTGCGAGCCTCGTCCTCGCCCATGCCTCGGGCACGGTAGACGAGCTCCAGTTCGTTCGCGTTCACGTCGAGCCGCTGGATGGTCTGGGGAGTGTCCGGGCTTGGCGTCGACGCCTCCAGGAGTTCACGCTGCGACCGGACGGACACGTACTCTCCCGCCGCCATAGACAACGCACCGGCGAGGAGCCCGGAGAGGCCCGTCGCCAGGATGATCACCGTGGGTGCGCCGGTCGCGCCGATGCCAAGCACGAGGGCGAGGTTCGAGACGAGCCCATCGTTGGCACCGAACACCGCCGCCCGGAAGCCGCCAGACATGCGGGACCGGCTGCGCATGGCCAGGCCCCGCACGACCTCCTCGTGGATGCGTTCGTCCGCTGCCATCTCGGGGGTCGCATCCGCCTCGCGCTCGTACGGCGAACGAGACTCTGCTCGCTGGATGAGCGCCAGCACGAAGAGGGAGCCGAAGCGCCGCGCGAACCAGCCGAAGAGGCGCGTGCCGAGTTGCGCGCGCACCCCGCCATCACCGGCTGGGCCGAGGAGACTCAGCCAGTGCTCCTCATGCCGCACCTCGGCACTCGCGAGACCCAGCAGGATCTCCCGCTCCTCACCCTCGCGCTTCGCCGCGAGGTCTCGGTACACGGACCCTTCGGCGCGCTCATCGGCGAGGTACCGGCGCCAACGGCGAATATCGGCAGCGCTCGGCTCGCGAGTGAGATCCCCGGTTCCAGGCCCGCGCTGCGGGGGTGGTGTCTGTGGCATGGGCCATGCATCCTTCGTGGGGACACCTCGAGCCCGAATGGAGCACGGGCATCGTTGACAACGTTGCCCCAACGCTACGTGCGCATGCCCCGGTTTCCGCAACCTCGCACAGAAGTTCGGCGCACCGGAGCGGCGCGGCTCGCCGCACCTCTCGAGTTACTCGCCCGGCGCGCCCGCCTCGGTGACCGACACGTCGGCGCGGGTGAAGTTCATGAACGACCTCGAAGCGGTCGGGCCGCGCTGCCCGAGGTAGCGGGAGCTGTAGATCGCGGAGCCGTATGGGTGCTCCGCGGCGCTCGAGAGCTGGAAGAAGCAGAGCTGGCCGATCTTCATGCCGGGCCAGAGCTTGATGGGAAGCGTCGCGACGTTCGACAGCTCCAGCGTCACGTGCCCCGTGAAGCCGGGGTCGATGAATCCCGCCGTCGAGTGCGTGAGCAGTCCGAGCCTGCCGAGAGAGCTCTTGCCTTCGAGCCGGGCCGCGACGTCGTCGCCGAGGGTGACGCGTTCGAACGTGGAGGCGAGCACGAACTCGCCTGGGTGCAGCACGAACGGCTCGTCTGGTTTCGACGTGACCAGCCTCGTCAGCTCCGGCTGCTCCTCAGCCGGGTCGATGAACGGGTACCTGTGGTTGTCGAACAGCCGGAAGTACCTGTCGAGGCGCACGTCGATGCTCGAGGGCTGTACCAGCCCCGGCTCGTACGGCTCGAGGCCGATACGGCCCGCTTCGACGCCCTGCTTGATGTCGCGATCGCTGAGAAGCACGTCGTCAGCCTAGTTGGTCGACGGATGCGCGAGGCTAGGCTGACGACGTGAGCAGAAACGTGTGGACCGTCATCGGCGTCATCGTGGCCGTCGTGATCGCCTGGTGGCTCGTCGACGTTCTCTTCCACTTGGCCTGGATGGTGGCGCGACTGAGCATCGTCGCCGTTGTCGCCGTCATCGTGTTCTTCGTCATCCGCGCGCTCGTCGCCAAACGCGACTGAACCCGACCGGCGCACCACCGGTCGGGTTCAGAGGTGCAGTTCGGACGCGCACCCTCAGGAGTGCGGCTTCACGCTGGTGTGGCGTCCGACTCGAGCTCCTCATCGGGTGCGGTGAACGCGCGCCGGTTACGAGGAGTGTTCGGCGTACTCGGTGGGGTGTTGCCGTTGAGCGGCGTGTACACATTCGTGCCGTACTTCCGCCGGAACGCGAGCTCCACGCCGTCAACCGTCACGTACCTGTCGACGTAGAGCGACGGTTCAGTGCCGTCAACGCGGACGTCGCCCGTGAAGACCATGTCGCTGACGAGGTTCGTGACGCCCTCCGTCGGCACGATGGTGCTCAGGTAGGTCATCTCGTAGCTCTCGTGCCTGCCCTCAGGGAAGTCGTGTGTGCCGATCTGGTTGAGATCGCTCCAGGCCGATGAAGTGCTCGGCGACCACGAGCTCGGTACGGGAAGGTAGTGCAGGATGATTCGCGTATCCGTGATGACGGATCTCCTCGTCGTGTTCGTCACCCAGAGCCCGTAGCTTCCGTATTGGTGAGTCTCGCCAGGGCGTCCCTCAACGCGGTAGGCACCCGTGCTGTCGCCCGGCATCTTGAAGAGGATCCAACCGTTCAGGCCCGCGGGTTGAGCCGGAACACCTGAGCTCGCCCGGGCAGGCGCGGAGACCGCGACGGCAATGGTCGGCAGCGCCCACGCCACCACGGATGCGACCGCTCGTCGACTCGGTTCTTGTTTCTCGGCGCGCAGAATATCGCTCATGTGTCCCCCCGGAGTTAGTGAACAGTGAACCGACATTCCCCCATGCCTGGCCTCACTGCAGCGTGACGCCCACGATGACAGACCACCGATTGGACCGCAACATTCTGGGGAGTTGGACGGGCACCTCAGCCGGGCCCTCACGACCGCGCCGCCACCACCCCCAGGCGGCTTCGTTGTACGATGGTTGAGTTCATCGCCCCGGGGTGCTGAATGCGCGGATGTAGTTCAATGGCAGAACTTCAGCTTCCCAAGCTGATAGCGCGGGTTCGATTCCCGTCATCCGCTCCAAAAAAGGCCAGGCCGGTCGCTGAACGCGACCGGCCTGGCCTCCTCTCTTGCCGCGGTCAGCTCTCGCCGCAACCCGTCTTCTGCTGGAGGCGGTCGATGTGCTCTGACGCCTCGGCCTTCGTGATGTCTGCCGGGATCTCTTCGCCAGCCTCTCGTGCAAGCGTGTCGAGGTAGCTGCGCTGCGCGCCGGTCATCGGCTCGTCGCCCGTGACCCAGTTCGACGGGCCCTTCTCCGTGCCGTTCTCATCGGGCTCGGTTGCTCCGAGCATTTCGCCTTCGTGTGTCTCTGCCATACCGGCGACAGTAGGCGGCTCGCCTGGCTGGCGACCCGACGGTTCCTGGGAAGATGTGTTCGAACCCGAGCGCCTCCGACGCCGCACGGTGGTAGGTGTCAGAAGTCGGCGATGACCAGCTTCTTCATCTGCATCATGTGCTCGTAGCCATCCGGTCTCGCCATGAGCTCGCCCATGTTCGTCGGCACGATCTGCCAGCTCACTCCGAACCTGTCCGCCAGCCAGCCGCACTGCTCGGCTTCCGGGACGGCGCTCATCGCGTTCCAGTAGTGGTCGATCTCCGCCTGGTCGACACAGTCGACCTCAAGTGAGACGCCGCAGTCGAAGCCGAATTCCCGGCCGGCCCCGTTGTCCATGGCGACGAACCACTGGCCTGCGAGCTGGAAGTCGGCGTACATGATGGCGCCCGCCGGAGCGGGACCCGACGGCGCCGGATACTCGGCGACCGTGCCGATGCGCGCATCGGGGAACAGGGAGACGTAGAAGTCGATGGCCTCGCGCGCCCTGTTCTGCGCCGCTGCGCCGAAGAGCAGACTCGGCACGATGAACGGGCGGGCCTCGTCGGCCGTGCTCAGCCCGTCGGGATCGACGAACATGAGCTGCCAGCTCACGCCGTAGCGGTCCTCGACCCAGCCGTAATGCGGGCTGAACGGATACTCCTGCAGCGGCATGAGCACCTTCCCGCCATCGCTGAGCGAAGTCCAGAGCTTGTCGAGGCTCGCTCGCACCGACGTCGTGTCGCCGCCAAGCACGCGCGAGTCGAAGTTGAGCATGAACGAGACCGACGGGTTCGGCCTGAACTGGTCGCCCGCGTTGATGAGCGTGAACCGGTACTCGTCGATCTCCACGCCCACGACGAGCGGCAAGCCCGCGAAGTCCTTCTGGAAGTCGAGGAGATCGGTCTCGGGGTATCGGGCTTCCACTGACGTCGTCGTCTTGGGGAAACTGGAAGCGTAGAACTCGCCCGCTTCTTCGGCATTCTTGTTGAACCAGAGGTTCGGGATGATCTTCTGCATGACTCGCTGCTCCTGCACGCGTCGGTCGATCTGAGCCCAGTCGGGCTCACGCACAAAATTACTCCCGACTCCCGATATCGGCGGCGAGCCCCCTGCTCCAGTGGGAGCAAACGCCCAGGGTTCGGCTACTGCAGACCCGCGGTGAGTCTCGCGAGGTTGTCCAGGACGGTCGAGCGCAGCGGCTGCTTCCGCCACTCGAACATCGTCAGCTCTCGCGAGTGCTCGCGGTAGTCCTGCTGCACCTCTCGCAGGTCCTCAACGAAGTCCGCGCTGCGCACCATGAGCGACACTTCGAAGTTCAGCGAGAAGGAGCGCATGTCCATGTTGGACGACCCGATGACGGCGACCTCGTCGTCGATCGTGAAGTGCTTGGCGTGCAGGATGGTGGGCGACTTGTACATCCAGATGCGAACACCCGCGAGCAGCAGGGCCTCGTAGTAGGAGCGCTGCGCGTGATAGACCATGGCCTGGTCGCCGATCTCCGAGACGAACAGCTCGACCACCACCCCGCGTGCCGTTGCGGTCGTGATGGCGTACAGCATCGACTCGTCCGGCACGAAGTACGGGCTCGTGATGATGATCGACTTCTGGGCGACGTAGAGGAGGTTGAGGAAGAGGCGGAGGTTGTTCTCGCTGGGGTACCCGGGGCCGCTCGGCACGATCTGGCAGTCCATCCGCGCTTCCTGCGGCATCGTCTCGACGTCCGTGAGGTCTTCGGGGATGATCGTTCCCGACTCCGAGTACCAGTCGGTGATGAAGACGGCACTGACGGCGTGCACTGCCGGCCCTTCAAGGCGCACCATCAGGTCGTGCCAGTGGAGGCCGCGGCGGATGTTGCCGCGCTTGTTGTACGTCGAGTCGACGACATTCTGCGAGCCGAGGTAGGCGGAGTTGCCGTCGACAATGAGGAGCTTGCGGTGGTTTCGCAGGTCTGGCCGCTGGTACTCGCCGCGCCAGGGGCGGACGGGGAGCATGTAGTGCCACTCGGCGCCGGCCCGCTCGAGAGCCTTGAGCCGCGACAGCGTGTGCTTGCGGTAGCCCGGCACGCGGATGGAGGCGATGTGGTCGAGCAGGATGCGAACACTCACGCCCCGTGCGACCGCCCGGTCGAGGGCATCGAAGATCGGCAGAGTGGTGTGATCGCAGGCGAGGATGTAGAACTCGACGTGCACCCACTTCTCTGCCGCATCGATCTCGGCGGCCATCGCGACGATGGTTTCCTCATAGTCACCCTGCAGGACGACCTCGTTGTCGCTGATGAGGGGGATGGCCGTGTACGTGCGGTTGAGGGCGACGACGGAGTCGAACCAGGCCGGGTCGCTGTGCCTGGTCGGCTCGACCTCGACGCTCCCGACGGCCATGTTGATGAAGGTCGTGACCTCTTGCTGACGCTCCATGCGCTTCGCGGGAAGGCGGAAGCTGCCGAGGAGGAGGAAGGCGATGACGCCGACGTACGGGATGAGGAAGATGGCCATGAGCCAGGCGATGCCGACGCTCGGCTTCCGATTCCGGGGCACGACGATGATCGCGATGACTCGGATGATCAGGTCGATGATCGCGAAGATCAAGCCAGCGCTGATCGTGATGTGCGGGATCTCGGTCATCGGGTCTCCTCGGGGTACTAGGGGACAGCGTAGGCCAAGGGATGCGCGCGGGCGGGAAGTGCATCCACGCTCAGAACTTGTTGCACTTTCCTCAATTAGTGCAATACTGCACTAGTGATGGATAGTGCAATGAACCTGCGGGCTCGCAAGATGGCGCAGACAAGCCGCGACATCTCGTCGATGGCCCGACGCCGCGCCCTCGACGTCGGCCTTCCCGGCTTCACGATCGAGGAGCTCTGCGAGCAGGTCGGCGTCTCCCGAAGGACGTTCTTCAACTACTTCGCATCGAAGGAAGACGCTGTTCTCGGCATCTCGGCCCGACGAGACACGACCCACCTCGACGAGCGTTTCGTGGCGGGGGGCGCCCCGGAAAGCGAGCAGCTGAGCCCGGACCTCCTCGAAGCGCTGACACACCTCGCACTCGAGCGGTGGCGCGAGTCCGACCCGGAGCCGAACTCGGGAGACATCCGCGAAGTCATGGCCGTCATCGACCAGGAGCCGAAGCTCTTCAAGCGGGTGCTCGAGCACATGTCGAGCGACGAGAAGCGGGACGTCACCCTCGTCGAGCGTCGAGAAGGGCTCCCAGCCGGGGACCTTCGCGCCGCCGCCGCCGTGCAGCTCCTCATGTCCATCATGCGGGCGAGCGCCTTCGAGTTCTTCACGACGGACAACACCGACGACATGGAGACGGTCGTCTTCCGACGAGTCGCCGCCATGCGCGCCGTGCTGCAGCACTGAGGGCGGCG
Organism: Pseudoclavibacter sp. 8L; assembly: GCF_902506465.1. Lineage (NCBI taxonomy): Bacteria > Bacillati > Actinomycetota > Actinomycetes > Micrococcales > Microbacteriaceae > Pseudoclavibacter > Pseudoclavibacter sp. 8L. Next base: position 1,694,697 of record NZ_LR733186.1, on the reverse strand, counting down.
CCGCCCCCTCTTCCTGTCAGACCTCTTCTCCTCTTCCTCTCCTCCCCCTCCTCTCCCTCCCTCCCTCTCCTTCCGCACCGCACTCCTCGAACGGACTCACGCATGACCACCAGTGCACCGGCGCCAGCAGCGCCGCAGTTCCTGCTTACGAAGCGCAGGATCTGGACCATCTTCGGCGCCCTCATCGCCGGCATGCTTCTCTCGAGCCTCGACCAGACGATCGTCTCGACGGCTATGCCGACGATCGTGGGCGAGCTCGGCGGAGTCGACCACCAGGTGTGGATCACGACCGCCTACCTCCTCGCGACGACCATCGTCATGCCGATCTACGGCAAGTTCGGTGATGTGCTCGGGCGACGGAACCTCTTCCTCATCGCGATCGCGATCTTCACGCTCGCGTCGGTGGGCTGCGCCTTCGCGGACAGCTTCTGGGCGTTCGTGGTGTTCCGCGCCATCCAGGGTCTCGGCGGTGGCGGGCTCATCATCCTGTCGCAGGCGATCATCGCCGACATCGTGCCGGCCAGCGAGCGCGGCAAGTACCTTGGCCCGCTCGGCGCTGTCTTCGGCCTTTCGGCGGTCGGCGGCCCACTACTGGGTGGCTATTTCGTCGACCACCTGACGTGGCAGTGGGCGTTCTACATCAACATCCCGGTCGGCATCGCGGCATTCGTCATCGCCGTGGTGGCGTTGAAGCTGCCGAGCAAGAAGGCGACGAAGCGCATCGACTATCTCGGTGTGATCTTCTTGTCGGCTGCGACGACCTGCCTCATCTTCTTCACCGACTTCGGTGCGGATGCTCAACACGGCTGGGCGTCGATGGTCACGTGGGCGTGGGGCCTCGGCCTCCTCGTGGCGGCGGCGATGTTCGTCTTCGTCGAGTCGCGCGCTGAGGATCCGATCATCCCGCTGGGCCTCTTCAAGAACCCGATCTTCGTGAACGCGACGGCTATCGGCCTGACGCTGGGCATCGGCATGTTCGCGGCGATCGGCTTCGTCCCGACGTTCCTGCAGATGTCGTCTGGCACGTCGGCCGCTGCCTCGGGGCTGCTCATGCTGCCGATGATGGCGGGCCTCATGGGCACGTCCATCGCTTCGGGAATCCTCATCTCGAAGACCGGGCGGTACCGCATCTACCCGATCGTGGGCACGGTGCTGACCGGCCTCGCGATGGTGGCGATGACCACCTTGACGGCGGATACGCCCATCTGGCTCATCTGCGTGTTCCTGTTCTTCTTCGGGGCGGGGCTCGGCCTCATCATGCAGGTTGTTGTCCTGGTCGTTCAGAACGCGGTGCCCGCCGCTGAGATCGGCACGGCGACGAGCACGAACAACTACTTCCGTGAGGTTGGGGCGGCACTCGGCACTGCGGTGTTCGGTGCGATCTTCACAACGCGCCTGACGGAGAACCTCACGTCGGTGTTCACGGCGAGCGGCGCCAGCCCGGCTGATGCGGCGACGGCGACCTCGACTATCGACCCGCAGACGCTCTCGCAGCTGCCGGACGAGGTTCGGGATGGGATCGTCACGGCCTACGCCGATGCTCTGGCCCCCGTGTTCTGGTACCTGGTGCCATTCATAGCGCTCGCGTTCCTGCTATCGCTCTTCCTGAAGCAGATCCCCCTCTCTGATGTTGCCGGGCTCGTGGCCCGTGGCGAGGCGGTCGGCGGGGAAGAGGCGGAGGAGCTCGACGCTGCGGCTCGGGATCGCCACGAGGCGGTCGGCGGTGCCGCCACGAGCGCGGAGCCGACGAGGCTCGACTCGAACAGCCCGAGGAGCCGCGACTAGCGGGGAGCCGCCGAGAACGCGCGGGCCGCGCGGACGGCTGCTTCGATATGCATCCCCTCGAAAGGGAGGACCGCAGTGAGCGCCTGGGCGGTGAGGTCCGGGCCCAGCTCGGCGCCTCGCCGGACGGCTTCCGCGTCGACCTGCTCGGGGGCTGACTCCGGGTCATCGAGGTCCATGACGGCACCCTCGAACCAGTCGGCGGCGGCGGCGAGCATCTGCTCCTCGCTGAGCACGGGGAGCAGGTGCTTGTCGAGTCCGTCGGCGAGGCCGTGGTCGACGGTGCGCCAGGCTTCCCCGGCGTTCTCGCGCCAGTAGACGAATCCGAGCCAGGGCTGGTCCCCGCCAGTCTCCCAGTGGCGTCCCGATTCCGAGCTGACGGCGGCTTCGACGTGCGCCACTCCCCAGTCGGGCATGCCCGTGATGAGGTCGAGGCCCCGCTTGTGCGTCTCGGAGTGGTCGCGGTCGATGCCGGCGAGGACGGCCCGGCCGTCGGGGAGCGGGGTGAGCCGAGCCCAGCTGCCGCCACCGTCTGAGTAGAACCAGCCGTGCTCGTCGGCGTGGGAGTTGTCGCGACCCTCGCCGAGGATCGCGGTCTCGATGGCTGCCACGAGCGCCCAGCGCCCCCTGATCACCTCGATGGTCGGAAACTGCTGAGGGCGAAGTGCTGTCATGCGCTCATCTTTCCAAGCGCCTCCTCGGCGCTGCTGGGTGCCGCCTGGAACTGGACCGCGCGCGGAGTCTCGCGGATACGCGCGCGAGCCACCCTGGGGCCGGTTGCCGGTTCGACCTTCCACGCCCGGCTCTGCGCGGGCGAGACGGTGAGTCGCCCCAGGTGCACTTCGTGATGGTGGAAGGTGCAGAGCGCGATGCCGTTCGTCGTGTCGGTGCGTCCGCCGCTCGACCACGGTGTGACGTGGTGGATCTCAACGGTGTCGAAGGGGAGCTCGCACGCGGGTGCCCTGCACCCGCCGTCTCGGGCGAAGACCGCTCTTCGCTGAGCCGGACTGAAGAGTCTTCGCTTGCGGCCGAGCTTGAGGACTTCGCCGTCGTCGTCGACGAGGGCAACCCGGATGATGCCGTCGCAGAGGATGCGCCGTGCTGCCTCGACCGGGACAGGCTCACCGCTGTGCTCGAGGCGGGAGATGTCCGCCGGCGTCTCGGCGGCTCCCACCAGCCCGGCCCGCGTGACGGTCACGACCAGGGTGGGCGCTTCTCCGCCGGTCCGGGGTGCGCCCGGGGACTCGGCGTGCTGAGCAAAGACCGAGACGAGTGCATCGATGCGCCGCTGAGAGAAGCTGCGCTCGTCCCGGATCTGTGGTTCTTCCTGCGGAGCGAGGCTGCCGCGGGGCTCGTCGTCTGCTTCACACGTCTGCTCTCGCCGCGGCGAGAGATACGCGTCGAGGACACGCATGATGGTCTCGCCCTGTTCCGGGGTCGCCAGGAGCCTGGCCTGCACCATGCCATCAGCGCGACGGGTGAAGGAGAGCCCTCGCTTCGCGGCTTGACGTTCCGCGTTGGGCTCCGCACCGTCCGGGTCGAGGAAGGCCACCCACACGGCGGCCTGCTTGGCCAGACGCTCCGGCGATGCCGGCTCGTCGTCCTCCTGGGTGAGCCCGCAGGCTGCCTGGACGAGTTCGTACTCTGCGCGATCGAGGTCGGCGATGTCGACGCTGCCGTCCGCTTCGCGCAGCCCTGCGACGATCGCCGACGCCTGGGAGAGCGTCACCCTCCCTTCCGCGACAGCGACCGCGACCTGGCTCCGTGCGGGCCGAAGCGTCTCGCCCGTCATGCTGATGCGCTCGCGCGTCGCCTCGGCGACCTCGCGCAGCTTGGCCGCCTCGGCCCGGCGAAGGCCGAAGGTCTGCCGCACGGCCTCGTGCACGGACCGGTACCCACCCCGACGCACCAGAGAACCGGAGAAGGCCACGGGTGTGATCTCGTCTCGCCCGAGCAGCTCGGCCGACATCTCCAAGATCGTCGCGTCGAGCATCCGCTTGCGAGCGGCCAGCTCTTCGAAGGCGGCGAAGAACTCGGCGTCGAGCACCGACGAGACGGACCGTCGCCCATCGATCAGCGCCGTGACGACAGCCGTGGCGGCGACGCCGGACTCTCGCTCGGCAGCTGCAACGCTCGCCGGGAAACCCGACAGGACCCCAGCGCCTGACCCAGCGCCCGCCCCGGACCCAGATACAGGCACAGACCCAGACCCAGACCCAGACCCAGACCCAGACCCAGATACTCCACCCAATGCGTACTCGTCGTCGCCCATCGATTCCCCCCTCATCGCCCCGGCAGCCTCTCTCCCAAAGCACTTCTGCCTTTGGATTGACGTGCCGAGCTGGCTTCCCCCGAAGCCAGACCCAGCCTACAGTTCATCGAACCTATATTCGACCCCTGTGGGTAAATCCCACGTCACAGAACAGTAACCGGGTCGCAGCACCGCGAACCGCGCAGACGAGCCTGCTCGCCTGTCAGCACGCATCCGACGCTACATCTCGCCACAGACATTCGACGAGCGAGAGCACCCGGCGGGCGCCCCCTCCAAGCTGTGTTCCTCCCAGGGCGCGCGCGGGATACTCTTTCGATCACCTGTGCTTCACTTACCGACCCTGCATCTCAGCGACTGGACGCATCCTTCCGTGGCTCCCACACTCTTCCCCTGGCTCGACCCTGAAACGATCATTCACGGTGCGGGCCCCTGGGCGCTTCTCGTCGTGTGCCTCATCGTGTTCTCGGAGACCGGCCTCCTCGTCGGCTTCCTGCTGCCCGGCGACACGCTGCTGCTCATCACGGGCCTGCTCGCCTTCTACCCCGGCATCGGCTTCGACATCTGGTGGGTGTGCCTCGCCATCGGATTCGCCGCATTCCTCGGCGGCGAGGTCGGCTACCTGATAGGCCGAAAAGCAGGGCCCCGGATCTTCGAGCGCAAGGAGAGCGGCCTCTTCAGCGTGAAGAACGTCGAGCGGACCAACGCGTTCTTCGAGCGCTTCGGCGGCCTCGCTGTCATCATCGCCCGCTTCGTTCCCGTCGTGCGCACCTTCGCTCCGGTGGCCGCTGGCGTCGGCAAGATGGACTACCGCAAGTACACGATCTACAACCTCATCGGCGCGCTCATCTGGGGCGCCGGCCTCACCTTCGCCGGCTACCTCCTCGGCTACGTGCCGGTGCTCGGCGACTTCATCCGCCAGTACATCGACGTGATCCTGATCGTCGCGGTGCTCGCGACCGTGGTGCCCACGAGCATCCACTACCTCCTGAACTCGCGGAAATCCCGCCGCGAGGCGGAGCAGCGCAGCCGCGATGAAGCGAAGAACCTCTCGCTTGCACCGAAGGACTTCGATCAGAAGCTCGGCGACTGAACGTCGGGAATCCGGCACCAGCTGACCCGGCGCGCGCTGGGCTCCGACGCCCCGCGAACCGCCGATAACAACGAGTGTCGACCTCCCGCGAGACTCGATTCCGGCCGCAGACGGGTGCCTCGAGTGCGACGTAGGCTTGCCTCCGCGGCATGCTCTGCCGCGTCTTTCGACGGCGTTGCAGTGAGGAGTTCGGGTCACCGATGAGCGGCATCTGGCGGTACCAGTCGACCTCGATCCCCCTCCGGCTGGCGAACGCCGGAGCAGTCGTCGCCCTTCCCCTGCTTGCCGTCGAGCAGCTCGGGGACGTCGCCGTCGGCGGCCTCCTCGTCGCCGTCGCCCTCTTCCCGAGCGTCATCGCGGCACCGCTCGTGGGCGCCCTCCTCGACCGGATGCGCCGCCCGAAGCTGCTCCTCATCATCGGGGGGACGATCACGGCGGCCGCCTACCTCTTCGCCTCGCAGCTGGGCACACTGCCGATCGGCGTCATCGCCGTCATCCTCGCGGTCGCCGGCTTCGTGACCCCCGCCTACATGGGCGGCCTCTCGAGTTTCGCGACCGACAACATCGAACCGGCCAGGAAGGCCTACGCGCAGGACGCGCTCTCCTACACGATCGCCTCGGTGGGCGGTCCGGCCCTCGCGGCGCTCGCGATCCCGCTGGCAGGCTCAGCACGACTCGCGATGGTGCTCCTCGCGAGCCTCGCCTTCGTCGGGGCGGTTGCCGGGTTCGGCATCCGGATGCACGCGAAGAACGGCCCGGTGGAAGGCCTCGGGCGGACGATCGCTCGCGGCATGACGTACCTCGTCAAGCACAAGCCGATCGCGATCGTCACGATCGCCGGCACCGTCAGCCAGGTCGCCGGTGGCGCGCTCGGCATCGCCGCCATCGCCATCTCCCTGGAGCGGACCGGCTCCGAGGCGTCCGCCGCCTGGCTCGTCACGGCCTACGCGATCGGCGGCCTCGCGGGCGCCCTCTTCATGGCGGTGAGGACCTGGACCACCAGGGGCCCGGTCTGGGTGATGGGGATGGGCTTCGTCGCCACCGGCGTCTTCCTCCTCATCGCGGTGCCGGCGTTGCCGATCGGGTTCGCGTTCGCAGCCGTCCTCATCTCGGGCCTCTTCGCGGCACCGGCGAACGCCGCCATGATGCTGCTCCGCGACAAGGAGAGCAAGCCGAACGTGCGCTCGCAGGTCTTCACGATCGGCGCCGGCCTGCGGGTCACGGCGGCCGCCGTCGGCGCGGCCATCGCCGGGCTCATCGCGGGCTTCGACGCCGGCTGGCTGATCGCCGGAATGGCCATCATCTGGATCCTCTCCGGCGCGATCCTCTGGTTCTTCCCGAACCCGCCGGCGCGCACGGGCATCATCCCCGTGCAGAAAGGCCCGCGGGCGCCGTAGCGCGGGCCAGCAAGCACCCCATGATGGCGCCGAAGGCCAAGACGGCGCCGGAGGCCTGGCTCCTCGAACGCAGTCGGTCGCAGCTGGCCACAGCCGGCCGCAACCGGTCGCAGCCGGTCGCAGCCGTTGATCGCCGACTGCCCGTTGCCCGCCGGACGCCGCTGAGGAGAGTCAGCTGCCGCGTCCGCGCAGGCAAACGCTGCCAGTCAAGTGGCCCGCAACACGCCCGACGAAAGGGGCACTCGGCTGGCAGCGTTTGCACCCCGGCCGTCGATGACTGCCTGGCCACCACAATGGGCCGCCGAGGATCACCGAGCAACGCCAGGGGCCGGCGAAGGTCACCGAGCAGACCACCACGGGCCACGCAATTCAATCGAGTTCAACCGAGCCCGCCGAGCTCCACCGCGCCCAGCAAGCCCAACCGAGCACGAGGGTGAGCGAGTGTGCCTCCCCGGCCGGCGTGGGAGACTCCCCGGAAGACGCGCGTGCAGCGCCTGAGTGAGCGGAGCATCCCATGACCGAGAACCCCGCAATGGTGGTTGCCGTCATCGTCCTGGGCTTCGCGGCGGTCACGTTCCTCCTGGTGTGGATGCTGCGCGCGGCACCTCGCCCACCGCGCGACTCCGAGCTCTCCCCAGACGAACGCCGCCGACGAGCCGAGAGAACGGGCCCGGCACCGACGAGCATCCGCTTCGATCACGGCAACAACTCGGGCTACTGAGTCGCGCGACCTCAGCGCGGACGCCAAACGCTGCCAGCCGATGTGCCCTTCACGAACTCGGTGAAGGGCACACCGGCTGGCAGCGATCGCGGTGGTGTTGCGGAAGCCGCAGCTAGGCGACGCCCACGAGCAGCCAGACGACGAAGCAGAGCAGGAAGCCGACGAGGCCGAGCACCGTCGTGAGGACGGTCCACGTGCGGAGGCCGTCCGCGACGCCGAGGCCCAGGTAGCGGGTGACGACCCAGAAGCCGGAGTCGTTGACGTGCGACAGGCCGAGCGCGCCGAAGGCGATCGCGAGGGCGAGCAGCGCGACCTGGATCGTCGAGTACCCGCCGCCGAGGATCGACGCGCTGAGGAGGCCAGCCGTCGTGAGGATCGCGACCGTCGCCGACCCCTGCGCCGCGCGCAGCGCGAGCGAGATGAGGTACGCCATGATCATGAGCGGCATGCCGGTGGCGAGCAGCGTCTCGCTGAGTGCCGTACCGATCCCGCTCTCGGTGAGGACACGGGCGAACGCGCCGCCACCTCCCGTGACGAGGAGGACGACCGCAACTGGGGGCAGCGCCGCTTCGACGACATCGCCGAGCTGCGATGCGCTCCAGCCGCGGCGGATACCGAGGAAGAAGCTCGCGAGCAGCACCGTCACGAGGAGCGCGAACAGTGGGGCTCCGATGAACGCGAGCACGTTGCGGATGGGGTCGCCGGCCGGAAGCAGCGTGGCGCCGACCGTGCCGAGGGCGATCATGATGAGCGGCGTGACGATGAGCGTCATGACCATGCCTGCGCTCGGCGGCGCGACCGTGCGGGCCTTGGTGGCGGTGCCGGTTGCGCCGGACGCGCCACCCTCCGAGCCGGACGCCCCTTCGGCGTCGGCGACAATCGCAGTCGCTTTCTCCGTGCCGAACTCGGCGAACGACTTGGCCGTGGCTGGCAGCATCGTGAAGTTCTTGCGGTTGAGCCACTTCGAGAAGAAGTGCGAGACGACGGCGAGCATGAGGCAGATGGGGAGGCCGATCATGGTCACCCAGCCGAGGTCGGCGCCGAGGATTCCGGCACCTCCGACGATTCCGGGATGCGGGGGCATCGCGACGTGCACGGCGAGCATGATGCCGCCGATCGGCAGCCCGAACTTCACCGGGTCGACGCCTGCCGCCTTACAGAAGCCGTAGATGATCGGCACGAGGATGATGAACCCGACGTCGAAGAACACGGGGATCGCGAGCACGAGCGCGGCGGCCGTGAGGGCACCGGCGACGCGCTTCGGCCCGAGCAGCTTCGTGAAGCGCCCGGCGAGGCTGGAGGCACCGCCGGAGATCTCGATGATCTTCCCGAGCATCGCGCCCAGCGCGACGAGGATCGCGACCGACCCGAGCACACCGCCCATTCCGGCGATGATCGACTCGATGATGCCGATGCGTGCCGGTTCGAGTTCCGTCTCGGGCACCGTCACGAGCGGCAGCCCCGTCGCGAGGCCCAGAAGGACGCTCACGATGAGCAGCGCCAGGAAGGCGTGCACCTTGAGTTTGATGATCAGCAGCAGGAGGAGGCCGATGCCTCCGGCTGCGATCGCGAGCAGTAGGAATGTAGACAAGTCCGTCTCCTTTGACGAGTGCGCCGACGAGGGCGCTGACGAAAGCGTTGTTTGGGTGAGAGCGGGGGCTCTTGCTTACGAGTCGGTGGTCTTCGGGGCGAGGGCGAGGATGACGGCTGAGTCGTCGGACGCGCCGAGTCCCTGTGCCTGTCCCAGGAGGTACAGCTGCTCGGCGGCGGCGGCGACTGGCGTCGGGAGTCCGACGGCACGGCTCGCCTTGCCGACGATGCCCATGTCCTTCACGAAGATATCGAGGCGGCTGAGCACTTCGGCGCCGTCCTCGTCGTAGGCCTCGAGGATGCGAGGGCCACGGTTCGCGAGCATGAACGAGCCCGCTGCTCCGGCGCCGAGCGTCTCGAGGGTCTTGGCCGGGTCGAGCCCGAGGCGCTCGGCGAGTGCAAGCGCTTCCGCTGCGGCCGCGATGTGCACACCGCAGAGCAGCTGGTTGACGGTCTTGAGCGCCTGACCGTCACCAGGGCGGTCTCCGACCACGGTGAGGGTGGATGCGAGGAGGCCGAGCACGGGCTGCGCCTTCTCTCGCGCTGCCGGCGTCGCACCGACGACGATGAGCAGGTCGCCCTCGCCCGCGCGGACGGGGCCGCCGGAGAGGGGCGCATCCACGAGCTCGACCGAGTGCTGCTCGAGGCGAGCGACGACGTCGGCGATGCCGTCGGTTCCGACGGTGCTCGTGAGGATCACGACTGCGCCCTCGTCGAGCTTGTCGGCGATACCGTTCTCACCGAAGAGCACGTCGTGCAGCTGCTCGCCGTTGCGGACGGCGAGGAGGACCGCGTCGACCCCGGCGACCGCGCTCGCCGCGGAGGCGTGCGGCACGATGCCCGCGCCGGCCGCGAGGTCGAGGCGCGGCTGCGCGATGTCGAAGCCGTTGACCGTGAGCTGGCTGCTGAGGCGGGTCGCCATCGGCAGGCCCATCGCGCCGAGCCCGAGGACGGCGACGGAGTAGGTGGAGGAGGTCATGGTTGCTCGTTTCTCGGTGCAGGTTGAGATGTCAGCGCTGTTGCTGATCAGTTGGATGCGGATGCGGGTGCGGATGCGGATGCGTCTACGTCGGCGGCGGCGCTCGCGTGGAACTTCTCGACGACCCGCGCGAGCGAGTCCTCGTCGCCGACGTTGCCGGCGAACACGACGTAGGGAATGCCGTCGGCCGGTCCCCCGACCGCCTGCCAGAGGGAGACGATGCCGGGCAGCATGGGGCCGCGGACGACGGCGTGACGGATCTCGAGGCCGTTCGTGGCGACGTCGCTCGAGGTGATGCCGCCCTTCGCGATGACGAAGCTCGGCGGCGTCACGCGGAGCGCGTGCGCGACGACCTCGCAGACGGCGGACGAGACGCCTCTGGAGATGGCGAGGGATGCGTCCGCATCGTCGGTCTTCACGAGCTCGCGGCTCGTGTGGAGGATCACGTCGCCGCTCGCGAGCGCTTCGACGACGCGAGCCTTCGCCTCGCCGAGGTGCGCGTCTCGGGCGTCCGCGTCGATGATCGCCGAGACGGACAGCTCGACGGTCGGCAGGTGGGGATGCTCGGTCCGGAGGGCTGCGAGCTGACGTGTCGTGAGGTCGACGTGCGAGCCGACGACGATCAGACCGCCGGCAGCGGAGCCGGTCACCCGATCGCTCGCCAGCTGCGCCGGAGCGAGTGGAGATGCGATCTCCTGCCCGATGCGGGCTCGCACGAACGGCGGCCCGACTCGGTAGAGGAACTGCTTGCCGTCGGCCTCCGCGAGCTCGAGCCCGAGGGCGACGACGCGGATGTCGTCCTCGATGACCACGTCGACCACGATCGGCTGACCGTCACGCGCATCCTGCAGCACGGTTGCGACCGCTTCGGGGCCGCGACGGATGATGTCGAGCGAGAGCACGGTCACGTCTGCGGCGGCCCAGCGGCCCTTCGTCTTCTCCTCGACCCATTCGGGGAGCGCGGAGCTGCGGAAGCCGAACGTCGCATCCTTCGCGAACTCCGTCTCGGCGACCGGCACGAGCTCTCCGCTCTGCCGGTAGTAGTGGACGCCCCCGATCGTGACCCTGCCCGCGTCGGGGAAGGCCGGAACGATGAGGACGCCGTCCGGCACCGGGCCGCCGAGCTCGGCGAGCGTTGCCGCGATGACGTCGGTCTCGAGGGGGAAGTGCCCGCGCAGTGTGCTGTCGCCGCGGCTCACGAAGGCGATTCGGCGCTCGAGGCGCTCCGCCGCCGCGAGCGCTGCCGTCACGATCTCGCGGTTGCGTGCGGCGGCGGATTCGGCATCGAGGCTGCGCGTGTTCGTGAGGACGTATACGGCGTCGCGGCCCTGTTCGAGCGCCCAGACGAGGTCGTCCTGCTCCCAGCGGGTGAGGACGGGAAGATCAGCGACGGACTGCGTCCCGGTGGGGTCGTCGTCGAGCACGATGAGGGTCACTCCGGATTCGCGGACCCGGTCGGCGACCTCCGCAGCGTCGACGCGCACTGGGGCGGGGTACTGCTCGAGCAGTCGGGTTTCATCCATCAGAGAACTCCCTTGTAATCGGATATCAGATATCTTGCGCTCGCCGAGGAGGCTTGTCAAGGAGATATCTGATATCCCGCCGTGGGGACCCTGATGAAGACGCCTGCGACACTCTGCCGACGGGAGATCACACCCGCCCGCCCACGTGCTCAGCGGCAGTCGCGAGGCGCTGGTTCGTCAGGAAACAGTCGACGATCACGCGGTCGCCAGTCCTCCTGCCGGCAGTCCCACAGCCCGGCGATCAGGCTCGAGGCGTGAGCACGTACTCCTGCAAGTCATCCGCCGTCTGCTGCATGTGCGACTCCATCGCCGCGCGCGCGGCTGGGCCGTCGCCGGAGTGCAGCGCCTCGAGGATCCCCGCATGCTCGCGGATGGCATTCACCTGCACCTGCGGCACCGCCGAGGTCTCGTAGCGGCGCTCGTACATGAATTTCCCGAGCGGCTCGAGCAGCACACGCAGGAACGGGTTGCCGCTCGCCCGCAGCACGACATCGTGGAACGCGATGTCGGCGGTGACGAAGGTGTGCACGTCGTTCGCGGCGCTCGCCGCGCGCATCTCCTCGAGGTACCCCTCGAGCTTCTCGAGGTCTTCGGTGGTGCGCAGCGGGGCCGCGAGCTCGCAGGCACCCGTCTCGATCATCCGCCGAAGCTGGACGAGCTGCACCGAGGCCTGCGCCTTGCCGCCGGTCGATGTCGCGGCGCGCAGGAGCGGCTCGATGCCGGTCCAGTCCTCCATGGGAAGCACACGACCGCGAGTGCCGGGAACGGGCTGCACGACCCCTTGCGCCTGCAGCGTCTTGAGGGCCTCGCGCAGCGTGAGGCGGTTCACACCGAGCCGCTCGGCGAGGTCGATCTCACGCGGCAACGGCGCCCCCTGGGGCAGCTCGCCCGAGATGATGTCATCGAGGAGCCGGTCGCTGACCGACTGAACAAGCGACGCTCTCGCCATGGTGACCTCCGAACTGGCAATGCTAGTGGGCGCGTCCGGACAGCAGCTCACGCGAGCGTCACGGCAGCGTCACGGCGACCTCCACGACGACGTCATTCGCATCCTCTCCGATGACACGCTGGCGCACCTCCGGCGACGTGAGCGCCACCCCACGCTCCGCGAGCGCGTCGAAGAGGGCCACAACGGCCGGATGCACGGAGCCCTCCGGCAGATCGGCGCCGTGCGACCGCCAGATGGCCACGAGATCGGTTCGCGGCGGCAGCTCATCCGCGAGGATGCGGCCGTCGTCCCACGACGCGTCGTCGACTTCCGGGAGGCGCGCGACCGGCCAGCAGAGGAGCATCTGCACCTCGGATGCTCTCGCCGTGCTGCCCGGGGCCTCACGAAAGGAGGTCCAGAACCCGGGCCCCGGCTCGAGCCCAGCCTCGACACTGCGCCGATGCAGTTCGGTGAATTCCCGGTTCGCGTCCTCATCGCTCGGCACCGCACCGTCCCCGTTACCGTCCCCGCCGTCCCCGTCCCCGAGATCACCCCCGGCCGCGTCGAGGTCAGCGGGCAACGGGATGACACGCGCGACGAACGGCGTGGACCCGAGTCGGCGCTCCTCGACGACAACCGGGCGCGCGAAGGCGGTGAGCACGGTGTCCGCAGCGGTCAGAGCCGCATCCTCGGCATCACGCTTCCGCAGCACCTCCGCGCGGTGGCGGAGCAGCACGTCGGCCGCGTCGCCGTCTCGGAGTGCCCTCGCGGCGGCGGGCAGCGGCACGCCGGCCGCCCGCAGCGCCCGCAGGAGGGCACCGTCGCGCACCTGGGATTCGGCGTACCTGCGGTACCCGGTCACCGCATCCACCTCGAACGGGACGAGCGCCTTCGTCTCGTCGTAGTGGCGCAGCGCCTTCACGCTGATGCCGGTCGTGTTCGCGAATTCCCCGATGGTGAGCATGCCTCAAGCCTGCCGCCTCCCGTAGGAGGAGAGTCAAGCCAGGGCACTCCGCAGATCTGCCCGGTTGGGCCAGACGCCTCGAACTCGCTGGCATACGGCTCGAGATGCGAGGCCCGATCAGCCCGCAGCCATCTCGAGCGCCTCCTCCGCACGCTCGGCGCTGCCCTCCGCGAGGCCGCGCTTGAGCGCCGGAGCCAACACGACGCACAGGCCCATCCCGACAGCGAGCACCGCGACCTCGGTGACGGTGAGCGCCCAGATGATGCCGGGCAGGCCGAACCAGATGCTCCCTGCGATCACAACCGGGATGAACAGCACCCCTTGAGCGGCCGACATGATGGTCGCGGGCAGGGCGCGGCCGGTTGCCTGGAAGAGAGAAGTGATGAGGCCGGTGAAGCCGTTCGCGATCATCGCGATGAGCTGCGCCGCGAGCACCACGACGCCGATCGCGAGCACGGATGCGTCGGCCACGAAGAGCGCGAACACCTGCTCGCGGAAGCACAGCACGAGGGTGGCCGCGAGTGCAGCGACCGCGCCGACCGTGATGGCGGATGCTCGCAGCGCGGATCCGAAGCGTGCGCCGTCACCCTTGCCGTACGAGTAGGCCAGCAGCGGCAGCACGCCGAGCGTGACACCCATGATGAGGAACTCGGGCACCTGAGCGATACGCACGGCGACGCCCATCGCGGCGAGCGGCCCCTCGCCGTAGGCCGCGGCGAGGTTGTTGAGCACCAGCGCCGTGACGATGAGGAAAGCGGACTGCAGCAGCGTGCCGATGCCGACGCCGAGGACCGGCTTCTGCACTGAGCCTGCGAGGGTGAACCAGCGCGGAGAGAGGCTCACGTGCTCGCTGTTGCGCGTGAGCCAGAGAACGAAGTACACGACGACGACGAGGTTCGCGAGGCCCGTCGCCACTGCCGCCCCCGCCACTCCCCAGTTGAGCACCAGGATGAACAGCGCGTCGAGGGCGAGGTTCACGACGGCGGACAGTATCAGCGCGACCATGACCTGCTTCGCCGCGCCTTCCGCCCGGACGAGCTGCTCGAGGCAGACCGCCGCGGCGAGGACGGGCACGAAGCCGAGCAGCACCCCGACGAAGGCAGCCGTGGGCGCGGCCACCGATGCGTCGGCGCCGAGCAGCGAGACGAGCGGCGACAGGAACACGAGCCCGATGGCGGCGACCACGGCCCCCACGATCACCGAGCCCCAGAGTGAGTAGGACGCGACCCGCTTGATGCTCGCCGCCTTCGAGGGGTCTCGTTCGGCCCCGCCGAGGAGGCGCGACACGAGCGCCCCTCCCCCGAC
>NZ_LR733186.1:1388021-1680046 GCF_902506465.1 Pseudoclavibacter sp. 8L | reverse complement strand
CGAGACGGGAGATCGGGCGGGACCGGGCGGGACGGGACTTGACGAGAGGAGGGATACCGGCGCTCACGCCACGCCACGCCACGGGGTGGCGAAGTCACTTCGTGCTGGAGAAGTTCCCATAACCAAGTGACTTTCCCAATCCGAGACGGGCACCCGAGGTAGGGCGGCGAGGCAGTGCGGCGAGCGCGAACCGCAGCGCAGCTAGGCCGCGCCTCCGCCTGCGGCCATGCGCATGAGGTCGGAGTTCAGCTCGATGCCGAGCTCGGTTCCGCCTGCACTGCCGAGCTCGTGCTGGTAGCCGCCCCAGTTGTCGCCGCGGATCGTCTGCTCGACACCAGCCTCCATCAGGGCGAGGAGCTCGACGGAAGCGCGCTCGATGCGGGACCCGAGGCCCGCATCCTGCCAGTCCTCGGTTGAGGCGAAGAGCGACGTGGGCACGGTCATGGTGCGCAGGTACGCGAACACCGACCGCATCTGCTCGTCCACGACGAGCGCGTGACGCGCCGTGCCGGCGGTTGCGGCGAGCACGACGGGCTTGGCGATGAGGAGGTCGTTGTCGAGGGTCTGGAAGAACGACGTGAAGAGTCCGCTCGGCCCGGCCTTGTAGACGGGGGCGGCCGCGATGATGCCGTCGGCGTCGCGGAGCGCCGCGATGGCGCGCTCGAACTGGGGGCCGAAGCTCTGCGAGCCGAGGGCTGCCGGCAGTTCGGGGAGGAGCATCCGCAGATCGATGTGCGTCGATACAACGTCACGGCCTCGTGTCGCCGCGAGCTTGGAGACGCCACGCTCGATGCGGTCTGCGAGCAGCTTCGTCGACGACGGGTCGCTGATACCGGCGTTGACGACGACGACCCGGTAGGCGCCTTGTGCGTTGGTCATGGGAGTCCTTCCGAACTGGTTCGTGCTGAGGGAAGAGCGAAGAGGAGAGTCGAGGGGCCGAGCGGATGCGCGGGGCCGACCGAGAGGGCCGGCCCCGCGCACGCGTTTCTCGATGGCTACGCGACGAGCGCGGTGTCCTGGTAGGGCGAGGAGCCGGTGACGTTGTCGCCACGGTTCTCGTTGGGGCGAGGCTGGCGCGGCGCGGCGTCGCCGTACTTCGCGAGGACAAGGGACTCGTGCGTGGGCGCGTCGGGGACCTCGGCGGGCCGAAGCGCCTCGAGCTCGCGCCGCAGCACGGGAACCACTTCGGAGCCGAGGAGCTCGAGCTGGTCGAGCACCATGCCGAGCGGCAGGCCAGCGTGGTCCATGAGGAACAGCTGGCGCTGGTAGTCGCCGAAGTGCTCGCGGAACGTCAGGGTCTTGTCGATGACCTCCTGCGGGCTGCCGACCGAGAGCGGCGTCTGCTGCATGAAGTCCTCCATGCGCGGCCCGTGGCCGTAGACGGGCGCCTCGTTGAAGTAGGGACGGAACTGGTCCTTAGCATCCTGCGAGTTCTTGGCGATGAACGCCTGCCCGCCGAGGCCGACGATCGCCTGCGATGCCTTGCCGTGGCCGTAGTGCTCGTAGCGCTGGCGGTAGAAGTCGATGAGGCGCATGTAGTGCTCCTTCGGCCAGAAGATGTTGTTCGCGAAGAACCCGTCGCCGTAGAAGGCGGCCTGCTCGGCGATCTCCGGGGTGCGGATGGAGCCGTGCCACACGAACGGTGCCACGTCGTCGAGGGGGCGGGGCGTCGAGGTGAAGCCCTGCAGGGGAGTGCGGAACTTGCCTTCCCAGTCGACGACGTCCTCGCGCCAGAGGCGGTGGAGCAGGTTGTAGTTCTCGAGGGCGAGGGGCAGGCCGGAGCGGATGTCCTTGCCGAACCACGGGTAGACGGGGGCGGTGTTGCCGCGGCCGAGCATGAGGTCCATCCGACCCTTGGAGAGGTGCTGCAGCATCGCGTACTCCTCGGCGATGCGCACGGGGTCGTTGGTCGTGATGAGGGTCGTCGACGTGGAGACGCGCAGCGTCTTCGTGAGTGCCGCGATGTGCGAGAGGAGCACGGCGGGCGAGGAGGAGAAGAAGGGCGGGTTGTGGTGCTCCCCGATGGCGAAGACGTCGAGGCCGACCTCTTCGGTCTTCTGCGCGATCTTGACGATCGCGTCGATGCGCTCGGCCTCGCTCGGCGTCTCGCCGGTGACCGGGTTGCGTGTGATGTCGCTGACGGAGAAGATTCCGAACTGCATGTTCAGCCCTTTCGTTGTGGATGCACGGGCCGGGTGGGTCCTGGTTCTGGACCCCCAACTCCATGCATATGCATACAACGTAGCGCGTGCGGATCTATTCCCGCGGACTCGACTCCACTGGCAGCGCACCCTCGACGGGAGCGGCGACAGGGGCAGCGACAGGGGCGGCGGCCACAGTTCGAGCCCGCATCCCGGGCACACGCCCTTGACTCGCGAGCACTCCCACGACGACGATCAGGCCGCCGAGCGGCTGATTCCAGTGCACCGACTCCCCCAGCACCACGACTCCCAGGATGACGCCGACAACTGGCGAGAGGTAGGTGACGGTGGATGCGCGAGCCGGACCCCAGTCGCGCAGGATGCGGTTGTACCAGATGTAGGCGAGCCCGGTCCCGAGCACGCCGAGCCCTGCGACGGCCAGGAGCACCGGCAGGTCGAGCGAGACCTCGCCCCGCGCGGTGAGGGGCGCGAGGAGCCACACGATGACGGCGGCCAGGCCGATCTGGACGGTCGACAGCGTGATCGTGTCGTATCCCGAGCTCGTGAGGAACCGGCGCATGTAGAGCCCGGCGAATCCGTAGGAGATGGTGGCGCCGAGGCAGGCGAGCTGCGCGGGCAGCAGCTCGGGCGCCTGGCCTGTGCCGATGAGCTGCCAGGGACCCGCGAGCACGACGACCCCACTCAGGCCGACCACGAGGCCGACGACCTGCGTGCGCGTGAGCCGCTCGCCGACGAGCACGATCGGCATGAGCAGGAGCGTCATGATGGGTGTCGTCGCGTTGTAGATGCTCGAGAGACTGCTCGGCATGTACTGCCCAGCCCAGGCGAAGAGCGAGTAGGGCACAACCGCGAGCGCGAGGGACACGACGAGCATGTGCACCCAGATCTTCCGGCCCCTCGGCCAGCGTCGCCGAGTGACCAGCATGATCGCGACGAGTGCCGCGGCTCCCAGCGTGAGCCGCCCCAGCACGAGCTGCGCTGGACTGAGCCCTTCGAGTCCGACTTTCATGAAGAGGAAGCTCGCACCCCACACGAGAGAGAGGACGACAAAGGCGGCGACGGTGCCGCGGGTGTTGCCGGTAGGACTCATGGGACTTATTGTTGGCGGCACCCACACATGAGGCAAATGCATCTGCTTCATCCCCACATGAGGAGACCTCATGAGCGTCACCATCGCCCAGCTCCGTGCGCTGGTCACGGTCGTGGATCGCGCGTCCTTCACCGTTGCCGCCACCGAGCTGGGGGTCAGCCAGTCGGCGATCTCGCACTCCGTGACGGGCCTCGAGAAGGCTGTCGGCGGCCGGGTCCTGCGCCGCGACGGCGGGATCACCCTCACCGCTCTCGGCCTCGGTGTGATCGAGCACGCGCGAGCCGCGCTGGCCTCCGTCTCAGCATTGGAGAGCGCCGTGCGCCGCGACGAGACCCTGTCCGGCACCGTCCGACTCGGAGCCGTCGCGACGGTCTGCCAGGGGCTGGTCCCCGATCTGCTCGCCCTGTGGTCCGCGCGACTGCCCAACATCGCCGTGTCGATCTACGAGGGCGACGACGAGGAGATGCCCGAGTGGCTCGAAGCGGGACTCGTGGACGCCGCGGTCCTCGTCGAGCCATCCCCCGCACCGCCAGGCGGACTCCTCGTCGCCACGGACGAGTTCGCTGCGCTCGTGCCCGCTGACCACCCGCTCGCGCAGCAGGATTCGATCCCGCTCGACGAGCTCGACGACGACGGCCTCATCGTGTCGACGGGCGGATGCGAGACGCACGTCAGGAAGATGCACGACGAGCTTGGGCTCCCCTACGTCTTCTCGCACCGCGTCCGCGAGATGAGCACGATGTTCCGCATGGTGCAGCAGGGCATGGGCGTGGCCGTCATCCCATCCCTGGGGCGCGGGATGCTCCCGGAGGACCTCGTGATGCGCCCGCTCACGGCACGCAGGCCGCGGCAGCTCGTGCTGTCCGGGCCCACCACTCGCCCATGGCACCCGCTTGTGGGGGCACTCGTCGATGGGACTGGCGTCGACTTCGCGAGCACGGTGAAGGTCGAGCTCTGACGGCCCCTCAGGCTTCGGAGGGTTCGGCTTTTTCGAGGTACGCGACGATCGCGTCCACGATCTCGGCTGGCGTGCCCGCGACGGGAACCACGACCCCCGCTTCCCAGGGCGCGAGCGGTTCGAGCACCTCGAACTGACTGTCGAGCAGCGTCGTCGGCATGAACTCGTGCTGTCGCGTTGCGAGACGTGAGGCGACGAGGTCGCGCTGGCCTGACAGGTGGATGAAGCGCAGCTCGGGGACGCTCGAGCGCAGCAGCTCCCGATACCAGCGCTTGAGCGCCGAGCAGGCGACGATCGTCACGCGTCCTTCGGCGGCGTTCGCGGCGATCGTCGCGCCGATGACCTTGAGCCAGGGCACGCGGTCTTCGTCGTCGAGGGGGTTCCCTGCCGCCATCTTCGCCTTGTTGGCGGGCGGGTGCAGGTCGTCGCTGTCGATGAAGGTCACGTCGAGTCGTGCCGCCAGTGCTGAGCCGATCGTCGTCTTGCCCGTGCCCTGCACCCCCATGACGACCATGGGCGGACGCGCAAGCGCTGGACGCGCGGCGCCTTCGGCCTCCACGGCCGTCACGACGCGGCCCCGTCCAGGCGAGCATCCGCGTCCGCGTCGGCGAACGAGAGCAGCACCTTCGACGACCTGGAGGCGTCACCTGCGACGGCAAACGCCTCGAGCGCCTGCTCGACCGGGAACTCGTGCGTGAGCACTGCATCCACGACCAGTGAGCCGTCGGCGAGCGCGCCGATCACGGCATCGATCTCGTCGGTGAAGCGGAACGAGCCGACGAGGGTCAGCTCGCGAGTGATCGCGAGCGACAGGAGGGCGGGGACTTCACCGCTGCGCTGCAGACCGAGCAGGACGACCCGGCCCGCGCGACCGGCGCCGCGGATGGCGCTGGCGAGCCCCGGCACCGTGCCAGACGACTCGATCACGACGTCGGCGTGCACGGCGGCGAGCGCCGCTGCATCCCGCGCGTCGATGACGCGATTCGCGCCGAGCTCGGTGGCGACGGCGAGCGGCAGCTCGTGGAGGTCGCTCGCGATGATCTCGGCGGCACCGTGGTGCTTCAGCACGGCGACGACGAGCGCACCGATCGGGCCGGCGCCGATGACGAGCACGCGCTTGCCTCGCACGTCTCCAGCCTGCCCGACTCCGTGCCAGGCGACGGAGGCCGGCTCGGCAAGGGATGCCAGCTTGAGGTCGAGTCCCGCTGGCAGCACTCGGAGCATGCGTGCCGGCAGGGCGACGCGACGCGCGAAGGCCCCCTGGGTGTGCGGGATGCGCGCGGCGGAGCCGAGGTAGGTGCCGGCAGGAGAGAGGTTCGGTCGCTCGGCCGGGTAGGGCGTCACGCCATCATCACCCTGCGTGGCGGGGTGGACGGCGACTCGCTGGCCGACCTGAGGGCCGCTCCCGTCAGTCGCTGCTTCGAGGATGGTGCCGACGATCTCGTGGCCGAGGAGGAGCGGGTCACGCAGGATCGACTCCCCCGCGGCCCCGTGCATCCAGTAGTGCAGATCCGATCCGCACACGCCGCCATACGCGATCGCGACGACGGCCTGATCCGGGGTCGGCTGCGGCTCCGGCAGCGCGTCGAGCCGCAGGTCGCCCTTGCCGTGGGCGACGACTGCGAGGTTCTCCTGGGTCACTTGCGAACTCCTTGCACGTCGAATCGTTCGTGGCTCAGACGCATGGCGTCACCAGCGGCACGCCCGCGACGGTGATCTCGATGAGGTCACCGGGTTCGGCTGCGAACCCCGACTTCGGGGCGCCCGTCATGATGATGTCGCCGGGGCCGAGCGGCACCCAGCTCGTGACGTAGGCGACGCACTCGGCGATGCCCGCTGGCAGCTCCTGGCTTCCGGTGAGCACCTTCCGCTCGCCGTTGATGCGCACCTCGAGCTGGGCGTCGGCGAGGTCCGCTCCCGTCTCGATCCAGGGGCCGAGCGGCGTGTAGCCGACTCCGCCCTTGCCCTCGAAGTTGCGGGGGTCGACGCTGCCCCGGTCTGGGTTCGAGATGTCGTTCACGGCGGTGAGACCGAGGATCACGGTGTGCGCGTCCTCCGCAGATACGTCGACCGCGTCACGGCCGATGACGACGCACACCTCGCCCTCGATGACGACCTTGCCGACGCCTCGGCGCAGCACGACCGGGGTTCCGCTCGGCACGACCGTTCGGGGGCTCTTCAGCCACGCCTGCACCGGTGAGGGATGCTCCGGCCCGTTCTGCGCGATCCCGACGACGATGCGCGGCTCGCTCGGAGCGAGCAGCGTCGCATCCGCGACCGCTTCCCCCTCGCGCGTCGGCTCGACGCCGCGTGCGAACGCCTCGTAGGGGTCATTGCACGGCACCCACGAGTCGCCATCGGCGAACGCGTGCGTGACGGTGCCGTCACTGGTCTGGATCCTGGAGATTCGCATCACACAACCGCCGTCATTCCGCCATCGACATAGATCGTCTGGCCGTTCACGAACGCCGAAGCGTCACTGGAGAGGAACACGAGCGTACCGACGAGCTCGTCGACCTGCCCCCAGCGCCCGGCGGGCGTCCGCTGGGCAACCCAGGCCGAGAACTGGGCGTCGTCGACGAGCGCCTTCGTGAGCTCGGTCGCGAAGTAACCGGGAGCAAGCGCGTTCACGGTGATCCCCGCCGGCGCAAGGTCGGCGCAGAGCCCCTTCGTGAGCATCACGATCGCGCCCTTCGTCGCACTGTATGGCGCGATCGAGGGGCGGGCGATCTGCGACTGCACGCTGCCGATGTTCACGATCTTGCCGGTGCCGCGCTCGAGCATGCCGCGAGCCACGCGGCGCGAGAGGAGGAACGCGCTCGTGAGGTTCGTGGCAAGCAGCTCATGCCAGTCGGAGTCGGTGAACTCGGCGATGGGGGCGCGCCGCTGGATGCCCGCGTTGTTGACGAGGATGTCGACTGTTCCGATGCTCGCCTCGAGTTCGCCGATGCCGGCATCCACCGCTGACGCATCCGTCACGTCGAAGGTCGAGACGATCGGCTCGGCCGGCGTTCCCGCGAGGCCGAGCGCGTCGGCGATGGACGCCGCCGCGCGCTCGGCTTTCGCCCGGTCCCGTCCGTGCACCACGACCCTGGCCCCCGCGGCGGCGAGACCGCCGGCGAGTGCCCGGCCGATGCCCTGGCTCGACCCCGTGACGAGGGCTGTCCGACCTGTGAGGTCGAAGGCCTTCAGCCCGGCTGGGAGGCTCACGGCTTGGCCCCCACCGCGGCGGATGCGCTGCTCGCGGCGCCTGCGCCAGGTGCGGCCTCGTAGATGTCCTGCAGGTCGATCAGGCCGGTGTCCTCTTCGTCGGTGGAGACGCGGATGGCGTCCTCCTTGCGGAGCAGGTCGCGCCCCTTCGTCTCTGGAACGAGGAACGTCGCTGCAGTGGTGATCGCGGCGAGCGTCGCGAGGTAGAGCCCCATGACCACCCAGTTGCCGCCGGTGAGCGTGAGCAGCCACGTGCCGACCACGCCGGCCAGGCCGCCGGCGAGGACGGCAGAGAGCTCTCGGGCCATGGCCACACCGAGGTATCGGTGCTTGTTGCCGAACAGCTCAGGGAGCATGGCGCACTGCGGCCCGAGCATCGAGTTGACGGCCACACCGATACCGACGGCGATGACCGCGATCGTGAGGGGCCCGTTGCCGAGCGAGAGCATCCACCACGCGGGGAATGCGAAGAGCAGCATGAAGACGGCGCCGAACCGGTAGACGGCGCGGCGGCCGAGCTTGTCGGAGAGGTGTCCGGAGAGCGGTACCGAGAAGATGCCGATGAGCGAGCCGATCGTGACACCCCAGGTCGCGATGCCTCGGTCGACGGGGTTCGCGATGAACGTGCCGGCGACAAACGCGAGCGACACGTTCTGGAAGATGTACGAGCCGCCGTTCTCGGCCATGCGCAGGCCGATGCCCGTGATGACGCCAGGCATGCCGCGGGTGAAGATCTCACGGATCGGGTGGTCGGCGACCTGGTCGCTCTTCTCGAGCTCGACGAACGTCGGGGTCTCACGGAGGCGCATGCGGATGAACAGCGCGACGAGGATGAGGGCGAACGACCCGAGGAACGGGATCCGCCAGCCCCATGACAGGAACGCCTCGTCCGGCATGAGCGTCAGCAGGCTGAAGACGACGGCGGCGAGGAGCGTGCCGGCCTGGATCCCGACGAACGGGAGCGCGGAGAAGAACCCGCGGCGCTTCACGGGCGCGTATTCGGCCATGAGCACCGTGGCACCGGCCTGCTCGGCACCGGCGCCGAAGCCCTGCGCGAGACGGAGGAGCACGAGCAGCGCTGGGGCCCACAGCCCGATCGTCTCGTAGGTGGGGAGGAGGCCGATCGCGGTGGATGCGCCGCCCATGAGCACGATCGTGATGACAAGCACGCCCTTGCGGCCGAGGCGGTCACCCATCGTGCCGAAGAAGAGCCCGCCGAAGGGACGGGCGACGAAGCCGACGCCGTAGATGGCGAAGGCGCCGATGACGGCGACGGCCGGGTCGCTCTGGTCGAAGAAGAGCTTGTTGAAGACAAGCGCCGTCATAAGGCCGTAGAGCGCGAAGTCGAAGTACTCGAGGGCAGAGCCGATGCTCGAGGCCAACGTCGCGCGGCGCAGGTTGTCTGCGTACTCCGGGTCGTCGGTCGGCACTGGAGGCCGGGTGTTCTCAGTCACGAAACATCTCCTTTGATGTGCGGTGCACCGAGGCCGTGGTGAGCCCGGCGGTGCATGCTTGCTGACCACAAGCTAACACTCCAGTGGACGACGTTCAACACTTTGAACGCACGAGATGCCGTCGGGAGCTGAACTACCGTCCCGCGAGCGGGTTCGTGAGCTCCCGCGCGGCCTCGATGAGCGCCGCTCCGACCCGAGCGACGTGGTCGGCATCCGCGAGCTCCGTCGGCAGAGCCGCCCCGAGCGCAAACGGGGGATCGCTCGGCGACCAGGAGGCGAGCGGCACCGCGACGCCCGTCACTCCCCCGACCGAGCCGTTCGAGTCGATCGAGTAGCCGCGCTCCCGGGCGACGGCAAGGCAGTCGAGCAGCTCACGCGTCGTCCCGATGCTCTGCGGCGTCAGCTTCGGGAAGGAGGCGGAAGCACCGACGAGCTCCACGACCTCCTCGTCGTCAAGGCGCATGAGCAACGCACGACCCGAGGCCGTGAGCGCCGCCGGCAGGCGCGAACCCAGCGGCGTGCCCAGCTGGTAGCGCCGTCGACCCTCGTGACGAGCGAGGTAGACCGTATCCGGGCCGTCGAGCATGACCACCTGCACAAGCTCGCTGCGAAGCACGGGCGACGCATCGCACACCCCGAAGAACTCTCTGATCTGGTTGAACTGCTGCGCAAACGCACCGCCGAGCTCGGCTGTGCGCCTGCCGAGCTGGTACCCCTGGGGCACACGCTGCAGCATCCTCCCGTCTTCGAGAACGGCGACGAGGTTGGCGGTCGACGACTTCGCGATCCCGAGCGCCCTGGCGATGTCGCTCAGCGTCATGGGCGCGCCATCAGCGTCGGCCAGCAGCGACAGGATGCGCAGCGAGCGCGTCACCGCCGGTGCGAGGTCGCGCTCCGGCGCGTCCTGCGCGCCCGCCTTCATTGATGCATCCGCAGCTTCTGGCACGGTGCCGCTCCTCGCCTCGTCACGCCTGCCGGCCCGTTGACGTCGCAACGGGCCCACAGGTGGGGAATCAGTAGAACTCGACGATATCGACAACGTTCTTGAGCGGCTCACCGTCGAGGAGCCGGCGCGCGTTCTCGGCGAAGAGCTTCGCGATTCGGGGCTCCTCTGCGCTCGAGAGCGCGGCCGTGTGCGGACTGACGAGCACGTTCGGGTGCGCCCAAAGCGGGCTCTCGTCCGGCAGCGGCTCCACCTCGAAGACGTCGAGGGCCGCGAATCCGACGCGTCCGTCGCCGAGGGCCGCGAGAAGCGCGGATTCGTCGATGACCGTGCCGCGCCCGACGTTGGAGACGATGACACCCGGCTTCACGTTCGCGAAGACCTCCTCACCGAGGAGTCCCGTCGTCGCATCGGTGCCCGGGAGTGTGACGACGATCGCGTCGGCCTCAGACACGGCCGAGGCGAGCTGATCGATGGGCACGAGCCTGTCGACACCCTCGACGGCCTCGCCGCTGCGCGTCGTGCCGAGCACGGTGGCACCGAGGGCCGAGAACTTCAGCGCCGCCGCCTTGCCGATGCCGCCGAGGCCCACGATGAGCACGGTCATCTCGTCGAGCTGGCGCATCTCCCAACGACCCGTCCACTGCCGGGCCGACTGCTGCTGCTGCAGCCGCGGAAGATCCTTCGACCCGGCGAGCACACCGAAGAGCGCGAACTCGGCGAGGGTCCCGCCGTGGACTCCGGCACTCGTCGTGAAGACGATGCGCTCGAGTGCATCCTGGCCGAGGCCCGCCGCCTTCACCTGCCCTCCACCGCCGGCCGCCGTCGCATGCACCCAGCGGAGTCGCGGGTTGGCCGCGACCGTGCGCGCGAGGGAGGCGGAGTCGACATCCGGGAGCCCGAAGAGGACGTCAGCCGAGTCGACGAGCTCGTCGAACGCGGCTTGTTGCTCTGGAGTTCGAGTCACGCTCGGATCTCCGGACCAGTCGGCGGGCCCACGCATTGGCCGGTAGAACGTGTGGTCCCGCACGACTTCGAGTCGAGGCTCGAGGCGCTCGATGAGCTGGCAGAGCTCCTCGCTCAGGTCGACGGCGACGACCGCGCGCAGTTTCTGGGGGCTGTCAGTCATGGGATCCTCTTCGATTCGTGGCGACAGGTGCAGTCTCTCGTGGTGAAGTCTACGTTGATTCAACACTGTGGACACTGTCCTACACAATGGTCAGCAGGCTAGGGTGTGCTCATGACCACTGCTGCTCACACTCCTCGCGTCGGCGTACTCGGCCTCGGCGCCATGGGTCTCCCGATGGCCGGCCACCTGCTCGCCGCACACGGCACCCTCCAGCTCACGGGGCGCCGCCCCGACCGGGCAAGCGCCCTCATCGAAGCAGGCGCCACCTGGCACGAGTCGCCACGAGAACTCGCAGCGGCCAGCGACGCGATCCTCGTCATGCTCCCAGACCTCCCAGAGCTCGAGGCCGTGCTCGCCGGGGACGACGGCCTGCTCGCGGGCGCCGGAGAGCTGCTCATCATGGTCGGCTCCACCGTGTCACCAACCGGGCTCCGCGAGCTCGCGGAGCGCCTCGCCAGCGAGAGCGAGGGCCGCGTTCGCGTCATCGACTCCCCCGTCTCCGGAGGCGAAGACGGCGCGAAAGCTGGCACGCTCTCGATCATGCTCGGCGGAGGTGACGACGAGGTCGCGACAGCCACGAGCATCCTGAATGCCTGCGGACGCCCCGTGCACCTCGGGCCGCTCGGCGCCGGCGAGGTCGCGAAGGCCTGCAACCAGATGATCGTGTCATCCACGATCCTGGCGCTCGGCGAGGCGAGCGTGCTCGCCGAGCGCAGCGGCATCGACCTCGCCGTGCTCTGGGATCTGCTCGGCGGCGGCTACGCCGGGTCGAAGCTGCTCGAGAGCAGGCGCGAGAAGCTCGTCACGGGAGACGACTCCCCCTCCGGGGTCGCCAAGTACATGGTGAAGGACCTCACCTTCGCCGCCGACGTCGCCGACGCGACCGGCACGCATCCAGTGCTGCTCCCCACCCTGCGGGCCGCCTTCGACGAACTCGTGGATGCTGGCCTGGGCGAACGGGACATCGCCGTCACCAGACGCTTCGTCGCGGAACGCTCCGAGAACTAGACCGCGAGCGACGTCCGCGGCGCGAGGAACTGGATGTCCTCGCGAGGAACGCGCTGCTTCCCGCCGCGCAGGTACCCGTAGGCGAGCGAGGTGACCACGCCCTCCTCGGCGTTCGGGCCCGCTGAGAACGTGAAGTCGAGGGTGAGCGTCGAGCCGACGGGAACCTCCTGCGTCGTGGTCCACACCTTGCTCGGCGCCGTGGCCCAGTCCTCTTCGTTCAGGAAGCCGGGGCGAGCAGCCCCGTCGACCGCCACCGTGGCGACGTCGAACGCGGTGATGAAGTCGGTCGGCTGGCTCGCGAACGAGTACTCGATGGTCTCGCCGGCAGGGATCGGGTTGGGTCCGGTGGACGTGATCGTAAGCTGCCGCGGGAAGGAGTAGGTGTACTCGCTTCCATCGATCGTGACCGGATGCACTCCCCACACGGTCGAGAGCGTCGCATCCCACGGCTCGATGTCCTCGATCTGGGACGTGTACGTGACGGTGTTGTTGCTCAGGTCCGGGTCTCCGCTGGTGATCACCTCGACCTTCCAGGGCGCGAGGTCGGGGAGCATCTCCGTCAGCGCGCTCGGTTGAGCGGGAAGGACACGGAGCCGGCCCTCCGCCCCAGCCGCGATCGGCTCCGGGTGCTCGGCCGACTGGGTCGAGACGTTCCCGACGGTCGTGATCGGGCCGGGAACCGAGCCCTCGGTCCATTCGACTGCCGTCGCCCAGCGGGCGTCCCAGCTCGCCCGCGCCGTGAATCCCGTTGGCGCTGACACCGTGCTCAGGTTCGTGACGGAGAACATGGTCCCGACCGTGAGCGACTGGAGCTGCAGGCCGTCCTCGCTGTACCAGGAGTCGGTGTAGCCGGCTCCGTTCGTGAGCTGGAGGTCTGCGCCGGTCGCGCCACTCGCGGAGGAGGCCGGGGCGGCACTCGCCAGAGCGATGACCGGGAGAGACCAGGCTGCTCCGGTGAGGATGCTGCGGCGGCCGATCTCGCGTCGCTCGCTGTTCGAGACGCCGGCGGCGTGTGTGGAGGGCGTGGTGCGGGGCATGGCGGGGGTCCATTCTGCGGAAGCCATCGGGGAGGTCGGGCGGCTACGGCTCTCGCACCGAGGTGCGGAGAAGAGGCGCTTACGATACCCGGATTTCCCCAGTGAATTCCCGCTATCGCCCGGGGAGTTCTCCCCGGGCGAGAGCACTACCAGGAGAACGGCACGGCAGACAGAATGGTGACGCACTGCTGGCCGGCCGGTGCCGTGAAGGTCACCGTGCTGCCGACTCGGCTCCCCAGAATGGCCTCCCCGAGGGGTGAGTCCGACGAGTAGACGTCGATCGCGACGCTAGGGTCCAACCCGGCGAGCACCCTGCTTCCGAGCAGGAAGGTCGCCTCGCGCCCGGCGCCGTCGAAGCGAACCGTGACCTGCATACCCGCCTCGACGAGCCCATCGTCGGGCTTGGCGGCGACCTCGGCATGATCGATGAGCTTTCGAAGCTCCCTGCCGCGCGCCGACGAGTCGGCGCCCACGCGCAGCAGCGCCTCGAGCTCGTCCTGCAGAGCACGCAATGCCGTCGGCGTCATCCAGACCGTTTCCACGGGAACCTCCTCTTTCATGTCGCGAGGCGACAAAAGGGTAAACGATCATGATAGCCCGAGAACCCCCAGAAAAGCCATTTTCCCCAAGGGTGAGAAAGCGCAGGAAATGGACTATGGTCGTCCGGATACCCGCCAGCTGAGAAAAGGGAAGCGAGTAAGAAAATGGCAGACAGAAAGTCCAAGGAAAACGCGAAGAAGGCACCCCAGCTCACACTGAAGGAGCGACGCGCACTCAAGCGAGACAAGACCCAGGCAGAAGACCCGTTCAAGCGAAAGAGCTAGAACGACAGGCCACACTGGGACACCTGAGACCACCGGAGGCCCGCCCCCACGCGCCTCCTTTGCAGCTCTGAACGAGGTATCAAGCCATGTTTTCGTCGAACCCCGGCGCCTTTTCGGCGCCGGGGCATCGTCACGCAGGAAAAGAACCCAAGAAGATCGCACCCAAGCTGATTCTTCGGGGCGACGCCTTACCGTGCCTTGCCACCCTTGACCCACATTTTCGGCCCGATGAAAGCGGAGCCTCGACATTCGAGGAACTGGCGGATTCTCCTGTTTCTCTGATTATCGGGAGAGACGCTTCTCGAACAGAGAAGCGCCGAAGCTTGTCCACCCTCCTGCAGGAGGTCACACTCGAGTGCGTCGCACTCTCCTCGAAGCTGCCGAAGCTGCGCCACGTCATCGTGGTGATCGCGGACCCGGGCCTCAGTGATTCGATCGTTCTCACCGCCTGCGAGCAGGCCGCCTCGCGACTCTGCGAACGGGTCGCGAGAGAACATGGCGACTATCTGGTCACGACCTTCCTCCTCGTCGCCGATTGCGACGACCCTGAGCTGCTCGCCCGACGCATCCGCGACCGGGCCGCGCAGCCACAGGCGACCGATTCCACCTGTGCGCTCACCTGGGACGACATCAGGGCCGTCTCCATCGAGTTCGCGGCCATGAATCGCTACGTCTGACACCGGCTCAGTCACTCAGGGGCGTCCGCCTCCTCTGGGAGGCCGACGCGCAGCAGCCGGCGACCCCAGGCTCGCAGCGCGTCGACGAGTTCAGGTGGTCCGACGACCTCGCACCGGGCATCGAGCCTGGCGAGGAGGTAGATGACGTAGTCGAGGTCGTCTGTGCGCATCCGCACCTCGCTCCACCCGATTTCGAGCTCGATGACCACGCCCCACTGACCGACCTCGGCCCGCGCCTGCTCAGCTGGCACCTCGACTCGCACGACCGCCTCGTAGCGGGCGGGCAGGTTGCGGATGCTCGACTGCACGAACGCATCAGCATCGCCTCCCGGAATGGGCCGCGAGCCGTAGCTCTTCGGCAGCGACTCGACGCCGCGCATCCGGTCGAGGCGGAACGTGCGCCAGGCACCCGGGCCCTCGTCGAACGCGACGAGGTACCAGCGCCGGGCGACCGGAACGAGCGCGTGCGGCTCGACGAGCCGACTCGAGAGGGCACCATCGCGCTTCTCGTAGTCGAACCTCAGCATCGTGCGGTCCCGGCAGGCCGTCGCGACGCTGGCGAGCACGGCGACCTCGACCTGGGGCGCCCCCTCGCGCGCCTGCCCGGCGCCAACCGTCGAACCGATACCAGCAGCGAGCTTGCGCACGTGCATCGGCAGCACTGGCACGATCTTCGCGAGCGCGCCGACCGCCGCATCCTGCACCCCTTGGACCCCACTGGCAGTCACGGCCCTCAGTCCGAGCACGATCGCCAGGGCCTCCTCGTCGCTGACCATGAGGGGCGGCAGCGAACCGCCCGCGCTCAGCCGATACCCACCCCCGACGCCGCGCGTCGTCTCGACCGGGTAGCCGAGCTCCCGGAGCTGCTCGACGTCACGACGCAGCGTGCGCGAGCTCACCTGGAGCTTCGCGGAGAGCTCATCGCCGGTCCAGAACCGGTGGTTCTGGAGGAGCGTGAGGAGCGTGAGCATGCGCGATCCGGTGGACATGACTCCATCGTAGGGAGATAGCGGTCAGTATCCGTCCGCAATGGGTGCCATCTTGATTCCTGCAAGCACCACCCGATCCGCTTTCGAATGTCGGAGGACGGGTGGATGATGAGAACACCGATTCAGGAAATCAGGGATACGCATGGCCGACACCTCACCTCCATCCACACCTGAAGAACGCACCTCAGCTCCCGAGGCCTCTCCGCGAGCGCTGCCGCATCAGGACGTGCCGACGCTGGCGACCCTGCGCAGCTTCTACCAGGTGCTCGTCAACACGCTCATCGCCAATGTCACGACGAGTTACCTGTGGTTCGCGCTCACCTTCTGGGCGTACCTCGAGACGGGTTCGGTGCTGGCGACGTCGATCATCGGCGGCAGCTACATGCTGCTCGTGGCGGTCTTCGGCATGATCTTCGGCGCGATCGTCGATCACATGAAGAAGAAGGCCGTCATGCTCATCTCGAGCGCGGTGACCCTCATCACCTACCTGCTCGCCGGTGTGCTCTACCTGAGTTTCCCTGAGGAGGCGCTCGTCGACTGGAACGGCATCTGGTTCTGGCTCTTCGCCGGCGTCATCCTGATCGGCGGGGTCGTCGAGAACCTGCGCAACATCGCGCTGTCGACCACCGTCACGCTGCTCGTGCCTGCCGACCGGCGCGACCGGGCGAACGGCCTGGTCGGCACCGTGCAGGGCATCGCGTTCATGGTCACCAGCGTGTTCTCCGGCCTGTCGATCGGCCTGCTCGGCATGGGGCCGACCGTGCTCATCGCGATCGTCGCGACCGCAGTCTCGTTCGCGCACCTCCTCCTGGTGTCGATTCCCGAACGCGGCATCGCCCACGACCCAGAATCAGGCGCGGCGAAGGTCAACTTCCGCGGCGCGATCCCCGCCGTCATGCTCGTGCCCGGCCTGCTCGCGCTCATCCTCTTCACGACGCTCAACAACCTCGTCGGCGGCGTCTTCATGGCGCTCATGGACCCGTACGGCCTCACCTTGTTCTCGGTCGAGATGTGGGGAGTCTGGCTCGGCGTCACGAGCATCGGCTTCATCGTGGGCGGCGGCCTCGTCGCGAAGTTCGGCCTCGGGAAGAACCCCGTCCGCACCCTCCTCATCGTCAACATCGGCGTCGCCCTGCTCGGCGCGACGTTCACCATCCGCGAGTACGGCTGGCTATTCATCATCGGCATGTTCATCTTCATGGCGATCATGCCCATCGCGGAGGCGGCAGAGCAGACCGTCATCCAACGCGTGGTGCCGTTCGAGAAGCAGGGCCGCGTGTTCGGCTTCGCAGCCACCGTCGAGTCGGCCTCGACGCCCATCAGCGCGTTCATGATCGGCCCCATCGCCGAGTTCTGGCTCATCCCCTACATGGAGTCCCGCGAGGGCCAGGAGTCGCTCGGGTGGATGCTCGGCGACGGCGATGCCCGCGGCATCGCGCTGGTGTTCCTGGTCGCGAGTGTCCTGCTGCTCGGCCTCGTCATCGTCGCGTTCGCATCCCCGCAGTACCGTCTCCTCTCGAAGTCGTACGCGGAGACTCCGCCGCCGAACTCGGAGGCAGCGGGGGCGGCTGAGGGGGCTGTCGCCGCGGAGGCACCGAAGGCGGCGGAGGCGGCGGCGGCAGCCGAGGAGGCCGAGCGGCAGCGCTAGGCGTCGCGCCAGGTCTTCGCCACGACCCGAAAATCACCGTCGATGTTGGCGAGCGACAGGTGGTCCTCGAAGACCTGGTCGAGGATCCTCAGCCGCACCTTCGCGACGACCAGGTCGGCGGAGAGGAAGTCGAGCGACAGCAGCTCGTCCTCGCGCGCCTGCCCGACCGACTGCGGCGACGGTCGATTGGCGACGATCTCGCGCCACTCGGCGAACGGCATGGCGGTGAGCGTCCCGTCGGTGACGTCGAACAGGCTCGCGGAGCCGTCGAAGACCCGGTCGAGCTTGGTGACATCGCACTCGTGCAGCGCTTGGAAGTAGAGGTCGACGGCGGCGGTCACGGCGGGGACTGCGTGGAGTGACATGAGTGCGGATCCTTCGGTTGTTGGCGTGCTCTCTATTCAAGCCAGGACTTGGCAGAGAATGAAGGCTCACTCAACGGCCCTCCGCTGACGAGGGAACGGATTCCACGGTAGTTTCGGGCCCATGCCACCTGATCAACGGTCCAGCCTCGACGGCACCGATCATGCGATCCTCGCGCACCTGCAATCGGACGGTCGCGCCAGCATCGCCGACGTCGCCAGGTCAGTCCTGCTGTCGCCCAGCGCGACGGCGGAGCGGGTGCGCCGCCTCACGGACACCGGCGTGATCACCGGCTACGCGGTCACCGTCGACGCAGAGGCGCTCGGGTACACGGTCATGGCGTTCGTGCGACTTGCCTACCCCTCCGGCAACTACAAGCCGTTCCACGACCTCGTCGCGACGACGCCGGAGATCGTGGAAGCCCACCACGTGACCGGGGCCGACTGCTTCATCATCAAGGTGCTCGCCAGGTCGATGCGCGACCTCGAGCGGATCACGGGCCGCCTGGCGACGCTCGGCGGCATCACGACGAACGTCGTCTACTCCAGCCCGCTCCCCGCTCGCCACATCTCACCGGCATAACTCACCCGCTTCGGCGAGAATCACCGTCATGAGCGATCGAGTCTCCCCAAAGGAATTTCGGCAAGCTGACGGCACCGCCGACTGGCGGGTCGTGGGTGACGGCGCCCGCGCGAACTTCACGACCGGCGGGTTCGCGAAAGGTGCCGCGTTCGTGGCTGAGATCGCTCGCGCCGCCGACGAGGCCGATCATCACCCGGACGTGGACCTCCGCTACGGCTCGGTCATGGTGCGCCTCATCAGCCACGACGTGGGCGACGTCAGCGCACGAGACACCGCCCTCGCCGCGCGCATCTCCGAGATCGCCCGCGGGCTGGGCATCGAGGCGAGCCCGGACTCCGTACAGAGCATCCAGATCGCGATCGACGTGATCGACCTCGACGCTGCGCTCCCCTTCTGGGAGGCCGTCCTCGCGTACGAGCGGCGCGGTAGCGAAGACCTCGCCGACCCGATCGCCGTCGGACCGAACGTCTGGCTGCAGCAGATCGATGCGCCCCGCGCCGAGCGGAACACGATGCACGTCGACGTGTACGTTCCGCGCGACCAGGCTGACGCTCGCGTCGCGGCGGCCCTCGCCGCTGGCGGGCGCATCGTCGACGACACCAACGCCCCGGAGCACTGGACCCTCGCCGACCCGGAGGGCAACGAAGTCGACGTCGCCCCGTGGCGCGACGACAGTTCGTGGAAGCCCGAGTAGCGCGCATCCGCCGCCGCAGCGCAGTGCGACGGAAAGTTCAGACCCGAGACGCCCCGAGTCAGCGGCCGTTTCGCAGCTGACGACGCCCGCATAGCTTGGCCCGAATACGCCAAGTACCAGCGAGGTGAGGAGTCCCGATGTTCGCGCAACCCAAACCCTCCGCAGTGATGTCGATGGGCACGCTCCGACTCGTGGAGACGGGCGAGCAGATCGAGCCGCGGAGGCTCGCGCACGCCAGGACCGACGCGCAGCTCCTCCAGGAGCTGCGCGCACTCCGCGGGGAGAACGCCGACCTCGCCGAGAGACTCCACGAGACTGAAGCGCGACTCCGAGGCGTTCAGAAGCGCCGCCGAGTCCTCCAGAAGGCCCGAGATGAGGGCGTGCCGAGCATCGACTTCGCCGACCAGGAGGAATGGGCTCGCCACCAGATCCACGTCAGCTGGCTGCAGAACTCCCCCGCGATCGACCGGGCCGCGCATCCGCTCGGCGAGTACCTCGTGGGCCCCGCCTTCCCCGCCTCGATCAGATCGCTCCCGCCGCAACTGCAGGCGAAAGTGTGGCGTGCGGCCGTCGACGTCGTGACCGGACGCGGTCGGCACCTGCACTCGAGGGGCGCGCATCCGCTGCGCAGCGGCAACGGGGCGCACGCCCACGACGTCGTCCGCGACGACGATGACGCGAGATGCTTCCGCTACTCCGTCGGCTTCAAGGCGGCAGGTGCCAGGCGCCTGCACGCCTGGCACCTGCCGGACGGGCGAGTGGAGCTCTGCCGCGTCGTCACCCACGGCGACATGTCACCGTGAGCCGAGGCCGAGACGCCGGGCCGTCGCTCAGACGGCAGCCGCGACATCGAGCACCCAGGTCACCCCGAAGCGGTCGCGGAGCATCCCGAAGCCCGCTGACCATGCCGAGGCCGCAAGCGGCTCGATGACCACGGCGCCCACGGACAGGGCATCCCAGTAGGCGGTGATCTCGTCGAGCGTGTCGCCGCTCGCCGCGAGGAAGAAGGGCTGGCTCGTCACGGTGGTGCCCTGCTCCCGCCGCGTCTCCCCCACCGCGCCCGCAAGCCCCCTCGCGGCCTGGCCGAGGGTGTCGTAGGCGAGCACGCGGAAGCCGTTGGGGGCATCCACTCTTCCGAACACGACACTGGATGCGCCCGGCAGCTCGGCGGGCATCCCGAACTGCGCGTAGGTGGCGATCGAGACCTCGCCGCCGAAGACGCCCGCGTAGAACTCGA
This sequence comes from Pseudoclavibacter sp. 8L, assembly GCF_902506465.1. Taxonomy (NCBI): domain Bacteria; kingdom Bacillati; phylum Actinomycetota; class Actinomycetes; order Micrococcales; family Microbacteriaceae; genus Pseudoclavibacter; species Pseudoclavibacter sp. 8L. The sequence goes on along the minus strand of NZ_LR733186.1, from coordinate 1,660,041 downwards.
GCGCCTCGCGCGCGGTGCCGGCGAAGTTGAGGTGGGTTGTCGTGGTGATGCTCATGGTGTTCCCGCTTCCTGACTGGATTCCAAGGTGCGCGGCTCGTGCCGCGGTGGAGACGATGACAGCAGTAGCGGACGGGTTCGGTCCTCTACTCGGGGGACACTGATCGCATGACCTCGGCAACCTCCTCGCGCATCCTCACCCTGCTGTCGCTGTTGCAGACTCGGCGCGAATGGTCGGGCCTGGCGCTCGCCGAACGTCTGGACGTGACTCCGCGCACCGTTCGACGCGACATCGACCGGCTGCGCGAGCTCGACTATCGGATCGAGGCTTGGAAGGGGCCCGCGGGCGGCTACCGCCTCGCGGCCGGCTCGGAGCTGCCATCGCTGCGGTTCGACGACGAGCAGGCCGTCGCGATCGCGGTGGCACTCCGCGGTGCGCCCGCGCTGGGAGTCGAAATAGACGATGCTGCCGCGCGTGCCCTCGAGACGGTGCGACAGGTCATGCCGTCGAGGTTGCGGCACCGTGTCGATGGCATCCGCTTCACGGGGTCGGCCGGCGCGCAGGCCGGGGAGCTCGTCGACCCAGTCGTGCTCGAGCTCGTGAGCCGAGCAGCCCAGGAGCACCGCACGCTTCGGTTCGACTACGCAGGCGGATCGTCACGCGCCTCCGTCGACGCGGCGACCCCGACGCCCCCTCGGCGGGTCGAACCGCACACGGTGCTCGCGCGGAACGGTCGCTGGTACCTCGTCGCATGGAACCTCGACCGGAGTGAGTGGCGCGTCTACCGAGTGGACCGGATCGTGCCGCGGAGCCAGCTTGGCGCCAACTTCGAGGAGCGGCAGCTGCCGAGCGGCGACGCCGCTGCCTTCCTCGCGGCGCGGTTCAAAGGCTCGAGCGAGGAAGACCAGTGGCCGTGCACGGGCGACCTGCTCCTCCGTGTTCCAGCGCGCGAAGCCACGAAGTGGTTGCCGGATGCGGTGGTCACCGAAGTCGACGACTCCTCCTGTCGGCTGCTGCTCGGCTCGTGGTCGTGGATCGGCATCCTCGCGTCGATCACGAGGTTCGACGCCGACTTCACGGTGCTCGGCCCGCAGCAGCTCGCCGAAGCATCCACGGCTCTCGCCGAGCGTCTTGCAGCGGCGAGCCGGCGTCCCTGAGCGCGGTCGGAGGTGGGACCCCGAGAATGATCGGATGCCTACGCTCATCGTCACCGCGCATCCGGACGAAGATTCCCTGACCCACGCCGCTGCGCTGCAGCTGCGCGAACGCCTCGAAGCAGCCGGTGTCGAGGTGGAGCTCGCGCACCTCTCGCAGGAGGGCTTCGACCCGCGATTCACCGCGCGCGACCGCGCAGATTACAAGGGCGGGACGATCACAGGCCCCGACGTGCTCGCCGAGCAGGCGCGACTGGGCCGCGCGAGCGATGTCGTCCTCGTGTTCCCCGTCTTCTGGTGGTCGATGCCGGCGCTGCTGAAGGGGTGGATCGACCGTGTCTTCATCACCGGGTGGGCCTTCGAGCTGGGTGACGACGGCCGCGTGCTGGGGAAGCTCGGGCATCTGACGGCGCACCTGCTGCCGGTCTCCGGCTTCTCGGAGGCGTCCTTCGCGCGGCACGGCTATGAGGAGTCGTTCAGCACGCAGATCGAGCACGGTGTCTTCGACTACTGCGGCATGCCGCGCGGGGCGAAGGCGTTCATCCGCGAGTCGGAGGATGCGGCTTCGGTGAAGCTGGGCCTCGAGGCCGCCGTCGCCAAGGTAGCCGCGGCGGTTGGAGCACCGAGCAAGGTCTGACACCAGCGGGCTACGCTCACCCCATGACCGACAGCCTCGTCTTCAGCGGTGAAATCGTGAATCCGGAATGGATGCCCTCGTGGTCCGTCATCGAGGTGCCCGGATCCAAGGAGTTCTTCGGCACCGGCAAGTCGGTGAAGGCCGACACGACGGTCGACGGGGTGGCCGTGACCTCCGCGCTCATGCCGACCGGTCAGGGCGACCATTTCATCTCGGTGAGTGCGGCTCTCAGGAAGAAACTCAAGAAGGACGTCGGCGACCGCGTCGACGTGGTGATCGGGCGCCTCACGGCGAAGTAGTCCCCGCTACTTCGATCTCGCCTGGTAAGCGGCGCCGATGACGATGCCGACGAGCATCCCGAGGCCTGCGCCGAGCGCGAGGTTGTCGAACAGCAGCATCCCGATCGCCGCGCCGAACGGCAGGCCGAGCGCGATCCCGATGCCAACCGCGTTCGCAGACTTCCTGCCTGAGCCTTCCGAGCGTTCCGGTTCCGTCATGCGCCCAGGCTAGGGGCCCCATCTCTACAGACGCCGGTCGGGTCGCATTCGGACACCCGGGGAGCGTTCCCGAGGCTGACGCACTTTACGATGACCACACGGAGCATCGCCGACGACGCACTGCAAGGAGAACTGACGTGCACGAGATCACCTGCCCCCACTGCCACAAGGCGTTCAAGGTCGACGAAGCCGGATACGCGGATATCGCGAAGCAGGTCCGCGACGGCGAATTCGAGAAGGACCTCCACGAGCGGCTCGAGCTCGCCGAGCAGGCGAAGCGCGCCGAGATCGAACTGGCCGAGTCGAGGGTCGTGCAGGAGTTCGAGGCGGCCGCCGCGAAGAAGAACGCCGAGCTGCAGGAGCTGAAGGCGAAGCTCGAGGCGGGTGAGGTCTCGCAGAAGCTGGCGATCGCCGAAGCGCTGCAGAAGATCGAGAAGGAGCGCGACACGCTCACGAACGAGCTCGCGACGGCCAGACAGGAGCGCAAGGCCGCGGAGCAGCTCGCGGAGGCGCGGCGTGCCAGCGAACTGCAGCAGGCAGCATCCGCCAAGGAGACCGAGGTCCAGGAGCTGAAGGCGAAGCTCGGCGCGCTCGAGACGCAGAAGAAGCTCGCCGTGAACGAAGCCGTGGGACGCGTCGAGAAGGAACGCGACGAGCTGAAGAACGGCCTGCAGCGGGCGGAGCTCGAACGCCAGCTCGTCGAGAACTCCCTCAAGGACAAGTACGAGACGCAGCTGCGCGACCGCGACGACGCCATCGAGCGCCTCAAGGACATGAAGGCGCGCCTGTCCACGAAGATGCTCGGCGAGACCCTCGAGCAGCACTGCGAGACGCTCTTCAACCAACTCCGCGCCACCGCCTTCCCGAACGCGTACTTCGAGAAGGACAACGACGCTCGCAGCGGCAGCAAGGGCGACTACATCTTCCGCGACTCCGACACCGACGGCACGGAGATCGTGTCCATCATGTTCGAGATGAAGAACGAGGCAGACGGCACCGCCACGAAGAAGCGCAACGAGGACTTCCTCAAGGAGCTCGACAAGGACCGCACCGAGAAGGGCTGCGAGTACGCCGTCCTCGTCTCCCTCCTCGAACCGGACAGCGAGCTCTACAACACGGGCATCGTCGACGTCTCCCACCGCTACCCGAAGATGTACGTCGTTCGGCCGCAGTTCTTCATCCCCCTCATCAGCCTCCTGCGCACGGCGGCCACTGGCGCCCTCAAGTACAAGGCGGAGCTCGCGTCGGTGAAGGCGCAGAACGTCGACGTCACGAACTTCGAGGAGCGACTCGACGAGTTCCAGCACGCCTTCGGCCGCAACTACGAGCTCGCATCCCGACGATTCGGGGAGGCGATCGACGAAATCGACAAGGCCATCGCCCGGCTCCAGAAGGTGAAGGATGCGCTCCTCGGCTCCGAACGCAACCTGCGCCTCGCGAACGACAAGGCGCAGGACGTCACCATCAAGAAGCTCACTCGCGGCAACCCCACGATGACGCAGAAGTTCGCGGAGCTGGGAGGCGGCGACAGCGACAGTTCCCAGGACGCCGCAGAGGCGAACGCCTAGGCTCGACGCTCCGCGCACCACTTCCGCGAGACCCCGCGGACCCCCGCCCCCGACCCGCAGGAGACGCGCCCATGGCATCAGCGAAGAGCAGGACGCGAGAGCAGCACATCGCTGTCTTCGGTGGCAGCGGAAGCGGGAAGACGGTGCTCGTCTCCTCGTTCTACGGGCCGACGCAGGAGCCGCAGTTCGCGAAGGACAACCTGTACGAGGTCGTCGCCGACGACACGGGGCAGAGCGACAAGCTGTACCAGAGCTACCTCGGCATGAAGAACGCAGCGAAGGTGCCCGCATCCACTCGCTTCTCGCACACCGCCTACTCGTTCATGGTTCGGCCGAAGGCCTGGTCCCAGCAGCGGGCGAAGCAATCGAAGCCGTTCGACGCGCTGCGCCTCGTCTGGCACGACTACCCGGGCGAGTGGTTCGAGGAATCCGCAGTCGGCGCCGAGGAGACCCGTCGGCGGGTGGAGACCTTCACGGCGCTGCTCAGCTCAGACGTCGCGCTGCTGCTCGTCGACGGACAGCTGCTCCTCGAGAACGAGGGCTCTGAGGAGCTGTACCTGAAATCGCTCCTCACCAACATCCGCTCCGAGCTGCTCCGCCTCAAGCCCGAGCTCCTCAAGGACGGCAAGCCCCTGACGCAGTTCCCGCGCATCTGGGTGCTGGCGCTGTCCAAGTCCGACCTGCTTCCCGGAATGGATGCGCACAGGTTCAAGGCGCTCCTCGTCGAGAAGGTCAGCGACGAGCTCGACCAGCTGCGCCAGGAGCTGCGCGGCTTCGTGGAAGCACCCGAGGCGATGTCGTTCGCCGAGGACTTCATCCTGCTCTCCTCCGCGAAGTTCGAGCCGGGCAAGATCGAAGTGACCCAGCGCGTCGGAGTCGACGCCGTCCTCCCTCTGGCCGCCATCCTCCCCTTCGAACGCCACGTCAAGTGGGCCAAGACGCTGCACGACGGCGGCAAGGTGGCCGAGAAGATCTTCGGCAAGGCCGGCGACGTTGCCGGCGTTGCGGCGATGGGAGCCCTGTTCGTCATCAAGAAGGTCAAGCTGCCGGGACCGCTCGGCCTGCTCGCCGGGCTCGCCGCATCCTTCGTCTCGAAGGATGCCATCGAACGCGGAGCCTCGCTCGCGGGCGACAAGCTCAAGGCGGTGAACGCGGAGGCGCTCGCCAAACGCGACTACCTCACGGCCATGCTCACCCGCTTCAAGCTCGACCTCGAAGACGCCGAACGCAAGGGCGTCCTCCTCCGGAGCAAGAAGTGAAGCTCATCTGGGCCACCAGGGGCCGCACCTGGGGGCATCGCTTCCTCCTCGACGGCGGCTACGCCGACCCCCTGCCCGAGTACGACAAGGCGTTCTCGAGCCTCGGCGACGACTCCGAACTCTGGCATCTCGGGGACGACCGGGCGGCGCTGCGCTTCCCCGATCCCGAAGGACGCACTGACCGCGCTGGCCGACCCATCTCCCACGAGTTCGTGGTCTTCGCCCCCGAGCTTAACAACATCTCCTCCGCGGCGACCGGCCTGTCGCTGATCTGGACGCAGCCCGTGATCGCGGCCCGGTTCGCAGACATCTGGGACCTGCCCGCCCCGCCCCGCGCATGACCGCGAACGCCGGGATCGACCGAAGCTGATCCCGAGAAGAACTCGAGGAGAAGGAGCCACGATGCAGCACCACGCTTTGGAACCTGAAGCGACCGGAACCGTCGGCGCCGGAGCCGAGTGGATGCACGATGCGAATGGCGCGCGCTCGCAGGCAGACCCGCTGCGCTGCGAGTTCGCGGGCTGGCTGGGCGATGAACTCGTCAGCGTGCTTCCGGACTTCGTCGTTACCGGCGCACTCGCCGACGCCTTGCGCGCCTCGGAACTCACTGGGTTCGAGCTGCGCGAGGCGATCGTCACGAAGTCGCCGGAGTTCGTCTCGTACGCCGGCGCGTTCCCGGAGTGCTGGGAGCGGCTCGCGCCCACCGGCCGTCCGGACACAGACGACGACTTCGCCCAGCGAGATGGGATGCTGCTGGTCAGCGAGCGAGCACTCGCGCTCCTCAACGAGCACCGCATCGTCGAAGCGCAGCTCGCGGCGGTAGGAGAGACCGCCGAAGCATCGCGGTTCGCGCAGCACCGCGAGGAAGCACGAGCAGCCGCGCTGCTCCGCGAGGAAGCACGAGCAGCCGCGCTGCTCCGCGAGCAAGCCGCGCAGAATTCCGAGGCCGACGACGATGCCTGGGAAGTCGCTCGCCTCACCGCTCTCGTCGACGCGCTCGACGCAACCGCATCCACTCCGCCGACGATGCGCGTGAACGGCGACGCGAAGCGCACGGTGGCCGGAGACCTCACGCTTGCGGCGGCCGCGCTGGGCAAGAAGATCGAGGACCCTGCCGCCCTCGCTCTGCTCCGACTCGTCGACGGACCGATCGAGATCAACCGCTCGGGCGCGTACCAGTGCGCCTACCGGAGCACCGACCGTTCCCTCATCGTGGGGATGAAGGGCGGCGCGGTGAAATGCGTCGAGCTCGTCTTCCACCCTCACCGCAACGCCCCGCAAGCCAACTACCCGCGCACGTCGCACCTGATCACGGGGCTCTCCCCGTTCACGCGCGAAGGAGTCCTCGAGCACCTCGGTGCCCCGAAGGAGGCCCTCCCTCCGGACGAAGCCGAGCGCAGCCGCGACGAGTACCGAATCGGCCGCCAACGCGTGATGCTGTACTGGAGAGGCAAGGACTACTCGCCGCGGTCGGTGATGCTCGGCCGGAAGGGCTGAGGACTGCGGGCTGAGGGCTGCGAGCTGCGAGCTGCGAGCTGCCACCAGCGTCACTTTCGACGTCGTGGCTACTGGCGCCGGGCGGAGCCGCAGCCCGCTACGCGCCACGTGCCTCAGCTCTTTGCAGCGCGGCGCGCACCTGGTCCACGAAGCGTGTCGGCGTCGGCCAGAGCTGCGCCGTGGTGGCCCGGATGGCGAACCAGTCGATTTCCTGCAGGCGGTTGACGCGCCCGATGTCCTTCCGCCACTGTCGCTTGTCGGTCCGATGATGATCACCCTCGTATTCGATGGCGATTCTCTGCGCCCGATAGGCGAGGTCGACCCGTCCCACGAATTCAGGACCATTCCACACCTCGACGCCGACTTCCGGCTCCGGCAAGCCAGCAGCGACGATCACCAGCCGAGTCCAGGTCTCCATCGGCGATTCCACTCCGAGGCGAATCCGCGCGGCGGCGATCCTCAGCGACGCTCCCCCTTCCCGATTGCCCCAGGCGTTCGCAATGCCCGCCAGCTCTTCGAGTGAAGCAAGTGGCGGCGCTGTCCGCGCGCCGTCGGACGGCGTGTTCGGCCGGACCAGCCGCTCGTAGTTCGTGGAAGTCGCGACGAGTGCATCGCCGAGCACGACCAGCTCGGAGACCTCGAGATGCCTCGCCGCCGTCGCCCAGGTCAGCGCCGGCGAGGCGACTGGCACGCCGTGCAGATCGCGGGCATCCCACAACCGTTCATGGATGCTTCGCGACCGGATCCCGCGACCCACCGGCCGGTTCCGGCCCGCCGGAACGAGGACGTGCACCGTGGAGTCCCCGTCGAGACGACGCGGGACGGGGAGACCCCAGACGCGTGCAGCGGTCACGCCGCCGAGGACGCTGCGTTCCCTGAGGCGCGGCACGAACGCCTGCGCGATCTCGAGGGGCGTGGTTGCGATCCCGCGCATCCGCACGCCTCGGTGCGGGCTCGTGAACTCCGCTGAGTTCAGCTGGCCCGCCGTCAGCCCGGCGCGACGCCCGTCCCCGACACTGAATGGACCGGCCGCGGCGCCTTCCGGCAGGTTCTCGGGTCCATACATGCGGCCAGAGTACGGACGCGCGCCGCCTCCTCCGCGTTATCCACAACAGTCAGGATGCCGCCTGCGTCGCACCGCCGCCCAGCCGCCCCGGTGTCTCCGTCCCCGGTGGCTCGGTGGTTCGGTGCCTCGGTGATTCGGTGGCTCGGTGCCTCGGTGCCTCGGTGCCGGCTCAGCAAAGGCTCGTGCGGGGTTTTCGCGACGCTGATGGGTTTCTCGGATGCACGTGATGGGTTTTAGCGACCGGTGATGGGTAAAAACCCATCACAGTCACCGAAAGTCATCACGAACCCGGCATCAGAGGCAGGCGCGGCACAGGACAAAAGGGGAGGCGCGGAGCGGGGCGGGGCGGGTGCCGGCGCCTCGTGCCGCTGCCTGAGATCCGCCCTTGGCAGCGCGCTGATGGGTTTTCGCGACGCTGATGGGTTTCTCGGATGCACGTGATGGGTTTTAGCGACCGGTGGTGGGTAAAACCCCATCACGGTCACCGAAAGCCATCACGCGCTCGGCGGCGGCAGCGGCAGGCGCGGGTCGGGAAGCCGGGCGAAAGACGCGGGCGGGCGCGGGACGGGGCGGGCGCGGCACCCGCGCCCGCCGCGGCAGGAGCAGGGGCCGCGGCAGCAGCCGCAGGGCCCCAGCAGGAGCCGCGGGGCCCCAGCCGCAGCGCCACGGCAGCTGCAGGGCCCCTAGCTGCCGCTTTCCACGAGGTACAGCTTGCGCAGGGGCGCGCCCGTGACGGTCCACCGGGTGCGCATCCCTTCGCCGAGTCGCACGATGGAGCCCGGCTCGAGGTCAATCGAGGGCAGCTCCGGCTCGAGGAACTCGACCGTCGCCGTGCCGCTGATGACGAGGAACACCTCGTCGGCCTCGACGTCGAGCATCGACCCGGCAGACATCTCCCACAGCCCGAACTCTGCGCCCGCGAAGGCACCGAGGTCGACGGCGGCGGTTGTCGGCTCGCCGCTCACCTTCTGCCAGCCCTCGACGGGGTCGTGCGACAGGGATGCACCCCGCGCGTGCACGACCGAACCGGGGAGCATCCCGCTCACGTCTGCCGACTCGGCTTCACCGGCACCGTCGACGCTCACGAGTCGAACCCCAGTCCGACTGCGTCCATCGTCTTCAGCCACAGTCCGCGCCTGCCTTCGTTGCGGTCGGCGCGCGCCATCTCGGCGAGCGACACCTTCGCACCGAACGACGCGAACGGCTCCGGCGGGAACGGCAGCGGCTTCTTCTTCACGAAGTCCATGCGCGTGCGCTCGGTCTCCTCGCCGCTCAGCAGGTCGAGGAGCACGTTCGCCGCGTACCTGGTCGCGCCGACGCCGAGGCCTGTGAAGCCGGCGGCATGCGCGACGCGTCCGTCGTACTCGGTGTCGAAGAACGAGAAGAAGCGCGTGCACGTGTCGATGACGCCGCCCCACTTGTGGGAGAAGCCGAGCCCCTCCAGCTGCGGGTAGGTGGCGATGAAGTGCGCCGCGAGCTTCTCGAACGTCTCGGGGCGCTGGTCGTACTCCTTCTTGATGCGCCCGCCGTAGTTGTATACGGCGTCGTACCCGCCGTAGAGGATGCGGGTGCGGCCATCCGCATCCGTCACCAGTCGCGAATAGTGGAAGCGGTTGTTGAGGTCGGTGATGCCCTGCCGCCGCTTCCAGCCGATCGACTCGAGCTGCTCGTCGCTCAACGGGTTCGTCATGAGCACGTAGTCGTAGACGGGGACCGTGTAGAAGCGGTCGCGTTTGATGAGCGCGGGGAACGCGTTCGTGCCGAGCGCCACGCGCTGCGCGTAGACACTGCCCTCTTCGGTCCCGACCGTGATCCCGCCCCCGTCGGCGTCGAGCGAACGGACCGGGGTGTTCTCGAAAATCGCGACACCCATCCCGAGCACCACGCGCCGCAGCTCCCACACGAGCTTCGCGGGGTTCACGAGCGAGGTGCCCTCGCGCTCGTAGTTCGCCGCGAGAAACAGCGGAGAGGCGACTTCTGCCTGCAGCGTCTGCCGGTCGAGGAACTCGAGCCCCGAGTCGCCGGCGGCATCGTGTTCGAGCTCCGGCACCTGATGCGATTCGGTGGCGACGTTGAGCACACCCGTCTCCTCGTAATCGCAGTCCATGCTGTAGCGCTTCACGGCCTCGCCGATCTCGCGCAGGTTCTCCAGGCCGAGAGCCTCGAGCTTCGGGTACTCGTGCGGTAGGCGTTCCTTGCCGTTCGATTCGCCGTGCGTGAGGCTCGCCTCGCAGAACCCGCCGTTGCGGCCAGACGCCGCCCAGCCGACTCGCTTGCCCTCGAGCAGCACGACCTTTCGCTTCGGGTCGCGTTCCTTCGCGAGCAGTGCGGTCCACAGCCCCGTGTATCCGCCGCCCACGATGACGAGGTCTGCGGTGATCTTCCCCCGCAACGGGGGCAGCGCCACTGGGCGGCCGGGGTCGTCGAGCCAGTACGTCGCGGCCTTCGCGCCAGCGAGTGCCGCGGCGATGCGCTCCTGGCTGATCTCGGCTTCTGCTCGATCGAACGTGGTCATTGATGTCCTCCGGGTGGGGGTGTTGGCCATCTGCTTGTTCGTGTCTACCTTGCAGACCTACCGTTTGGGTGGACGCTGTGTCGGTTCGTGGCTGCGACCTTCGACGAACCGTCCGACAAGCTCAGCACGATGCACGGCGGATCCACCACCCCCACCGCTACCCTCGGGCTCACGCGGTCCCGCGATTGGTGCCGCGCCATTGATCAAGGGGAACTCATGACCGACATCACTGAACTGCTCGCACTCATCCCGGTGGACGACATCGCCGGCAAGCTCGGCGTCGACAAGCAGACCGCACAGCAGGGAATCCAGGCAGCGTTGCCGACTCTCATCGGCGGACTGCAGGCCAACGCGGCTGACCCCGCCGGGGCCGCATCGCTCGAGCATGCGCTGGCGAAGAAGGACACGACCCTCGTTGACGGTCGTGTCTCGCTCGCCGACATCGACACGAACGACGGCCAGAAGATCGTGGACAACGTGTTCGGCAGCAACACCGACCAGGTCGCCGCCGCCCTCGGTTCGGCACCAGGTGGCCAGACGTCCGGCCTCGTGCAGAAGCTGCTCCCGATCCTCGCGCCCATCGTGCTCGCGTGGCTCGCGAAGAAGTTCCTCGGCGGCCAGCAGGGCGCATCCACCACGGCAAGTGCGAGCTCTGGCGGCGGCCTCGAGGATCTCCTCGGTGGGATCCTCGGCGGCGGTTCGGCGTCAGGCAGCAAGGCGGGCGGCGGCGGACTCGGCGACATCCTGGGCGGAATCCTCGGCGGCGCGGGCGGCGCAAGCGGCTCGGGCAGCGCGGCAGGCGGCGGGCTCGGCGACATCCTCGGCGGACTGCTGGGCGGCGGCAAGCGCTAGGCGAGGAGAGACCCGGATGCGCGGGAGGGCCCGCGAGCTCGATTCGCCCTCCCGCGTGCCCGCAGCCTGACGCCAGGCACGTTCCGATCCGACCGCTGCTTCGAAACGAGACCGCTATCACCGACGCCAGTACCGACAGCCTCTGGGCAGCGCTTGCGCTCGCTGCCTTCCTGATCATCGCCGCGTCCGCGATCGCGCTTCTCCTGACGAAGCTGCCGATCTCTCCGAGCTCGAGGCTGCCGCTGACGCCGCTCGCCGCGCAGCACCGTCTCAAACGACTCGACGACGACGGCCGCGGCTGGGAGACAGCCTTCGCGGGCGAGCTGCTCTGGCTGGCGCACCGCGGGGTGCTGCGCATCCACGAGGTCGATGATGCGGGCGCCGGGGCGAGAATCACCGAGGCGGGCTACCGACCCCCGGGCGCAACGGGGTGGGAGGTCGAGTTCCTCCGCGACGACCCACTGCTGCCCGCCTGGTCGCAGGCCGTCATGGACGTCTACTTCCCATCGGAGACACGCAGGCCAGCGGACCGGGCACGAGTAGACCGCACCGGCAGCGACGATCCGGCTCGCAGAGCCGCGCTGAAATCGAACATCATCGCCGAACTCGACCGCCGCCGCGTCGACACGTCGGCCCGCGGCACCTGGGTGTCACGGCTCCTCGGGAGCCCATACAGCCGCGCCTTCACGGGCCTCCTGGTGGTGCCGATCGGCTTGCTGCTGCTGGCCCCTCTGCTCCCCGCCTGGGCGGCACCCATCTATATCGCGGCGCTCGCCATGGTCGTCGCACTCACCTTCGTGCGGTCTCCCTTGCAACGCCGCTGGTCGAAGCTCTGGGACCGATACCGGGAGGAGAGCCAGTACCTCCACGAGCTGCCGCTCGGCGAGCGCGGCGCGGGGCCCACGAGAGTCGTCTACCTCGACACGTTCGCCGAGAACCTCGGCTTCGCGGACGTCGTCCTGTACGGCCTGTCAGAGGATGTGGCCCGCGGATACGCGCAGCAAGCCGACATCATGGTGCGAGAAGGGCTGCTGGAGAGCATCCAGCCAGTCTGGCTGGTCCCTCAGCGCCGACAGGTCACGCCGAGTCAGCTCACCGATCTCGTCGACGGATTCCTCTTCACCGTGCGCTGAGCGCTGCCTCCCGCCGGATCTGCACCGCCAGGCCGCGCATCCGCCGACTACCGGTGCGACGGGATGCTGAACCGCTTGATCTTGTCGCCCTCGACGGTCACGAATGCGCGCGACGTGCCGTTGAAGCGGTTGCTGCGCCAGTCGAAGAACAACTCAGTCGTGTCGCCTTCAGTCGTCGCCTCCTTGATGACCATCTGAGCGCTCTGACCGATGGCGTCACTCTGCGCCCAGCTGCTGACACCCTCTCGTCCCTCGAGCACGCGGCCCCAGTCATCGACGCAGCCGTCTTCGGCGAACGCGTCGACGAATGCCTGCTCGTCCGCGTCGTTGATCGCATCGACAAGGGCCTGCACCGGCGCAGGCACTGTGGTCTCAGTCATGGAACCCCCATCTCGTCGCGGACGATCGCCGCCCGAACGGCCACAATGTAGCAAGCCAGCCTCCGGATTCCCGGGCATAGCCGTAAGCTCGGAATCTCGGGATGCGCGGCGACCAGCCCCACGCATCCGCCCTGCGGCTCCATAAAGGCAAGCCCGGCTCGTCAAAAACGGGCCCCGTCAACAAGCAGAAGGTGAACTGAGCATGAGCGACTTCTCGCCCCTTGAAGTATTTGACCGTCGCGAGTCAGAAGTCCGCGGATACATCCGCTCATTCCCCGTGGTGTTCGACCGCGCATCCGGTTCGACCCTCGTGACGGCAGACGGCGACGAGTACCTCGACTTCTTCGCTGGCGCGGGCGTGCTCAACTACGGGCACAACAACCCGCTGTTCACGAAGGCGCTCGTCGAGTACATCGAGCACGGCGGCATCCTCCACGGCCTCGACATGGCGACCTCCGCGAAGCGCGCGTTCATCGAAGCGTTCGAGCAGTACGTGCTCGAGCCGCGCGGCTACGACTACAAGATCCAGTTCACGGGCCCCACCGGCGCCAACGCCGTCGAGGCGGCCCTCAAGGTCGCGCGCCAGGCGACGGGGCGCACGAACGTGGTCGCGTTCACGAACGGCTTCCATGGCCTCAGTCTCGGCGCGGTGGCCGTCACCGGCAACAAGAAGTATCGGGACGCCGCCGGGACGACCCTCGGCGACGTCACCCGCCTCCCCTTCGAGGGATACCTGGGCGACAAGCTCGACACGCTCGACCTGTTCGAGAAGATGCTCGACGACACCGGCAGCGGCCTCGACCTGCCCGCAGCCGTCATCGTCGAAGCCATCCAGGGCGAGGGTGGCATCAACGTCGCGAGCCCCGAATGGCTGCGGCGCCTCCGCACGATCACGAAAGAGCGGGGTATCCTGCTGATCCTCGACGAGATCCAGGCCGGCATCGGCCGCAGCGGATCCTTCTTCGCGTTCGAGGAGTCGGGCATCGTCCCCGACCTCGTCACGGTGTCGAAGTCGATCTCCGCATCCGGTCTGCCCATGTCGCTGGTCCTCCTCCGCCCCGCAGTGGATGTGTGGAAGCCGGGCGCCCACACGGGCACCTTCCGCGGCAACAACCTCGCATTCGTCACGGCACGGGTCGCGCTCGAGCAGTACTGGGCTGACGACGTGTTCATGACGACGGTCGCGGAGCGTTCCGCCGAACTGCGCGCTGGCCTCGAGAGCATCGCCGCCGACTACCCGCAGCTCGGCCTCACGGTGCGCGGCCGCGGCCTCATGTACGGCATCGTCAGCCTCGACGACCGCGACCTGCCTTCGCGCATCTCCGCCGAGGCGTTCCAGCGTGGGCTCGTCATCGAGACCGCGGGCGCTTTCGAAGAGGTCCTCAAGTTCCTCCCGGCGCTCACGCTCACGAGCGATGAACTGCAGACGGGTCTCCGCATCGTGCGCGAGAGCCTCGACGCGGTCCTCTCCGGTGATGACTCCGAGGCTGAGCACGCCGTCGAAGACCACGCCGCCTCGCACGCGTAGCTTCTCGCAGCGCTCGACAGACGCGCCCCCGGCCCGACCATTCACGGTCGCCGGGGGCGCGTCTCCGTCTCTGCGCCCCGGCACGCATCCACGCTGAAGCATCCTCTGCCGGTGGTGCTCCTCCGCGCTTACCTGTGTCCCCTGCGCACAGAAGTCACCCAGAAACACCCTCCGCGCGCCGACAACATGCTTCTGCCTCACTCCTCCGGACGCAGATGCGGACGCGGCAGGGGCGCGGGGCGCGGGGCTCGGGGTCCCGCACTCGCATTCCGCACATTCAGCCCCGCCGCTGCCCCGCCCCCAGCACTCAGAGTTGTGGCTCGGCGCTGCACAACCCCTCGCCAACGACACCACGCCACAACACTGTCGCCAGGAACGCCTCATGCAGAGCGCCCGGCACCTTCAGCCCCGGCCGAGACGCTCGGCGCGAAGCCGTTTCGCGTAGTCGGTGAAGTTCTGCAGGCCAGCGGCAGGCAGGAGGTCAGCGACGGTGAGGCGCACATGCCGCATCCCCACGCTCTCGATCTCCCTGCTGCGTGTGATGTCCAGGCGCCACTGACGCTGACTTGTGCGGTGCCCGTCGCCCTCGTAGTCGTATCCGATGCGAGCCTCGCGATCAACGAGGTCGATTCGGGCCACCTGACGCGCTCCCGACATGAGCGGGACGTTGATGTCTGGTTCGGGATAGCCGGAATCCACCAAGGCGATCCGCGTCGTCGACTCCCAAGGCGACTCGACGCGCTCGCGAATGCGCAGCGTGGCAGACCGCAGCACGGCTGCACCCGCGCATCCCGACCAGGCATGAGCCGCGGATTCCAGACGATCCCGCGTCGTCAGCGCACGAGGCCGAGCGCGCCCTGGATAGTTGTCCGCGTCCGAGATGAGGGCGTCGCCGACCTGCACGAGCTCAAGCACGTCCAGGTGGCGGGCGAGGAGACAGTAGGTGAGCTCCGGCGAGGCCACCGGGAGACCCCCAAGACGGCCGATTCGCCAGAAGCGCGGCGGGATGGACCTCGCCGCCACACCCTTCGCGCGAGACGGGTTCCTTCCCTTGGGCACGATGACATGGACCAACGTGTCGGCGAGGAGTCGCAACGGAAGGGGCAGCCCATAGAGCCGGGCAGCCGAGACACCGCCGAACGCCTGGTTCGGAGACATGACCGGCCAGTAGCTGCGATCGAGCTCCTGCATCCGGGCGGCCAACGCAGCGAACTCGTCGCTGGCCCCGCGCACCCCGACAAGGCCTTCGGCAGTCTGCGGTTCCGGCATCGGCTGCGGCACCCGCACTCCGCGGAAGGGCCGCGCCTCAGCTCTGTTGCGCAGCCGGGACTTCGAGATACCTGCAGCTCGAGCCTCGGCCACGCTGAACGCCGCGAACCTCAAGTCGATGGGCAGCTGGATGCGCGGCTCCCGCCGGCCCCCGCGGCCTGCACTGCCTGATCGGCCCGCACCCGAGACTCCACGCAGGTCAGCATCATCCGCGCCGCCACCTTGTCCCATTGCTCGAACGTAGACGCGTCGCGAGCGCCACGACGATCACCGGCGAAAGCTGTGGACAGCTGGGCCAGAGCAAGGTCCAGAACACGAGCATTGTGGCCAACCGCGGTTGAGGGACGCACCAAGCGCATCCGCACCGCGATCCTGGTCACAGGTCGGCAGCGTGCTCTGCCGGAGGCTCGCTCCAGCCTCTCTCCGCCCCGGGGGAAAGTTGTGGCGAAGTGCCACCAGACCGATCCCCAACCGCACCAACCCACAACGCTGCGCCATGAGCGGGGCGAACCTCACGGGAGGGAGTGCACGGTGCGGGAGGGGCGAACCGCGCGGGAGGGGTCAACGTCGAAACCAGGAGGAAAGTTGTGGCCAAGTGCGACCAGACCCGCTCCCGACCGCACCGACCCACAACTCTGCGCCGAGGGAGGGGGCGGGGCGAACGGCGCGAGGGCGGGGCGAACGGCGCGAGGGCGGGGCGAACGGCGCGAGGGTGGGGCAGACGGCAGACGGCAGACGAAGATCCCGCCGCAAGCTCTGGGCTGGCGACGGGATCGACGTGCGTGCGTGCGTGCGCTTACGCGTAGGGGTTCGGCGTGAGCGTGTACTTCGTGTACAGGTACTCCTCGATGCCCTCAAAGCCGCCCTCACGACCGATGCCGGACATCTTCACGCCGCCGAACGGCGCCGCCGCGTTGGAGAGGACACCGATGTTGAGGCCCATCATGCCCGTCTCGATGCGGTCGATGAGGCGCTGGCCGCGCTTGAGGTCCTCCGTGAAGACGTACGAGACGAGGCCGTACTCGGTGTCGTTGGCGAGGCGGATCGCCTCTTCCTCGTCATCGAACGTCGTGATGGAGAGCACCGGTCCGAAGATCTCCTCGCGGAAGATCTCGCTCGACGAGGGGGTGCGGTTGAGCACGGTCGGCTCGTAGAAGGAGCCGTCGCCCTCCACGCGCTTGCCTCCGTGCAGGAGCTCAGCTCCCGCCGCCACTGCGGAGTCGACCAGCGAGGCGACCTTGTCGACGGCCTTGTCCTCGACCAGTGGGCCGATGATGACGCCGTCTTCGGTGCCGCGGCCGATCTTGAAGCCGGCGACCTTCTCGGTGACCCGACGCGCGAACTCGTCCGCGACATCCGTGTGCACGAGGATGCGGTTCGCAGCCGTGCAGGCCTGTCCGATGTTGCGGAACTTCGCCGCGATGACACCTTCGACGGCCTTATCGAGGTCAGCGTCCTCGAACACGACGAACGGGGCATTTCCGCCGAGCTCCATTGACGTGCGGAGCACGTTCTTCGTGGCCTCCTTCATGAGGCCCTGCCCGACACCCGTCGAACCGGTGAACGAGATCTTGCGCAGGCGCGGGTCGGCGATGATCGGCGACGAGACCGCGGCGGTGCTGCGGGTCGTGATGACGTTGACGACTCCCTTGGGCAGGCCAGCCTCTTCGAGGATCCTCACGAAGTAGAGGGTCGTGAGCGGCGTGAGCGACGCCGGCTTCACGACCGAGGTGCAGCCTGCGGCGATCGCGGGCGCGATCTTGCGGGTCGCCATGGCGAGGGGGAAGTTCCAGGGCGTGATGAGGAACGCGGGGCCAACGGGGTGCTTCGAGACGATCATGCGCCCCGTCCCCTCGGGCTGCGTGCCGTAGCGGCCGTGCACACGGACGGCCTCCTCGCTGAACCAGCGCAGGAACTCGCCGCCGTAGGTGACCTCACCCTGAGCCTCTGCGAGGGGCTTGCCCATCTCGAGGGTCATGATGAGCGCCATCTCGTCGCGGCGCTCCTGCAGGATGTCGAACGCGCGTCGGAGGATCTCCCCGCGCTCGCGCGGTGCCATCCGGGCGAAGTCTTCTTGCGCAGCGACAGCGGCGTCGAGCGCCTGGATGCCCTGCTCGGGGTTCGCGTTGGCGATGTGCTTGAGCGGCTTGCCCGTCGACGGGTCGTTGACCGCGAACGGCTCGTCCGCACCGTCGATCCATTCGCCGCCGATGAACAGCTGGCCGGGGACCTTCGCAAGCAGTTCCGCTTCGTTGGGGTACGTCATTGTGCAAACTCCTCGGTTGTTGGCGAGCTCGCGCTTCCCGGGCCCTGAGTCTCGGGCGCGGTGGCGATGGATGCTCCAACGCTACTCGGGCGGGCTGGGCGCTTCACGAACATCTCGCCCAGCCCGGGGAGCCGAGGTAGTGCATCCGCACAATTAGGACAGCAGGTCCCTGACCATCGGGATGACCTTCGTGCCGTACAGCTCGATCGCCTTCATGCTGTGCTCGTGTGGGAGCGTGCCTGCGCTGTACTTGAGGTCGAAGCGCTGCAGGCCGAGCACCTTGACCGTGGCAGCGATCTTGCGCGCGACGGTCTCTGGCGAGCCGACGTAGAGCGCCCCGCGCTCGCCGGCTTCCTGCTCGTACTGTGCGTACTGCATGGGCGACCAGCCGCGTTCCTTGCCGATGCGCATCATCATGGTGCGGTAGTTCAGCCAGTGCTCTTCACGCGCCTGCTCGTCGGTGTCCGCGATGTGGCCTGGCGAGTGCGCGCCGATCTGGCCGTTCGGGTGGCCGAACTGCTCGTTGGCCTGGCGGTAGAGCTTCGCGAACGGCGCGAAGCGCGCTGATTCGCCGCCGATGATGGCGAGCATGAGCGGCATCGAGTACTGGGCGGCGCGCACGACGGACTGGGGCGTGCCCCCGACGGCAGCCCACGTGCGCAGGCGGCCCTCCTCGAGCTGCGGATGCACGGTGACGTCGTTGAGCGCACCCCGCACGGTTCCGCTCCAACTGACGGGCCCACCCGCCGCGATCTTCATGAAGAGGTCGAGCTTCTCGTCGAAGAGCACCTCGTAATCCTGGAGGTTGAGCCCGAAGAGCGGGAACGACTCGGTGAAGGAGCCTCGCCCGAGCATGACCTCTGCGCGCCCGCTCGAGATGGCGTCGACGGTGGAGAACCGCTGGAAGACCCGGACGGGGTCATCGGAGCTGAGGACCGTGACCGCGCTGCCGAGACGGATGCGCTCCGTGCGGGCGGCGATTGCGGCGAGCACGGTCTCCGGCGTGGAGATCGCGAAGTCGTCTCGGTGATGCTCGCCGACGGCGAAGGCGTCGATGCCGACCTCTTCAGCCAGGACGCCCTCCTCGACGACGTCGCGGATGACCTGCGCGTGTGAGCGCGGGGTGCCGTCGAGGTCGTTGGTCGCGTCTCCGAAGGTGTTGAGGCCGAACTCGATCGTGCCGGTCATGGCAGCTCCATCCATTTCAATGCGTTTACATGAACTCTAGTCGCAAGAAAAAGCGCCACCCCGGGGGAACACGGCATCCCCGAGGCGGCGCAGCTTGTGGTCGAGTGCAACAACGGGTGACACGAGGTCGAAGGCGTCGTTCCATGCAATCGAATGAAGTTCGATGATCGTGCCAAAAATGCCATGACACGTCAACTCAGCCACCCCTCGCCGCGCCAGATGGACAAGTTCCGAGGTTCACTTGTCGGCGGCCAGCGGATGTGCGCGAAAACGTATATCGTCGCCCGTATCCCCCACCCGAATAGCCCACCCGAGACACCGAGAGGTCGAGCATGACAGGCGTGGCGGAGCCCCTTGACCCGAGCTCATCCGGCAAGACCCAACTGGCCTACGAGTTCATCGAACAGCGGATCTCGGACGGCACCTTCGCCCCGGGCCGCCGACTTGTCCTCGGCACTATCGCAGGAAAGATCGGCGTCAGCACGCTCCCCGTGCGCGAGGCCCTCCGGATGCTGGAGGCGGAAGGCGCAGTCACCTACGAGCGCTACGTCGGCGCTCACGTGACCGGACTCGACCCCGAGCGCTACTGGCAGGCCCTGGAATCACTCGCCGTGCTCGACGGCTACGCGACCGCGAGCGCCGCCCGATACGTCACGGACGAGGTGATCAGCGAGGCCCGCAGCACAAACGCCGAGATGGCGCACACGCTCGTCGACTCCGAGGCCTTGCGCGAGCTGCATTCGAGATTCCACCATCTCCTCTTCCGCCGGAGCCCCAACGGACACCTCGTCGACCTCGTCGAACGAACCTGGGGACACCTCGAGCGTCTGCGATCCATGGCACCGGAATCCAGCACCCGCAACACCACCACCACGATCGCCGAGCATGATCACCTCCTCTCCCTCCTCGAGATCGGCGCGCCGAGCAGCGTGATCGAAAAGACGGTCCGCGACCACCACCGGGCGGCGTCGCGGTCCGACACGAGCGAGGTGACCGCGACGGCCTAGACCCTGCCGGCCGCTGCGATCTCGTCCATGAGCAGCGCGAAGGCGACATCGCCGCCGGCCGCTGCACCCTGCCCGATCGAGACCGGCACGTTGGCGCGAGGGTCCCCCGCGTTGCCGACGACCCAGACCCGGGACTCCGGATGCTCCGGGCCGCGGATATCCACACCGTCGAGCATCCCGGTCAGGGGCACGAAGGTCGGGTTCGTGAAGATCGCCTCGAGCTCCAGCTCGCTGCCGTTGGCGAGACGGACTCCGCGAACACGCCCGTCGGTACCGGCGAGCACTTCGTCAACCCCGGACCGCTCGACCCTCACCCCGCGGGCAGCGAGTGACCTCGCCTCCGCCTCGCCGAGCGTGAAGGAGCCGTTGACGAGGAGCACGAGGTCGCCGCTCCACTGCCGCAGCAGGTGCGCCTTCAGGTCCGAGTGCTCGCCAGCGGCAAGCACGGCAATGGGTCGATCGCGGTACTCGTAGCCGTCACAGAAGGGGCAGGCGTAGACACCTCGACCCCAGAGCGCACGGAGCCCTGGCACGTTGGGCAGCTCATCGCGCAGCCCCGTCGCCACGACGACCGTGCGCGCCCGGAAGGCACGTCCGTCCTTCGTCGCCACGTGCACGCGTGCGCCATCGTCGCCGCCGATGGGCGTGACGCTCACCACCTCAGCCTCGTCGAAGACCCCCTCATGGGCTTCGACCTCGGCGCGGCCCAGCCGCCGCAGCTCGCCGGGCGCGAGGCCCTCATGGCCGAGGACGCCGTGCATGTGGTCGGTGAATCGATTGCGGGGAACTCCGTGATCCAGCACGAGCACCCGCCTGCGCCCCCGCGTGAGCATGAGCGCAGCGCTCAGACCGGCGGGGCCGGCGCCGATCACGATCGTGTCCCAGAGCGGGTTCTCGTTCTCTGCCGCGTGCTGCGGCGCATCCAGTTGTGTCATGGCTCGAGTCTCCGGCGAGACTCTCGCGTTTAGCAACTGAGTTTGCTAGTTTCGCAACATGAGGGATGTGAATATGACGGATGCTGCGTCGAACGGCCCAGACAACCTGGACGAACCGACCACTGGAATCACCGAAGCGCTCAGCCGCGTCGCACCCCGGCTCCGCGAGATCAGACAGGCCCGAGGGATGACGCTCAACGACGTCGCCGAGGAGACGAGCCTCAGCGTTAGCACGCTCTCACGGCTCGAATCAGGCGGCAGGCGCCCCTCCCTCGACGTGCTCCTGCCACTCGCCCGCTGCTACCGGGTGCCGCTCGACGACCTCGTGGGCGCACCCTCGACCGGCGACCCGCGCATCCACCCGAAACCTGTGAAGCGCGGCGACCGCGTCTACCTCGCGCTCTCCCGCGCCACGGACGGCATGCAGGCCTTCAAGGTGCTCGTCGCACCGCAGAAACCCTCGGACCGAGATAAGCCGGTCACCCTGCGCGTGCACGAAGGCACCGAATGGTGCTACGTCCTCGCCGGAAGACTCCGCCTGCAGCTCGACGACGACGTCACGATCCTCGAACCAGGCGAAGCCGCGGAATT
The DNA here is from genome assembly GCF_902506465.1 of Pseudoclavibacter sp. 8L. Classification (NCBI taxonomy): domain Bacteria; kingdom Bacillati; phylum Actinomycetota; class Actinomycetes; order Micrococcales; family Microbacteriaceae; genus Pseudoclavibacter; species Pseudoclavibacter sp. 8L. The sequence goes on along the minus strand of NZ_LR733186.1, from coordinate 1,638,701 downwards.
CGACACCACTCGCCCCCACTCCATGACCAACGACGGCGAGACGACGCTCGAGATCCTCTCGCTCTTCAGCCGGCAGGCCGAGCGCAGCCACATCCACGAAACCGGCTGAACGGATCGTCCGAATATCGGCGCACCGAATACCCGGGAACCCCTACGATATTGAACATCGCGGTGGGGCTCTGCGGTGCGTATCGAGGGCGGAGCGCACCGGGGAATTCCGCCGTGCACCATAGAACGGCGTCACGGCGCCACCCAACGATGCAAGGTTGGATGCAATGATCGCTCCTCGTCTCCGAGACGTGACACAGCTCACCAGTTCAAAGGCCATACTCTTCGACCTCGACGGCGTCATAACGCCAACTGCCGAGGTCCACATGCGCGCATGGGCGCGGCTCTTCACCGACTACCTCGCAGCCAAGGGCGCCGGTCCCGCCTACACCGACGACGACTACCTCCGCTACGTCGACGGCAAGCCCCGCTACGACGGCGTCCGCTCGTTCCTCGCCTCCCGCGGCATCACGCTCGAGGACGGCACGCCCGAGGACTCCCCGGAGCTCGAGACCGTCTGCGGTCTCGGAAACCGCAAGAACGACACCTTCAACGCGGAGCTCGCCGAGACCGGCGTGCAGGCCTACCCGGGGTCGCTCGAGTTCCTCGACGCCGCCGTCCGGCACGGCCTTCGCGTCGCCGTCGTCTCCAGCTCCCGCAACGCAGTCCCCGTGCTCACCGCGGCCGGGCTGCTCGACCGCTTCGAGACCGTGGTCGACGGCCTTGTCGCCGCCGAGAACGGCATCGCCGGCAAGCCTGCCCCAGACACCTACCTGTACGCAGCGCAGCTCCTCGGACTCACGGCCGCAGAATGCGTGGTCGTCGAAGACGCCCACTCCGGCGTCCAAGCCGGCCGTGACGGCGACTTCGGCCTCGTCATCGGCGTCTCCCGAGAGGCGAGCCACGAAGAGCTCATGTCCTCAGGCGCGGACACCGTCGTCGACGACCTCGCCGAACTCGTGCCGGTGTTCCCGCACTCAGACCTCAAGGAAGATCACGCATGAACCTCTCCACGGAAGACCCCCTGGACCGCCACCGGTTCCCCCTCGACGAGTGGGCGCTCGTCGAGCACGAATTCGACGCCAACTCGCAGGGTCTCGTCGAGACGCTCTTCGCGACCGGCAACGGCTACCTCGGCATGCGCGGCAACCTCGAGGAGAGCCGCGACGGCTACATGTACGGAACCTTCATCAACGGCTTCCACGAGACGTGGCCCATCCGCCACGCGGAGGACGCGTTCGGGTTCGCTCAGGTCGGCCAGACGATCGTCAACGTGCCGGACGCGAAGATCATCCGCCTCTTCGTCGACGACGAGCCCCTCGTCATCAGCGAGGCAGACCTGCTCTCCTACTCTCGCGTCCTCAGCTTCAAGGACGGCATCCTGACGCGCGAGCTCGACTGGCGCACGCCCTCCGGCAAGCACGTGCGCATCCGCTCGCACCGCCTCGTCTCCTTCACGGACCGCCACTACGTCCTCCTCGACTACGAGGTCGAGATGGTCGACCGCGGCGCATCCATCCTCCTCTCAAGCCAGATCATCAACCGCCAGGACGGCGGGGACGAGTTCCAGCGCGGCAAGAAGGAGACCGAGGTCGCCTTCGACCCGCGCAAGGCGGAGTCGTTCACCGACCGGGTGCTCCAGTCGCGCATCGCGCGCGAAGAGGGCCTGCGCTCGATGCTCGCCTACCGCACGACCCACTCCGGCATGACGATCGCCGTCGCAGCCGACCACGACATCATCACCGACAACGAGTGGGACGCCACCACGCGCGTCGACGCCGACTTCGCAGAGACCGCCTTCCGGGTTCGCGCCGAGCCAGGTGTCCCCGTGCGCATCATCAAGCACGTGGCCTACCACACGTCCAAGAGCGTCCCCACTCGCGAACTCGCGGACCGCGCCGACCGCACCCTCGACCGCATGCGCGAAGTCCCCGTCGAGGACGTGTACCGCTGGCAGCGCGAATGGCTCGATGACTTCTGGGACCGCAGCGACATCGTCATCCACGGCCACCCCGTGTACCAGCAGGCGACTCGCTGGAACCTGTTCCAGCTCGCCCAGGCAACGGCCCGCACCGACGGCGGCGGTGTCGCGGCGAAGGGCGTCTCAGGCTCCGGCTACGGCGGGCACTACTTCTGGGACACCGAGGTCTACGTCCTCCCGTTCCTGAGCTACACGGCGCCGAACGTCGCCCGCAACGCGCTCCGCTTCCGTCACCAGATGCTCGACGCAGCACGCCAGCGCGCTCACGAGATGAACCAGAAGGGCGCCCTCTTCCCGTGGCGCACCATCAACGGCCAGGAGTCCTCCGCCTACTACGCCGCAGGCACGGCGCAGTACCACATCGACGCCGATATCTCCCACGCGCTCGTGCAGTACGTCGCGGCAACCGGTGACGACGAGCTGCTCGCACAGGGCGCCATCGACATCCTCGTCGAGACCGCCCGACTCTGGGCCGACCTCGGCTTCTGGCGCACGGGAGGCGACGACCACTTCCACATCCACGGCGTCACCGGCCCCGACGAGTACACGACCGTCGTCAACGACAACCTGTACACGAACGTCATGGCCAAGGCGAACCTGCGAGCGGCGTACGACGCGTGCGAGCGCCTCCGCGAGACCGACCCCGCCTCGTTCGAGCGCCTCACGATGCGCCTCCACCTGGCAGAAGAGGAGCTCGTCGAGTGGGCGGCTGCCGCAGAGGCGATGTTCCTGCCCTTCGACGAGAAGCTCGGCATCCACCCGCAGGACGCGCAGTTCCTCGAGAAGGAGCTGTGGGACCTCGAGAACACGCCGTCATCGCAGCGCCCGCTGCTGCTCCACTTCCACCCGCTCGTCATCTACCGCTTCCAGGTCCTCAAGCAGGCCGACGTGGTGCTGGCGCTGCTCCTGCAGGGCAACGAGTTCACGCCGGAGCAGAAGCGCAAGGACTTCGAGTACTACGACGCCCTCACCACGGGAGACTCGTCGCTCTCCGCGGTCGTCCAGTCGATCATCGCGGCCGAGGTCGGGTACGCGGACCTCGCCGAGCACTACTTCTCGACGGCGCTGTTCGTCGACATCGCGAACCTGCACCACAACACGAGCGACGGCATCCACATCGCGTCCACGGGCGGCATCTGGAGCGCGCTCGTCTACGGCTTCGGCGGCATGCGCGACCACGGGGGCAGAATCACCTTCGATCCGCGCCTCCCCGCCGACTGGCCGCACCTCGAGTTCCGCATCACCCTGCGGGATTCGCGCATCCGCGTCGATCTCGAGCAGGACTCCATGACGTTCACGGCGGAGACCGGCTCGGGCGCCGAGGTCTTCGTGCGCGGACGCCGCGTCGCGGTCGCCCCGGGTGAGCCGACGACCGTCAAGCTGGGCGCCGTGGAGGAGCTCGCCGGCTACCCGACGCTGAGCGACATCGAGGGCTCGATCCGCGAGGACGGGTCCGTCATCACGGCCTCGATCCCGACGATCTCCGTCGACCACGCGGTGCTCGACGGAGGTCTCGACTGACGCGAGCCGCGCATCCACGAACGGCGACGCCGTCTGCTCCTGCAGGCGGCGTCGTCGTTTTCGCGCAGGCCCGCCCCGCGCCCGCTTCCGCCCNGTAAGGATTCCTTTTGGAAACATATTTGGACAATACAAGTCAGTACTGAACTTTCGGGTTTGGTGTTGTTTTGTTTTTTGTCAGTTTCAAACTTGTCATTGCACTTCGGTGTGGTGGCGTGATGTTTACCGGCGAGCCTTTGGGTTTGTTTGGTTGTTATTCATTTACGGAGAGTTTGATCCTGGCTCAGGACGAACGCTGGCGGCGTGCTTAACACATGCAAGTCGAACGATGAAGCCCAGCTTGCTGGGTGGATTAGTGGCGAACGGGTGAGTAACACGTGAGCAACGTGCCCATAACTCTGGGATAACCTCCGGAAACGGTGGCTAATACTGGATATCTAACACGATCGCATGGTCTGTGTTTGGAAAGATTTTTTGGTTATGGATCGGCTCACGGCCTATCAGCTTGTTGGTGAGGTAATGGCTCACCAAGGCGACGACGGGTAGCCGGCCTGAGAGGGTGACCGGCCACACTGGGACTGAGACACGGCCCAGACTCCTACGGGAGGCAGCAGTGGGGAATATTGCACAATGGGCGAAAGCCTGATGCAGCAACGCCGCGTGAGGGATGACGGCCTTCGGGTTGTAAACCTCTTTTAGTAGGGAAGAAGCGAAAGTGACGGTACCTGCAGAAAAAGCACCGGCTAACTACGTGCCAGCAGCCGCGGTAATACGTAGGGTGCAAGCGTTGTCCGGAATTATTGGGCGTAAAGAGCTCGTAGGCGGTTTGTCGCGTCTGCTGTGAAATCCCGAGGCTCAACCTCGGGTCTGCAGTGGGTACGGGCAGACTAGAGTGTGGTAGGGGAGATTGGAATTCCTGGTGTAGCGGTGGAATGCGCAGATATCAGGAGGAACACCGATGGCGAAGGCAGATCTCTGGGCCATTACTGACGCTGAGGAGCGAAAGCATGGGGAGCGAACAGGATTAGATACCCTGGTAGTCCATGCCGTAAACGTTGGGCGCTAGATGTGGGGACCATTCCACGGTTTCCGTGTCGTAGCTAACGCATTAAGCGCCCCGCCTGGGGAGTACGGCCGCAAGGCTAAAACTCAAAGGAATTGACGGGGGCCCGCACAAGCGGCGGAGCATGCGGATTAATTCGATGCAACGCGAAGAACCTTACCAAGGCTTGACATATACCGGAAACGTTCAGAAATGTTCGCCCCGCAAGGTCGGTATACAGGTGGTGCATGGTTGTCGTCAGCTCGTGTCGTGAGATGTTGGGTTAAGTCCCGCAACGAGCGCAACCCTCGTCGTATGTTGCCAGCACGTAATGGTGGGAACTCATATGAGACTGCCGGGGTCAACTCGGAGGAAGGTGGGGATGACGTCAAATCATCATGCCCCTTATGTTTTGGGCTTCACGCATGCTACAATGGCTGGTACAATGGGCTGCAATACCGCGAGGTGGAGCGAATCCCAAAAAGCCAGTCTCAGTTCGGATTGGGGTCTGCAACTCGACCCCATGAAGTCGGAGTCGCTAGTAATCGCAGATCAGCAACGCTGCGGTGAATACGTTCCCGGGCCTTGTACACACCGCCCGTCAAGTCATGAAAGTCGGTAACACCCGAAGCCGGTGGCCTAACCTTTTGGAGGGAGCCGTCGAAGGTGGGATCGGTAATTAGGACTAAGTCGTAACAAGGTAGCCGTACCGGAAGGTGCGGCTGGATCACCTCCTTTCTAAGGAGCACTTAGCACGCATCCGTTTGGGTGTGGAGCTGAAGTCATTTCGGTCGCGAATGTCGATCGGTGGCGCTCATGGGTGGAACATTTGACTATTCGGTGCTTGTTGTTGTTCGTGTGGAGTACGCCTTTCGGGGTTGGAAACATGTGGGTGGTGATGGGTATTGGTGTGCACGCTGTTGGGTCCTGAGGGACCGGGCCTGCTGTCGTCTTCGGATGGTGGTGGATCGGACTCTTGGGCCTTCGTTCGCCGGCTTTGTGTTGGTGGGTGTTGGTACCGATCGTATGTTGAGAACTACACAGTGGACGCGAGCATCTTGAATGCTGCGAATGGTGCCTTCGGGTGGTGTTTGTGGTGTTCAGCAATTTTAGTCAAGAGTTTCTGAGAATGAAATGATTGGCTACTCATGTGTAAATCAAATCTTTAAGAGCAAACGGTGGATGCCTTGGCATCTGGAGCCGAAGAAGGACGTAGAAATCTGCGATAAGCCTCGGGGAGTTGATAATCGAACTTTGATCCGAGGATTTCCGAATGGGGAAACCCCGCCAGGCCCCTTGTGGTGACCTGGTGACTCCCGCCTGAATATATAGGGCGGGTAGAGGGAACGTGGGGAAGTGAAACATCTCAGTACCCACAGGAAGAGAAAACAACAGTGATTCCGTTAGTAGTGGCGAGCGAACGCGGATCAGGCTAAACCGGTCGTGTGTGATACCTGGTAGGGGTTGCACGGTCGGGGTTGTGGGACTTTTCATGCTGCTCTACCAGGCAGTGGGCGTGACAATAGCGTATAGACGAACAGCTTTGAATGGCTGACCAGAGGGGGTGCGAGTCCCGTAGTCGAAATGCGTGTATTGACGTTGAAGAGTATCCCAAGTAGCACGGGGCCCGAGAAATCCCGTGTGAATCTGTCAGGACCACCTGATAAGCCTAAATACTCCCAGATGACCGATAGCGGACAAGTACCGTGAGGGAAAGGTGAAAAGTACCCCGGGAGGGGAGTGAAATAGTACCTGAAACCGTTTGCTTACAATCCGTCGGAGCAGCCTTGTAGCTGTGACGGCGTGCCTTTTGAAGAATGAGCCTGCGAGTTAGTGATATGTGGCGAGGTTAACCCGTGTGGGGCAGCCGTAGCGAAAGCGAGTCTGAATAGGGCGATTCAGTCGCATGTCCTAGACCCGAAGCGAAGTGATCTATCCATGGCCAGGTTGAAGCGAAGGTAAGACTTCGTGGAGGACCGAACCCACCTAGGTTGAAAACTGGGGGGATGAGCTGTGGTTAGGGGTGAAAGGCCAATCAAACTTCGTGATAGCTGGTTCTCTCCGAAATGCATTTAGGTGCAGCGTTGCGTGTTTCTTACCGGAGGTAGAGCTACTGGATGGCCGATGGGGCCCAAAAGCTTACTGACGTCAGCCAAACTCCGAATGCCGGTAAGTGAGAGCGCAGCAGTGAGACTGTGGGGGATAAGCTTCATAGTCGAGAGGGAAACAACCCAGACCACCAACTAAGGTCCCAAAGCGCGTGCTAAGTGGAAAAGGATGTGGAGTTGCACAGACAACCAGGAGGTTGGCTTAGAAGCAGCCACCCTTGAAAGAGTGCGTAATAGCTCACTGGTCAAGTGATTCCGCGCCGACAATGTAACGGGGCTCAAGCACGCCACCGAAGTTGTGGCATTCATATTTATAGACAGGCCTTCGTGGTCCAGTCGTGTGGATGGGTAGGAGAGCGTCGTGTGGCGAGTGAAGCGGCGGTGGAAACCAGCCGTGGACGCTACACGAGTGAGAATGCAGGCATGAGTAGCGAAAGACGGGTGAGAAACCCGTCCTCCGAATGATCAAGGGTTCCAGGGTCAAGCTAATCTGCCCTGGGTAAGCCGGGACCTAAGGCGAGGCCGACAGGCGTAGTCGATGGACAACGGGTTGATATTCCCGTGGCCGGCGAAAAACCGCCCAAGCTAATCCAGTAGTGCTAAGAGTCTGAATCTCTTCGTCCGCCTTCGGGTGGGTGGGGAGCCTAGCGCTCGACCCCGTTCTGGTGCGGTTAGCGTATTAACAGGTGTGACGCAGAAAGGTAGCCGAACCGGGTGATTGGTTGAATCCGGGCAAGGACGTAGGGTGAGTGATAGGCAAATCCGTCACTCGTGAAGCCTGAGATCTGACGCGGAACTCACTTCGGTGAGGTAGTCGGTGATCCTCTGCTGCCAAGAAAAGCATCGACGCGAGGTTTTAGTCGCCCGTACCCCAAACCGACACAGGTGATCAGGTAGAGAATACCAAGGAGATCGAGAGAATCGTGGTTAAGGAACTCGGCAAAATGCCCCCGTAACTTCGGGAGAAGGGGGGCCTGAGGCGTATAGGGATTTACTCCTGAAAGCGCATTGATGGCCGCAGAGACCAGTGGGAAGCGACTGTTTATCAAAAACACAGGTCCGTGCGAAGTCGCAAGACGATGTATACGGACTGACGCCTGCCCGGTGCTGGAAGGTTAAGAGGAAGGGTTAGCTTCGGCGAAGCTCTGAATTTAAGCCCCAGTAAACGGCGGTGGTAACTATAACCATCCTAAGGTAGCGAAATTCCTTGTCGGGTAAGTTCCGACCTGCACGAATGGCGTAACGACTTCCCAGCTGTCTCAACCGCGAACTCGGCGAAATTGCATTACGAGTAAAGATGCTCGTTACGCGCAGCAGGACGAAAAGACCCCGTGACCTTTACTACAGCTTGGTATTGGTGTTCGGTGTGGCTTGTGTAGGATAGGTGGGAGACTGTGAAGCGGGCACGCTAGTGTTCGTGGAGTCGTTGTTGAAATACCACTCTGGTCATTCTGGATATCTAACTTCGAACCGTAATCCGGTTCAGGGACAGTGCCTGGTGGGTAGTTTAACTGGGGCGGTTGCCTCCTAAAGAGTAACGGAGGCGCCCAAAGGTTCCCTCAACCTGGTTGGCAATCAGGTGGCGAGTGTAAGTGCACAAGGGAGCTTGACTGTGAGACTGACAAGTCGAGCAGGGACGAAAGTCGGGACTAGTGATCCGGCAGTGGCTTGTGGAAGCGCTGTCGCTCAACGGATAAAAGGTACCTCGGGGATAACAGGCTGATCTTGCCCAAGAGTCCATATCGACGGCATGGTTTGGCACCTCGATGTCGGCTCGTCGCATCCTGGGGCTGGAGTAGGTCCCAAGGGTTGGGCTGTTCGCCCATTAAAGCGGCACGCGAGCTGGGTTCAGAACGTCGTGAGACAGTTCGGTCTCTATCCGCTGCGCGCGTAGGAAATTTGAGAAGATCTATCTTTAGTACGAGAGGACCGAGATGGACGAACCTCTGGTGTGTCAGTTGTTCCGCCAGGAGCACCGCTGATTGGCTACGTTCGGAACGGATAACCGCTGAAAGCATCTAAGCGGGAAGCCGGCTTCAAGATGAGATTTCCATCCCTTCGGGGGAGAAGCTCCCAGTAGACGACTGGGTTGATAGGCCGGATGTGGAAGCACAGAAATGTGTGGAGCTGACCGGTACTAATAAGCTGATGATTTGATAAAACATGCACATGAATGTTGTTGCTGTTCGCGTCCACTTTGTGGTTCTCGATAGACGATCGAGGATCGACCATGTGTCGCACCTGTTTGGGTGTGGTGTGTGGTTCGGAACATGATTGGTTATCCATAGTGTTTCGGCGGTCATAGCGAGAGGGAAACGCCCGGTTACATTCCGAACCCGGAAGCTAAGACTCTCAGCGCCGATGGTACTGCAGGGGGGACCCTGTGGGAGAGTAGGTCACCGCCGGACTTCTTCATAAGCCGGGGTTGGTTGTTGAGTGAGCAGAGATGCTCCTCGATGACCAACCCCGGCTTTTTTGAAGCGTCAGATGGGTATAAGGGACAGGTCTCGGGATGGAAAAGTCACTTCGTGCTGGGAACATTCCCGTCCCAGAGGGACTTCTCCATCCTGAGTTCTTGGGAGGGTGGGACGGTGGCCCGGGTGAGCCCACGGAGCCGGGTGTCAGCGGCTCGGCTGGGCGGCGGTCTGGCGTCCAGGCCCGCTGGCGGCTCGCGTCGACGTGGCTCGTGACTCGCTGGGCGGGGCGTTCCCTGGTTGTCGTCGGCCATTCGTTGTTGCTCGGGATGGAAAGGTCACTTCGTGCTGGGAACTTTCCCATCCCAGAGGGACTTCCCCATCCCGAGTTTTGGGACGGTGGGACGGTGGCCGGGTGAGTCCATGGGTCCGGATGCCGGCGTCTCGGCTGGGCTGCGGTCTGGTGTCCAGGCCCGCTGGCGGCTCGCGTCGGCATGGCTCGTGACTCGCTGGGCGGGGCGGTCCCTGGTTGTCTTCGGCCATTCATTGTTGCTCGGGATGGAAAAGTCACTTCGTGCTGGGAACTTTCCCATCCCAGAGGGACTTCTCCATCCCGAGTCGGGTGGGAGGGCGGCGCGGGCGTGAGCGACGACTGCGGCCCCGGCGATGAACGCCGGGGCCGCAGTCGTGGATCGGGGGAGTGCGGGTCTAGCCGAAGCGGCCCGACACGTAGTCCTCCGTCGCCTGGACGGACGGGTTCTCGAAGATCGTCTTCGTCGTGTCGTACTCGATGAGCTTGCCCGGCATCCCGGTGCCAGCGATGTTGAAGAACGCGGTCTTGTCGGAGACGCGCGATGCCTGCTGCATGTTGTGGGTCACGATGACGATCGTGTACTCGGTCTTGAGGTCCTCGATGAGGTCCTCGATCGCGAGCGTCGAGATCGGGTCGAGGGCCGAGCAGGGCTCGTCCATGAGCAGCACGTCGGGGGAGACAGCGATGGCGCGGGCGATGCAGAGACGCTGCTGCTGTCCGCCGGAGAGGCCGGAGCCGGGGAGGTCGAGGCGGTCCTTGACCTCCTTCCACAGGTTGGCACCCTGCAGCGACTTCTCGACGAGGGCGTCGGCGTCGCTCTTGGAGATCTTCGTGTTGTTGAGCTTCACGCCGGCGAGCACGTTCTCGCGGATCGACATCGTCGGGAACGGGTTCGGGCGCTGGAAGACCATGCCGACCTGGCGGCGAACGAGGACGGGGTCGACGCCGGGGCCGTAGAGGTTGTTGCCGTCGATGAGGACCTCACCGTCGACCCACGCCTTCGGGATGACCTCGTGCATGCGGTTGAGCGTGCGGAGGAACGTCGACTTGCCGCAGCCCGATGGGCCGATGAAGGCGGTGACGCTGCGGGGTTCGATGACCATGGAGACGTCTTCGACGGCCTTGAACTTGTCGTAGTAGACGTTGAGGTCGTTGACTTCGATGCGCTTGGACACTGTGTTTCCCTAACTTCCTGGCTGGTCGGCCTGGTCAGTCTGACCGGTTAGCCCTTGGGGGCGAAGAGCTTGGTGATCATGCGTGCGACGAGGTTGAGCAGCATGACGATGATGAGGAGGACAAGTGCGCCTGTCCAGGCCAGGTTGAGCATGTTCTCGGCACCGGCTCCGACCTGCTGCGTGTAGGAGCGGTAGACGAAGACGGGGAGGCTCATCATGGCGCCCTGCGTCATGTTGTAGTTCATGTAGATGTTGAAGCCGGCTGCGATGAGCAGCGGCGCGCTCTCGCCGATGACGCGGGAGATGGCGAGCATGACGCCTGTCGTGATGCCGGCGAGTGCGGTGGGGAGCACGACCTTGGAGATCGTGAGCCACTTCGGAACGCCGAGCGCGTAGGAGGCTTCGCGGAGCTCGTTCGGGACGAGGCGGATCATCTCCTCCGAGGAGCGCACGACGGTGGGGATCATGAGCACGGTGAGGGCGATGGAGCCCGCGAGTCCGGTGCGCACGTTGGTGAGCGGGATGCCGAGCGTCTGCAGGATGAGCATGATCATCGTGTAGGCGAACAGGCCGGCGACGATCGACGGGACGCCGGTCATGACATCCACGAAGAAGTTGATGGCCTTGGAGAGGCGTCCCTTGCCGTATTCGACGAGGTAGATCGAGGTGAAGAGTCCGATCGGCACCGAGATGAGGGTCGCGACGAGGGTGATGAGGAGGGTTCCGACGATGGCGTGGATGCCTCCGCCGCCTTCCGTCACGACGCCGACCATCGAGGAGGTGAAGAACGTCATGTCGAAGCGGGCGAGGCCGTTCGCGACGAGGGTGAAGAGCAGGGAGAGCAGCGGCACGAGGGCGAGCACGAACGCGGCCGTGACGAGCGAGGTGACGAAGCGGTTCGTGGCCTGGCGGGGGCCTTCGATGATGCGGGCGATGATCCACTGGCCGGCGATGTAGAAGATCGCGCCGAGGACGGCGAAGCCGGTCCAGTTGAACTCGCCGCCGCCTGCCGCGAGGAGCAGGGTGATCACTGCGGAGAGCGCGAAGCCGCCGACGAGGATCGCGTACGGGCCCCACTTGGGGAGGCGGCCGTGCGTGAGCGGGTTGATCATCTCGGGAGACGTCTGGTTCTGGGCTGGTTTCTGCAATGTTGACGTCATCAGTTGGCTCCTGAGAATTCCTTGCGGCGGCTCACGATCCATCGTGCGAGGGAATTCACGAGGAGGGTGATGGCGAAGAGCACGAGACCGGATGCGATGAGCACGTTGATGTCGAGGTTCGACGCTTCCGGGAAGGAGAGGGCGATGTTGGCGGCGATCGTCGACGGGTTGGTGTTCGACGTCAGCTGGAAGGTGATCACGCCGGTCGCGGAGAGGACCATGGCGACGGCCATGGTCTCGCCGAGGGCGCGGCCGAGGCCGAGCATGATGGAGGAGACCATGCCGCCGCGTGCGAAGGGCAGGACGGCCATCTTGACCATCTCCCAGCGCGTTGCGCCGAGTGCGAGTGATGCCTCTTCGTGGAGTCGCGGCGTCTGGAGGAAGACCTCGCGGGTGAGGGCGGTGACGATGGGGAGCACCATGACGGCGAGCACGATGGCGGCGGTCAGGATGGTGCGGCCCGTGGCTGACACCTGGCCCTGGAAGAAGGGGAGCCAGGAGAGGTTCTCGTTGAGCCACACGTAGAACGGCTGCACGAACGGCCCGAGCACGGTTGCGCCCCAGAGACCGAAGACGACCGAGGGGACGGCGGCGAGGAGGTCGATGACGTAGCCGAGGGGGGCGGCGAGCTTGCGCGACGCGTAGTGCGTGATGAAGAGCGCGACGCCGATGGCGACTGGCACGGCCATGAGGAGCGCGAGCAGCGAGGCCCAGAGCGTTCCGAAGATGAGCGGCAGCACGTACCAGAAGAAGTTGCCTTCGGCTTCCGGCTCGGCGAGGTTGGTCGCTCCGGCGACGAAGTGGCTGTTCTCGGCCGCATCAGGGAAGAAAGCTGGGAGCCCCTGGAAGAGCAGGAAGAAGAACACGGCGGCGAGGATCGCGAGGATGAGCGATCCGGAGAACGTCGAGAGGAAGCTGAAGACGCGGTCGCCCGGGCGCGACTTCGCCTTCACCGATGTGCCCGCGTCTGGGGCGAGTTCTGCAGTCATCTGCTGAGGGTTTCCCTAAGTCAATTGGGTGGAACGAGGCGAGCGGCTGATGAGAGCCGAATCGCCCGGTGCCATGCTTTCACAGCACGGCACCGGGCTGAAACGGATCTTCGGTGCTCGCGGACTACTTGATGGCGTCGACCGCGGCCTGGGCCTGGGTGCGGAGGTCGTCCGAGATGGGCGCGGAGCCCGCGTTCTCGGCGGCCGCATCCTGTGCTTCAGGGCTGATCACGTAGTCGAAGTAGGCCTTGACGTTGGCACCGACGGTCGGGTCGGTGTACTCGGAGCAGCCGATGAGGTACGAGACGAGGACGATCGGGTAGACGCCTTCGGCGGAGCGGTCGAGCTCGAACGAGAGGTCGGTCGCGGCGCGGCCTTCCTCGAGCGTGGAGTTGTCGACGACGGCGGCTGCCGCCTCGGGGGAGAGCTCGACGAACTCGGAGCCCGTCTGGATCGCTGCCGTGCTGAGGTCACCGGCGGCGGATGCGTCGAGGTAGCCGATGGTGCCGTTGCCGGAGGTCAGCGCCTGCTGGACACCTGGGGTCTCCTGGGCGCCTTCGCCGCCCGAGATGGGCCAGTCGTCGCTGTCCTCGAAGGTCCACACGTCGGGGGCAGCTTCGACGAGGTACGACGTGAAGTTGCCCGTCGTGCCGGAGGTGTCGGAGCGGTGGACCGGCGTGATGGCGAGGTCGGGGAACGTGACGCCTGCGTTGAGCGCGGCGATCTCGGGGGCGTTCCAGTTGGTGATCTCGCCCTTGAAGATCTTGGCGAGGGTCGCGGGGTCGAGGTTGAGCGAGTCGACGCCCTCGACGTTGAACGCGACGGCGATGGGGGAGATGTAGGCGGGGATCTCGACGAGGTCGGTGCCGTCGACGCAGTTGCCGAAGCCGCCTGCCTCGATCTCTTCCATCTTGAAGGCACGGTCGGAGCCGATGAAGGCCGAGGTGCCGTTCGTGAAGTCGGTGCGGCCGGCGCCGGAGCCGCCGCCGGCGTAGTTGATCTGGATGTTCGGCTGGACGGCTGCGAAGCCGGCGATCCAGGAGGTCTGTGCGGTGCCCTGCGACGATGCGCCGGACGCGGCGAGGGTGCCCGTGAGCTGCGCTTCACCTTCAACTGCGGTTCCCGGCTCTGCTGCGGTTGGCTCGTTGCTGGCGCAAGCCGCAAGCGTGAGTGCGGCGATTGCGGCCATGGCGACCGATGCGCCTACTCGCGTGAACTTCATGGAGTTTCCCTTCGGGGACAGGTGACATTCCTTTGGATCAGTTGCGATCCGTCGGTGACGCTATGCGCGAAGGGTGACGAGGAGGGGCGGGGAAAGTGAACGGGGGGTGAACGGGCTGGGAATGCGCGCAGATTTCTTGCCGCTCCCGCTTACTTCATCTGCTCCAGGACAGGCTCGATCTGCGTCCGGAGCGCATCCGAGATGGGAGCGGAGCCTGCGGCCTCTGCCGAGGCTGTCTGACCTTCTTCGCTCACGACGAAGCTGAAGTAGGCCTTGGCGTTGGTGCCGACTGAGCTGTCGGCGTACTCGGCGCAGCCGATGAGGTACGAGACGAGCACGATCGGGTAGACGCCAGGCGTCGTTCGGTTGAGCTCGAATGCGAGGTCGGTCGGGGCGCGTCCCGTTTCGATGGTCGAGTTGTCGACGACCGCGGCGGCCGCTTCCGGCGAGAACGGCACGAACTCGCCGCCCGTCTCGACGGAGGCGGTCGTGAGTCCGTCGGCTGCGGACGCATCCATGTAGCCGATCGTGCCGTTGGCGCGCAGGGCCTGCTGCATGCCTGCGCTCTCCTGGGCGGCCTCACCGCTGTTCACGGGCCACTCGTCGACCTCGCCGTAGCTCCAGGCGTCGCCGGCTGCCTCGTCGAGGTAGGCCGTGAAGTTGCCGGTCGTGCCCGACTTGTCGGAACGATGCACGGGCGTGATGGCGAGCGAGGGGAGGGCCGCGTCCGGGTTGAGGGCCGCGATCTCCGGTGCATCCCACGAATCGATGTCGCCGGAGAAGATGCCGGCGATGGCCGCCGCGTCCAGTCGCAGCTCGTCGACGCCCTCGAGCGCGAACGCGACGGCGATGGGCGAGATGTAGGCGGGGATCTCGACGAGGTCGCTACCGTCGGCGCAGGCGCGGAACGGGCCTTCCTCGATCTCGTCGATGTCGAACGCGCGGTCAGAGCCGATGAAGGCCGAGGTGCCGTTCTGGAAGTCGGAGCGGCCCGCGCCGGAGCCGCCGCCCGCGTAGTTGACGCGCACATCCGGCTCGATGGGGTAGAAGCCCGCGATCCAGGCTGTCTGCGCGACGCCCTGCGATGACGCACCGGATGCGCTCAGCACGCCGTCGAGGTGCTGCGACCGCGGATCCTTGCTGACCGAGATCTCGTTCAGCGCGCATCCGCTGGTCACGAGGGCGGTGGTTGCGAGGAGCGCCAGGGCGGCGAGTGCTCGGGAGTGGTGCATCGAGATCCTTCTGCCATCAGGGGTCAGGCGAGCCCGGGTCGACCGGGATCGAACTAGGGCCTGAATCAGTATGGACGAGAAGTGGACGCGACGTGACGCGCAGGTGAACGGTGGCGGGTGCGAGGACTCGCATCCGCCACCGCGGCTCAGGTGATCGGCCCGTGCGTCTCCGCCGCGACGACGCCCGCTCGCGGGTGGTTGACGGGCACGTGGATGACGGAGCACTCGCCGGTCGACAGCATGGCGTGGCGCGCAAGTGAGCTCGGGCGCGTCGCCGTGTGCAGGGCGATGGAGCGGATGATGGCGGGCATGACGGGTGAGTGGCTGCAGATGACCGTGCTGCGTCGTCCCGAGATGAGCTTGCGCACCACCTCGTCGAGCTCTTCCTCGTCTTTCGTGTACGAGCCTTGGGCGATGCTGCGCTCGACCTGGGGGGTCAGGTCGAGCAGTGAGCTGATGGGGGCCACGGTCGAGCGGCAGCGGACGGCATTCGAGGTGATGACCGCTTCTGGGCCGAACGAGCGGAGGATGGGGACGACCGTCTCTGCCTGCTCGAGTCCTCGGGCCGTGATGGGGCGCGAGTCGTCGTCGCCCGGCCAGGACTGCGGGGGGACGGCCGTCGCGTGGCGGAGCACGAGGATCGCGAAGGTGCGGTGCAGCCCGCGCCGGTACCGGTCGGCGAAGATCTCGAGCACTTCGCGGTCTCGGTCGTAGCTGAGGAGCTTCTTGGCCTTCTTGAGCGACACCCATTCGATGCCATCGACCTCGTCGTTCGGCTCGAACACGTGCCCTTCGTACGCGGCGTCGTCGACCTCGGCGGTCCAGTAGTGCACCTCCTTGGGCCGGCCATTCGGCATGACGTACTCGACGTACCCGAGGGGTGCGCCGAGGGTCGCCCGGTAGCCGGTCTCCTCTTCCACCTCTCGGGCGGCCGTCTCCGGGAGCGTCTCGCCGGGGTCGACCTTGCCCTTGGGGAGGGAGTAGTCGCCATGCCGCCCGCGGTGGATGATGAGCACCTTGAGCTTGTCGTCGGCGATGTCTTCGTGCCACAGCACAGCGCCTGCCGCGTAGACGGTGCGCGAGGCGGCAGGGGTATCGATCGTCATGCGGCTAGGCCAGCGTCGTCGGCCTGCGACGCTTGCTGATGCGTCGCATCATCTCGTCGTGCAGGTCGGTGAGCCGGTCGCCGTTCTCGTCTCGGGCGTGACGAATCCACTCGGCGTCGGAGCCGAGGTGCCAGGTCGCCGTGGTGTCGGCCATCGCGAGGTCGAACATGCCGCCGATGTCTGCCGCGTGGTTCTCGTCGGTGATGCGCACGAGCGCTTCGATGCGGCGGTCGAGGTTGCGGTGCATCATGTCGGCTGAGCCGATGAACACGCGCTCGTCGCCGTCGTTCGCGAAGCAGAAGATGCGGGAGTGCTCGAGGTAGCGCCCGACGACGGAGCGCACTCGGATGGTCTCGCTGAGGCCGGGGACGCCGGGGCGGAGGCCGCAGATGCCGCGCACCCAGATGTCGACGGGAACGCCAGCCTGGCTGGCGCGGTAGAGCGCGTCGATGATCTCCTCGTCGACCATGGAGTTGACCTTGATGCGGATGCGGCTCGGCTTGCCGTCGAGCGCGTTCTTGCGCTCCTTGTCGATGAGGTTGAGGAGTCCGGGGCGGAGGTGCATGGGGGCGACGAGGAGGCGCGTGAACTTGCGCTCGATGGCGTAGCCGGAGAGCTGGTTGAAGAGGCGCGTGATGTCGCGGGAGATCTTCTCGTTGCACGTGAAGAGCCCGAGGTCCTCGTAGATGCGGCTCGTCTTCGGGTTGTAGTTGCCCGTGCCGATGTGGTTGTACATCTTGAGCTCGTTGTCTTCCTTGCGGATGACCTGCAGCAGCTTGCAGTGGGTCTTGAGCCCGACGGTGCCGTAGACGACGTGCACGCCGGCCTTCTCGAGCTTGCGAGCCCAGACGATGTTGTTCTGCTCGTCGAAGCGCGCCTTGATCTCGACGAGGACCAGCACCTGCTTGCCGGATTCTGCGGCCTTGATGAGGGCGTTGACGATGGGGCTGTCGCCGGAGGTGCGGTACAGAGTCTGCTTGATGGCGAGCACGTTCGGGTCGGCGGCGGCGACCTCGAGGAACGCCTGCACGCTCGTCGAGAACGCCTCGTATGGGTGCTGCACGAGCACGTCGCGGCGGGCGATGGCACCGAACATGTCGGCCTTCTCGTCGCTCTCGGACGTCCGGAAGGCTGCCGCGGTGACGGGCACGTGCGTCCGGTACTTGAGGTCGGGCCGGTTGATCGCGCCGAGCGCGAAGAGGCCGCCGAGGTCGAGGGGGCCGGGGAGGACGTACACCTCGTTGTGGGTGATGTCGAGCTCCGTCATGAGCAGCTCGAGGGTCTCGTCGTCCATGTCGTTGGAGACCTCGAGGCGGATGGGCGGGCCGAACCGGCGGCGCAGGAGCTCCTTCTCGAGGGCCTGCAGGAGGTTCTCGGTCTCATCCTCCTCGATCGTCATGTCCTCGTTGCGGGTGAGGCGGAACGCGTGGTGGTCGAGGATCTTCATGCCGGGGAAGACGTGCCCGAGGTGCTGCGCGATGAGGTCCTCGAGGAGGATGAACCTGGCCTTGCCGTGGTCGGACTGCAGCGGGTAGAAGCGCGGCAGCACGGGGGGCACCTTGAGGCGGGCGAACTCCTCTTTCTCACTGCGGGGGTTGTAGACCCGCACGGAGATGTTCAGGGAGAGCCCCGAGATGTAGGGGAACGGATGCACGGGGTCGACGGCGAGCGGCATCAGCACGGGGAAGATCTGCTCGTCGAAGAGGTCGCCGAGCTCGACGCGCTCGGCGTCGGAGAGCTCGTCCCAGCTGACGATGTGGATGCCCTGGTCGGCGAGCTCCGGGCGCACGCTGCCGTTGAAGATCGCGGCGTGCCGCTTCTGCAGCTCGTAGGCCTTCGAGCGGATCGTGTCGAGCGCCTCCTGCGGCGGAACTCCCGCGGGGGTCGGGACGGCGAGGCCGGTCGCGATGCGGCGCTTGAGGCCAGCGACTCGCACCATGAAGAACTCGTCGAGGTTCGACGAGAAGATGGCGAGGAAGTTCGCGCGCTCCAGAAGGGGCGTCGAGGGGTCCTCGCCGAGTTCGAGCACGCGCTGGTTGAACGCGAGCCAGCTCAGCTCGCGGTCGACGAAGCGGCTGCGCGGCATCTCCTGCGAGTCTGCACCGGCCTCGGGGGCGCGGAGTTCGATAGTCATGCGGTCATCCTTCCAGGTGTGCGGAGAGGAACGGCGTCTTGTCGTCCGAGTCTCGCGGGAGTTCGTCCCTGTCCTGCAGGAATCGGGGGTTCCTGCCGGTGAAGATCAGCAGAGTCACGCGAACGGATCATGAACGGTTGCGTCGGTACTGCACGTCGATCGAGAGCTGCTCGTAGCCGAGAGAGCGGTAGAGGGAGAGAGCGGCGTCGTTGTCGCCTTCGACGTAGAGGGAGGTGCGCTTGGCACCTGTCGAGTGCATCCGCTCGAGGCCTGCCTGCATGAGTGCCCGGCCGAGCCCGCGGCCGGCGGCTTGAGGAGCGATGCCGACGACGTAGATCTCGACCTCATCGCCTTCGCGCTTGAGCCAGTTGTAGCCGAGGAGCGTGCCGTCGGCGTCGCGCAGCAGGAGGAAGTCGTCGGCGTCGAACCAGTCGGTCGACTGCCGCGCTTGGAGGCCGGATGAGTCGAGTGCGCCCTGCTCTGGGTGGCTGCGGAAGACGATGGCGTTGAGGGCCAGGAAGTCGTCGGCGTCGTCGGGGGTGAAGGGCGAGATCGAGTATCCGTCAGGGGCCGACACCGTCTCGGCGTCCGCCGCGGTGAGCGGGCGACCGAGCTTCAGGAGTGTCCGCACGGCGTCGAGGCCACGGGAGGAGGCGAGCGCGACGGCGCCTGCCAGGTTGCCGTGGGCCCAGAAGACCGGCGCGGCCTCACCGGTGACGGCGTCGGAGAGCTCGCCGCCCAGGCCTCGCCGCCGGTGCTCCGGATGCACGACGAGCTCTCCCTCGACGGTTCCGTCGTCGAGGTCCCGCGTGAGGGCCGCGGCGATGAGCCTGCCGGAATCGTTGATCGCCGTCAGTCGCCGCTCGCCGAGCGAGAGCAGCGTGTCCTCGTTGAACGGAGCGACACCGTCAGCCGCGGTTGCGGCGTCTGCGAGTTCGCGGACCTCCGCACTTCGAGGCGCAGCCGACGCGGCAGTGGAGAGATCGGGCATCGGTGCTCCTAGGGGGTGGTGGCGTCGTCGAGCGATGACCCGCCGGTGGGGACAGGCTCGTCCCGTGCCGCTTCGCCGTTGCGCAGGAGCCGGTAGCCGACGTTGCGAACCGTGCCGATGACGCTCTCCTGATCGCCGAGCTTGGCGCGCAGTCGTCGCACGTGCACGTCGACCGTGCGCGTGCCGCCGAAGTAGTCGTAGCCCCACACCTCGCTGAGCAGCCGCTCACGCGTGAACACGTGGTCGGGGTGCGAGGCGAGATACCGCAGCAGCTCGAACTCCTTGAACGTCAGGTCGAGGGTGCGCCCTCGATACCTAGCCGTGTAGCTGTGCTCGTCGATCGTCAAGGGACCGATGGCGATCGTGCCGCTCGGCTCCTCGACTGCTGCCTGGGGGCGGAGGAGACGGATGCGCGCATCCACCTCGGCCGGCCCGGCCGTTCGCAGGATGACGTCGCCGATGCCCCAGTCGGAGGAGATGGCGGGGAGGCCGCCTTCCGTGATGGCCAGCAGCACGGGAACGGACGACTCGATCGTGTTGAGCACGCCGCACAGGCGCTTCGCGCTCGGGAGGTCGCTCGTGCCGTCGATGATGTTCGCGTCCGCCTGGGGAGCGGATGCGAGGGCTGACGCGGTCGGTGGGAGCACCCGGACGCGGTGCGCCAGAAGTGTGAGGGAAGGGAGAGCGTGCTCGACGCCGCCGGCGCTGAACAAGAGGACGTCTGCCAAATGTGGCCTCCTCGATGTTTGGTCGGACTCGCTGGCTAGTCTACGCACCCTCGGGACAGCTCCAGCGTGCACAATGGGGCAATGACCCGCGAACGAGTGAGCATCGGCATCGTCTGGCTGGCCGCAGTGGTCGGAGTGTTCGGCGTTGCGATCCTCGCGGATCCCTCGCGGCACCTGGTCTGGGTGAGCATCCTCATGCTCACGCTCATCTGCCTGACCTGCCTCCTGCAGCTGCGCCTGCAGGAGAGTGACGGGTTCATCATGCGGATGAGTCTCAGCCTGGTCGGCGCCCTGGTCGTGCTGGGCGTCGCCTCGCTCGGCTTCGCGATGCTCGGCGGCGACGCGGTGGTCGGAACACCGAGTCACAGCTGAACCGAGCCGCCCTTCGCGCGCGGCCGCAATGGCTAGGATGGACGGCATGGACACCGTGCTTGTTATCGAAATCATCTTCACCGGCTTGCTGGTGCTCGCGCTCATCGCCATCAGCTTCGTCTCCGTGGTTGTGCTGAAGAACCTCTTCAAGGGTCAGAACTAGCCAACCCGCCGTAGGGCGCCGCAGCTGCTGGATCGAGAGGAAACCCCCGATGGTGTACGACATCCCAACTGACCTCCCTCCCGAGATCGTGCCGCTCTCCTGGCTGCTCGGCGTGTGGGAGGGCACTGGCCACGTCGAGTACAAGGTGGGCGAGGAAGTCCGCGAGCAGGCCTTCCGCCAGCGTGTGAGCTTCAGCCACGACGGGCTTCCCTACCTCAACTACTCCGCGCAGCTGTGGCTCGAGGAGGGCACGGGCGACGAGCCCGTGCAGGTGCCGCTCACAGGCGAGACCGGATTCTGGCGTCTGGCGCGCACGAGGGACGACGGCGATGTCGGCCCCGGCTACCTGCCGCCGACGGCCCCCGCGACGATCACCGATGCGGACGGCGTCGAGGGGCTCCGCGACGACGAGCAGGCGTTCCCGCTCGAGGTCTCCATCGTGCATCCGACAGGACTCCTCGAGCGCTACAGCGGCAGCGCGCGCGGGCCGCGAATCGACCTGAAGACCGAGGAAGTCCTGCTCGCGCCCGGCGCGAAGGAGTTCACCGCATCCACTCGCATGTACGGCTACGTGGCGGGGGAGCTGCTGTGGGCCTGGGACATCGCCGCCCTCGGCCAGGAGCTCGCGACCCACGCGTCGGCGAAGCTGGCCAAGCTTGACTGAGCAGCCCGTCTCGACCGAGCCGGCGCCGACCGCCGACGAGCCTCAGCCGTATCGTTCGCCCTTCCTCGCGCTCCCCGGCGCGGTGGAGGGCGTCGGCATCGACGCGGGCGTCGCCTGGCACTACGGGCAGGTGACGGCCGACCAGCGTGACCTCGCAGCGGGCCGCTCCATCGTGGATGCCTCGCACCTCGGCGTCATCCGCCTCACGGGTGCCGACCGGCTCACCTGGCTCGACTCGCTCACCTCGCAGCGCCTCACGACCCTGGAGCCCGGGCAGAGCGCTGAGACGCTGCTCCTCGACATCCAGGGGCACATCGAGCACGGCGCTGCCGTGCTCGATGACGGCACGGCGACCTGGCTCATCACCGAGCACGAGTCGGCTCCGGAATTCGCGGCCTGGCTGAACCGGATGCGGTTCCTCCTCGACGTGCAGGTCGTCGAGGTCACCGACCAGTTCGCGGTCGTCGCGACGCTCGGCCAACTCGACCTCGGTGCGGCGGCCCCCAACGGCACGCCGCTCGTCTGGAACGACCCCTGGGCCACTCCTCCCGCACACGGCTGGAGCTACTCGCAGTTCCCGGTCGTCCCCGCCGACGGCGCGGTCGACGCGCACCCCGGCGCCGACTTCCCCGTGAAGCTCCATGTCCTCGAGCGCGCCAGCCTGCAGGGGCTCGTCGACCGCGCACTGGCGGGCGAGCTGCCCGTCGCCGGCATGCACGCGTTCGAGGCGCTCCGCATCGCGGCGCTCCGTCCCCGCCTGGGGGCTGAGGTCGACTCGAGGGCGATCCCGCACGAGTTCGACTGGCTCCGCAGTGCCGTCCACCTCGAGAAGGGCTGCTACCGCGGGCAGGAGACGGTCGCGAAGGTCCACTTCCTCGGTCGTCCGCCGCGAAGGATCGTCCTCCTCGACCTCGACGGCTCGCTCGGCGAGCTTCCCGTGGCCGGCAGCACGCTGTCGGTCGAGGGCGATGCCAAGGCGCAGACGGTCGGACGCATCAGCTCGGTCGCCATCCATCACGAGGACGGCCCCATCGCCCTGGCGCTCGTGAAGCGCTCGCTCGCGGAAGACGCCTCGCTGGTCGTGGAGCTCGCCGACGGGCAGCAGGTCTCGGCGAGCGCGACGACCATCGTGTCGCCGACAGCAGGTCGTGCGGCGGACGTGCCCCGCCTGCCGCGCCTCGAGCGTCGCGGGCAGTAGACGTGTCGGCTCCGGCGGCTGGCGTCGGGGCCGCATTCGCCCGCCTGCGGGCCTCGCTCCCGGCGGTGCTGCAGATCACGGCGGCGGCCTTCGCCGCGTACGCGATCGCGCACTGGGGTCTCGGGCATCCCATCCCGTTCCTCGCCGTGACGGTCGCGATCACGAGCCTCGGCCTGCAGCGCGACGCTCGCCCGCGTCGTGTCTTCGACACCGCCCTGGGCATCACGTTCGGTGTGCTGCTCTCCAATCTCTCGCTCCTGCTCTTCGGGCGCGGCGTGTGGCAGGTGACCGTGGTGCTCGCGGTCGTGCTCCTGCTCGCGCGGCTCGTGCACCCGAGTCCCGGGTTCGCGATCGGCGCCGCCGTGCAGGCGTCGCTGGTGCAGCTCATCCCGGTCCAGGGCGTCGGCGAGTACACGCGCCTCCTCGACGCGGTCATCGGGGGAGCGGTGGCCATCGCGGCGACCGCGCTCATCCCGCGCAACGCTTCTGCGCTCGCGAAGAACGAGGCGAAGGGGCTCATCGGCGCGCTCGCCCAGGCCCTCGGCGATATCTCGCAGGCCCTGCGCAGGGGAGACAGCGACGCGGGGCTCGCAGCACTCGAGGAGCTGCGCATGACGCAGGCCACGCTCGACGCCTGGTCGACCGAGCTCGAGAGCGCCGCATCCATCGCCCGGATCTCGCCGTTCATGCGTCACCATCGGGGGAGGGTCGAGCGGATCGCGGAGCTGCGCACGAGCATCGACCTCGCCACGCGCAACCTCCGGGTGGTCGCGCGGCGTGCCTGGTCGCTGTCGTGGGATGGTCGCCACCGCGAAGAGCTCGCCGATCTCCTCGGCGACATCCAGTCGGGGATGCTCGAGCTGCAGCTCGGTCTCGATGACGACGCGATGCTCCACCAGTCTCGCCAGACGCTGCTCATCGCGGCGGCCAGGCTGGAGCCGGAGCACCTTCATGGGGCGCAGCTCGGCGACTCGGTCCTGCTCATGCAGTGCAGGCCCCTCGTCGTCGACCTGCTCATCGCGAGCGGTATGGAGCCCGAGGCCGCACGCACGGCCCTCCCCGAGGTCCACTAGCCGCCGCGCCGTGGCCCCGACGCGCGGACTACGAGGGTGCGAGCGCGCCGGAGGCTGGGGCGACGGCGTCCCACGAGACCGTGATCTCGCCGAGGCGCCAGCGCTTTCGCGAGTCGGTGAGCGGCCAGCCGGCCGCACGCATCCGCCCGCACACGGCGATGAAGCGCTGTCTCGCGCCGAACGTCTGTCGTGGGGCCTCCCGCTGCCACGCGTCATCGAGGGCCTTCAGGTACTCGTGCACCCCTTCGCCTGGCACGTTGCGGTGGATGAGGGCCTTCGGCAGCCGCTCGGCCACCACGAGCGGAGACTCGAGACTCGCGGTGTGCAGCGAGACCGTGAAGGTCCGAGGCCCGGCCGTGTCGATGCCGATCCAGGACGACACGCGGCCGACCTCGTTGCACGTTCCCTCGACGAGCAGACCGCCGGGCGCGAGTCGACCGGTCATCCGGGCCCAGGCCTCGGCCACTTCCGACTCGTCGTACTGCCGCAGCACGTTCATGGCTCGGATGACGCTCGGCTGCTCGCCGCCAGGAGTCGGCACCTCGAAGCCACCGACGGCGAAGCTCACTCGGCCCGCGAGCTCTGGCCGATCGGCGAGCTGCGCTCTGGCGAGCGCCACGCGGCCCGGGTCGATCTCGAGGCCGTGCACTCGCACCTCGGGCGCGCCCCGTCGGAGGCGATCCGCCAGCTCGAATGCCGTCGCACCGCTTGCCCCGTACCCCAGGTCCACGACGAGCGGGCGCTGCTCGGCCTGCAGCGCGGGGTGCTGCGCGATCCATCGGTCGACTCTCCGCAGGCGGTTCGTTCCCGTCGTTCCGCGTGTGAGTCGACCCAATGGCATGCGACGAGACTATTTCAGCTTCCGCCTCCTCGCCGTCGCACGCGGGCCACCCCCACTCGGTACGCTTGGACCATGACTGAAGCGCTGACCCTCATCCTGGTCCGTCACGGACAGAGCGAATGGAACGAGAAGAACCTCTTTACCGGCTGGGTGGATGTTGAGCTCACCGAGCAGGGCCGCGAAGAGGGTGCCCGCGCGGGCCGCCTCATCCGCGAGTCCGGCCTCAAGCCCAACGTGCTCTACACGTCGCTGCTCACGCGCGCGATCGACACCGCGAACCTCGCCCTGAAGGAAGCCGGCCGCGGCTGGATCGACGTCGAGCGCACGTGGCGCCTCAACGAGCGCCACTACGGCGACCTGCAGGGCAAGGACAAGGCCCAGGTTCGCGACCAGTACGGCGAGGAGCAGTTCATGGAGTGGCGTCGCTCATACGACACGCCGCCGCCTGCCCTCGACGACAGCAGCGAGTTCTCGCAGGCCCACGACGAGCGCTACGCGGACCTCGGCGATGAGCTGCCCCGCACGGAGTGCCTGAAGGACGTTCTCGTGCGCTTCCTCCCGTACTGGGAAGAGGAGGTGCTGCCGACGCTCGTCAAGCGCGGCACCGTCATGGTGGCCGCCCACGGCAACAGCCTGCGTGCGCTCGTAAAGCACCTCGAGGGCATCAGCGATGACGACATCGCCGCCGTGAACATCCCGACCGGCATGCCCCTCGTCTACCGTTTCGACCCCGAGACGCACGAAGTCCTCGGCAAGGGCGAGTACCTCGACCCGGAGGCAGCAGCCGCAGGAGCTGCCGCGGTCGCGTCGCAGGGCAAGTAGCACCAGCCCTCGCTGCACGCCAGAACGGCGGATGCTCCAGGAGAATCTCCTGGAGCATCCGCCGTTCTGCTGTTGCTCTGACGTTCTGCTGTTGCTCAGAGCTGGGCCGTTCTTCAACCCCGGGCTGTCACGCCCGGATTTGAGGACCCGAGACGCCTAGACGCCGGGGGTGACCGGGGCGACCGGAGTGGAGGGCTCCTTCTCCTGCATCCACTCGCCGCTGGTCAGGTACTGCACCTTCTGGGCGATCGAGACCGCGTGGTCGGCGAAGCGCTCGAAGTAGCGGCTCGCGAGCGTCGCGTCGACGACCTCGACGCTCTGCGCCTGGATGTCGTCGGACAGGAGCGCGTCGAACGTGCTGCGGTGCAGGTCGTCGATCTGCGTGTCGCTCGCCTTGATCTCGTCGGCGATGCGGTTGGTCTCCTCGTCGTTGCCCGCGTCGAGCAGGGCGACGAGCTGACGGGCGACGGCCACGTCGAGGCGGCTCATCTCGGCGAACACCGGACGAAGCGTGTTCGGGCCGACACCGCCGGGGAAGCGGTAGCGAGCGAGCGCCGCGATGTGCGCTGCAAGGTCGCCCATGCGCTCGAGCGAGGAGCTGATGCGCAGCGCGCTCACGACGAGGCGCAGGTCGCGGGCGACGGGTGACTGGCGGGCGATGATCTCGATGGTGTGCTCATCGAGGGCGATGGCAAGCTCGTCGATGCGGGCATCGTCGGAGATGACCTGCTCGGCGAGGGCGACATCGGAGGTGGTGAACGCAACGGCGGCGCGCTGCATGGCGGACTCGACGTGGCGGGCGATCTCCACGAGGCCGTTGCTGACCTCAGCGAGTTCCTGCTGGAAAACTTCGCGCATGTTTATCCTCTTGTTTCGTGGCAACGGGCGATGTGCCGCTGCCCGCATTTCTGGGCAGACCGGTCGCCCAGTCCCTCTGGGAGTGACTCTGCTCTCACGGGCGATTCTACGGAGCCAAGGTAACCGACTCGTGTACGACGGGTGTCGAGTCCGCTGGCCCATATGCTGGGCACATGGACTCGTCCGTCGCAGTGGTCCTTGCGATCGTACTCGGCTTCCTCTTGGGTGCAGGTTTTGTCTGGCTGCTCCACGTCGCCTCGGTACGGCAGGCAAAGGCAAGAGCTGCATTCTCCCCCCGCCTCCCCGAGGGCATCGAGCATCTGCTCGGCGCCCTCGACTCGATCGTGATCGTCACCGACCCGTCCAGGAACGTCTACCAGTCCTCCCCGGGAGCCACGTCGAAGGGGCTCGTCCGTGCCGGCGGGCGCCTCGACGAGCGCGTCGGGGCCGTTGTGGATGAGGCGAGGCGTCAGGGCGAGGCGGTCACTAAGGACCTCGAGATCGCCCGAGGTCCCTTCGGGCGCTCGGAAATCCATGTCCGGGTGCGTGCGGCGCCCCTCTCGACGCGGTTCTTCCTGGTGCTGGCGGAGGATCGCACGGAGGCGCTTCGCGTCGAGAGCGTGCGCCGAGACTTCGTGGCCAATGTGAGTCACGAGCTCAAGACCCCCATCGGCGCGGTCACGCTGCTCGCGGAGGCCATCGCGGAGTCTGCGGGTGACGTGGAGCAGGTCAAGTACTTCACGGGGCGGCTCAGCAAGGAGAGCCTGCGCCTGGCCTCGATCACCAACGAGCTCATCGAGCTGTCCAGGCTGCAGTCGAGCGACTCCCTCGCAGACCCGGAGCTCATCTCGATCCACGAGATCCTCTCGCTCGCCGTCGACCAATCGCGCGTGCCCGCCGAGGTGGGCGGCGTCGACATCGTGCTCGGCGACGACGTGGATGCGTTCGTCTACGGCGAGCGGGCTCACCTCCTCATGTGCTTCACGAACCTCGTGTCCAACGCGGTCCAGTACTCGTCGCCGAACTCGCGGGTGGGGATCGGCACGCGACTCGTCGACGACACCGTCGAGGTCGCCATCTCGGACCAGGGCATCGGCATCGCCCCGGAGGATCAGGGGCGCATCTTCGAGCGCTTCTTCCGCGTCGACCAGGCTCGTTCCCGACGCACGGGCGGGACGGGCCTCGGCCTGAGCATCGTGCGGCATGTGGCCGAGAACCACGGCGGCGACGTGCGCGTCTGGTCGCAGCCAGGAAAGGGATCGACGTTCACGGTTCGCCTACCCTCCGCAGATTCCGTCGTCGCGGAGATCGACCTGCAGCGCTTCACCGAGCGTCGCTCAGCCTGAGTCGCGCCGGACGTCCCCGACCGACGGCGCGCCGTCGGACGGGCGCGACCCTTGGCGCGTCACTCAATGTTCACGAAAGATATGCACAATGGCCTCCGTGACCCGCATCCTCCTCGTCGAAGACGAATCCGCACTGCATGAGCCGCTCTCCTTCCTCCTCGGACGGGAGGGATACGAGGTCGCCGTCGCCGAGACCGGCCTCGATGCCCTCGACCTGTTCGACCGGGATGGCGCCGACCTGGTGCTCCTCGACCTCATGCTCCCTGGCGTCCCCGGGACCGAGGTGTGCAAGCAGATCCGCCTCACGTCGAAGGTGCCCATCATCATGCTCACGGCCAAGGACAGCGAGGTCGACATCGTCGTAGGTCTCGAGCTGGGTGCCGATGACTACGTCACGAAGCCATACTCCACGCGCGAGCTGCTGGCCCGCGTGCGCGCCGTGCTCCGCCGCAATGAGCAGGAGGACGAGGGCGAGGACGACAGCATCATCGAGGTCGGCGAGGTGCGCATGGACCTCGACCGTCACACCCTGCAGGTCTCGGGCAAGGTGACCCCGATGCCGTTGAAGGAGTACGAGCTGCTCGAGTACCTGATGCGGAACTCCGGCCGGGTGCTCACGCGTGGGCAGCTCATCGACCGCGTCTGGGGGCCGGACTACTACGGCGAC
Source organism: Pseudoclavibacter sp. 8L (assembly GCF_902506465.1). Lineage (NCBI taxonomy): Bacteria > Bacillati > Actinomycetota > Actinomycetes > Micrococcales > Microbacteriaceae > Pseudoclavibacter > Pseudoclavibacter sp. 8L. The sequence continues at coordinate 1,610,536 of NZ_LR733186.1, read as the reverse complement.
ACCAAGACGCTCGACGTGCACATCAAGCGCATCCGCAGCCGTATCGAGGAGAAGCCGTCGACCCCCGTGCGCCTCGTGACGGTGCGCGGGCTCGGCTACCGCTACGAGGGTTGAGCGACACCCAGACGACGCAACGCGAGAAGGGCGCATCCACTTTGAGTGGATGCGCCCTTCTCGGCAGTCTGCGTACGCCGGCTAGGCCGTGCCGCCTTCTTCTTCCGGTGCCTCGGTAGGCGCCGTCGTCGGTGCGATGCTCGGCGGTGCCGCGGGCGGCTCGGTCTGGGCGGGGCCGGGCACGAGCGTCGAGTACTCCGGCAGCGTGCCGTCGAGGACGGGAACGGTCACCGCCTGCATGGTCTGGACCCCGTCGAGGGTCGCCGTGAAGTCGACGTCGTGCGTGGAGCCCGGGGTGAAGTCCATGCCTTCGAGGAGCACGGTCGCTCCCTCGCCGAAGCCCACCTGCGTGACGCCTGCGGATGCGTCGACGGGAACCGTCACGACGACCTCCTGCTCGACGCCGTTGATGAGTCCCATGTACGTGATGTCCAGCGAGCCGGCGCTGCCCGTGTGGTTGACGACCGAGAAGATGAGGTTCGCTCGGTCGGTCACATCGGTGCCGACAAGCGTGTCGGTGATGAGGATGGCGTTGCGGACCTCGAGGTCGCCGACGTTGGCGTTCGTACCGTCGCTCGCCGAGTACTGCGTCGTGGTTCGCTGGGGGGAGATGTAGTTGCAGCCGGCAAGCCCAACCGCGACTGCGGCGGCAAGGGTGACGGACGCGACGGCGCGGATCTTCACGTCTGGAGCCTCCAGGTTCGGACCGTGCGACTGTCGCCGCACGAATTCACAGGATGCAGGAAGCCTATCTGATCCAGGTGCCCCTCCTGGACGACGCGGCGGCGGACTCTACCACCCCAGTCCTCGAATGAGCCGTTTTGACATGGTACTCTTAGGTGCCGAAAGGGGCTTGTATTTATGCAGTTTGAGGTCGGGGAGACAGTCGTCTATCCCCATCACGGCGCGGCCACCATTTCAGAGGTGAAGATCCGAGTCATCAAGGGCGAAGAGAAGATGTTCCTCAAGTTGAACGTTGCACAGGGAGACCTCGTCATCGAGGTTCCTGCTGACAACGTCGACCTGGTAGGAGTACGCGACGTCATCGGGCAAGACGGTCTCGACCGTGTGTTCGAGGTCCTGCGCGCCCCCATCACCGAGGAGCCGACGAACTGGTCCCGCAGGTACAAGTCGAATCTTGAGAAGCTCGCCTCCGGCGACGTCATCAAGGTGTCGGAGGTCGTGCGCGACCTCTGGCGACGCGACCAGGACCGGGGCCTGTCTGCGGGTGAGAAGCGAATGCTCGCGAAGGCCAGGCAGATCCTCGTCTCGGAGCTCGCACTCGCGGAGAAGACCGACGAGGACAAGGCCGGCGACGTCCTCGACAAGGTCCTCGCTTCCTAGTCAGCACTCCGGTCTGCTCTCCGGTTGGCTCTCCGGCTCGTGAGGGCCGTTCGACGCACACCATGCGCTTCGCCGTCAGGGCCGCGCGGACGTCCATTCGTCCGCGCGGCCCTGACGCGTATGCTGGTGCAGTGAATCAGCGCATCTACGACACGCAGACGCAAGCACTCGGCGACTTCACGCCGATGGTGCCAGGCGAGGTCTCGATGTACGTCTGCGGGCCGACGGTGCAGTCAGCGCCCCACGCTGGTCACCTGCGTTCGGCGCTCGTCTACGACCAGTTCCGGTCGTGGTTCGAGGCGAGTGGCCTCCGGGTGACGCTCGTGCGCAACGTCACCGACATCGATGACAAGACTCTCGCGGGAGCGACAGCGGGCGAGCCGTGGTGGGCGCTCGCGTACCGCGTGGAACGCGAGTTCAATGCCGCCTATGCGGCGCTCGGCATTCGCTCACCCACGTACGAGCCTCGCGCGACGGGGTCCATCCCTGAGATGCAGGAGCTCATCGCGCTGCTCATCGAGCGCGGCCACGCGTATCCGGCCGCCGACGAGAGCGGCGACGTGTGGTTCGATACCGGCAGCTGGCCGAGCTACGGCGAGCTCACGCACCAGCGCCCCGAGGACATGGCCGAGGGCGAGGCGCCGAGTCGCGGCAAGCGCAGCGCCGCCGACTTCGCGCTCTGGAAGGGGCGCAAACCCGGTGAGCCGGAGTCGGCCGCCTGGGCGTCGCCCTGGGGCTCGGGTCGGCCGGGCTGGCACATCGAGTGCTCGGCGATGTCGACCAAGTACCTCGGGCCGACCTTCGACATCCACGGCGGCGGCCGTGACCTCCGCTTCCCCCACCATGAGAACGAGCTGGCGCAGTCGCGCGCCGCGGGCCTCGAGTTCGCGCGCACCTGGGTGCACAACGGCCTCGTCTCGGTGGCAGGGCAGAAGATGTCCAAGTCGATCGGCAACACGGTCTCGGCACTCGACCTCCTGTCCTCCGCTCGCCCCGTCGTGGTCCGCTACTTCCTCGGGTCGGCGCACTACCGCTCGACCATCGAGATCGGCGACACCTCGCTCGAGGAGGCGGCCGCGTCGTTCGCGCGCATCGAGTCGTTCCTCGAGCGTGCGGAGCGTGCCGGCCTCCTGGTTCCCGCAGAGACGGCAGGCGCTGGGGGACTCGACGGCCTCCCCGCTGCTTTCGTCGCCGCGATGAACGACGATTTCGCGGTCCCGCAGGCCATAGCGTCGCTGCACGAGACGGTGACCGCCGGCAACCAGGCGTTCGACACGGGCGCAGCGGATGCGGCGGCCCGAGCAGCACGCGAGGTCACCTCGATGCTCGACATCCTCGGCATCAACCCACGCGCTGAGCAGTGGAGCGGGGGAGCGGATGCGGCCGGCGACACGGCCCTCGCTGCGCTCATCGACTCGCTGCTCGTGGAGCGCAAGCAGGCCCGCGGTGCGAAGGACTTCGCCCGCGCAGATCAGATTCGAGACACGCTGGCAGCAGCCGGCGTGCAGATTGAAGACTCGCCGAACGGCAGCTTCTGGACGTTGGAGAAGGCATGAGCACGAATTCGCGCGGCAACCGCAGCAAGAAGGGCCCCACGAAGGGCACGGGCGGCAACGGCCGCAAGTCCCTCGAAGGCCGCGGCAACACGCCGCGCGCCGAGGACCGTTCCTGGCACGTGGCCGGCAAGCGCAAGGCCGCGAAGGAACGCCTGGAAGCCGCCCGAGGTGGCTCCAAGCCGCGTCCGGCGCAGCGCGAGGGCGGTGCCCCTCGCCGGGCGCGGACCGACGACAGCACGGAACTCGTGACTGGGCGCAACTCGGTGGTCGAAGCCCTGCGCGCCGGCATCCCCGCGACGACGCTCTACGTCGCCGCGCGCGGTGAGATGGATGAGCGCGTCAAGGAGATCTTCAAGATCGCCACCGAGCGCAAGATCCCGATCCTCGAGGTCATGCGTCCCGAGCTCGACCGCATGGCGGGGCGCGACGCGGTCCACCAGGGCGTCATCATCAAGGTGCCCGCGTACACGTACGCCGACCCGATGGAGGAGCTCGACCGCGCCATCCAGCGTCGCCGGAACCCGCTGTTCGTCGCGCTCGACGGCATCACGGACCCTCGCAACCTCGGCGCCATCGTGCGTTCCGTGGCGGCGTTCGGCGGCGATGGCATCATCGTGCCGCAGCGACGCTCGGTCGGCATGACGGCTTCCGCGTGGAAGACCTCTGCCGGCGCCGCAGCGCGTCTGCCCGTCTCCATGGCCTCGAACCTGACGGCGACCATCAAGGCGTACAAGAAGGCCGGCGTCTTCGTCATCGGCCTCGACGGCGACGGCGACGTCTCGCTGCCGTCGCTCGAGCTCGCGACCTCTCCGCTCCTCGTCGTCGTCGGCAGCGAGGGCAAGGGCCTCTCGAGGCTCGTCACCGAGCACTGCGACGCGATCGTCTCCATCCCGATCGACGGGGCGACGGAATCCCTCAACGCGGGCATCGCGACGAGCATCACGATGTACGAGGTCTCGAAGCTGCGGGCTGCCAAGCGCGCCGCCAAGTAGGCGCCTCACTGCGATCAGATGGGCCTCACCTGCGGGTGGGGCCCATCGTCGTATCTCGGGCCCATGTCGTGTCTCGGGCCCATGTCGTGTCTGAGGCCCATCGTCGTGGAGGTGGGTCAGCGGCACCAGGAGGTCAGGAAGCCGGTGAGACGGCGCAGCTCCTCGCCCGTGGCGATGTCGATGACGGTGGTCGTCGACTGCTTCATGCCGGGAAGCACAGCGTAGCCGTCCGGCCCCTGCGCGCCGAGGCCAGTCTCGACGGCGAGGTACTGGCCGTTGGGGGAGACGCAGATGTCGCGCAGCCACTCGCCGCTGTCGCCCGGATCGAAGAGCGTCCGCTGGCCGTCGCCGTCGGCGAACTCGACAGTGACGTCGGCGAGCCCGGCAGCCGCATCCGCGACCGCCGAGATCTGGGTTCCCTCCGGGTCGAGCACGCTCGTCTGCGTGAGGTACTGCGTCTCGCTGAGCGTCATCGGCGCTGGGGTGAGCTGCTCGGCGGTCCCCGAGCTCAGATCGAAGAGGGTGTAGCCGCCGACACCCGAGGTTACCGCGGTGGCCGTGCCGGGAACGAAGCCATGGAAGTGCTGCGCCTGGCCGATCGGCTCGGCTGGAGTGCCGGCGAGCACGTTCACGAGGTACAGCTGCTCGTCGAGGGTCTGCGCGATGAGGGCCCCCGTGCGCGGCGCGAACGCCCACGTCGAGACCATCAGCGGGGTGCCGTCCGTTCCGGCCACCTGCGTGGGCCGGAACGACGTGTCGCTCGTGTCGAAGACGAACAGCGAGCGCACCAGCTCGGTCTGCCCGTCAGCGTGCACACCGTCGATGACGAAGCCGATGAGGCCGCTCGCCGCGTCGGCGGCGAGGCTCGAGAAGCTCCCAGTCGCGTCCACGTTCAGCGGGACAGCCGGCCCGGGCTCAGCGCGAGGTGCGACGCCGACCGTGCCGAGGCCGGCGGAGTCCTGTTCGATGACCGCGACGAACGCGTCAGTGAGGGCGTACTCCTGGATGCGCGGGGCGCTGAACAGGATGCTCGGCTCACCCCCGCCGGAGACGTTCGTCTCGATGACGCGGTCCTCGAGTGTCCCGCTGGTCGAGATCGCCCCGCGAACGAGCGTCGACACCTCGAGGGGCGGGGTCGTGAACTCGGTCTCGAGGGTCGACGCGACGCCCGTCGAGGAACTCACGGCATCCGCCACCGTGAGGGTGTAGTTCGTGTCATAGGCGAGCAGCTGCTCGAACGTCACCGTGATCGTGCCGTTCTCCTCCGTGAGGCTGTAGGCGGCGGCTGGTTCGAGGACGACCTGCGCGGGGTCGATCTCGCGGAGGCGCTGGTTGGGTGTCAGCACGAGGCGGGTGCCCTGCTGCTCGACCGTGCCGATGGCGTTGACCGCCGTCGACGCGACTCGCGGGCCCTGCAGGATGTTGCCGACGGCGAGCCCAGCGGCGAGCAGGGCGAGCACGATCACCGCCAGGATGAACGTCCTCCGGAAGCGGCGTCCGCCCGAGGCGAGATCAGTAGACATAGGGATCGCTCGGCTGGTCGATCGCGGTGATGGTCGTCGGCATGAGCGCGACACGCTCGGCGCTGGACGCGCTGGGGTTCGTGACGAACGCGCCGTCGACCTCGACCCAGGAATCGACGGGGTAGGTGCCCTGCCAACCGGGCTGGTGCACGGCGACACCGACCGGGGCTGCGTCGATCGCGCAGCAGTTCACGACGAAGCGCGCCAGGATGAAGGCATCCGGTGCGTCCGGGTCCTCGGTCACGAAACCGACGAGCTTCGCGCGCTCGCCGAGCACCTGCTGCTCTCCGTCGCCCTGGCGGAGCATCGCGGCCCAGTCCTTGACGGTGAAGGAGCTGGTGTCGCGGCCCCGGAGCGTCTCGCCCTCCGAGATCGGGGAGTCCACGGTCTGCGCGTTGGCGTTGAGGGAGCGGTTCTCGACCGCTGCGGAGCTCAGCGTCACCGGCGGCGCGATGATGAGCGCAACGAACGCCGTCGCGACGACGACGAGCGTGACGGTCGTCGAGGCGATCACGGCGATGCGCTGACGTGCGCCGAGCCGCGGGCGGCGGTTGCCTCTCCGTGTGGTCGACGTGCCGAGGGCATCCGACTCATGCGAGTGGTCGTGGTCGTGGTCGTGGTCGTCGCGACCCGGCGTCACGGCGATGGCCGCGATCGCGAGGATGCCGCCGATGACGGCCATGATCGAGGTGAACACGAAGTAGCGGGGGTGGATGTAGAGCGAGAGCCCGCCCGTCATGGAGAGCCAGACCGTCGCGACGACGGTGAAGAGCGTGAGCGCGACCCCGCGCCATCTGGAGAGCAGTCGTTCAAGCAATGAGGTTCACTCCGAGTCCGAGGGTGAAGGCCGACAGCGCGACGATGAGGGTGATGCGCGCGAGGACCGCGCTCGTGTAGGTCGTGCGCATGAGCGCGAGCATCTTGACGTCGATCATGGGCCCCATCACGAGGAAGGCCACGATCCCGCCGGGCATGAACGTCCCGACGAATGACAGCGCGAAGAACGCGTCGACGTTCGCGCAGATCGAGATGACGAAGCCGAGCGTCATGAGCACGAGCACCGAGAGCACGGGATGCTCGCCGAGCGTCGTGAGGAGATCGCGCGAGACGCCGACCTGGATGGCCCCCGCGATGGCGGAGCCGATGAAGAGCGCGGGGAGCATCGTGGAGGTCTCGGCGCCGAACATCGACGCGCTCGCCCGCAAGCGGTCGCGGACGCCGGAGCGGCCCCCGTGCCCGTGCTTCGCTTCCAGCTCGCAGGTGGCGGCGAAGCTCGGCGTGAGCAGCTCCTGCGGTCTCGGGTGGCGGCTGAACAGGAAGCCGATGACGTTGGCGATGACGAAGCCGCCGATGATACGGGCCGCCAGGATCCCGTGGTCCCAGCCGAATGCCTGGTACGTCGTGACGATCGTGATGGGGTTCAGGATGGGCGCCGCGAGCAGGAACGTGATCGACTCTGCTGGGGTGAAGCCTCGGAGCACGAGGCCGCGGGCGAGGGGCACGTTGCCGCATTCGCAGACGGGCAGAGCGATGCCGAACAGGGAGATCACGGCGCGGCGGAGCCAGGGGCTCTGCGGCAGGATGCGCATCAGGAAGCCCGGCGGGAGCCAATGCTGGACGACGATCGAGAGCAGGATGCCGAGCACGATGAACGGCATGGACTCGATGACGACGCTCAAAGAGAGCGTCACGAAGTCGCTGATCGGGCCGAGGGCCGGTGCGTCGTCGAGCGAAGCCGTGAACGTCCTGATCGCGATGAGCGTGAGGATCAGGCCTGCGCCGATGGTCAGTCCGAGCACACCGCGACTTGCGGTCGTGCGCTGAGGGCGCGGTGCGCGCTGCGCAGTCGTGTGCTCGTGCATCCAGCCGAGTATAGTTCGGGCCGCTTTCGGAACACGGAGGCAACGAGGGACTCGCGCGGGGCGGTGAGGATTCTGGAGCCGACTGCGAGGTTCGAACTCGCGACATCCGCTTTACAAGAGCGGTGCTCTACCAGCTGAGCTAAGTCGGCCTGCTGCAATCGCAGCGGCACCATCATAGCCATGCGGTGCGCGAGGTGCGCACCGCATGGCCACTCGGGTGATGCTCTCCCTACTCGGAGGGCGTCTCGTCGTCCGGTGTGAAGGAGAGCGAGAGCGAGTTCATGCAGTAGCGGTCGCCCGTCGGGGTGCCGAAGCCGTCGGGGAAGACGTGCCCGAGGTGGGACCCGCAGTTCGCGCAGCGCACCTCGGTGCGCACCATGCCGAGCGAGCGGTCCTCGAGCAGCTGGACTGCGTCGGGGCGGACCGACTCGTAGAAGCTCGGCCACCCGCATCCGGAGTCGAACTTCGTTCCGGCCTTGAAGAGCTCGGAGCCGCATGCACGGCAGGTGTACAGTCCGGCGCGTCCCTCCTCAAGGAGCTCTCCCGTGTAGGCCCGCTCAGTGCCTGCCTCGCGCAGCACGTGGTACTCCTGCGGCGTGAGCTCAGCGCGCCACTCGGAATCGGGCTTGTTGACGGCGTAGGACACCGTGCCTCCTGGAGATCGACGAGACCGCTGGGAGCGGTCAGGGAGGAACGAGCATACGCGCGTTGCGTGAGTCCAGTCCGTGAGCCTTGCTCGTACACTTCCTCCATGGAACGGGACGTGGAGCTCAGCGACCTCGAGCGCGCCCTGCTGGATTTCGAAGACCTGAATCCGCGGCAGAACGCAGCGAAGGCGGCGGCGATCAGGGATCGCTTCGGCTGGTCGACGACGCAGTACTACCGAAATCTCGCTACGCTCATCGAGACACCAGCTGCGCTCGCTCATCAGCCGATGCTCGTCGGCCGCCTGCGGCGTGCGCGCGAGCGGCGGGCGGATGAGCGCCAGCTGCGGCGCGAGCAGCGCATGTCCAGCGCCTCTCCCACCTCAGGACGGATTCGGTAGACACGTGAATTACCCCAAGGATCGCTTCGACGACATCCCACCCGGCCTCGACAGGCGCGGCGCGCATCGTGCGCCCCGAACCCGTCTCGCCAAGCTCGCCTCGTGGCTCTGGGGCCTGCTGGCCGTCGTCGTCATCGTCGCCGTCGCGGCGGTCGCCATGCAGATCATCAATGGCGCCGTCTCGTTCAGCCCGTCCGCCGAGCCTGAGACCAGCGAGACGCCGGCCGAGGCTGCCCCGGTCGAGGAAGCGCCGGCCGAGGTCGTGCCGCAGCTCGACCCGAACGTCGCCGTCCGCGTGCTCAACGGCACCGAGCTGGCTGGCGTCGCCGGTGGAACGACCACCGAGCTCGCTGCCGCTGGCTGGAATGTGACGGAGACGGCGGATGCACCGACCTCCGACTACGCGACGACCACCGTCTCCTACAATGACCCCGCTCAGGAGGCTGCTGCCCTGGCGCTCGTGCAGTCGCTCGGCGGGGGCACCGCGGTGCTGGATCCGAACGTCGCTGCCGCTGGCACGATCGTGGTCATCGTCGGGCTCGACCTCGCCGGGTAGGGCAAAAGCCCCGGGCTTTCACCGGGGAATGCGCGCCTTGTGTTCCACGAATGTGAACATCTGGAAACAAAACGTCGCCAGGTGACGTGATCACGGTTTTCGGCTTCCACGCTCAACAGGTCGCGACCTAGTATCTTGCTCGAGTCCTGGGCACCATCGTTCGTCCCCCTCGCACGCATGCAGGGCTCCGCCGGCTGGTGCTGGCGAGTACTACTGAGCAATGGAGACAAACATGGCGAACGGAACCGTGAAGTGGTTCAACGCTGACAAGGGCTACGGCTTCATCACTGTGGACGCGCTCGACGGCGCTGCTGCACAGGATGTGTTCGTGCACTACAAGGCCATCGAGATGCAGGGCTACCGCGTTCTCGAAGAGGGACAGAAGGTCGAATTCGAGATCGGGGCCGGCGACAAGGGCCCCCAGGCGGAGTCCGTCCGCGCACTCTGATCCTCGACGACAAGCGGCGTCGACCCCCTCTGGGGGTCGGCGTCGTTTTCCGTGCCAGGCGCGGGATCTCCCGTCCTCGTTCGCCCGCAGCGAGAAGGCGTCGGGGCGGCTTGCACTCGACAGGGCCGAGTGCCAATATGGACTTGCACTCGCCTCGTTCGAGTGCCAACCACGAACCTCACGAACCACGTCCGGAAAGGACGCAGTACACATATGTCGAAGATCATTGCTTTTGACGAAGAGGCCCGTCGCGGGCTTGAGCGTGGACTGAACACGCTCGCCGACGCGGTGAAGGTCACGCTCGGCCCACGCGGCCGCAATGTCGTGCTCGAGAAGAAGTGGGGCGCGCCCACGATCACGAACGACGGCGTGTCCATCGCCAAGGAGATCGAGCTGGACGACCCGTTCGAGAAGATCGGTGCCGAGCTCGTCAAGGAGGTCGCGAAGAAGACCGACGACGTCGCCGGTGACGGCACGACGACGGCCACCGTCCTCGCTCAGGCGCTCGTCCGCGAGGGCCTCCGCAACGTCGCAGCAGGAGCAGACCCGATCTCGCTCAAGCGCGGCATCGAGAAGGCTGTCGAGGCCGTCGTCGCCGAGCTGCTCGCATCCGCCAAGGAGGTCGAGACCAAGGAGCAGATCGCTGCCACCGCATCGATCTCGGCTGCTGACGCCCAGATCGGCGAGATCATCGCCGAGGCGATCGACAAGGTCGGCAAGGAAGGCGTCGTCACCGTCGAGGAGTCGAACACGTTCGGCACCACGCTCGAGCTGACCGAGGGCATGCGCTTCGACAAGGGCTACCTCTCGCAGTACTTCGTGACCGACCCCGAGCGCCAGGAAGCCGTCTTCGAGGACGCCTACATCCTGATCGTCAACGGCAAGATCTCCAACATCAAGGACCTCCTTCCTGTTGTCGACAAGGTCATCCAGGCCGGCAAGCAGCTCCTCATCATCGCCGAGGACGTCGAGGGCGAAGCTCTCGCGACGCTCATCGTCAACAAGGTCCGCGGCATCTTCAAGTCGGTTGCCGTCAAGGCTCCCGGCTTCGGCGACCGCCGCAAGGCCCAGCTGCAGGACATCGCCATCCTCACCGGTGGACAGGTCATCAGCGAGGAAGTCGGCCTCAAGCTCGAGAACACGACGCTCGACCTCCTCGGCACGGCCCGCAAGGTCGTCGTGACGAAGGACGAGACGACGATCGTCGAGGGCGCTGGCTCGCCCGAGCAGATCGCCGGCCGCGTTGCACAGATCCGCGCCGAGATCGAGAACAGCGACAGCGACTACGACCGCGAGAAGCTCCAGGAGCGCCTCGCGAAGCTCGCCGGTGGCGTCGCCGTCATCAAGGCCGGAGCTGCGACCGAGGTCGAGCTCAAGGAGCGCAAGCACCGCATCGAGGACGCAGTCCGCAACGCGAAGGCTGCCGTCGAAGAGGGCATCGTCGCCGGTGGTGGCGTCGCCCTCATCCAGGCTGGCGCACGCGTTCTCGACAAGCTCGAGCTCAAGGGCGACGAAGCGACCGGCGTCAACATCGTCAAGGTCGGCATCCTCGCACCGCTCAAGCAGATCGCGACGAACGCTGGCCTCGAGCCCGGCGTCGTCGCCGAGAAGGTCGCTGGACTCGAAGACGGCTGGGGCCTCAACGCCGCAACCGGCGAGTACGTCAACCTCATCGAGGCTGGAGTGCTCGACCCGGTGAAGGTCACGCGCTCCGCGCTGCTCAACGCAGCTTCGATCGCTGGTCTCTTCCTCACGACCGAGGTCGTCGTCGCCGACAAGCCCGAGAAGGCTGGCGCACCGGCGATGGACCCGGGCGCTGGAATGGACTTCTAAGCACCACGCGCACGACAACAGGCGGGCGGCTCCTCACGGAGCCGCCCGCTTCGTCGTTTCCGCCTCGCTCCTCGTCGAGATCGGTCGAGCTACAGGCCAGGCCAGGCCAGGCCGCCGAGAGCAGTGCCGGTCAGACGCTGAAGAGCCGTCGAACGTCGCCTTCCACGGTGCCGTAGCTGGCGCTTGCGCTGCCCAGGGCGCTATTGATGGCAGAGATGCTCGACTCCACCTGAGCCTGCGTCGAGCGCCACTGCTGCACCAGACCCTGGAAGGCTGCTGCGGCTTCCCCGCTCCACGATCCCTCGAGTGCGGTCAGGTTGCCGAGCAGCGCGGCGACCTCTGCCTGCACTCGTCCGATCGACGACTGCGTGTTCGTGACGGCGAGCTGCAGCTGCTCGCTGTCGACCATGTAGACGGCCATGGGTGTTCCCCCTTCTCCGGCCGCCGGGTGGTTCCGGCGGCACCTCGCGAGAAGGCTAAGAGAGGGAACAGCGAGCGAGGGATCAGGTGTTCGGGGCTGTGGAGAGCGGGCTATCCACAGGTGCTGAGATGAGCAGCGGGAACTTGAGGCGGAACGTCGCCCCGCCTCCGGGAGTCTCGAGCACGTCGACCTCGCCATCGTGCGCCTTCATGATCGCCGAGACGATCGAGAGGCCGAGCCCGGAACCGCCGGTCTCGCGTGCGCGGGAGGTGTCCGCGCGCCAGAACCGTTCGAAGATCTTCTGCCGGATCTGCGGGGGGATGCCCTCACCGTGGTCGATGATATCGACGATGGCGAGCTGGTTCGGCAGGTCCACCGTCACTCCGACTTCGAGGGGAGAGCCCTCCGGCGTGTACCGCATGGCGTTGCCGAGCAGGTTGGAGATCGCCTGCCGGACCTTGTCCTCGTTCGCGTGCACCATGGCGGGCACGTCCCCCAGGTCTTCGTCGGAGCCGGCGGACTCGATCTCACTCGGCTCGGAGCCCTTGCGTCTGATGGGGAAGCCTCGCAGCGCTGGACGCGGTAGCGGGCGCCGTCGCCACAGCGCGCGCTTAGCGGCCGCACCTTCCGGAGCGCTGGCCGGTTCCTCGGTCGAGACGGCGTCCTCATCGACCGCGACAGGAAGCTCACCGGTCGTCTCGGATCCGAGGGGCTCCGCGTCGTCGCGGGGCTCCTGGATGATGTTCACGGGTAGGGCCCGCACAACGCGGTCCTTGGCGGTTGCGTGGGCGTCCATCGCCGCGTCCTCGGCAATCGGCTCGAGGTCGATGACGTCCTTGACGAGCTCACGCGTCTCGTCGAGTCGAGCGAGCTGCAGGAGGTCCTCGACGAGGCCCCCCATGCGGAGCGCCTCCTTCTCGATCCGCTCCATCGCCTGGCCGACCTTCTCGGGATCGTTGAGCGCGCCCATGCGGTAGAGCTCGGCGTATCCGCGGACCGTGACGAGCGGCGTGCGAAGCTCGTGGCTCGCGTCGCCGACGAAACGGCGCATCTGCGCGATGGTGCGGGTCCGCTCGTCGAAGGCGTGATCGATGCGGACGAGCATGGTGTTGAGCGACCGAGAGAGGCGCCCCACCTCGGTGTTCGGGGTGCCTGCGGGCAGGCGCTGGGAGTAGTCGCCAGACGCGAACTGCATGGCCGTGGCCTCGACCTGCCTCAGGGGGAGCAGCGTCGCGGAGACGAGCACTCTCGTGAGGGCCGCGCCGAAGATGACGACTGTCAGCCCGAAGCCGAAGAAGATGGCGAGGAAGTTCACCATCGTCGCGTTGACGCTCGTCAGCGGGGCCGCGATGAGCAGCGTGCCCCGCACCTGATCGGCGGCGTATTCTCCCTCTGGCACGGTGATGGTTCGCCAGGTCGCCCCGAGTGGGTCCTCCATGTCGAACAGGCTCTGGCTGCCGCGGACCGCGGCATCTGCTGGCACCTCGGGCGCGATCGCCTGCGGCCGCTGCCACTGTCCCCAGTTGTCGACGACGACCTTGCCGTCCGCATCGAGGACGGCCACGTAGATCGTGGACGGCGCGATGCGGATCGCGTCGTAGGTGATGAGCCTTGACGAGGGGTCGGCGGCGAGGAACTGGGTCGGGTCACTCGCGTACACGCTCAACTGCGAGTCGGTCTGCGAGACGAGCGTCGGCCGCAGCAGCAGCGTCGTGCCGATTCCGGCGACGACGATGCCGAACGTCAGCAGGGTGATGTTGACGATCGTCAGCTTGTTGCGGAGCGAGAGCCGATCCCAGCGCCATGCCCTGAACGGCACCGCCTACTTCCCCTCGTGGTCAGGCTTGGTCACCTCTGCTATGCCTTGGCCCCGGAGACCTTCAGCATGTAGCCGAAGCCGCGCTTGGTCTGGATGAGCGGCTCCTCGGTGAACTGGTCGAGCTTGCGGCGCAGGTAGGAGATGTAGGACTCGACGATGCCGGCGTCGCCGTTGAAGTCGTACTCCCAGACGTGGTCGAGGATCTGCGCCTTTGAGAGCACCCGATTGGGGTTGAGCATGAGGTAGCGCAGCAGCTTGAACTCGGTGGGGGAGAGCTCGATCGGCTCGTCGCCGATGAACACCTCGTGGGTGTCCTGATCCATCGTGAGCTCGCCCGTGCGGATGACCGCCTCCTCCTCGGCCTGCATGGTGCGGCGGAGGATGGCCTTGATGCGGGCGACGATCTCGTCGAGGCTGAACGGCTTGGTGACGTAGTCGTCGCCACCCGCGTTGAGGCCCTCGATCTTGTCGTCGGTGTCGTCCTTGGCGGTGAGGAACAGGATGGGGCTCGTGTAGCCAGATGCGCGGAGGCGCTTCGTGACGCCGAAGCCGTTCATGTCGGGGAGCATGACGTCCAGGACGATGAGGTCGGGCTCCTCCTCGATGACAGCGGAGATCGCGGCGGCGCCGTTGCCGACGGCACGCACCATGAACCCTGCGAAGCGCAGGCTGGTCGACAGGAGTTCGCGGATGTTTGGCTCGTCGTCAACAACGAGAATCTTGGGGCCATCAGTCATGGACTAAGTATCTTGACGCCGTCTGAGTGAAGTCTGACGGCGCGCGGTGTCGCGGCAGCGCGGATGCGCTAATCTTCTGGGTCGTCCTCACGCGGGTCCGGGCCCGCGCGGTGCGCTACTGTGCCGACATGGACGACTCCGCAGCCCCGAGGTACACCCATGGCCACCACGCGAGCGTGCTCCGCTCGCACGGGCGGCGCACGGCCGAGAACTCCGCCGGCTACCTCCTCCCGGAGCTGCGAGCGGGCATGCACGTGCTAGATGTCGGCTGCGGGCCGGGCTCGATCACCCTGGATCTCGCCCGGCGGGTCGGCACCGCCGGCCGCGTGGTCGGCATCGAGGTCGTAGATGAGCCCCTCGAGGTGGCTCGTGCCTCCGCACTCGAGGCGGGGGACACGCAGTCGGAGTTCCTGCTCGGCGATGTCTACGCGCTCGACTTCGCCGATGGCGAGTTCGACGTGGTGCACGCACATCAGGTGCTGCAGCACCTCTCCGACCCGGTCGCGGCGCTGCGGGAGATGCGCCGCGTGACGAAGCCGGGTGGACTGGTCGCGGTGCGCGACGTCGACTACGGAACGTGCGTGTGGTCGCCGCAGCTTCCGGAACTCGACCACTGGCTCGCCGTGTACGACAAGGTCGCGCGCTCGAACGACGGGGAGCCCAACGCGGGCAGGATCCTGCGGCGCTGGGCACGCTCGGCGGGGCTGGAGGATGTTCGTCTCTCGGCGAGTGCTTGGATCTTCACGACACCGGAGGAGCGCGCCTGGTGGGGGTCGACGTGGGCGGAACGCGCCACGAGGTCGCGGTTCGCCGAGGATGCGCGGGCACGGGGGATCGCGTCGTCAGGCGACCTTCAGCGCATCGCCGATGCCTGGTCGGAGTGGGCGGACGACGAGGACGCCGAGTTCGTCATGACGCACGTGGAGCTCCTCGCCCGCGTGTGACCTCCGGTCGCGGTTCGCGGCCGAGCGCGTCGACGATCGGGCACTCGGCCGTCGGGTCGAGGCACGGAGCGGCGAGGAGCCCGACGATGGCGGCGCGCGTCCGGTCCAGGTCGCGGATGCGGCTGTCGATCTCGAGGAGCTTGTCGTTCGCGGCGCGCTGCACGGCTTCCGGCTGGGCGGTCCCCGCCCGTGCATCCGCCGAGAGCAGCACGAAGTCGGTGAGCTCTCGGAGCGTGAACCCGAGTTCCTGGCCACGGCGCAGGAAGCGCAGACGGGTGAGTGCCCGGTCGTCGTAGTCGCGGTAGCCACCCGGCGTGCGGGGCGGGCTGTCGAGCACCCCA
The DNA here is from genome assembly GCF_902506465.1 of Pseudoclavibacter sp. 8L. Taxonomy (NCBI): domain Bacteria; kingdom Bacillati; phylum Actinomycetota; class Actinomycetes; order Micrococcales; family Microbacteriaceae; genus Pseudoclavibacter; species Pseudoclavibacter sp. 8L. The sequence goes on along the minus strand of NZ_LR733186.1, from coordinate 1,595,001 downwards.
CGCCGCTCGTAGAAGCGGACGGTGGAGACCTTGACGTCTGCCCGCTCGGCGAGCTCAGCGATGCGCATCTGAGGAGACTACGGGCTGGGCCGCAGCTGCCGGAGCCGGACGTGGTCGCGCTCGGACGAGGACGGCTGCCTGTGCGACGCCCCAGGCGATTTCGAGAGCCAGCATGACCACGATGAGCGGGCTCGCGCCCTGGGCCAGCGCCGTGATCATCGCGAGCGAGAACAGCACTCGTGCGAGCGTGTCCGCAGCTCCCGCCGCGAGGGACGGACGGAAGATCCGGAAGAGCGCCCACGCCGTCACGACGCTGCCCATCAGGTTCACGAACATCATGGTCGAAGAAGAGCTCGCGGAGGGGAGCTCGCCGCTGAGTCCGAGCTCGGCGTGCAGGGCCTGCAGCCCGACGAAGATCAGGGACGCGGTCGGTAGGAAGGCGAACCCGATCGTGACGATGAGGTCGTAGATGGCGGACAGGCGGATGAGGCCGTGCGCCTGGGCGAGTCGGCTGTGCTTCGTGTGTTGCATGACGCCAGCGTGGACCCTGCACCGTGGTGCAGAGTCAAGCCGGAGAACTGCCGGAGTCGAGCTAGGCCGGTTCGAGGATCGCGTCGGCGTCGAGGATCTCGTAGGAGTACCCCTGCTCCGCGAGGAAGCGCTGCCGGTTCTGCGCGAAGTCCTGGTCGACGGTCTCTCGCGAGACGAGCGTGTAGAACGACGCGGTCACGCCGCTCGAGCTCGGGCGCAGCAGCCGGCCGAGGCGCTGCGCCTCTTCCTGCCGTGAACCGTACGAGCCGGAGATCTGCACGGCGACGGACGCATCCGGCAGATCGACCGAGAAGTTGGCGACCTTCGAGACGACGAGCACCTTCTCCCGCCCCTCCCTGAACGCCTGGAAGAGCTCTTCGCGCTCCGCGACGGGCGTCTGGCCCGTGAGCTTCGGCACTCCGAGCTCTTCGGCGATGCTGTCGATCTGATCGAGGTACTGGGCGATGACGAGGATGTTCTCGCCTCGATGCTTGCGGATGAGGGCCTTGACGAGCTCGTGCTTCGCCGGCGCCGTCGCGGCGATGCGGTAGCGCTCGTCGTCGCTCGCGGCCGCGTACTCCATGCGCGTCTCGTACGGCAGGTCGACCCGGACTTCGTAGCACTTGGCGGGCGAGATGTACCCCTGCGCCTCGATGTCCTTCCACGGAGCGTCGAAGCGCTTGGGGCCGATGAGGCTGAAGACGTCACCCTCGCGGCCATCTTCTCGCACGAGGGTCGCCGTGAGGCCCAGCCGTCGTCGGGCTTGCAGCTCAGCCGTCAGCTTGAAGACGGGGGCGGGCAGCAGATGCACCTCGTCGTAGACGATGAGGCCCCAGTCGAGGGCGTCGAGCAGCGAGAGGTGCGTGTAGACGCCCTTCCGGCGCGCGGTGAGGATCTGGTAGGTCGCGATCGTGACGGGCTTGATCTCCTTGACCTCGCCCGAGTACTCGCCGATCTCGTCTTCCGTGAGCGTGGTGCGGCGGAGCAGCTCGTCGCGCCACTGCCGTGCGGATACGGTGTTCGTGACGAGGATGAGCGTGCTCGTCGACGCGGTCGCCATGGCACCGGCGCCCACGAGCGTCTTGCCAGCGCCGCAGGGGAGCACGACGACCCCGGACCCGCCCTTGAAGAAGTGGTCGACGGCCGACCGCTGGTAATCGCGCAGCTGCCATTCGGACTCGTCGAGCTCGATGGCATGCGGCGTGCCCGGCGTGTACCCCGCGAGGTCCTCCGCGGGCCAGCCGAGCTTCACGAGCTGCTGCTTGAGCTCACCTCTGGCCCAGGCCTGCACGCGGAATCCGGACTCGCCGGTCGGCCCCTCGAGGAGCGGTGCGACGTGCTTGGCCCTGGAGATCTGGAGGAGCACGGCCGGGTCGTCGCTCGAGACGACCAGCTCGCCCTCCTCATCACGGGAGATCACGAGCTTGCCGTAGCGGGCGACGGTCTCGCGGATCTCACCGGAGACGGAGGCGGGGACGGGGAACTTCGCGAAGCGCTCGAGGACGTCGAGCATCTCGTCCGCCTCGTGGCCGGCCGCGCGGGCGTTCCAGAGACCGAGCCGCGTGATGCGATACGTGTGGATGTGCTCCGGTGCTCGCTCGAGTTCGGCGAAGACCGCCAACGCGTGGCGTGCGGCGTCGGCGTCGGGATGCGCCACTTCGAGCAGGACAGTTCTGTCGCTCTGTACGATCAACGGTCCAAGTGCCATAGCGGTCAATCATACCCGCCAGGTCCTGCGCGTCAGCGGTGTCGGCGACTTCTCGCAGCGCTAGTGGTCTTCCGGCGCCTCGGAGAGCTGCACCTCGAGGATCGCGCGGATCGGGAGGGTCCGTTCGACGTCGGCCGCGAGGTCCCTCGCTCGGAGGCGACCCGCCGCGACGCTCATCGGCACGAGGCGCAGCGTGGTCTCCTTGCCGCCTCCCAGGTCGACGCGCACCGTGACCTCACTCTTCGCGCGTCGAGCTACCTCGAGCTGACGCTGCACCCACGTCTGCGCGTCGTCTCCCGCGTCCAGGCGTGTGGCCTCGTCGTGGAGGGCGTCCGCGAACCTCAGCGCGGCCTCGCTCGGACGCTGGTCTCGTGCCGGGGCGGTCTCCCGGGGGCGGAGCGGCACGAGCTGGCCCGTTGCGTTCTCTGCGCTTGCCGGGTAGCGCGCGTCGAGCAGCATGAGCACGACCGTGTCGCGCGATGCAGAGGAGACGAGCGCGCCTTCTCCGGACTGGCGAAGCCCGAGCGGCGCGACGGCTGCGTCGACCCTCAGCGCATCCATGAGTGCCGGGTCCTGACTCGTCACGATGGTGCCGGGGCGGACGGGGTGCTCGCGAACTCGCACCCGGCCGTGCCGGTTCGAGGCCTCGCGGAGCAGGTACTCGACGGGCTGGGGGATGCCGGTGAGCGAGAGCCGAGTGAGCGTGGCCTTGATCTCGTCGATCGAGAGTCCGGTGCCGAGCGCGTGCGTGACCGACGCCTCGGAGAGCCGGTAGCTCGAGGCCAGGCCGCGTCGCTCGAGGGATGCGACCGACTGTAGTTCCTGCTCGTCGGCGGGGGCGAGCGGGCCAGGCGCGATGATCGAGAGATCGGGCTGGAGGTAGACGCCGGGGACCTCGTCTGGCAGGGAGGCTTCGAGGAGGTCAGCCGCGCCGTCGAGGTCATCCTGCGCGAGCAGGAGGCCGAGCTGGCTGAGCTGGCCCTCGACGGTGATTCCGAGCAGCTCTGTCTGCGGCGTCGCGTGCGACTTCGCGTCAACGAGCAGGCCCGTCCTGTCTGCGACGCGGAGCTCCGCGAGCCAGCAGTCGGCGAGCTGGCGCCACCGCGATAGCGGGGCGCTGAGGCGGAACACGCGCCCGAGCGAGGTGGGGCGCATGGCGTCGGAGACCGGGCTGCAGAGGCCGAGGTCCAGCATCCACTCGAAGAGGGGCGACAGCACCGCCTGCTCGGTGTGCAGCTCTGCCGCGATGCGACGGACCGTCGTCGCGCCCAGCTGGAGTCCGCCTCGTCCGTCGCGGTAGGCGCGTGGGGCGAGGTCGAGGGAGGCGATCGCGTCGGCCGCGAGCTGCGCGGCGCTGTGGGCGCGCTCGGTGGCCTGGGGGAGCGGTGCGAGGCTCGACGCATCGAACTCGGCGGCGTCGGGTGACGCTGCGAGGAGCTCGGACAATGCGGTCGCGGTGGTCGAGAGAAGCTCGGGCGCCTCCCGCGTTCCGACAGCGAGGCCGCGCAGCCGAGCCGTCTGCAGCGCCTGCGGTGAACCTGCGGCGAGGCGCGAGGCGTCTCGCCAGCCGAGCCGCGCGACGGCTTCGCTCAGGGCGCTCTCTTCTGCGAGCGCCTCGGCGATGTCCATGGCGCCGCTCGAGCCGCGCATCGACAGCCTGCGCCAGGCGGCGAGGCTGGCGAGGTCGGTGCGATCCAGGCTGCGGAGGAGTTGGAGGATCCGCAGCGCGCTCGGGGAGGCGTCTATCAGCTCTCGGACCTGCCCCGCGAGCGTCGGTTCGCGACGACGCGCCAGATGATGAGCGACAGGATGAGGAGGAACGCGACGGGGAAGCCGATGTAGGTGACGAACAGCAGCGTCGGCCAGATCGGGTTGCTCGCGTCGACCTCGATGCCGAGGAGTGGCGTCGCGAGCAGCACGAGCAGCGCGATGAAGGAGATCGCCGCGATGCCGAGGGACATGAAAGCGAGGATGCGTTCGCCCTTCGCGATGGGGGCGCCGTTGGAAGAGGTCACCGAACCAGACTAATCGACATGCGCGCCACCGTAGACTGGTTCGGATCAGCCGCACGCCGCGGCCGACCAGGGGAAGCGAAGTTCGCCGCCCCGCCTGTGAAAGTTCGATCTGGTGCTTCGTGCGCCGAACAAGGAGATGGCCATGCCCACCGGCAAGGTGAAGTTCTACGACGAGGACAAGGGATTCGGCTTCATTGCGGCCGACGACGGTCAGGAGATCTTCCTGCACGCGACAGCGCTGCCAGCAGGAACCTCGTCGGTGCGCCCGGGAACGAAGCTCGAGTTCGGCATCGCCGACGGACGACGCGGTGCGCAGGCGCTGTCGGTCCGCGTCCTCGAGGCCCCGCCCAGCGTCGCGCGCATCCAGCGCAAGTCGCCTGATGACATGGCAGTCATCATCGAGGACCTCGTGAAGCTGCTCGACTCCGTTGGCGGCGCGATGCGTCGCGGTCGCTACCCCGAGAAGCCGCAGGGCGCGAAGATCGCAGCGATGCTCCGTCGCGTCGCGGACGACCTGGACGCCTGATGACGAACGAGGCCGTGCTTGCAGCCCCGCTCGGGGTCGCCCTTGATGCCGTCGAGCTCGAGTCTTCGCGGAGGCTGGCCTGGTCGGCTCTGCTGGACGTGACGCCGGCCTCCGAGCTCGGCGAGCTCGTCGCCGTCGTCCCCGAGGAGGACGAGGGCGTCTACACGCTCCAGTACACGACCCGTCTGCCTGGCTACCCGGACTGGCGATGGAATGTCTCCCTCGTCCGCCTTGTCGACCAGGCGGAGCCGACGGTCCTCGAGGCCGAGCTGCTGCCCGGCGACGGGGCCCTGCTGGCACCTTCGTGGGTGCCGTGGTCCGATCGGCTCGCCGATTACGAAGCGGCGCAGCTGCTCGAGGCCGGCGAGGTCGTTGACGTCGACGGCGAGAACGCAGAGGCCGCGGGCGCGGAGGCTGCGCCCAAGTCGAGCAAGCGCATCCGGCGCACGCGGACACGACGTCGCATCGGCGCAGACGGTGCGACCGAGGCCGAGTCGTCCGCAGACGGCTCTGCGGACGACGAGTCGGCTCAGGTGCCCGCGAGTGAGCACGTCGCAGCAGGTGCTGGCTCAGAGCCTGCCGCCGACGAAGCTGCGGAAGCCGAGAAGCCCAAGAAGAAGAAGCGCAAGAAGGAGAAGTCGGCCAAGAAGTCGAAGCCCGACGCCGAGACCGACGGCACTCCGAGCGACACGGCTGTCGGCGAAGCATCCGTCGACGTGACTGAAACGGAGACGCCGCCCGCCGAGAAGCCCAAGCGGTCGCGCCGCAAGCGCGTCGACCAGGCGAAGCCTGACGCCGTCGCGGAGGAGACGACTCCGGACGCACACGGCGACGCCGATGACGAGGCAGCCCCGAAGAAGCCCGAGCGTCGGAAGCGCAAGAAGGCGGGCAAGGCCGTCGACGGCGAATCCGCTGCCGACGATGCCTCGGGCCAGGAGCCCAAGGCGGGCGCGGTCGGGAGCGACGACGTTGCTCCGGAGCCGAGCGCGCCGAAGGCAAAGCGGGCCGCCAAGACACCTGCCGCGCTCGCGGACGACGTGCAGCCAGAGAAGAGCAGCTCACGCGGCAAGCGCCGCCGGGTTGTCGTGGTCCCTCGCAGCGAGGACGAGCTCCCAGCGCAGGAGGCCGCCGAGTTCGGTGAGGCCGCCGATATCCGCGAGTTCGCCGACGACATGGACGACGTCTTCGACGGGGTCGACTTCGAGCCCGACTCCGAGGTGTCGGCGCCGGAAGGCGACGCTCAGAGCTAATCCGTCGGATGTCCGGTGGCCGAGGGCCGAGTTGTGGTCGTCATAGCCCACCGGAAGCGTCCACAAGTCAGCTCTCGGCTCGCGCGGAAACCCGGCACGCTGGATCGCGAAGCAAGACAAGCAAGACACGCAAAGCACGCAAGACAGACGAGAGGAGCGTCACCAGCAGCTGCTGGTGACGCTCCTCTCGTCTGCGCTTCGATCGGGGTGGGGTGCCCGCTGGGATCAGCCCAGGTGCTCGACGACGTAGTCGATCGCGCCCGTGAGGCGGCGCACGTCATCCGGGTCGACCGACGTGAACGTCGCGACCCGCAGCTGGTTGCGGCCGAGCTTCCGGTACGGCTCGGTGTCGACGATGGCGTTGGCGCGCAGCGCTGCCGCGACGGCAGCTGCATCCACCTTCTCGTCGAAGTCGATCGTCGTGACCACCTGCGAGCGCTCTGCTGGGTTCGCGACGAACGGAGTCGCGTACTCGGAGGCCTCCGCCCAGTCGTAGATGATGCCGGAGGAGGTCCGGGTGCGGTTGTCTGCCCAGGCGATTCCGCCGTTGCCGTTGATCCAGTCGAGCTGCGCCTCGAGGAGGAGCAGCGTCGAGATGGCTGGCGTGTTGAGCGTCTGGTTCTTGCGCGAGTTCTCGACGACGTGGCTGAGCTTCAGGAAGTCGGGGATGTACCGCTCTGAGGCGGCGATGCGCTCGATCCGCTCGATCGCAGCCGGGGATGCGATCGCGAGCCAGAGGCCACCGTCGGCGCCGAAGTTCTTCTGCGGGGCGAAGTAGTACACGTCGGTCTCGCTGATGTCGATGTCGACGCCGCCCGCGGCACTGGTCGCGTCGATGACCGTCAGGGCGCCCTCATCGCCGTGGACGCGACGGATGGGGGCCATGGCTCCCGTCGAGGTCTCGTTGTGCGGCCACGCGTACACATCGATGCCGGCGACTGCCTCCGGTGAGGCGATCGTGCCCGGCTCGGCGGAGCGCACGTCCGGGGCCGTGAGCCACGGGGCAGCTGCTGCCTTGGCGAACTTCCCGCCGAACTCGCCGAAGGTCAGGTTCTGCGCCCGCTCCGAGATGAGGCCGAAGGCCGCGGAATCCCAGAATGCCGTGGACCCGCCGTTGCCGAGCAGCACCTCGTAGCCGTCGGGGAGACGGTAGAGCGAGGAGAGGCCCGCGCGCACGCGGCCCACGAGGTCCTTGACGGGTGCTTGGCGGTGGGAGGTGCCGAGGATGCTGGTGGCTCCTGCGACGAGATGGTCGATCTGCGCGGGCCGTACAACCGACGGGCCGCAGCCGAATCGGCCGTCGAGCGGAATGAACTCTGTCGGGATGCGAATGTCAGGCATGCTGCAAGCCTATGCGCGCAAGCGGGCTCGCTCGCCGCTAGGCTTGGCGGACCAATGCAACGGAGGGTGGCGGGGCGTGACCAATCTGGTGGACACCACGGAGATGTATCTCCGCACCATTCTCGACCTCGAGGAAGAGGGCATCACCCCGCTTCGAGCTCGCATCTCTGAGCGGCTCGGCCACTCGGGTCCCACGGTGTCGCAGACGATCGCGCGCATGGAGCGCGACGGACTCGTCTCGGTCGCAGGTGACCGCAGGCTCGTGCTCACGACCGACGGGCGCGCCAAGGCGACGCGCGTGCTGCGCAAGCACCGCATCGCCGAAGGCCTCCTTGCCAACGTCATCGGTCTCGACCTCGCCCAGGTGCACGAAGAGGCCTGCCGCTGGGAGCACGTCATGAGCGACGAGGCTGAACAGCGGATCTTCGAGATGCTCGGCCGCCCCAGCGAATCGCCGTACGGCACGCCGATCCCGGGACTCGTCGAGTTCGGCGCCGAGCCTGCCGAGGAGTTCCTCGCCGGCGTCGTGAGCGTCTCGGCGCTCCTCGAGGAGTCTGCGCGCGGAGCCACCTCCACGGAGCCCGTGCTCGCGAAGGTGCGTCGCCTCGGCGAGCCCGTCCAGTCCGACCTCCAGACGCTCACGCTCCTCCGCGAGGCTGGTGTGCTTCCTGGCACCGAGGTCACCCTGCAGCGCCGCGGCGCGTGGATCGGCCTGCTGCCTGCTTCTGGCGGCATCGGCGTCGAGGTGTCGCTCGAAACCGCCGAGCACGTGTACGTGGATGCGATCCTGAGCCCCGAAGGTGCGCTAGGCTGAGATCTGGTCACGGCCAGCTGAAGATCTCCTCCGCATTCTGCGGGCCTTCAAGCGCCTGACTTTCCCGGAAACTCAGGGTTCGTTACCTCGGCGTTAGGGTTCTGACACCGAAGCGTGACAATTCACAGCTTTTCCACTAGTGTTGTCCGAGTCATGAGCTATGCAGTCTGCATAGCTGGCAGGCCGAGGCGCCGTATCCCGCTCCTCGACCTAGCTCCCCCTGGTAACAGGCAAGAGCGGGATCGGCTCCCAGGAGTCAGGCGCTGGAGGAACGACTTGGAAAACTTGACGAACGCCACGGCACCGCTGACGCGACGCCAGGCTCGTGAGATCGAGCGCCGCACGGGCCAGCGCCCAGTGGCGACTGTCGGTGTCGCGGGTGTGTCCGCGCCGGTGATCGAGGCTTCGGTCGCAGAGATCAACTCGGCATCCGTGCCGACGCCCTCTGCGTCAGCATCCTTCGTGCACGACACCGCGCACATCCAGCGCAACGAGCTCGGCGCACTTGTGTCGGTGCTCCCCACGACCACTGCGCTCCCGCAGGTCGCCGGCGATGAAGCCGTCGAGCAGCTCGCAGAGGTCATCGACATCCCCGAGGCGTTCACGGGCCGCTCCGTGAGCATCCGCGCTGCGAAGCCGGCGTCGCTCGTCGCTCGTCAGCGTCGCCGCACGGCTGGTGGCTTCGCCGCTGCAGCAACCGTCGCGGCCATCGCCACGGCGGGCGTCGTCGTGCCGGCGGCAGTCGCCGATGGTAACAACGCCAGCCAGGCGCAGGCCAACCTCCTCGCCGCCACCACGGTCGAGACCGAGGCGCCGGCGGCTGAGGCCGACGCAACCGCTGAGGCTCCGGCAGAAGAAGTTGTCGAGCAGGCCTCCGTCGACCTCGTCGCCGCTCCAGAGGTTGCGGTCGACCGCACCGAGACCAGCGTCGTGACCCTCTCGAGCGACCAGGTCGCCGAGGTCGTCGCAACGCCTGAGCCCACGGCAACAGCAGACTCGAGCGCCTCCACGGGCGGCACGACGTCGACCGGCGGCAGCACCTCGGGCAAGACCAACACCGCATCGACCGGCGGACAGAGCGTCGACTCGTCGAGCGTCTCCGCCGCGGCCATGAGCTACGTCGGCAGCTACTTCGGCTCGTGCGACCTGCTCACCCAGGCCGCCTACGCAGCAGTTGGCATCTCGCTGCCGCGTGGCGTCTCCGCTCAGGCGGCAATGGGCACGCCCACCTCCAACCCGCAGCCCGGCGACCTCGTCGTCTGGCCGGGCGAGCACATCGGCATCTACGCCGGCAACGGCATGGTCATCGATGACCCGGGCTACGGCGGACGCTCCGTGCAGTACCGCTCGATCTCGTGGGGCAGCCCCTACTACGTGTCGCTCCGCTAAGGAACGAACCACCTCGACAAACGCGCTCAGCTTCGGCTGGGCGCGTTTCGTCGTTACTCCGGCGTGACCGCTCATGCATCCATTTGTGATCTGACCGTGACAATTCCGTGACCTTTGTGTAGGCTCGGACGCGTCGAGGATGCCGGTTCCAACGGTGTTCGAAAGCACCGAGGAGAAGTCTTGAGCACATCGAGCACGCCGCGTACGGACAGCACCACCGTGCTGACCCGCCGCGAAGCCCGCGCGATCGAGCGGCAGACCGGAGTCCGTCCCGTCGTCACGTCGGCCGTGGCCGGGGTCTCTGCCCCCGTCATCGAGGCCTCCGTCGCCGAGATCGCCTCCGCCGCCTCCACTCCTGCCGTCGCCTCTGCGCCCTCGGTGCATGACACGGCTCGCATCGAGCGAAACGGCCAAGGCGCCCTCGTCTCGGTCCTGCCGTTCTCGCAGCTCGCGGCCGACGCGACCTCGGAGTCGCAGGGGCTCATCGAGCACTCTGAGCCCGCCGCCGTCACGGACATCTCCGAGGCCTTCACCGGGCGCTCCGTAAGCATCCGCGCCGCAAAGCCGGCCGCCCTCGTCGCGCGGACCCGCCGTCGCACCGCCGCCAGCTTCGCCGCTGCGGCAACCGTCGCTGCGGCCGCGACTGCCGGGATGGTCGTCCCAGCGGCCGTCGCAGACGGGCAGAGCGAGGTGCAGTCCCAGGCCAACCTGGTTGCAGCCACGTCGCCAGACGCTGCCGCGACGGCACCCACATCAGACCCAGTGCCAGCTGCCGAGGAAGCCGCCGTGGAAGAAGTGGCCCTCGTCGCTGCACCTGAGGTTGCCGTCGACCGCACGGACTCCACGGTCGTCTCGATCTCCAGCGATGATCTCGCTGCCGTCGCCGAGACGCCGACGCCAACTCCGACGCCAGAGGAGACCCAGGCTCCTGCGGAGTCGAGCTCGTCGACCTCGAGCAACACGTCCTCCGGTGGCAGCACGAGCAGCCAGACGTCCTCGTCCTCGTCTTCGGGGTCCGCGGCACCGAGTGCTGGGTCCGGCAATGTCGACACCTCGAGCCTCATCGCGGCGGCGCACAGCTACGTCGGGTCCTACTTCCCGGCCTGCACCGACCTCACCAAGGCGGTCTACGCGACGCAGGGCATCTCGCTCTCGGGGTCCGTCAGCAACCAGATCGCTGGCGCACGCCAGACCTCGAACCCGCAGCCGGGTGACCTCGTCGTGCAGCCAGGCGCGCACATCGGCATCTACGCCGGCGACGGCATGGTCATCGACTCTCCCGGGTACGGCGGCAAGGTCGTCCAGTACCGCTCCATCTGGTGGGGCAACCCGGTGTACTACACCTTCAACTAGGCATCTCGAGCTCCGGCTCCTTCTGACCTGCAACGCCGCGCGCAGCTTCTGCTGCGCGCGGCGTTCTGTCGTTGTGATCAAAATGTGATGATTTGCGACCTGACTGTGACCTGAGCGTGACATTTTCGTTATAAACGGTTACGCTCGTGGAAGTCCAGGGCACCAACGGGTGCTCAGCTCCACCCGAAGGAAATCCATGAGCACCACGCTGACTCGTCGCGAGGCCCGCGCCATCGAACGCCAGACCGGTGTGCGCCCAGTCGCAGACGCCACGCAGTCGCTGAGCGCAGTCGCGCTCGCCTCCGTCGCCGGCACCCAAGCCCCCGTCCTGCTGCAGCCCGAAGAGACGGGCCGTATCGAGCGAAACGCGATGACCTCGCTCCTCTCCGTAGTCCCCGCAGATCGAGTCGCGACCGCGGCGACCGAAGTCGAGGCGCCCAGCGTGCCCGCGGCCTTCACCGGGGAGCGGGCCATGACGGTTCGCGCTCCACGCCCCAGGCAGCTCGTCGTCCGCCGCCGCGTCGCCGGAACACTGGCCGCAGCCGCCTCGCTCGCCGCGGTCACCGCGGTCGGAGCCGTCGTGCCGAGCACCATGGCAGCGCCTGCGCCCGCCAGCGAAGCCAGCCTCTCGAACGCAGTGGCCGCATCGGGTGACACCAACGTAGATGCGCAGACCGAGCAGGCGAGCGTCGAAGCGGCCATCGCCGACGCCGTCGCCGATGCCACCCCCGCCGTCGCGGCACCGGAGACCGTGACCGATCGCACGGAGACCGCGGTCGTGAGCATGAGTGCGGATCAGGTCGCCGCCGTCGCGACGCCAGAACCCACTGCAACCGCAGACGCCGCCGCAGCCGACACGAGCGGCGCGAGCAGCTCCGCCGGCCAGAGCGTCGCCGGCTCGAGCGTCGTCGAGACCGCATCGCAGTTCATCGGCGTCTCGCCGTACGTGTTCGGCGGGGCCACCCCAGACGGCTTCGACTGCTCGGGTCTCGTGAAGTACGTGTTCGGCCTCCACGGCATCGACGTGGCACACGGCGTCAGCGCACAGGCGGCGGCGGGCACACGCGTCTCCGACCCGCAGCCGGGTGACCTCGTCATCTTCCCGAACTTCCACGTCGGCATCTACGCCGGCAACGGCCAGATGATCGACGCTCCCACCGAGGGCCGCATGGTCGAGCTCGGTGGCCTCGACGCTGGCGGAAGCTACTACTTCGTCCGCCTCTGAGCGACGCGTCTCCCACATGCGGGAGGGGCAGCTCCCTGTCTTCGGTCTTTCTGGCCGGTGAACAGGGAAAGCTGCCCCTCCCGCATTCTGCATCCGTGGTCTACGCTGTTGCCAGATCGACGACACTCGGGAGCGTCAATGAGGGCACGCAGCGGCATCCACGCCAAGGATGCGCGCGCGTGCTCAGCCCTCGACGTCTACCAGAGCGGTGAAGCCTGTCAGACCGTTCGAATACAGGCCGACGAGTCTCGTCCGTCCATCTACCTACTCGATTCAAGGGTGCCGCCGATCCGGGCGGTGCCCTTTTTTCGTACGGATGCGAAAGCAGGTCCAGCATGCGAACCCTCGTCCTGAACGCAGGCTACGAACCGCTCGGGGTGGTCTCCGACAGGAGGGCACTCGTGCTCGTGCTGCACGGCAAGGCCAGTGTCATCGACGTCGATGAGGACCACCCGGTGCTGGCCTCAAGCGGTGTCTGGGAGCGGCCGCGCGTCATCCTGCTGACCAGGTACGTGCGCGTTCCCATGGCTCGCATGCAGCCGGTGAGTCGCAAGGGCGTGCTGCGCAGGGACGCGAACCGCTGCGGCTACTGCGATGGCTTCGCGAACACGATCGATCACATCCTGCCGCGGTCGAGGGGCGGGCGCGACAGCTGGGAGAACCTCGTCGCCTGCTGCCTCAGGTGCAACAACGTCAAGGGCGACAAGACGCCGGGGGAGATGGGGTGGCGGCTTCGCCTCACACCGAGACCCCCACGGGCAACCGGCTGGTCGCCGCGGAGCGTCGAACGAGAGCTGCCCGAGTGGGCGGCGTACCTCCCCGCCGCGTAGCACGTTTCTGACAGCGTCTCGCCTGCTCCGCTCGTCCTGGATCGCGCGATCTGCTGTCAGGCTCTCCTAGCCGGTTTCCGAGAGCTCCACTGCCCTCTCCTTGAACGCAGCGGCACGCTGGTGCAGCTCGCGGTCGAATGCTGGCTTGGTGGCGGCTCCGAGCGTGGACGCGAAGACGGGCGACGCGAGCTTGTACGTGAACTTCCACGTGGCCTTCGTGCCGCCCTCGACGGCCTCGAATCGCCAGCCCTCGCCGAACGAGGTCAGCCATGCCGGCCCCTTCACCATCTCGGCGGAGCTCACGAGCGGGGCGTGCACCACTCGAAGCTCGAGGATCATGCGCCGCCCTCCCGGGGTCTTCGTGAAGAAGTGCGCTCCGGAGACGGGTGCCGCGGCGCCGCGGATGAACTCGCTGCGGATGACGCCCGGATCCCAGCTCCGAGCCTCGCCGACGGTGTGCGCGAGCGCGAAGGCCGCTTCGACGGAGAGGGGCACGACCACGGACGCTTCCAACTGAGGCATGGCACCAAGTCTAGGAGTGACTAGCCTGGTGCCATGACTGATGCCGACGCCCGTATCGAAGCCGCACGCAGAGCCCTCGAGGAGGCCACAGCTGCGCTCGCGGCCGCCGAGGCCGAAGCGAAGACCGAGAGCGCGACTGCCGCGCAGACAGACCCGGCCGGAGCGCCCGACCCGGCATTGCCCGCGGCGCAGGCCGAGCCGCCAGCTCCCGCCGAGTCCGCCGGCCCGTTGGACGCGCAGCAGCTCGAGACGGTTCGCGCCGGCTACGCGTTCGAGGGCGCCGCGCTCGAGATCGGAGCGATCGTCAACGGTGAGGCGCTCGCAGACGTTCCCGTGCGTATCCCGCTCGCCATGACCAACCGTCACGGCCTCGTCGCCGGCGCAACGGGCACTGGCAAGACGAAGACCCTGCAGGTGCTCGCCGAGCAGCTCTCCGCCGCCGGCGTGCCCGTGTTCGCGGCCGATATCAAGGGCGACCTCTCCGGGATCGCGACGCCAGGCGAGTCGAGCGACAAGCTCCTGGCGCGTACGAAGGGCATCGGGCAGGACTGGGTTCCGGCGGCCGCACCCACCGAGGTGTTCTCGCTCGGCGGGCGAGGCATCGGCGTCCCCATCCGAGCGACCGTCTCGAGCTTCGGGCCGCTCATGCTCTCGAAGGTGCTGGGGCTCAACAAGACGCAGGAGTCGAGCCTCGGCCTCGTCTTCCATTTCGCCGACGAGCAGGGCCTTGCGCTCGTCGACCTCTCCGACCTGCGGACCGTGCTGCAGTACCTCACGAGCACCGAGGGCAAGCTTGAACTCGAGGGGATCGGCGGGCTCTCGAAGCAGACGGCAGGTGTCATCCTGCGCGAGCTCGTGAACTTCTCGGAGCAGGGCGCCGACATCTTCTTCGGAGAGACCGAGATCGACACCCGCGAGTTCCTGCGGGTGACGAACGAGGGGCGCGGCGTCGTCAGCCTCCTCGAGCTGCCCGGCGTCGCCAGCAACCCCGCGCTCTTCTCGACGTTCCTCATGTGGCTGCTCGCCGACCTGTTCAACGAGCTGCCCGAGGTCGGGGACCTCGACAAGCCGAAGCTGGTCTTCTTCTTCGATGAGGCGCACCTCCTGTTCTCGGGCGCCTCCAAGGCGTTCATCGAGCAGATCACGCAGACGGTGCGGCTCATCCGCTCCAAGGGGGTCGGAATCTTCTTCGTCACGCAGACGCCGAAGGACGTTCCTGACGACGTGCTCGCGCAGCTCGGCTCGCGCATCCAGCACCAGCTGCGTGCGCATACCCCCGACGACGCGACCGCGCTGCGCCAGACCGTGCGCACCTACCCGAAGAGCGGGTACGACCTCGAGGAAGTGCTCACGCAGCTCGCGACGGGCGAGGCGATCGTCACCGTCATGAACGAGAAGGGCGCCCCGTCGCCGGTGGCGTGGACTCGCCTCCGCGCCCCGCAGGCCTCCATGTCGCCGACGCCGGAGGACGGCCTCCGCCAGCTCGTCGCCTCGTCGTCGCTGTACCCGCGCTACTCGCAGGTGCTCGATCCGCAGTCGGCGCACGAGGTGCTGACGGCCAAGATGAACGCCGCGGCGGAGCGTGAACGGGCCGAGGCCGCGGCGATCGAAGCGGAGAAGCAGGCGGCGAAGGACGCGAAGGAGCGGGAGCGCGCGGAGAAGGCGGCCCGCTCGCGCACGCAGACTCGCACGACCACCAGGTCACGGCCGGATGCGGGCAGTGGCAACGTCGTGAGCGACATGCTCGGGTCCCGGACCGGCCAGACGATCGTCCGCGAGGTGGTGCGCGGCGTGTTCGGCACGCTCTTCAAGAAGCGCCGCTAGCTCGGCGGGCGAGACCCAGGCGGAGTACGACGAAGGCGGGTGACGGATCTCTTCGATCCGCCACCCGCCTCAGGCTGCGGTCTGGTCGCTAGCTGAGCGCACTCGAGCCGACATCCACAGCGAACTCGGTCCCGCCTTTGAGGGCGGAACCGGCGTGACGCCCTCAGGCCGTGGCGACGATGGGGACACCCTCGCTCGGCTGCACGACGACGAAGCCGGGCCCGTGGAACGCGAGCTGGAACGACTCGCCGGAGCCGCGGCCGATGAGCGAGCCCATCTTGAAGTCGTTCTTGATGGTCGGCTGCAGGTTCTGCGACCAGCAGATCGCAGCCTGGGGGTCGACGAAGGTCGGCTGCACCGAGCAGTCGAGGACCATAGGTGGGCCGTCGCTCGAGACGGCCACGGTGCCGTGGCCACCGACCTCGAGGTTGAAGAGGCCGCCCGTCATCATGCCCGCGTTCGCGAGCATCTTGATGTCCCACTGCAGGTTCGCGTCGAAGGCGAGCAGGTTGGCGGTGTTGATGGTGATGCCCTCACCTTCGAGGACCAGTGTGAAGACGTCAGCGGCCTGGCGGGCGAAGAACACCTCACCCTGCCCCCCGACGCGCATGAGCGAGCCGCCCTCGCCGGAGACCATCTTCTTCATGAACTTGCCGAGGCCGCCTGAGCCCTCGTGCTTGAACTCGAACTGGCCCTGGTAGGCGACCATCGCGCCCTTGGCTGCGAGAACCTCAGGTCCGAAGCCGACGCGGAGCATCTTCTTCGATTGCAGCACCCAACGCTCGGTGCTCTGGCTCTCCCGGTTCGCTTCCGCGAATAGCTCGCTGCGCATGCTGAGTCTCCCTGATCTGTGGTTTCTCGGACGTCCGATGGCTGTATTCGCAGGGCCCGTGGCCCCGCTGTTCGGCATCCTATTGCCGTTCGCTGGCGTGGCGCATGGGGAGTGCTCCCCATGCGCCACTGGAGCCGTTCAGGCTCGTGCTGTAGTGCCGGGGCCTCGCGGTTTGCTCGGCCTGTTAGCTCAACGCGATCTCGTTGGGTGCGCCGGGGAGCGTCGCGGAGGTCGTGATCTCCTCGGTCTCCAGGTTGACGGCGTGGACCGTGCTCGTCGCCGGGTCGGTGACGTAGGCGACGCCGTCCTGCACCTTGAGCGCGGGGTGTGCGTCCTGCCATTCGGCCGGCCCCTCCCACGCGTCGATCACGGGGATCGAGGTGATGGGCGAGCCGTTCTCCTCTGAGAAGAGGTGCAGCGAGCCGTCGGAGCCGAGGATGATCGCCTCGTTGTCGGAGCCGCGGGCGAGGTCGCGGAACGTGTAGCCGACGCCATCGGGCAGCTCGGTGATCGAGATCTTGCCGCTCGTCGTGTCGACGAGCGCGAAGGCCTGCAGGAGGTAGCCCTCGGCGTCCGGGTCGGTCTTGTAGTCGCCGAGGGCGATGGCCGAGTCCTCGGTCGTCAGCATGTTGCCGATGCGACCGAACTCGTCCGGCGAGGACAGCTTCGTGATCGTGCCGTCCGAGTAGGCGAGCGCGCCGTTCTCGCAGCCCACGACCACGACCTCGTCCTTCACCGTGCCTTCGCCGTGCACGCCGGGGCAGTCGGTGGAGCGAGCGAGCTCGGTGCCGTCGGCGTCGGTCGCGACGATGCCGGTGCGGTCGCTCAGCGTCGTGACGAAGGTGCCGTCCGAGAGCTCGATCGAGACGCCGTGGTGGGCGGCGTCGCTCGCAACCGTCTCGGTCTCCGGCAGCTTCGTGCTGTCGTCGAGGAGCGCATCCGTGTCGAAGATCACGGAGTCGCCGCTGCCGTCGAAGAACAGCACCGTCTTGCCGGCGTGCGCGACCGCGTGGCCCGCCTTCGAGCCTTCGAAGGTGACGCCTGTGAGCGCCGGCTCCTGAGTGTCGAGTACCTGGAAGCCGGCGTCGGTCGTGACGAGCACGTTGCGGCCATCGCCGACGGGGTTGACGCGGGTGAACCCGTCGATGGGGACGTCGCCGACGACCTCGAGGGTCGTCGCGTCGAGGACGACGAGCCCGCCGTCGTACGTGAGCGTCACGCGTTGGGCGGTGGCCGCTGCGCCGGGGGTCGCCGCAGCTTCTCCCGTCGCGGCGGGACCGGTCTGGGTGCAGCCGGTGAGGGCGAGGATGCCGAGGGCCGTCACGGCGATGGCGCCGCGGGTCCTGGTGGGGGAGGCGAGGGTCATGGAGACTCTTTCTGTGTTCGGGCTTGCTACTTGGGGTGTTGGGGCTCGCTGTCGAGCGGGCTACGAGGTGAGGCCGGTGGTGATGCGCTCCGTGTTGGCGCGCATCATCTCGAGGTAGGTCTCTGCGCCGCCGCCCGCGGGGGTGAGCGACTCGGTGAAGAGCTGCTCGACGCGGACGTCGATGCCGGCCTCGTCCGCGAGAGCGCGGGCGAGGTCGTCGGGGCTGGAGGAGTCGGCGAAGATCGTGGGCACGCGGGCGGCGGTGATGTCGGCGCTGAGCTCGGCGAAGTCGGCGGCGCTTGGCGCCGCGAGCGTGGTCCCGCCAGGGATCACGGTGCCGACGACCGTGAAGCCGAAGCGCTGGGCGAGGTAGCCGAACACGTGGTGGTTGGTGACAAGGCTCTTCGACTCGCTCGGGATGGTGTCGAACTCGCCCTGCATCCACTCGTCGAGTTCGTCGAGCTCGCTCTCGTAGGCGGCGACGGAGGCGTCGAGGGCCGCCGCGTCGAGCCCGTCGAGGTCGGTCGCGAGTCGGGTGCCGAGCGCGTCGACGACCGCGGACATCCGGGCGGGGTCGGTCCAGAAGTGCGGATCGTCCATGCCTTCCGCGTCGCCTTCCGTGTAGGAGAGGGGCTCGAAGGCGTCGCTTGCCACGAAGTGCGGGATGCCGGCCGCATCGACCTGTTCGAGATGCTGCGCGACGCCCTCTTCCAGTCCGAGTCCGTTGGAGACGACGAAGTCGGCGTTCTCGATCGAGGCGGCTTCCTGGGCGGTGAGGCTGAAGGAGTGCGGGTCGGCGCCGGGCTTCATGAGGGTGACGACGCTCGCCTGGTCGCCGACGAGCTCGGTGACCACGTCGCCGAGGATGTTGGTGGTGACGACGATCTCGGGTCGGTCATCTGCTGCGCTCGTGCTGCAGGACACGAGGCCTGCCGCGAGCGCGAGCGAGGCGAGGACGCCGAGTCCGGTGCGTGTGAAGTGTGAGGCGATCGATGCGCGCATGCTCAGTTTCCCGTCTCGAAGGCGAAGGCAGGGGCCGTCGGCAGCTCGAGGGTGCGGGCGACGCGCGCGCCGTCCTTGTAGTCGATCTCGTGCAGCTCGGCGGAGGCCGGCGTGCTCAGGTAGGCGCGGCTCGTGTCGACGGAGAGATGGATGCCCGAGGCGGTCTCCGGAGCGCCGATCAGCTCAGCCTGCGACCCGGTCACCTCGCCGCTCTCACCATCGATGACCAGCAGGGTCCCCTCGTCGTCCACGGCGACGACTCGGTCGCTGTCGTCGCCGACGGCCACGGCCGTCAGGATGGGGCGTGTTGTTGGCAGGAAGGTCACCTCCTGCGAGCGGGAGGAGGCGAGCCAGATGCCGACGTCTCCAGCGGGACCGGCCACGGCCGGGCGGTGGGGTCGGCTGTCGAGCGAGGTTGCCTGGCCGGGTGCTGCGGTTCCAGCCGTGTCTGCGGACGCGGCGTCCGGGTAGGCGACCTTCGTGATCGACGGTGCGGCAGCCGTGTCCTCGCCCTCGGCGGCCGCGGCGAACACGAGCCCATCCGCGCAGGCGAACGTCGCGCCGAGGCTCGTCTGCTGCACATCGCTCAGCCCAGGGCAGTCGACTCCCTCGCCGAGCTTCGTGCCGTCAGACGAGTAGGCGGTGAGGACGGGGGAGGCACCCGCCGACGCGACGCTGCTCGCGACCACGGCGTCGCCCACCGGCGCGGCCGCGGCGGAGTGGGCCGCCGACTCGATGCGAGTGAGCTCGACGGTCTCACCCTGGCCGAGGGCGTGCCGGTCGAGCACCACCGTCGTGCCGGAGGTCTCGAAGCTCAGGGCGGCGATGCCCTCGTTCGAGGAGACCCGCGCAGCTCCCGTCTCGGTGAGTTCGCCGACGAGGCCAGGAGTCGCACGGTAGTAGTGGACGTGATCCCCGTGGGGCACCGTCCACACCCCGGTGTCGATGATCTCCGTCTTCCCATCGGCGGCGTCGGCGCCCGAGAAGATGAACCGGCCGTCGCTGACGGCCCACGACGCGGGCGCCACGGCATCGAGTGCGGTGCTCTCGCCGGTCAGCAGGTTCAGGACGCTCACGGCGCCGTCCGCGCCGATGCTGCCGATGCTCGTCTGGGCTTCGGCGAGCTCTTCGGCACCCGCCACGAAGCCGTGAGCCTGCTCTTCGGTGGTCGGCGCGCTCGCGGGCGGTGCGGTCTCGGGGCCCGGCGACGGTGACGTGCATCCGGCGAGGGTGAGCATGCCGACGAGGGCGAGGGATGCGCGTGGCGCGAGTCCTCGGGCGGAGACTCGGGGGAGCGGGGAGATCAGGCGTGTGCGGGGCAAGACTGGTCGCTTTCTGCTGGAGCGGTGGATCGGGGGAGGGTGCGGCTGGAGCGCGGTGCACGCAGCACCGAGGCGACGCCGACGGAGATGACGGCGGTCAGCGCGATGGCAGGACCAGCGGCGATGGCGAGATGCCACGAGGCGTAGAGGCCGACCACGACGGAGGCGATGCCGATCGCGCTGCCGAGCGTCATGATGCCGACGACGCTCTTCCGGCTGAGGGATGCGGCGGCCGGGGGAGCGAGAAGGAGGGCGGTCACGAGGAGCGTTCCGATGGTCTGGTAGGAGGCGATGACCGCGACCGCCACGAGGGCGATGAGGGCGAGGCTCGCGCGCTCTGGCCGCAGCCCGAGCGTGAACGCCTTGCGCTCGTCGAAGGCGAGCGCGGTGAAGGGCCGGTGGCAGAGGGCGAGTCCGACGGCGGCGAGCGCGAGCGCCGCAGCGATGAGCCAGAGCTCGCCTGGCCCGATCGCGAGCACATCGCCGAACAGCATCGCCGTGACGTCGACGGCGAAGCTCCCCGACCTGGACACGATCGCGATGCCGAGCGCGAGCATCCCGACGAAGAGGATGCCGATGGCCGTGTCGTTGGAGAGCCGTGTCCGCTTCGTGAGGGTGCGCACGCCGACGGCCATGACGGCGGCCGAGACGGACGCGCCGGCGACCGGCGGGAGGCCGAGGAGGACTGAGACGGCGACGCCCGGCAGGATGCCGTGGGCGAGCGCCTCGCCGAGGAAGGCCATGCCACGCAGGACCACCCAGGTGCCGACGCAGGCGCACAGCACGGCGGCGAGGGAGCCGCCGAGGAGGGCTCTGGCGAAGAAGCTCGCTTCGAGGGGATCGGTGAGGAAGGGCACGAGGAAGGACCGTAGCATAATGAAAACGCTTCTCATTACCGATAGTGTGACGTGCATGGCTGCCCTCATCACGCTCGCGAACGCCACTGTCCGCTACGACGCACACGCCGCACTGTCCGACGTCTCGCTCGAGGTCAGACGCTCCGCGATCACCGTCATCGTCGGGCACAACGGCTCAGGCAAGAGCACGCTCCTCGGCGTGCTCGCCGGGACCACCCCGCTCACCTCGGGGACCCTCGAATGGCACGACTTCGACGCCAGGCCCGGCAGCGTGGCCTACGTGCCCCAGCATGCTCGGCTGCCCGAGGCTTTCCCCCTGACGGTCGGCGCCGCCGTCGCGATGGGCCGCTGGGGCAGAACGGGAGGCCGGCCGAGCGCCTCGAGCTGGCACTGGGGGCGAGGCGCGCGGGCCCGCGTTCGCGACGCCGAGCTCGTCGACGCCGCCATCGAGCAGCTCGGCCTCGGCGAGCTTCGCGGACGACTCCTCAGCCAGCTCTCCGGCGGGCAGCGGCAGCGGGCCCTCGTCGCTCAGGGCATCGCGCAGGACACGGAGGCGCTGCTCTTCGACGAGCCGACCGCAGGGGTCGACGCGGAATCCAGTGCACGCATCGCGGCGTGCCTCGCCGCGCTCGCCGAACAGGGCAAGACCATCGTCGTCGCCAGCCATGACGCCGGAGAGATCGCAGCGGCGGACGCCGTCGTCGCGCTCCGCGACGGACACGTGATCCCCGGGGAATCGCGGATGACTGCGCGAAGCGCTTCATCACTAGGATGACGACTACCCCTCGCTCTCCGGACGAGGAGCGTCGGCGCCGTGCAAGGCGCATCCCCGTCGAAGGAGCCCGCAATGAGCCAGTCCACCCCCATCGTGCGTTTCAACCTCGACCCGAGTCTCCTCAGCCAGAGGCAGGTGAGCACGCTGCGCTGGATCTTCGGCATCGGCGGAGCCGTGGCGATCATCCTCGGCATCGTGGCGCTCGCCTTCCCCATCAAGGCCCTCACGGCCATCGCCTGGATCTTCGGGCTGTTCTTCATCTTCTCGGGCGCCCTGCGCCTCATCCGCGCCATCGTCTCCAAGGGCGTCCCCACCGGCTGGCGGGTCTTCAACGGCGTCGTCGGACTGCTGCTCATCGCGGGTGGCATCATCGCCCTCGTCCAGCCCGTGGCACTCATCGACGCGCTCGGCATCCTCATCGCGATCACCTGGATCATCGAGGGCATCGCGGCGCTCGCGGATGGATCCCCCGGCCAGTCCCGCGGGTTCGCGATCCTCTCCGGCGTGCTCAGCATCGTCGCCGGCCTCCTCATCCTCCTCTGGCCTGCCGGCGTCGTCGTCGTCGCGCTGTGGATCGTGGCGATCATCCTCGTCATCGGCGGGATCACGCAGCTCGTCATGGCGTACCGCTTCGGCAAGCACGCGAAGAAGGCCTGACCCGACATGGCAACCACCACCACCGAGATCCGTCTCGTCGACGACGCGCCCTCGTCGCGCCTGCGCACCTTCACGCGCATCCTGCTCGGCGGCTTCCTCGTCTTCGCGGGGGTCACGCACCTCACCGTTGCCCGCGAGGAGTTCACGGCGCAGGTGCCGAAATCGGTGACAAAGCACACGCCCCTCACGACCGATCAGGTTGTGCTCGCCTCCGGCGTCGCCGAGATCGCGCTCGGCCTGTCGCTCCTGTTCGCGCGCCGCGCAGCCCGTCCGACGGTGGGCTGGATCGCAGCCGGATTCTTCACAGCCGTCTTCCCGGGCAACCTCGCGCAGTTCGCGCGTCGCCGCGACGCGTTCGGGCTAGACACCGACAAGAAGCGCTTCCTGCGTCTCTTCTTCCAGCCCGTGCTCATCGCGTGGTCGCTGTACTCGACCGGAGCCTGGCGCCGCCGAGTGAAGTAGCGGCGCACGCGTGTGTCGTGTCGTGTCGCAGGACAAGGTCCAGCACATCTGCGAGTGCGACACTGCAGGGGTGGATGCACACCTCCGACCATGGGTGGCCGACGATGCCCCTGCACTTGCGAATGCCATGCGAACGTCGCCCGACCTCGCCGCGCAGTTCCCGGGAGGTGTGCCCTCGACAGAGCTCGACTTCGTCTCCTACATGGCGCAGCATCTCGTCTCCGGCACCGCGAAGCACGACCTGGCGATCATCGTCGATGGCATTGCGGTCGGAAACGTCGGGCTGAGCAACATCGAGCACGTGCACCAGACCGGGTGGGCCTACTACTGGCTGGCGAAGGGTGCTCGCGGCAGGGGCCTCGCGACGCGCGGCCTCGCGACGATCGCGGACCTGGCGTTCACGGAGCTCGGCCTCTTCCGCCTTGAGCTCGGCCACCGGACCGGGAACGCGGCGTCCTGCCGCGTCGCGAGTCGTGCCGGGTTCAGGCCCGAGGGCATCGAGCGGCAGAAGCTCCGCTATGGGAAGCAGCGGTTCGACGTCGAGACGCACGCGCGGCTGACGCTCGACCCGGTCCCCGACATCGAGCTCATCCCGCGCACCGCCTCCCTGGCGGGACCGCGGCAGCCGGACCTCACGCGACCGGACCTCGGCCTCGCCTGAGACCAGGCGTGCGGCCGAGCTCGGGACCCGCTCGACCGGGCTGCGCCTCGGCGGGGGAGTTCACGCGGGGTAACGCGATTCCGCGGGGCGTCGCACGGGATGGCAGGTTGGTATCTGATTTCCCCGATCTCGACTGCTGAGGATTCCCACGTGCGCATCTCCCCGACCGTTCCCGAGTCGATCGCCTCGTTGAGGGCCGCGAAACCCGAGGTGGTCGAGCAGACGCTCGCCGCCTACACGGCGCTCTACGAGAGCCCGCAGGTGATCGAGCCCGCCCTGCTCCACGGCTTCGCCAGGACGGTCGCGCGCTGGCAGGGCAACGCGCAGCTCTCCGACTGGCATCTGGCGCAGGGCGCCGATGCTCGACTGCTCGGCGACGAGCTGCCCGCCGATGCGAAGCTGCGCGCGCTCGTGGAGCACGTGGACCTCATCACCGTGTCGCCCGCGCTGGCCACCCACGAAGACCAGCACGTGCTGCCGGTCGCAGGGGTCACTCCGGACGAGATCGTGCTGCTGAGCCAGCTCGTGGCCTTCGAGAGCTACCTGGCACGCATGCTGGACGGCGACGCGCTGCTCGCCGGGACCGCGCCGGAGCGGGTGGATGCGCCTGCCCGCGCCACGGTCGCCGCCGGTCGGTCCAAGGACCTCTCGGGTCGCACCATCGCCGGACTGGCGAAGCCGACCGAGTACACGCAGGAGCAGCTCGAGTGGTCGCCGTGGGTGGCCGCCCCCGACGAGGCGGAGCTGACGGCCGAGCAGGTCGACTCGTTCGCCGCGAAGGCGACCACCAACAGCGTCTACTTCCGGCTCCTGTCCCGGGTGCCTGCGGTGCTGAAGGCCCGCAGCGCCATCGACAACGCCGTGTTCCTCGGCAAGGGCGGGCTGCCTCGCGCCGAGCGGGAGCTCGCCGCGGCCGTCGCCAGCAGGGTCAACGACTGCATCTACTGCGCCTCGGTGCACTCCAGGAAGGCGACCTTCCAGTCGAAGAGGCACGACGACGTGCAGCGCGTGCTGGACGCGGGTCTCGCTCGCGACGCCGACTGGCAGCCGACCTCGCTCGACGCGCTCAGCGACGGGCAGGACGAACGCTGGAGCGCCATCATCCGCTTCGCCGCGAGCCTGTCGACGCTGCGCCCGAGCGCCACGCCTGCGCAGATCGACGAGCTGCGCGCGCTCGGCCTCGACGACGCCGAGCTGTTCGACCTCGTTGGGTCGACGGCGTTCTTCGCTTGGGCGAACCGGCTCATGCTGAGCCTCGGCGAGCCGAACTGGCCCGCCGCAGCTGCCAGCAGCTGAGCATCCGCGCCACTGCGCCGCCCCTGAACGTTCTGCACGACCTGCCACCGAGAGGTACCGATATGCCCATCTCACGCCGACTGCCCGCCGCCATCGCGGCCCTCGTCGCCAGCACCCTGCTCCTCGCCGGCTGCGGCACCGTGACCCCTGAGGGCGGAGCCGACGCCGAGACCATCACCGTCGTCGACGATCAGGACCGCGAGGTCACGATCAACGGACCCGTCGAGCGGGCCGTGGTGCTCAACAGCTACGGCAACGAGTTCGTGCGGGCGATCGGAGCCGGCGACACGGTCGTGGGCGTCGACCGCGCATCCATCAACCGCCTCCCGTACCTCCCTGTCGACGAGGGCGACGTCATCGCCGAGGGCCTCGACCAGATCAACTACGAGGCGGTCGCGGAGCTCGACCCCGACGTCGTCATCATGCCCCGCAACGCCGTATGGCAGGAGGCCGCCGAGCAGCTCGAGTCGTTCGGCATCCCCGTCGTCGTCGCGACCGCCTGGGACTACGCGGTGTTCGACGAGACCGTCACCCTCCTCGGCCAGGTCTTCCAGAAGGAAGAGGGAGCAAGCGCCGTCACCGACTTCTCGAACGAGATCCTCGATGTCGTCGCCGAGCGCACCGAGGGCGTCGAGCCCGTGCCCGTGTACTGGGAGACGGTCGACCCGTACCTGACGGTGCTGCCCGGATCCGGCTTCCACGCCATCATCGAGGCGGCAGGCGGCACGAACGTCTTCGAGAACGCCGCAGGCGGCGGCGACGAGCAGGAGGAGATCACGGTCGACCCTGCCGAGGTCGTCACCCGCAACCCGGCCGTCATCGTCCACGAGTTCGAGCCGAGCGCGACGCCGACCGGCCAGGAGCGCTTCGACACCCTCGGTGCCGAGATCACGTCCCGACCCGGCTGGTCGAACATCACCGCCATCCAGGACGGGGAGGTGTACCTCGCCAACGGCTGGGCGACCAGTGCCGTCGCGAAGTCCATCGGCGCCCTCTACCTCGCCAAGTGGCTGCACCCGGAGGAGTTCGCCGACGTGAACCCCGACGAGTTCCTCGAGCGCTGGGTCGTCGACTTCCAGCAGACCGACTTCCCCGGCGCCAGCGAGTACATCCAGCAGTACCAGGCGGGCGCGTAGTGGCCATCACGACGCCGAAGACCGGCACCGATACCCCGGGCGAGCAGAACGCGGTCGCCTCGAGCGAGCGCAAGCGCGCGAACGTCAAGCGGCTCGCCATCATCGGCGGCGTGGTCGTGAGCACCCTCGCCGTCATCGCCGCCGTCACCATCGGCACGGCCGGAGTGACCTTCGGCGACGTGTGGAAGGCCGTCACCCTTTCGATCTTCGGCGGGACGCTCGAGAACGACTTCGCGCAGAAGTTCTCCATCGTCACCGAGCTGCGCCTCCCACGCGTGCTGCTGGCCTTCGCCGCCGGCGCAGGACTCTCCCTCTCGGGTGTCCTCATGCAGGGGCTCCTCAGGAACCCGCTCGTGAGCCCCTTCACGCTCGGCGTCTCGCCGGCGGCCGCGTTCGGCGCCGCCCTCGCGATCACCATCGCGGGTGGCACGACGCTGCCCTCGTGGGCGATCATCGCGAGCGCGCTGGTCGTCTCGCTCGCCGTATCGGCGCTTGTGCTCGGGCTCGCCTCCGCCAAGGGCATGGCCATCGCCACGCTCCTGCTCCTCGGCATCGCCATCACGCAGCTCTTCGAGGCGCTCACCGCGGCGCTCCAGTTCACGGCCAACGAGAACACGCTGCAGGCCATCGTGCGCTGGACCTTCGGCTCCGTGAACGACGCGACGTGGGGCGACGTGCAGACGGTCGGCATCCTCGTCCTCGCCACGATTCCCTTCGTGCTGTGGTTCGCCAAGGACCTCAACGCCGTCGCCTTCGCGGGCGACGACGCCGCCAAGAGCCTCGGCGTCAACGTGCAGGCGCTCCGCGTCGGACTCATCGTCGTCGCGGTCGTGCTCGCCGCCGTCATCGTCAGCTTCTGCGGCGTGATCGGCTTCGTGGGACTCGTCGGCCCGCACATCGCACGCCTCATCATCGGTGCGGATCACCGCTACCTCATCCCGTTCTCGGTGCTCACGGGAGGGCTGCTGCTGCTCGTCGCCGACACCGTCGGGCGCACGATCCTGGCACCCGCCGTCATCCCCGTCGGCATCGTGGTCGCCTTCATCGGCGCGCCCATCTTCATCCAGCTCATCCTCACGAGGAAGACGGCCCTCAAATGAGCCTGACGATCGACGGCATCGAGTTCGCCTACGGCAAGCACAAGGTGCTGAAGGGCGTGAGCCTCGAAGTGCAGGACGGCACCTTCTGCGCGCTGCTCGGACCGAACGGCTCCGGCAAGTCGACGCTCACGAAGATCATCGCGCGCGTGCACAAGCCGAGCGTGGGGACCGTCACGTTCGACGGCACCGACGTGCTCGGCCTCGGCAGGCGCGAGCACGCGCGAACGGTGGCCTACGTGCCGCAGTCCGGAGAGGCGCCCTTCGACCTCACGGTGCGGGAAGCGGTGCTGCTCGGTCGCACGCCCCACTACGGGATGGCGCCAGGCGCCGAGGACTGGCGGCACGTCCAGGACGCCATCACGCTCCTGAACCTCGACTCTCTCGTGGACAGGAACATGTCGGAGCTCTCCGGAGGCCAGGCGCAGCGTGTGCTCGTGGCCAGGGCCCTCGCGCAGGACCCGAAGGTGCTCCTGCTCGACGAGCCGACGAGCGCGCTCGACCTGCGCTACCAGATCGAGACGCTGCAGATCGTGCGTCGCATCACCCGCACGAAGGGCATCACGGCCCTCATCGCGATCCACGACCTCAACCATGCCGGCCGCTTCTGCGACCAGATCGTCATGCTCGACCAGGGCACGATCATCAAGAGCGGAACGCCAGCTGAGGCGCTGCAGGAGGACACCCTCAAGCAGGTCTACGGGCTGCGCGTGACCGTCGAGGAGCGCGAGGGCTTCGTCGAGGTGCGGCCGGTCGTCGAGGACGACCTGGAGTACCGCATCTGATGTTCGACGCCGTCATCGTCGGGGGCGGTCCGCGCGCCGTCGCCACGGTCCTCAGAGTGGTGGCGCGCCGCCCGGGCGCGCGCATTCGCACAGCGATCGTCGACGCGATCGACGTGGGGGCCGGAGCGACCTGGCGCATCGACCAGCCGGCAGAGTTCCTCAACAACACGACCTCCGGCTCGACGACCATCCACGCTGACGAGTCGACCAGGATGACCGGGCCGATCGTACCGGGCCCTGACCTCGTCGACTGGGCGGCCGCGATCGTCGACCGCGGCGAGCACCCCATGCCGTGGGTCCTCGAGGAGGCGCGCGCGGTGCGCCCCGGCAGCTTCCCCTCCCGGCGGCTGCAGGGGGTCTACTTCCGCGAGCAGCTGGCAGCGGCCGAAGCGAGCGGGTACGTGGAGCTCGACCGCATCCAGGGAACCGCGGTGGATGTGCGCGACGACGGGCCAGACGCACGGACCGTTGTGCTCGCCGACGGCACCGAGCTGCGGGCGCCGATCGTCGTGCTCGCCCAGGGCATGGTGCAGACCCTGCCGAGCGACGAGACGCAGCGCTTCGAGCGGGCAGCGCGAGAGCTTGGCCTCGTCTACATCGCCCCGGGGATGCCGGCCGAGCAGGACTGGAGCGCGGTGCCAGCGGGCGAGGAGGTCATCGTCCGCGGCCTCGGCGCGAACTTCTTCGACGTCGTCGCCGTGCTCACGTCGGGGCGCGGCGGACGGTTCGAGCCCGTCGCCGACGATACGCGAGGGCGGCTGCGCTACCTGCCGTCCGGAGACGAGCCCATCCTCCACGCCGGTTCGCGCCGCGGTGTGCCGTACCGCGCGAAGGCGGACGGCTGGGCTGAGGCGTCGCCGTTCGTGGCGCGCACGGCGAATCCAGACTGGTTCAGGGCGCTCGCCGCGGCCGAGCCGGAGTCGTTGGACTTCCGAGGCGACGTCTGGCCATCCATCGCGCGCGAGTTCGCTGTTGCGTACCTCGCCGCGCTCTCGGGCTGGGCGCCTCACGCCCTCACCGTCTCGCTCCCGGAGGCCCTTGCTGCCCTCGACGATGCCGAGAGCGTCAGCGCCATCGACGACGTCCTCACGGCATCCATCGATCAGCGTGCCGACGACGGCGCCCACGCGTTCACGATCGACTCGCTGCGACGCCCGACGCGGGGACAGCAGGTGAGCCCCGAGCGCTGGCGGCGTCAGGTCGAGCAGCTCGTCGAGAGCGAGCTCGGGTCGATGTCCTCGCCGGACGAGCATCCTCGCGCCGCAGTCAACCGCGCGATGGGGGCTCTGCGGGGCCAGGCGGCACGACTTGCCGTGAGCGGCGTTCTCGAGGGCCGCTCGGCTGTCACCGACTTCGAAGGCTGGTTCAACGCGGACGGGCTGTTCCTCGCATCCGGCCCACCGTCTGGGCGGACTCGTGAGGTGCTCGCGCTCATCGACGCGGGCTTGCTCCGGCTGACCGGACCTGAGACGGCGGTATCTCTCGATGTCGAGGCCGGCGAGTTCGTCGCCCGCTCCGCGATCACGGGCATCGAGGTGCGCGCCCGCGCGCTCATCGAACCCCGCATGTCCAAGGGGAAGGTGCCGGCGACCGACGACCCGCTGCTGCGCGCGCTGCTGGACTCCGGACGCGCTCGAGTGCATGCGAGACGAGCGCGAGACGGAGCGGCCGTCGAGACGGACAGCATGGAGGCCACGGGTGCGAGCCTGGAGGAGGGGAAGCCCGGCCTCAACCTCGTGCGCCGCGACGGCTCCGTCGACGATCGAGTGGTTGTCCTCGGCATCCCGGCACTCAGCACGCAGCCGGGCAGCGCGATCGGAGCGACGCCGCGCAAGCCCTCACCGCTGCTCGCCGGTGCTGACGTCGCCGCGAGGCAGATCGTCCGGCTCGCGAGCAAGCAGCGTCAGAGCTGAACGCGGTCCGGGGCTGGCTCGCGAGCGCCCTGAGGTGCCCACATCAGTCCGGCCACGATGACGGCGAGGAGGGCCACGGCGCCGAGGATCAGGCCCGTCGGCGCGAGACCGAGCTGCGCGCCCGCGAGGCCAGCGATCGGGTAGCAGAGCATGAAGCAGGCGTGTGAGAGCGAGAACTGGGCCGCGAAGACCGCGGGTCGCTGCTCGCCAGCTGCCGCCCTCCGGAGGAGCCTCGAGGAAGGCGTCAGGATCAGTGAGGTCGCGGCGCCGAGCAGCCCCCACACGGGGAGGGCGAGTGGCCAGGACCACGCTGCATCGGTCGAGAGCACGCCCGCCATCGCAAGAAGGCCGATCGGGATGAGGGCAGCGCCGGCAAGCATGACTCGGCGGTCGGAGACGCGATCGAGCACCCGCGGCAGCGCGAGCGCCACGAGCAAGGAGCCGGCTCCGTAGGAGGCGAGCAGGATCGCGAGGTCCGACTGCGCTCGCCCGAGCTGCGCCTGCACGAAGACGACCGAGTTCACGATCACCATGGCCGTGCCGGCCGCCACTGCCAGGTTCAGGGCCAGAAGGGCCCTGAGGTCGCGCGTGCGCCAGAAGACCCGCAGCCCGGAGGTCAGCCGGGAGATGAAGGGGCTCGGTGCTGCGAGCGTGCGGGTGGGGAACGTCGTCGTGCCGACGAGCGTCGCCGAGATGACGAAGCCGAGGACGGTCCCGACGAACAGCGAGTTGGAGCTGACGACGGTGAGCAGCAGGGCCGCGAGCAGCGGGCTCACGAGCGCCTCGAGGTCGTAGGCGAGGCGCGAGAGCGAGAGGGCCCGCGTGTAGAGGCGCTCATCCGGGAGCACATCTGGGATGACGGCCTGGAAGGTTGGCGTGAAGGTCGCGGACGCTGCCTGCAGGACGAAGACGAGCACGTAGACCTGCCAGACCTCGCCCACGAAGGGGAGGCCGAGTGCGATGAGGGCGCGGATGAGGTCAGCCGAGATGAGGACGCGGCGTCGAGACCACCGGCTCGTGACTGCCGCCATGACGGGGGACACCACGACGTAGGCGATCATCTTGATCGTCAGTGCGGTGCCGAGCACGATGCCCGCGTCGCCACCCGCTAGGTCGAACGCGAGGAGGCCGAGCGCGACCGTGAGCAGTCCCGTGCCGACGAGCGCGATGACCTGGGCGGAGAAGAGCCTTCGGAACGCGCGGTTGGCGAGGACCTCACGCATCGACGTCTCCGTGCAGCTCGCGACCCGGCTGCGGGTCTCGCCGGTGGTGGGGCGGGATGGCGTCGGTCCCGCCGACCCCGGCGACGGAGTGCTCTGCCTGGAACAGCGCGTCGGCGACGAGTCGCTTTGCGTGCCCGTTGATGAGCCGGTAGAAGACGCGTGTGCCTTCCTGCCTGGTCGCGACGATGCGGGCGAGGCGCAGCTTGGCGAGGTGCTGCGAGACGCTCGCCGGCGTCTTGCCGACGGCCTCGGCGATGTCGTTCACGGAGTGCTCCCCGTCGTCGAGGACGAGCACGATGCGCACGCGCGTCGCGTCGGCGAGCATGCCGAAGACCTCGGCGGCGAGCTCGACGGTCGGGTTGTCGAGCTCGATGTGTCCGAGTGAGCCCGTGCCGTCTTCCTGCGTATCTGCATGCATACGCAGATAATGGCATAGTTGGGCGAGTCGTGTCGAGGTCGCGCCCAGCGCGGCGCTGTCCTGGCCCCTACCCTGGATGCATGACTGCAGCCGACGACTTCGCGCGCCATCCCATCGATCCGACCTCTCAGGCGAAGCTCGCCGAGTCGGGCCTGCGCTACGAGACGCTCGATACCGATGACGCGGCCACCTTCAACGCATGGGCGCGAGCAGACCTCCGCGGATTCCTCGCCGCCGAACCGAGCGAGAAGCAGCTCGAGGGGATGCGCGCCTCTCTGGGCTACCGCCGCACGACGGGCGTCTGGGACGACTCGGCGCCTCTTGCGGACGAACCCATCGCCACGGTGAGCTCGTGGCCCGCCGACCTCACGCTGCCGGGCGGAAGCCAATTGACCAGCTGGGCGATCAGCTCGGTGACCGTCTCCCAGGCTCGCCGCCGCCGCGGGATCGCCAGGAACCTGCTCGAGGGGGAGCTGCGCACGGCCGTCGCCCTCGGCCTCCCGCTCGCGGCCCTCACGGTGTCGGAGTCGACGATCTACGGCCGGTTCGGGTTCGGGCCCGCGACCTTCGCCGCGAGCTTCAGCATCGACACGCGCCGCGTCCGCTGGGCCGGCCCGACCCCGGGCGGTCGCGTCGACTACGTGGGGCGGGAGAAGTGGGCCGAGCAGATCGGCGGCCTCTTCGACCGCGTCAGGGTGGCCAGGGTCGGGGAGATCGAGGGCTGGGACGGCATGTGGCCCCGCCTCGCGGGAACGGTGCACGACGAGGACGGCGATGGCAAAAAGCTCCGCGCCATCACCTACACCTCGGAGGCCGGTGACCTCGAGGGGGCAGCGCTGTTCAAGCTCGAGGGCGGCGACCACGACTACGCGAGCCACACGCTGAACGTCGAGTTCCTCCGCGCCGTCAGCGACGACGCCTACGCCGCGCTGTGGCGCTTCTTCCTCGAGGCCGATCTCGTCGCGACCGTCAAGGCGGAGCAGCTCGCCATCGACGAGCCCATCAGGTGGATGCTCGGCGACCAGCGGGCCGCGACCGTCACGACCTCCGACCACCAGTGGCTGCGCATCCTCGACACGAAGGCCGTGCTGGACGCGCGACGGTATTCGTCGCCCGGCGTGCTCGGACTCGAGATCGAGGATGCGCTCGGCTTCGCGGGCGGCTCGTTCGTGCTCACGGTCGATGCGGATGGCGTTGGGACGGCGGAGCCGGTCGATGCCCTGCCCGAGGGTTCGGCAGCCGTGCGCCTGCGCGTGGACGCGCTCGGGTCGCTTGTCCTCGGCGGCGTATCGCCCGCCGCGCTCCGCGCAGCAGGCTCCCTGCACGAGCTGAGCGACGGGGCGGCGGAGCTCGCGGGACGCGTGCTGCGGGTCTCTCCGGAGCCCTCGCCGGGCATCTGGTACTGAGCTCCGCGGTGCGCCGCTCCGCCGACGGTGAACATCGCCAGCTTGGCGGGGCGGCGCGCAACTAGAATCTGCGACATGGCATCTGGATTCTGGGGGCGCGCTCGCCGCGCGAAGCAAGCGCAGCAGGCCGAGATCGACGCCCACGACAAGGACCTGGCGATGAAGGCGGGTGTTGCGCTCGTCGACGCCGATGAGCGCATCCGGCTCATGAACGACGAGCTCTCGTTCGCGGAGGCCGAACTGGGCTCCGGCGCGACACAGGACCTGAAGGACACGCTCGTCAACGTGCGCAAGTACATGGGCGAGGCGTTCCACCTGAACCAGCTGAACGTCGATGACATCCCGGACACGCCAGACGAGCTGCGCACCAGGAACGCGCGGATCGTGCAGATCTGCGAGTGGGCGATGGGGCTGCTCGAGGAGAAGTCCTCGGTGCTCGAGGAGGACGTCGCGGTGGTGCGGCAGACGCCCGCCGTGCTCGATGGCGTCAAGCGGGACTCGGAGCGGCTGCGCGCGCGCATCCCCGACGCACAGGCCAGCATCGATCGGCTTGCGCTTCGCTACTCGGACGCCGCGCTGCACCAGGTGGGCGACAACCCCGCCGAGGCGGCCCAGCTCCTGACCTTCGCGGAGCACAGCGCCGACGTGTCGTTGCGCCGCCGCGAGGCCGGGCAGAACGAGCAGTCGCGGCTTGCCCTCGAGGCGTCCACGGAGGCCGTGCGCCGCGTGCACACGCTGCTTGACGCCGTCGAGAACTACGAGATCGAGGCGCTGCGCGCCGAATCGACGCTCGCAGCCGTGATCGCGGACTCGAGGGGCGATCTCGTCGCGGCGAGGGACGTGCCACGCAGCCAGGAGGTCGAGGAAGCGGCAAAACGGCTCACCGATGCGCTCGCCGCGCTCCCTCCCGCGGGCGAGCGAACCGACCCGTTTGCGTCGCTCTCGAGGCTCCGCGCCGCGAACACGGGGCTCGACGAGGCGATCGCCAAGGCCAGGGACAGGGCCGCGCGGCCTATCCCGTCGCAGACTCAGGTCGTGACCGCCATCGACGACGCGGACCGGCAGATCGCCGTCGCCAACGACGTCATCTCCGGCCACCGGGGCTGGATCGGCTCGGCGCCGCGAACCCGGCTGGCTGAGGCGGAGCGCATCCGCAACGAGCTCGTGAGCTTTCGGGGCGGTGAGGACGAACGCGAGCAGGCGCTCGCGCTGGCGCGCCGGGCGGGTTCGCTCGCGAGCGAGGCGCTGCAGCTCGCGCAGCGCGACATCGACCAGTCACGTCCGCAGCAGCAGCAGGGATACGACGAGTGGGGCCAGCCGCGGGGCGGCGGCTACCAGGGTGGCTACGGTGGTCGCGGCGGCCGACGCGGCGGAGACATGGGCGACGTCGTGGGCGGTGTGCTCGGCGGCCTCATGATCGGCGGGCTGCTCGACGGGATGTTCGACTAGCGGCTCCGGCACCCCGGGTTGGGCCCTCGCTGCGGCGGCACCCGCCGGCCGTCGTTGATCGCCGCGACGCTCGCTACTTGGCGGAGCGCACGGAGAGCAGCTCGTAGCCCTCAGGGACCATCGCCTCGATCTTCGCCTTCGCCGCCTCGTAGGAGTCGGCTTCAGCCTCGATCGTCTCGCTGGCTACTGGACGGATGACTGCAATGACCTTGACCATCCGCTGATCATAGAGCGGACGCGCTGCCCAGGCTGGCACGACGCGGCCCGTCGGACGCCTGCGCGCCTCGGCTGTTGGTGCGTGCCCCAGGTCGGTTAGTCCCGCTCGGTTGAGGGTCGCGCATCGTGCAGGATGCGCTTGGTGGCTCTGGCCTCCCACGCCTCCTGGAGCAGTTCGCCGAGCCTCGGCGGGGTGATGTTCGCAAGCTGCACGAGCACGCTCGGGTGGCCGTCGTAGTGGGGTGTGGTGAAGAACGCCGACGGCTCGCCCTGGAGCAGCGCCTCGCGCTCGCCGAGGTCGGCGCGCCAGCAGACGAGCACCCCGGGCTCGTCGTGGATGCGCGCGAACATCTTCGTGCCGACGTAGAACGCCGGGGTGCCGTACGCGGTGCGCTCCGAGGTCTCCGGGAGGCGGAGCGCCAGCCGTCGCACATCGTCGTCGCTGCTCATGACGCCATCGTGCCACCGTCCGGCCGTCCCGTGCCCGGTCGTTGTCGGAACGAGACGGCGTCGCCGCCCGAGCGAGCAGGCCGTGCTGTGGGCGGTGGCCCAGGATGCCCGCCATCGCCTTGGACGCGCCAGGGAGGGAATAGCGAGGGGCGCCCACTCGCTGGACCCGGGTATGAAGGCAATCGTCTACTCAGCCACCGGTCCGTCCAGCGTCCTCTCCCAGGTCGAGCGCGAGGTCGCGCAGCCTGGCCCAGGCGAAGTCCGCGTGAGGGTCGTCGCCTCCGGCGTGAATCCCACCGATTGGAAGGCCCGCGACGGCGGTGGCGCGGGCAGTCTGCTCGGCTTCCCGGAGGTCGTCCCGAACCAGGACGGTGCGGGCGTCGTCGATGCCCTCGGTGAAGGCGTGGACACGCTCGCCGTCGGCGACCGTGTCTGGGTGTACCTCGCGGCGCACAACCGGCCGACGGGCACGGCACAGGAGTTCTCGGTGCTGCCGGCCGACCGTGTCGTGCGCCTGCCCGAGGGCATCGACTTCGACGTCGCCGCGAGCCTCGGCGTGCCCGCCATGACGGCGCACCGCGCGCTCACGGTGCACGAGCACGGCCCCGCCCGTCTCTCGCCCGAGGCGCTCGCGGGCCGCACGGTGCTGGTGCACGGCGGCGCCGGAGCTGTCGGTCACGCGGCCATCCAGCTCTCGGCGTGGGCAGGTGCGACGGTGATCACGTCGGTGAGCAGCGACGAGAAGGAAGCGCTGGCCCTCGCAGCCGGGGCGCACCACGTGGTCCGCTACCCGGACGCCTCGCTGGCCGAGCGCATCAAGGAACTGGCTCCGAACGGGGTCGACCACATCGTCGAGGTCTCACCCACGCAGAACGCGGCGCTCGACGTCGAGGTCATCGCCAACCACGGCAGCATCGCCTACTACGCGAACAACAACGGCGACGACTTCACCGTGCCCATCATCGCGAGCTTCGCGAAGAACGTCCGCTGGCAGGGGCTGCTGCTCTACACGGTGGGCCCGGATGCGCTGCACGCGGCGGCCGAGGACGTGACGGCGGCGCTCGTCGACGGCGCGCTCCCCGTAGGGGAGCCGGCTGGCCTGCCCATCACGTGGTTCCCGCTCGAGGAGACGGCCCAGGCGCACGACGCGGTCGAGGGTGGAGCTGTGGGGAAGGTGCTCATCCGCGTCGCGGACGAGCACGCCTGATCGCAGCGGTTGCAGTGACGTCGGCCCCACCTCAGCTATCGCTGCGGTGGGGCCGAATCTCACTGGGGGAAGCGAGCGTCCTTGCCGTAGTCGTCGAGGCGGGCGGTCAGGGCGGCGTGCACCTGGGGTGGTGCGTCGTCGCCGATGAGCACACGCAGTCGAGTGTCGCCGGGGTCGCCGACGTGCGAGAGGATCGCCTCCGCCGCGGACGCGGGGGAGGTGCCGCTCGGCTCGACGCCGGCCGGCGGCGCAGGCCAGGGGACGCTCGGCGTTCCGAAGAGCTGCGTGCGCAGGTCGTCGTAGGCGCCGTTGGGCGTGCTGAACTGCATGCTGCCTCCGGCCCAGTCGGTGCCGAGCTCGCCCGGCTGCACGATCGTCGCGCGGATGCCGAAGCCGGCGACTTCGGCTGCAAGCGCTTCGCTGAAGCCTTCGAGCCCCCACTTGGCCGCGTTGTAGAGGCCGAGCGTCGGCACGGTGCCGACCGCGCCGACCGTCGAGATCTGCACGATGTGCCCGGCGCCACGTGCCCGCATCCCGGGCAGCACCGCCTGGCTGAGCCAGAGCGGTCCGAGGAGGTCGGTGTCGATGATGCTGCGAGCTTCCGGCTCAGTGACCTCCTCCGCCGCGCCGATGAGGCCGTACCCGGCGTTGTTGACGAGAACGTCGACCGCGCCGAAGTGCGAGGAGGCCCGTTCGATGACGTCGAAGGCCGGCGTTCGGTCCCGGACGTCGAGGGGGAGGACCAGCAGCCTGTCGTGCTCCGGGAGTGAGTGCTCGCCGCGCACCGTTGCGACGACGTTGTGCGACGCGGCCAGTGCGGCGAGCGTCAGGGCGCGTCCGAGTCCGCGGTTCGCGCCAGTGATCAGCCAGGTCTGCGCTGTGCTCATAGCTCGACGCTAGGCGATGATCCTCCCCGGACGGTGTATCGACGCAGCACGAGCCGGGCCGCGGCGCCGGGCCCGTTACTCGCCGACGCTCCCGTCGATCGCCTCGCGTAGCAGGTCGGCGTGGCCGTTGTGCCTGGAGTACTCCTCGACCATGTGGATGAGAATCCACCGGAGGCGGGGGATCCGGCCGTCCGAGAATCCCTTCGCGGCAGGGTAGGCGAGGCCCCCGTCGCGGAACGCACGCTCCGCAGCGGCTCGCGCGCGTGCAACCGACGCCTCCCACTCGGCGATCAGCTCGGCTGGCTCCTGCGCGCTCGCGGCGTCCCACTCCCAGTCCGGGGTCTTCGTCCAGTCGACGGAAGCCCACGGCTCGCGCTGCTCCTCTCCGAAGAGGACAACCCCGAACCAGTCGTCCTCCACGTAGGTGAGGTGCTTGACGAGGCCCCCGAGCGTCATGCTGCTCGGCGGCAGCGTGCTCGACAGCTCGGCCGAGCCGAGGCCCGAGAGCTTCCAGGCGAGCGTCGCCCGGTGGAATTCGAGGAAGCCGTTGAGCGTCGACCACTCGTCCTCGCCGAGGGGCGGCTCGGGGCGGTTCTGCGCGTCGAAGATCGTCGTCATCGTTCGAGTCTAGGCACCGGCATCCGGCGATCCGCGGGTCTGCCAGGTGCGCAGACTGCCGCACGGAATGAACAGTGCCCCTGGAGGGACTCGAACCCTACGGGGTTCCGAACGGACTGCCCCGGAATAGCAAGCGAGACGGGGCCTCAGAGGCTAGGACGCAGCCCCAGTGCCCACATTCTGCCCACACTCTGCAGCGAGCTTCGCCTCGATCGCATCCGCCACCGCGTCGAGATCCGCCTCGAAGAGGTCGCTGTAGACGTCAAGAGTCATCGCTGCGGACGTGTGCCCGAGCATCCGCTGCACGGCCTTCACGTTCGCGCCCGACGAGATCGCGATGGACGCCGCGGTGTGGCGCAGGTCATGGATGACGAGGTCGGGGATCTTCGGATCCTCCGCCTGGGCTCGGGTGAGCGCGCCGGAGAACCAGGACTCGGAGCCGGGGGAGTACGTGCGCATACGGCCCGTGCTCGGCACCGGCAGCAGGACCGCCTCCGGGAGCGCCTTGGGGACGCGTTCGAGCGCGAACTTCGTCACGGGCACGTCACGAGCGACACCACCCTTCGGGGTGTCCGGGACGAGCGTCGAACCGACCATCGTCGCCGACACCTCCACGCGAATGCGGCGCCGCTCGCGGTCGACATGCTTGCCACGCAGCGCGACCGCCTCACCCCACCGCAAGCCGGTCGTGCCGAGGAACCACACCATGCCGGCGTTGGCCTTCGCGTGAGAGGCGAGGGTCGCCAGCTGCGGGACGGTGAGGTAGGCGTGCTTCTGCCGTACCTTGCGCGGCAGTGGGATGCCTCGAGCGACGTTCGCGTGCACCGCCTTGTCGTCGACGGCGAGGTCCAGGATCCCGGCGAGGATCCCGTGCGCGCGGCGCGAGACGCTCGCCGACTTCGCCATGCCGTGCACCCACTCGCGCACCTCGGAGCGCTTCACCTTGCCGACCGGCACGGCACCCCACTTCGCTTCGACGTGCGTCGAGTACGCGACGTTGAGGGTGCGCTTGTACGACTCCTTCATGCCCTGCTTCGTGGCGATCCACCGCGGCCAGAGCTCGCCGACCGTGACCCGCCCTGCCGCCTCGGTGACGAACTCTCCGCGCAGCTTCGACACCTCGACGGTGTTCGCGAACGCCTCGGCTTCCTTCTTCGTGCGAAACCCGCGCTTGTCGGTCTGCTTGCCGTCCGGCTTCCGATAGCGGACCCTATAGCGCAGCCCGACGTCGGTCGTGTACTTGGAGATGGTGGCCATGGTGTCGTCCCTTGTAGATGTGCATAGCGACGTGGAGTAGCCGCGGGGTGACTTCGAGGTCCACGCACCACTGACCAGGGTCCGGGGAAGCGACCTCAGCCTCGAGGAGCTCGTCGTGGTCAATGAGGCGCAGCGCCGCCCACCGGTCCGCTTGGCGCTCCCGCTTGGGGTCGTCGCCGGCTGGGTGTCCGAGCATTGCGTGCGCGAGCTCGTGGGCGAGCACGGACCTCTCCGTGCGGTGCAGGAGGCCGGTGGTGAGTTCGATCTTCCGTTCGTGCGGGTACCAGCGTCCGAGATCACCGTCGAGTTCGTCGTCGACGTGCTCGACTTCGATCTTGAGGCGTCTCGCCTGCTGGTAGGGGTCCCATCTCGCCATGCGGCGAGTATGCGACCGACCACCGACATCAGACCGTGTCGGGGTCAATCTCGCCACCGACGTCAGGGCCGTGGGCGGCCCACTTCCGCTCGTGCTGTGGGAAGTCGATCACTGGGGTCGGCGTCACGGTTTCGATCAGGTCCTCGAGGGACTCGTCGGGCTTGAGGTAGGCGTTGTTCTCCTCCTGCGCGGCGTCGAGTTCCTCCTGTGTGACGCCGAGTCGCTCGGCGAGGAAGAGACCGTCGTCCAGGTGCCTGCGGGCCTGAACCTCAGCTCTCTCGAATAGCTCGCTCGGACTCACGTTCAGCAAGTCGGCCAGGTGGAAGAGGTCGTCAACATCGATAGCGCGCTGCGCGTTGAGTGTCTTGTGCAAGGTCGAGCGCGTCAACCCGGCGGACTCCGCGAGGCTCTTAGCGCTTCGTTTCTGGCGGCCAAGCTCGGCGCGCAGCTCGCTCGCGACAGCTTCCGTCATGGGGCCGATGAGGCGCGCGTTGGCGGCCTTTCCGTTCTTCATGTGGACAACATTAGATCACTTCTGCATATTTGGGTACTCCACGTTGACAATGCCTCACGTGAGACCTAGCGTTCTGCACATGAAGAACGTAATCAACCTCCAGGGACATGCTTCCCCAGCCTCGGGAGTGATAGCACGCCGCTCTCGGGTAGCCGCAGAAGTTCGTGCATGCATGGCTCGCAGTGACATCTCCCGTTCGTCCATCGAGCAGCAGCTTGGCATCAGCCAGTCGGCGCTCTCACGCAAGCTCCGCGGCCTCAACGCCTTCACCGTCGACGAGATCTTTCGACTCGCGGACGTTCTGGGCGTCAAGGCGTCGGTCTTCTTCGGAGAGGAGATGGCGGCATGAGCACGCTCGACATCACCCGACGTGACGGCGAGCTCGTCGTCACGTCTCAGGCTCTCGCGGAAGGCGCAGGCGTCGAACACCGCGCCGTGCTCCAACTCGTCGACAACAACCGCGCTGACTTTGAGGGCTTCGGCCC
Organism: Pseudoclavibacter sp. 8L; assembly: GCF_902506465.1. Classification (NCBI taxonomy): domain Bacteria; kingdom Bacillati; phylum Actinomycetota; class Actinomycetes; order Micrococcales; family Microbacteriaceae; genus Pseudoclavibacter; species Pseudoclavibacter sp. 8L. Next base: position 1,555,006 of record NZ_LR733186.1, on the reverse strand, counting down.
ACTCGCATTTGAAATGCGGAAGGGTCAGGAGCTTCCCCAAGGTGGCTTCGCAAAGTCGACGCGCGTCGCTCTCCTCAACGAGCAGCAGGCGACGCTCCTGATGACGTACCAGCGAAACACGGAGCAGGTGCGCACGTTCAAGAAGGCGCTCGTGAAGGCGTTCTACGAGATGGCCCGAGAGCAGGTGCCGCAGTTGCCTCGGGACTACGCGTCGGCGCTCCGCGAACTCGCTTCCTCCGTCGAGGCGCGCTCGGCGCTCGAGGCGAAGGTCGCGGCGGATGCTCCCAAGGTGCATTTCGCCGACGCGGTCGCTGCCTCCCCGACGACGATCCTCATCGGGGAGTTGGCAAAAATCCTCCGCGGAAACGGCGTACTGATCGGTCAGAACCGCCTCTTCGAGAGGCTCCGCGAGGAGGGGTACCTCATAGCTCGCCGTGGCTCGGATCGGAACATGCCGACGCAGAAGTCGATGGAGCTTGGTCTATTCGAGATCAAGGAGTCCACGAGGCAGCAGCCTGATGGGTCCGTGCTCGTGTCGAAGACGACCAAGGTCACAGGGCGCGGACAGCAGTACTTCATCGACCGATACCGCCCGAGCAACGGTCTCGATCTGGATGTGGCCTCATGAGCGCCACAGTGCTCGAGACGCTCCTCACTACCGAGGAAGTGGCCGCCCAGCTGGGCACCCGTGTCGGACTCCTTCGAGAGTGGAAGTACCTGGATGACAAGGACAACGGTCACCGTGGTCCGAAGGCAACGAAGGTCGGTCGTCTCGTCCGCTACAAGCCGAGCGACATCGCCTCATGGCTCGACGCGCAGCAGGTGGCGTCGTGATCTCCCTCACGCCCCTCCAGACGTGGGCAGCGCTCGCGCTCGCGGTCATCGGCATCTACCTTTTCAACGAGATGCTGCAGCGCCTGACGCTCGTCATGGACTACGGCCCGGCGGATGACGAGGAACTCGACGTCGATCCGTACGACCGAGACATGGACCCTCACGGGTACATCGACGAGGAGACGGACTGGCACCGCGATAAGCAGGTCACCGACGACGCGATCGAGTCCGAGAATGGCCGATGACGCAGCCCTCCTAGACGCCCTCGACTTCAAACTTCCCCCGATCCTCTGCGGCCGCAAGGTCTGCGGGAGAACAGCGACACACCTCATCACTTGCAACAACCCAGGCTGCTCCGCTCCCTGGTTCGAGATCTGCGCTCCGTGTCTGCACGGCGCTCTCGAAGATCCCCGCCGCGGGCATTGCGCCTACTGCGGCCGGGTCGGTCTTCTCGCCGACTCGCTGGACTCCCGGCCTCTCTGAGCCGTTCCCCATCTCACCCCTCTGGAAGGGGGCATCAATTGTCGTACCCAAAAACGCCCGCAGTACGGGCACCGAAGCCGTCCCAGGCTCCTGTCTGGCGGTACTCGGTCAAGAAGAAGCCGAACGGTAACTGGGGCATCGTCGCCACGCACAAGGCGGATCCCGAGATCCAGTGGGCGACCGGATTCTTCGGCTCGTCGCAGGCTCGGATCTTCGCTCTGGCGCTCGCCCTGACGGCTGGCCGGAGCGACCCGGCCCGGTTCGCTTGGCAGCCGGCTGCGGAGGTGTGGCCGTGATCGAGTTCGAGGTCGACGGCCTCCCAAGCGCCCAGGGCTCGAAGACCGCCGTGACCGTGGGTGGCAAGGCCCGCGTGATCGACAAGAACCCGAAGAGCCTCAAGACATGGCGGGACGCGGTCGAGAAGGCCGCTCGAGCTGCCGTGCCAGCAGAGGGCGGCTACGGCCCCCACATCCCCGTGCTCGTGCAGATGGTGTTCCGGATGCCGCGCGGGAAGACCGTGAAGCGCGGCCTCCCGACGACGTCGCCCGACCTGGACAAGATCCTGCGCAGCACGAACGACGCCATGACCAAGGCGGGCGTGTTCCACGACGACGCACAGATCGTCGAGTCCGCCGAACGCAAGCGCTACGCGCTGCCCCATGAGACCCCCGGGGTGCGCGTCCGCGTGTCCCGTATCGAAGAAGGAGAAACCCCATGACCAGCAACTTCCAGCTCTCCGGCCGACTCCCCGGCAACGAGACGAACGGCCTCGAGGAGCACTACGACACGTTCCTCGAGCAGGGCGGGCCGACCGAGACGACGATCGCTGTCGTCGAGATCCAGCGCAAGAAGTGGGCGCACGACGACGTGACGGGGGAGCCGTCCGCGATCGCTCGCATCACTCGCATCGAGGTGGCGGAGGGCGACGACCGGAAGCACCTCGTGCAGACGCTGAACCGGCTCACCTCGGCACGAACGGGTGACGCGCAGCTCGACCTCGACGGCACCGAGGAGGACTCGGACGACGCCGAACTGGACATCGACGAGACCCCCGCGGCCACCGTCTCCGACTTCCCTCCCCTCACGCCGGACTTCTCGGACACCCCCGAGGACGACGGCCCGAAGGCGGCGTAGACCATGGCGACGAAGACAGCACCCAAGCCCACGTCGACGAGCCGCTTCCGCAAGCGCAAGTACGGCAAGAACCACGCCTACTACCTCCGCCAGGCTGACGGCTCCGAGGTGAAGCTCGACGGCGTCACGACGATCCTGTCGAACGGCATCCCGAAGCCGGCCCTCGTGTACTGGGCGGCGAACGCCACCTCGGACTACGCGACGGACCACTGGGACGAGCTCGCCGAGCTTCCCCTCTCGAAGCGCAACGAGACGCTCCGCAAGTCCCGGTACGCGATCTCCGACGAGGCGAAGGCGCGAGGCACGGAAGTGCACGACCTGGCCGAGCGGATCGCGCACGGCGAGGAGGTCGAGGTGCCGACGGAGATCCGCGGTCACGTCGAGTCGGCGGTGAAGTTCCTCGACGAGTTCGAGGTCGAGGTGATCCTCACGGAGACGTCGGTCTTCCACGACCGCGCCCTGTACGGGGGCACGTTCGACCTGCTGCTCCGCTCGAAGCTCTTCCCGGGGCGGGTGATCCTCGCGGACTGGAAGACGAACCGCACGGGCATCTACCCGGAGACGGCGCTGCAGCTGACGGCGTACGCGAAGGCCACCCACTACCTGGACGCGGAGAAGCGCGAGCAGCTGATCTCCCAGCTGGGGATCACGGACACGTGGGCGGTTTGGATCCGCTCGGACGGGTACGAGGTCTACGACATGGAGTGCTCGGACGACACGTGGGCGGCGTTCGCTCACGCGGCCGGGGTTGCTCGGTCGATCTCCGACAAGGAAGTGGCGGAGACGTGGAAGAGCGCGCCGCTGCGCCCGAGGGTCGCGGCATGACTCCGCTCGGCTTCCTCGTGCTCGTCCTGGCCGCCGCGATCGTCTGGCAGGGCTTCCAGGTCTCGGCCCTCCGCAAACGCGTCCGCTCGGTCGACCTGATCGCGCAACGCGCTCTCTGGAACTCCAAGGACGCACACGCCAACGCCAACAAGGCACTCGGTATCGAGACGCCCCGCACCACATTCACAGAAGGGATCGGCAGATGACCGACACCACCAACACGGAACTCGAAGCTCAGGAGTCCGTCGCACCGACCGAGGTCGAGTACCTCGAGCAGGTCGAGTACGCGTCGAACGACCTCCTCGAGTTCAGCCGCAACATGCACATCGTCTACGCGTTCGCTTGCTCACTCGTGCAGACCCCGTTCGTCCCGCAGCAGTACCAGCGGAACCCGGGGAACGCGACGGCCGCGATCATGGCCGCTCGAGGGGTCGGCATCAAGGATCCGATGGCGGCGCTGCGAGCTATCGACGTCATCCAGGGCACCCCGGCGTTCCGGGCGAACACGCTCCGTGGTTTGGCGCAGGCGGCTGGTCATGAGATATGGGTTGAGGAGTCGACGACGCAGCGCGCGATCGTCGCTGGTCGACGCAAGGGCGATGACCGGGTGCAGCAGTCCGAGTGGGACATGGACCGTGCTCGGAACTTGCAGCTCACGAGCAAGGACAACTGGAAGAAGCAGCCGAAGGCGATGCTCCTCGCTCGCGCCACGTCGGAGCTCGTCCGGCTCATCGCGTCGGACATGCTCATGGGTCTGTACGCGGCGGAGGAGCTCGAGGACGGCTCGGTCGTGCCCGAGTCTGCGACCGAGGCGGAGAAGCCGAAGCCGAAGCGCGCAACGATCCAGCGCAAGAAGCCGGCGCAGGCGCTCAAGGAGCAGGCCGAACGCGAGGCGCAGGAGCCCGCTGAGGAGCCTGAGACGCCGGCACCGTCCGAGGATGCCACCGAGGTGGAGCCAGCGCCGGAGGAGGCCACGGAGCCGCCCCAGGAGGACGCTCCGATGGCGCTCGTCGCTCCGGACGACACGGAGCCGTTCGTCGGGAACCCGCTCGGCCTCACGCGTGAGGAGCGCGAGGAGTTCGGGACGTTGCCGGAGAACTTCCGCTGATGAACGAGCCGGTGAACCCAGTCGAGGTCGAGGCGGCGATCCTCGCGGCCGCTGCCGAGATCGAGAAGGGCGTCGAGATCGTCTCGCAGTGGGAGGAACAGGCGAAGGACACCGCTGAGGACGCGCGGCGGGCGTTCAACAACGCCTACCTCGAGGCCAAGGGGACACCGACCGAGAAGCGCATCCGTGCGGAGATCGCGACCGCTGATCTCCGCACGGCGGCGCAGGTCGCTCAGGTGGGGTTCTCGACCACGGAGCGGCGGTTGAAGTCGCTCGAGAAGCGCCTGTCGGCGTACCAGTCCGTTTTGAAATCAGTCACACAGATGTACGGGGCCTCGGGCTCCGGGAGAGGCCACTGAGATGGCAGACGAAACACAGGAGCAGGCGCTCCACATCGCTGACAACGGCAGGATCTACAGCCTGCCGAGCGGGGACTACCTATACGCGGAGGACGTCGATGCTCTGCGTGCGTTCTTCCTGCATGAGCACGACGAGAGCTTCAAGCTCTGGCGGCCCCCAAACGATCCGGGTCTCGTGGTTCAGGAATTCAACGGCAGCGGGAAGGTCATCGTCCAGAGCGTGAAGCGGCTCGGTGATTTCGCGACGTACACCCGCGAAGAAGCCGAGCATGGCGTCAATGAGCAAGGCGAGACGTGGGGTGTCGTCATCGCCCGAAAGTACTTCGCCGCCCACCCGGAGCCGATGCCCTACGCGGAGTCGAAAGAGGGAGACGTGTGGATGATCCGCAACGTCGAACACGGGCTCATGAAGGAATGGCGTCCATTCGAGCACAAGGGCAGCAACCTTCTGGTAGGGCCGTCCAACTCGCTGATCCCGACGATGTCGTTGCCCGGTCCGGTCGAAGCTGTCCGGGTCTGGCCGGTGGAGTCGTGAGCGCCCGCACTCGTCGCCTCGCGAACCTCGCGAACGCGAACAAGAAGCTCCGCGGGGAACGCGACCGGGCACGCAGCATCGCGGTTCGCCTCGAGCAGGAGTGCGCGGAGAAGGATGCGCGGATCCAGGAACTCGAGGGGGAGCTCACGCTCGCCGACATGGAGAAGCGCTACGCCGCGACCCCGCCGAGTCAGGTCATCTGATGGCCGACCCGACCGCGGCCGACCGGCAAGCCGTCTACGCGCGGGACGTGTTCCGGTGCGTGCGGTGTGGGGGAGAGCAGCTGCTCACCGTGCAGCACCGGGCCGCGGTGGGGATGGGCGGCACGAAGCTCCGCCCCACGACCACGGAACTCCTCACCGCGTGCCTGATCTGCAACGAAGCCTTCGAGGGGTTCCTGCAGACGGGGGCGCTCCTCAACGGGTGGAAGGTGCCCCGCTGGCTGCAGGAGAAGGGCAAACGCGAGGGCATGAACCTCGTCGGCGACGTGCCCGTCTACTACGCCGTCGAACGCATCTGGTGCGTCCTCATCATGGGTGCCCGCATGCACATCACTGAACAGCAGGCCCTCGCAACGATGCGTGACATCTACGGGCCGCAATACGACGAATGGAGGTTGGCCGCATGACTGAAGGATTCGCGGCTGTGCCGAACTGGATCATCCGAGACCCGAGCATCTCGCGCGGCGCGGTGTCCGTGTTCATGGCACTCGCATCACGATCGGGCCCCGGAGGTATCCACCCATCGCAGGCGACCCTCGCACGCGAACTCGAGGTGTCGGAGCGATCGGTGCGCCGATGGCTCGCCGAGCTCGAGGAGCGCGGCCTCATCCAGCGGGTCGCTCGCCGAGCGAACTCGCGAGGAAAGGGCAACGGGCTGCCCGACGGCTACACGCTCCACCCGAACGGGAAACCACAGGAGGGACCGGCCATGGGTGTCCGGTCGGTTCCGAAGCGACCGGCCACCGGAGACGTAGCGACCGGCCACAGCCTGCAAGCCACTCCTCTTATAGAAGAAGAACCCGTTAAGAAGAACCCGGGGGAGAGCGACCGGACAGAGGAACTCTTCGAGAAGTTCTACGAGGTCTACCCGCGCAAGGTCGGGAAGGTCGATGCGCGCAAGGCGTTCGCGAAGGCGGCGCGCTCGACACCGGCTCAGTACATCGTGGAGGGCGCGGCCCGCTTCGCTGCCGATCCGAACCTCCCCGAGAAGCAGTACATCCCGCACCCGTCGTCGTGGCTCAACAAGGGCCGCTGGGACGACGAACCTCTGCCTCAGCGCGCCGAGGCTGCTCCGCAGCGCGGCTACGTCGACGACATGGAGTGGGCGCGATGATCACCGTCGAGCAGTCGGTCATCGCTGCGCTCCTCCTCGAGGAGCAGTATTTCCCGGAGGCGATGAAGGCCGTCGAGGCGAGCGACTTCGGGGACGTCCGCCTGGGCGAGATCTACTCGCGCATGCTGACCATGCGGGAGCGCGGGCAGGGCATCGACGCGATGACTGTCGGTCTGCAGCTGCAGGAGTGGGGCATCCGCGGTATCGAGGCGCACGATCTGCACGCGTGGACCTCAGAGGTGTTCACGGGCGCGAACGTGGGGTTCTACGCGGAGCAGGTGGCGCGTGAGGCGTCCGCCCGTGACCTCCTTGCCGTCGCCGTGAAGCTGCGGGACGACGCGGAGGGCGACCCGGGGGAGGCGATCAGGGCCGCGAAGGAAGGTCTCGAGGCGGTCGAGCAGAAGCAGGTCGTCGACGAGGGGAAGCTGCTGGGCTTCAACGAGCTCATCGCGATGCCGGTGGAGCACGACTGGCTCATCTCGGGCCTCATCGAACGCCAGGACCGGCTCATGCTGACTGGCGTGGAGGGGTTCGGGAAGACCGCCCTCCTGAGGCAGTTCGTGTTCGCTGCCGCCGCGGGCATCCATCCGTTCCGCGACTATGAGCAGATGCCTCCCAAGCGGGTGCTCGTGATCGACGCGGAGAACACCGAACGTCAGTGGACGCGCAACCTCCTGAACCTGGCGAGGCGCATCCCTGACCCTCAGGCGCACGCCTCCGTGGAGCATCACTTCGCGGCGAAGATGATCCCCCGCGGGGACATCACGAAGCCCCGCGACCTCGCGAAGCTGCACAAGTACATCGACCGGCACAAACTCGACATCGTCATGATCGGCCCCCTCTACCGGTTGGTGCCGGGGTCGATCACGAACGACGACGACGCGGCGCCCGTGCTCACCGCGCTGGACACGATCCGCGACCGCGGCATCGCGTTGCTGATCGAGGCGCACGCGGGGAAGTCGGACAACGGGAAGGGCGCCAGGAACCTCGCGCCTCGCGGTTCGTCCGCGCTGCTGGGGTGGCCGGAGTTCGGCCTGGGCTTGCAGCCGGCGCGGGGGAAGCCGTTGGAAGCGGAGCTCGTGCCGTGGCGCGGGAACCGCGAGGAACGCCTCTGGCCGCACCGGCTTGTCAAGGCATCAACGGGTCTGCCGTGGCAGATCCCAGACGAAGGGAACTGGAACCGATGAAAGACACACGAACGCTCTTCGACGCCGACGGCTGCACCGTCGACATGAACCGCGAGGACGACGACAAGGTGCGCATGTTCGCGAACGGGTGCGCCCTGGATGCGCACACCGTCGGTGAGGTGCTGGCGAAAGCGAACGAGCTCGGTGTGGCGATGCCCGTCCGGGTGATCCCAGCGGCCGAGTTCGAGATTGCTCGTGGCCACTTCAAGGCCGTCTACGCCCAGTTCGACAAGACGCCGTCTCCGACTATGTCGAAGCTCGCTCTGACCGCCGCGCTCGCTTCGCTCGGGATCGAGGTGGCTCGTGGCTGAGCGGCAGGAGGAGCGCCTCGAGTTCATTGCGCCCCTGGTTGAGCGGGGCATGTCGTGGGATGCGGCGTGGTCATTGCTTGACCGGGTGAGGGCCGACGAGCGCGCGAAGCGACCCGAACGGGACGAGTGCTGCTCATCATGCGGATGCGACCTGCGCTATCCGACAGCACTCCATGTTGTTGATTGCGGCTCGCTCGCTCTCGAACCCGAGGCCCGCGAGGAAATGAGCGCGGGCGGTTCATGGCAGGACGCGCGTCCTGGTGACCTCTGGGTGCTGACGCTCGACAGCGGCGAGACCCGGACGGCGGCAGTGAAGCGCGATCTCCACAGCGGGCGACCTTGCTTCTCCGGCGAGGGCATCGGGACACCGATCACGGACCATCACATCGTCGGCGGTCGCCGTGTCCACCCGGAGGCCCGCGAGGTCACCGACGCGGAGGTCGATCGCGCCGAGCACATCCTGTACGGTTCGGCGCTCGAAGGGCGGGCACTCATCCGTTCTGCTCTCGAAGCCGCTCGGGAGGTGTCCCGTGGCTGAGCGCATCACCGAGTGGGGCATCTCGATCGACACCGGCGAGACCGCCCATATCCTCCGATGCTCGAGCGAAGAGCAGGCGCGGACCGCCTCGGGCCAGTACGAGGGCGTCGTCGTGACTCGCCAGGTCATCGCGGGCGACTGGGCGGTGTCCCGTGGCTGACTGCATCCGTGGCTGCACCTGGACCGACGGCGACGAGTCCGGCCCGTCCGAGGCAACCAGGGGGCAGCTGTGCGAGTGGTGCTTCCTGCGCCTCCGCGATCACCTGTCGTGGGCGCCGAACGTCGTCTCACAGCTCCGCGCCGAGGTGATCCCCGCTCTGCAGGCCGTCGACTTCGAGGCCATCCGCGTGGACGGGTCGCACGAGCAGCGCCTCCCGTTCTCCATCGCCCACCTCGAAGCGGCCGACACCATCCACGAAGTCATCGCCCGCAACACGGACGAGTGCATCCGCATCATGGGCGTCGCCGGCCCCGAAACGTCCCACCAGCGGCTCGCGGCGGACATGAACGCCGGCGGACTCCGAGCTGTCATGACCCCACGGGACGCACACGCAGCGGTCGCCGACGCGGCGGAGTGGATGCTCCGCTACCTCGAGTCCGTCGCCTACCTCGCCGACGTGGGACAGATCCACGACGAGGTCGTCGACGCCGTCAAGAAGGGCCGCGGACTCGCGGGCATGCACGACGCCAGACCCCGCCGAGCGCGGGCTGCGTGCATCGTGTGCGGCACGAACACCGTCGAAGTGGACTGGCAGGACGACGGCACCGCGAAAGTGCAGTGCAAGACCTGCCACCTCCCCGCCCCCGCATTCGACCCGCGTCTCGTGTTCGAGGTGCAGGTGCAGGCAGCGTTCGAGGAGTTCGGGCGAGCAGGGGAGCAAGCGTCATGAGCCGGATCTCGAAGCTGACGTGCGCCGAGCGCGACGCAGCACTGCTCGACAAGTCCACCGGGCGACCATCCGACGACTGGTGCGTTTACTCCTCCCTGACGGACATCAGCGGCATGTATGGCGAGCCGCGCATCGAGACGACGTGGCAGATGAAGCACGTTCTGAGTCGCGGCATCACCGACGTGCGGCACCCCGCCCCGCTGGACCACGACGGGCGCTCCACTGGCGAGGACGTGCGGCCCTGCGAGCACTACCTCGTCGACCTTGACGAGGACGACTCGTGATCCGCCCGTCCCGCGCCGCCGACCGCCCCACCCACCCGAAGAACCTCCTCAAGGGTTCCTGCCACCGCAACTGCTGCTGGGTCGGCCCGTTCTCCCCATGCGGGAAGCGCGGCGCCTGCCAATGCCACACCGCACCGAAACCAGAGAGCAAAAGTCGATAGCGATGGCTCGTGTCTTCTTACGAGACCTCAACGTCTGTAGGGTGTACTCGATCAAAGAGGTGTGTGTGGCTGAGAACGAAAACGACAACGAGGACGAGTACTCCAAGCTCGCGGAGCCCCGCGACGCGCTCGGCCGCAAAGTGCAAAGCCTTATCGAGGAAGTTCTCCGAGGGCACGAGGTCAAGGTGCACGCGGCGCGCTATCGAGTCAAGTCGCGCAAGAGCGCGACGCGGAAGATGCAGAACTCGGGTGGAGAGTACGAGACTCTGGCTGACCTGCACGACCTGCTTGGCCTGCGGGTGATCGTCTACTTCCCGGATCAAGTGGACCGCGTCTCGGAGATACTCCAAGGTGAATTCACCGTTGTCCAGGTGAAAGACAAGCGAACCACGGACGATCCGCGCATCTTCGGATACGCGTCGGTGCATCTCAAGGTTTCGACATCCGGCAGTCGGCTGGTGCTGCCCGAGTGGGCTCGGTTCAAGGATGTGGTGTTTGAAATCCAGATCCGCACAATACTTCAGCACGCCTGGGCCGAAATTGAGCACGACATGGGCTATCAGGGCGACGATGTTCCCGCCGAGTTTACGCGGACCTTCTCGGCGATCTCTGGCGCCTTGGAATTGCTCGATCGAAACTTCCAGCAGCTTCGTATCGACCTCGAAGTGGACAAGCGCCAGAAGGAGAGTGCTGTGTCCAAGAGCGAGAACTTGCCCATCAGCGCGAACTCCATCCGAGCGCTGGTTCTGAAGCAACCGTTCGTAAGAGAAATGGATGCTGAGATTCGCGCGAAGCTCGGCGTCGAGGAAGGTCCAACCCCGCACGTGAAGGCGATGTCGCGGCTTGCGCGTCATCTGAAAGGCGCGGGCTTTGAAGATACGGACAGTGTCCTCGCGGCACTCCGGAAGGACCGCGCGAAGCTGGTCGATTTCAGCGTCCTCTCAAGGGAAAGGGCGACACAAGACGTTCCCGACCTTTCCCCGGGGTCGTCGTTGAACGCGCTGTTCGTCCACACACTGCTTACTCAGCATGGAGTCGGACGCGTGGCACCTGATGCTCACAAAGTGTTCCATTTGGCTGATGATGTGAACCTCAGGGTCTCTTCCCGGTTTGTGAATGCGCACGCGGAAGTCTTTGAGAACGACTGACCCTGAATTCAGTGGAACGTCCGTCCAATCGCCGCCTCACCTGGGATAATCAATCCCATGAACACAGAGCCGACCTATCTGACCACGCGTGCAGCAGCACGCCGCGTCAATAGGTCGGTTCGTTCGTTGCGGACGTGGCGCCGCGACGGCATGCAGGTGCGCTTCGTTGGTCGCCGCATGGAGGTCGAGGAGGAGCACCTGCTGCTCTGGTGGAGGCAGAAGACCTTCGCGAACCCCGTCACCCCGTACCGCATCCGACGATCTCAGAAAGAAATTTCCGTCACGACTTGACAGGGGAGCGTCTTCACCCTGTTTAGTAAAGATCGACACAGTTTCAGAAGCCCCGGCAGCGCATCGCGCACCGGGGTTTCGTCGTATCCGGACAGTGCACCCGCCCCCGCGTGAGACCGGGCAGGACGGGACGGCCGCGGGACGCCAGCTCAGCGTCGTGTCACAGACGAGCGGTGAGAGGGAAGCGGGCCCGTCACCTCGGGGGAGGCGACGGGCCCCGACCTCGAGGGGGAGTGATGGGGAAGAACCACACCAGCACCCGCCGCGGCAAGAGCCTCCTCGCCGCGTTCCGTGAGCAGTGCGCCCGCGAGGACGCGCCGTGCTGGCTCTGCCCTCGCCCCATCGACTACGACGCGCCGTCCGACGACTACCGGAACGACGACCGATTCCAGCGCGACCACTTCTACCCAGTGAGCACGCACCCGCATCTCGAAGAGGACTGGGACAACTTCCGGCCCTCACACGCGAAGTGCAACCGAGACCGCAGCAACAAGCCGCCCAGGCCCGCGATCGGCAACCGCTCGCAAGCCTGGGTCTGATGGAAGGGACACTCCACATGGCATACCCCAAGCCCGCAAAGCTCATCACGCTCGGCGCCGCACCCGACATCGACGGCGTGCCATTGCCAGCCATTGGGCAACAGGTCACCATCACCAGCATGGGCGGTGACCGCAAGCGCGTCACCCTCGACGTCTTCGCCGAGGGGGTCGACATTCAGGACCTCCCGCCCCACGCGACCATCCACTACGCCGACGAGACGGAGCCGACCAAGGTGGGCGTCCTCGGCGCACTGCGCGTGACTATTCACGGCATCCTCGAAGGCCAGGACGAGCACATCGAGATCGGCACGGGGGAAGCACCCATCGACCTCACCGTCGTCGCCAGCAACGCGGACAGCGTCACCGTGGGCGCCGACCTCAAGCTGCAGGCCGCCGACCTCTTGCGAGACATGGCCCGCGAGATCGACGTACAACTCGTCCTTGCCCGCACGCAGGAGACGGACCACCTCACGACCGCGGACGGAGCTTTGCTCTGGAAGCACGACGGAGCGGGACCAGCCATCTACACCGAGCTCGCCAAGGGCATGGGCATCCGACGCGAGGACGTACCAGCGGCCATCGCGCAAGGCGCAGTCACCTCGGCCATGCTCGACAGGGCCATCACCGCAGCAGGGAGGCAGCCATGAACCGACCCTCGTGGGCACCAATGCACGACCCACCACTACCTACCCGGAACGACCCCATGCTCATGACCTGCGAGCACGCCTTCCGCGAGGAGGACTGCTACCGCAACGGGGGAGTGCACACACTCGACGAGCTTGAGGGTGACGGAGCCGATGCCTCTGTCTTCCAAGGCACCCTCGACGGCACACGTGACCTCAGCGCCGCACAGCGCGACGCAGTCACCGTGACACTCAGGGACGCGCTCGAAGGCCGATAGGCCCGCAAAATCGATCCTCGCGGCTCTCAGGCGGTCCTCACGAGCCTCGATCCGTCAAAAAATCCAGAAACCTGACCACCCCGGCCCGGTTCCCGCGTCCGCAGGTCCTCTCCCCCCGGAACCTGCGGGCGATTTTTACCACAGGGAGGGTCGGTATGCCCAGGAAGCCCAAACGGGCGCACAGAGCCGCCCTGACGCGTCTCCTGAGGTCGACTGGCCTCGCGCACGTCCCGGAGGAAGCGCCCCTCGTCGAGCTGTGCAGGTCGCTCGCTGACGAGATGGACAACGGCGGCGGGTCGAGGACGTACACGGCCTACCTCTCCGCGCTGAAAGACCTGCGTCGCGTGCTCAACGCGTCGTCGTCGCGCGCCCCGGTGTCGTCGCCCGACCCTGCTCCACCTCGCGAGGTGGAAGTCGCCGAGGTCGAAGACGAGACGCCGACCGCTCAAGTGAATGATCTCGCCGCGTTCCGCAAGGAGCAGGGCATCGGCTGAGTCGAGGAGGCAGAGTGACGACCGTCTACGGACGCACCGAGCCTCGCCTCTGGACGAAGCCGCTCCGCAAGCTCACGCCTGAGACCAGCCTCGGCTTCGAGGTGATCCAGTTCGCGCTCGTGATCCTGGGCGTGACGCTGTACCCCTGGCAGAAGTGGCTCCTCATCCACGCGCTCGAGTTGCGCGAGGACGGGCAGTACCGGTTCCGTCGCGTGATCGTGCTCGTCGCCAGGCAGAACGGGAAGACGACGCTCGCGTCGGTGCTCGCCGCCTGGTGGCTGTACATGGACTCGGCGCGCCACCCCGACCGGGTGCCGCCGCTCAAGTTCAAGGTCGTCGGCGTCGCGCAGAACCTCGACATCGCTCGGGAGCCTTGGAACGCCGTGAAGATGTGGGTCGACCCCGACCCCGAGACGGCCGAGGAAGCGGAGCTTGCGATCCCTGCACTGCAGGACGCCACCGCGAAGGTCTCCGACACGAACGGCAAGGAGAACGTCGTCGCTCGCTCGCGGGCTCACTACGAGATCCGCGCCGCGAAGAACGCCCGAGGCAAGCCCGCTGCACGCGTCCTCATGGACGAGATGCGCGAGCAGAAGACGTGGGAGGCGTGGAACGCCGTCTCGCAGACGACGAAGGCCTTCTGGTCTGGTCAGCTGTGGGGGATCTCGAACGCCGGCGACACCGACGCCGTCGTCCTCAAGGCGCAGCGTGACGCGGCGATCGCGTTGCAGCTGTCGTGGGAGACGTACGTCGACGGTGGCCTCATGGCTGCCGAGGACTGGGCGAACAGCCACGACTCGTCGCTGGCTCTGTTCGACTGGTCGGCTCCGGAGGGGTGCGCGCTCGACGACGTCGACGCGATCCTGCAGGCGAACCCCTCGATCGGGTACGGCGCCATCACCGTGCAGACGGTGCTCGCTGACATGCCTCCCTCGATGGAGGAAGCGGGCTACCGCACCGAGTGTCTCTGCCAGTGGGTGACATCCCGAGCGAAGCCGTTCGTCGATCCCGACGACTGGGGCGACCTCGCGGATGCGCCGACGTTCGACGACGACGGCGACATGATCCACCCCGGTTCGCAGATCGCTCCGGGCTCGCGGCGCGTGCTCGGCATCTCGCAGTCCGGCGATCGGTCGATGAGCTTCATCGGCGTCGTCGGGGAGCGCGAGGACGGCCTCAAGCACCTCGAGCTGATCGAGCAGGGTTCCGGGAACCTCTGGGTCGTCGATTACGCGCTGGCGATCCGGGAGAAGACGGGCGTCAGTGAGGTCGCGATCCAAGCCTCGGGCTGCCCGGCTGCCGACTTCATCAAGCCACTCACCGACAAGGGCTTCACGGTCCACGCGATCGCGAAGACCGCGCTCCTCAACGGGGCCGGCCGCTTCCGCGATCGCACCACGGGTGCCGGATTCCGCCACCTGGACCAGCCGCCCGTGAACATGGCGGTCGCGAACGGCACGACGAAGTTGCTCTCGAAGATGCCCGTCTGGGATCTGTTCGAGTCGCCCGTCGACGTGGCGCCGGTTGCCGCCCTGAGTGACGCGCTCTACGCGTTCGAGATGTTCCCGCCCCCTCCGCCGGAGGAGATACCACCTCCGCCGCCGCAGGCCGAGATGGTTCGGCGGACCGATGTAGCACCGTCCGAGGACAACCTCGCGACGGTCGACTTCTAGGAGGTGTCCGTGTCGGAGCTCGGCTATCAGTCTGGTGGAACGCTCGCATCGTGGGGTGATCTTGGCCAGGACTCGCACGAGTCGAACCCGGCGCTTCGCTGGCCGTTGTCCATCGACGTGTACGACAAGATGCGCCGCGAGGACTCGCAGGTCGGGTCCGTGCTGCGAGCAGTCACGATGCCGATCCGGTCGACGTCCTGGATGATCGATCCGGCCGGGGCCCGCGACGAAGTCGTGGACCTCGTCGCGACAGACCTCGGCCTGCCCGTGAAGGGCCGCGAAGAGGGCGAGGGGATGCCGCTGCGCACCCGGGGGAAGTTCTCCTGGGACGAGCACCTGCGCCTCGCGCTGCTCGAGCTCCCACACGGCCACTCGATCTTCGAGCAGGTGTACCGAGCTGAGAACGGCAAGGGTCGACTCAGCAAGCTCGCGTGGCGCCCGCCTCGCTCGATCTCTAAGTTCGACGTCGAGCGTGACGGGGGACTGGCCGCGATCGAGCAGCACGGCCTCATCAGCGGCGACGTGCGCATCCCCATCGACCGACTCGTGGTGTACGTCAACGAGCGCGAGGGCGGCAACTGGGTCGGCAATAGCCTGCTCCGCACCGCCTACAAGAACTGGCTCCTCAAGGACCGCATGCTGCGCGCTCAGGCCCTCACGGTCGAACGCAACGGCCTCGGCGTGCCCGTCTACACGGGGGCAGCCGCGCTGGACAAAGCGTCGATGGAGCAGATCGACGAGTGGCAGAAGTCGGAGAAGGAAGCGGGCCTCACGCTCGCGACCGGCTTCCGCGCTGGCGACGCCGCGGGAGCATCCATCCCGAACGGCGCGACACTCGAACTCAAGGGCGTGACGGGCGACCTGCCCGACACCGACAAGCCCATCCGCTACCACGACGAGCAGATCGCTCGCGCCGTCCTCGCGCACTTCCTGAACCTCGGCACCGAGACGGGATCCTGGGCGCTCGGGTCGACGTTCGCGAACTTCTTCACCGACTCGCTCAACGCGGTCGCGAAGCACATCGCCGACGTCACTCAGCAGCACGTCGTGGAAGACCTCGTCGACCTCAATTGGGGCCCCACCGAGCGAGCACCACGACTCGTCGCCGCCACCATCGGTGAGGAGCAGCCCGCAACGGCTGAGGCAATCAAGGCGCTCATCGACTGCGGTGCACTCACGCCCGACCCGAAGCTCGAGGCGTACCTCCGGATGCGCTACCAGCTGCCCGTTATGGAGGAAGGCGACGCCGAGGACGCGTCCACTGGCGACGACGTGACACCCCTGCAGGGCGATCCGAACGTGAGCGAGGACGCCCAGGTGGCGCGCTTCGCGGCCGAGACGGTCCAGAAGGTCTACCTCGGCGTCGGCAAGGTCCTCACCCAGGACGAGGGGCGAGATCTCGCACGCCGAGCGGGAGCTGTCCTCGGCGAGGTGCCACCGCCACCACTGCCGACAGAAGAGCCCGCTGGCCCTAGCGAAGAGACCGAGGAGACGCCATGACGGCGACGGTGATCGTCGGCCCCCCATGCGCCGGAAAGTCCACCTATGCATGGGCGACCCGGGATGCGACGGAGCTCGTCGTGGACTACGACCGCGTGGCGCAGGCCCTCGGGTCTTCAACAGCACACGCAGCGACGGGCGCGATCCGAGAGGCAGCGTTCGCAGCGCGCGAGGCCGCGATCGGGGTCGCGCTCAACACCTCGCAAGGTTCGTGGGTTCTGCACACCTCGCCTTCGGCGGAGCAGATCAGCGCCTACGAGGAAGCCGGAGCCCTCTTCGCGCTCCTCGACCCAGGCGAAGACGTCTGCATCCAACGCGCGGAAGACGACAAGCGTCCGGACGGCACCGAAGACACGATCCGGGCGTGGTACGCCAACCCGCCCGAACTCCCTGACAGCACGACGACGGTCTCAGCGACCACCGGAAGGACCATCATGGCGAGCGACAACCCGCGCGGGAACCGCTACTGGGGCGACGCGTCCCTCCCGAAGACGAAGTCGGAGTTCTTCAACGCCGTCACGACGCCCGCCCCCTCCGGGGCGGGAACGATCGCGACGATCCGCCTTTACGGGCCGATCGATTCCTACGGCGGATTCTGGGGCATCTCAGCCAAGGACGTCGGCGCGGTGCTTGACGCGCTGCCTGACTCCATCACGCAGATCAACCTCCGCGTGAACTCCCCGGGTGGAGAAGTCTTCGAGGGCGTATCCATCCTCAACCTCCTCCGCGCTCACAAGGCGACCATCACTGCAGTCGTCGACGGCCGAGCCGCTTCGGCCGCATCCATCATCACCGCCGGATGCGACGAGACGGTCATGTCGCCCGGCACGCAGATGATGATCCACTCGCCGTCAGTCATCGCGTGGGGGAACGCCGTCGAGCTTCGCAAGACCGCGACAGTGCTCGATGGCATCGAAGCGTCCATGGTCGAGATCTACACGGCCAAGGCTGGCGAGAAGGACTGGACAACGCTCCTGGCCGACGAGACATGGCTCACCGCCACGGAGGCCGTTGAGATGGGTCTCGCTGATCGCTCCGCCGTCGTCCCGGACGCCGGCGAAGCCGCGACGGTCGGCGACGAAGACCCCGACACGCTCGTCATCCCCGACGAAGACGACGAGGACGCCGAGGCGAAAGCCCGCGTCGTCGTCATGACTTCCAGGGCGCCCGCCCTGGGCACTGAACTCCCGAGCTCGTCCGAGCCGGGTGACCCCAACCGAAAGGAGAACGTCGTGGACTACGACGCCTTCAAGGCTGGCCTTCGCGAGCGGCTCGGCGTACCCGATGCCGACGCTTCCGCTGACCAGCTGCTCGCAGCTGTCGACGAGGCGCTCACGGAGCAGGCCGCACCAGTCGCCGCGAGCAACGTCCCCGAGGGCGCTGTCGTCGTCGACGCCGCCGCCTTCGCCCAGCTGCAGGACCAGGCAGCACAGGGCCAGGCCGCGCGGGCCGAGCAGATCAAGTCCCGCCAGGAGGGCATCGTCAACGACGCCGTCAAGGCCGGACGCATCGCGCCATCCGCCGCCGCGGGCTGGCTCGCGAGCCTCGCCAAGGACGAGGAGGGCGTCACCGCGCTGCTCTCCACGCTCCCCGAGAACACCATCCCCGTCGCCGAGCTCGGTCACACCGACGAGACGGCAACCGAAGCCGAGGCGCTCTTCGCTGCCGCCGGCTGGTCCAACGAGAAGGAGAGTTGACCGTGGTCGACTACCTGCCCAAGTTCCTGCCAGGCGGCGCGGTCACGTTCACCGCATCCGCCGCCGTCACCGGGGGTCGCCTCGTCGCGGTCACCGGCAACCGCACCGTCGGGCCCGCTGGTGCCGACTCTGCCGCCGTCGTCGGCGTCGCTGGCTTCGACGCTCCCGTCGGCGAGCAGGTGACCGTCTACACGCGAGCGCATGGCGTGCAGCAGCTCACTGCCTCGGCCGCGATCGCCGCCGGCGCGAAGGTCATCTCGGCAGCAGCCGGGAAGGTCGCCACCATCGGCGCGGGGGCCAACCCCATCGGGCTCGCGCTCGAAGCCGCGTCCGCCGACAACGACGTCATCGACGTCCTGTTCATCTAAGGAGCACACGGATGCCCTCGTACACCTACCCGGTAGCGCGCCCCGAGGGGACGCTCACCACTGCGCAGATTCACCTTCTGCTGCAGAGCCCGACGCTCATCGCGAAGCGCGTCGCGGACATCACCAACATGAAGTTCATCGCGGACTTCCTCCTCTCCGGCCGCTTCAACGCGGTCGGCGGTGGCGTCTACTACGAGACCGGCGAGGAGATCTTCGCCGCCGACGCTCCCGAGGCTGTCGCCCCGGGCGCCGAGTACCCGAAGACGGTCCTCACGGCTGGCGAGATCGCCGCCGCGAAGACGGTCAAGTGGGGCCTCGAGACGGACATCACCGACGAGAAGATCGCCCGCGAGGGCATCGTCCACGTCAACAAGGGGCTGCAGCGCCTCTCAAACACGGTGATCCGTCACGTCGACGCCACGGCGATGGCGGTCATCGCATCCAAGGTCACGTCGACGTTCGCGTCGCCGAGCACCTGGACCACGGCCGGCGCGATGGCGGAAGCCCTCATGTCGATCAGCACGACCCGCCAGGAGCTCGCGACGGGCCTCGACCTCGACACGGTCGTCCTGAAGCCCGCGCAGTACGCGAAGCTCATCGGGATGCTCATGGACGACAAGGCGCTCCCGCGCGAGCAGGGCAACGCCGTCATCACGGGCAGCCTCCCCGTCGACGCGCTCGGCTTCACCTGGGTGACGAGCCCGTTCTACACGGGCAACAACCCGCTGCTCGTGGACCGCGACCAGCTCGGCGGCATGGCGGACGAGAAGCTCGGCTCGCCGGGCTACTCGAGCGCTGGCGCTTCCGGCGTCGAGACGAAGTCGGAGCGCCACAAGGACGACAAGTACGAGCTCCGCGCTCGTCGCGTCACCGTCCCCGTGGTCACCGACCCGCTCGCCGGCGTCACGATCACGAACACGGGCCTCTGATGGCTGGCCGCCGGAAGGTCACCGGTCACGTCGTCATCGGCGCCGCGGTGGTCCTCGCCACGAAGAGCAAGTCGGAGCGCTACCTGTACCAGGGTGCTCCGGTCATCGCCAGCGAGTTCGACGAGGACAGCGTCAAGCACGCGATCTCGGTCGGTCTCGTCAGCGAGGTCTACGACGAGCCCACCGAGGACCAGGCTGCCGCCGACAAGGCAGTAGCTGACGCGAAGGTCGCTGCCGAGAAGAAGGCCGCGGACGAGAAGGCTGCCGCCGACCCGAAGGTCGCCGAGGCCGCTGCTAAGGCAGCTTCGACGACCCCCACCAAGTAACGAGAAGGGGCGATGGAGTGATCACGCACGAAGCACTGACCGGTGTCGAGACGAAGCTGGCACGACGAGTGCTGACCGTGGCTCACTCCATCGCCCCCACCCTCGACGACCTCGAGGGGGAGCCCCGCCAGAACGCGATCGCGATCCTGCAGGGCGTCGCCGAGGAGGCGGCCGCCTTCCACCGGCGACTGCGCTCGCAGTCCACGACCGGCGCGCGCGTCGACTACACGTCGATCGAGTCATGGTTCTCCGCAGACGACCGCGCTGGCCTGCGATCGCTCTGCAAGCAGCACAGCGCATCCGGCCCGCACCCCATCGGGCAGTTCCCGAAGCCGGGACTCCTGACGAGCATCTGGCCAGAGGACGGGAGCCCACGATGACGCTGCACATGCCGTTCGCGCCGGGAGTCGTCCGACTCCGCGCAGCGAAGACGGTCGACCCGTACAGCGAGGAAGAGGTCGGTGAGGACTGGAAGAAGCCAGACCGCCTAACCATCCCCGGCGCGTCCGTGCTCACCGTCAACACCACCGACCCCGCCGACCCGCTCCGCAAGCGCGTCATCACCACCAAGGCACTCTCGATGCCGCCCGCATCCGACGTCGTCGAGACGGACCGCATCGAGTTCGACGGCCAGGTGTACGTCATCGACGGGGAGATCCAACGAGACCGCAGCCCCTTCACCGGCGACGTGCTCGAGGCCTCCGCGATCCTCAGGAGGGGCAATGGCTGACGGCGAGATGGAGTGGAACGAGGGTGTCTTCGAGACGATCCTCAACCTGCCCGTCGTCACGAACCGCGTCGACACCGTCGCGGCCGGCGTGATGGGTACGGCCAAGGCCACAGCCCCCGTCGATACGGGCGACTACGAGCGTCGCATCGAGATGCGCGAGAAGCAGGCCAAGCACCGCAAGGTCAAGATGGTCACCGCCACCGACCCGAAGTCGCTCTACATCGAAGCGCGCACCGGGAACATGGCGCGAGCTGCGAGGAGTGCTCGTGCCTGATGTCGTGCACGTCGACATCGAACTGTGGCTCAGCGGTGACCTCCGCGCCCAGTACGCCGTCCACCCCGAGTGCGACGCCGTCGTGTGGGTGTCGAACAAGGAGCGCGCCAAGCCCGCACAGCCGGGGGAGTTGCACGTCATCGTGCGCGACGACTCCGGACCCCGCCGCGACCTGCTCATGCGAGACGCGCAGGTCGGTGTCTCCGTCATCGGCGACGATCTCGTGCTCGTGAAGCGCGTCGCGGAGATCACGCAGGTGTTCCTCAAGCGCACCGCGCGACCAGGAGCTAGCCCGGTCGCTGACGTGCCCGACGACCAGCTGCGCGGCCCGTACCTCATCGAAGAGGACAACGACCTCTACCGCGCCTACCAGACCGCTGTTTTGTCCGTCGTGGGGCAGCAGCTCTAGACCCGAATCCACGGCACCACCAACGCTCCCAGATGGGGGCGTTTTCCATTGCACGGAAAGGCAACAGCATGGCCCCCATCACAGGCGGTTTCAACCTCGACTCGGTCGCGATCCCGATGTCCGGAAACCTCGCGGTCTCCGACTTCGGTGTCACCGGCCCCACACCCTCGGAAGGCGCAGACCCGGAGCTCTCGCTCAGCCCCGGCGAGTGGCGGCTCCCCGGCCTCTGGAAAGAGGACGGCGCACCCGACTGGACCGAAGAGCCAGACGGCGATGCCATCCCGCTCTACCAGGACGGCTACTCCATCCCGACCGGTCTCGCGACCGTCGAGGTGACGCTCATCCTCGCCCAGTCGGACCCCCTCGTCCACGAGATCACTCGCGGCAAGAAGTTCGACGAGAACGGCTACATGACCGTCGACGGCGGCGGCTCCTCGAAGCGCTACGGCATCTTCACCGAGGAGATCTTCAAGAACGGCCTCATCGAACGCAAGTGGGCGCCGAACTGCACCGTCAAGACGGTGAAGCTCCAGAAGGGCGAGAAGGGCTCGCCTCGTGGCATCGAGGTGACGTGGACGGTCAACCGCTCCGCGCTCCTCAACAACGACCACTACGGCTTCTGGGTCATCCCGCCGGAAGGTCAGCCCGCCCCGACGATCGCGTCCGTCAACCCGGCGTCCGCGGCCGCCGGAGCGACGGTCACCATCACGGGCGCGAACCTCAGCGGCACATCGCAGGTGCGGTTCGGGTCGACCAACGCGACCGGGTTCGACAACGTCTCGCCGACGCAGGTCACTGCCGTCGTCCCCGCCGGGAACACCGGCTCCGCACAGATCACCGTCGTTCACCCGAACGGCAACGCCACGGTCGCTTTCGAGCGCACCGGGGCCTGAGACCCCTGTGGGGCGCGGCGTGTCCCCTGCGCCCCACAGGACCAACTCCGGGACACAACCAGAAGGGACACACCTCATGGCTGCCAAGAAGCCCACCACCAAGAAGCCAGCCGCCGCGAAGACCGAGCGGCCCAAGTACCAGACCGTCGACCAGACGTTCATCGGCCAGACCAGCGACGGCGAGCTGCGCGTGCCGCTGCGCCTCAAGACCTCCGTCATGCGCGCCGCCCGCAAGATCGGCGCCGAGGGCGGCGACGACATCGACATCCTCTTCCAGGTGCTCGAGGGCATCGGCAACGCGAAAGCGCAGGAAGTGCTCGACAACCTCGACGTGCTCGAGGCGACCGAGTTCGCCGAGGCCTACTTCGGCGCCTACGAGAAGATGCGGAAGGCCAGCCTGGGGGAACCTGGGAGCTCCTCGAAGTAATAGAGGGGCGCGAGCAAGCCCTCCAGATGGACTTCGCGAAGCTCGGCATCGGCTGGGACTTCGACGGCCCCGAAGGGTCGTGGAGCCGGGCGCTCGCGCTGATCAAGGAGCTCGTCCGCGACTCAGGGTCGCACCTCTACGCGCACGTCGCCGGCTACTCCTACGTCGCCTCCATGGCCGAGATCGCGCAGATGCTCAACTTCGAGTCGTTCATCAACGCCAACCGCGAGCAGGGCCGGGAACCGTTCAAATTCCCGATGCCCTTCTCTCGCGAACCGGAGAAGCCGGAAGTCACCCCC
Source organism: Pseudoclavibacter sp. 8L (assembly GCF_902506465.1). Classification (NCBI taxonomy): domain Bacteria; kingdom Bacillati; phylum Actinomycetota; class Actinomycetes; order Micrococcales; family Microbacteriaceae; genus Pseudoclavibacter; species Pseudoclavibacter sp. 8L. Next base: position 1,532,124 of record NZ_LR733186.1, on the reverse strand, counting down.
GAGGAACGCCGCGAAGGCAAAGCCGCGCTCGCCAAGCGCTCGGTGTTCCGCAACAGATAACTCAACAGGGGGTGCCGCTTGTCCGTCGAAGCCGGTTCCGTCCACATCGCAGTACACGCCGTCATGCCCGGCTTCCGGTCGAAGGTCAACCGGGAAGTGCAGGACACCTCGAAGGATGCGGGCAACCGCCTCACGAAGGGGTTCGGCAGGCACGGATCGTCGGCCGGGAAGGCCTTCGCTTCCACGTTCACCGCGGAGCAGCGCAAGGACTTCCTGGCCCCGTTCAACCAGCAGATCGCGAAGTCGGCACAGGCAGTGTCGGCGGCGCGACTGGTGGAGCAGACGGCGGCCGGGAAGGTCCGCGTCGCTGAGGCTGCACTCGCCGAGGCTCGCAAGAAGGGCGTCGACGGTTCCACCGCGGTCGTCCGCGCCGAGGAGCGTCTCGCCGCGGCGCAGCGCGCGCTCACCACTTCCCAGGACAAGACCAAGGCCGCGACGGACGGTCTGACCACGGCGAAGACGCGCCTCGCGGATGCCGTCAAGGCGCTCGGCCCGCAGACCGCGAAGGCGTCTACGGCGTTCGAGCGGTTCGGGAAGGCCGTCCGTCTCGGGTTTGGTAGCTCACGGGCCGCCCAGTCCGCGCTCACGGGGCTCGGCGGCACGGTGGGTGGCTTTGCCCGCATCGTGTCCGACCGCGTCTCTGTCGCCGCCTCAGCCGTCACAAGCAGGTTCTCCGCCGCTGTGACGGCAGTCTCCAACCGTTTCCCCCGCCTCAGCCAGGCAGCATCCAGCGCGTTCCCATCCGTCACCAACCTCGCGGGGACGTCAGCGAACGCGCTCGTCGGTGCCTTCCAGCGCGGAGCAACCGCCGTCGCGTCCGCTCTGAACTCCATCGGCAGCGTCGCGACGAACGTCCTCACCGGCACCGTCGCCGCCGCTGCAGCCACGGCTGGGGCCGCGCTCGTCGGCGGGTTCAATCGTCTGAACTCCATCGAGACGGCCGCCGCGCGAATGAAGGGCCTCGGCCTCGACGCGACTCAGACGGCCGTCGCGATGAAGATCGCGGACCAGGCCGCGCAGGGCACGGCGTTCGGAATGGACGAGCTGGCATCCGCTGCGGCCATGGCACTCACCTCGGGCGTCGAGCTCGGCGACCCGCTCGTCAAGTACCTCGACGCGATCAAGGGCGCCGCGATCGCATCCGGTGCTTCCGTCGCGGAGATCGGTTCGATCTTCGGCAAGGTCCGCGCCAACGGTAAGGCGTACACGGGCGACATCGCGATGATCGCCGACCGGCAGATCCCCGTGTGGAAGGCGCTCAGTGAGCAGCTGGGCGTCAGCATCGAGGATGTCCAGAAGCTCGCCACCGAGGGCGGCATCAGCGCGCAGATGCTTGAGGACGCCGTCACCTCCGCGACCGGTGGCATGGCCGCGGCGATGGAGAACACCACTGGTGTCTCGCTCCGCAACATGTCGGCAGCCCTCAAGCGCTTCGGCGTCTCGCTCATCGGAGCGAAGCTCGAAGGCGACCAGGTCGTCGGCGGGCTCTGGCCGCTGTTCAAGATCCTCTTCGACACGATCAAGGCTGGCCTCGACGCCGCCGGTGCCGCGGTCATGCCGTTCACGTCGCTGTTCGGTGGGCAGATCGCGGACACGGTCGGCGGGTTCCTCCTGGACCTCACCGAACGCTTCAAGTCGTTCAAGGACACGTTCACCGGCGTCGACATCTCCGGGTTCAAGGACGCGATGACCTCCATTGCCCCGCTGCTCGGGGTCGCCGCCGGCGCGCTGCTGCCGCTGCTCAAGAACGTGAAGCTGCTCAAGCCACTGCTGGCCGGGCTCACTGGCCCGATCGGGCTCATGCTCGGGCTGTTCGCCGGAGTGGTGGCCTCCTCGTCGGATCTGCAGGGTGCACTCGGTGGTCTCTTCGGAATGCTCGGGGGCGTCGCGGCCCAGCTCGGCGCAGCGCTCGCTCCGGCAGCGTCGACCCTCACGGACGCGCTTGGCGGGATCCTCGCATCTCTCGGTCCGGCGCTGACGGGGGTCGTGTCGGGCCTGACCGCCGTGCTCGAGCCTGTGCTGTCCGCGCTGATCCCCATCGTGACCACGGTCGCCGGGGTGCTCGCCGACGTGCTCGTGACCGCCCTCACCGCGCTCACTCCGTTGCTCACCGGGCTCGGGCCGGTCCTCGGCACTCTCGGCGAAGCGCTCGGCACGACGCTGGGGTCGATCGTCACTGCGATCGCTCCGGTGATCACGCTGCTCGCCGAGGCGCTCTCGGAGATCCTGGCCGCGGTCATGCCGCTGGTTACGGCGCTCCTCGGGCTCCTCGCTCCTGTCCTGCAGCTGCTGTCGCCGCTGCTGGGGCTGGTGGCCGCGATCCTCACGCCACTGATCGGCCTGTTGGTCGTGATCCTCGACCCAGTGCTCGCGCTCGTGACCGGCCTCGTGTCGCTCCTCGTGCCCGCGCTGACGTGGGTCGTCGACATCCTGACGCTCGTCGTCGGCGCGATCGCGGGAGCCATCGACTGGTTCGTGCAGCTCGTCACCGGCAGCGAGTCGGCCGCGGGTGACCTGCAGTCGTTCTGGCAGCCCATCGGCGAGTTCTTCACGTCGCTGTGGGCGTCCGTCACCGAGGTGTTCTCCTCCGCGTGGGCGACGATCTCGGAAGGGGTGTCGTCTGCCTGGGAAGGTATCTCGACGTTCTTCACGGACGCCTGGAACGGAATCACGGAAACCCTCGCTGCTGGTTGGGCGATCATCACCCAGGTCTTCACGACGGCATTCGAGTTGATCTCGGGCGTCGTCCAGGGCGCCTGGCTGATCATCTCGACGATCTTCGAGACGGCCGTCGCCATCGTGCAGCAGGTCGTCGCGGCCGCGTTCCTCGTGATCGTCTCGATCTTCACGGGAGACTTCGCCGCGATCGGCGAAATCGTGTCCGCAGCCTGGGCCAACATCCAAGCGCTGTTCCTCAGCGCCGCGATGTTCATCGGGCAGATCCTCGCCAATGCGTGGCTCACGATCACCACCGGGATCACCACCGCCTGGAACTGGATCCTCGGATTCCTGACGGTCACCGTCCTCCAAATTTGGGGACAGATCCAGCAGACGTTCAACGACATCGTCTTCGCGATCGAGGGTGCCTGGGCGCGTGCTCAGGGCTTCGTTGCGACGGCGATCGCCATGATCGTCGCGTTCATCACGAACGGGTTCGAGTCCGCGAAGACGTTCGTCAGCGACACGATGACGAACATCTCGACGGCTGTCAGCGACGGCATCACTGCGGTGGTGACGTTCTTCACCGAGCTGCCGACGAAGATCCAGGAAGCTCTCTCCAACGCGGGGGAGTGGCTGGTGCAGACCGGTAAGGACATGATCGCCGGGCTCATCAACGGCGTCACCGACGCGATCGACGGAGCCGTGACCGCAGTGCAGGACGGCGTCGGCTCGATGATCGACGGCGCCCGCGACATCCTCGACATCAACTCACCGTCGAGGAAGACGCGCGACCTCATCGGCAAGCCGTTCGGCGAAGGCGTCGCGGTCGGCGTGGAGAAGTCCATGCCGGACGTGCGCTCCGCCGTCGACGACCTGATCGCGGTCCCGGACATCGCGAGCTCGCTGACCGTATCCGGCGGCACGTCGGTCGCTCCTGGTGCTGGCCGCGCGGTCACGTTCGAGAGCCACTACCACTCGGCTCCCGGCATGAGCGAGCAGACAGTCGGGCACATCGCTGCTGAGGACATGGAGTGGAAGCTCGGATTGGTGGGGGTGTGATGGATCGGCACTTCCAGTTGGACGACCTTGCGCTCTACGTCGGGCAACCGCACGAGCACTTCGAGGGGCTGCTGCTCACCGAGAACGGTGTCAGTGGTTGGCATGAGGGCGTCGATGTGCGCCGAGAGGTCACCGAGCGGCATGCAGGTGCTGGCTCGTTCGACTCGATCGGCACACTCGACGCCCGCGTGGTCGCCTTCGAGGGGCTCATCACGGCCCAGGGCATTCAGAAGTTCGAGACGCTGCGCCGTCAGGTGTCGTCGTTCGGCACCGGCGGCAACATGATCAGGATCAGCGAGGCCGCCGGCAACGAGCAGTGGTGGGCTCGCGGACGCCTGGGGGCGCGCACGAGCGTCTCCGTGGCGCGAGCGGGCTCACTCCTCGCCCCGTTCAAGATCACGCTCTGGTGCCCCGACCCGCGCATCTACGGAGCGGCGTATAGCTTCGGCCCGGCGCCGGCGGTGTTCGTCGAGCAGACGGCGGGCACCTACCCGTCGCGGCCGCGCATCACCGTGCGGGCGACGAGCTCAATGCTCGAGGGGTACGGCGTCAACCTCATGCGCGACGGGGCGACGCTCGGAGCGATCCGCATCCAAGCGCCGCTCGCCGCCGGGTCGACGCACGTCATCGACATGGTGACCGGACAGGTGCTGAACGGTGCGACGCCCATCCTCGGCGGTGTGCAGTCCGGCAACGTCTGGGCGATTCCGCCGGCGGGCACCTACTACGTGCACCTGGCGCCGAACTCCGGTGCCGGCACGATCACCGTCACCGGGTACGACAACCGCGTCTGAGCCTCCGCGCTCGTGAGAGGAGCGGGCATGGGCTGGCGTTGGATCATCGCGGAGACGATCACGGGGAGGCCCGTCGCTGAGGTCACGAACCTCGTCGGCGGCGACTCCCCGTGGACTCGGCAGCTGCGCGGCGTGGGGTCCGGGTCGACGGTGTTCTCGCTCGCCGACTCGCCCTTCTCCCGCTCGCAGCACCGAGACCTGTTCTACCCGTGGATTCACACCCTGCACCAGTGCTGGGACACGCCCACCGGTCCGTGGCCGGTCTACTCGGGGCTGCTGAACCGTGCCGGATGGAAGGCGAAGACGAAGCTCCTCACCGTGTCTCACGCAGAGGTGCGCGTGCTCCTCTCCCGCCGCTTGCCGTTCCCGGTCGGCGGGTGGGGGACCGGCACCGTCGACGCCTACTCGCTCGACGCCCGCCGAGCCATGGCGCTGTTCGTGCGCAAGGGCCTCATCGACGGCCTGCCGCGGTGGAAGATCCCGCTCGACGTGATCTCCCACGTCGGCGGCTCACGCAGGGACACGGTCCACAACGACCAGTTCGCGACGATCGAGGACGTCGTCTCTCGCCTCGAGACCGCCGAGAACGGCCCCGACCTCGACTTCAACCCACGCCGCGTACCGGTCTCCGACTACTTCGACTGGGAAGCTCGCATCGGCAACCCCTCGAACGGGGGGCTGCTCGACGGTCCCGCCTTCGAATGGGACCTCACCTCCGACTCGGGCGCACAGGACATCGACGCCGACACCAACGGCATGAACATGACCTCCGGCATCTTCACTCCTGGTGAGGGCACCGGGTCGACCCGTCCGTTCGGGCAGGCCGCTCTCGACACCGGCTTCGAGACTCGCCCCTACCCGTACCTCGACCGCGTAGAAGTCGTCTCCCAGGAGGCGAACGTGTCGAAGCTCGACGCGATCGCGCGCTCCATCCGCCTCGAGCACCAGGAACCCACCGACACGGTCGGGTTCTCCGTGCAGGCGTCCTCGTATCCGACCGCGGCCGCGTTCGTTCCCGGCATGCGGGTGCGCGCGAAGGTCGCCGAGGACGAGTGGATGCCCGCCGGGTGGACGCCGTTCAGCTACGTGCTCGCGTTCTCCGGCAACCGTGACGAGACGATCACGTTCAAGGTCAAGGAGGACGCGTGACCAACCACGACATGGGCGTCCTGAACAGCAAGATCGAGAAGCTGGCTCGCGAGTTCCGCGAGTACCGCCTCTCGAACTCGCTGAACCGTGGGGCCGTGGACCGAGGTGCGCTCGAGATCATCTCCCCGCAGGGCCTCATCGTCCGGAACGGTGCCGGCATCCTGCTCATCGGGAACATGGATGCCACCGGCAGGATCGATGTGACCGGCGCCCTGAACCTCAAGGACGGTTCGGTCTTCACGCTCAACGGAACGGGCAACGTCACCGGCCTCTTCAACCTCCTCGACGGCTCGACACTGACCGTCGACGGCTTCCTCCGCGGCAAGGGTGACTTGGAGTGGGAGGGCCCCGCGAAGTTCAAGGGCCTGAGCATCTTCGACGGCGACGTCGCGGTCACCAAGAGCCTCGACGTCACGGCCGACTCCCGCTTCCGTGCACGCGTCCGCATCGAGGACGACCTCGAGCTCATCAACAACGGCAAGTTCAAGGCCGGCGCCATCGAGATCGACCCCGCCAACCACAATGGCTCGGTCCGCTGGGGCTTCGGGCAGCAGATCCTCGCTGAGTCCGGCGGCCTGGAGCTCTACTCGGCTGGCTCGTACGGGCTCCAGATCAAGACCGATGGCGTGTACATCCCGCTCATGGAGCGCATCACCGAATCCGGGCAGCTCGCGGATCTCGACTTCATCGCGTTCCGCCGCCCGAGCGGGAAGCTCGTCCGCGTCTCCCAAGACGCCGGCTCCCCGCTCGGCGGCGACCTCGAGTGGCCGTTCGACCCCGAGACGAACACCGACGAGTTCGGCCCCCGCATCCACCCCATCACGGGGGAGCTGCGCAACCACAACGGCATGGACTTCGCGCCAGGCGAGGGCACCGACATTCGCGTCGCCGCCCGCGGAACCGTCATCGAGCGGGGCACGAACCCCGGTGCTGGCTTCGGCTACTACCTGACGGTGCAGCACAACCAGACGACGGCCACCCTCGGCGCTCACATGCTCGAGCCGTCGCCGTTCCAGATGGGCGACGTCGTGCCGAAGGGCGCGATCATCGGCCGCGTCGGCAACACGGGCACGTCAACGGGCGCGCACTACCACTTCGAGGTGCACATCAACGGCACCCCAGAGAACCCCCGCTCGCACATCACGAAGCCGTACCAGCCGTAGGAGGCCGCAATGTTCCGGTGGCCCGTAGAAGGTCGCATCCCCCCGCTCGGCGAGTTCGGTCCCCGCGACAGCGGCATCCCCGGCGAGCGCGTCCAGCACGACGCCGTCGACATCAACGCCGAAGAAGGCACGCCCGTCTACGCATCCGCGGACGGCGAGGTGTCCCTCGTGGAGCTCGCCGACGATCCCGGCAACGAGGGCGTCGGCAACTCGGTGTGCATGAAGCACGGCGACGAGCACGAGTTCCAAACCCAATACCACCACCTCCGCGACGCGCCCCTCGTGAAGAAGGGCGACGTCGTCAACCAGGGCGACCTCCTCGGCTACGTCGGCCAGACCGGCAACGCGTCCGGCCCGCACCTCTGCTGGTGGACGCTGCGCCACGGCATCCCGTGGAACCCACGCCAATTCGTCAAGACCTTCGGGGAGGGCTGATGCCTGAGTACACAGTCAACGTCGGCGACTTCGGGCTGCAGAGCATCCCCGGGCTGCGGCTGACGGTCGAAGCGGAGCGTTCCGCGTGGCGCGGGAATCGGGTCGCTTTCGAGAGGGCGGTTGAGCCGAAGGCGTTCACCGGGTCTCTGGCGACGTTCGACCTCCTGCCGAACGTCGAGACCACACCTCGCGTCCGCTACTGGCTCGTAGGTCGCTACAGCAACGGCATGGAAGTGAATCGCGTCGAAGTGGTCGCGCCACCAGGCGGCGGGTCTCTCCGCGCCGCCGAGGACGCCGCGGCCGCGATCGGGACGATCGTGCTCGGCTACGGAATCACTCAGGCGCGTCGCGGCGTGTTGGCAATCGACATCAAGGGTGACGCAAACGGCATGGCCGAGCTCGTCATCGAGAAGGGAGCGCTCGAATGATCGAGACTGAACGTATTTCCATCGAGGTCGCTACGGACAAGTCCATGGAAATCCCGATGCGCACTCCGGGCTCGCTTGTCCAGGAGGCGACGAAGGATCTCATCACCCCGGTGATCGCAGAGTCTCCGGACGTGGTCGAGGCGGCGAAGACGGCAGTCTCGGGTGCCCTCGCTGATGCGTCGGTGATGACTACTGCGCCGCGCACGACGAGCGTCTACGAGGTTGCGATCGGTGACGCTGATGGCAACATCACCTGGCTGCAAGCGGACAAGGCTGGCGCCCCGACGGCCGATGCGATTGCCGCGCTCGAGAGCAAGGGCGTCCCGACGGCAGCACCCTCGGCCGGTGACTACGAGGTGGCGGTCGGCGACGCGGACGGCAACCCGACGTGGCTGCAGGCGAACGCAAATGGCCTGCCGACGTCGGATGTGATCGACGTGCTGCATCGCTTCCTCGGCATTCACATGGGGCCGCATTTGCCCCCGGAGCCGCCCGCGGGGCGGCCTGCTATCTGGTTCGAGACCGACGGTTTCGGGAACCTCATCGACATCAAGGGAGTTGCACTGTGACGGGATTCGAGAGCCTCCTCGGTGGCGGCGGGGGTGCTGCCGCTCAGGCGATGAACCTCGACGTGCTCGCCCCGGAGGGTGGGCTGCTGCGCAAGCGCGGCAAGGTCATGTTCCACTCGACGTTCGATGGCGGCGAGTTCCAGGGGTGGCGCGACCACTACGGAACGGGGTCGCCCTCTCCCGCGGTCGGGCTGACGCAGTACCCGGTCATGTCGGGCTCTCACGCGATGATGCTCTCGACCGGGTCGGTGCCGTACTTCGCGGACAACGCGTCCAACTCTTCGGGCACGTACAAGAACCTGTCGTTCCCGCGCGAGAAGGGCCTCGTGTCGTTCTCCGGCTGGTTCGCGCAGGCATCTGACGCGTCGAACACGGCGGGCTCGCAGGACGTGGGCTTCGACAACGTCGGGATCTTCTTCGACACGCAGTCGTGGGCGGACGTGCGCCGCTTCTACCGGGCCTCACTGACGACCCGACCAGGCTCGGCGACACCGGCATGGATGATCACGACCCGCGAGGGGCAGATCGTCGTCCCGAGCACGGGCAACATCACGGCGGGCATCAACGAGCGCAAGTGGAACTTCAACTACTACCGCCTCACGATCGACCTCGCTGGTGGCCCTGACGGGCTCGGCGGGTACGTGGAGCTGCAGCTCAACTCCCGCACGTTCGACCTTCGCGCGTATGCGCCACCGATCGACGCCCCGCAGGCGGGCTCCGCGATGGATTCCTTCGCTGGCGGCTTCAACCCCGGCCTCGCGATCGCCCGCTCGTACCGGGTACCGGAGTACACGGAGAACGCGGTCGTGTTCGACGACCTCGTCGTGACCTTCAACGATGTGAGGAACTACTGATGGCCGGCAAGACGCACATCCTCATCTCGCAGTCGCAGGGCATCCTCCGCCCCGAGGGTCACCCGATCCACCTCGTGCAGCCCCCGAACCGAGTCGAGTTCGCGGCCTACGGCACTGAGGTGTCCTGGCTCGCGGAAATCGCCGAAGTCGTCGGAACTCCGACCGCGTACGAGATCAAGCTCAAGTTCCAGACGTGCGTGGAGACGACCACCGGGTTCCAGTACCAGCGGCCCCGCTGGGTGGACCTCGACGAGGTATCCATCAAGTCGGACGTCGTCGAAGGCGTCGGCTGGCATGCAGCCGGCAAGGCCGCGCCCGTGGGTGGCGCTGCCGGGGTCATCGCGTCCACGGGCGACACGCTGCCAATGGTCACGCGCCGCACAATGCGCTGCCGCGATCTCCGGCACCGGGTGGCGTTCGACCTGAACTTCACGGGTGGCACGAACCCTGGCATCCGCCTCAACCTCTTCGCGACCGTAAGGAAGTAGCCCATGCCTGTTGTCATCAAGACCCCCGGCGCGTCCATCAGCGGCGAGCTCACCCCCGCTGACCCGATGCTCACGAACGGCTCGCTGCTGCTCGTGGAGCCGGCACACCCGCGCCGAGCGTGGGCGGCGGGCGTGCCCGCGCAGAACGCGACCATCCCCAACGTGGCTCGCACCCAGGCGGCAGCGCTGCTCGGCGTCACCCCATCAGCGGTGGAAGCGATCGCGAAGAACACGATCACCGCCACCGAGGGCGTCGTCGAGCGCACCGCGAAGGGCGGCGTGAACACGGTCGTCTCGCAGACCGCCGGTACGTTCCCTCGGCAGTTCGGCGTCGCGATCCCGGAGTCGATTCGCACCTATATCGCGACGAACAAGGCGAACAAGTTCTACATGTCGCTGTGGTTCCGACCGACCAAGAACCCCGCATCCGGCACCACGTGGCGCTACGCGTTCATCATCCCGACGTCATCGGCGACGACCGCCTCCATCGCCGGCATCGCTCACGACGGGGCGGGGACGTTCTTTTCCACGCCGACCGCGTCGGATGCGCGCCGCCTGGGCGCGACTGAGGTCCGTGTCGGCGTGAACCGCTTCCAGGCGGTCGCCGCGAACGGTGCCCCGTCGAGTGGATGGACGGCCGCAGTCACGAGCGCCTTCGAGCAGGTCGTACAGTACGGCGCGCGCCTCTCGGGTGAGGAGATGAAGTCACCGTCGGGCTGGTTCTACCGCGTCTACATCGAAGACCTCACCGTGTCGGGCCGCTCGTTCGACCAAGTGCGTCAGCGTGACCAGGCGCTCTGGGCGGCCGCGTTCGGAACGGGTGGACGCTACGAGGGCGACAGCGCACCGACGCCGTCGGTGTAGAGAAGAGGCGATGATCTCATGGGAATCACGGTCAGAGAGTTGCGGGAGGTGCTGGCCTCGGCGGACCCCGATGCAACGCTCGTACTTCTCTCGGAGGGGTGGCGCGAGCTCCCGCTCGAGGTAGCCGCAGTCGTCGACGGCCAGGTCATGTTCGGAGGGGTCGACCAGGAGATGCAGATACGTGTCTGGTCTGCCGAGGTTGGTGACTAGGAGACCGTGCGCACGGGGATACTGAAGAGCAGGTCCCGGCCACCGCTACGGATGAGGTCCATACCGACTTCGAGACCGCCTTGTCGCACTCGGATCAGCGTGTACTTGCCGTCTGGGGTTCCTTCATGTGAGCCTCCGAAGAACTCCAAGTGCATGAGTTTCTGGTCGTCAAGGTAGAGATGCAGCCAGGCGAGGTTCACTGGTCGTATCGGTATGGGGTGACGGTTCGGAGCGTGTTCCGCTTCTCCAAGCTCGGTGAGCAGGTCTGCCAGGCAGTGCTCAACGACGGCGGCCGCGAACTCCACGAGGTAGCCCGCGAGGTTCAAGGTATCGATACCCACGAGCCGCGTCTCTTCGATCCACTTGGGGATCCACTCGCTCGCGTGGGATCCAGACGTGTTGCTGATCCCCGCCAGCAGATCGGACCAAGACCGAATCCGCTGACTTCGTTGTTTGCCTCCACTGCCGCCAGTTTCAGTGAAGATCGCAGCGGGTGACTTCAGCCAGCCGGTGAGCGTTGTCTGCGTGGACTCGGACTGCTCGATCAGGAACGGAAGGTTCCCGACGGTCAAGTGCGTCGTTGCGGAGCGCTCCGGAGCCTTCGAGGTGTAGAGCACTGGGTCGGTCAGCTCGAATGTCTCGATGGCTCGTGCGATCAGCCCATCTCCGCAGAGTGTCCGCATGAGCGCCACAACGTCATCGATTGCCGCGAACTCGCCTTCCCTGTAGCTCGTGAAGTGTCGGGTGAAACGCACTGAGGCGCGCACGAAGTAGTCGTACGTTTCCTGCTTGCTCGCTTTGCGGTTCCAGTCCTGGCGCTGGTGTCTGCTCTTTGGCACGCTTTGACTCCTGAATTTGGTGGGGAAGCATCACGCGAGGGCACGCAAGATTCGCTGGTGCTCCACGGTCTTCACTAGCCCCGCGACCGCAATTTTCGCGCGAATACTTGCTCGGCAGATGCTCCGCCTCTGATAGAGCGTGGGGCTCTCTGGATGGGTTCGCTCTCGTAGCGGTGCCACCATGTTCCCGAGCTGTCGCGGAACACGATGCGCGCTTTGAGGGGCGGGCGCCCGCTCCACTCGTCCTCGATGACCATGACACGGATGAGCGACCCGAGTGGCTCGAGACGACGCACCTCACTCGAGCCATCGCGCACGAGGGAGCCACTGATTGGGTCGACGAGGTCGACTCGTATTGGACCCATGATCTCGTCGCTCCCGTTGGAGAGCTTGACGTGGCACGCGACGATCGGTGTCGAGTAGTGGCGGATGCTATTGCCGTGGCGGTCCTCGCCTGGCTCCCAGGAAAGGTGCTCGCTGTACGCCGTGTCGGATTCTCCGCCGCGGATGAACTGCCCGGTATCGACAAATTCCCGCTCTCGGTGGCAGACGAGGTCGTCGACGTGCGCATAGACGCGTCGGGCTTGCGCTTCTCTCGCGCGCCGCACGCTCCAGAAGTAACCGGCCGCGGCAATGCCAAACGCTGCGACGGTTCCAATCGCCCCGAACACCTCGGCAAGGGTTCCAACTGCCCCGATCCACCCGGCAGCGGTTCCGTGCAAGTTGATGAAGTCCACGAGACGAACCATATCCACAAGGTGGCGGTGGAGCTTGCCGCGGTCACAAGTCACCAATTCCATTCCTATGTTTCCGGCCCTGCACTCACCGTGCGGGGCTTTTCTCATGTCAAGGAGGCCCTCATGATCTCTCCCGACCAGCTCCTCAGCGGTCGCAAGTTCCGCGATGTCGACGTGGTCACGGTCACGCCGACGTCGCTCACGGCGCGCGTCGACGGCAAGCTCGTCGAAGTCAATCTCGAGATCAAGCCGGACCTATGCGCGGAGGTGCAGGCGATCGCGCCGGGTGCGTCCCGGCTGCGGATCGCGCAGGCGTCCCTCGAGTCAGTGCGCACCGACGAGCTGAACCCCGGCCAGGCCGAGGCATGGCTTGTCGTCGCGGACCCGAAGCCTGGCCTCGACGTCGACGGCACGCCCCGTGCGCTCGTCGCACCGGCCATGTCGCTGCTCTCGGCGATGCCGCGCGCTGTCAGTCGGTACGCGCCTGGCCTCACGGCGGACGAGATCGCGATGTGGCCGAACCTCTGCGCGCTCATCACGCGGGCGACCGGTGATGGCGGCCAGTCGTCGTCCCGCAACGGCGCGACGGTCAACGCGTTCCAGCCTCACCACTCGACGATCCGCTCGGCTGCCGCCTACATCAGCATGGTGCAGTCGGGCTCCCGGCAGGTGTCCTCGAACCTCGCGATCGACGACAACGGCGACATCATCCGCGTCGTCAACCTCAATCGCCGAGCATGGACCAGCGGCAGCGCTTCCTTCGACGCCGCGGCAATCACGGCGGAGACCGCCAACGCCACGCTCGCGCCTGACTACCGCCTCTCACCGGCCGCCAAGGCTGCCTTCGGCCGCGTCGCAGCTGCCCTCAAGGCGGACCGTGGCCTGCAGGCGCTCACGCGGAACAACGTCTACCTGCACCGAGAGATGCTCGACCGCTGGGGAGTCTCATACGGCACGGCGTGCCTCATGGACGACACCGCTGAGGCGATCATTCAGCGCGCGAACGGCGTGAGCATCGAGGCGCCAGACACGGGCGAGGCGCTGCGCAAGCGCCGCGCAGCTGCCATCTGATGGAGATCGTCGGCGGCCTCGTGATGTTCCGCGTCTACGGCGCGGGCAAGGGGCGGTCCACGTCGGGCCTCTTCGAGCTGCACATGGCCGCGAGGGTCGCGATCCTCGTCTGGTTCATGGAGCAGAACGGCGCGGATCTCTCCATCAACGAGGGCTTCCGGCCGACGGGCGTCCGCTCGGATGCGGACGTGCCGCTGCCGTTCATGACGAGCGCCGGCATCTCGACGCAGTGGTTCCAGGTTGGTCGCATGTGGCGGGGCGAGACGCCGTCGGCGATCGTCCCGAACGCGAGCGGCTCGAACCTCTCGAAGCACCGCACGGGCGAAGCACTCGACTCGAACGCCCCCACCCTGCGCGACTTCATGCTGCGCGCTCAGGGCGCCTACCTCGCTGGCCTCGAGTTCAACGTCGCCTCCGAGTCCTGGCACTGCGAGCCCCTCGCAGAGCCGAAGACCGATCTCGGCCCCTGGGTCGCGACCGTGCAGGGCGTCGTCACCCCGGCGAAGCCCACCCCACCCAGCAACCTCAAGAAGGAGAGCACCATGACTCGCATGTTCCGCGAAGTCGGCAACAAGGGACAGATCTTCGTCATCGGCGGAGGAGGCGCGGGCTACATCAAAGACCCGGCCATCGTCGCCCAAATCGCTGAGATGAACCGCATCTCAGGGCTCACAGGGCCCTCCTGGTCCGAGCCCGCCAACGTGCCGTGGCACTACATCACGAACCTCTCCGAGGCGCTGCAGGAAGGATCGCTGGCGACGGCGACACTTGCCGAGGCGCGCAGTCTCACCGGCACCGACCAGAGGCCCGGCATCCTCAAGCGCATCGCTTCGGTGCTCAAGATCAGCTGATGATCGAACCGTCCACGGAGTCGCGGCCGGTTCGCACGATTCACGATCCGAGCGCGAACCCTCACACGCAGAAGCGGAACTGGTCGCTCGTCTGGACGGCCGTGACCACGGTCGGCGTCGTCGTCTTTGTCATCGCGCTCGGCTCGATCGACGGGGCCGACGGGAAGCCGATGCTCTCCGGGAAGCTCGTCGAGGTCACGCTGATCCAGGTCGGCGCGGTCTCGGCGATCCTCTGGCCGATCCTGCTGCGCACCTCGAAGTCGGCAGCCGCCGTGCAGGACCAGGTGCAGAACTCCCACTCGGGGGTCATGCGCGACGACATGGACGCCAAGCACGACCAGCTGCTCGACAGGATCCAGAACCTCTGGGACCGCATGGAGAACCGTTTCGAGGCTGGCGCCGCGGACGTGCGTGGCATCCGCAAAGACCTCGGCCGGCACGCCGACAAGCTCGACACCCACGACGAAGAACTCAAAGAACTGCGCAAGCGAGAGCGGGCGCTCGAACGAAAGGTAGGCGATGAGCCTCATTCCTGATCCCATTGCAACGCGTGAGCACGTCAGCTACCAGCGCTTCGGCGGCACGCTCGTGCTGCTCGTCGTCGCCGCGGCGCTCGTCGTGCTGACGACGGGCGCCGCGCTCGCGCCGGCCGCGACGAGCGACGCTCCCATCATCGAGTTCACGCTCAGCTGGGTGCTCATCCTGCAGCTGGTCATTGGCTCGCTGCTCCCGATCCTGGTGGGGCTCGTCACGAGGGCGTCCTGGTCGGGTGGCTTGAAGGGCGTGCTCCTCGCGGCCCTCTCGTTCCTGACGTCGATCGCGTCCTCGCTCTTGAACTCCGCCGAGACCGGCACCCCGTACGACATCGGCCAGGGCATCCTGCTCGGCTTCGCGACGTTCGTGACCGCCGTGGCCGTCCACTACGGCATCCTCAAGGGTTCCGGCATCTCGGCCGCCGTCCAGGCGACCGGTGTCCACGACGGGCCCAAGCACGCCGCCTGAGCCATCCCTGAGCGCGACTTCGCCCCCTCTCGCTGAAGCGATCCCGGACACCCGGGACGACGCTTCGCGGGAGGGGGCGGTTTCGTGTTCCGAGTGCAGTGCCCAAAGTCAGAAAATTAGACCAGAATGGTCCCATGCTGAGTCAGGTGGTGTTGAGTCCGTCGAGTGACGGCCGCGTTGACTTGCACATCAGCGCCCTCGTGGCAGGGAAAAAGCACGATGGCCGTGAGCTACATCTTGGTAGTCAGGATCTGATTCGCTTCGCAGCGTACGCGACCACTCATGGCGCGAACGTGACCTCCTTCATGCTGGCTGATCCGTACCTAGCGCCAATCGATCCAGATGAAGAGGGGGCAGTCTCGGACGAGATGGTCAGGATCTTGCGTGAGTACGGTGGCAGCGAGCTTGTGGCCGCGATGGGAGACGAGTTCGAGGGCATGTATGTCGTTGGCGTCGACTTGATTTCGCCAACGGATGGCTTGCATCTAAGTCTTCGACGCCGCGGCTTTGTAGAGACTTCTGTGGTGCAGGCCGCAGAGGTTCTACTCGCAGACGCGTGGCGCGAATTGCACTTGTCTTGAGTAACCGCGTTACGTCGGTTCTTGTCGAAACGGCGAAAATTTCAGTGTCTGCGTGGGCTGCGCTCCGCCTCGAGCCTCATGTGAGCGAAACCCTGAAAGCAATCCCTGAACCATGGCCGTTCCTAGTGGCCGCGCTGATGGCGGCACTGGTGCTCGAGATTCTTGTCCAGGTTTTTCTCGGATGGCCGCGCCTCAAAATCGAGTGGGTCGACAAGGCGGATGATGCCGTTCTGGCATCGATCGTGGTCCGCATAACTAAGCGCAGGCCTGATTCGCAGGTATTCGCTTTAAAAATCACTTCAATCGGGGGTGGGTGGCTTGGCTATCTCCTGCTGCGTGGTCTCATGACGATGAGGGTCCAGCTGCAGGTTCGGGTAGATCGTGTGGACCTCGTTCCGACCTGTGAGTCGACCTCGTTCTGTGCCGACTTGCCCACGATTCGCGCCGAGGATAGCTTCCACGGCTTCATCGTGGACCTCGGGCGCGCACCCAAGCGGCCCGAATTGTGGCACTATGCGGATGTGCGTTGGCGGAACATCTCTACACCAACCCGGGAGGAGTTCAACGTCGACTACGTCTTTCACCACAGGTGCCCCGTGGTGAAGTTCTTGCTGAACCTTGTCATCTGGCGAAGCAAGGCAGTCAAACATCTTCGAGTGGTAGGACCGTAAATGCCAGTGATGAGTCAGGAATCGGTCAGTGCGTTGCCGATGCGATCGCGATCGGCCATGACGTTGGTCGAGATCCGAGATGCCATGGCTTCTCGACGGCCAAGCCTGGATGGCTTTCGGGGCGGGTGGGCGAGTATCAGCGATCTGCGCTCCAATCTCAGGACTGTTGGCCTCGCGCCGCCTACGTCGGACCCGGTGATCGTTCCCGCGAACGGTGCCTTGCCGGAAATACTCCAGGCACGCTTCTACTACTGGGATCCTGTGCCATCGGGTTACGGCGGCGCCTCGCCTCTGGACCCCCTGAGGGCGAGACGTCTGAACGCAATCGATGTCATGATCACCGCGCTATCGGATCAACAGATTGGCTTGCTTTTCTCGACGCGGACGCGGAGCTACCTGGGGCGCGCCGAGGGAATTCTTGCATCTCTCACCAGCATCCTCCAATCGGCCGACGCCACCATCAAGATCGATCGATGGAGCTCCCACCTCGAACTCAAAGACGAAGAGTTCTTCCTCTGGCTCGCAGTGAAGCAGAGGGACGATGAGAAGATTGCAGACGACATCACCTTGGATGTCATAGCCGGCATCAGTAGCCGTGACGAAGCGCGTCGCACGGCTGATTTGAAGTACGGAGTGGACTTCGAGAGGCCGAACTTCCTCACGGCTGTGGCTGAGAGTGACACCCTCGGACCAATCGACATGCGTTTCGTTAAGAGCGTCGGCGATGAGCGCCATGCATACGAGGTGCGGGTCCACGTCGACGGAGGATTCGAAATCCGAAAATCTGGTCTCCAGTTCCCGGACAGTCTCACCCGGCCAAGTCTCATGTTGAGCACTAGCCTCGAGCTCGCGTACGACCTCATCCCGCGATTTAACTCTCTCTACGAGGAAGACAGCGACGACTGGTCTACTAAGCGAACCGCCGTGATTCAGGATGCAATGTCAGCTCTGGAAGTCAGGTACGGGGAACTCCGCAGAATACTTCAGGAGAAGCTGCTCGAGGCAGCGGCTGCGGAACAAGACGATGAGAGCGACGACGGAAACCGCTCCGCGTAGGTGACGTGCGTTCAGTTAATCACCACGACCCCGCACACGCGGCACCGCATCGCCTCGCCGACCTCGAGCAACACGAGGCAGCGCGGGCACTTCGGCCAGCCGATCGAGTCATCGTCCATGCCGGGAGCGTAGCCGCGCCGGCAGGCCCGTGACGGGGCTGTGGGGAACTCACCAACCCTTCTTCCTCGTCGCCCGCAAAGCCATGTAGAGCAGCGCGATCGAGAGCTCGGACGCGAGGCGCTCAGATGCGAGGGCGTCGCCTTCGAGGGTGACGGTGCCGCGGATCTGCGCGTTCCCGTGGGAGATCGCCCATTCCTTCTCGGTCATGGTCCCGACTTCGAGGGCGTCCCGCACCTCCGCGCGTACGTCGCCCTCGGTCACCCACTGCAACATGTCCAGCCACTCGTTGAACACCTCGACCGGCTCGAACAGGATCGGCTCGTACGTGTCGCCGCCGACGGTGGCCTGCGCCGGCACTAGCTCGCCGTCGACGTCCTGCAGTGGCGGCGTCTCGCCCCACAGGAGCCATGACATGCCGTCGACGGGCCTCGTCGCCACCGGACGCCAGCAGACGATGCGCTTCGACCACTTCGAGTCAACCCGCTCACGAACCGTCTCGCACCGCAACGCCAGCGACCCGAGGGCGACTTCGGCTGTGACCTGCACGGCTGGTTCGTTCATGTCTGTCTACAGACCGAGGGCTTGCTTTTTCGCGGCCGTGAACTCTTCCGCCGTGAGCGCGCCTGCGGCGTGAAGGTCGGCAAGCTGCTGGAGCTTTTCGATGAGCCCCGGGGCGACCGTTGAGCTCGCCGGGGTGGGAGGTGTCACTGGTGGAGTGGTCTGTTGCGTGTAGATCGGGTGCGCAAGCTGCCGAGAGCGGCGCTGCAGTTCGTGTCGCCGGGCGCGGGCAGCCTCGTTGATCAGCTGTTGCACGTCGCGAGCGTCGGTGATTGATTCGAGGATGGCGGTTTCGCTGAGGTCGTCAGCGTGGAGGTGGAGGTCACTGACCCCGCGCGCCTTCTGCGGTAGCGACTGTTTGTGGTCGACGTCGGTGATCTTCTCGATGGCGATCTGCTGCCCCTTGGTGGAGAGCACACCTTTCTCGAAGTGGAGGTAGTAGCGCGTGAGCTTGTAGCGTCCGCCACCCACGCCGGTGATGGTCTTGGAGTTGCCTTCCCAGAGCAGGTCGTCGCTGGTGACGTCGTCGCCTTCGCCGAATCCCGCGCCCGTGGCGCTCGAATTGCCTGTCGCAGTGCGGAGCTTCTTGAGTGCCGCGGCAGCGCGAGACGGGGCTGGTGTTGATGACGGCGCGGCTTGAGCTTCGACCTCATCCTCGACTAGATACTGCCAGCCTGCGGGGGCCTCGGGCCAGGCGGGGTCTGGACGCCAGTCGGGGCCTGGCGTCCATCCCGCTGGTGCTGTCGGCCATCCAGGGGCGGGGTTGAATCGGGGCACGGTTTCTCCTCGGCGTCGCTGGCGTATCTGAGGCAGAGCCTAGTGCGGGCACGGCGAGCACCCCGGTCCGAGGCGCGCGAGGGCCGCGAAGAGTGTCGGCCTCGGTGCCCACATTTTGCCCACAACATGACCCCGAAACGCCCTGAATAGCCCCGAATCGGCCTGAATGCCGCGCCAACGATAATCGGCCTACTTCCGCGCAAACATGCGGAAGTAGGCCGATTCTGTGGCTCTAGAGTGGGTGCCCCTGGAGGGACTCGAACCCCCAACCGTTTGCTTAGGACGCAACTGCTCTTCCATTGAGCTACAGAGGCTGGCGCGACAATGCTACCGGTGCTGGCGGCCTCCCGTGTGCACTGGCGCCTGATTTGTGGACGAAATCTTGGTCGAGGTGCGGGCGACGCACGCGCGCCTCCACCCGCCGACCGGCCCGGACACCTACAGTGTCACGCGTGTGGGGTCTGTTTCGTAAACGAGGTTCAGAGCCGGGCGACGCGAAGAGCGACGGTCACGGCTCCGGCAAGGGTGCGCCCACAAACAATGAGACGGAGCCGATACCCGACCTCAGTCCAGTGCGCGAACGCCTCGAACGTGAGCGTGAGGCGCGCGACAGCGAGTCCCGCGAGGCGGACGACGACCTCGATCTCGGACGCGATCACGAGGACGGCGTCAGGGCACGCGGCGGCGACGGCCCGAGCCTCACGCGAGGCCGTTCCTGGGTCGCGGATGCGGTTGCGCACGAGCGCAAGACCCATCCGGTTCCCTCCGCTGACGAGGAAGCACTCACGGCGCTCGATCTCGAGCGCGCCGAACAGGCGAGGGCGCTCGAGGCCGCAGTCGACGCGGCGCAGGACTCATGGTTGCACGAGCTCGCGCAGCTCGGCGGACCATCCCCTCTTCTCGACTTCGCCGACGAACCTGGCACGTACGTCGAGCTGACCAGCGCGCACCCGGGCGGCATCGCCCCCTTCGCGGCGGGTAAGACCGTGCTGCTGTCTGCCCTCGTCCGCGAGCACTCCTCGTTCCGCGGGGCGCGCGACGCGGCCGACCTCATCGCGCAGAAGGGCACCGAGCTGCTCGCTGGCCGTGGCATGAGCACGATCCAGCTGGCCACGGGATTCGCCGAGTGGACGCAGGACGGCACGCACTTCCGCGCCCCCATCCTGACCCGAACGGTCGACCTGCGCCGCGCGGGCCGCGACTACGAGTTCACCCTCAAGGGCCCGAGCCGGGTGAACGCCTCCCTTGCGAGGCACCTCGCGCAGCACTTCGGAGTGCGCCTCCCGGTTGCCGAGCTGCTCGAGCTGGCGAAGTCGAACGACGCCTTCCTCCCGCAGCACGTCTTCGACCGCACTCGAGCGCTCGGCGCATCCATCCCGCAGTTCACGGTCTCGGCGCGCGCCGTCATCTCGAGCTTCGGGGAGGTCGCGAGCGCCATGCTCCGCGACACGAACGAGCTCACGCACCCCGTCCTGCGGGCACTCGCCGGAGACGAGGAGGCGCGCCAGAAGGTGGCCGCCGTGCAGCCTGCTGAGCAGCGGCCGAGCCCTGACCGCCGCGACCCCGTGGGGGACCGGTTCCTGCTCGACGCGGACACCGAGCAGGAGCGCGTCGTCGACGCCATCGCTGCCGGCAACTCGGCCGTCATCAACACCATGCCAGGGACAGGCCTCACGCAGACCGTCATCAATGCGCTCGGCCTGCTCGTCGCCGACGGCAAGCGCGTGCTCGTCGTCACGCCCCGTTCCGCGAGCATTCGCGCCATCCGGGCGCGCCTCAAGAGCGTCGGCCTCGAGGGGCTCGCCGTCACGCCGCGCACCCTGCGCCGCGACGCGATCGCCTCGATCTCCCGCAACGAGAAGGCCCGCAAGCCCGCGATGCACGAGCTCGACGACGCCCTCGTCCGCCTCCGCCACGTGCTCGCCGACTACCGCGACGCGCTCGTGCATCCCGACCCCGCCCTCGGTGTCTCGGCCCTCGACGCGCTCGAGGAGCTCTCCCGCCTCGAGCTGCGCGAGCAGCCCCCGACGACGACCGCTCGACTCGACCGCGACGCCATCGAGGCGATCGCGACGGGCCGCGACGCCATCGCCCGCCAGCTGCGCGCCGCTGGCGAGCTCGGCCAGTTCAAGTACGGCCCGGACGACTCACCCTGGTACGGCGTCTCCTTCGAGTCGACCGACGAGGCGAACCGGGCGCAGGAAGCCGCCATCGAGCTCGACGCCGGCACCCTCGTCGAGGTCATCGACCGGGCCCAGGAACTCGTCGGACGCACCAGGATGCGCCCGGCCGAGACCTACGGCGAGCTCGGCATCTACCTGCGCCTCCTGCTCGACCTGCGCGAAACCCTCGACCGCTTCCGCCCCGCGGTCTTCGACCACTCGCTGACGGACGTCATCCACGCCACGAACCCGAAGCGCGACGGCGGCGACCTGACATCGGCCCGCCGCCGCCAGCTGCGCCAGCTCGCGAAGGACTACGTGCGGCCCGGCGTCGTCGTCGACGACCTCCACGAGTCGCTCAAGCTCGCCCAGCGCCAGCGCATCCTCTGGCACCGCTACGTCACGGACGGCTCCACGCCGACCGTCCCGACGGGCATCTCCGACGTGCGCAAGTTCCACCGCGAGGTCGCGGAAAAGCTGCGCCTCCTCGACGAGCCGCTCGTCGACGCCGGAGCCGTCTCGCTCAGCGAGCTGCCCCTGGCCGAGCTCCCCGCGCGCATCACGGAGCTCGCGGCCGACAGCGAGGTGCTGCACAACCTCGTCGAGCGCCTCACCATCATCGAGCGCCTCGAGAACCTCGGCCTCACGCCGCTGCTCGAGGACCTCTCCGAACGCCACGTCGAGGCCGAGGCGCTCGGCGACGAGCTCGAGCTCGCCTGGTGGCAGTCGGTGCTCGAAGATCTCCTCGACCGCGACAAGGCGCTCCTGAACGCCAACACGCGAGTCGTGACTCGCCTCGAGAGCGACTTCCGGGTCGTCGACCAGGCCCACACCGACCACTCGGCCGCCCAGCTCGCCTGGCAGCTCGCCGAAGCATGGAAGGTCGCCATCGTCGACTACAGCGAGCAGGCGGATGCGCTCCGCCAGCTCCTGCGCCGTCCCGGCGTTCCCTCCACGAAGCTGGCCGTCGAGGCCGGCGACGTCTCCAAGAGCATCGCGCAGCTGTGGCTGACCACCCCGTACGACGTGCCGCTCGTGAGCGAACGCATCCACTTCGACACGGTTGTGCTCGTGGATGCAGGAACCATGTCGATCGCCGAGAGCATCGGCGCGATCCGCAGAGGCGACCAGGTCGTCGCATTCGGAGACCCCGTCACCCAGTACCCGACGCCGTTCACGGTCGCCGTGACCCGCCCGGCGGCGGACAGCACCGACGCGTGGGGGCTGCGTCACGAGGACGCCGTCGGCGAGTCGGTGTACTCGCGGCTCGCGGAGTTCCTGCCGGAGCACGCGCTCACGCGCAGCTACCGGGCCGGCGGCGAGGACCTCGCGGAGCTCATCAACAGGCGCTTCTACAAGGGACGCATCCGCTCCATGCCGTGGGCGGGAACCCTCCTCGGGCACTCGAGCCTCAGCTTCTCGTTCGTCGAGAACGGGACGGGCCTGCCCGACCCGATCACGGGAGGGGTGGAATCCACCGACGGCGAGGTCAGCCGTGTCGTGGAGCTCGTCGTCGACCACGCCGTGCACCGGCCTCGCGAGTCGCTCATGGTCGTCACGGCTTCCGCGCTGCACGCCCGCCGAGTCGAGCAGGCCGTGTACTCGGCCGCCTCGCGCCGGAGCGACATCGCCGACTTCTTCACCGCAGCACGTGGCGAACCGTTCACCGTCACCACGATCGAGCTGGCCACAGCGCAGTCGCGCGACCGTGTGATCTTCTCCATCGGCTTCGGCCGGACACCCCACGGGCGCGTCCTCGCGAACTTCGGAGTGCTCGGCACCGAGCTCGGCGAGCGCGCGCTCGCTGTCGCGATGACGCGGGCGCGTCGCTCGCTCGTCATCGTGTCGTGCATCCGCCCCGGCGAGCTCGACCCTTCGCGCATGTCCCGCGGAGTGCTCGGACTCGCGCAGATCCTGGGCGAGGCAGAGACCAAGGGCGATGCATCGGGCACGGGCACGGACCCAGGTGCCGAACAGGGTGCAGCCGAGCAGACTTCCACGTCCGGCGATGACGGCACCGAGGGCGACGACCGCGAGGTCGAGGCGCCGCCCATGCTGCTCGATCTCGCGAACCGTCTCGAGTCGTTCGGCATGACGGTCGAGCTGTTCCACCGTGGCCGCGTCCCCCTCGCCGCGGCGTACAAGGGCCGCGCCATAGCGATCGACACCGACGGCCTCGACCTGAGAATCGCGGGCTCTGCCGATGCGACGCTGCGGGAGACGCTGCGCCTCCGCCCGGAGCTCCTCAAACGCCTCGGCTGGTACTACCTTCGAGTGCACTCCTTCGAGCTCTTCGCGCACCCGGAAGCAGTGGCGCGACGCATCGCGAAGGCCCTCAAGGTGCCGCTGCCGGCAGAGACCTCGGTCGTCACGGCCGGTTCCCTGCAGGGCGAGCTCGGCCAGCTCACCTCCGGTTCCGCAGCGTCGAGTGGCGCGGCATCCAGCGCGAACCTCGAATCGGTCACCCTGCCGGATGGGAACCAGCAGATCGCGATCGGCCGCCCTGGCGAGCCAGGCGGTGCGAGCTGAGCGTGAACCCCGGCACGCCCGCACCACGGAAACCGCGACGTCGAGTCACCACGGAACCACCTCCCGGCAGCGACCCGACCCCCCAATCGCCCGACGGCTCGAGCGGGCCAGCCGTGCTCGCTGGCGAGGACTCGCCCGCAGCCTGGGGCGACGCGCCCGTCCGCTACGCCGACGAGCGGGTGGAGAGCCCCCGCGGGCCCAACGACGACCGGCTGCGCGCCGACAAGCCACCGCACTATGGCTGAGCGGGCGATAGAGCCGAACGACCCGACGGTCCCCGGCTCCGATCCCGAGCATCCGACGACCGGCCAGGTCCCCATCGTCTCGAGCGCCGACGACCCGCGACCGCCCATCCCCGCCGAGATCTGGGTCCTGCTCGTCGCGACCTTCTTCATCGCGATCGGCTTCGCGCTCATCGTGCCCGTCCTCCCGCAGTACGCGTTGAGCTTCGGTGTCGGCGCGACGCTCGTGTCCGTCGTCGTGAGTGCGTTCGCGTTCATGCGACTCGTCTTCGCGCCCGGAGCGGGAGCCCTCATCAACCGACTGGGGGAGCGGCGCATCTACGTCGCCGGACTCCTGATCGTCGCCGCCTCGACCGCTGCCGTCGCGTTCGCGCAGGACTACTGGCAGCTGCTCGTGTTCCGTGGACTCGGCGGCGTCGGATCGGTCATGTTCACGATCTCGGCGGCCGGCATGATCGCCCGCTACTCGCCGCCGCAGATCCGTGGCCGCATCTCCGCCCTCTGGGGCGGCATATTCCTCATCGGGAACATCGCGGGCCCGGCGGTCGGCGGGGCGCTTGCGCAGTTCGGCATCGGGGTGCCGTTCCTCGTCTACTCGGGAACGCTCGTGATCGCGGCGGCCATCGTCGGCATCATGATGGGCCGCGCTCACCGCATCACGGCGAAGAAGACCGCCGAGGAGGCCGGCCTGCACGACGCTGGCGACGATCGCGCGCCCGCGGCCAAGAAGCTCGAGCCGAAGTCGCTCCGCGAGGCGCTCCAGGACTCCGCGTATCGCGCGTCCCTCGTGTTCGGCTTCGCCAACGGATGGGCGAACTTCGGGGTCCGCACGGCGATCCTCCCGCTGTTCGTCGCGACGAGCATCAGCCAGGAGCCCTGGGTCATCGGTGTCGTCATCGCGGTCGGCGCCGTCGGGAACGTCATCTCGCTCCAGTACGCCGGCCGGAAGACCGACCGCATCGGGCGACGGCCCTTCATCCTCGTCGGACTCGGCGTCTCCGCGGTCGCGATGTTCGCGACCGCGTTCGCCGGCGACATCGTCACGATGCTCGCCCTCAGCTTCGTACTCGGGCTCGGCTCCGGATTGGCCGCGCCCGCCGAGCAGGCGGTCATCTCGGACATCATCGGCTACGGCCGCAGCGGCGGCCAGGTGCTCTCCACCTACCAGATGACGCAGGACGCCGGCAGCATCCTCGGCCCCATCGTCGCCGGCGTCATCGCCGACCTGTTCGGCTTCACCTGGGCGATCATCATCTCCTCGATGATGCTCGCCATCGCCTGCCTCTCCTGGGTGTGGGGGCGCGAGACGTTCCGCTCGTCCTGAGCGGACCCGACCCACAGCGTGGAGGTGCACGAGGGCACGGCGTCAGCGACGGCCCGCGCCCCTTGGTGGATGCGGCCAGGAGCGTGTGCGCGCAGAGACAGGAACGCCGCCGGGGTGACCGGCGGCGTTCCTGTCTCTGCGTAGTGGTCCGAGCCGGCAGCGCTGCTACGCCGGCCTCGGGGCCCTAGGAGCGGGTCTCGGGGCCTTCACCCTGGAGCTTCGCAGGTGCCTCCTGCTGTGCCTTGAGAAGGTCGCGGATCTCCTCGAGCACGTCCTTCTCGGTGACAGCGGCCTCGACGGCGGGCTTCGGCTTGCCGTGGATGAGGCGGTAGCTCATGTCGTTGAGCTTGTTGATCGGCAGGATGATCGCGAAGTACACGACCGCTGCGATCAGGACGAACTGGATGATCGCGGCGATGACCGCGCCGAAGCCGATGGGCACCGTGCCGATCGTGACCGTGGCGGCCGCGATGTCGTCAGCCGCGAACAGCTTGGCGATGATCGGGTTGAAGATGCCGTCGACGATGGCGTTGACGATGCTCGTGAACGCTGCACCGATGATGACGGCGACGGCAAGCTCGATGACATTGCCACGCATGATGAATTCGCGGAATCCCTTCACGGGGTCCCCCTTTCGTTCTGTGCTGGAGTGCTGAGTCGTGTCAGTTCAGGACGCGGCGGGGGAGCTGCTGCCGCTCGAGGCGGCGGCGGGTGCCGGTTCCTTCTTGGCCGCGGCGGGCTTCGCCTCCGCGGAAGTCGAGGCGGAGGAAGAGCTCGAGCTCTTCTTCGCGCTGGCTGCGGAATCGGTCCGGTAGAAGCCGGATCCCTTGAAGGAGACGCCGACGGCACCGAAGACCTTGCGCAGCTTGCCTCCGCACTTGTCGCAGACGGTGAGGCTCGCGTCAGCGAACCCCTGCTGGATATCGAAGGCGTTGTCACATTCGGTGCAACGGTATGAGTAGGTAGGCATAATCTCGCTTTCGGGACCAGAACAGCATAATCGCGCGAGAGAGCCGGCGGGGGAATGCTTCAGAAACGTTGGATTCCCGATGGGGTGACGACCCCATCCACGCGCTCGTCGTGCACTTCGCGGGGGACCGCCTCGAGGACCTCGTCGTCGTAGACGACCGCGTAGACGGGCGGTCGCCCGGCCATGGAGCCGAGCGTGCGGTCGAAGTAGCCGCGACCCCAGCCCATCCGGTAGCCGTCCCGGTCGACGGACGCGGCGGGGATGATGAGCAGGTCGGCGTCGCCCAGGGCGATCGGGCCGAGGAGGTCGCCCGTTGCCTCGGGGAACCCGAGCTCGTGCGGGCGCTCAGACTGCCCGTCGGAGACGACCCAGTCGAGGAGTCCGTCCTCCCGCGTGACGGGGAGCAGCACGGTGATGTCAGCTGTACCGGCCCAGGCGAGGAAAGGCCGTGTGCTCGGTTCGAATTCGCCCGACAGGTAGCAGGAGATGCGTTTCGCGCCGTGCTCGGCGACCAGCTGCTGCAGGTGGAGGGAGATCTGTTCCCCGTGCTCCGCCAGGAGCAGCTCCCCGTGATTGCGGCGGCGCTGTCTGGTGTCGGCGCGGAGGGCTCGCTTCTCGGTCTTCGCATCGGTCGACATGGGAACGAGCCTAGCGAAGCGCCCCGTCGCGGGTTGGGGAGAGCTTGGGCGAGAACCCGCAGCCCGTGCCGCAGTGACGCGCCACGTACAGCTGCGTTTCGCGATGGCATTCGGTGGCCATACGATACGGCCTATGTCCTCGCGCATCACTAAGGCCGTTATTCCAGCTGCGGGCCTCGGGACGAGGTTCCTTCCCGCGACGAAAGCCATTCCGAAGGAGATGCTCCCGGTCGTCGACCGCCCTGCCATTCAGTACGTGGTCGAGGAAGCCGTCGAGGCGGGCCTCTCGGACGTGCTCATGATCACCGGGCGCAACAAGACGACGCTCGAGAACCACTTCGATCGCGTCGCCGAGATCGAAGCGCTGCTCGAGGCCCGTGGAGAGACCGAGAAGCTCGATCGCGTCCGCGCGGCGACGAACCTCGCCGATGTCCACTATCTGCGCCAGGGCGATCCGCTCGGTCTGGGGCACGCGGTCCTGCGGGCCCACCAGCACGTCGGCGACGAGGCCTTCGCCGTGCTCCTCGGCGACGACATCATGGCGGGTGGTGGCTCGCTGCTCTCGCGCATGATCGAGGTGCACGAGGCGACGGGCGCAAGCGTCGTCGCGCTCCAGGAAGTCGACCCGGCCATGATCTCCTCGTACGGTGTCGCCGCCTACGATGCGTCGTCGAGTGTCGAAGACGGCGTTCCCGGGGCGGGGCCGGACACGATCCAGATCACCGGGCTCGTCGAGAAGCCCGCGCTCGAGGATGCTCCGTCGAACTACGCGGTCATCGGCCGCTACCTGCTGCGGCCCGAGGTCTTCGGGGTGCTCGAGCAGACCAAGCCGGGTGCCGGGGGAGAGATCCAGCTCACCGACGCGCTGCAGGTGCTCGCCGCGAACCGCGAGGAGCTGGGAGGGGTCGTCGGCGTGGTCTACCGTGAACGCCGCTTCGACACCGGCAACAAGCTCGACTACATCAAGGCGATCGTCGAGCTCGCTGTCGACGACCCGAAGCTCGGACCCGCGCTCGGCCCGTGGCTGAAGCAGTTCGCCGCCTCGATCGCCGAGTAGACTCCGCTTTCTATGAGCGCATCCGTCCCCACGCTGACGCACGGCCCGGTGTCGCTGCGTCCCATCAGGGTCCGGGATGCGCGTGAGCTGGAATCCGTGCTCCTCGCGAACCGCGAGTGGCTGCAGCCGTGGGAGGCGACGAGCCCCGGCGGTGGTGGCCGCTGGGATGTTCGGGGTGGCATCCGCTCGCTCCTGTCCCAGGCGTCGGCGCACACTGCGCTGCCGTTCGTGATCACCTACGAGGGCAGATTCGCCGGACAGCTCACCGTTTCCGGTATCAGCTACGGCGCACTCTCGTCCGCGACGCTCGGCTACTGGGTTGCACGTGAGTTCGCCGGCAAGGGGCTCGCGACGATCGCCACGGCGATGGCCACCGATCACTGCCTGCAGGGCCTCGGCCTGCATCGCATGGAGGTGTGCATCCGACCGGAGAACGCCAAGTCCCTGCGGGTCGTCGAGAAGCTCGGCTTCAGGTACGAGGGCCTGCGTCGTCGTTACATTCATATCGATGGCGACTGGCGCGACCATTTCTGCTTCGGCGTCGTCCGCGAGGAAGTCCCGCACGGCGTGCTGCGGCGCTGGCGGGAGGGCCTCGCTGATGAGCGCGAGGCGCAGGTGCCCCAGGCCGACTGGGCGCGGACCGCGCAGCCCCTCGTCTGAGTCGTCACCCCGCTTCGAGCGTCGATATTCACCCGCTTCGCCGGTTGTCGCAAGAAGTTCGGCAATCCCGAATCAGACACTCCGCACCAATCGGGGTTGGCGGCTCGGTCCGCGCTTAATGTTGACGCCATGCAGTTCGGCAGCAGTCTCGTCCTCGCCCTGGCGGTGACGCTCTGGCTTGCCTATTTCGTGCCGACGTGGGTGCGCCGTCGCAACTACCTCGCAACCGAGGAGAACGCGATCCGGATGCAGCAGGCGCTCCACTCGCTCGCGAACACGAGCGAGCTCGGTCAGGCGCGTGTGCGTGCCGACGGTCGCAGCGTGGTCGAGCAGGAGCGACGCATCAAGCGCGCGAAGGCTGAGGCGGAGCGCGCCGAACGCGAGCGGGACGAAGCCGCGCGGCGTGCTCTTCCGACGGTCGCCGTCCCACGCTCCGTCGAGGACCGTCAGCGGGCCGCCCGCGCGACTCGACGCGGCCGCCTCGTCACTTCCCTGCTCACGCTCGCCGGCCTCATCGCGGTCGGCGTCGGGATCGCACTGGGCTCGAGCATCGGCGTCTGGTGGGTGCTCGTCGCCGGAGTCGTGACCGTGCTCGCCGGGGTCGCCGGTCTCCAGCGCCTTGCACGCATCGCGAACGCGCAGCGCCTCGCGGTGCGCGCGGCGGGCGGCAGTCAGCGGGCGCCGCGCGCCGAGCGTCGCCCCGACTCGACGATCGACTTCTCCGTGAGCGACGCCCCCACCGTCGAGATCCAGCCGATTGCGGTTGCTGACGCCGCGGAGCCACTCGCGAGCTGGGTTCCGGTTCCCGTGCCGAAGCCGCTCTACCTCGAGCGCCAGCCGGTCGAGGAGCTGACTGCCGTCGAGAATTCGGCGGATGCTTCCGGCCGTCCCGGCCCGGATGGTCCCGGCGGCGGTGTCGAGGTCGAGAAGATCAACCACCTCGAGCTGCTTCGCGAGGCGGCTCGTCGCTCCGAGCAGAAGATCAGGGATGCACACGCGCAGCCGGGCATCGCGACGTTCTCGACGCGCGCATCTGCTGCGACGCAGGGCATGCCGCTTGCGCAGACCGCTGCAACCCGGGCGGGCCTCGCGCAGTCGTCGCCCGCGCTGAGCGAGGTCGTCCTGAACCCGATCGTCGTCGCCCCCGTCGAGAAGCGGCCGAGCCGCTGGGCGAGCATGGGGGTCATCGAGGAGATCGAGCCCGGGATGGGCGACCTCGATGCAGCACTGCGCCGTCGCCGTGTCGGCTAGTTGCCGCCGGGCCTCGCGCGCCATCCACTAGTGTGGTCGGATCATGGCTTCACCAGTAGACGGCGACCCCTTCGCGCTGACCGACAACGCATCGATCGATGTGCCGAACGGTACCTTCGCGGCGGGTGACGAGATGCTTGACCGCACTGGCGCGACGAATGCGCGCCTGGTGCTCGGCGGTCCCTTCGCGCGGTTCCGTGCGGCGCCTTCCGCTGCTCGCGTGAGCTGGTTCGTCGCTGCGGTCGCGCTTCTCGTCGTGGTCGTCGTCATTCCCGTCGCGATCGGCTCGTTCGCCGCTGTCCGCAAGGAGTCGCTCGCCGCCTCCACCGATGCGCCCGCCCAGCCTGCCGTTGTCGTGCTGAGCGCCGAGACGCTCGCGGTCAGCGCGCAGGTCGACGCCATCGAGCCCGCCTATGTCATGTCGAACGGCCTCGTCACGGACGAGTCGAAGACGACGATGGGTGACATGCTGGCGACAGCTCGTGACCAGATCAACGTGAACGATGCCGCGGGTGCTGCCTCGACGATGGAGTCGGCCGTGCCGTACTTCGTGTCGGAGTACTCGCAGCGCGTAGCGACGGCTGCCGAGACGGAGGTCGAAGAGTACGTCCAGTCCGAGTACGAGACCGACGAGCGCCTGGCCGAGCTGATCGCGATCGTGCGGGCGAATGCGCAAGGGCAGGACCTCACCGCTCTTGTGTCTGCCGTCATCGAGATCCCGCAGGTTGTCGGTGACGCGCGAGCCGAGCATTTCGGGAACCGCAGGACGTACGTTCCACCGGCCCCCACGACCGCGGCCCCCGCCCCGACGAGCTCCGCGGCGACGCAGCCGCCCGCAACGGAAGCGCCTCAGCTGACTCAGGCACCAGCGCCGTCGCAGACGTCCGCTCCTGAGCCGTCCAAGGATCCGAAGCCTGAGCCGGAGCCAACAGGTGGGCCCAACTTCACGTCGGCTCCGAACGGCGACTAGCTGAGGCGACCTGGTCTCGCTTCCCGGAGCAGCTCAGACGGTGAGCGCTCGTGCGCGGTAGTGACCGGGCGTGACGTCGAGGACGCGCCGGAAGGCGTCGATGAAGGTGCTGGTCTGCGCGTAGCCGAGCGAGCGCGCCACGAGGGCGACGCTCGATCCGTTCGAGAGCTGCTCGAGCGCTGACTGCACGCGGACCATCTGGCGCCAGCTGTGGAAGGAGACGCCCGTCTCGTTCTGGAAGATGCGCGCCAGGGTCTTGCTGCTGACATCGAGGGAGGAAGCCCACTCCTCGAGTGACGTGCGGTTGCCGGGCTCTGCCCTGAGCGCATCCGCGATCGGGCTGATGCGGTGGTCGCGGGGCATGCGGACCCGCAGGTCGTGGCTGGCCGGGTCCAGGTTGTCGAACAGGACTCGTTCGATGTTGCGACGCTGCATCTGCGAGATGCCCTCGGCCGCGAGCCGCTCGAGGAGCTCGTGGAGCAGGGGTGTGACGGTGACTCCGTACGCTTCGCGGGGTCGGAGGAACGATTCGCGCTCTGAGAAGAATGTTGCCTGGAATTCACAGCGTGCCGTTGCCCGGCTCGTGTGCACTGTGCCCGCTGGGACCCAAACGGCGAAATGCGGAGGCACCACCCACGCGCTTCGTTCGACGACGACCTTCAGGACTCCGCGTTGCACAGAGAGCAGCTGACTGACGGGGTGGGAGTGGGGCTCCCACTCGAGTGGCCTCCCGCCTTTCTGCACTGGCGAGCTCCTGGCTGCGGGGAGCAGTGAAGGGGGAGGTGAGATATCTGGTTTGAGCACAAGGGTGCGAGAGTCAGGTTGCCATGTGGGCAGCGGTCCGGCGGTGCGCATATTTCGACATGCTACACAAGCTCGGACCGTTCCAACAAGCTTCCATGCGTCGTCAAGAAGCTCACGAGCATTCTGCAACCTTCAGAATCCTGGTTAGCCGCGGTGAGGGGTAGCGACTGATCGGGGTGGTGTGAGTGGTCGCCCGTGTGGCGCCTGCGAGATTGGCGGTGTCGGGCCCCTGGTGGTAGTGTTTCCGTTCGTCAGGGCCTATGGCGCAGTTGGTAGCGCGCCTCGTTCGCATCGAGGAGGTCAGGAGTTCGAATCTCCTTAGGTCCACCCAGACACAAGAAGCCCGCCGGTCTCCGGCGGGCTTCTTTGTTTGCCCGCACGGTACCTGCGGGTTGTGGGCGGGGCCCGACCTCGCTCCCTCGCGGGGCGCCGGTGACCGCCGGCCGGATGGGCTCAGGCGGTCTCGCGATACCGCTTGGCGGCCGAGACCAGGTCCCGAAGCTCCGCCTCGGACGCCTTCGCTCCGTAGCCGGGGGTGTCGCGCTGGATGCGCCAGCCCTCCGCGAGCGGGGTGAGCGCGACGGTGTCGAATCCGAACTGGTCGTAGAGACCGCGCGCGAACTCCAGCGCCTCGTCACTGTCGCTCGCCGCGACGAGCGCGCGACGCGAGTCGGAACCCGCTGGGCGAGCGTCGGCGGTGATGTCGGCCGCGGCGATGTGGTTGAAGGCCTTGACGACGCGAGACCCAGGCAGGTGCGCCTGGAGGAGCTCGGCAGTTGTGGTCGACTCATCGTCGAGCTCGGCGATGCTGCCGTCGCGCTGCGGGTAGTAGTTGTTGGTGTCGAGCACGATCTTGCCGGCAAGGGCGTCGACGGGGATGCTCTGGTACGCATGCAGCGGCACGGTCACGACCGCGACGTCGGCGGCCTCCGCGACGTCGAGCGCCGTCGCCGCACGGGCATTCGGTCCCAGCTCCGCGACGAGGCCGGCGAGCGTCTCCGGTCCGCGCGAGTTGCCGATGACCACGTCGTAGCCCGCCTCGATCGCCTTGCGTGCGACCTGGCTGCCGATGTTCCCTGCTCCGATGATTCCAAGAGTCGTCATGCTCGAGACAACTCGCGGACGAAGGCGGCTCTTCCGAGATGACACCGGGTGACGGCATGTGACGCCGGTAGAATCTCGACGACACGGAGGAGCTGACATGGCCGGGCATCGCATCTACGGAACCGCGTTCGCGGACGTCTACCCCCACTACGTGGCGAAGGCGGAGCGCAAAGGACGCACGAAGGCCGAGGTCGACGAGATCATCCGCTGGCTCACCGGCTACAGCGAAGAGCAGCTCGGCGGCACCATCGAGACGCGCGTAGACTTCGAGACCTTCTTCCGCGATGCGCCGCTCATGCAGCCGAAGCGCTCGCTCATCACCGGGGTCGTCTGCGGCATCCGTGTCGAGGAGATCGAGGAGCCCCTCATGCAGGAGATCCGCTACCTCGACAAGCTCGTCGACGAGCTGGCCAAGGGCAAGGCGATGGAGAAGATCCTCCGCGCCTGAGGCCCAGCCTGTCGGCGGAGTGCGGCGCGGGGCTCTCTGCCGGTAGCGTGAGGGTGTGAGCGCCCCGAACCCCGCAGGCAACCCGGCCACTTCCTCTCTCGGTCGCCGGCGGATCGGGGGCGGCGCGGGCTCTCGGCGCGGCGGACGCATCTCCGGGCTGGACCTTGCGAGGTTCCTCGCGCTCATCGGCATGATGGCGACGCACGTCTGGGTCACGAACGCCGACGGCTCGACGCCAGCGCTCGCCGCGTTCCTCGGCGGGAAGGCCGCAGCCCTGTTCGCCGTCCTCGCCGGCATCGGGGTCGTGCTGACGACGCAGCGGCAGCGCGAGCGCCGAGCATTCGGCGCCGCGGCCCTCAACGTCTTCGGGCGCGGCCTCGCCCTCATGCTGATCGGCATGACGCTCGGTCTCGTCCCCACACCGATCGCCGTGATCCTCGTCTACTACGGGCTCGTCTTCTGGCTCCTCGTCCCACTGCTGCGGCTCTCGAACCTCTCCCTGCTCATGGTCGCGACCGCCTGGGCCGGCCTCTGGCCCTTCCTCTCCATGCTGCTGCGGGCCCCGCTCAACGTGGGCTCTGAGCTCGGAACGCCGAACTGGTTCGACCTGGCGCATCCGCTCGAGCTGCTCCGGGGACTCTTCGTGACGGGCACCTATCCCGTGCTCACCTGGGTGGTCTACGCGATCGTGGGCATGGTGGTCGGGCGGATGCTGCTGGCGGCCCGAGAACGCGGCACGATCCTGCAGCTGAGCCTCGGACTCACGGCAGTCGGCGCTCTCCTCGCACTGGTCGGAGTCGGCATCAGCATGCTGCTGGCGGGCCCCTTCGGCGGCCTCAACTCGATCGGCGCCTCGACTGGCACGGGGGCGCAGGCCTCCGAGCTCTTCTACTCAGCGGCGTTCGGCACCACGCCGACGGAGAGCAGCTGGTTCCTCGCCTCACCCGCACCGCACTCGGGAACGACGTTCGATCTCGCCATCACAGCCGGCACCTCGCTCATCGCGATCGGCCTGTGCCTGGCCGTCTGCCTCCGACTCGGCGACACGGCCATCCGTGCGATCGGACCCGCGCTGGGTGCAGGTGCGACGCCGCTCACCATCTACTCGCTGCATGTGATCGTCGCGGGTGTGACCTACACGACCCTCGTCAGCGGAGGGTGGCTCGCGGAGGCCCCCGAGCTGTTCTGGCTCGTCTCGAGCGCCCCGATCTGGCTGATCCACGTGGCTGGGGCCCTGGCTGTCGGTGCGGTCTTCTTCTGGTGGCAGCGGCGCGGCCCGCTGGAGGCGGCCGTGACCTGGACTGGCCAGCGGTTCGCGGCCCTCGCGGCGCCCCGCGCCTCGCAGACGGTGGAATGATCCAGCGCCGCCGGGCCCGCCAGCCTTGTCTGCGCTGCCTCGCCTTCCCGCTCGTGCAGCAGTGACTGCGGCGAGCCGGGTGCTCGCGCTGTGCTTGGATTGCAGCATGCTCAGCAAGAACCATGACATCGCGGTCGGGGAGTGACCTCCCGGGTCGACCGGCGCGCGCGCATCGCTGTCGCGGCCATGTTCCTCACCAACGGGGCGCTCTTCGCGAATCTGCTGCCACGCTATCCGGGGCTGAAGGCCGAGCTCGCGCTGAGCAACGTCGAGTTCGGGCTCGTCGTCGCCGCCTACCCGAGCGGGGCCCTTCTCGCGGGGCTGGCGGCCGCGGCGCTCATCCGCCGCTTCTGGTCGTCGCGTCTCGCCGTGGCCGGGACGGCCATCACGAGCCTCGCGCTGTTCGCCGCGAGCTTCGCCCCCAACGGGCTGCTGCTGGCGGCCGCCTTCGCGTTCGGTGGGGCAGCGGATGCGCTCACTGACGTGGCGCAGAACTCGCACGGGCTGCGGGTGCAGCGTCGCTTCGGGCGCTCCATCATCAACGGCTTCCACGCGATCTGGTCGATCGGGGCCGTACTCGGCGGCCTCATGGGGGCTGCCGCGGTGGCACTCCAGGTGCCGCTCCCGCTGCACCTCGGCCTCAGCGGCGCCGTGTTCACGCTCGTCGCGATCCTTGCGTACCGGTGGATGATCCCCGGCCCGGAGCACGACGACGTCGAGGTCACGACGGCGGGGATCAGGGTCGTCAAGGCCGGGACTTCCGCTCGCGGAGGGTCGGCGAAGTACCTGGTGCTGCTCGCGCTCGTGCTGCTCACCGTGGCCGGGTCGGTCGTCGAGGACTCGGGCAGCACCTGGGCGGCGCTGTACCTGTCCGGTTCGCTCGAGGCCCCTCAAGCGCTCGCCGCCTTCGGCTTCATCGCGCTCGTCGGCGCGCAGTTCGTGGGGCGGATGCTCGGGGATCGGCTCGTCGATCGTTTCGGGGAGCGTCGGGTCGCGCAGGCGGGTGGCCTCGTGACAGCGCTCGGCATGGGCGTCGCGCTGCTCTTCCCGAGCGTCGGGGGGACGATCGCGGGCTTCGCCGCCGCTGGTCTCGGAATCGCCACGCTGGTGCCCGCGGCCCTGCACGCGGCAGATGAGCTGCCCGGATTCAAGCCGGGCACGGCCATCACCCTGGTCTCGTGGCTCATGCGCCTCGGCTTCCTCGCCGCACCGCCCCTCGTCGGGCTGCTTGCCGACGCGACGTCGCTCCGCGTCGGGCTTATCGTGGTTCCGATCGCCGGAATCGTGGCGTTCCTGTGCGCAGGCGTCCTCGCCGGGCGCACCCGCCGATCAGACTCGACCTCCTAGGGGCAGGTATGCAGCAATCCATGGACCAGGTGTTCGAGATCGTCGCGGTCGTCGTCGAGGTACTCGGCGCGTCGGCCATCGTCATCGGGATCGTCATCGCGGTGGTGCTCGCCGTCTTGGCGCTCGTGCGCGGGAGGGGCGGCAAGGTCGCCCTCGCGACGCTCCGCACCTCGCTCGGAGCTGGCATCCTGCTCGGGCTGGAGGTGCTCGTGGCCGCCGACCTCGTCCGCACGATCACGTCGAAGCCCTCGCTTGAGGATGCCCTCATCCTGGGACTCATCGTCGTGATCCGAACGGTGCTGAGCATGTCCATCCAGATCGAGATCGAGGGTGTGCTGCCGTGGCGTCGTGCCCTCACCACCAGCGGCGCGCAGCTGCTCGCCGACCAGGTCAGAGCGGCAGGCCGTCCCGAGTCTGCAGGTGCGACCGGGGCCGCCGAGGAACGCACCGTCGTGTGACGTGCCCGGGTCGAGAGACGAGTGTGGCCCGCACCCTGAACGGGGCGGGCCACGGCTCGTCGTGTGCTCGAACGTCAGACGTCGAGGACCGCACGCAGCATGTGGGCGACGCGCGTTCGGTTGCTCGGCGTGTCCTGCCAGGCGAGCACTCGCCCGAGAGAGTCCACGACGTGGAAACCGGCGTGCGCGACGCAGCGCGCCTCTGAGGCGGAGAACTGCGGCTTCACGGCACGCAGGAGTCCTGCCCATTCTTCGACGTGGTCGCGCTGGAGAGCGATGAGGCGCTCCCGCTCATCGTCGCCGAGATTCGTCGACTCGGCGATGTAGACCTGCAGCAGCCGGTGGTGGGCGAGCTGGGCTTCCACGTAGGCGTCGATCAGGCCATCGAGCGCGTCTTCGTGGCTGTCGACGGCGGCGAAGACCTCGCGGGTCACCTGGCCGAGGTACTCGGCCGCACGGGAGCAGGCAGCGGCGAGGATTCCGCTCTTGCTCTCGAAGTGCCGATACACGCCGGATGCGGTGATGCCGACGGCGCCGCCGATCTCCTCGATGCTCACGAGGTTGTATCCGCGGGCGAAGAAGAGCTCGATGGACCGGGCGACGATCTGCTCACGCTTCGCCGTGGAGGGGATTCCGGTGGCTGCGGGAGCGACGTACGACTCGACTTCGGGCAGCTCCGCGTCGAAGGCACGCTGGGCGGCCGCCCGGAGGTAGTCGGCTGCGGCAGACGAGATGCTCGTGCGGTGCATCGAGACGCTCGCGAGCACGGCGAAGGCGGCGCGGCTCTGCAAGGCGGCGTCTTCGCTGCGCAGGTTCGGGCGCAGCTCCTTGAGCACCGTCGAGAAGCGGCCGTAGACCTTGGCGAGGCGCTGGTCGACGGACGCGCGGTCGGCGGGCTCGAGGTAGCGGGACTCCCAGCGGATGATCTCTCCGGTGCCTCGGCACTTGATGAGACTCTCGAGCGTTGCGCCGATGAGCGCCGCTGACTGCTCGGCCGGGGGAGCGCTGGTGACCGCTGCGCTCTCGGCGG
Source organism: Pseudoclavibacter sp. 8L (assembly GCF_902506465.1). Classification (NCBI taxonomy): domain Bacteria; kingdom Bacillati; phylum Actinomycetota; class Actinomycetes; order Micrococcales; family Microbacteriaceae; genus Pseudoclavibacter; species Pseudoclavibacter sp. 8L. Next base: position 1,494,776 of record NZ_LR733186.1, on the reverse strand, counting down.
CATCGTCAGTAGCCGTCTCGACCGCGTCGACGATGCCGAATGCCGTGTGCTTGAAGAGGTCGTACTTGTTCGCGAAGTGACGGTAGAGGGCTGGGGCCGAGATGCCGACCGACGCTGCCACGTCGCTCATGCTCACCTGGTGGTAGCCGCGCAGGGCGAATGCCTGGGTGGCGGCGGACTCGATGCGCTGCTTGCGGTCCTTGGGGCGGACGACTGGGGTATGAGGCCACGTGGGGGGAGTGGTCATGGAGGGAGTGTTGCTCCGTTCGAGGTCTGGTGCTGGTAGTGAACGAGGTATTCGCGGCCGGGGGTCCGCGCCTCGCCCCAGAAGGATACCTTCCTCCCTGCCGGTTGAGCCTGGAACACACCTGATCTTCGGCTCGCAGGGCAGGACTCCCCGTGAACGACGAATGCTGCCCCAAGGCGGCTCGTGACGGGACTCGGTCGCGCAGTCGCGAGCGCCGCGAACCGCAAGCGCAGACGGATGGGACTGACCATTCCGCGTCGGCGAGGCGAATGCTCTGCTCTCTCGCCTCGTCAAGCGGGCACCACGCGTTCGCCGCGATCGTCGTCGTTGACAGATCGGAGGCTGCGGGTGAGGTGAAGTCGGCTTCTGCTCTGCGAGCCGCAGGGTCATTCGTGGCGAATGGTCACCGGGATGCACCCGTCAGGACAGACAAAACGAGTGCGACCCGAAGGTCGCACTCGTTGTGCGTGGTCATCCCGTCAGAGGACGGGGACCGCTGAGAGCCTGTATTTAGAGCGGGCGGATGCTCTCGGCCTGGAGACCCTTGGGTCCCTGGGTCACATCGAACTCCACGCGCTGGTTCTCTTCAAGCGTGCGGAAACCCTGGACGTCGATTGCGGAGTGGTGCGCGAAGACGTCGGGCGTTCCGTCGTCCGGAGCGATGAAGCCGTAGCCCTTGTCTGCGTTGAACCACTTCACGATGCCAGTTGCCATGTTTTTCTTCCTTCATTGTTATGCAGCCCGTACTTCGGGCGGGTGATCCGCGAACGGATCTGTGCTTATTAGGCACGGTTTATTTCGCGCAGGAATGCGCTGCCGAATCTTGGACGATTCGGGCTGCTCTTCCACGGCGCCGTAGAAAAGCAAAGATAAGGGGTGGATAAGTTCTTGGGCTCGGTGCTGTCTGGGGGCAGTTCCGATTCGGATGGGGCGCGCGCTCGACCCGTGTTAACTGCGGTGCTACTGGACGGCTTCCCGACGCTCAGCGCGTGAAACCAACGCTATCACGCTCCGAGCTCGCAATCGAAGGTGATTTCTCGTGGGAAAGTCACGCGGGGTCACGCATCCCATTCCCGCCGTTCGGTCAGCCCTGTGGGGCTTCGCTGCGCCCGAGTTTCCAGTATCCGCAGAAGGTCACCTGGGTCTTGGGTACGGCGAGGTCCCTGACCAGGTGTCGCCGGACGCCCGTCGCGAGCTGCGACTCGCCGACGGCGAAGGCGTATGGCGTCGAGCCCTCGAGCCGGGTCTCTCGGGCCGCCTGCAGCGCCATCTCGCCCGGACGCGCCCCGTTCGGGCGTGTCACCCAGTCGATCGTGAACCCCGAGGGGAGCTCCACGGGCTGCGCATCCCCTTGGGATGGGATCTCCACGATCGCGTGCCCGAGGGCTGCCCTCGGCAGGTCGCGGAGGATGCCGACGATCGCGGGCATCCCCGTCTCGTCGGCGACCAGCAGCTGCCAGTCGGTGGATGCGGGTGGCGCGAATCCGCAGCCCTGGTCGATGAACGCGACGGGTGCGCCGATCTGCGCGTCGCGAGCCCACGGGCCGGCGATGCCGGCGTCGCCGTGCACGATGACGTCGATGTCGAGCTGCCGGTCGGCTTGGCGGAACTCGCGCACGGTGTAGTTGCGCATGGCGGGGCGCTTCGACTGCGAGATGAGCAGGTACCTGAGGTAGCCCTTGAAGTCGATGCGGTCGGGCACGCGATCGAAGACGGTCTCGTCCTGTTGTGGGAGCAGCAGGCGGAACCACTGGTCGAAGCCGAGGCCTTGGAAACGAGCGAGGTCATCGCCCTCCAGCGTCACGCGGACGACGTGCTCGCTCACTCGCTCTCTGGCCGCGAGGCGCGATCTGACGAGACCGCTCGCGGCGTGCGTGGTGGCGATGTTCGACATGGGCGCTCCTTCTCGGGTTAGGTTTACCTTAGTCGCGAGGGTGCGGCTGGGCCAGTGGGCGCATCCGAGAGGTGCGCTGTCTGCGGTGCACACGGTGCCGCGTCTACGCTGGAGCAAGGGTGCGTAGCATTGAGAGCCAGCGAAGGAGTGGATCGCATGACGGGTGACGAGGCAGACGCCCCCGTTCGCGCGCTGCGACCACTCGGCTCCGCCAAGCCGGAACCTCACTCGGTCGGGCCAAGAGGACTCAGCGTCGACCTCGCCGGCGGCAGCGTCGGGGTGCTGGTTCGCGTCTCCAGAGAGGGACGCAAGCACGACAATCTCCTGCTGCTCGGGGAGGCACATAGCGCGAGGGCCGAGACGCTCGCCGGGTTGCTCCCGGACGCGCACGTCCTGGCACCGTCGATCGACGACCTGGGCTGGCCGCAGCGCTCGAGGGTGGCGAGGGAAACGACCGCGCACGCGGTCGTGGAGCTGATGGACCACTTCTCCGTCGAGCGAGCGGTGCTCGTCGGCACGGAGGCGGGTGCAGACCTCGCCGTCGCCGTCGCCGCGGCTCACCCAGATCGTGTCGGAGCCCTCGTCCTCGTCAACGGCGGCCTCGGTGACACCCTGCCCGCCGACGACCACGGCTCCTCGTCACGCGACGCCCTCGCAGGTCTCCGAGTTCCCGTCGCGTTCCTGTTCGGCGGGTCGGTGGCGGAGACGAACGGCTACACACCCTCGTCGGTGAGCGCCACGACGTCGTGGCTGCGCCACGTCGACGCGCAGGAAGTCGCCGCGGGGGAACACGACCGCTTCGATGAGCAGTCGATCGCCGTCGTCGCCGACGTCGTCGAGAGCCAGTTCGCTTCCGTGCGGGCCAGGGCCGCGCATCCGGCGACCGGTTCGCACCGCATCATCGCGCCTGACGACGACGACAACTGACTCCTGAGCGGCACCGCGCCGCCGCGCGTGTGACTCCATCGTCGTATGCTGGACAGTTGCACATGCGGGCGCGGCTTGCCCGGAGAAGTATTGGATGGTCTATGAGCGTCGCACCAAGCGTCGATCCCCGCACGAACACGAACCCTGGCGCCTTCACCGTTCGAGAGGCCAAAGCGGACGAATTCGCCGCCATCGGAGCACTCACGGTTCGCTCGTTCGACTCGGGCGGGCATGGCAATGATCGCTGGCGCGAATCCCGCCGGGCAGCCGAACTCGACGTCGCCGCCCGGAGCGAAGCCGGGACGGTCCTCGTCGCCGTCGCGGCCGAACCCGAGCACGGCGCTCCGAGCATCATCGGCACCTCGACGCTGCTGCGCGCCGGCACCGAACCGGCGCGTCTCGCTCGTGGCGATGAGGCGGAGCTGCGTTTCACCGCCGTGGCCCCGGAAGCTCGCGGCGCGGGAGTCGCAGACGCGCTTGTCCACGCCGCTCTCGACCTCGCGCGGCGAAGCGGCTCTCGCGCGGCGGTGCTCGATGTCGGCGTCGCGAACTCGCAGGCGCGGCGACTGGCCGAACGCGTCGGCTTCTCGCGTGTCAAAGGACGTGACACCGATGACGAGACGTTCGGAGCCGAGCTCGCCTATCGCTACGACCTCACGCAGACCGAAGGGGTTCGCCTTCGTCTGGTTCGGCACGACGAGGTCGAGCTCGTCGGGCGCCTCACCGAGCGGGCCTACAGCAACGACTACGAGGTCACGGCGAGCTACGCCGAGGACCTGCGGGACGCGGCGAGCCGGGCCAGCGAGGACGAGGTCTGGGTCGCCGAGGACATCGCGACCGGAACGATCCTCGGCTCCGTCTGGACGCCACGACCAGGGCAGCGGATCTCGCAGCTCGCCAAGCAGGGCGAGCTCGACTTCAGGATGCTCGCCGTAGCTCCCGAGGCGCGCGGGCGTGGCATCGGTCAGACGCTCGCGGGCCACGTCATCGCCCTCGGGCGTGATCGGGGCGCGTCGCGGGTCGTCATGAACAGCGGCCCGGAAATGCTCGGCGCCCACCGCCTGTACGAACGGCTCGGCTTCGTCCACCTCACCGACCGGGAGGGGCCCAAGGAGGTCGCCCCCGGCGTGGTCGTGCACCTCTACGCGTTCGGCTACGACCTGCAGGCCTCCCCGGCTCTGGAGATCTGACGCTCCTAGACTGCTGGGGCAAGATCTCTCAGCCAGAGTCAAGAGGAGCGGACCATGCCACGGTACGAGCACTTCGATGAGGGCGACCCCTGCTGGGTGGAGCTGGCGACGCCCGATCCACTCGGGTCTGCGTCCTTCTATGGAAGCGTTCTCGGATGGAGTCTGCGCGACATGGGGCCGGAGTCGGGGCACTACCACCTGATCTCAGCCGGCCCGCTGCCCGATGGTCGCCCGGCCACCGTGGGCGGGCTCGGCGCTGCCGAGCCAGGGGAGCGGAGCTCGTGGATCGTGTACTTCAACGCTCCGGACCTCGACGCGGTCCGCGAACGGGCTCTGCAGGCCGGAGCGAGCTCGGTGGCGGGACCTGAGGCCGTCATGGAGCAGGGGAGCATGGCGCTTCTCTCCGACCCACAGGGCGTCACCTTCGGGCTCTGGCAGCCCGCGGGGCGGCGAGGGTTCGACGCGTGGGGTGAGCCCGCCACGACCGCCTGGTTCGAGCTCCATACGACGCGGCTGCAGGCCGCGACCGGCTTCTACGCCGCAGTGACCGGCTTCGAATCGCACCCCATGGTCGACTCCCCGGAGTTCCGCTACACCCAGTTCGGTCCTCAGCCCGGCGGGGTGGATGCTCGCTTCGGCGCGCTCGAGACGAGCACGGACAGTCCTCGGCAGCACGGAGCTGACGTACCCCCCGACTCCGAGTGGCTCGTGTACTTCATCACTGACTCCGTCGATGCCGCCGCCGCGAGGGCTGCAAGTCTGGGCGGGCAGGTGCGAGGTGCACCGGCGGACTCGCCGTTCGGCCGGATGACGACCCTCGTCGATCCCTTCGGCGCCAGCTTCTGCCTCATCGAGGCGCGCGAAGGCGACGCAGCATGAGCGCCGCAGCGGAGTTCGGTCCTCACGACCTCTCCGGCAGGCGCTACCTGATCACGGGCGCGTCGACGGGGCTCGGCTTCTTCACGGCGAAGAGCCTGGTTGATCGGGGTGCGAATGTCGTCATCACGGGACGAAGCACCGCGAGGCTCGAGGCAGCGGCCTCAGCCATGGGTCGAGCCGACCTCGTGACGACCCTCGTCTGCGATATCGCGGAGCTCGAGGCGACCCGCGGCGCGGCATCCAGGCTCCTCGTCGATGCTTCGCCAGCTGCATCCGGATTCGACGGTCTTGTCCTCAACGCCGGAGTCGTGCATCCGCCGACCGAGCGAGAGGAGACGAGCGACGGCATCGAGCGGGTCTTCGCCACGAACGCCCTCGGCCACTTCGCCCTCCTGAGCCATCTCTCGGTGGGGGCAGCGCTCCGAGCGGGCGCCGCGGTCGTGTGGCTCGGCAGCATCGCGCCCGCGCTCACGAGGGCACACCTCGAGGACGTGCAGCTGCGCGGCGGCTACACGTCGTGGAACGCCTACGCGCAGTCGAAGCTCGCGACGCAGGTGCTCGCGATCGAGGGCGACCGGCGAGCACGCGCCGCTGGCGGGCACGTACGCAGCCTCGTCGCGCATCCCGGCTATTCGACGGGCGGTCTCACGCCGACAATCCCGGGCGTCCACGAGCCGTCGCTCGGCAAGCGCGCCCTGGACAGCCTCCTCGCCTTCGCGGCGCAAGGGAAGCACGAGGGCGCTCTCTGCCAGCTCAGGGCCGTCACCGACCCGCAGCTGGCAGGCGGGGAGACGATCGTCCCCGCCCACCTCACTCGAGGAATGCCCGTGATCGGCACCTCGCAGTGGCGCAGCTACGACCCCGAGCTGGGGGAGAAGCTCTGGGCCTACTGTGCCTCGTTGGCGGGCACGGCGCCCGACTTCTCGGCGATCTCAGCGCGAACCTGATCCATGTCGACGTTCTCGAGCGCCTCGATCAGCTTCTCGACTCCAGCGAGCGGCATGGCGCCGGCCTCGCGGTAGAGCAGCACGCCGTCGCGGAACGCCATCAGCGTCGGGATCGACGTGATCTGCAGACCAGCGGACAGCTCCTGGTTGTTCTCCGTGTCGACCTTCGCGAAGGTGATGTCCTCGTGGCGCTCCGACGCGGCGGAGTAGATGGGACCGAACTGGCGGCAGGGGCCGCACCATTCGGCCCAGAAGTCGATGAGGACGATGCCCTCGGAGGCAACCGTGTCCTTGAACGTCTCGGTGGTGATGTCGATGGTTGGCATGCGTCTCCTGTCTCTGGGCGTACGGGGAGCACAACGCGCCCCGCCCGCCGACTATTCCTCGCGTGGCGCGCAACGGTCCGACAAGGGGCGTAGCATCCACCCTCGTGGAAACAGTCTCCCGCCCCTGGCCCGCCCTCTGGGCCCTCGTCATCGGCTTCTTCATGATCTTGGTCGACTCGACGATCGTCTCCATCGCGAACCCGGCCATCCTCAAGGATCTCCAGACCGACATCACCGCCGTCATCTGGGTGACCAGCGCGTACCTGCTCAGCTACGCAGTGCCGCTGCTCATCACCGGTCGCCTCGGCGACCGCTTCGGCCCGAAGCGCATCTACCTCATCGGCCTCGTCGTCTTCACCCTCGCGTCGCTCTGGTGCGGCTTCTCGGGCGACATCGGGATGCTCATCGCGGCACGTGCAGTGCAGGGCCTCGGTGCCGCCCTCATGACCCCGCAGACCATGTCGGTCATCACTCGGATCTTCGCGCCGGACAAGCGAGGCGCGGCCATGGGGCTCTGGGGTGCAGTCGCCGGCGTCGCCACGCTTGTCGGCCCCATCCTCGGAGGGTTCCTCGTCGACGGCCTCGGCTGGGAGTGGATCTTCTTCGTCAACGTGCCCGTCGGTGTCGTCGCGTTCATCCTGGCTTGGCGTCTCGTGCCCGACCTCGAGACCAAGGCGCACTCGTTCGACTGGCTGGGCGTCGTGTTGAGCGCGGCGGGTCTCTTCCTGCTCGTGTTCGGCATCCAGGAAGGCGAGACGTTCGATTGGGGGCAGATCGTCGGACCGATCTCCGTGTGGGGACTCATCGTCTCGGGTGTGGTCGTGCTCGTCGGCTTCGTCGTCTGGCAGCGCTTCAACCGCAAGGAGCCGCTCCTGCCGCTGGGGCTCTTCCGCGACAGGAACTTCACGGTCGCGAACCTCGGCATCTCGGTGCTCGGCCTCGCGATCGTCTCCATGCCGCTCCCGATCGCGTTCTACTTCCAGACGGCGCGCGCGCTCGAGCCGACGCAGGCGGCGCTCATGCTGGTTCCCATGGCCGTCGTGTCCGGGGTCATGGCGCCGTTCGTGGGTCGCCTCACCGACCGCACCGAGCCACGCTGGATCGCGTTCGCGGGCTTCCTCATCGTGGCTGCCGCTCTCGGATGGATGTCGCTGCTCATGACGGCCGACACGCCGCTCTGGCAGCTGCTCATCCCACCCGCGTTCCTCGGCCTGGGGCTTTCCGGTCTCTGGGCACCCCTCGCGACGAGCGCCACGCGAAACCTGCCTCCCGCGCTCGCGGGCGCGGGGTCCGGCGTCTACAACATGACCCGCCAGGTCGGCTCGGTGCTCGGCTCTGCCGCGATCGCCGCCCTCATCAGCTCGCGTCTCGCGGCCGAGCTGCCTGGCATGCCGGCGGATGCCACAGAGCAGAGCAGCGGCGCGCTGCCGCCCGCGGTCGCCGAGGGATTCTCCGCAGCGCTGGGGCAGTCGCTGCTGCTGCCGATCGCCGCCTTCCTCGTGGGGGCGGTGGTCGTGCTGTTCTTCGAGAAGCCGAGGGCAGCGGCGCCCAGCAGCTCCGCTGAGTCGGTGCAGGCGCAGGAGAAGGCCTAGCTCGTGACGAAGCCGGCCGCCGCGAGTGCGGCGACCGGCTTCGTCGAGGTGCCGGGGAGTTCGTCAGTTACGGGGTGAACGGTCCGAAGACCTGTGTCCACTCGTAGACGTCGGTCTGGCGGATGACGCCGACAACGGCGAAGGGATCGGCGGGGAGGAGCTCACGCAGGGACGCCTCGTCGTCGCTCTCCCAGAGGAGCAGCGCGCCCGAGTGAGGAGCGGCCCATGGGCCCGAGGCCTTCAGGATGCCGGCGTCCTTCTGCTCGCCGAGCCAGGCTCGGTGCGCGGGGCGGTGCTCGTCGCGAGTGTCGGCTGAGCCGTCTGCGTAGTGGTAGATCGTGGCGAAGAGAGGCACGGAGGCTCCTAGTTCCGGTCGGGGCTGGTCGGGTCGATCGGCTCGTCGCTCGGCCGCTGGAAGCTGACTTCCTCCCACTCGGTCACCGTCGGAGCCTCGAACTCGTCGTCGCTTGCCGCGGCTTCCGCCGTCGCGATGAGGCGAGTGTCGTCGTCGTCGGCCGAGAGCAGAGGGGCTGCCGTCTCATGGGCGTCGATGCTGGCCTCGGTGTCGAAGGCGGAATCGGCGACGGTCTCGGCGAGCAGGGCGTCCTCGGTCCGCGACGCCTCGTCGGCGTCGTCGAAGTCGTCGCCGCTCGGCTCCAGGATGACGGGAGCGCTGCCCGGACGGAGTTCGCTTCCGCCCTCGACGAGGCTCGTCTCGGTGCCGTTCTCGGGCATGCGCCCGGGAACCTCGTAGTGCACGTACAGCGCGTCCTCCTCAGCAGGGCTGAGGTTCTGGTCGACCTCCGTGCTCGGAGCGCTCGTCACGAGCGACTTCGAGTAGGGCACGAGGATGCGCTTCTCGTCCAGCTCCGCGACGTCGAGGGGGATGAAGAACTCCTTGGTGCCGAACAGGCCGGTCTTCACCGTGACCCAGTTGGGGTCGCGGGTCTGGTCGTCGAGGTAGACCTGGCCTACACGGCCGATCCGCTCGTCTCCTGGTCCGAAGACGGTCGCCTGGAAGATGCGGGTGAGCTTCGCCTCGTGGGCCTTGAGCTGGGCGGCTGCGCTGCTCTCGCCGCTCACATGGCCGGTGCCGGCGGCAAGTGAGTCTGAGGCCTCGTCGGTCTCCTGGGGCGGTTCGATGGGGTCGTCTGCGAGGTCCCCGATCGTGTCGCCCGGAGCCAGGTCCTCGTCGGGGACACCCGCGGCCTCGATGCGCGTGGTGTCATCGTCGCGCGGCTCGAAATCGGGGTCGAACTTCGTGTTCGTGTCGTCGGCAGCCATGCTGTGCTCCTCGGTCAACGTGGATGTGGCGGGCCATTCGTGCCCACGTGCGCACGAACGACCTGCACAAGACTAGCGATTGCAGCGGTGCGCTGGCCGAGTCGGCGCTAGGAAGCGGGCTCGGCGGGTGCGCGGCCTGTGCCTTCCGGTGCCGCGGGAGCAGGCTGTGCAACGCTGACCGCCTCCGCCCGGCGGGCCGCCCGAGCAGCTGCAGACCGCATGCTGAGACGCACGATGAGCCAGGCTGCGGCGCCGAGCACGGCGAGGAGGGCGAGCCCGGGGAGCGCGAAGCCGAGCGCGGTCCAGAACGAGGCGAACCCGCGCAACAGCGCCGCCATGCCGTCCTGCAGGCCCGCGAGGAAGCCAGCGGGCTCCTGCCCTGGGGAAGGGGCATCGCTCGAGATCGAGATGGAGACGGTCGAGTACGCGATGCTCTCCTCGAGCACCTCCAGCTGCGCGCGCAGGCTCTGCAGCTCGCTCGTGCGCTCGGTCAGCGTCGTCTCGATCGCGAGAAGGTCGTCGACCTCGGTGGCCGAGGAGAGCATCCCTCGCAGCGACGTCACTGACGCCTCGAGCGTCGAGACGCGTGAGGACATGTCCGTCTTCTGCAGTGTGACGTCGACGGCGGAGGTCTCGACCGAGACCACGTCGCCGACCTCGCGCAGCTCGGTGATGAACGCGTCGTAGTCGGCTGCGGGCACCCGCGCGGTCAGCTGCGCCGAGACGGAATCCCCGCCCGTCTCCGATCGGGCGTCGATGCGCCCGTCGCGTGCTTCGACGAGGTCCTCCACCCGCGTGCGAGCCCCAGGCACGTCGCCCGTCTGGATCCCGACGTAGCCCGTCGTGACCACGTCGCGATTCTCCTGGGCGGCGCCCGCGGCCGCTTCCGGGGCTCCCGCGTAGTCCTGCGCGACGCCCTGAGGTGCCGATTCGGATTGCGACTCGGTCGAGGACATGCCGCCCGCACAGCCGGAGAGGAGGAGCGCACTGAGGGCAAGGGCGGTCGCGGCGCCGAGCCGCCGGAATGAGGTGCGCATAGGAGTCATGCAAGCACCTGGCGGGGCTCGGCGTGCTCCGAATTCCCCCAGAGATCCGCTGCTGGCGCGCGATCAGAAGAACAGGTCGGGGTCCTTGCCGGTGCGTTCGCCGGACTCGAGGGCGGCGATGACGTCGAGGTCGTCGGCGTCGAGTGCGAAGTCGAAGACCTCGAGGTTCGAGGCGAGTCGGTCGCGGTGCACCGACTTCGGGATGACGACGTTGCCGAGGTCCAGCTGCCAGCGCAGCACGACCTGGGCGACCGTCTTGCCATGCTTGTCTGCCAGGGCGAGGAGCGTCGGCTCGTCGAGCAGCGTTCCCCGTGCGAGCGGCGACCAGGCCTCCGTGAGGATGCGGTGCGCTCGGTTGTATGCGCGCGTCTCGACCTGCGGCAGGCGAGGATGCAGCTCGATCTGGTTGACGGCTGGCACGGTCTCGGTCTCTGCCGCGAGGCGGTCGAGGCGGTGTCCCTTGAAGTTCGAGACGCCGATGGATCGGGCACGCCCCTCGCCATGGAGCCGCTCGAGCGCGCGCCAGGTCTCGACGTACCTGCCCTGCGCCGGGGCCGGCCAGTGGATGAGGTAGAGGTCGACGTAGTCGAGGCCGAGCTTCTCGAGGCTCTCATCGAAGGAGGCGAGCGTCTCCTCGAAGCCGTGCCGGTCGTGCCAGACCTTCGTCGCCACGAAGAGCTCCTCGCGGGGAGCCCCGCTCTCGCGGATGCCGCGGCCGACGCCCGCCTCGTTGTCGTAGAACGCCGCCGTGTCGAGGTGCCGGTAGCCCAGGTCGATGGCATCCACCACGACCCTGGTCGCCTCGAGGTCCGGCACCTTGTAGACGCCGAGACCGAGTTGGGGGATCTCGATGCCGTCGTTCATGGTCAGGCTGGGGGTGAGCGGCGAGGTCATCGAGGCCTTTCGGTCGGCGTTCTGAGCACCGGGAGCGGGATCAGGAAGGGGCGTTCAGGATGTTCATGGGCTCGGTGTCGGGTCGCGGCGCGATGTCGGCACCACGCAGGTCCGGGATGTGCCCGCGCCAGAGGAGGGCGACGACTGCACCCGCGAGGGCGAACGCGGCGCTCACCAGGAAGCCGCCGAGGGAACCAGCCAGGTCGTTCGCGATGCCGGCGAGCGCGGACCCCGCCGCGGCGCCGATGAGCTGCCCCGTCGCCATCCAGCCGTACGACTCGGCGCTCTCGCTGAAGCGGACGCTCGAGGAGACCGCAGAGAAGCTGCCGGAGAAGACGGGCGCGATGCCGAGGCCGCTCACGAAGAACGCGGCGCCGAGCCAGACCGGGTTCGTCGAGATCAGTGCGAGGCCGATGCCGAGGAACACGATCCCCATGCGGCGGGCGAGGGAGAGGGGCGCAAGCGGCAGGTGCCCGAAGGCAAGGCCGCCGACGAGGGAGCCCACGGCGAAGACGGCGAGCAGGATGCCGGTCTCCGCGCGCTCGTGGCCGAATTCCGCCACGACGGCGGCCTCGATGGCGGAGCAGGCGCCGACGAGGAGGGCGCCCGTCACGGCCATGAGGACGACGACCGGGTTGCGGAGCACCGCCCCCGCTCTGCGTCGTGACTTCGGGATGCGCACCTTGCCCACCTCCGGGGCGGCCACGAACCAGAGGCCGCCGATGAGGGTGATGCCGGCACCGACGAGGATGCCGGCTGCTGGCGAGATCGCGAACGCGACGGCGGTCGTGGCGACGGGCCCGATCACCCAGATGACCTCCTGGAGGGAGGCGTCGAGCGAGAAGAGGCGCGACAGCTGCGATGCGGTGACGACCTTGGGGTAGATCGTCCGGACTGCGGGGGAGACGGGAGGGATGCTGAGCCCAGCCAGCACCGCGAGGATCGCCGCCTGCCAGAGTACTGGTGGCCAGAGCGCGAGCGCCGTGAGCGAGAGCGAGCACGCGATCATCGTGAAGATCAGCACGGGCCGCATGCCCCAGACGGTCATGAGGCGCCCGGCGACCGGGCCTGAGACCGCCTGGCCGATGCTCAGGGCGGCGAGAACCACGCCGGCGGAGGTGAAGTTGTTGTAGGTGTCCTCGACGTGCATGAGGATCGCGAGCGAGAGCATGCCAGCGGGGAACCTGGCGACGAGCTGCGAGAGCAGGAGTCGTGTCAGGCCTGGGGTTCTGAGTACAGTCGCGTAGTTCGTCACAGCGCCGACAATCGTACGCCTCGGACGAGGAATGTCGGTGGTTGGGGACAGACTGTGCACAACCGCCGGAAAACGGTGGAGAAACGCCGGAAACTGAGGCATTTTCTGTGGAGGACTTGTGGAGAACTACACGGTTGTAACACCCTATCTAGTGGTGGTAGCCTCATCGAGCACAAGATGTAGTGGCCGCAGGAAACTGCGACACAACGGGGGTTCATCCACCTGGCACCGCGTGAGACTGCTTCGGCAGGGCCGCGAGAGACCGGGCGAGACGCTTTCAACACACTGCACGAATAGCACTCCCCAAGCACTTAGGAACCAGGAGAAAACCATGGCAATCGCCGTCTACAGCAAGCCGTCATGCGTGCAGTGCACCGCCACCTACCGTGCCCTCGACAAGCAGGGCATCGAGTACGAGATCTTCGACGTCTCCGCAGACGAGAAGGCGCTGCAGACCGTCAAGGAGCTCGGCTACATGCAGGCTCCCGTCGTCATCGCGGGCGACGACCACTGGTCGGGCTTCCGCCCCGACAAGATCAGCCAGCTGGCTGCTCTCGCAACGGCCTAGCCGTCGCACCGCGCGAGGCTCAATCCTCACTGCTCTGAGCGCTCGCATCTCGAAACGCGACTCATGACGCGCATCAAGACATGACGCGGATGAAGAAGGGAGTGCACCCATGACCGGGCTCATCTACTTCTCGAGCGTCTCCGAGAACACGCGCCGCTTCGTCGAGAAGCTGGACCGGCCAGCGAGCCGCATCCCGCTCTTCCCGAGCGAACCCCAGCTTGTCGCGGACGAGCCCTACGTGCTCATCCTCCCCACCTACGGCGGGGGAGATGGGCGCGGGGCCGTCCCCAAGCAGGTCATCAGATTCCTCAACGAGCCACGCAACCGCGAGCTCCTCCGCGGCGTCATCGCCGGCGGGAACACGAACTTCGGCAAGGGCTACGGCCTCGCCGCCGACATCATCTCCTCGAAGTGCGGCGTACCCACGCTGTATCGCTTCGAACTCTTCGGCACGCCAGACGACGTCGCCGCAGTCAACTCTGGATTGGACAGGTTTTGGCAGCAACAACCGCTCTCGACGACGCAAGTGTCATCACGATGAACGCACCAACCGCGGCGAACACGCTCGACTATCACTCGCTCAACGCGATGCTCAACCTGTACGACGAGAACGGCCAGATCCAGTTCGACAAGGATCGCGAAGCCGCTCACCAGTACTTCATCCAGCACGTCAACCAGAACACGGTCTTCTTCCACGACCTGGAGGAGCGCCTCGAGTACCTCGTCGAGAACGAGTACTACGAGCCCGAGACCCTGGCGATGTACGCGCACTCCTTCATCGAGGGGCTCCGCAACCGCCTCTACGCGAAGAAGTTCCGCTTCCCGACCTTCCTCGGCGCCTTCAAGTTCTACACCTCGTACGCGCTCAAGACGTTCGACGGCAAGCGCTACCTCGAGCGCTTCGAAGACCGCGTGCTCATGGTCGCGCTCGGCCTTGCGCAGGGCGACGAGACCCTCGCCACGTCGCTCGCCGACGAGATGATCGCCGGGCGCTTCCAGCCCGCGACCCCGACGTTCCTCAACACGGGCAAGAAGCAGCGAGGCGAGCTCGTCTCCTGCTTCCTCCTCCGCATCGAGGACAACATGGAGTCGATCGGCCGCTCCATCAATTCCGCCCTGCAGCTCTCGAAGCGCGGAGGCGGCGTCGCCTTCAACCTGTCGAACATCCGCGAGTCGGGTGCGCCGATCAAGCAGATCCAGAACCAGTCCTCGGGAATCATCCCGATCATGAAGCTGCTGGAAGACTCCTTCTCCTACGCGAACCAGCTCGGCGCGCGTCAGGGCGCTGGAGCCGTGTACCTCAACGTGCACCACCCCGACATCATGCGATTCCTCGACACCAAGCGCGAGAACGCCGATGAGAAGATTCGCATCAAGACGCTGTCCCTCGGCGTCGTCGTCCCGGACATCACGTTCGACCTCGCCAAGCGCGGCGAAGACATGTACCTCTTCTCCCCGTACGACGTTGAGCGCGTCTACGGCAAGCCGTTTGGCGACATCTCCGTCACGGAGAAGTACTACGAGATGGTCGACGACGCACGCATCCAGAAGACGAAGATCAGCGCACGCCAGCTGTTCCAGACGCTTGCCGAGATTCAGTTCGAGTCCGGATACCCGTACATCATGTACGAGGACACGGTGAACCGTGCGAACCCCATCGAGGGCCGCATCAACATGTCGAACCTGTGCTCGGAGATCCTCCAGGTCAACTCGCCGACGACGTACACCGACGACCTCGGGTACGAGACCATCGGCAACGACATCTCCTGCAATCTCGGGTCGATGAACATCGCCGCCGCAATGGACTCGCGCAACCTCGCGACGGCCGTCGAGACCGCGATCCGCGGCCTCACCGCCGTCAGCGACATGAGCCACATCGCGTCGGTGCCCTCCATCGCGAAGGGCAACGACGAGTCGCACGCCATCGGCCTCGGCCAGATGAACCTGCACGGCTTCCTCGGCCGCGAGCGCATCTTCTACGGTTCCGAAGAGGCTCTCGACTTCACGAACATCTACTTCTACACGGTCGTGTTCCACGCGATCCGCGCCTCGAACCTCATCGCGACCGAGCGTGGCAAGTCCTTCGCGGGCTTCGAGCGCTCCACCTACGCGTCTGGCGAGTTCTTCGACAAGTACGTCGACGTCGAGTGGGCTCCCAAGACGGAGCGCGTCCGCGAGCTCTTCGAGGGCATGCACATCCCGACGCAGGCCGACTGGGCCGAGCTGCGTGAGCTCGTGCAGAAGCACGGCATGTACAACCGCAACCTGCAGGCGGTCCCGCCGACCGGGTCGATCAGCTACATCAACCACTCGACCTCTTCGATCCACCCGATCGCGTCCAAGATCGAGATCCGCAAGGAAGGCAAGCTCGGCCGCGTCTACTACCCGGCGCCCTACCTCTCGAACGACAACCTCGAGTACTTCGAGGACGCCTACGAGATCGGCTACGAGAAGATCATCGACACCTACGCCGAGGCGACGCAGCACGTCGACCAGGGCCTGTCGCTGACGCTCTTCTTCAAGGACACGGCGACGACCCGCGACATCAACCGCGCGCAGATCTACGCGTGGAAGAAGGGCATCAAGACGATCTACTACATTCGTCTTCGCCAGCTCGCGCTCGAGGGCACCGAGGTCGACGGCTGCGTCAGCTGCATGCTGTAGGCCCCTCCCTGCTTTCGAGTCAGCCCTGCTCTCGAGTGAGGCCTGCCTCCGGGTGAGCTGCCCGACCATTCCCGCACGAACGCGACAGAAAAGAACTCCACGCACATGAACCCGCAGGCCGAGACGAGCCACCTTCTCGAGAAGGTCCAGGCGATCAACTGGAACCGCATCCCAGACGAGAAAGATGTCGAGGTCTGGAACCGACTCGTCAACAACTTCTGGCTCCCCGAGAAGGTGCCGCTGTCGAACGACGTGCAGTCGTGGAACACGCTCACGCCTGCAGAGCAGACGCTCACCATGCGCGTCTTCACGGGGCTCACCCTGCTCGACACGATCCAGGGAACCGTGGGCGCGGTCAGCCTCATCCCCGACTCGCTGACACCGCACGAGGAGGCCGTCTACACGAACATCGCGTTCATGGAGTCGGTGCACGCCAAGAGCTACTCGTCGATCTTCTCGACCCTCTCGAGCACGCCGCAGATCGACGACGCGTTCCGCTGGTCGACGGAGAACGAGAACCTGCAGCGCAAGGCGCAGATCGTCATGAACTACTACCACGGCAACGACCCGCTCAAGCGGAAGATCGCGTCGACGCTGCTGGAGTCGTTCCTGTTCTACTCGGGCTTCTACCTGCCCATGTACTGGTCGAGCCACGCCAAGCTCACCAACACGGCCGACCTCATCCGCCTCATCATCCGCGACGAGGCAGTGCACGGCTACTACATCGGCTACAAGTACCAGAAGGGTCTCGAGCTGGTCGACGAGGCCAAGCGCCAGGAGCTCAAGGACTACACGTTCGAGCTGCTCTTCGAGCTCTACGAGAACGAAGTGCAGTACACGCACGACCTGTACGACGAAGTCGGCCTCGCCGAGGACGTCAAGAAGTTCCTGCACTACAACGCCAACAAGGCGCTCATGAACCTCGGGTACGAGCCCATGTTCCCCTCGAGCGTCACCGACGTGAACCCGGCGATCCTGTCGGCGCTCTCGCCAAACGCCGACGAGAACCACGACTTCTTCTCCGGGTCGGGCTCCTCCTACGTCATCGGCAAGGCCGTCAACACGGAAGACGAGGACTGGGACTTCTAGACCCACGACGATGAGTATCTGCATGAAGAACTTGGGTGAGAGTAAAGGTGCTGAGCAACCGTTGGGTGAAATTTTCCCAACGCGAGCATACGCAGGACCTTTGCTCGCCCAAGAGAAGTGCGCACCGCACGACGCCGACCGTGCTCCTGATCACACCAAGGGCCCCTACATGCGTGTAGGGGCCCCTGGTCGTCTAGGCAATGCGGTTGCAACGACAAAAATTTCTGGCCCCAGCATGTTCGAGCATGCGAGGGCCAGATTCGACACCCGAGGGGCATCGAAGATGACTGTGAAGCGTCGTCCTCAGCCTACGGAGTCCGATGGTGGATTGTCCACCTGCTCCGGTCCCGCGTGTCAAGACGGGCGAAGCCCAGATTGGCAATCCAATGAGCAGCATCACCGAGTACTTCGGTATTCCGGGAGACGTTCCCTTCCTAGACATCGAGGTCGACGCCGACAACCTGGCGTTTTTGGACCTGCACGCCATCAGGCTGAGCACCGGACCGGAACCCTTCCGGGCGGAGGCACTGCGGCAAGCCGACAGTTTTATGAGCACCATCGTGGCGTACGTGCATGCCGGCTCGGGCTCCTCATTCGAGCTCGGTAGAGCACTTCTCTCCCAATTCAGCGAGCCCTGGGAGACTCGTCTCGGCATGTCCAAAGATGGCTACTTTGGGCACGGAGGTTCAGACGGGGTGGGGGCGGACATCTGGGACGCGCTCGTTACCGATCGTCGCGCTCTTGTTGAGGTAGGGCTGCTCTCACAGCTCGACCGAATCCCGCTGTACGTTTCGGGAATCGGGTCCGATATCACCTCTGACCTGACGACGCGCGTCACCTACTCGGCCTTGGCGGGGTTCACGGCGGCGATGCTCGGGGAATACCCTCAGCTGTCGTACGGAGCGCTCCCTGTAGACGCGAAGATGTGGAACCCGGAAACTCGGGACTGGGTTGTGCGCTCTGTTGAACTCCCGTCAGCCAACGGCAAACCCCTGCTCCTGGTCCCGCGTGACTGGGCAAGACGTAATCCGTTGGTCACAGCTGGCAGGTTTCACAAGAAGAGTGTGCTCGGCCACGTTCAAGACGTTGAGGCTACGGTCTCCTCGGTCACGGGGCGAGTCACTAGATCGCCCAAGTGGGCGCTCCAACAGCGCCAGGATCTGCGAAACGTCCATGATTCCAATGCGCGCGTCAGTCTGAGCGCATTGGACTTGGGGCAAGACCTGCCCTCGGCCTTCGAGGCCTACCTGGCGGGTTGGCTGCGTGAACAGGATCGCCGTCACAAGGCCTAGCTGAAACGCTGGGCACTTCCAGACAACGGATCGCCCGCTCATAAGCCATCGGTGAGGCATCAACACGCAAGACGAGGGTCTGGGACCTAAGCTCACGACTTCGACGGCGTCACCCTTAACGCGGCACCGACCAGGAAACTGGTCGGTGCCGCGTCGAGGTGTGTCACGCTACAACGCCCGGCCGCGCCCCGCACGTGACGAGCAAACCGTTGCCCTCAGAGTCGGTAGCGGACTAGTGGTTGCCTTCGGTGAGTTTTGACGACCACAACACCGCCGTCGATCTTGGAGGCCGCGCCCGTGGCGGATTTGGGGTTGTTTTCGTCCTGGTGTATGCGAGCCAATCCCTGCCGGCATCCAAGCGCCGAGCGCTACGCTCAGCCTGCGGCACTCCGCCGCGCGGGCAGCGCAACGATGCGCCGAAGACGATCGAGGAGACCCCATGGGACACGACAAGAACGAAGAGCTGCGCGAAGAGCACGAGCACCAGGAAGAGCACCGCCAGGAACGTCGCGACGAGAAGTTCGAGACCGGCGACGGCGCCGTCGACGACGAAGGATCGCAGGACCGCCGACGCCAGGACGGCATCAGCGACCTCGCCTGACCGCTGAGCCCGGCACGCCACGAGCCGCGTGCCGGGCACCCGGAGGGACGAGCGATGGGCGAACGCCTCCCAACACCGCAGGAGAAGCCATGATCGACGACGACGTCGACACCACGTCCGACGACGGACGAGACGAAACCCCAAACGAGCGCTCGGACCGCAACTGGAGCGAGCTCATGCAGGAGTTCCGCGTGCTGCAGACCGGCACGCAGATCATGGCCGGGTTCCTGCTGACGCTGCCGTTCCAGCAGCGTTTCGCGGAGCTCGGGCCGTTCGACCACGTGCTCTACCTGTGCCTCGTCATCTTCGCCGTCCTCGTCACACTCCTCGCGCTCGCGCCCGTCATGCTGCACCGCATCCTGTTCGGGGAACGGGCGAAAGCGCAGCTCGTCCACGCCGCCAGCGCCATCCTCATCCTCTGCCTCATCGCAGCGTCACTGCTCTTCGTCGGGATCGTGCTCTTCGTGTTCGACTTCGTGGTCTCGCCGACCGCCGGAATCTGGGCAGGGGGAGCCGTGGCCGTGCTCGTGCTGCTCCTCTGGACGGTCGGCCCAAGGCTCCTCAGAAATGCCCGCGACCGAGCGGCTCACGCCTCGCCGACGACGAACGCGTCGAAGACCTGAGCCGGCACCGCGGGGGTCCGGGCGTCGTACAGGTAGCTCTCGACCACGGCAGCCGAATCCGCTTTCGCACCTGCACCTGCACGCGCGCCTGCATCTGCAGACACGGTCAGCACGCTGAACACGCTCAGCCCCGGCTCTGCGACATAGGGGAGTGGCTCGCCGGCCGCGCCGAGCCGAGGCGCACGCGTCGGAACGATCGGGTCGAGGCCGCCCGCGTCACCCTGCGCCACGGCATCGTGCGCGTTCCACCGGGACGGCGGGCGCGTTCGACGGCGCCCGCTGCTCCGATCGAACGCCCCGTGTGTGCTCCCAGCGTGCGACGTCTCGAGGTACTGCACGCCCGCCGCTGAGGCGAACCTCGACCACAGGTGCGAGTGCCCGCCGATGACGAGGTCGACGCGTGCCGCTTCGAAGAGCGGTGCGACGTCGCGCAGCAGGATGCTCTCGGCCGACGGGTAGTCGTAGCGCACGCCGGTCAGCTCACCGAGTCCGTCGCGCTCCTCGAGGCGAACGGGATGCGCGAAGTGCGGCATCGCGTTCACGCCGATGCTGTGCGGGCTCTCGTGCATGACGACCACGCGCAGCCTCGCATCCATGAAGGCGGGGCTCGCGAGCTCGCGGCGCAGCCACTCGAACTGCGGGCTGCCGGCCTGCAGGTCGTCGACGATGTGCGATCCGTAGCGTTGAGCCAGCGGATCCCCGAGTGCGTGCTCGGCCTCCTGGTAGCGGCTCGACACCAGGCGAGCGGCGGGGTCTTCGTCGGCCCGGTCTGAGCGCCACACCCGCGTCGCGCTCAAGGCGACGATGCGCACCCCGCCGAAGGTGATCGCGTAGAAGCGGGAGCCGGATGGCGAGGGGAACAGGGTCTCGTAATTCGAGAGGCTCAGACCGTCTTCGGACACGCGCACGGGCAGCGCGCCCTCGAAGGACTCCGAGAGCGTCCGCCCAGGCTCTCGCCTGCCCTGGACCTCGTGGTTGCCGACCACCGAGAAGATCGGCGCGCTCGGCAGGATGTCGCGCATGGATGGGAAGAACGCGGAGCCGCGAGCATCGTCGAACCACTCCGAGGCCCGGTCGGCGACATTCACGAAGTCGCCCGCGTACAGCACGGCATCGAAGGGGCCAGCGGCTTCGCTCGCGTGCCGCATCGCGGCGGGGACGGGAGCGCCGAGCTGGTGGTCGCTCGTCAGCAGCAGGCGCAGGAGAGGAGCGTCCGCTGAGGGGGCTG
Organism: Pseudoclavibacter sp. 8L; assembly: GCF_902506465.1. Classification (NCBI taxonomy): domain Bacteria; kingdom Bacillati; phylum Actinomycetota; class Actinomycetes; order Micrococcales; family Microbacteriaceae; genus Pseudoclavibacter; species Pseudoclavibacter sp. 8L. Next base: position 1,474,230 of record NZ_LR733186.1, on the reverse strand, counting down.
CGGAGAGGCGTTCGACTCGGGAAGCGGCGGCACCGCTCACGACGCGATACGCGTAGTCGACTCCGGGCTCGAGCCCCGAGGCTCGAGCCGACTGGCGCCACACCTCACGAGCAACCGTCGTCTCCGTCTCGAGTGCCTTCCGGAGATCCTCGAGGCCGGCGGGGAGGAAGCTCTCGCGGTCCTCCGCCATCGCGGGCAGTTGAACGCCAGCGGACCTCATCACCTGAGCACCCGGCAGCGAGCTCGCGAGCGCAGGGTCCTTCAGCTCCTCGACCGATAGCTCCGCGAGACGCTCGCCGAGCCCGATCGGCACGACGATGAGGCGGGAGTCGCGAGCCTCCCCGTCCGTCACCCAGGCGACTTCCACGCCCAAAGCGTCGGGCAGCACCAGATACGGCTCGCACAGCAAGCTGACGTCGTCCTCGTCCCGCATCGTTCCGCCCTCCGCCGACCCCCGGCCGCAGATCCGGCCCAGCCAAGCGTAATCACGAGGGCGTCTCCCGCCGCACCCTCGACGCCCCAGACGCCATCGCAAAAACATCACAAGGCGAACACGATCTGCGGATCGTGTCATACAGCAGACTCCCAGCCAGGTAGCGTTGCGCTCACAATTCGGTTGCTGCGATCTGCGGCTGCTGACAGACCGGCAGAAGCGGGGGCTGCGCCGGGTTCCGCCAGGTTCCAACGCTCCTCCAGAAACTGCCCTGGCCGAGGAGCACGATGCGAACTTCGCTCACCTCACTCCTGCAACGAGTCGCAGACTCACGAAACCAAGTCCTGTCCGTCATCGCGGTCGCACTGCTGCTGCTGCTGACCGGTGGAGCCATCGCGGGAACCGCTCAAGCGGCCACGATCGGCAAGAGCGCGGTCGAGGGACAGACCTACACGATCGCCACCGACACCACGTGGGCGCCGTTCGAGTTCGAGATCGACGGCGAGCTCCGCGGGATCGACATGGACCTGATCAACGCCATCGCGGAAGATCAGGGCTTCAACGTCGAGATCAAGTCGCTCGGCTTCGACGGCGCGCTGCAAGCAGTGCAGACCAACGCCGTCGACGGCATGATCGCCGGAATGTCGATCACCGACGAGCGGAAGGGCACGTTCGACTTCTCGAACCCCTACTTCGACTCCGGCATCCAGATGGCCGTCGCCAAGAGCAACAACGACGTCACCAGCTACGAAGACCTCGAGGGCAAGACCGTCGCCGCGAAGAACGGCACAGAGGGCTTCACCTTCGCCGAGACGCTCGGCAAGGAGATCGGCTTCACCGTCACGGGCTTCCAGGACGCGTCCGACGCGTTCAACGACGTCACGAGCGGCAACTCGGTCGCGGTCTTCGACGACTTCCCGATCCTCCAGTACGGCATCGAGACCGGCGAGATCAACCTCAAGACGGTCACCGAGCCCGAGCGCGCCTCCTCCTACGGCTTCGCCGTCAACAAGGGCCAGAACGCGGAACTCCGCGAGGCCTTCAACGACGGACTCAAGAACGTCGTAGAGAACGGCACCTACCAGGGCATCCTCGACGAGTACCTCGGCGACGGCGCACCGGATGCGACCAAGATCTCCGGCGGCGTCGTCACCCTCGGCAACGAGGTCATCGAGGACGACGGCCCCGGAACGCTCCCCAAGAACCCGCTCTTCGCCGTCGACACCCCCAAGGACAAAGGCTCGTACGTCATCGCGACGGACAACACCTACGCGCCCTTCGAGTTCGAGCAGAACGGTGAACTCCTCGGCATCGACATGGATCTCATCCGTGCCATCGCCGCGAACCAGGGCTTCGAGATCGACATCAAGCCGCTCGGCTTCGACGCAGCGCTCCAGGCCGTGCAGTCCGGCCAGGCCGACGGCATCATCGCCGGCATGACCATCACCGACGAGCGCAAGCAGGTCTTCGACTTCTCGGAGCCCTACTTCACCTCGGGCGTGCAGATGGCCGTCAAGGACGGCGACACCAGCATCACCGGCTACGAGGACCTCGCCGGCAAGAACGTGGCCGTCAAGACCGGCACGGTCGGCGCGACCACCGCCGAGGAGCTGTCCTCCGAATACGGCTTCACGATCCGCACGTTCTCCGACACCGCCGACATGATCGCGGAGGTGCAGACGGGCAACTCCGTCGCGCTCTTCGAGGACTTCCCGGTGCTGCAGTACGGCATCCAGCAGGGCAACGGCCTCATGACCGTGACCGACCCCATCGAGGGTGGCGAGTACGGCTTCGCAGTCCTCAAGGGCCAGAACCCAGAGCTCCTCGAGCTCTTCGACGCTGGCCTCGCCAACGCCGAGGACACGGGCGTACTCGCGACGATCAGCGACCGCTACCTCGGCAGCGAAGAGGAGTCGGGCCAGCTCGGCTTCTTCGAGCTCGTCGTCGCCGCCTTCCCGTCGCTCATGGTCGGCCTCGGCTACACGCTGCTCGCAACCGCCCTGTCGCTCGTCTTCGCGATGATCCTGGGCCTCGCGTTCGGCTTCCTGAAGATCTCGAAGAACCTGCTGCTTCGCGGCATCGCCTCCACGTACGTGAACATCTTCCGAGGCACCCCGGTGCTGGTGCAGGCGTTCTTCTTCTACTTCGGCGTGCCAGCCGTGACGGGCATCTCGCTCGACGCGCTCACCGCCGGTGTGATCACGCTGAGCCTCAACGCCGGCGCGTACATCACGGAGACGGTGCGCTCCGGCATCCAGTCGGTCGACCCCGGCCAGATGGAAGCCGCTCGCTCGCTCGGCCTGACCCGCGGCAAGTCGATGCGCCGGGTAGTGCTGCCGCAGGCATTCAAGATCATGACGCCGTCGCTCATCAACCAGTTCATCATCACGCTGAAGGACACCTCGCTGCTGTCCGTCCTCGGTTTCGCTGAGCTCACCTACCAGGGCCGCATCGTCATCGCCTCGACCTTCCGGTCGTTCGAGATCTGGCTCGTCGTCGGCGTGCTCTACTTCATCGTCATCTACCTGCTGACGGTCCTCTCCAACTACGTCGACAAGAGGTTCAACAAATGAGTGACGTGAACAACTCAGCGTCGGATGCATCAGCCGTGGAGCAGACGCCATTCACCGGTCGCTTCGACGCGGTCAACTCCGGCCAGCCGCGCGTGCGGGTCGTCGAGATGCACAAGTCCTTCGGACCCGTAGAGGTGCTCAAGGGCATCGATCTCGAGATCGCGAACGGCGAGGTCATCGCGATCATCGGCCCGTCCGGCTCGGGTAAGTCGACGCTGCTCCGCTGCCTGAACCGCCTCGAAGAGGTCACGAAGGGGCACGTCTTCGTCGACGACGATGACATCACCGCCCCGAAGACGAACCTCGACAAGGTTCGACAGCGCATCGGCATGGTGTTCCAGCACTTCAACCTCTTCCCGCACATGACGGTGCTCGAGAACGTGACGCTGGCGCCCCGCGAGATCAAGGGCGTCACGAAGGACGCGGCCAACAAGCGCGGCGAGGAGCTGCTGCGTCGAGTGGGCCTCGACCACCTCATGGACCGCCGCCCCTCGCAGCTGTCCGGCGGTCAGAAGCAGCGCGTGGCCATCGCCCGCGCGCTGGCCATGGACCCGGAGATCATGCTCTTCGACGAGGCGACGAGCGCCCTCGACCCCGAGATGGTCGGCGAAGTGCTCCAGGTCATCCGCGACCTCGCCAAGTCGGGCATGACGATGGCCCTCGTCACCCACGAGATGGGCTTCGCGCGCGAAGTCGCCGACCGTGTCGTGTTCATGGCCGACGGCAAGATCGTCGAGACGGGCACTCCCGACGAGCTCTTCGGGAACCCGAAGGAGTCGCGCACGCAGGACTTCCTCGGCAAGGTCCTTTAGCAGTAGATCTAACAGCGACCGCGCTCACCGGCGCTCGGCGACGACGTGCCCCCTGTCCAGCGGACAGGGGGCACGTCGCATCCACTAGCCTGTCGTGGTGACGCTCAACGATGCACCCACAGAGGCCCAGTTCGCGAAGGACACCACCCCAGGATCCGAATGGTGGCGCTCAGCCGTCATCTACCAGGTCTACCCGCGCTCCTTCGCAGACGGGAGCGGCGACGGCATCGGCGACCTCGCTGGCGTCACGGCGCACATCCCGGACCTCGCCGACCTCGGGATCGACGCCATCTGGCTCTCCCCGTTCTACCCGTCACCCCTGAATGACGCCGGCTACGACGTCGCCGACTACTGCGACGTCGACCCCGTCTTCGGCACCCTCGACGAGTTCGACCGGATGCTCGAGGCGGCCCACGCGCGGGGCATCCGCATCATCGTCGACATCGTCCCCAACCATTCCTCGTCGGAGCACGCCTGGTTCAAGGCCGCGCTCGCCGCCGGCCCCGGCAGTCCGGAGCGTGCGCGCTACCTGTTCCGCGAGGGCAAGGGCGAGCACGGCGAGCTGCCGCCGAACAACTGGCAGTCGCTCTTCGGGGGGCCAGCGTGGACACGTCTCACCGAGGCAGACGGCACGCCCGGCCAGTGGTACCTGCACCTGTTCGACTCCACGCAGCCCGACTTCGACTGGTCGAACCCGGTTGTGCACCAGGACTTCGAGGACATCCTCCGCTTCTGGCTCGACCGCGGCGTCGACGGCTTCCGCATCGACGTGGCCCACGGCCTCGCGAAGGAGGACGGTCTGCCGGACTACATCCCCGTCGAGAGCAACCTGCCCATCGTCGGCGACCCCCGCACCCCGTACCTCGGACAGGAAGCGGTCCACGAGATCTTCCGCGCCTGGCACCTCGTCGCCGCCGAGTACGACGGCGACCGCGTGCTGTGCGGCGAGGCGTGGCTGCCGAGCGTCGAGGAGATGGCCGAGTGGGTTCGCCCCGGCCAGCTGCACCAGACCTTCAACTTCGCCTACCTGCGCGCGCCGTGGGATGCGGATGGCCAGAAGGAGGTCGTGACCCGGTCGCTCGCCGCGTTCGCCGCATCCGGTGCGCCGAGCACGTGGGTGCTCTCGAACCACGACACGGTTCGCCACGCGACCCGCCTCGCCCTGACCGAGCCGAACGCGCACGGAGCCGGCGTCGGCCCGAAGACCCCCGGTCAGCCTGACCCAGTGGTCGGCGAGCGGCGCGCACGAGCTGCGACGGCGCTCATGCTCGGTCTGCCGGGCTCCAGCTATCTGTACCAGGGTGAGGAGCTCGGCCTGCCCGACGTCATCGACCTCGCGGACGAGGCCCGCCAGGACCCGATCTTCATCCGCTCGGAGGGTGAGCTGTACGGCCGCGACGGCTGCCGGGTGCCGATTCCGTGGGAGGCCCATGGCGACAGCTACGGCTTCAGCGCGACGGGAGAGTCGTGGCTTCCGCAGCCGGAGCTGTGGGCCGAGCTCGCGCGCAGCGAGCAGGTGCACGACGCCTCCTCGACCCTGAACCTGTACCGCTCCCTGCTGGCGCTGCGCCGCGAGCACGACCTCGGCATGGGGGATGCCCGCTTCGCGTGGGTCGACGGCTTCGGCGACGAGGTGCTCGCGTACCGCAACGGCGACGTCACGGTGATCACCAACTTCGGCGCTCGGCCGGTCGCGCTGCCGGAGGGGCTTCGAGTGCTCGCCCGCAGCGAGGTGGCGAACGTCGAGGACGCCGGTCTCCTGAAGACCGATACGACGGTCTGGCTGGGCGCCGCCGAGTAGCTGCTGGGTGTGCACGCCGGGAGAGACAGTGGGCCGGTCAGGGATACAGAACAACTGAATGCTACGCCTGTTCGCTGACCCGAAACACAGCCAACTGTGGGTGCACGGGAGCACACTCGAAGGAGCAACCGGTGACCACCGGCCGCGCACTCTGAGAGGAACAGCACCATGGCATTTGCAGGAAAAGTCGCGATCGTGACCGGCGGCGGTTCGGGAATCGGCGAGGCGATCTCGAAGGAGCTCGCCGCCAACGGCGTCCAGGTGGTCGTCTCCGACATCAACCTCGAGGGCGCGAAGCGAGTGGTCGCCGAGATCGAGGCGGCCGGCGGCACCGCCTCGCCGTTCGAGGCGAACACCGCCGTCGCAGAGGACAGCGTCCGCACGGTCGAGCATGCCGTTGCCACCTACGGCAAGCTCAACTACGCCGTGAACAACGCCGGAATCGGCGGCAAGGCGGCCCCCGCCGCTGACGTCGAGGTCGACGACTGGGACCGCGTCATCAACATCAACCTCAACGGAGTGCTGTACGGGCTCCGCGCGCAGATCCCCGCGATCCTCGAGGCTGGCGCCGAAGAGGGAGCCATCGTCAACATGGCCTCCATCCACGGAACGGTCGCGGCGATCGGCAGCGGCGCCTACACGGCGTCCAAGCACGCGGTTGTCGGCATCACGAAGAACTCGGCTGCCGAGTACGGCCCGCAGGGGCTGCGGATCAACGCCGTCGGACCCGGGTACATCTCCACGCCGCTGCTCGAGAAGCACCTCAGCGAGGAGCAGCTCGAAGCCCTCGTCGCGAAGCACCCGCTGGGGCGCCTCGGCAAGGCGGAAGAGGTCGCGAACCTCACCACCTACCTGCTCTCCGACAAGGCGAGCTTCATGACGGGCTCCTACGTGCTCGTCGACGGCGGCTACACGGCCGTCTAGCGCCGGCTGGCGGGCTCAGCGCAGCCCGGCTCGCGTTCCAAGAGTCAGCCAGATGCACGCTCCCAACACCGGGAGGGTGCATCTGGCTGACTTTTGCGCTTGGTGGGTGGATGCGGTAGGGCGCGAGAGTAGGCTGCGGGGCGGCGTCCGCGTCCGGCGCTGCTTCTCCGCCAGGGCCTGCTATTTCTCCGCGAGGGCCTGGCGGATGCGCTTCAGCGAGGCCGTCTCAGCCGTGCCGAGCTGCTGCGCGAAGAGGCTCACGCGGAACTCCTCGAGCATCCACCTCGCCTGGACGACGGACGCCGGGGCGGAACGGTTCGCGGGGAACGTGCCGCCCGCCTCCGTGTACAGGGCCGTCGCCTGCTCCACCTGCATGAGGCCGGCCCGCTCGATGCTGGAGTGGCTGAGCACCCGCTCCAGGCGGTAGGTGAGCGCCCGCAGGTAGCGGGGGAGATGCGCAAGCCGCGTGACGCCGGTCTTCGACACGAAGCCAGGGTAGACGAGCGCCTGCAGCTGCGAGCGGGCGTCGGAGAGCGATGGCAGCACCGAGATGTGGTTCGCCGTCTTGAGCGCCTTGTTGGCCTCGCGGAAGCGGTCGAGGACCTCGGAGACGAGCTTGGTCTGCGCGAACATGCGGTCGAGCAGGGTCGCGTTGAACGTCTCGCGCAGCTCGTCGAACGCGGCGCGCGTGCGCACGGGGCCGCCATGTTCCTGGCTATACGCGGCAACCGCATCCTGGGCGAGGGCCGCGACGATGTCGCCGAAGAGCGCGGGAGTCGAGTGGTATGGGCTCGTCGCGAGAGCCAGCTTCTCCTTCGCCGTCAGGTGCTCCTGCACGTAGCTCGCAGGGGAGGGCACCGACGCGACGAGGAGGGCAGCCACACCAATGGGATGCTCGCGCGCCTGGTCCTCTGGCGTCGTCACGAGGCGCAGGTCGATGCTCCCCTTGACGACGGCGAGCGACGGGTAGGCGCGGATCACGCCGTGCTTGCGCTTGATGTCGATGAGCTCGGGGATCTCGTCGAGCGGCCACTCGGTGAGGCCGTGCTGGTCGTACCGGAGCTCCGCGGTCGACGCGCTCTGCGCGGGCACCGAACCGGCCTCGCGTACGCCGTTCCCGGGACGGGCGGGCGCCGCGACCTGCTGCGTCGCACGCAGCACCGACGCCTCCGATGCCTTCTTGAGTTTCTCCTGCAGCGCCTTGAGGTCCTCTCCCGTGCCGAGCTCGCGGCCGCGGTCGTCGAGCACTCGGAAGCGAACCCGAAGGTGCGAGGGGACACGGCTCCAGTCGAACTCGCTCACATCGAAGCGGATGCCCGCCTGCCGCTGCATGATCTGCCGCAACGCGTCGTCGAAGTCGCCAGGAACCCCCTGGCCGAGGTCTGGCCTCGCCTCGCCGAGCTCGCCGAGGAGCTTGTCGGCCCAGTCCGCGGAGGGCACGAAGTTGCGGCGGGTGGCCTTCGGCAGCGACTTCAGGAGCGCGATGACCAGCTCCCGGCGCATGCCGGGCACCTGCCAGTCGAAGCCGCGGTCGTCGAGGCGCGATAGCAGAGGCAGCGGGATGTTGACCGTCACACCGTCGTCGGGCGCACCCGGGTCGAAGCGGTACCGGAGGCGGAGGCGCTGGTCGCCCTGCTTCCACTCGGTGGGGAACCCGGCACCCTGCTCGTCGGGGTCTGCGTGCTCCTCGCCGAGCACATCCGCCCTCGTCATGGTGAGCAGCTGCGGCGTCTGCTGCTGCGCGCCCTGCCACCACTTCTCGAACGTGGACTGCGAGACGACGTCCCTCGGGAGGCGCTCGTCGTAGAACTCGAAGACGGCGTCCTCGTCGTCGGTGTAGGCGCCGCGCGAACGGGTGCGCTCCTCGAGGTCGGCGAGGCTCTTGCGCAGCGCCCGGTTCTTGGAGTCGAAGCTGTGGCGCCCGTTCCAGTCGCCCTCGACGAGGGCGTGGCGGATGAACAGGTCGCGCGACCAGGCCGGGTCGATCTTCGAGAACTGCACGGTGCGTCCGCGGACGATGGGCACGCCGTAGAGGGTCACCCGCTCGATGGCGACGGCGGAACCCTGCTTCTTCTCCCAGTGCGGGTCGGAGTGGTTGCGCTTCGCGAGGGAGCCCGCGAGCACCTCCGCCCAGGCTGGGTCGATCTTCGCGACGGTGCGCCCGAAGAGGCGGCTCGTCTCGACGAGCTCCGCCGCCATGACGACATCCGGCTGCTTCTTCGCCTTCGCGAGCCCGGAGCCGGGGAAGATCTGGAACCGGGTGCCGCGCGCTCCCGCGTAGTCGCGCTTCAGCTCGTCGCGGATGCCGATGTGGCTGAGGAGCCCGGCGAGCATCGAGCGGTGGATGGCGTCGGCGAGGGCGCCGGGCTCCTGCACCTGCCCGGCGGCTGGCCGCTGCACCTTCAAGCCGATGGGGCCGGCGAGCTGGCGGAGCTGACGGAACACGTCCTGCCACTCGCGGAAGCGGACGAAGTTGATGAACTCGTCGCGGCACTTGCGACGGAACGCGCTCGAGCCGAGCTCGTGGCTCTGCTCCTCGAGGTAGTTCCACAGGTTCACGAGCGTGAGGAAGTCGCTGGACGGGTCGCGGAACCGCGCGTGCAGCTCGTCGGCCTTCTGTCGTTTCTCGAGCGGACGCTCGCGGATGTCTTGCACCGTCATGCCGGCGACGATGATGAGGATCTCGCGGCTCACGTCGTGCTGCTTCGACTCGATGACCATGCGGCCGAATCGGGGGTCGATGGGGAGGCGGGCGAGGCTGCGGCCCGTCTTCGTGAGGCGCAGCTGGCTGTCCTTCCCGTGGCTGGCCTTGCCCGGTTCGACGGCCCCGAGCTCGCTGAGGAGGTCGGTGCCGTCCTTGATGCCGCGCGCGTCCGGCGGCTGCAGGAACGGGAACTCGGAGAGGGCCCCGAGGCCCAGCTCGAGCATCTGCAGGAGCACGCTCGCGAGGTTCGTGCGGAGGATCTCGGGTTCGGTGAACTCGGGGCGGCGATCGAAGTCGGCCTCCGAGTAGAGGCGGATGGCGACGCCAGCCGAGGTGCGGCCGGCGCGGCCCGAACGCTGCTTCGCGGACGCCTGCGAGATCGCCTCGATGGGGAGGCGCTGCACCTTCGCGCGCGTCGAGTAGCGGGAGATGCGCGCCGTCCCCGTGTCGATGACGGCGACGATGCCTGGCACCGTGAGGCTCGTCTCGGCGACGTTCGTCGCGAGCACCACGCGCCGGCGCACGCCGGGCGGACGCTTCGACTCGAACACGCGGTGCTGCTCCGCGGAGGAGAGGCGGCCGAAGAGCGGGAGGACCTCGGTCGACTCCGGGCGAGCGTCGCGCGCGACGTGGGCGCGGATCGCGTCCTGCGCGTCCCGGATCTCCTGCTCGCCGGACAGGAACACGAGCACGTCGCCGGGCAGGTCGCGGTCGAGCTCGTCGAGCGCGTCCACGATGCCCTCGAACATGTCCCGCTCCGGTGTCTGCGGGGCGGCGTCCTCGTCCTCGTCGCCGGGGAGCGGTGCGTCGGCGACGAGCGGCCGGTAGCGGACGTCGACGGGGAAGGTGCGGCCCGAGACCTCGATCATCGGGGCGTCGTTGAAGTGCTTCGAGAACGACTCGGGGTCGATCGTCGCCGACGTGATGATGACCTTCAGGTCGGGTCGCTTCGGGAGGAGCGTCTTCAGGTAGCCGAGGAGGAAGTCGATGTTGAGGCTGCGCTCGTGCGCCTCGTCGATGATGATCGTGTCGTACTTGCGCAGCAGGCGGTCGCGGTGGATCTCGTTGAGGAGGATGCCGTCGGTCATGAGCTTCACGCGCGTCTCGGCCGACACCTCGTCGGTGAAGCGCACCTGGTAGCCGACGAGCCCGCCGATGTCGCCGCCGAGCTCATCCGCGATCCGCTCCGCGATCGTGCGGGCGGCGATGCGTCGAGGCTGCGTGTGCCCGATCATCTGCCTGCCGAGCTCGAGGCAGATCTTCGGCAGCTGCGTCGTCTTGCCCGACCCGGTCTCGCCCGCGACGATGACCACCTGGTTGCCGGCGATGGCGTCGCGGATCTCGTCCCGCATCTGGCTGACGGGCAGCTCCGGCGGGTAGGAGATCTCGAGGGGAGTCGTAGTCATGAGCATTACAGTCTATTGCCGTGTCCGGTCAGCGCGGAACCAGTTCCGCTTGCTAGAACAGTGGGATGACCGCATTGCAGATCCCCAACGTTTCCCTCAACGACGGCACCAGCATTCCCCAGCTCGGCTTCGGCGTCTTCAAGGTCGACCCGGCAGAGACCGAGCGCATCGTGTCCGACGCCCTCGAGGTCGGCTACCGCCACATCGACACCGCCAAGATCTACGGCAACGAGGAGGGCGTGGGCAGGGCTATCGCGAAGTCCGGCATCCCGCGCGACGAGCTCTACGTGACCACGAAGCTCTGGAACGACGAGCAGGGCCGCGACACGCCCCGCGCGGCGATCGACGCGAGCCTCGAGCGCCTCGGCCTCGAGAAGGCCGACCTCTACCTCATCCACTGGCCGACGCCGAAGCAGAACACGTACGTCGAGAGCTGGGAGGCGCTCGTCGAGCTGCAGCAGGCCGGCCTGACCACGTCGATCGGCGTGTGCAACTTCTTCGAGTCGCACCTGCGCGACATCATCTCGGCAACCGGCGTGAAGCCGGTCGTCAACCAGATCGAGCAGCACCCGATCTTCCAGCAGCCGGAGCTCGACGCCTACCTGCAGGCCGAGGACATCAAGACCGAAGCGTGGGGACCGCTTGGCCAGGCCAAGTACCCGCTCTTCGAGCTGGAGCCCGTGAAGGCGGCAGCGGACGCACACGGCAAGACGCCCGCGCAGGTCGTCATCCGCTGGCACCTCCAGAAGGGCAACATCGTCTTCCCGAAGACCACGTCGCGTGAGCGCATGGTCGAGAACGCTCAGGTCTTCGACTTCGAGCTGTCGGGCGCCGAGTACGACGCCATCACGGCACTCGAGCGCGGCGAAGAGGGACGCGTCGCGGCGCACCCCAACGAAGTGAACTAGCTTCCAGCAGCTGCTGAGACGGCCGGCGCCCCAGAGGGTGCCGGCCGTCTCGTCATTGGCGCGGTCGGACGGGGCGCAGAGGGTTGCGATCACGGCGCCGTCGGGCCTGTCAAGCGAAGTCTTCGCGCAGTTCGACGAAGATAGCGTCGGTGCATGAGTTCCTCCGCACCAACCCGTCGCACGCTCGAGCGCATCGCGCGGGAGCGGTTCGGGTGGGAGTCGCTGCTCCCTGGTCAAGGCGACGCGATCCGCTCTGCGGCTGCGGGGCGCGACACGCTGCTCGTGCTCGCGACAGGTGGCGGGAAGTCAGCGGTCTACCAGGTCGCGGGCGCCGCGCGCGGCGGCATCGTTCTCGTCATCTCGCCGCTCATCGCCCTCCAGGCAGACCAGCGCGCATCGATCGAAGCCGCCCCGGACGCCCCGGATGTCGTCGCCATCAACTCATCACGGGGCGCCGCCGCGGTGGCCCGCGCCTGGGAACGGATCGACGCGGGCGGGTCGTTGTACGTGCTCCTCGCACCAGAGCAGCTCGCGAACGAGGACAACGTCGCCCGCCTCGCGGCGCAGGACGTTGCTCTGCTCGTCGTGGATGAGGCGCACTGCGTCTCCTCGTGGGGGCACGATTTCCGGCCCGACTACCTGAGGCTCGGCGACGTGCGATCAGAGCTCGGCGACCCGCCGGTGCTCGCGATGACCGCGACGGCGTCGAAGCCGGTGAGGGCGGACATCATCGAGCGGCTGCGGATGCAGGATCCTGACGTGCAGGTGCACGGCGTCGATCGACCCGAGATCCGACTCGCAGTCCAGCGCCATGAGAGCGAGGACGACAAGCGGGCCGCGATCGTCGACGAAGCGCGCAGCTGGACCGCCCCCGGTCTCGTCTACGTGGCCTCGCGCAAGGAGACGGAGTCGTATGCGGCCGAGCTCGCCGCGGAAGGGCGGGAGGTTGCCGCCTACCACGCCGGCCTCAAGGTCGCAGAGCGCCGAGCGGTGCAGGACCGGTGGCGGGACGGTGAACTCGATGTCGTCGTCGCGACGTCCGCGTTCGGCATGGGCATCGACCGGGGTGACGTGCGCTTCGTGCTCCACGCGGCGACGACGGAGTCGCTCGACGCCTACTACCAGGAGGTCGGCCGCGCGGGGCGGGACGGCGAGCCCGCGACGGCCGTGCTGCACTACCGCGTCGAGGACCTCGCGCTGCGGCGCTTCTTCGCGAAGCGCTCGCTCGACAAGGCCGGGCTGCGCAAGCTGTGGCGCGCCATCGCGCGCACGCCAGGTGCGAGCATCCGGGACCTCTCCGAGGCCGTCGGTCAGCCCGCAAGAACCGTCGCGAGGCTCGTCAACCAGCTCGTGGATGCCGAACTCGTCGAGACGACCGGGGGCGTGCATCCGCTGCGCAAGACCCGAGTCGATGCCGTGGTGAAGGCCGTCAAGGAGGCGTCCGCCGCCCGGGAGCGAATCGCCGAGTCGCGATTGGCGATGATGCGCGCCTACGCGGAGGGGACCCAGTGCCGCCGTCGCGTGCTGCTCGACTACTTCGGGGTCGAGGGGCCGGATTGGTGCGGGAACTGCGACGGCTGCGAGCGGCGCGAGGACATGTCAGACGCCCAGGCAGACAGCGTGCCGGCGGACGCGCCGCTCGCCGTCGACGAGTCCGTCGAGCACCGTGAGTGGGGAGCAGGCACGGTCATCAGCGTGGAAGAGGACCGGGCGACGATCTTCTTCGAGACGGAGGGCTACAAGGTCGTCGCACTCGCGGCGCTCGACTCCAACGTGCTGCGCCAGGTCGCGGACGCCACCGCGTAGTCGACCGACGTGAGCTAGGTTCGTCGCATGCGCTTCCCGAGGGGCTCCCTGTGAGCGAGACCGCTCAGCGCGACGGTGCCTCCAGCGAGGGCCAAGAGCCTCTCGATGAGGCCGATGGCCCGCTGCGCGCGTGGTTCGCGGTCGCGGCCATCGTCATGGTCAGCAACTTCCTGTTCTTCTTCATCGGGGGGCTCGCCTCGTTGGAGCTGATGGATTTCCTTCAGCGAGACCCGTCTTTCACTTCGAATCCGTACCGGCAGGAAGCGCTGTCCATGGCGCTCGGTATGGGAGCTGTTGCGGCTGGGCTGATCGTGCTGTCCGTCTGGCTCGCCGCCGTCGTGGGTCGAGGATTCCGCGTGCCCGCGTGGCTTGCGCCGGGAGTCGTTGCGACCGCACTGGCACTGCACACGGTCTTTTGGATTGTGGTCGCGATCGTCAACGGGCGTTGAGCTGGATCTCCTGCTTCTCCTGCGCCCACTGGATACGGAGGGACTTCGGATGGCTCGCTCAAGGAGGCGTCCTAGCCTCGCACGATGACGAATTCAAAGACTCGCAAGTTTGCAGGGCTCAGTGGACTCGCCGCGGTCGGCGCGCTCGCGGGAGCGCTCTTCGCCGCCACCCCCGCCAGCGCCGCCGGGTCGGCCTACTACGCCTTCGAGACCCAGGCGGAGTGCGTGACGAAGTGGGGAGCCGTCGTCGGCGGCTCCGTCGGCACCGGATCGAACGTGTACATCGGGCCGAACGCCTGCTCGCAGGACACGACGGGCACGTTCGCGGGCATGTACCGCCTCTACGTCGCCTACCCGTAAGCCGACTGTGGCGCGGTGCGGCGCGGCGGTGCTGTGCAGCGCGGCTGTGCAGTGGCGCCGCGCCGCGCCGCGGCGTGATCGTGCAGCGCCGCGGCTACGCCAACCGGCCGGCGATCGAAGCGAGCTCGGCCACTGATCCGTCGGCGATGACACGGACATGCTCCGTGATCGCCTCGAGGGGCCAGTCCCACCAGGCAGTATCGAGGAGCGTCTGGACGTCATTGTCATCGAAGCGGCGACGGATGAGCGTCGCCGGGTTGCCGCCGACGATGCCGTAGTCGGGCACATCCTTCGTCACGACGGATCCCGTCGAGACGATCGCCCCGTCGCCGATGCGCACCCCCGGCATGATGGTGACGTCCCCGCCGATCCAGACGTCGTTGCCGATGACCGTGTCGCCGCGGCTCGGCAGGTCGCTGACGAGGTCGACGTGCTGCCCCCAGGCTCCGCCCATGATGGGGAACGGATACGTGGACGGCCCCGACATGCGATGGTTGGCGCCGTTCATGATGAACCGCACGCCGGAGGCGATCGCGCAGAACTTCCCGATGACGAGACGCTCGGGCCCGTAATGGTGCAGCACGTTGCGCGTCTCGAACGCCGAGGGGTCGTCGGGGTCGTCGTAGTACGTGAAGTCTCCGACGCTGATGAGCGGGCTCGTGATGAGCGGCTTCAGGAGGATGACCCGCTCCTGCCCCTCGATCGGATGCAGCGTGCTGGGGTCAGGGGGAGACGCGGGTTCACTCACCGACCCAGTGTAGAACCGCGCCATTCTCGGCCTGTGGCGCGCATCCCGAACCGCGCGGCCACGGAATAGCAATCGCGGCAGCCTCGTTGCACCCCTGATGACCTCGAACTCGAACAGCACCACCAACGCACCGAGGACCGCGCTTGTTGTGGGCGCCTCCGGGATCACCGGCTCCGCCCTCGTTGATCGCCTGAGCAAGGACGGTTGGGAGGTCCTCGCCCTCTCTCGCCGCGCCGTGACGAGCGGCACCGTGCGGGGCATCGCCGCCGACCTCCGCGACCCGGCGAGCCTGCGCGCTGCGCTCGCGGAGGAGCGCCCCACGCACGTGTTCTTCACCGCCTGGCAGCGACAGGCGACGGAGGCGGAGAACATCGCCGTGAACGGCGCCATGGTCCGTGACCTGCTCGCGGCGCTCGACGACGCCCCCGTGGAGCACGTCGCCCTGGTCACCGGTCTCAAGCACTACCTGGGCCCATTCGAGGCCTACGCCGCGGGCGAGATGCCCGACACCCCGTTCCGTGAGGAATCCGAGCGGCTCGACACCCCGAACTTCTACTACGCGCAGGAAGACGAGCTCTTCGCCGCTGCCGCCCGCCAGCAGTTCACGTGGTCGGTGCATCGATCGCACACCGTCATCGGGCATGCCGTCGGCAACGCAATGAACATGGGCCTGACGATCGCCGTGCAGGCCACGATCGCGAAGCACCTCGGCGTGCCCTTCGTGTTCCCCGGAAGCGCGGCGCAGTGGAACGGCCTCACCGACATGACCGACGCTGGGGTCCTCGCCGAGCAGATGGTGTGGGCGTCGACGGAGTCGGCAGGCCGCAACGAGGCGTTCAATATCGTCAACGGGGACATCTTCCGTTGGCGGTGGATGTGGCCTCGCCTCGCCGAGATGCTCGGCGTCCCCGCCGAGCAGGTCGTCGGGTTCGACGGGCAGGCGCGCCCGCTCGAGGAGCAGATGGCGCAGCTCGAGCAGCACTGGCCGGCCATCGCGGCCGAGCACGGGCTCGTCGAGGCGGACATCTCGCGGCTCGCATCCTGGTGGCACACCGACGCCGACCTCGGACGCGAGATGGAGGTCGTCACCGACATGGGCAAGAGCCGGGCCGCCGGCTTCCTCAGCTTCCGCCGAACCGACCAGGCCTTCGCCGACCTCTTCGCGCGCTACCGCGCCGACCGCCTCATCCCCTGACCGAATCCCCTGACCGCATCCCGGCTCGGCCCGCTCGGTAGGAGGGGGCAGCTGGGTCGCTTTCCCCCTCCGGACGGCTCCGCGCACGGGCACCCTGGCCGTCCTGGGTCACTTTCGCCCCTGCGGATGGCGCCTGCAGAGCTGCCTGGGTCGCTCTGCCCCTGCGGATGGCCCGGCCGGGGTCGCCTGGGACACCTGGGTCACTTTCGCCCCTGCGGATGGCCCGGCCTGGGTCGCCTGGGACACCTGGGTCACTTTCGCCCCTGCGGATGGCGCCTCCAGGGCTGCCTGGGTCGCTTTGCCCCTGCGGATGGCCCGGCCTGGGCCAGTTGGGTCACTTTCCCCCCTCTGGACGGCTCCGCACGGGGTGAAAGTGACCCAAATGAGGCCTTGGCCCTGTGGCCCTTCCGCGCTGCCGGGTCACCGGGACAGCGCCGCACGCAACCGCGCGAGGAAGACGGCGGCGTCCGGAAACAGGTCAGCGTGGGTGACGCGGATCACGCGCCATCCGGCTGCGATCAGCGCCTCGGTGCGCGTTATGTCGCGTCGGAACTGCGCGGGACTCAGGTGGCCTTCGCCCTCGTACTCGACGATGACGCGCTGGGCCCGAAAGACGAGGTCGCCTCGTGCCAGGAAGCGTCCGCCCGCGTGGATATCGGCGTTGACGGCCGGTTCCTCGAAGCCCGCATCCACGATGAGACAGCGAAGCCAGCTCTCCGGCGGGGAGGCGACGTGCTCCCGAAGGCGCGGCAGTACGCTGCGCAGGACCGAGCAGCCGCGGAGTCGGCCCCAGCGCTCGACGGCGTCCTCCAAGCTCGAGAGCGGTGTCATCGAGCCGGACGAAACCCGCCCCGGGTAGCGGTCGAAGTCGCTGATCATCGCGTCGCCGACCGTGATCAGCTCCGTCTCGCTGAACGAGCTCCCCAGCAGAGCGAAGAGCAGCGGCGCGGGAACCACTCGGACCCCGTCGATGAGGTCCGCCTCCCAGAGCTCATCCCGGATGCGCCGCGCACGGACGCCCGCCGCTCGTGGTCTCGAGGCCGACTGCCTGCAAAGCACATCGACGGTCGTGGAGCGATGGCGCCGCGGTACCGGCAACCCGTAGGCGTGCAGCGCGGAGGGCCCGCTCAGCGCCTGGCCGCCGCGAAGTCGCGGCCCGAAGCGGAGGACCTGCTCCCTGGTGTCGTGTGCGGGCTCCGTCGCTCGCACTCCGCGGTACGGACGAGCGAGGCTCTGCCTGGCAAGGGCTTTCTTCGTGAGACCCGCGGCGTTCCCCTCCGCGATCCCGAACGCGCGGTCTCTGAGCTCCTCGGGGATCGGGATGCGCGCGGCCATGCCGGAAACCTACGCGCGTGGGCGTCGTCCCGCGGAAGTTCTCCACAGCCCCCGATGCCCGCCGCACCCAGCGCCCGCCGCTTTCGCTGACCGCCGCTTCCGCTGACCGCTGCTTTCGCCTCCGCTTCTGCTTCCGCTTCGGCTCCCGGTGTCGCTGCGCCTGGTCAGGAGGTCAGTTTGAGCCCATGTTGAGCGGTCTGATGGGGGGAAAGTGGCCCATCTGGCGCGGGGCTGTGCGTGCGGGGATGCGCGCGGCTGGGTCGGAAGCCTACGCGCGTGGGCGTCGTCCCGCGGAAGTTCTTCACTGCCGGGCGTATCCGCGGCCGCTCCCGCTGCTGCTGCGGCTGGTCAGAAGGTCAGTTTGAGCCCATGTTGAGCGGTCTGATGGGGGGAAAGTGGCCCATCTGGCGCGGGGCCGTGCGTGCGGGGGTGTGCGCGGCCGGGTCGGAAACGTACGCACGTGGGCGTCGTCCCGCGGAAGTTCTTCACTGCCGGGCGTATCCGCGGCCGTCCCGGTGTCGCTGCGGCTGGTCAAGAGGTCAGTTTGCGCCCATGTTGAGCCGTTTGATGGGGGGAAAGTGGCCCATCTGGCGCGGGGCAGGGCGCGCGGGATCGTGCGGGGCTGCGGGCGTGCGGGGCTGCGGGCGTGCGTTAGCGTGGGTCACGAAAACCTCCGTGTTGCGATGCGAGTGTGGTAACCCACATCCTCACGGAGGTTTTCGCTTCCCTCAAACCATCAAACGTTCACAACGTCCCAGGTCAATACACCTAGCGCCGGCTTCTCGAGGGCGCCCGCTTAGCCACTGCGCTGACCCTGCCCATCAACGTTGTTGAGAAGGTACCGCTCAACCTGAGAGGGAAGGGCGACCGCTTGGCGAGTGCAGGCCGCGGCGCTTGTGGCGTGGCGGTGGCCGTTCGAGTAGTCGATGTGCGGGTCGGTCCCGATGGCGCCTGGAAGACCACGACCGCGCGGCCTCTCCGCGCTGCGTGAGAGCGTGAGCAGGGACGCGGTAGCGTCGCCAGACTCGCCCCGTCAGCAGTCGCCGTGCAAGTCCTCGCGGACGACTTCGGCACTCGTAGAGAACACGGCGAAATTGTGGGACACCCATCAGTGGGCCAATGCGACTTTCTGGAAGGGCAGTTGATTACCTTCGACGAAGCCTTCCTTGCAAGTGTCCCTCCCTCGACCGCATCACGGCTTTGGCCGAGCAGGCCGGTGCGAAGGTGTTGCTGGTGAGAACTGGGCGCACCTCCAATTCGTAGCCTCAGGTGGCGCGTTCTTCCTCCTCGTTCACGACCGCGACGATGTCCCCGAATTGCTTGACGTGCACCGGTTCGTGGAGGAGTGGAAGAAGACCGCCTCTCTCGACCTGCGCGACGGCCACGCCAATGCCATCGACACCTACCACGATCGCATCGCTGGCGGCAGTAACAAGGCGATAATCGACACCATGTACACCGCGCAAACAGCCTGCCGCGCTGACACCCTCGCCGGATCGCGACCGAGCTGATCGCAGCGATGTTGCTCGCGGTGTCCTACCTCGTGGTCGCGAGCATCTGCACCAATCTCACAACGTAAGGTGGTCCTGGATGGCTCATTCTCCCTGTGCTACAGCTCTTTCGGGGCGTGCTGAAGCTGATCCTGATGAGGCCGGCGAAAGCCATACACCAAGCATGCCGACAGGTGCTCGAGCGGATGTCGGAACGTCGATATTGTTGAGATCTATGACTATCGATGGCGCGACCGACCTGCATCCTCTCGCTGTTGTCGAGCGACCATCTTTCGAGTCTGCCGCGGATCCCGTGACAGTTGTGGACCTCTTCGCTGGGTGTGGGGGGCTCACCCTTGGGGTGGCACAAGCGGCGGACCACGTCGGGCGAGGCGTCGACGTGCGGTTGGCAGTCGAGTTCGACCAGGTCGCTGCGGACGTGTATCTTGCGAACTTCCCGGACGCGCGCGACGTCAAAGTTGAAGACATCACGACACTCTTCTCGTCTGAGCTGGACGAGCCGCTAACCAAGACCGAGAAACTACTGCGCGAGAAGGTCGGCGGACTCGACGTGCTCGTCGGTGGACCACCTTGTCAAGGCCATAGTAACCTCAACAATCACACTCGCCGGGATGACCCTAAGAACGCCCTTTATGCCATAATGGCCAGGGCCGCCCGAGTGCTCTCTCCGGACGTAATAGTCATTGAGAACGTGCCAGCCGTTCTCAACGACAAGTATAAGGCAATGAACGCTGTGTCGGTCGTACGCGAGCGACTCGCAGCGCTGGGCTACGAGGTCAGTGATCGCGTGGTCTCGCTCCACGAACTCGGTGTGCCTCAGAAGCGGAAACGCCACGTCCTGCTTGCCACGCGCAACGACAAGAAAGCACTGGAGATCTTCGACAGCCTTCCGTTGGAAACCACCGGCGGCGTCGATCTGGAATGGGCGATCGGTGATCTGGTCGAGCAGGCGAGCAACGGCCCGTTCGATCGAGCCCCGACGCCGTCGGCAGAAAACACCAAGCGCATGCGATACCTACTTGCGGAAGACGAGTACGATCTTCCCAACCACCTCCGTCCAAAATGTCACCAGGGGAAACATTCATACAAATCGATGTACGGACGTCTCAGGTGGAAGGAGCCGGCTCAAACGATTACTAGCGGCTTTGGGAGCATCGGACAAGGTCGCTACATGCATCCCGAACTGCCCCGAGCGCTGACGCCACACGAAGCAGCTCGCATACAGGGCTTTCCCGACTACTTCGCCTTTGACAAGGCAACCACGCGCAGTGCACTCGCGACGATGATCGGCAACGCGGTCCCGCCGCAACTCGCTCGTCAGCTGCTCCTGGGAGTCCTCACGTCGATAACAAATGACTGATCTTTCCGGCTGAGTCGGCGTCGACCTAGACGAGCTCGGGACAAGGTCCTAGAGTTCAGTCATGAACTCCGACAAGGTCGCCGAATGCGTGAACGACGCTTTGGCCGACTTTGAACGGCAGGGATATATTCACCTCACAGATGTGCAACGCCTTGTTGATCTCCACAAGCTCGATGGCGCCGAGATTGCCTCAGTATTCACAGCAATCCGCCGAAGTGGAATAGACCTCGACGAGGATGGGCCCGACAACCCCACCATCTCTTTGGCGAGTGAGGATGTCAATGGAGTTGCCCGGGACACGCTGGGCCTGATGCTCCGCGCTGCCGGCCGCGCCAAGCTGCTTACCGCAGACGAAGAAGTGCTTCTGGGGCGACGCATCCGCATCGGTCAAAACCTCACAGAGGAAGATGCGTCGCCGTTGCATGGAAGCGACGAAGCGAAACAAATCGCCGATGGCAAACGCGCCCACGATCAGCTAGTTCTAGCTAACCTTCGGCTGGTTGTATCGATCGCGCGACGCTACCGGCCCACGGGGATGGACCTCGCAGATCTCATCCAAGAGGGCACGATCGGACTGATGCGAGCCGCCGACAAATTCGACCACACGCTCGGCTACAAGTTCTCCACTTACGCCACCTGGTGGATCCGCCAAGCCATCCAACGAGGAATCGCAGACAAAGGCCGTCTCATCCGACTCCCCGTCTATATCACCGAGAAACTGCAACGGATCACCGGTACCCAAAGCAGGCTCCGCGCCTCACTAGACCGCGAACCGACTATGCAGGAGCTCGCCGTCGAGCTCGACGCCGATCCCGCAGACATCCGCGCCATCCTCGACCTCGCCCGCGATCCGATCAGCATCGACGCGCCCGTCGGTGATGACACCGACACCGACCTCGGCGCGATTCTCGACCTTTACGCAGCAGACGTCGCCGACGAAGTCCTCAATGCACTCACCAACGCCCATATCCGCGTCGTCCTCGACGACATTGCTGAACACCAGGCCAAGACCGCCAAAGGAGCGACCGCACATGCGGTTGCCATGCTGAAGCTCCGGTACGGACTCGACGACGACCACGAACGCACCCTCGATGAAGTCGGCGCCGCATATGGCATCACACGAGAACGCGCACGCCAGATCCTCAATAAAATCCTCGCGTCTCCGAAACTGCGGACGCCACTCGCCCAACTCACCGATATCGACTGACGAGGACCCGACCACATGACTCACGACAACGACCCCGACGGGCGATACGACTCGTCCTGGCGGTTCCTCGAATGGATGCACCGACATGTCGTAGAGGAAGCACGCGGCGACCATCTCGACACCAGCGACACTGCACCGAGAAACCGCTTCTGGCTCGGCCGCCTCGCATCCGAGACGTCCGTCATCAATAGCCCGCTCGGTCAACGTGCGGAGAAACTCGACCCCTGCGCGATTGGTATCCGCCTGCGGCCGGCTACTGCAGGACCCTGGAACCTCGAACTCGCCATCCGACTCCGCTGCTGGGAGCCGCAGCCGGCCGGCACTTTTACGAAGTCGACCCTCGTCTCTGCGACGATCAATGCAACCGTGGCCCGAGACGGAACTCTCTCGGACAACGGCGCTAACTCGATCGCAACCCAATTAGGCGCGCTCGGACTCGCAGGCCGAAGCGCGGAGGTCCGTGTCGATCTCGAAACATGGCGCGACCACGACGAGCTCGTCGTGTCCCTCGTCAACACAAGCGACGAACCAGACAAGAACACACCCGATACGCACCTCTACGAAGCAGTGCTCGAGGTCGCAGGCCTGGCCACGACCGACTTCCAGCTCGAATCGTTGCCGGACTCGTTCCGCTACGACCGCAGCGTCGCCGCTATCGGGATCAACTGCGGCGTCGAAAATACGGACAGCGGATTCAGGACCAGCGACACCATCACGGTCGACAAGAACCGTCCACGCTACTGGAATCACTCCGCACCCGAGCCCGACTGCACCTTCGACACACTGTCCACGCACCCCCTCCCGCAGCTACGGCAACTCATCGATTCTGCACGGGAATGGGGCGAAGAACACTGGGGGAGCGGGGCGCTCGTCGCCCGATCCGTGGGATGGACGGCGGCCATGCACGCCGAAGCAGAGAAAGCCGCCGCGGCGTACACGGCCGAGGTCGACAGGCTTGAGCGTGGATACGACGCTCTCGTTACCGATTCGCAGCTACTGCAGGCATTCAAGGTTGCCTCAGCAGCCATCCGCCACGCCGCGGCGGGGAAATACGAAGCCTGGAGGCCATTTCAGATCGGATTCCTCATCTCGGCGCTTCCCGGAATCATAGATCCGGACGATGCTCAGACAGTCGATACCGTGTGGTTCGCCACAGGCGGGGGAAAGACCGAAACCTACCTCGGCCTACTCGTCACCGCGATAATCTATGACCGCCTCACCGGCAAGATCGACGGCATCACTGCATGGACCCGGTTCCCGCTCCGCATGCTCTCGCTCCAGCAGACCCAACGATTCGCGGACGCTCTCGCCGGCGCCGAACTGGAACGCCGCAAACACGGAATCGGCGGTGCCCCGATCTCCCTCGGTTTCTATGTTGGCCAGGGAGGTACGCCCAACAGCATCCCCCTTGAGGGAGAACCGAACGCGGTCGACCGCTCCATGCCCGCGCGGTACCAGGTGCTGCTGCGCTGCCCGTTCTGCCGAAACGAGCAGATCACGATGCGCTTCGACCGAGCGAAATGGACTCTCGAGCACGTCTGCGGGGAAGCGGTCTGCGCATGGGGCGACAAGCCGCTGCCGTTCTACGTCGTCGACCAGGAGATCTACCGATTCCTGCCGACCGTGGTGGTCGGCACATTGGACAAGGCTGCCCTCGCCGCGATGCAGACCGCCATGCGGGGATTCTTTGGACCACCCGCCGGAGTGTGCAGCAAACCTGGACACGGCTACAGCTACGCCAGCCGCAGCAAGTCCCCCTCCGGCTGTCTCGTTCCAGGCTGCAAGGGCACCCGTGGACCACTCGGTATGGACGCGTCGAGGTGGGCACCAAGCTTCCGCCTTCAGGACGAGCTCCACCTGCTGCGCGACTCGTTGGGCGCCGTCGACTCCCACTACGAGTCCTTGATGGACCACCTGCAGCACGCGCTTACCGGCACTCGCGCGAAGATCGTCGCCTCGTCCGCGACCCTCAGCGGGGTGGAACGGCAGGTAGACGTCCTCTACCGGCGCGACGTTCGTGTCTTCCCACAACCGGGACCAGCGCTCGACGAGTCATTCTGGTCCGAACCAAACAGTGTTCCTGCACGGCGATACGTGGCAGTCGCGCCCCGGGGTGTCACGCTCGAATTCGTCGCGGACCGCGCTCTGAACACGCTCCAATCCTGCGTCCGCGAACTCATTGACGACCCGACCCGCGTCTGCGGATCGCTCGGGATCCCCGTTGACCACGCTGCACACTTGATCAGCCAGTACGGAGTGGACCTCGTCTACGGAAACACAGTCCGCGATGTGGAGGCAGCTCGCCGTTCCGCCGAGACTGAGTTCCCGTACTCAGTCAACGCCGAATCCCTTACCGGCGCCACACCGTTCGACGATGTCCGCCGGATCCTCGAACGACTCGACACCCCAGAGTCCGACTTTGCGGCCCGCATCCACCTCATTGCGGCATCCAGCATGATCTCGCACGGAGTGGACATCGACCGATTCAACATCATGGTCATGAAAGGGCTTCCGCTGACCACGGCAGAGTTCATCCAAACCTCGGCACGCGTCGGACGCCGGTGGCCGGGCATCGTTTACGTCCTGCACCGCATCACACGGGAGCGCGAAGTCGCGACCTATGCGCAATTCGACAAGTTCATCACTCAGGGGGACCGATTCGTCGAACCGATCCCTATCACCCGCGCCAGCCGTCGCGTTCTCGCGCTCACAGCCATCGGAGCGGAAGAAGCCCGCCGCCTCTCGGTCCACGAATACACAGCAGGAACCGCCTTGACCACCATCACCAAGCTCCGGAATTACTACCGTGACGCGGGCATCACTGCGGAGACCGAAACCGCCGCGCTCACCGACGCGCTGGGTCTGGACGGCCCACTCGACGAACTGCTGCGCAGAGACATCAACGAATGGGCCATCAGCTACTTCGACAACCTCACAGACCCCGCCACCCAAGCAAAGTGGCCGAGCGACCTATCGCCCAGCGGACAGCCCATGAGATCCCTACGAGACGTCGAAGAGGGCGTCCCGATCACCGGAGAAGAATGACGATGAGAGAAACCCGCAGTCCCAGCCAAGTCCTCTTCTCACACCTGCCCGCGCAGACCACCGACATCAAGAGCCGGATCTGGAAAGTGCAGTCCTGGCTGAACCCCCTCACCCTCCGAGTCGACACTGACGGAGTCAGGCAGCGCCTCCTGTCGGCGATCGACCCCTGGCGTGCGCAAGGAAACGACACCGGCCTCGCTAGCCAACTCCACCAAGGAAAGACTGTCGAGGTCGTCGGCGTGAACCCCGAGCAGGGCGTCAAAGTCGACGCCTGGCCAAACGTCTGGCGCTGCCAGAGCTGCCGGCGGGTGACTAGCTTCAAGGGACAATGTGTGTGCGGCAACAAGACCTGGGCACAGCTGCATTTCGTCGGATTCCATGAATGCGGCTACCTGGGCGAGCCCTTCATCCCGAAGTGTCCCGAGCACAATCAGGCCCTCGTGAAGCACTCCAGCAGTAGTAGCGTGCGCGACCTCGAATTCGTATGCCCTATCTGCCACCGCGCCCTTCAACAAGGACTCGGAGCCGGACGGCCCTGCCCCGGATGCAAACAGCCAGGACTCACATTCAACGTCCACCGCGCAGCGTCGGTCTACAGTCCGCACACCTTCACAATGGTCAACCCCGCACGCCCCGAACACCTGCAAGCGCTACTCGCCGACGGGGGACGGGAGAAAAGCCTGCGATGGCTAATGAGTGAGATGCAGACCGCACGTCCCGAGAAGCTGGCACCGACCAGACAGTCGATGATCGACAGCTTCGTACAGCAGGGTCTTCCACTCGCGGCGGCAGAAGCCGCCGTGCAGGCCGCGATCGACGCCGGCGCCGGCCACCTCGACAAACCTGTCGATGTCCTCGACATCTCGCCCCTTCGCCGAGAAGAAGCCGAAGCCACGGCACTCGAGGTCGCCCTAGCCACATATGAAGGGCGACGCACCGCGAGCCAGCTCCCCGGCGATCCTGTTGGCGCCAACCTTCGAGCGATTTACGAAGACAAGTACGTGCCGGCGATCCATCGCGCCGGACTCGTCGACGTCGACCATGTCGACCGGTTCCCGATCCTGCGAGGCGTCTTCGGGTACACGCGCGGAGGAAAGCCCGTAGGAGAGAGCAGGCTGGTCGCTTACCAAGGACGACAGCAGTCGATTCGGGTATACGCCGACACGAATGAGACCGAGGCTTTGTACTTGCGACTTGACCCGGTACGAGTCGCAGCATGGCTGTATCGACGCGGGCTCCTCAAAGTGGCGCCGACCGATCCCACCAAGGCGAGGATCGCGATCGTCAACGCCGCCGAGTTCCCAGGCCGCGGCGACGATGTCCCCGTCCAGACCGCCGGGAGCGCGGTCCTCTCGTTGCTGCACACCTACGCACACCGATTCATCCGCCAGCTGGCGGTGCTTGCCGGTGTCGACCGCGAATCTCTCGCCGAATACCTGGTGCCCCATCACCTTGGAGTCTTCATCTACGCCACACCACGCGGACAGTTCGTTCTCGGCGGACTCCAGTCCGTCTTCGAAACTGACCTCGATCGTCTCCTCGACCTGCAAGTCGACGCAGAGACACGGTGTCCCCTCGACCCCGGATGCGATCGCTCGACCGGCGCGTGCCTGGCCTGCCTGCACATCGGTGAACCATCCTGCTCGCACTACAACAAGTTCCTCGACCGCAAGACGCTCTTCGGAAGCAACGGGTACCTGCGGAAGGAACTCTCGTGACCTACGGAGCCGTCCACGGGATACCGATCGGAGCGCGCTTCCGGAACCGCAGATCGCTCTACGACGCAAGGATCCACCGCGACATACGCCGTGGCATCTGCGGCGGAGCCGACAAGAAGCGAGGCGCGGAGAGCGTCGTCCTGTCCGGAGCAAATGAGGACGATTTGGATTTCGGCCAGATCGTGTACTACACGGGGATCGGCAGACGCGACGGCAGCGGGCGTTTAATAGCCGATCAAGAATTCAGCGGTCTCAACCGCTCCCTCGCGGTGAACGCCCAGACCACCCAGCCCATCAGATTGATTCGAGCCACGGTGAGCGAGTTCGAATACTCTGGTCAGTACGTGGTCGAGGATGCCTTCCTGCGGCCCGGAGCGAGCGGCTTCCAGATCTGTCAGTACCGCTTGAGATCCCTGCAATCACCCGGAGAGTCCGACAGCGGCGACATCAAGCAAGTGGAGGCAAAGCGAGTCCTCTCAACTCACTATCGAATCGTGCGAGACTCCGGAGTCCCGACACGAGTCAAGGAGCTCTACGATTACCGTTGCCAGGTCTGCGACATCCGAATCGAAACCCTTGCCGGGCCCTACAGTGAGGGCGCCCACCTCGTGCCGCTCGGCGGCGGCGCTGACGGGCCCGATATCGATGCCAATGTGCTGTCGCTCTGCCCCAACCACCACGTGATGCTCGACCACGGCGCGATTTGCTTCGCGGACGACTGGACAGCGCTCGACCGTGATGGTCGCCAGCTGGGTTCGCTGAATGTGCACCCGGACCACCTCCTCAAGGTCGCGTACGCGCGAACCCATCGCCGGCTCATGGGGTTCGATGAGCTCCTCGTCTCGGCGCTTAGTCGGACGTCGGTTGATCGGATAGGACGGCATTCCTGATCTCCTCGGCGATCTCGGCCGAGTCCTGATGTGTCCAGAATCGCAGCACCGTCCAGCCGAGCTCCGTCAGCACGTCCGTCGTGCGAGCATCGCGCTCGCGATTTGCGGCGAGCTTGGCCGACCAATAGGCGGTGTTCGATTTGGGCGCTGTGTAGTGCTGGGGACAGCCGTGCCAGTGGCACCCATCAATGAACACGACGAGACGTCGACGAGGAAACACGATGTCCCCTCGCGCCCGTACTCGAGGAGTGGGACGGAGATCGACTCGATAACGCAGCCCCATCCTGTGGAGAATTCCGCGTACCGCGAGCTCGGGTTGCGTGTCGCGAGCTCGATTCCCAAGCATTGAACGCCGCACTCCCGGTGAGGACGCCCACGACGTCGAGGTGTTCAGAGGGGGAACGGTTTCCCCAGTCGCCGGGAGCTCCGATTGCTCCACCCGAGCGTCCGCGGGCCGCGGACTATCGTCCGCCGCGATCAGACGTCGTACAGCTGGTCTATAGGGCGCGGCCCATTCGAGCTGATCGAGATCGGCTACACGAAGCCAAAGAAGCTGGTCATGGTCGGAGCTGCCGATCGGTCGGGCACCCTTCAAGCGGGCACGCAGGCAGATGAGCTCGATCGATACGTTGAGCACAGGAGTGACATCTGTGCTCAGCTCGTCGTCGACGAGGATCGCGATGTCGAGCTTTTCCCTGATTTCTCGGATGAGCGCAGCAGCGGGGGTCTCACCCGGCTCGATCTTTCCGCCAGGGAATTCCCAGAGTCCGCCGGCCGCCCCGTCTAGCTTCCGGCGGCAAGCCAGCACTTCTTGACCGTCGAACAGAATCGCGGCGACCACACGAAGCGGGTGTTGCTCGGTCGCGAGCTCAGGTCGACGGTCATTCACAGTGGTCAGGGTAGTTCACCCACATCGTTACCCCCGTCCTCGGGAGGTTCTCCACGTTTCGGCAACGCCCATATCATATGTGCGACCTTCTCCTGGTCGGGAAGCGGCCAATAGAGGCTTGTCGGATCCCAGAGAAAATTGAGCGCACCGTATAGCGATAGAGCTTCGAGCAGGTCGCCCGGGGTCATCACGGAAAGCCCGACAACTCGGAGCTGATCGGAAGCGCGGACCACGCCCTTGTCCCGGGTGAGATACACATGCGCGCCGTCGTTGAGGGCGGCGCGAACCAGGCGCTGATCTCCGCCCGCTGGGACCGCCTCGATGACCCAATCGATCAGTCTTGGGTGCAGGCGTTGCGCCGCGTCGGCTCTGTCGGCTGAGTGATGAGGGCTGTGCGTGAGCGCGCTGTAGAACTCCATCCAAGCTCTTCGATTTCTCTTGTCCAAGTGCGGCGCGAGCTTCCTGTGTTTCGAGTCGCGAAGAGACTCCTTGAGCATGACGAATTCGATGTCGCGCAGGACCCAGACGGCCAGGATCAGCTGTAGCGCCTCGAGATGTTCCCCATACTCACCGACGTGCGCTTTCGCAACCGATTCTCCCGCCCACATCGCATGACCATGCTCGAAGTAGTCGATGAGGAGGTTGGTGTCCATTGCAACCCTAAGCGGGCCGCGGCCGACACGTCCCGCGAACATGACCGAGCTCTCCCGATAGTCGAAATCGGGGCCGATGACCCTCATTCGAGGGTTCGACGTGACGGATCCGGTGAGACCAGCTCGCGCGATGATCGTCTCGACCAGCTGGATTCCCATTGCCTCGAACCTGTGCATCTCCGCGGTACCGCTATCCATGAAGACTTCGACCATGCCCGTATTCTCCCGCACACGGTACCGCGTTGGATGATCGCAGCGCTGCGACTCATTTCAGTTCGCCGAAGCGGATTGGGGGAAGCTGTGACGGCGCCCTGGAAGAAATGTGGCTGCCTCAGCGTTGGAGCCAGAGTCCGCGGGACGATGGCCGCCTGCGGGAGCGTCGTGACGCGGTGACGCTCAGGTGATGAGAGTGGGCGATCGGGCATTGGCCGCAGAGCCTCGCGTGGCGCTTCTTAGCGTTTGATGACATGCGTTTGATGACATGCGTTTCGTGATCTGAGCCCCGGAATTGAGAAGATTCCGGGAATGGCGACGCCGTCTGGACGCCTGGGCCGTTCAGTTGGCTACGACACGAAACGTGGGAGGTCCAATCTATCTAGTTGCGCTCGATCAGCCAGCTGAGATCGACTAATTGATCAACGCTCGCAACTGGCAGCGGCGAGTCCAAGTCACCCGCGACACATACGCGCCACTTCAAACGTCCCAGGTGCGCTTGCACAATCATCGAGTGGACATCGTCTGCATCGAAAGTCCACTCACGCATCCCTTCGTTGCTCGCGCGCCCAAGCCATGCGGGGGTCATCTGCGCTCGGGACTCCGGGGGACGCCGCGGCCAGCGTCCTCGCTGAATCGTCGACTTGACCTCTATCGCGACGACCGGTGACAGTGATGGATCGAGCATAAGCAGATCGACGCCGTGCCCAGCGGAGTACCCGCTGTCGTCGTCATACAGCGGCTGCCATCCGAAGTCGACGAGCATCGACTCAACGAACGCCTCGGCCATGTTGCCGAGCGCTGGAAGCGTCGCCCATCGAGCGTGCACGGGAATCGTGACTCCCTCCAAGCGAATCGCCCGAATGTGCCCTTCGATTTCCGCGACGCGCTCCGGCCGGGAGAGCAGGTCAGGAGTCGCTGCCATCACACGAGCGAGCGACTCCGGCGGGATGTCGAACTGGGCTGCGGCACGCAGAGCCTGCAATGTCCGTGCACGAATCGCCTCTGACATCGGGTCCGCTCTCCGCTAGGTTCGGACGCGCTGCTTCGAACCCGCCTCATAGTTGCGGTCAGTGAGGTAGCTGTGGAGATAATCGTCGGCAAGCAGTCGCGGGATCTGGTGCCGGTGCTGAGGCGAAGTGTCGAACCTCAGCGCCTTCTTCCCGTCAACCGTGGTGATCGGAATGTCGTAGTCCGGATATGACTCGACGAAAGCGATGAGCTTCTTCGTCGTCAAGTTCTTCGCGTAATCCGGGTCGGACTGAAGGAGGCGAGCAACGTATGCCATCTTCGCGCGCATGCTCGGGTCGTCCATGACCGCGTGCTCCAGTTCTGCGAACCCATCGATGCGGATCTTGGCTGTCACCGCTGTGAGCGTGTCACGGGCGAGCTGGCGCGCCTTGTCGGGCGCATGGAGCTTCGTCTGAATGAGGGTGACCGTCGTGAAGTACGCGAACTCCCCAAAAGTGAGCACATCGAACCGGGGCTCGTAGAAAAGCACATCGCCCTCGATCGGTCGGTAGATCCCGTCCCGCGGGATGAGCGTGATGCCCCGGGACCGTCTCGTCGCGATCCCGGGACCTTTCAGCCGGTAGACAACGATTCGATTCGCGCCTGTACCTACCGCGTGCGCCATTGCCACGACGGCCCGGCCACCCGCGTCGTTGGGCACATCTCCGCGTCGAATAGCCGCGTCGACGGCTGCAAGCTCTGGAATTTCGCTGAGCTTCTCAACGAGGACCTGGGAGCTATTGGTCTGATATGACGGGTCGTATTCGAGGAACTGCCTGCCTGTCAGCGTTTCCGTGAACCGGCGGACGTCGCCGACGACGTCCGAGGCCATCCCATCGACCAGGTCGAACCGGGTCAACTCCGAGTCGGCCAGGGCGTCTCCGCGGATGACGTAGTTGTCCAACCCTGTCGGATCTGCGCTAAGCGCGGTATCGAGCGCTTGGCACGCCGGTTCCTCGGTCACGGTCGTCCCTTCAATTGGATAGCGACATCGTCACCAAGGTATCGACATTCGATGACCCCCTGTTGTGGAAGATGTCGGGACCTTGACAGCACCATCGTTGCCGCTCCGCTTGTTGCGGTCACCTCATAGAGCCGGAAGCCAATGACAGCAAGGGTTGGATTCAGGTGATAAAGCCCGGCGCGAACATAGATGATCAAGAGAAGCAGAACGAGCGCGATCGTCGCCACCAAAGATGCGGGGTCGTCACTGAACAGCGCGACCACGACTGGGACGACGTAGCTCGACGTGAACGCGAGAACGCTCTCGTCCGCACGTCTGACCTCCGCCGACTCCACTGGGCGGGTCTGAAGCCCGGCGACTCTACGAAGCACGAGCCACAGGAGAACGAGCGACAGCAGACAACCGGCAAGTATTGCCCAGCTGACCCACCCCAGTGCCGGTAGCTTCAGGACCGCGATCAAAGCGAGCAACGGCGCGAACGCCGATGCGAGTAGCCCTGCACCCACGATTCCCTTCATGATTCGACTGTAGAGGTAAGCGCAGACAGCCGAACGGACCGGCCGCATCATTCGACCACGATCTCGGCCATACCAAACGTTCCCACCAGGGGTCAGCACGCCGTAGCCTGACGCGAAGGTATGGAACGAGTCCTTCAGCAGATGGGCTGAATGGGCGTGAATGGGGTGTGGGTGTCGCTGGTTCGCGCTCGGCAACACGATCAACGTATCCGCGGCGAACCCGCCGCGGAGTCGTGCGTATTGCGGCGCCACCAGCTCTGCATCCAGCGATAGTGTCGAGGAAGGAGCCGCGAGATGACCCAGCAAGAAGGATTCAGGCCGGCGGGCAGGCAAAGCAAGCGCGGCAGATGCACTCTGTGCGGCAATGTCCGCACGCTCACCAAAGCGCATGTGCCGCCGAAGGCAGCGTTCAACCAGGGCAATTTCGCCTGGGGCGGGACGACGTCGGACAACCGCCTCACGTACGGCAGGGCACAACTCGGAGGCGCAAGCCGATACGCACACTGCAATGCCTGCAGAGCGATCACCTCGCCCTGGGACGACGAGTACATTCGATGGGCGCACTGCTTTGCGGGCCATCTCGTCCGCTCTCCGCTGAAAGGGCTACGGGCTCAGATCGCGGGCGAACTCGATGGCGTGCGCCCGGGCAGATTCATCCGCGCCGCGCTCGCAGGTATGACCGCCCTGACTCCGAGTCTCATTGACTCACACCCGGATCTCGTCCGGACCGTGCGGGAGGGGTGTCGGCTCTGCCGTCGGAAGAGATCCGATTCCTCGTCGCAATCGCGCCCAACGGAAGCCGTGCCCACGTCGAAGGCAGCCTTGATGCGCTCGCAATCCACATGGCGCGAGACGTCGAAAGCGGAGAATGGGCCGCGAAGACACGGCCTGCGATACCTTCTGTGATCCACTTCGCGCCGTTTAGCCTGCTCCTTGCAGATCGCAGTCTGGTAGATGCGTTCCCACACGTCGACTGCACCGACTGGCTGCGGTCCGGAGTCGACGACGTTGCAAAAGTGTCTGTTACCTTCCCCGTAGTCGATCTTCCGTCAACGCCTGATTCCCCGGTCCTCATCTCGATGCTTCATTTCATCGGGAGCAAGACGTAGCCGCGACCGTTGACGCGTCGCACGCGGTTCTTGACAGCACTGGAGCGATCAGTAGCCAGGCACTGTGTGGGGAGCGTCAGAGGGCTCGCGCGGTCGGGCAGCCTCGTTCGGCCTGACACTTCTGTCCTGAGGGGAGAGGAATACGTCGGCTTGCTCTGCCGCGGAGGCAAGGCGCCCGACGTCGGGATAGTTCTCATGGATGCGTGCCCAAGAATCTCTTGAGCATGTGCAGCGGGACACCGGCATCGGCCATCCACGTCGCTCCGGCGTGGCGGAGTCTATGGCGGGTGAGGTTGGGGGCCGAGGCCCGCGACGCTCGAGTCCCAGTTGGTGGCATCCCTGACAGTCGCCGTGGTGAGCACATGTCATCGGCGGCCGCCTACCGATGAAATCCCTTCCCTGAGGCCAGTGGCGTCCAGGGCAGGGGCGTGCCGACTGGCGATAATCGGTCGATGGGCTTGGGGCATGATGGGGGCATGCTCTTCGTCGTCATGGACACCAATGCGTTGTTCCGAGACCCGTGGATGACCCGCGATGCGGCGTCGAAGCTGGTCGACCTAGCCGCCACCGGTGCGTGCGAGATCGTGTATCCGCAGGTCGTCATCGACGAGTTGCGGCGTCAGCGCGTGGAGTCGGCTAGGGGCGCTCACGAGGATGCAGCAGCCAGTGTCCAGCAGATGCGCGCGGCCGGGAGTGATGTCACCCAGACAGCCAACGATCTCAGCGCAGCCCACGACCGCATCGAAGCCGACATCGACAGCACGTTCCATGCAGCGCTGGCACGCGACGGCGTCCATGCAGCGCCGGTGCCGAAGGTACCGACGTCGGATCTTCTGCGCCGAGATTTGGGCCGACGTCGCCCGTTCCTCGAGATCGAACAGGGGAAGACGAAGAAATCCCTCGGCTTCCGCGATGTGCTGATTTGGGAGAGCGTTCTTGAACTCCTGGTCGGCGCTGAGCTCGACGACAAGGTGCTGTTCGTGACGTTCGACAGCGGCTTCCTCGCCGAGGATAAGAAGTCCCTGCATCAGGATTTGATGGACGACGTCGATCGACTCAGGATCCCGCGGAATCGCATCTCCTGGTCGCTAAATATCGTTGAGGCGATCGCCATCGTGGAAGCGCAGGTACCCGCGTCGCCCCCGGTGGAGACCATGCCCCCGGTGGAGGAGGCTCCCGAACCGGAACCCATAGCATCAAAGCCGTCAAAGAATCCCCTCGACGTGGCCGTGAACGAGCTGAAGCAGATGCGTTCTCCCGTGGCGAAGGTCGACCTGGTCAAGGCGGCCACGGACGCTCTCTATGACCTCATGAATGAGAGTGTCTCCGAGCAGCTCATCTACGGCGGCGACTACGGCTACCCCTCGTTCGTGAAGTTCACTTTGCCAGCGATTGAGGACGCGGCCATCACGGGTATCGACCAGACGACGGAGTTCTCCTTCAAGGAGGACCCTGCGTCGCCTGACGTGATCATCGCAACCGCAGTAGCTGTCGTGACCCTCGAAGGGGGGCTCTACCGAGGGGACTGGCACTCTGGCGACGGCGAGGTGAGCGTTATCGGGGAACTCAACAATCACTACCTCGAGGCCAGCGCGGAGGTCGAGGTTCGGGTTGTCGTCCAGCTCGACATCGAGGGCGGATCCGGGATCCCGATCGATGTGGTTCTCGAAGACCCACGGCCTGCGGTTGGCATTGCCGATGACGCGCTGGACTTCGCGCTCGCGGACTGACCGCTTGTTGCCGGGAACGGCGAGGCTCTGCCCATGTCGGGCAGGGTCGATTCTCGAGGAACATGAGAACATTCGGGGATTCCGTGAGCACGACGTAAGGTTCATGTGCGACGTGCGCCGCGAAGAGTGAGACTTCGTCTCCGGACTTTCAGTGCGGGAACCTGCAGTTGCAGGTTCAAGCTATTTCGTTCTCGCGGAGGGCCCTTTGGGGTTGCCGGTGGGTTGGTAGCCCTTGCTGAGATCGATGGTGAGCTCGCAGAGCCGACTGGCCAGCTCCTCGCCCACATCGTGTTCCCCGAGCGTCGAAGCCGACTCCGCTTCACGCCCAGAGCCGGTCGAACGACCCAAAGCCCGACGCCCCCTAGTTCTTCGGGAACCTCGCGCGCAGTGCGTCGATGCTCTGCTGCGCACTCCGCCGCACATCGATTTCGGGATCCTTCAGCAGTGGGCGCAGGCGTTCCACGTCTTCGAGCGCGCCTACGGCTCCCAACGACCTCGCGGCTGCCGATCGCACTCGAGCCACGCTGTCGCCGAGCAGCCCGGCCAGTTCGGATGCTGCTGGGAGCTCGCGCGCTGCGACGACCCTTGCTCCCATTTCGCGGACGCGCCAGGCCGGGTTGGCGAGCGTGCCGATCGCCGCTGGCGCGGCGGACTCATCCCAGACGTGCAGCAACGCTCGCGTGCCCCAGAGCTCGGGCCAGTAGAGCACCGGCGCGCCATCGAGGATTCCCTGCGCGTGATCGCCGCCAACATAGAGGAGAAGGTCGTCGCCCTCGTCATAGCCCTTCATGAGGTTGAGTACCCGCTCAACGAACTCGGACTGGCCGTATCGCTCGACGGCAGCCGCCAGCCGCTGCTCGAGCGGGAGGTCTACAGGAACGGGCGCAGGATTCGCGGAAGTGATTTCAGGCATCAGCTCACCCTACGGGGCCGCGCTGTGGGCAGGTGCGATGGAGGCGCCTTCCCGTTGCGAACTTAGACGTTGGCATCCTCATCCGCCGCCACGTTCTTCTGCACGGCGAACTGCGTCCGGTGCAGTTCCTCGTACCGCCCGGCCGCGGCCAGCAGTTCTTCGTGCGTGCCGCGCTCGACGATCGAGCCGTCCTCGATCACGAGGATCTGGTCCGCGCTGCGAATGGTGGACAGGCGGTGGGCGATCACCATCGCCGTGCGTCCCTCAAGCGCCTCGCTCAGCGCCGCCTGCACGGCGGCCTCCGACGTCGAGTCGAGCGCTGCCGTCGCCTCGTCGAGGATGACAACCCGCGGCTGGGCGAGGAGGAGCCTCGCGATGGTCATCCGCTGGCGCTCACCGCCGGACAGCCGGTAGCCGCGCTCGCCCACCATGGTGTCCAGCTGGTCGGGCAGCGACCGGATGAGCGGCTCGAGCCGCGCACGGCGCACCGCGTCCCACACCTCGTCGTCGGTCGCCTCGGGCCTCGCGAGGCGCAGGTTGGAGAGGATGGTCTCGTGGAAGAGATGCCCGTCCTGCGTGACCATGCCCAGGGTGTGCCGCATCGACGCGAAGGTGACGTCGCGGACGTCCGTCCCCGCGAGACGCACGGCACCACTGTCGACGTCGTAGAGGCGCGAGAGGAGCTGCGCGATCGTGGACTTGCCGGCACCGGACGTGCCGACGAGGGCGACGGTCTGCCCCGGCTCGATGCGGAAGGAAACCCCGTGCAGCACCTCCTCGCCGCCGCGGGTATCCAGCGTCGCGACCTCCTCGAGGGAGGCGAGCGACACCTTGTCCGCGGACGGGTAGGCGAAGCGGACGTCGTCGAACTCGACTGACACCGGGCCCTCGGGTACGACGGTCGCGTCGGGCTTCTCCTGGATGAGCGGCTCGAGGTCCAGCACCTCGAAGACGCGCTCGAAGCTGACCACCGCGCTCATGATCTCGACGCGTGCGTTCGCGAGGCTCGTGAGCGGCGCGTAGAGGCGGGTGAGGAGCAGCGCGAGGGTGACCACGTCACCGGTTTCCAGCTGGCCGCCAAGCGCCAGGACACCGCCGAGTCCGTATACGAGCGCGAGGGCGAGCGCGGAGACCAGCATCAGCGCGGTGAAGAAGACGAACTGCAGCATCGCCGTGCGAACGCCGATGTCGCGGACACGGGCGGCGCGCACGCGGAACTCCTCGGCCTCCTCATCCGGCCGGCCGAACAGCTTGACGAGGGTGGCGCCGGGCGCCGAGAACCGCTCGGTCATCTGCGTGCTCATGGCCGAGTTGTGATCGGCGGCCTCGCGGCGCAGCGCGGCGAGGCGGCTGCCCATGCGGCGAGCGGGGATCAGGAAGATGGGGAGCATGATCACGGCGAGCACGGTGACGAGCCAGGACGTGCTGAGCATGACGATCAGAGTCAGGATGAGCGCCACGAGGTTCGTGACCACGCCAGACAGGGTGCCGCTGAAGGCCTGCTGGGCGCCGATCACGTCGTTGTTCAGGCGGCTCACGAGGGCGCCCGTCCGCGTGCGGGTGAAGAACGCGATGGGCATCTTCTGCACGTGGTTGAAGACGGCGGTGCGGAGGTCCAGGATCACGCCCTCGCCGATCCGCGCCGAGTACCAGCGCGTCACGAGCGACACGGCCGCGTCGGCGATGGCCACGAGCGCGATGACGACGGCGATCCAGACGATCGTGCTGACTGCACCCCGCGCGACGATGACGTCGACCACCTGACCGGCGAGCACCGGCGTCGCGACCGCGAGGAACGCGCCAACGATCGACAGGGCGATGAACAGCACCAGCTTGGCCCGGTAGGGCACCGCGAACGTCAGGATTCGCCGCACGGACTCACGGGAGATCCCGTTCTTGCCACCCTTGGCGTCCGAGATCTTGTAGAGCGAACTCCAGGCAGCGCCTTCCATGCTCATAGCGGTTCCTTCCCCTAAGCAGGAGGCTCAGCATAGGCGGCGGGATGCCCGAATTCGGGGTTGTCCGCCAGGGGCGCAGAGCGTTCGATGGAGACAATGACTGTGGCCGCCCGTGCATCCCCTTGGCGCACGCCTTCGGCCGGTCGCCCCCATCTACTGTGCGGTCTGAGCCCTCGTCAGTGTTTGCGGTCGCCCTCAGGGAACAGGTAATGGGTCGCAGCCAGAATGGTCTGGCGTGACGCTCCGCGCCGCGCGGGTGCCTGAGCGGAGTTCGTCAAGCTGCGAACCTCAGCCTCCTGAGCTTCTCCGGGTTCATGACGAAGTAGATCCGGTCGATCCCGGCGTCGCTGACGCCGATCATGCCCACCAGGTAGGGCCGACCGTCCTCACGCAGCACAACCGCATCAGCGCCGTTCACCGACATGACGTCGACCTGGAAGTCTCCCTGCGACTTCTCCACAATGCCCAGCAGGAAGCGTCCGACCCGGTCGCGGCCCTCGATCGGCCGCCGCGCCGCCGATACGGCTCCGCCACCGTCCCCGTAGTAGACGATGTCATCGGTGAGAAGCGACCGGAGCCGTTCGAGGTTCCCCGTCTCGGTGGCCTCGAGGAAGGACCTCAACAGGCGGTTGTGTCGCTCGAAAGACACCTCCCGCGTGCCCGCCGTCTGCAGATGCAGACGCGCCCGGCGCCCGAGCTGCCGCGCGTTCGCCTCCGTCGTATCGATCGCCTCGGCGATCTCAGAGAACGGAAAATCGAACGCCTCACGCAACAGGTACACGGCCCGCTCAGTAGGGGTCAGCCGCTCCATCAGGAGCAGCATCCCCATCGCGAGAGCTTCCGCGTTCTCCGCGCCCAGCGTTGGGTCGGAATCGGTCATCACCGGCTCGGGCAGCCAGGGGCCGATATAGGTTTCCCGACGCACCCGCGACGACTCGGCGACGTTGATCGCCAGACGAGTCGTCATGGTCGTCAGGAACGCCAGCGGCGTGCGGATGCTCGCGCGATCGGTGGTCTGCCATCGCACCCACGCGTCCTGCACCACGTCCTCCGCCTCGGCGACGCTTCCCAGTATCCGGTAGGCGATGCCGAAGAGGCGAGGGCGCAGCGTCTGGAACTCTTCACCGAGCGCGCGCAGCTCGCTCACCGAGGTGTCATCAGCGGCAAAGCTCACACCGTCCTCCGATCCGTGACGCTCGACGTCCCACGAGCGCTCCCCAAAGTACTACCGGTGAGGTCACCCCGGAGGGCCTGTCACATTTCGGGATGGCCACCGGTCAGTACTTGAGAAGCAGTTCCTGAAAGGAGCACACGTGACCCACGAAGCCCAGCACAACGTCGTCATCATCGGAGCCGGGTATGCCGGCATCCTCGCCGCCAACCGCATCCAAGCGTCACTGAAACCCGCGGAGGCACGACGGGTGCGGGTCGTGATGGTGAACTCGACCGGTGACTTCATCGACCGCATCCGCCTGCACGAAGTCGCAGCAGGTGCCCGAGCAACCGCAGCAACATCGCTCAGCGAGATGCTGCACGCTCGGATTGAAGTCGTCATCGGAACCGTCCTCGACATCGACGCAGACAAGCGGATGCTCTCCGTTGAGACCGGTGAGGGCGTGACATTCGAGTCTTACGACACCCTCGTCTACGCGGTCGGGAGCGTCGCCGCGCTCGGCGCCCCAGGGGCAGAGGAGTTCGCGCACCTGCTCAGCAACGTCGACGGTGCCGACGCGGCGCGGGCTGCCATCGCGGCAGGAGCGCCCCAGCAGCGCATCGTCGTGGTCGGCGGCGGGGCGGCCGGTGTCGAGGCTGCGGCCGAGTTCGCCGAGCAGCGCCCGAGCGCATCCGTCACCCTGGTCTCGCGGGGAGCTGTTCTGGGGCACCTGCCGGTCGGCTCGCGGAGATCCGTGGCGCGTTCACTCGAGAAGCTCGGCGTCACCGTCAGGGAGGGGTCCAGCGTCCGCAGCGTGACGGAGCGCGCCGTCGAGCTCGACGGAGGCGAACTCGTGCCGAGCGACGTCACGGTGTGGACGGCATCGTTCGCCGTCCCGGTGCTCGCCCAGCAGAGTGGCCTCGGGGTGGACCCGATCGGTCGGCTCCTCGTCGACGAAGAACTGCGCGTGCCCGCCCACCCGGAGATCTTCGGGGCGGGCGACGCGGTGCGCCCACCCGCGTCAGTCGGTGCCCATCTGCGCATGGGATGTGCCATCGCCATGCCTCTCGGCGCTCACGCAGCCGACAACATCCTCCGCACCCTCCGCGGCGAGCCCCTCAAGCGCCTTGACGTGGGCTTCGGCGCCCAGTGCATCAGCATCGGACGGAAGGACGGATTGATCCAGCTCCTCACCAGGGCGGATGAACCCCGACCGCTGAGGATCACCGGCAGGCCCGGTGCGATCGTGAAAGAGCTCGTCTGCAGCGTCCTCGCCTTCGGATCGCCCAGGCGCGAACGACGCTTGCCTGGGTCGTTGATGCTCCCCTCCGGGCCGAAGCGCCTGCCCGTCGGCAGGCTCGAGTGAGCACGGCGCCCAAGCGCAGCCTCCCTCTTCAGATGACGCCGCTCGAGTACATGAGGAAGTCGGCGAGCAGAACCCCCTAGCTGAGCTCGGCGTCCTTCTGGGCGACCAGCTCGGTGAACATCCCCGCCACGATCACGACGGTCAGGCGCGGTGCATCGCGACCGCGCGCACCGGCGAGCCGTCGAGGCCCGCGAACGGCAACGGCAGGGCGGAGATCCACGGGTCGCGGGCCGGGTCGACGGCCGACAGGCTTGTCAGGTTCTCGATGATGACGCCGCCCGCGCCCAGGAACACGTCGTGGAACGGGAGGTCGGCGGATGCTGCGGTCGCGTCGGTGCGGTCA
This sequence comes from Pseudoclavibacter sp. 8L, assembly GCF_902506465.1. Taxonomy (NCBI): domain Bacteria; kingdom Bacillati; phylum Actinomycetota; class Actinomycetes; order Micrococcales; family Microbacteriaceae; genus Pseudoclavibacter; species Pseudoclavibacter sp. 8L. The sequence goes on along the minus strand of NZ_LR733186.1, from coordinate 1,434,225 downwards.
GGGCTGAGGGTGTCGACCCCGACGACCGTCACACCCGCGGCGAGGAGACGCTCGGCGATCGTCACGTCGAGGTAGGGATGCTCGAGGTACTCGGGCCGGCCGAACCGCTTCGACCAGTCGGTCCTGAACACCACGATTGCGCCGGCCGCGAGCCGCTCGAGCTGGGCGGCCACCTGAGCGAGTTCGATCCTGCGTCCGGGCTGCGCGAGCTCGGTCACATCAACGAGATGCAGCGGCCCCACGAGCCGACCGATGTCGAGGCGATCGACCGTCGCTCCGTCGGCGATCGAGTGCGAGGGCGCATCCAGGTGCGTGCCAGTGTGCGTGCCGAGGTGCAGTGCATGGACGACGACACCCTCGTCGGCGAGCGAAGTGGCGGGCGCAATCTGCACCTCAGGGTCGCCGGGGTAGATCTGCATGCCCGAGGTGAGCGGATGCGTGAGGTCGACGAGCGTGAGCGTCATGCACGAAGCCTACGCATCGGCCTGCTTCGGGAGACGGCGGCGGCAACGACTGCGCCTGCGCGCGGGCGGCGCCCGTGGGAGGCTTGGCGCATGGACTTGGAGGTGTCACGCTCGCTCACGATTCCGGCCGCGGAGCTCGGCTGGCGCTTCTCGCGATCCTCCGGGCCGGGCGGGCAGCACGTCAACACCACCGACAGTCGCGTCGAGCTCTCCTGGAACATCAGCGAGTCCCTGGTGCTCACCGACGACAGGCGCCGGATGCTACTGGATCGACTCGGGAAGCGCCTCATCGACGGGGTCGTCACGGTTGCCTCCTCCGAGCGGCGCTCGCAGCTGCGCAACCGGGAGGCGGCGCTCGAGAAGCTCGCGAACCTCGTGCGCGAGGGCCTCGCCCCACCCGGACCGAAGCGCCGGGCAACCAAGCCCACGAAGGGCTCGCAGCGCCGCCGGCTCGAATCGAAGGGCCAGCGCTCCGCGACGAAGGCGCAGCGCAGGCGCCCGTCCCACGACTGACGCGCGCGAGTACCAACGCCCGCATCCCGGCCAGCGCGTCCCAGCCACCTCCGTCCCGGCCAACGGCATCACTGCCAGCCGATTGCCCCTTCTCTGGGGCGGTGCTCCGCAACAATGGCTGGCAGTGATCGCGAGTCAGCCCCGCAGCCGCGGGTCGTACGTCGGGTCGGGGTACTGCTCGGCGCATCCGTTGGCGGGGGCTGAGGCTTGGAACTCGAAGTGCCACGGCTCGTTGACGTAGGTCTGGCAGAGGCCGTACCGCGACCCGTTGGTGGCGAGCCAGTCGGATGCGCCCCCGCCTTCCACGTCGACGGCGTCGCCCGAGACGTGCAGGGACGTCTCCGGGGAGGCGACCCACCGAGACGCCTCCTCCGCGGAGCCGTACTCGGCGACCGCATCCTGCAGCAGCTGACGCTGCAGCTCCGCCGACCGCCACGCGCTGTTGACCATGACGTACACGCCGTCCAGCTCGGCGTCGCTCGTCGCCTCCTGCAGCGCGTCGAGGAGCACGGGGGAGAGGTTGGCGATGCCGGCGTACTCGGTCTCGAACGCCGTCGTGCCGAACTGGAGCCGCCCGTCTGGGTTCTCCGCGCCGGCATCCCCCGAGCTGGTTTCGACTGCTGACTCGCCGCCCGACCCGGCCGACCCGGCCGTGGAGGGGGCGGCGAGCACTGCATCCGGTGCCGGAGCCTCACGGTGCGACGCGGCTGTCTGCCCGAGCTGCGCCGAGAAGAGCGCGACGCCGAGGCCGGCGAGCGCGACGAGGGACGCGCCCCCAACGAGGAGGCGCACGCTCCGCTTCTTCGCGGGTGGGTCGGCGACGGTGCGCTGGTGGCGGGGCGGGCTGGTGAGCGTCATGGGACAAGTTCAGGCGAGCGCACGTTGCCCTGGCGTTGCGGGTTTCCCATACGCGGGCGATATGCCGCGGCTCGTATCATCGGCACATGCGTGTGCTGTTGGTAGAGGACGAGCCCTACATGGCGGAGGCGATCCGTGACGGGCTGCGGCTCGAAGCGATCGCCGCCGACATCGCCGGCGACGGGCACGCCGCGCTGGAGCTGCTGAGCGTCAACGACTACGACGTCGCCGTGCTCGACCGCGACATCCCCGGCCCGTCCGGCGACGAGGTCGCGAGACGCATCGTTGCATCCAAGAGCGGGGTGCTCATCCTCATGCTCACGGCCGCCGACCGCCTCGACGACAAGGCGTCGGGCTTCGAGCTCGGCGCCGACGACTACCTCACGAAGCCGTTCGAGCTACAGGAGCTCGTGCTCCGGCTGCGCGCCCTCAACCGCCGCCGCGCGCACAGCCGCCCGCCCATCCACGAGATCGCCGGCCTCAAGCTCGACCCGTTCCGCCGCGAGGTGTACCGCGACGGGCGCTACGTCGCCCTCACCCGCAAGCAGTTCGCGGTGCTCGAAGTGCTCATGAGCGCCGGCGGGGGAGTGATCAGTGCTGAGGAGCTGCTCGAGAAGGCGTGGGACGAGAACGCCGACCCCTTCACGAACGCCGTGCGCATCACGGTCTCCGCACTCCGCAAGCGTCTCGGCGAGCCGTGGCTCATCGTCACCGTGCCGGGCGTCGGCTACCGCATCGACGCCGAAGCCGCATCGGTGCTCGACGAGAACGAACTCCGGTGACGAGGCAGCGCGGCATCAGCGTCCGCCTGAAGCTCGCGCTGAGCTACGCGGCCTTCCTCATGATCGCGGGCGCCCTGCTGCTCGCCGTCGTCTACGCCTTCCTCCTCCGCTACGTTCCCGCCGAGGCGATGGCCAGCGAGTGGACCTTCTTCCCCGGGCGCACCGACCTCGTCCGCGCGTTCGTGCCAGCCGCGGCCTGGGCGCTGCTGTTCCTGCTCGTCTTCGCGCTGGTCGGCGGCTGGTTCCTGGCGGGGCGGATGCTCGCCCCGCTCACCCGCATCACGCACGCCACGCGGGCCGCGGCGGCCGGGTCGCTGTCGCACCGCATCCGCCTCGACGGCCGGAGCGACGAGTTCACCGAGCTGGCGGACAGCTTCGACGCCATGCTCGCGCAGCTCGAGGCGCACGTCGCGCAGCAGCAGCGCTTCGCGGCGAACGCCTCGCACGAGCTGCGCACGCCCCTCGCGATCTCGCAGACGCTCCTCGACGTCGCCCGCCGAGACCCGGGGCACGACCACGACGAGGTCCTCGGACGCCTCCACTCGGTCAACGCGCGCGCGATCGAGCTGACCGAGGCGCTGCTCGTGCTGAGCCGCACCGAGCACGGCACCTTCGCGACCGAGCGCGTCGACCTGTCGCTCATCGCCGAGGAAGCGGCCGAGACGCTGCTGCCGCTCGCCGAGAAGCGCGGCGTCGCCATCGAGACGGAGGGGGAGGCCGCGGACACGATCGGCTCGCCTGCCCTCATCTCCCTCCTCGCGACGAACTTGCTGCACAACGCGATCGTCCACAACCTCCCCGAGGGCGGCACGGTGCGCCTGACGACGACGTCGGCACCGGATGCCGCGACCCTCGTCGTCGAGAACACGGGAAGCAACGTCGGCCCTGAGCTGCTGGCGACCCTCACGGAGCCGTTCCAGCGCGGCGAGCAGCGCGCCCGCAGCGACCACGCCGGAGTGGGGCTGGGCCTCGCGATCGTGAAGAGCGTCGTCAAGGCCCACGGCGGGACGATGCGCCTCGCGGCCCGGGACGGGGGCGGGCTGTGCGTGACCGTCCAGCTGCCGCCGGCCACGCGCGCCGGGACCCGTCCTGAGCTCGGCTCCCAGTCAAGCGCCGAGACAGGCCCGATGGCTGACCCCAAGACCGGCCCCAGCGCAGGCGCTGAACCAGGCAGCAAGCACCTTCGCTAGCCGACGCCCGCGCTAGCTGAACGCCGCGCGACGCACGCTCGGGGCGACGACGGCCGCACCGAGCAGCGCACCCACGGTGTTCGCGACGATGTCGCTCGTGTCGAAGCTGCCGACGGCGAGCGCGAACTGCGTCGTCTCCATCGCGAGGCTCGTGAAGCCGGCCGCGAAGAACGTCTTCGGGCCGGGCAGGACGCGCCACAGGTACCCGGTGCAGAGGCCGAACGGCACGAAGACGGCGACGTTCGCGAGCACTTCAAGCGGCTTGCTGGCCGCGTACCCCTCGCTTGCGATGAACGGGATGAGCTTCAGGTGCCTCGTCTCGCCCCACCCGACGAACGGCACCTCGAGCTTCCACACGATGAGCCACGTCAGCAGCACCAGGTACGCGAGGAAGAGCACGGCCACGAGGAAGCGCGGCGCCCGCGACGGTCGACGAGTCCGCGGCGCCCGCTGGGCTGTGGCGAACGCCCCGGTCGTCGGGAGTTCCAGGGCCTGGTCTGCTCGGCTGTAGCTCATGGCTACAGCCTCTCGAGGGGCGTGTTGCGGCGGCGTATGCGGGTTTCGATACGCGGACGATACCCGCCAGCGCGGAGGAAGCCAGGGGCGCCGTGCCGGGGCCGCCATTCATGAGAGACTTCCGGCTTGTGACTTCCGCCAGCGCATCCGAGAACAGCAACCAGCACGAGGCTGCGCGAGAACCGCAAGCGGTCGCAGGGCAGGCGAGCGCCGCCCACCACCTGCAGCGTTCCCTCTCGCCGCGCCAGCTCGCGATGATGGGCCTCGGCGGTGCCATCGGCGCCGGCCTCTTCGTCGGCTCGGGGCAGGCGATCGCCGTCGCGGGTCCCGCCGTGCTCGTCTCCTACGCGGTCGCGGGCCTGCTCGTCATCCTCGTGCTGTTCATGCTCGCCGAGATGGCCGCCGCCGACCCGCAGAGCGGCGCCTTCTCCGTGTACGCGGCGAAGGCCTTCGGCGCCACGGCCGGCGCGACGCTCGGCTGGTTCTACTGGATGCAGCTCGTCATCGTCATCGCCGCCGAGGCGACCGGCGCGGCCGCGATCGTTGCAGCCTGGACGCCCGGCATCCCGCAGGGCGTGTGGGCGCTCGCCTTCATGGTCGCGTTCACGCTCATCAACCTCCTCGGCGTGCGCCGCTACGGCTCGTTCGAGTTCTGGTTCGCGGTGCTCAAGGTCGCCGCCATCATCGGCTTCCTCGTGCTGGGCGCCGCCCTCCTCTTCGGGCTCATCCCCGACGTCCCGTCCCCGGGCCTCTCGAACCTCGTCGCCGGCGAAGGCTTCGCGCCAACCGGCATCCTCGGCATCTCCGCGGCCCTGCTCATCGTCATGTTCAGCTTCGGCGGCACCGAGCTCACCGCGATCGCCGCCGCCGAGACGCGCGACCCGGCCACGAGCATCCGCCGCGCCGTGCGCAGCGTGCTGTGGCGCATCCTGCTCTTCTACATCGGCTCCGTGTTCGTCATCGTCGCCGCACTCTCCTGGACGGACCCAGCCGTCGTCGCGGGGCCCTTCGCCGCGGTACTCGCCCTCACGAACATCCCGGGCGTCGACCTCATCATGTCGGCCATCATCGTCATCGCCCTCCTCTCGGCGCTCAACGCCAACCTCTACGGCGCCTCCCGCATGGTCTACTCGCTCTCTGAGCGCCGCTTCGCGCCCCGCGGCATGCAGCGCCTCGCGAAGAACGGCACCCCCACCATCGCGGTGCTCGTCTCGGTGGGCGTCGGCTTCCTCACAGTGATCTTCAACTTCCTCGCTCCAGACGCGGTGCTCCCGACGCTCCTCAACATCGTCGGTTCGACGCTCATCGTGCTGTGGGCGACGGTCACGGCATCGCAGTTCGTGCTGCGGCGGCGGGCGGATGCGCGCGGCGAGACCCTCACAGCCCGCATGCCCGGGTTCCCGTGGCTGAGCATCCTCGCCGGCGTCATCCTCGTCGTGATCGTCGTCCTGACGATGCTCAACGAGGGCTCACGGGAACAGCTGCTCGCGACGCTCGCCATGACGGCCGTCATCGCGATCGCGTGCGCCTTCACCAACCGGCGCCTGCGCAGGCAGGGCATCGACCCCGTGCAGCTGCTGCGCGGCGAACACCGCTGAGCTAAAGCCCGGGGCGCGAGCTCTGGGGCGTGATCCCAGGCGGTGAGTCCCGGGTCGCGAGTCCTGTGTCGTGAGTCCCGGGCCGTGACCGGGCGCCGCCAGGCCGGTTGCGCCCCAGCGTCGCCGGCTCAGGCCCCGGTCAGCTCCTTCAGCACCGCGAAGCCCCGCAGGATGCCGGGGTGGGTGAGGATGCGGAAGTGGCCACCCGTCGGCAGCTCGATGTTCCGTGCGAGCTCGAGCACGCTGCCGTCGGGGATGTGCGGGTCGAAGCGGCCGAACACGGAGACGATGCGGGAGTTCGCGTCGCTCTCGCGGGCCAGCGCGAGGATCGTCGCGTCGCTGGGGGAGAAGATGCGCAGGCTCGATACGGCCATCGCGCGGGCGTAACGGGAGCCCGCGAACGGCGTCGCGATGGCGAGCATCCCCGCGATCCGCTCGGCGCTGTCGCCGAACGACATGGCGAACTTGCCGACGAGCCCGCCCTTGCTGTGCGTCACGAGGAGCACGTCCGTGAGGTCGTGGGCCCGCAGGTACGCGGCGACGTGCTCGGCGGCATCCGGGACCGGCCGGTGGTTGAAGCCGAGCGGCTCGAGCACGTGCACGGGGTGGCCGTTCTCGTGGATGGCCTCGATGAGCGGCAGCATGAACCGCCAGGGCTCGTAGACGCCGGGGATGATGACGACGGGGGCCCTGTCGCCGCTGAGGTACGAGCTGGCCCCGGCGCGGCTGAAGGCGGCACGGACCTGCCGCTCGACCGCGTAGACGTAATCGAGCGCCCACCAGCCGAGCTTCTGCAGTGCGCCTGTGATCATCGCGCGGCTCGATCGCCGGCGGGAGACCTCGACGGAGACCCCGCGGGAGACGGGCGCTGCGCGGGGTGAGCCGAACGCCGTCGCCGCGGTGTGAGGACTGCCATGCAAACGCCTTCCCTGGAACGGGTCTCGGCCTGCTGCCGGGAGGCGCGGCTTCGACGGGGGAACGAGCAGGCTACCGGAGGATGCCGCGTGCTCTCGCCTCGGAGACCGCCGCGGTGCGGGACGTGGCGCCGAGCTTCGTGAAGACGTGCGCGAGGTGCGACTTCACGGTCGTCTCCGTGACGAAGAGGGCCGCGGCGACGTCCGTGTTCGAGAGTCCGGATGCGACGAGCTCGAGCACTTCGATCTCCCGCGGCGAGAGGCTCTGCTGGGGCGTGCGGAGACGGTCCATGAGGCGGGAGGCGATGGGCGGCGCGAGCGCGCTCGCACCGCTCGCCGCGGCCCGGACCGCCGCGAGCAGCTCGTGGGGCGGCGCATCCTTCAGCAGGTAGCCGCTGGCGCCGGCTTCGACGGCCCCGAGGATGTCGCCCTCTGAGTCGTAGTTCGTCACGACGAGCACGTGCGGCGGGTCGGGGAGGCTGCGGATGCGGCGGGTCGCGGATGCGCCGCTCTCGTTCTCGCGCGCACCGAACTGGAGGTCCATGAGCACGAGGTCGGGCCGCTCGGTGGCCGCCGCCTGCACGGCCTCCTCGGCGGTGGACGCCTCGGCCGCGACCTCGATGTCGGGCTCGAGGCCGAGGAGGGCGCGGAGGCCCGCTCGCACGACGGGGTGGTCGTCGGCGATCACGACGCGGATCATGCGGTGCCTTCCCGGGGGAGCGTTGGGAGTGTGACGGTCAGGGTGGTGCCCTGGCCGACGCTGGAGGTGACGTCGAGGGAGCCGCCGAGCTGCTGCACTCGCTCACGGGTGGCGACGAGCCCGAACGAGTCCGAGTTCGCGCCGCCCGTCTGCTCGTGGGTGCTGGCGTCGAAGCCCCGGCCGTCGTCGGCGACGGCGAAGACGAGCCCGGCCGCCGATTCGTCGAGCGTGATGGTCGCGAGGCTCGCGTCAGCGTGCTGCACGACGTTGGCGATGGCGCCCTGCGCGATGCGCAGCAGGGCGGTCTGCACGGGCATCGGCAGAGCGTCGGCGCTGCTGCGCACCTCGACGCGGATGCCGTGCGCGGCCGACGTCGCGTCCGCGAGCCGCTTCAGTGCCTGCTCGAGGTCCATGCCATCGAGGTCCGGCGGCGACAGCTCCCGGATGAAGCGTCGGGTCTCGGCCAGGTTGTCGGCGGCCGTCTCCCTCGCCAGCCGGATGTGCCCGACCCCGGCGCCGTCGGGGTCGGCGCGCTCGGCGGCGTGCAGCAGCATCTGGATGCTCGCGAGGCCCTGCGCGACCGTGTCGTGGATCTCGCGGGCGAGGCGAGAGCGCTCGGTGAGGGTGCCCGCCTCCCGCTCCGTCGCGACGAGGTGCTCCTGCGTCGCGAGCAGCTCCCGCATGAGCTGCTCCCGCTCCCTCGCCTCCTTCGCGAGCGCCTCGTAGCCGATCCCGATGAGCACCGCGACACCCGCGCCGATGCAGGGTCCGATGACACCGGCGACCGACCAGCCCTCGTGGAGCCCGAGGCCGATGACGGCGATGGCGGTCGTCGCGGCGACCGCGAGCATCCCAGCCCGTCGGCCGAGCAGGTGCAGGTACACGAAGAAGAGCGGGAAGACGAGGTACGCGGCCTCGCGGGAGAGCCAGAGCAGCAGCATCCACTCGAGCGTCAGGGCGAGCACCCAGAGGAGGCGCTGCCTGGGCAGGGCGGCGCTCGGCCGCGTTCGCCTGGACGCGGCGATCGCCCCGAGCGCGTACGTCGCGCCGAAGAGCAGCGTCGCGGCCAGCACGAGCACCGTGCTCTGCTTGGGGGTGAGCACCGCGCGCACGGCGACCAGCGCCAGGAGTCCGAAGAAGAGGGCGTGGAGCCCCGTGCGCAGTCCCACGAAGACGGGGGTGAGCGCAGTGGTCGGCATGCGGCTCAGCCTAGACACGGCTCGCGTCGCGGTCATCCCTCGAAAGTTGGAGCGACGACTCCATCGTGCGGTACGCGAGGAGTGTGCCGACGGGCGATGCCGGGCGGGGGTGCTCGGCGGGAGGGTTGCCTGAGCCGCCGGAACTGGCGGCAGGAAAGGACCACCATGTTCGTCGCGCTCCGCGACCTCCGCTTCGCGAGAGGCCGATTCGTGCTGATCGGCGCCGTCGTCGCGCTCATCACCGTGCTCGTCGGGTTCCTCAGTGGACTCACGGGCGGCCTCGCCACCCAGAACATCTCGGGAGTCCTGGCGCTGCCAGCCGACCGCCTCGTCTTCACCGTCCCGGCGGGTGACGACGCACCGAGCTTCTCCACCTCGTCGCCGTCTCGTGAGCAGGCGGACACGCTCGCCTCTTTCCCCGGCGTGAGCAGTGTCGACCCGCTCGGCATCAGCCAGCTGCGGGCCGAGACCGCCGAGACGGGGGCCGCCGTCGCCGTCTTCGGGGTCCCAGTCGGGTTCGAGGAGACCTCGCCTGCTGGGGCGGGCGAGATCACGCTCTCCGAATCCGCGGCCGAGGACCTCGACGCCACGGTCGGCGACGAGGTCACCATCGGGGGCGCTGCCTTCGAGGTCGCCTCGATCGGACCGGAGGCCTGGTACAGCCACACGCCGGTCGTGCAGATCACCCTCGCCGACTGGCAGTCGCTCGCCGAGCAGACGGGCGCTCCTGGCGCCTACGCCACCGTGCTCGCCGTCTCGGGCGACCCGGATTGGGCTGCAGCGGATGCGGAGACCGGCACCGTCTCCGAGACCCTGCTCGGCGCCCTCGGCGCGCTCGCCGCGTTCCGCTCCGAGGTCGGCTCGCTGCTACTCATGGTCGCGATGCTGTTCGGCATCTCCGGGCTCGTGATCGGCGCGTTCTTCACGGTGTGGACCATGCAGCGGCAGGGCGACATCGCCGTGCTCAAGGCGCTCGGGGCGAGCACACGATCGCTCGCACGGGATGCCCTCGGTCAGGCCCTCCTGGTGCTCGTCGCCGGAATCGGCGTGGGGGTGGGGCTCGTCGCCATCCTCGGCGCCCTCGCGGGCCAAGCCCTGCCGTTCCTGCTGAGCCCCCTCACCACCCTCCTCCCGGGAGCCATCATGGTCGCCCTCGGGCTCGCCGGGGCCGCGTTCGCGCTGCGCTCCGTGACCACAGCAGACCCCCTCACCGCACTCGGGAGCAACCGATGATCGCACTGGACAACATCACCCTCACGTTCCCCGACGGGGGCGGGCGCCTGACCGCGCTCGACGGCGTCAGCCTCTCCGCCGAGCGGGGGACCGTGACCGGCATCACAGGGCCGAGCGGATCAGGCAAGTCGAGCCTGCTCGCCGTCGCGGCCACCCTCATCCGCCCGGATTCCGGCAGCGTGACGATCGGCGGCGTCGATGCGAGCGGCATGAGCCGCACGGAGTCGGCGGCCCTGCGTCGGTCCAGCATCGGCATCGTCTTCCAGCAGGCGAATCTCCTCCCGTCGCTCACGGCGCGCGAGCAGCTGCTCGTCATGAACGAGCTCGGTGCACCCGGGAGCCGCCGCCGCAGGCCCGCCGCAGCGGCGCACGCCGATGAGCTGCTCGCCGCGGTCGGTCTCGCGGAGCACGGCGCGAAGCGGCCGCACCAGCTCTCCGGCGGCCAGCGGCAGCGCGTCAACATCGCGAGGGCCCTGATGAACGACCCGAGTGTGCTCCTCGTCGACGAGCCGACAAGCGCGCTCGACCAGGAGCGCGGGGCCGCGATCATCGAGCTCATCCTGCGCCTCACCGAGGAGCTGGACACGGCGACCCTGCTCGTCACGCACGACCTCACCCACTTGCCCCGGATGCATGACACGGTGCAGCTGGTCGACGGGAGACTCGCGCAGCTCCAGCACTGAGCCGCCCGCGACGGGCCGCGACTGCGCGAGAATCAGATGCGCGGCCCGTCTGGCCGCTCACCACGGAAGGCGGCGGGGACTCATGCGCATCATCGTCATCGGAGCTGGCCTCGCGGGCCTCACCGCCGCCTGGGAGCTGCGGAAGCGCGGCCACGACGTCAGCGTCCTGGAGGCCAGGGACCGAGTCGGGGGCCGAACATGGTCGCAGCGGCTCGGCAACGGTGCGATCACCGAGCGCGGTGGCGAGTACGTGTTCCCGACCGAGTTCGCCATCCGTCGGCTCTCCGCGGAGCTCGGGGTGCCCATCCTGAGCCACAACGTGCGCTACGCGAGGCGCACCGTCGACGGCCGGCACGTGTCGTTCGCCGAGCTCGAGGCGACAACCGAGCAGATCACCGAGACCCTCCGCGGGATGCTCGCCGACGGACTCACGCGCGTCTCGGTCGAAGACGCCCACCGCGAGGCGCTCGGCCCCGACTACCAGCAGCACCCGGTCTACCGCCGCATGGTCACCTCCCTCGCGAACGACCCGAACCTCGTGAGCGCCGCCTCCGCATTCCTGCACGACCCGGATGCGGACCAGCCGTTCATCGACGACGGCGGGCGCTTCGTGGGTGGCAACCAGTCGCTCGCCATCGAGCTGGCCCGCCGGCTCGGGGCCGCGGTGCGGCTCGAGCACCCGGCCCGGGCGATCGACCAGTCGGAGAGCGGGGTCGAGGTGACGCTCGCCGACGGAAGCGCGCAGTACGCCGACGCGGCCGTGATCGCCGTGCCGCTGCCCATCCTGCGCAGCCTGCGACTCGGCTTCGCCCTCACCCCGGGGCAGGAAGCCGCCCTCTCGCACCGCATCATGGGCACCGCCGCGAAGCTCGGCGTGCCCCTCACCGCCGTCGACGACGACATCGCCCTGCAGAGCGCCGACCTGAGCTGGTGGTCCTGGCGCTCCCTGTCTGCCGACGGCGAGCACCGCATCCCCGCCCTGTCGTGCTTCGCGGGGAGCAGGGCAACCCTCGACGCCCTGCACACGGAAGCGGGACCGGGGCGCTGGGTTCGCGAGCTGCAGGCGCTGCGGCCGGGGCTCGTCATCGACGGCGACGTGCTCCTCACCGACTGGAGCGACGACCCGTGGACGCGCGGCTCCTACTCGGCGGCCTCCCTCGACTGGACTCCGGCCGACCTGGACGCGTTCGACGTGCCAGCAGGCCGGGTCGCCTTCGCGGGCGAGCACACGGGCCTCGAGCAGACCCTCAACGGCGCCGTCGTCTCGGGCCTCCGCGCGGTCACCGCGATCGAGGCCGTCGAGCGCCTGACCGAGCCGAGCGGCGGCCCGGCGTGAGCGGCGCGGCTGGAGCCCAGCAGGAGCGGACGCCGCGCGTGGACGCCCGGCGCCGCCGAGTCGCGGCCGCGGTCCTGCTCGCCGCGACCGTCGCGCTTGGCCTCGCAGTGCACTACGCGCTTCCGGATGGGGAGTTCGGGGACATCGTCGGTGCCGGCCTGTACACGGTCGCCGTCTACCTCGGGGTCGTCCTGCTCGCGCCCCGCGCCAGAGCGTGGACCGCGTTTGCGCTCGCGGTCGCCTGGTCGTTCGCGGTCGAGCTGCTGCAGCTGACCGAGCTGCCAGCCCGCGCGAACGAGGCGTTCGCACCGGCCCGGCTGGTCCTCGGCTCCGGGTTCGATGTGAGGGACCTGCTCGTGTACGCGCTCGGCGGCGGCGTCATGCTCGGCGTAGACCTGGCCGTGACGCGCAGCCGAGCTCGACGACGTCGCGCCCCGCTGGTACCGTGAACGCGTGTTCCTTCTTCTCTTCTGCTAACGGCTGAGCTGGCCTCCCGCGCTCGCTGACGCCGGTCTCGTCGACGCGTGTCTCTGAAACACGCCTGTCTCTGAAACACGCTTGTCTTTCGAACCGAGACCGCCCGAGCATCACGGTGGCCACCTGCTCTGACCCGACTCCGGGTCGCCGTTTTCGCGCGCCCAGCCGCTGATACCTTGCCGAGCCCTCTGAGAGTCCTCGGGGAGCCCTCGGCGGCTCGCGGCGCGCCGCTCTGAAGGAATGATCGTGCACACCACCCCCAAGTCAGTTCCAGCGCGCCATCGCGCGCAGCTCACCCTCGCCGACGTCTCGCTGCTGCGCGGCGCGACGCCCGTTCTCACCTCCGTCGACCTCGTGGTCACCGCCACCTCGCGCATCGCGATCGTCGGCGAGAACGGCCGCGGAAAATCGTCGCTCCTGCACGTGCTCGCGGGCATCCTCCCGCCAGACAGTGGCACCGTGCAGCGCATCGGCACCCTCGGTCTGGCCGAGCAGGAGATGCACGCCGACGACGCTCGGACCGTCGGCCAGGCCATCGCAGACTCCATCGCGACGGCGCTCGCCACCCTCGCCGAGCTCGACGCCGCAGGAGCGGCGCTCGCGGAGAGCGGTCCGGGGGCCGAAGAGCGCTACGCCGCGGCTCTCGAGGCCGCGGAGGCGCTCGATGCGTGGGATGCGGAGCGCCGCGTGCTCATCGCTCTCGAGGCCCTCGACGCCGAGACCGACCCCGACCGCCTCCTCCGCGAGCTCTCCGTGGGGCAGCGCTACCGGGTCCGCCTCGCCTGTCTCCTCGGGGCAGACGACGACTTCCTGCTGCTCGATGAGCCGACCAACCACCTCGATCGCGCGGGGCTCGACTTCCTCACCGAGCAGCTCCGCTCACGCAAGGGAGCGGTTGTCGTCGTGAGCCACGACCGGGCGCTGCTCGCCGACGTCGCCGAGACGATCGTCGACCTCGACCCGACTCCGGATGAGCGGCCCCGCGTCTCCGGCAACGGCTTCACTGGGTACCGCGAGGCGCGCGCCGCCGAGCGCGAGCGGTGGGAGCAGGACTACGAGCGTCAGCAGCAGGAGCAGGCCCGCCTGCAGGAGAGCCTGAGCGCGGCGCAGAATCGCCTCGTCACGGGGTGGCGACCGGGCAAGGGCGCGAACAAGCACGGCCGAGCCACCCGCGCCGCTGGCCTCGCCCAGAGTGTGCACCGTCGGCAGGAGGCCCTCGAAGCGCACGCCGTGACGGTGCCGGAACCGCCGCGGCTCTTCCGGTTCCCGGAGCTTCGCACCCGGGCAGGAGCGGAGCTGCTGAGCGTCGACGGGGTGGCCGTCGCGGGGCGCCTTCACGGGCCAGTGTCCCTCGCGCTCTCACATCAGGGCAGACTGGTCGTCACCGGCCCGAACGGTGCGGGGAAGTCGACGCTCCTGCGGGTGCTGGCGGGCTCTCTTGCCCCGGATGCGGGTTCCGTGCGCGTGCAGCCGGGCACTCGAGTCGGCGTCCTCCCGCAGGAATCGTCGCTGCCGCTCGAGCAGCGCGCGGCGGAGGTGTACGAGCTGCGGCTGGGCGAGCTCGAAGCCGCCGGCACCGTGTCGCCGAGCGAGACTGTGGGGCTCTCACAGCTCGGCCTGCTGCGCGCGCGGGAGGCGGGCAAGCGGGTCGGCGAGCTCTCGATGGGGCAGCAGCGCAGACTCGACCTGGCGCTTGTCCTCGCCGCGAAGCCGCACCTGCTGCTTCTCGACGAACCCACGAACCACCTGTCGATGGCCCTGGTCGACGAGCTGACCGATGCACTCGCGGCCACGCAGGCCGCGGTTGTGCTCTCGAGCCATGATCGGCAGCTCCTCCGGGACGTCGACGACTGGCCGAGCCTGCAGCTCGGGCCGCGTAGCGTGCAATTCGTGCCGTCCGGCGACGAAAGGCTCCCAGGAAGTTGACAGCTCGCGGTAGCGTTGCTCCGCTCCCCGAAGCCCAGGGGATCTCATCAGCTTCACGGACCTCAAGGACGTCACTATGTTCACGCTCGAAAACTCCACCCAGATGGATTCCTGGCAGTGGGAAGCGCTCTCGCCCGGCGGCACCGCCAGCGGCTTCGTCGGCTGGATCCTCCTCATCATCGCGCTCTGGCCCGTCTTCCGTAAGGCCGGCTACCCGGGCTGGGGCGCCATCATCCCGATCTACAACGTCTACATCCTCGTCAAGATCGCCGGGTACCACGGCGCGACGGTGCTGCTCTACCTCATCCCGATCGTGAACGTCGTGTTCTCGATCTTCGTCGCGATGCGCATCGGCAAGGCGTTCGGCAAGGGCGGCGTCTTCAGCTTCTTCCTGCTCTGGCTGCTGTCGATCATCGGGTACTTCATCGTGGGCTACGGCTCTGCGCAGTACCGCGGCCCGGGCGGACGCGCCATCACGGCCTAGCCTCCGCTCCACCCGCATCGCGCGCGCCACGCGTCTCGGCCGCGGTGACCCGCTTGTCCTCAAGGACAGCGAGGTCGCCGCGGCCGATTGCGTTGCACCGGTCGCCGCCGCGAAGCGGGCGAGCGCCGCCTCACCCAGCGTCTCGCTGAGCTCCCGTCTCGCTGAGCTCCCGTCTCGCTCAGCTCCCGTCCTGCTCAGCTGCCGAGGAACTCCACGAGCGCCACCGAGACCTCGTCTGGCGCATCCAGCGTCACGACATGGCCGGCGCCGTCGACCACGAGCTCCGTGAGTCCGTCCGCCGCCGCCCAGGCGGGCATGGCTCGCGCGATGTTCCCCGTGCTGTCGCTCGCGCCGCGAACCAGCAGCGTCGGCACCGGCGTGCGGTAGCCGGGAGTCGGACGCACGAACTGTGTCGTCGCTCGCCACACCGCCACGAACTCACGCTTCGACATCGCGCCGAACATCCGCGTCAGCTCGGCACGTGCCGTCGCCGTCACAGCTGAGGCATCCGCCATGAGCTTCGGCAGGCTCCTCGCCGGGATCAGCTGGAGGATGGGCGCCGCGGCGCGGAGACCGGCACGCTCCAGGAAGCCGAGTGGGCCGGCGTTCCAGGTGGAATCCAGCACCACGAGGCTCCGGAACCGCTCCGGGGAGCGCCGAACCAGCTCCTGCGCGAGATTCCCGCCGAGCGAATGCCCGAGCAGCGAGACCCTGCCGAGGCCGAGGTGCGCGATGAGCCGCTCGACGTCGCTCGCCAACAGCTCGGGGGAGAGGTCCGTGGAGTTCGGACGAGATGCCCCGTGCCCGCGAAGGTCGACGAGCACGACGCGCAGGCCCGCCCGACGCAGGGCATCCGCCTGGCGCCTGAACATCGTGTGGTCGGCGCCCGCCCCGTGCAGCAGGACAATCGCATCGGCATCGGCATCGGCATCGGCGCCCGTGCCCGAGCCCGAGCCAGGCTCCGAAGCGTCGGCACGCTCGGCCTCGTCGGTCCCATCGTCAGCCGCATCGACGCTGTCGGAGTAGCGGAGGGAACATCCGCCGAGGGTGAGCTGTCCCGGAAGGCTGTGCATGCCAGCGACGGTAGTCGCTCCGCGAATCCGTGCCAATTCTCGTGATTTCACATGCACCAGTGATTTCACCCCGTATTTCACCCTACGATCAGGCCAGGGGGCCACCGCTCGATCAATGAACACGGATGTGACTCATGAAGAAAGCGCTCTCCCTCTCTCTCGCCGCGCTCCTCGCGGCCTCGCTGCTGACGTTCCTCGGAACCGGACCAGCTCAGGCGGCGAACTTCGGGACCGTGGGACAGGACGTCATGTCGCCCGCGAACTACGTCGCAAAAGGCAGCTATGCGACGACGACGCCGCAGGGAGCGCCCGTCTCATCGCTGTCCGACCAGACGGCCGCGATGGTCGACACGCTGCCCGACCGGTACCTCAACGACTACTGGAAGGGGCGCCTCAAGACCTCCACGAACCGTGAGAACTTCACGATCCCCATCTACACGGTCGACAGCTCGAAAGCCGACGCCAACTGGGTGAAGGTGAAGATGCAGAGCTACGCGCTCTACCCGGAGATCCATCCCGTCATGGAGGGCAGGGCGACCGCGTCGGCGACCGGAGGTACCTACGGGTTCCAGATCACTCCGTTCGCGACGACCGCGAAGAACTACGGCAAGGTCGTCATCCCGGCGCACGCCCTCCCCGGTGGTCCGATTCCGGGCGGCGACCAGTCGATGACCGTCGTCGATCTGGCGACGGGCATCGTGCGCGGGTACTACGTCGCGGAGAAGCAGAGCGACGGGTCCTGGATGATGGGCGGCGGCTACCTCACCACCCTCAACTCCCCGAAGTCGACGAACTGGTTCGACCAGAACGAGTGGCTCAAGGCGGAGCGGGGCACGAGCTCCGTCGGCGGCGTCATGAACGAGTTCCTCATGGCAGGCGCGGAGGAGATCGCGGCGGGCTCCATCAACCACATCACGAGCTGGACCTTCCCCTCCACGCGTTCGGGCACGGCCATGTGGCCCGCCTACCAGACCGACGGCAAGCTGAGCGAGGCGCACGCCCCGAAGATGGGGCAGCGGTTCTGGATCCCCAATGACGCGGCCACGAACGCGAAGATCGCCGCGCTCGGTCTCTCGAGCTTCGAGAAGGTCGTCGTCAAGAACCTGCAGGAGTACGGGGGCATTGTCACCGACCAGAACTTCTGGACGATGGCACTCAACCTGCAGCATCCCGTCACCTACACCGCGGCGGGCAAGCCCAACCCGTACCTTCCCGGCGGCATCGTCCACAACGCGCACGGCAGCGTCGACCTCATCAACAAGATCCCCTGGACGCTCACGAAGTGGGGCGAGATCACCTCGAGCACGAAGCTGCCGCAGTTCGGAGCGCCGGCCGCCACACCGACACCGACCGCGACGCCGACGACACCAGCAACGCCGAGCCCGACGGCGGCACCGGGCGCTGTCGACCGCCTCGGCTCGACCGACACCTACGCCAACGCGGTCACGGCCTCCGGCAAGGTCAACACGGTCGGCAACAAGCTGGTCATCGCAAGCGGCGAGGGCGGTGTGGATGCACTCCTCGCGGCCCCCGTCGCCGCCAAGATCAACGGCAACCTGCTGCTTACGAAGCCAGACGCGCTCCCGTCCAGCATCTCCGCCGAGGTGACGAGGCTGAAACCCTCGGCGATCTTCGTCATCGGCACGATCTCGGAGGCGCAGAAGACCGCGCTCGGGAAGCTCACGCCGAGGTTCGAGGTCGTGACAGCCACCGACAAGTCGGAGACCGCGCTGGTGGTGGCGAAGCGGTTCTTCCCCAACGATCCCAACGTGTACATCGCCAACAGCGGCAAGGCGACCGATATCGCCAACGCCTCCGGGAGGGCAACCCTCGCCAAGGCGCCGGTGCTGCTGACCGGGCCGACGCAGACCAGCGCCAACTTCAAGGCCTACTTCGCAACCGGCAAGGTCACCTCGGCCAGTGTCATCGGTCCGGTGGCGTCGCTCTCTGCGACCGTCTTCAACGAGGTGAAGGCCAAGGTCTCGAAGACGACCCGAGTCAACTCCTCGGACGCGTTCGCCATCAACGGAGCGCTCCTGGGCGACTTCGACGCCGGGAGCATCCGTCCGAAGGGCTTCGCGCTCGCGAACCCCGGGAGTTCCGCGGACATCGCCGTGGCCCTGCTCGTCTCCGCGCGCACCGGGTATCCGCTGGTGCTCGCCACGCAGACGTGCGTTCCTCAGACTGCGTGGGCCGTGACCTCGAAGTACCCCGGGGCCAACTACAGCGTCGTCGGAACGACGAGCGACCTGGTCTCGGACATCCAGAAGAAGCGCTGCGCGTAGGGCTCACCCAGCGCGCACCGCGGTGATCATGACCGGGAGATCAGCGCTCGGGGGAGGGGGACAACCGGTAGAGCACCTGTGGCCGCCCGCGCTTGCCGTAGCGGTGCGCCAGGTCGATCACCCCCGTCTCCACGAGGTGGTCGAGGTAGCGCCGCGCCGTCGCACGGGAGATGTCGCAGACCTCGGCGACGTCGAGCACCGTGGCGGGGGTCACCGGGTCGAGCGCAGCGACGACCCGCTCAAGCGTGACCTGTGCCAGGCCCTTGGGGAGCTTCGCCGACTGCCCGGCCCCGATCCGCGCCGCGCTCGAGTGGCTCCGCACCACGGCGGGCTGACGGATGCTGCCTGTGGCCAGCAGCCGGTCGATCTCGCCCTGGCCGAGGGGGCGCTCGCGGTCGCTTTCCGAACTCGCCCGGCGCTCGGCGCTGTAGAGGTCGAGGCGCTCCTGCAGGGCGGCCTGCGTGAACGGCTTGATGAGGTAGCCGACGACGTGCGCCGCGAGGGCCTGTCGCACCGTCGTCTGGTCGCGGGACGAGCTGATCACCAGTACATCCGGCACCTTCGCACCGAGCCTTCTGAGCCGGTGCAGGACTTCGACTCCGCTGATGTCGGGAAGCCGCATGTCCAGGAGCATGAGGTCGACTCCGCTCATGCTCTGCGCGAGCGCGGATTCGCCGGTGCTGGCGGTACCGGCGAGCGAGAACCCGGGGATGTCGGTGACGAACCCGCTGTGCAGCGCCCGGGCCCCGCGATCGTCGTCGACCACGAGCACCCGGATCGGGTCCGAGGCCGCTCGTGGGCTCTCCTCGATTCTGCTGCTCATGCCGCTCCTCTCCCGGGTGCAAGGCCGGTGCCGATGATCCAGGTCACCGCAGCCGCTCGATCTCGAAGGCGAAGCGCGACCCGCCGAGCCGTGACGCCCCGACCTCGATGGTGCCGCGGCGCGACGTGACCGTCCGGCGGACGAGCTCGAGGCCAATGCCCCGTCCGAGTCCGCTCGGATCGGCCTTGGAAGAGAACCCAGGGGCGAAGATACGGCCGCTCGCCTCGGCGTCCAGGCCGGGACCGTCGTCGTCGACGAGCCCGATGATGCGGCTGCCGCTCTCGCGAAGCGTGCAGAGGACCTGGGATGCGCCCGCCTCGCCCGCGTTCCGGCAGAGGTTCGCGATGACGGTCACGACGCCGTCGTCGATGTCCTCGTCGAGCTCGAGATCGAAGCTCGCCTGCGCTCCCAGCTCGTGCAGTTCAGCCCGCACCGCCTGCGTCGTGGCGTCGAGGAGGGGGAAGTGGTGGCTCGAATCGGTGCTGTCGGGAGCGTCGACCCCTGCCGTCCGAACCGGCACGACCTCGTCGATGTACTCGAGCGCGTCCTGCGTGTCGCCTCTCGACACGAGGCCGTGGACCACGTGCATGCGGGTGCTGAACTCGTGAGACTGCTCGCGCAGAGCGGTGGTCGTGCGCCGCATCTGCGCGTGCTCGGCGGCGAGCGCGTCCAGTCTGCGGAACCGGCGCTCGACCGCGAAGGCGAGGGCCGAGCTGGCCAGCGTGCCGAGGACAAGTGCGCTGATCGTCCAGGGGAGGAGCTCCCCGAGGGCCTCGGCGCTGTCCGCGGAGATGCTCGACTCGAGCACGCCGACGGCGACCATTCCGAGGACGGTGCCGTCCTGCCCGATCACGGGAACCTTCGCGCGCAGCGAGGGGCCGGATGCGCCTTCTTCTGTTCCGTGGAACGCCTCCCCTGCGAGGACGGAGGCGTTGGCGGTCGAGACCTGCACCCCGCGCTCGGCGGGGTCCGGATGCGTGATGCGCACGCCCTCGTCGTCGGTGATGACGACGTAGTAGACGCCCGTCGCGTTCTCCACGAGGCCGGCGAGCGGCTGCAGGGCGTCTGTGGCCTCGGCGAGGTCGTCCGCGTCCGCGAGCGCTGAGGTGGTCCCGGCGCTCGTGACGGCTTCGAGCGCTCCACGCACCTCGTCCAGCTGTGCGAGGCTCGACGCGACCTCATGCACGCGCTCGGCTGTGGTCTCGCGAAGCTCCCTCTCCTGCACAGAGAACGCGATCGCAGCCGTGATCGAGACGGAACCGAGCGTGATGAGGCTCGGCACCACGAGCATCCCGAGGCGTACGGCTCGCTGGCTGAGCTTGAACGGCATCGTCATCCTCACTTCCCGCGCTCCGGGCTCGCGGCTTCTGGCTTCCGGCTCGAGCCTTCGACCCGCGCAGACCCATGCGGTGCCTCTTCGCACCGGGCTCGCGAGCACTTATGAGCACAACTCCTCGTGGAGCTCCTCACGTGCGAGCGCGGTGCAATCCTAAGGCGATATTGCGGAGACAACGATGTCCGCGCGAATGGAGCAATGATGATCCGAGAAACGAAAGAGCCGGCGGCGCCGGACCAACCGGGCCGGCAGACCAGGTCCGGCAGCAGGCGCATCGTCGGCCGAGTCATCGGCGGGGTCGTGGCCGCCGCATCGATCGCCGTCGCGAGCTTCGGCTCGATCACGTCCGCCGCTGCGGGTCAGGACATCAACGCGTCGATGACGATCATCGCCCCGGCAGCTGCCGGTGGCGGCTGGGACACGGTCGCTCGCGAACTGCAGCAGGCGCAGAAGGCCGACGGGCTCGTCAACAACGTGCAGGTGGTCAACATGCCAGGGGCCGGCGGAACGATCGCGCTCGGCAATGTCTCCGTGCTCGACGGTGAACCCAACAACCTCCTCGTCGGAGGAACTGGCCTGCTGGCCGCCACCATCCAGTACGACTCCGCGGCGAAGCTCGAAGACGTCACGCCGCTCGCGGTGATGGTCGAGGAGTATGACGTCATCGTCGTCCCAGCCGACTCCCCGTACGAGACCCTCGAGGACCTCGCCACGGCATGGAAGGCCGACCCGAAGTCCATCCCCTGGACGGGCGGTGGCTCGTTCGACCAGCTCGTGGTGACCGACCTCGCGCTGAGCGCAGGCATCGAGCCCGTCGACACGACCTACATCTCATCCGACGGCGGTGGCGAGGCCATCCAGGCGCTCCTCAACGGCACGGCGAAGGCCGCGGCAGGAGGCTACGCGGACAACATCGACCAGATCGAGGCCGGCAGGTTGCGGGCCCTCGCGGTCGTGGCGGAGGAGCCCATCGAAGGCGTCGACATTCCGACAGCCGCCGAGCAGGGCTACGACATCTCGCTCACGAACTGGCGCTCGATCCACGCTCCCTCCGGCCTGACCGAGGAGCAGACGGACGCCCTCGCCGAACTCGTGGTGCAGACGACGGAGACACCCGAATGGCAGGAAGCCATCGAGAGGTACCACTGGAACGAGCGCCTCATCACGGGAGACGAGCTCGACACGTTCCTCGCTGAAGAGGAACTGCGCATCAAGGCGCTCTACGAGGAGATGGGACAATGACGCACCACGCGAACCCGACGGCCGCGTCGGCGGTCATCGGCGGGGACCTGACCTTCGCCGCAGGCCCAAGCAAGACGGCCACCCTCCTCAAGGGACTGACGATGCCGCTGGTCATCGCAGCCTTCGCCACCTACCTCGTCTACGGGATCTTCACGATGAAGGTGCCAGAGGGGGCCGACTTCCCTGGGCCGCAGTTCTTCCCCGGCCTCATCGCCGCCGGCCTGTACCTCTTCGCGGCTCTCCTCGCGGTTGGTGCTGTCCGTGAGATGCGCGCGACCGCGGCCTCTCCGTCGACGATGACCGAGGAGGAGCTCCTCGCCCGCGCGCTGGCCGATGACGAGGCGCTTGCTGCGGCGGGCGCAGCAGGCGCCCCCCGCAAGGTGCGCGTCGACCTGAGATCGTTTGCCTGGGTCGTCGGCTCGTTCCTGGTGTTCTCGCTGACGCTCGACCTGCTCGGCTGGGTCATCGCAGCAGCCCTCCTCTTCTGGTGTGTGGCCCGCGGCTTCGGCTCGACGAAGCCAGTGGCGAGCCTCGTCGTGGGCTTCACGCTGAGCTCGCTTGCCTACATCGCCTTCGACATGGCACTCGGCATGTCGCTCCCGTCCGGCATCCTCGGAGGTATCTGACATGGAAACGCTCCAACTCCTCATGGAGGGGTTCGCCGGTGCCCTCACCTGGCAGAACCTCATGTGGGTCTTCGTCGGCTGCCTCCTCGGGACCGCCGTCGGCGTGCTGCCGGGCCTCGGCTCCTCGATGGCGGTTGCCCTCCTGCTGCCCGTCACGTTCTCGCTCGAGCCGACGGCTGCGTTCATCATGTTCGCCGGCGTCTACTTCGGTGGCCTCTTCGGCGACTCGACCATGGGCATCCTGATGAACACGCCAGGCCAGGCGTCAGCCATCGCCTCCACGTTCGAGGGCCACAAGATGGCGCTGAACGGTCGGGCTGCTCAGGCGCTCGCGACGGCTGCCATCGGCGCGTTCATCGGTGGCTTCATCGCCTCGATCGTGGTGGTCTTCCTGGCCCCTGCGCTTGCCGACTTCTCCAGCAGCTTCGGGCCGGCGGAGTTCTTCGCCCTTGCCGTGTTCGCGTTCGCGGCGACCTCCACCGTGGTCACCGACAACGTCGTCAAGGGGCTCACGGCCCTGTTCATCGGCCTGGGCATCGCGGTCATCGGCATCGATGGCGTCTCCGGCGCCCCGCGCTTCACGATGGACTCCCCACAGCTGTTCGACGGCATCTCGCTGGTGACCGTGACGGTCGCGGTCCTCGCGCTCGGTGAGGTCATCTACGTCGCCTGCCTCGAGCGGCACGTCAACGACAAGGGCATGATCCGTCCGAAGGGTCGCCCGTGGCTGAGCCGCAAGGAATTCAAGGAGGCCACTCCGGCCTGGCTGCGCGGCACCGTCATCGGTCTTCCGTTCGGTGTTGTGCCGGCCGGTGGCTCCGAGATCCCCACGTTCCTCGCCTTCGGCTTGGAGAAGCGACTGGACGCGCGCCGCAAGGACCCGCAGTTCGGCAAGGGCGCGATCAGGGGCCTCGCAGCCCCGGAGGCCGCTGGCAACGCGACGACGGGTATGGCGATGGGCGCGCTCCTGGCGCTCGGCCTCCCCATCTCGGCGACGGCAGCGATCATGCTCGCCGCGTTCCGTCAGTACGGCCTGCAGCCGGGCCCGCTGCTCTTCGACCGCGCCCCTGAGCTGGTCTGGGCGCTGCTCGCGAGCTTCTTCATCGCCATGGTGGTGCTGCTCGTCCTGAACCTGCCGTTCGCGATGCTGTGGGCGAAGCTGCTCCTGATCCCGCGCCCGTACCTGTACGCGGGCATCACGATCTTCTGCGCGCTCGGCATCTACGCCACGTCGGGTTCGACGTTCGATCTGCTCATGCTGCTCGGGGTCGGCCTGCTCGGCTTCCTCATGCGGGCCCTTGACTTCCCGATCGCACCGCTCATCATCGGCATGGTTCTCGGGCCGCTGGCCGAGACCAGCCTGCGGGATGCGGCGATGAGCGCCAACGGCGACTTCTCCGTGCTGGTGCAGGGGCCGATCGCGATCGCGCTCTACACCCTGCTGGCGCTCGTGCTCGCCTTCACCGTGCGCGGCCGCCTGGTGGCGCGCAAGCGTGCCAAGCAGGAGGCGAAGGAGCTCGTGAACAGCTAGCGGGAGCCACCCACTGCAGCAGACTCACAGCTCCACGCTGCTGGTTCCGGGCGTCTGGCCGACCATGGCGGCGGCGATCGATTCGATCGTCGCCGCCATGGCGCGTGCGGCGCGAGAGAGGGGCACGTCGCTCCGGTGAGCGAGGCTCACGGTGCGCTGCAGGATGGAGCTGGTGAGCCTGGCGGAGCGGAAGCCCGCCCGCCCGCGGATGACCATGGCCGGCACAACCGCGACGCCGAGTCCGAGCTCCACGAACCGCAGCACCGCATCCATCTCCGGCCCCTCGACCACCACGTTCGGTCGCAGATCGGCCTTGAGGAACGCGGCCTCTGCTGTTGCACGAAGGTCGTAGCCCCGAGAGAAGACCACTTGCGGGGCGGCGGCAAGTTCCTCGAGGGTGATGGTGGGGGAGCGGATCGCTGCGGCCCCGTCGATGGGGGACACCACGACGAGTTCCTCGTTGAGCAGCGGCAGCCTGGTGAGGGTGGCGCGTGGGGTCTGCCTGGATTCGGGGGTCGTGATGAGCGCGAGATCGAGCGCGCCTTCCGCCAGCTGCTCGATGAGGCCCTGGGAGCCGCTCTCCGAGACGTGCAGCTCGATGCCGGGATGCGAGGCGTGGAACGACTGCAAGGCGTCCGCGACGAGGCTCACGCACAGCGAGGGTGTGGCGCCGAGCCGCACCGTGCCTCGCTGGAGGTCGGTGAGCTCCGCCATCTCGCGCCGCACCGAGTCGGCGTCGGCGAGCATTCGCCGCGCGAGCGGGAGCAGGGACTCGCCGGCATCGGTGAGGGCGATTCGACCGGGTGTGCGGTTGAAGAGGGGCGCGCCGAGGTCCTGCTCGAGGGTCGAGATCTGTCGGCTCAGCGAGGGCTGCGCGAGATGCAGCACCTCCGCCGCCCGGGTGAAGTGCCCCTGCGAGGCGACCTCCACGAAACTCCGCAACTGGTCCAGGTTCATGGCGATAGCCTACGTGCATCAGGATGAACAGGACTATGCATTGGAGTAATCATGCGGTGCTCTCTAACGTTGCTGACATGACCGCGACCAAGTCCATCGAACGCCAGATCTCCACCACCGTGCTCGTCATCGGAACCGGCGGTTCCGGCCTGCGCGCCGCCATCGAAGTCGCCGAGCAGGGCGTCGACGTGCTCGCCGTCGGCAAGCGCCCCAAGCACGACGCCCACACCTCGCTCGCCGCCGGTGGCATCAACGCGGCCCTCGGCACGATGGACGCGGACGACAGCTGGCAGCAGCACGCCGCCGACACCATCAAGGAGAGCTACTGGCTCGCCAACCCGCACACCGTCGAGATCGTGACCAGGGGCGCCGAGCAGGGCATCCGCGACCTCGAGCGCTACGGCATGGGCTTCCAGCGCGAAGGCGACGGCCGCATCTCGCAGCGCTTCTTCGGCGCCCACAAGTTCCGCCGCACCGCCTTCGCCGGCGACTACACGGGCCTCGAGATCCAGCGCTCGCTCGTCGCCCGCACGGAGCAGCTGAACATCCCCATCCTCGACACCGTCTACATCACCCGCATCCTCGTGCGCGACAATGTCGTCTTCGGTGCATACGGGTTCGACATCAACGACGGCACGAGGTACCTCATCCACGCCGACTCGGTGATCCTCGCCGCCGGTGGGCACAACCGCATCTGGCGGCGCACCTCCTCGCGACGCGACGAGAACACGGGCGACTCGTTCCGCCTCGCCGTCGAAGCCGGCGGGCGCCTCCGCGACCCCGAGCTCGTGCAGTTCCACCCCTCTGGCATCATCGAGCCGGAGAACGCGGCTGGCACGCTCGTCTCGGAAGCCGCCCGCGGCGAAGGCGGCATCCTCACGAACGGCCTGGGGGAGCGCTTCATGGAGCGCTACGATCCCGAGCGCATGGAGCTCTCGACGCGTGACCGGGTCGCGCTCGCCGCGTACACCGAGATCAAGGAGGGCCGCGGCACCGCGAACGGCGGCGTCTGGCTCGACGTCTCGCACCTGCCCCGCGAGACGATCATGAACCGCCTGCCGCGCATCTACCAGCAGATGCTCGACCTGCAGATGCTCGACATCACCGTGAGCCCGATCGAGATCGCGCCGACCGCCCACTACTCGATGGGCGGAGTGTGGGTCCGCCCCGACGACCACGGCACCGACGTCGACGGGCTCTACGCGATCGGCGAGGCGTCGAGCGGCCTCCACGGCGCGAACCGCCTCGGCGGCAACTCGCTCATCGAGCTGCTCGTCTTCGGCCGCATCGTCGGCCGGGCGGCCGTCGCCCACTCCGAGGGCCTGGATGCGCAGCTCCGGTCCCCGGCAGCCGTCGCGCAGGCGCGCGGCGAGATCGACGCCCTGCTCAGCGCCGATGGTCGTGAGAACGTGCGCGCCCTGCAGCGCGCCATCCGCGACACGATGACCGAGTTCGCGGGCGTCGTGCGAGACGAAGAGGGGCTCAAGGCCGGTATCGCAGCGCTCGATGTCATCGAGGCTCGGATGGAGGACGTCGGCATCCACCCCGACATCGCCGGGTTCCAGGACCTCGCGCACGCCTTCGACCTGAAGTCGTCGGCGCTCGCTGCGAGGGCGACCCTGGAGGCCGCTCTGGAACGTCGTGAGACGCGCGGCTGCCACAACCGCAGCGACTTCCCCGAACTCGACCCCGCCATGCAGGTCAACCTCGTGTGGTCGCCGGGCGGCGGCATCACCCGCGAGGAGATCCCGCCCGTGCCCGCCGAGATCGCCGAGCTCATCGGCGAGGTCTCTGTGGAGGGGAAGCTCGTCGAATGACGGCAAGCCAGGATCGGACGATCGAGCCCGTCTAGCGAATCGGGAATCCCGATTCCGAGCTGGGTGTAGACACCGCGGGAGCGACGAGCGCACAATGAAGTGCTCCATCACTCTCGCGGTGTCCGACCTCGGCTGGTGTGCCTTCGATCGTCAGCAGATGTGAACGCAGTCGCCGTGCATCCACTGTCAGGAACACCCCGATCCCGCAGGAGCCCCTCATGAGCACCGACGACACCTCGAACCCACTTGCACGCAAGACACCGCTCGGCGGCCGAACGGGGGTTGCGATCGTCGCGATCGTGCCCCTGCTCGCGCTCGCCGCGTTCCTCCTCATCGGCTTCATCGCGGGTGGATGGGGATGGGCGTGGGTCTTCTTCCTCGCCATCCCCATCTCCGCGATCATCGTCTACGGCGTTGGAGGCAAGAGCGGCGGTTGACCCGCGGAACCCGGCTGTTCAGGTGCTGAGTCGGCCTCTTTCCTCCGCGCGGGGCCGTGGATGGGCAGTCGAAGGACCCCGGTGCGAAGGTCCTCCCGACGCACGTCCCGCGTGTAATCGAAGTGCGGGTCCTTCTTCAGCTGCATGACCAGCGAGACCGCGAGCAGCGCGACGATGACCGTGAAGGGCAGCGCAGAGAGCATCGCCGCCTGCTGCAGCGCCTGCAACCCGCCGGTGAGAAGCAGCAGGGCCGCGCAGAGGCCGGTCAGCGCGCCCCAGATCGCCAACACCAGCTTCGTCGGCTCGAGCGCGCCGCGCGACGACATCATGCTGAGGACGAACGTGTTCGCGTCAGCACCGGAGACGAAGAACAACACGACCAGGATGATCGCGACCACTGAGGTGATGCCCACCAGTGGGAGGTTGGAGAGCATCTCGAAGAACGCGGTATTGACATCGGCACTCGCGGCCTCGCCGATGCTGCCGACCCCGTCCATGTCGAACTTGATCGCCGACCCACCGAAGATGGTGAACCAGGCGAAGAAGACGAGGCTCGGAACGACCATCACGCCGATCACGAACTGGCGAATCGTGCGGCCACGCGAGATCTTCGCGAGGAAGACGCCCACGAACGCACCCCAGCTCAGCCACCAGGCCATCATGAAGTACGTCCACCACTGCATCCACTGCCCGTCCTCTGCCGTGAGCGGGGTCGTGAGGCTCATCGAGAAGAAGTCACCGAAGTACGCACCCGTCGCCCGGAAGAACAGGTTGGTGATGAAGTTCGTCGGGCCCGCGAAGAAGACGTAGATGGCAAGGAGGATCGAGGCGAGCATCGTGAACTGGCTGATGTACTTGATGCCGCGATTCACGCCTGACAGGGCGGAGAGCGTGAAGATGACCGTGATGACGGCGATGACGAGGATCTGCGTGAAGGTCTCTGCGGGCAAGCCGAAGACCCGGTTCAGACCCTCGGTGATCTGCGACGCTCCGAGGCCGAGCGAGGTCGTCGTGCCGAACAGCGTCGCGATGATGGCGAAGACATCGATGACGTTGCCGAGCCACCCGTCGACGCGTTTGCCGAGAATCGGGCGCAGCATGGGGGAGACGAGACCCGTGTTGCCCTTGCGGTGCGTCGAGTAGGCGATGGCGACGCCGAACACGCCGAACACGGCCCAGGCATGGGGCCCCCAGTCGAGGTACGAGTACTGCATGGCGACGACCGCGGCCTCAGCGGTGCCCGGATCGGCGAGTGCGTGCGGCGGCAGCACGAAGTGCGAGATCGGCTCGGCGACACCGTAGCTGATGAGCCCGACGCCCATCACGGTCGAGACGATCATGGCGAGCCAGGCCCACGTGGTGAATTCGGGGCGGTCCTCGTCAGCCCCGAGTCTCACCCGTCCGAACCTGCTGCACGCAAGGTAGATGAGCAAGCCGATGCAGCCGGTCGTGACAAGGAGGTACGACCAGCCGACGGTCGCCGAGGCCCAGTTGATGGCTCCCGTCATCGATGCGTTGAGCGTCTCAGGCGACAGTGCCGCCCACGACACGAACGCCAGGATGAGGGCGATCGAAACCCAGAAGACGACGCCGGGACGGTGACGCAGCGCGTCGGCCGCCGCCTGGGCGCGACTCGGGCCGGACGTCGGCTCGAGCCCGTGACCATCGAGTGCGTCGTCGTCGTGCAGCTCGGGCTTCGGAGGATGGTGAAGAGTCATGGTGTTGCTCCACTTCGGAGGAGGCAGGCCCGGGAGGGCGGAACGGTCATCGCGGTTGTGATGACCTGGTCAGAGCTCTGAGAGCCCTCGTCCATCGAAGAACTTGCCGGCCTTGTACAGAATGGGCGCGTCGTCGGTGGTCGTCGCGTGGTGCACGCGGCCGATGAAGATGGTGTGCGTGAGCGCCTGGAAGCGCTCCTTGATCTCGACCTCGATGGAGGCGGAGGAGCCGTCGATGAGCGGGCTGCCTTCTGGCCCTTCGTGCCAGGTGATGTCGGCGAACTTGTCCGAAGACTTGGAGGCGAAGGTCGCGAGCACGTGCTGCTGCTCGCTCGAGAGGATGTTGATGCCGAGGTGCGTGGATCTGAAGAGCGAGGGGTAGGTCGACGACGACTTCTGCACGCACACGAGCACGAGCGGCGGATCGAGCGACACCGAGGAGTAGGCGCTGACGGCGAGTCCGCGTGGCCGGCCCTCCTCGTCCTTCGTCGTGACGACCGTGACGCCGGAGATGAACTGCTTGTTGAAGGCCTTGAGCATCTCGCGCGGGGGAGCTGCGGACTCGTCGGCGTAGTCGGCGTCGGCATCCTCGAACGCCGAGTGCAGGGAGGGGAGGCCGAGGTGGGTGAGCAGCTCGGCTGAGTCCCAGGTCACGCGCTCGGAAGAGACGCGTCCGTCCCGCAGGGTGCCGTAGTTGGATCCGTTCGTGACGACGCGCTTGCCTGTCGGGGGGACAGTGCCGAGCGGCTGGCTGAACGTGCCGTCGGAGGTCCAGAAGACGGCGAGCGCGTCGTCCTCGACCAGGACCTGGTCGATGCGCGTGACGAGGTCCGGGAACGCGGCGCGCACCTCGGAGACCTCCTGCTTGAACTCGTCGAGTGCAGATACCCGACCCGATCTTGTGCTCTCGCGCCGATAGTCCGTGGTCACGAGGGCTTCGAACGCACCGAAGTCACCCCGATCCCAGACGTCGGACCATGCAGCTGCGACAGCATCTTTGATGTTTGCTTGCATGCAACGGAGCGTAACCCCGCGTTCATGCATGCGTCAACGCTTCGTTGTAAACGTTGTGTTTCCTGAGAAAATAGGAGCTCGTTGACAATCCTGTGGCATGCCAGCTAGCGTTCTTGTATGCAACAGATCACGCCGTTGGGTCTCAGCGATGAGGCGTACGCAGACCTCCCTCTCCTCGAGCGACTCCGCCGTCTCGTGACGAGCGGCACGTACCCGCCAGGCGACCCGATGCCGGAGCTCGTGCTCGCGCAGGAGTTCGGCGTCAGCCGCACCCCCATCCGCGAGGCCCTCAAGCAGCTGGAGAACGAGGGCCTCGTCGAGATCCGTCCCCGCGTCGGGACGTTCGTGCGAACACCCACCAGGCGGGAGATCGTCGAGCTGTTCCAGCTCAAGGAATCGCTGGAAGGGCTCGCCGCCAACCTGCTCGCCCGCCGCGGCCCCACCTCGGAGGTCGCAGCCCTCTCGCGCAACCTCGACGAGAGCGACGCCGCCGCCAAGGCCGGCGACACGGCCGAATACGCCCGCCTCGTGCACGAGTTCCACTGGACCATCGTGCTCGGCGCCGACAACGCGAAGCTCGCGGAGCACTACGAGCGCCTCATGAACCAGCTCGCCTACCACCGCATCGTGCTGCGCACGATCGAGCGCCCCGGTCGTCTGCTCGCCTCCAACCACGAGCACCGCGCGGTTGTCCGCTCGATCGTCGAGAAGGATGCGATCGGCGCCGAGTTCGCCATGCGAACACACGTCGAGGCGTCGAGCCGCGCAGCCCTCGCGCCGGCCGATCACGGCAACCCGGCCGACAGCGAGTCGATCACCGCCTGAGTCGCCGACGCCCATCCGGGCACACCAGACGATCGAGGAGACCAGGAGCCACCATGACCACCACCGCCACAGCGACCGAGCGTCGCGGCGAGACACTGCGCGAGCGCGCCGTCGCCCTCGGCGTGCGAAAGATCTCGACTGCCTACGAGGACATCATCTCGGACGGCGGCGTCGACGCCCCGACCGCGATCCGGCAGGTGAGCGCCGTCGCCGTCGTCCGCAACCCGTGGATCGGGGCCGGGCCCCTCGCCGACCTCACGGAGGCGACGTCCGAGATCGCCCCCATCGTCGCCAAGCTCCTCAGCGACCGCCTCCTCGAGGCGCTCGGCGGGGCCGCCAACGTCGAAGCGTTCGGCAAGGCCGCCGTCGTCGGCGTCGACGGCGAGATCGAGCACGCCGGCGCGCTCATCCACACCCCCTACTTCGGCAACCTGCTCCGCGAGTTCCTCGAGGGCACCTCGATCATCTGCTTCTCGGACACGAGAGCCGATGCCGGGGGCGATCTGCGAGTGCCGCTCTGGCACAAGACCGCGGCGGCGACCCGCAGCCACTACCAGTCACTCGACGTGCACCTCGCGGATGCACCGCACCGCGACGAGATCGCGGTCATCGCGGTCGCGTCGTCCGGCCCCCGCCCTCACCCCCGGATCGGAGACCGCACGACCGACGTGAAGGTCACCTCCGACATCCTGAAAGGAATCGCAGCATGAAGGTTCGCAGAGTCATCACCATCGTCGACGAGACGCTCATCGAGGGCGGCCGCACGGTCTCGCCCGCAGCGAGGACCGCGGTCGTGGCCGCCATCATCGAGAACCCGTGGGCTGGCCAGGGATTCGTCGAGGACCTGAGCGCCGGCATCGACGCCGTCGCATCCGAGCTCGGAGCGCTGCTCGCGCCCCGAGTCATGGAGGCGCTCGCAGCCCCTCTCGAGGCATACGGCAAAGCCGCGATCATCGGGCTGAACGGCGAGGTCGAGCACGGCTCGGCGCTCATCCACACGCTCAAGTTCGGCGACCACTTCCGGAAGGCAGCAAACGCGAGCACCCTGCTGCCCGCAGTCGAGAAGCGAGGGCCGGCCGGCGTCGCGTTCGACATCCCGCTCAAGCACTTCACCGACGCGACGATCCGCTCGCACCACCAGTCGTTCGAGGTGCGGATCGCGGATGCGCCGCACCCGGACGAGATCCTCGTCGCCCTGGCCGGGGCTGCCCAGGGCCGCCCGCAGCAGCGGCTCGCGGCGCTCTCGACCGAGCTGTAGCGGGGCGACGACGTGAGCTCGACGCCGACACGCACGCCCATCGTGCTGCTGCACGGGGTGGGGCTTGATCGGAGCATGTGGGGCCGCGTCGAGGAGCTGCTCGACCGGCCGACGATCGCCCTCGACCTGCCGGGTCATGGGGCCCAGCCGCGCCTGCGCGGGGCGATGTCGCTCGCCGAGTTCGCGGCCGACGTCGCTGAGCGACTTCCGAGCGGGCCGGTCCACCTCGTGGGCTTCTCACTCGGGGCGCTCGTCGCCCAGCGAATCGCGAGCCACTCGAACGACCGAGTCCGGTCGCTCGTCTGCGTCAGCTCCGTCTGCCAGCGGACCCCGGAGGAGCGCGCCGCAGTACTCGCCCGGTTGGCTTCGGCACGGACCGACTTCGCTGCGACCGTCGAGCGCTCGCTCGAACGCTGGTACTCGGGAAGCGACGTCGCTCCCGAGACAGTCGACGCGACGAGGCGCGTGCTCGAAGCCAACGACGTCGAGTCGTTCGGGCACGCCTACGAGATCTTCGCGACGGGTGACCGGCAGATCGAAGCTGATCTGGCCTCCATCTCCATCCCGACCCTCGCCATCACGGGCGAGCTCGACCCCGGCTCGACGCCCGACATGAGCCGCAGGCTCGCGGCCGCCATCCCGGATGCCCGGTCGCGCATCGTCGCCGGCGTCCGGCACATGCTTCCCGTCGAAGCGCCCGAGGCCTTCGCCGCGGAGCTCGCGGAGCACATCGAAGACACGGAACTCTCCAACTCCAAGCACCACGAAGGAGCACACCATGACTGACCGCTACGGACATTTCATCGACGGGGGCTGGCGCGATCCCGCCGGCGGCGCCTACTTCGAGAGCATCAACCCCGCGACCCTCGACGTGCTGTACGAGGCGGCGAGGGGTGACGCCGCCGATGTCGAGCTGGCGGTCTCCGCGGCCAGGCGGGCGTTCGAGGCGCCCAGCTGGAGCGGGCTCACGGCGACGCAGCGAGGCAAGCTGCTGCGTCGCCTTGGCGACCTGGTGGCCGAGAACGCCGACGAGCTCGCCCGCCTGGAGAGCCTCGACAACGGCAAGCTCCTGCGCGAGATGCGCGGCCAGCTCGCGTCGCTGCCCGAGTACCTCTACTACTACGGCGGGCTCGCCGACAAGATCCAGGGCTCGCAGATCCCAACCAGCAACCTGCAGATCCTCAACTACACGCAGCACGAGCCGCTCGGCGTGGTCGGCGCGATCACACCGTGGAACTCCCCGCTGACGCTCACGACCTCGAAGCTCGCGCCTGCGCTCGCAGCCGGCAACACCGTCGTCATCAAGCCGAGTGAGTACACCTCGCGCACCGTGCTCCGCTTCGCGCAGCTCGCGAGCGAGGCCGGGTTCCCCGACGGTGTCGTCAACGTCGTCACGGGCCTCGGCGCAGAAGCAGGCGCGGCGCTCGTCGAGAGCCCCCTCATCGCGAAGATCTCCTTCACGGGGTCGACGCGCACGGGCTCGGCCATCGCGGCGAGCGCGGCGGCACGATTCATCGGATGCACGCTCGAATTGGGCGGGAAGAGCCCGAACATCGTGTTCGACGACGCGAACATCGAGAACGCGGCGATGGGGGTCATCGCGGGGATCTACGCCGCGGCGGGCCAGACCTGCATCGCCGGGAGCCGCGTCTTCGCTCATCGCTCCGTCTACGACGAGCTCCTCGAGCGCGTCTCCGCTCGCGCGAAGTCCATCGTCATCGGCGACCCCCTCGACGATGCGACCGAGCTCGGCCCCCTCGCCTTCAGCGACCAGCTCGAGAAGGTCAGATCGTATGTCGGCATCGGTGTCGACGAGGGCGCGACCCTCTACGCCGGAGGCGGTCGCCCCGACGTGCAGCTCCCCGGCTACTACTTCGAGCCCACCGTGCTGACCGACGTCACCAACAGCATGCGCGTCGTCCGCGAGGAGATCTTCGGGCCCGTCGCCGCCATCATGCCCTTCGACACGGAGGACGAGGTCGTCGGGCTGGCCAACGACACCGAGTTCGGCCTCGCGGCCGGCGTGTGGACGCAGAACCTCGCCCGCGCCCATCGCCTCTCGCGTCGCCTCGACGCCGGCACCATCTGGGTCAACACCTACCGCGCCATGTCGCCCATGTCTCCGAGGCAGGGCTTCAAGAACTCCGGCGTCGGCATCGAGCACGGCATCGAGTCCATGCACGAGTACACGCGCCTCAAGAGCGTGTGGATCAACACCGACGAATCGCCCGTCGCCGACCCGTTCGTGATGCGGGGGTAGGGGCGCATGCCACTCATCGACATCTCCATCGCCAAGGGGCGCACTCCGGAGCAGCTCAGGGCCCTCATCGACGGCGTGCACCGCGTCGCCGAGGAGGCCGTGGGCGCAGCACCGGAGAACATCACCGTCGTCATCCGCGAGATCGAGCACGAGCACTGGTCTCGCGGGAACACCACCATCGCGGAACGCGCCAGCCGCCGCTGACGGCAGCAGCACCTCCACTCTCGAAAGGACACGACAATGCGTTTCTCTCTGTTCATCCACATGGAGCGCTGGGACGACTCCGTCAGCACCGAGCAGCTCTTCGCGGAGCTCGTCGAGCTCACGCTCCTGGCCGAGAAGGCCGGCTTCAGCACGGTGTGGATCGGCGAGCACCACTCGATGGAGTACACGATCTCCCCGAGCCCCATGCCGCAGCTCGCGTACCTCGCCGCGGTCACCACGAAGATCCGGCTCGGCGCGGGCACCATCATCGCCCCCTTCTGGAACCCGCTCCGGGTGGCCGGAGAGACGGCCCTGCTCGACGTCATCAGCGGCGGGCGCGCCGAGGTTGGACTGGCGCGCGGCGCGTACCAGTTCGAGTTCGACCGCCTCGCAGGCGGCATGCCAGGCAAGGAGGGCGGCAAGCACCTGCGCGAGCTGATCCCCGCCGTGCGCGAGCTCTGGCAGGGCGACTACGCCCACGACGGCGAGGTCTGGCAGTTCCCCGTCTCCACGAGCGTCCCGAAGCCCGTGCAGCAGCCGACTCCGCCGATGTGGGTCGCGGCCCGCGACCCCGACACGCACGACTTCGCGGTCGCCAACGGCTGCAACGTCATGGTGACGCCGCTCATGAAGGGCGACGAGGAGGTCGCCGACCTCGTGACCAAGTTCGAGACAGCAGTGTCGAACCATCCCGAGGTTGCGCGCCCCGAGATCATGGTGCTGCGCCACACCTACGTGCACGAGGAGAGCGACCCAGACGGCTGGCGACCGGCCGCCGAAGGGGTCAACAAGTTCTACCGCACCTTCGACGCCTGGTTCGGCAACAAGACCGACCCCGTCGACGGGTTCCTCGAGCCGAGCCCCGAGGCGAAGTTCTCGGAGCGGCCCGAGTTCACGCCCGAGTCACTGCACAGGACCGCGATGATCGGCACGCCGGACGAGGTCATCGCCCGCCTGCGCGAGTACGAGTCGCTCGGGGTCGACGAGTTCAGCTTCTGGAGCGACAACTCCCTCTCCCACGAGCAGAAGAAGCGCTCGCTCGAGCTGTTCATCGAGCACGTCGTACCCGCCTTCCAGTAGCTCGGGGCTCACGCGCCCCGGCCGAGGTCAGGGGCGCGTGAGCTTCAGCAGGAGCACGGGCGTCTTCGCCTTGTACTCCTCGTAGTCGGCGTCGCCGCCCCACTTCTTGTCGGCCTTGGCCTCGAGCAGCGGCACTCCGCTGACCTTCGAGAGCAGCAGCACGACGAAGACCGGCGAGATGAGCGCGATCCACTGCCAGCCGACCAGGACGGGGATGGCGACGATGGCGACGCCCACCCAGAGCAGGATCTCGCCGAAGTAGTTGGGATGGCGCGAACGGGACCAGAGGCCCGTGCGGATGAACCGACCCTTGTTCGCCGGGTCGGCCTTGAACGCGTTCTTCTGCAGGTCGGCGACGACCTCGATGACGAACCCGGCCACCCAGATGACGATGCCCACGATGCCGAGCCAGCCGATGGGCTCGCGCTCCGCGGTGCCGCCGGCGATCGCGATCCACGCCGCGGCGGCCGTGAGGCTCACCCAGAGGCCCTGCATGATCCAGACCCGCAGGAAGCGCAGCTTGTCGCCCTTGATGTCGTCGAAGCGATCGTCGGACCCCGAGCGGTGGATGCGCGCGAAGAGGAACGAGCCAAGCCGCAGGGCCCACAGGATCACCATGGCTCCGAGGATCCAGGAGCGGGCATCCGGTGCCGGTGCCGCGATGAGCAGGCCGATGGTGACGACGATGAACGTCGCGCTTCCCGTGAGGTCGAAGAACCGCTCGGTCTTCGCCGCCGCCGAGGGCAGGTAGACGAGCACCTGGATGAGGAACGCGGCCGCGACGGCCCACGCGTAGAGGGGGAACCCGGCGAGCGCCGCCCCGCCCTGGCTGCCGGCCAGCGCGACGAGCGCCCCGATCAGCACGGCGATGGCGATCGTGATGATCGTCGCCCGGTTCTTGCTTCCCGCGGTGCTCGTGCCGCCAGGGGTGATGTCGCTCGTCATGCTGTTGCCTCTCGAGGCGCTGTGCGCCGGGGGGAATGGGGTGATCAGGAAGAGTAGAGGGCGTCGACGACGTCCGTGCTGCGCTGCAGCACCGCTGCGCGCTTGAGCTTCAGCGTCGGCGTCACGAAGGTCGGATCGTCGAGGTCCGTCGCGATGAGCGTGAAGCGCCGCACCTGCTCGCTGCGGGCGACGAGCTCGTTGGCGCGGTCGACGGCGCGCTGGACGTGCTCGCGCGCCTTCGCATCCACGACCGTCAGGAGCTCGTGCTGCTCTGGCCTCGGGTGGGCGCTCGCGGCGACCTCGGCGGAGAACTCGGCGAGTGCCAATGGGTCGAGGATGATGAGCGCCGAGAGGTAGTTGCGTCCCTCGCCGATCATGACGGCGTGCGAGACGAGGGAGTCCGACTCGACGGAGGACTCCCACCTCATGGGAACGATGGTCTTGCCGTTCGAGGTGACGATGACGTCCTTCAGGCGTCCCTCGAGGACAACCCGGCCCTGCTCGTCGAGGCGGCCGAGGTCGCCGGTTCGGAAGAAGCCGTCGACGAATGCGTCCTGGTTGTGCTCGGGGTTCCGGTAGCCGCTGAAGACGCCGATCCCGCGGGCCAGGATCTCCCCGTCGTCGCTGATGCGAACCGTGGAGCCGGGCAGCGGCCGACCGACCGTTCCCGAGCGGATGTCGCTCGGGAGGTTGCCGGTCAGGGGCGCCGTCGTCTCGGTGAGGCCGTACCCCTCGATGACGGGCACGCCGATGCCGCCGAAGAAGAGGGAGAGCTCGGCGTCGAGGGTGGCACCGCCGGAGAGGATGTGGGTGACGCGGCCGCCCATGACCTGCCGCAGTCGGCGGTAGAAGACCGCGTCGAAGAGGCCGTGTCGGATGCGCAGGCCAAGCGGGGCGCGTGCGGCCGGAGTCGCCGTCTCGCGGAACTCACCCCACTCGACGGCTGTGCTCTGCGCCGACGCCCAGACCTTGGCGAGCCCGCTCGCGGCTGCCTTGGCGCCGGCTGCGGCCTGGATCTTCTGCAGGACGCGGGGCACGACGACGAGGAACGTCGGCTTCAGCTGCCCGAGGGTGCCGACGACGGCGGTCGGGTCGGCGAGGTGGGCGATGCGCATGCCGCTCGCGAGGCAGATGAGCTGCAGTCCGCGGGCGAGCACGTGGGCGAGGGGCAGGAAGATGATGGTGTTGCCCGCGGGATGCACGACCTCGCCGTAGGCAGCTGCGATGTTGAGGACCTGGCCGAGGAAGTTCTCGTGCGTGAGCACGGCCCCCTTGGGCTCTCCAGTGGTGCCGGAGGTGTAGACGATCGTCGCGGGGGAGTCGGCGGTGGCGAGCAGGCGTCGCTCCTCGAGCGCCTCGTCGGCGACGCCGAGCCCGAGGGCGGCGAGGCGATCGAGGTCGCGATGCTCGCCGGGGCCGTCGGCCGCATCCATCGACCAGACGCCGAGCGCG
The DNA here is from genome assembly GCF_902506465.1 of Pseudoclavibacter sp. 8L. Taxonomy (NCBI): domain Bacteria; kingdom Bacillati; phylum Actinomycetota; class Actinomycetes; order Micrococcales; family Microbacteriaceae; genus Pseudoclavibacter; species Pseudoclavibacter sp. 8L. The sequence goes on along the minus strand of NZ_LR733186.1, from coordinate 1,396,469 downwards.
TCGGACCCGCGCGCATCGAGCGGTGTCGTGAGCAGTCCGACATGGTGGGCGCTGCCGCCGACCGCGAGCACCACCTTGGCGTCGTGGATGATGGCCGAGACCTGGGTGGGTGCCGAGGTCTCGTAGATCGGTACGACGACGCCGCCGGCGAACCACACAGCGAGGTCTGCGACGGCCCACTCGTAGCGGGTGGGTGCCATGATGGCGATCGCGTCGCCGGGCCGCACGCCGATGGCGAGCAGCCCCTTGGCGACTGCTCGCACGGTCTCCGTGAACTCACGCGTGGAGACGTCGCGCCACGGAGCACTCGGGTCGGTGGGGTCGCTCGGCACCTCGAACGCCGCGTGGTCCGGGGCGATCTCAGCCCGCCGGGCGAGCAGGTCGGTGACGTTGCGGTACCCGCCGGGGGCTCCGATGACGTCGGGGCCCACGAGGAGGGGAGTCGAGGATTCCAGCACTGCAGCCGCCTTTCGCGCGCCGGGCTGTCTCGCCCGTGTACGAAGGATTCGGAGCAGGGGAAGCCGGTGGATTGGACCGTATCGTGTCTTCGGCTTCGGGGGCTATCGACCCGCCAGATTTTTGCTAGCCGGGCTAGCTATCACGCCGTCTGGGCGACTGTGTGGCGGTCGGCGCTGGCGGTTCGGGCGCTGCGCGGTCGACGCAGAAGGGCGTCAACGGCCCACCGTCCGCCTCCCGTGAGGACAAGCGCGATGCCGAGGAGCGCCAGCACGAGCACGAACTCGTAGCCGCCGTCCTGCGCGAAGAAGCCTGCCGTGAAGTGCACCGTGAACATGGCGCCGAGCGAGACGATCGCGAGCAGGGCTGCGGCGACGCGAGTGAAGAGACCCGCGAGGAGCAGCACTCCGGCGCCGATCTCCACGAAGGGGAGGGCGACGCCTGCCACGTCGGCGAGCGGGACGCCGAGACCCGCGAGCATCTCCTGGACGCCGCCGATTCCCGTGGTCGTGAGCTTCTGGACTCCGTGGAGCAGCATGGTCGCGCCGAGCGCGATACGGAGGATGAGCAGAGCGGCATTCGCTGAGGTTGACATGCGGTCGACGCTAGGAAGAGAGCCAAGCGGGAACCTGAGAAGCCCTGGTCGTAAGTGATGCGCAGCTGTCCGGGTGCGCCCCGGGTGTTCCTGGTCGTCCGCGAGGCGAGCTTCACCGACGCCCGTCTGCTGGGCCGCAGGTGCTTGCATGACGGAAGGCCCGGAGGGTGAACTGCTCTTCAGCCCGAACCCGTCTGTATGACTTTGCTATGACTCAGAGCTTCTGGGCCCTGGCCGGGCGTGCCTGCTCTGCGTGGTCGCCGGGGTCAACCCGCGAGCGGCTCGATCGTCGTGCCGCTCTCGGTCGCTTTGCCGAACCTCGGTGCCTCGCCGACGAAGGTGCATCCGCGGAACGTCGTGGCGGGGTTGAACTTGGCTCCGGTGAAGCTGCAGTCGATGAACCGCGTGTTCGTGAACTCAGCGCCGGAGAGCTCGGCGCCATCGAAGGCGCAGTTCGAGAAGACCGTGCCGGGGACGGCGCGGAGGCGTCGCAGCTTCGCGTCGCGGAACGTGCAGTCGGAGACCTCGGGACCGATGGAGGCCTGCGGGATGCTCGCGCCCGTGAACGCACAGGCCCGCAGCGAGCCCTCGAGTCGGGTGTGCGCCGTCAGCTTCGCGCCGTCGAAGTGGCAGTGCGTGAGGGTGCTGTTGCTGATGCTGAGCCCGCCGACGAGGCTGCTGGCGTCGATGTTCGAGAGGTCGAGGTGCGCGATGGCGATGCCGAGGCTGCCGGCCTGCAGCTCGCGGAGGTCTGTGGTTCCGGCGGACGCGTCGTGCCAGCTGGGCGTGAGCCGATGCGGCCCGGGCACGACGCTCGAGAGGCGCGAGAGCTGGGTGCGCAGCGACGAGAGCTCCTCGGAGGTCCATCGTTCGCGGAGGGTCTTGCGGTCGGCGGCGCTCATGCCCTCGAGCGTAGCGGGCCTGGCAGATGGGCTGAGCTGAAGGGATCGAGCACGACGTGGGGTGGGAGTTTCGGGCAGGCGCCGACCCCCTTCCTCTTCGCTATCCTGTTCGCAGCGTCGCGTGCCGCTGGCAGTTCGTGTCAGGCATGGAGGCGCCGAATCGAAGGAGAACGGCGATGATGTCGTCACCCCCTTCGCCCTCGTGTGACTGAGGGCGAACCTGATGAGTGCGAACGAGGAAGCCAGGCTCATTGCCTGGAGCAGCGAGCTGAGGGCCGTGCACGCGCGTCTGCGTACCGCTCTGCGAGTCACCAGAGAAGCGGTCGAGAGCGGTGATCCGGCAGAGCCGGCGGCGCGAGACCTGCTGCTGTACTGCCACGGTTTCTGCTCGGCGCTCGATGGGCACCACCGTGGCGAGGACCGCGAGCTGTTCCCGGCGATCGCGGCGGCGCATCCCGAGCTGCGTGACACGTTGCGGTACCTGCAGCAGGATCATTCGATGATCGCGCACCTCCTCTCGGGGCTGCAGTCGTCCGTGGACGCGGGTGCGCCGCCCCGTGTGCTCGACCGCCACCTCGAGGGCATCGCCGCGATCATGGAGTCGCACTTCCGCTATGAGGAGCGGCAGCTGCTCGAGGTGCTCGAGACGCTGGCGTTCGACGCCGATCCCTCTGCCGTGCTTGGGCCCCTGTAGCGCGTCAGTCGCGGTGCCTCTCGGTGTCGGTCGTGCTGCTGGGCTCAGCCCGATGCTCGAGGGGCGCTCGGGATCGGTGCGACGACCAGGCGGCCCACAGTTCGCGGTGGGGGCCCTCGGAATCGAGCAGCTCGTCGTGCGTTCCGTCCTCCACGATGCGACCGTGCTCCATGACGAGCACCCGTTCGGCGCTGCTCGCCTGCGTCAGGTGGTGGGCGACGGTGACGACCGTCCGCCCCGCGAGGGCTCGCCGTGCCGCGGCCTCGAGGGCGCGTGCGTCGGTCGTGTCGGCGTCGGCCGTCGCCTCGTCGAGGATGACGATGGGGGCGCGGGTCACGAGCGCACGAGCGAGGGCGAGGCGGTGCGCATCCGTGGCCGTGAGCTCGGCGTTGCCCTCGCCGATGAGCGTCTCGAGGCCGTCGGTGAACGTGTGCCGCCATCGTTGCCCCGCGACCGATTCGAGGGCTTCGTGCAGCTCCGCGTCACTTGCGTTCTCGCGGGCCATGAGGAGGTTGTGGCGGAGGGTTCCCGAGAAGACGTGCACGTCCTGGCTCACCATCACGACCCGTCGCGCCCGCTCGTTCTCCTCCATGACTGCCGGGTCGAGCCCGGCGACGTCGACACGCCCTTCGCGCACATCGAGGAGCCCCATGAGCACGCGTGCAAGGGTGCTCTTGCCCGCACCGGACGAGCCGACGATCGCCACGCGCTGGCCTGCCGGGATGCGCAGCTCGTCGATCCAGAGGACCGCCGGGCGGCCGGGGTACGCGGCGACGACACCGCGCAGCTCCATGTCAGGGGTGGCTGGCTCCCCGGCGACGGCGGCGGCGATCGCTGCCCCTGCCGCGGAGGCGGGCGCGGAGAGCCCGGCCGGTGCAGGAGCGAGCTGGATGACGCCCGCGACGCGGGCGAGCGAGGCGCCCGCCGACTGCAGGTCGTCGACGAGCATGAGCAGCGCGATGAAAGGCCCGAAGAGGGCTTGGAAGAGGAGCGCCGCGGTCGTGACCTCACCGATCGTCGCCGAACCGCTGAAGGCGAGCCAGGCGCCGACGAGGAGGACCGATGCCAGGCCGACGGCCTCAGCCATGTTCATGCGGAACCCGAAGCGGCTCTGCACGATGCGGGTGCGCAGCGACCAGCGCAGCACGTTCCAGGAGCGCGTGCGGATGCGCTCGGTGATGGCCTTGCCCCACCCGAAGGCGTGCACGGTCGGGAGGGCCTGGATGGCGGAGACCATCTCGCGGGAGCGCGACGCGACGGCGACCCGCTCGGCGGCGTAGAGGCGTGGCGCCTTCCGCAGGTAGCGCCACAGGGCGAAGGCATGCACGGGCACGACGGTGAGCATGGCGAGCAGGAACAGGGGGTTGAGGACGGCGAGGCCGATGCCCGTCGCGATGACCGCGAGCCCCGCCGAGACGACGGCAGGCACGGCGCCCGTGGTCACCTCGCCGACGGTGTCGACGTCGTCGGTGGCCCGGGAGACGAGCTCGCCGTCGGCGATCTCGTCGACGAGGACCGGCGGCAGGGAGAGCGCGGCGGAGACGAAGTCCTCGCGGAGGCGGGCGAGCGCCGTCTCCAGGACCGCGGCGAGCGCCATCGCGCCGAGGGCGCCGAGGGCCGCGCTGCCAGCGATCCCGGCGATGAGCAGGAGCGCGACGTCGAGGAGGCTGTGGTCGACGCCCGTGACGGCGTCAACGAGACGCCCCAGCCCCGTGGGCACGAGCAGCGCTGCGCCCGCGGCGGCCCCGAGCAGGGCGATCGAGAGCACGAGCATCCACGGGCGAAGGGTGAGCAGATGCCAGGCGAGCCTGGCTGCGCGCTTGCCGCTCGCGATCGGCAGCGTCGTGGGCTTGGCCGACGAGTGCATGCCGGTCACGCGACCGCCTCCGCGTAGTGGAGGTCCGTCGACATCAGCTCTTCGTGGGTTCCCTCTGCCGTGATGCTGCCGTCGCGGAGCACGAGCACGCGGTCAGCCCTGACGAGGAGCTGCGGGTTGGAGCAGACCACGACGGTCGCGCGCTGGGCCGTGGCCGTGCGCATCCGCTCGCCGATGTGCTGCTCGGTGACGGCGTCGATGGATCCGGTCGGCTCGTGCAGCACGAGGACGGGGGCCGGGGCGGCGAGGGCCCTGGCGAGGGCGAGCCGCTGGCGCTGGCCGCCGGAGAGGGTGCGCCCCGCACCGCCGAGTGGGGTGCGGATGCCGTTCGGCAGCTGCTCGAGCACGTCCTCGAACGCGGCGGCCGCGAGCGCGTCGTCGGGCGATCGTCGCGCGCCGGCGACGCCGGTCACGCCGACGACGTTCGCCGCGACGGTGCCCGGAACGGTGTGGGCGGCGTGGGGCGCCGCGGTCACGAGCTCGTGGAGGCGGTCGGCATCGACTTCCGCGAGCGGGAGCCCGTCGACCGTGATGGTGCCGAGGGGCGGGTGGATGCGCCCGCCGAGCAGTCCGACGAGCTCGGCGGCGTCGTGGGCGTCGGCGACGACGCCGATGATCTCGCCCCGCTCGACCGTGAAGCTCACCTCGCGGAGGTGCTCGCCGGTGAGGCCGGATACAGCGAGTGCCGGGTTCGGGCCCACAGGGGCCGGGCGCGCTGCGGTCGGGCGTTCGCGGGCCGACGCGCCGCCTGGGGTCTCCGCACTCGGGTCGACGGCTGGTCCTGCGCCTCCGCGCGGCTCCCGCGCATAGGGGGCCTGGAGCAGGGAGAGCACGCGCTTCGCGGAGGCGCCGGCTCGCGCCCACACGGCGCCCACGTTGACGGCGAGCGCTTCCATCGGGCCCATGACGACCTGGACGACGCCGACGACGGTGATCAGCTGCCCGACCGTGATGCTTCCCTGGGCGGCGAGGGCCGCGGCGATGAGGCCGATCGCGACGACGAAAATCCCCGTCGCGGTGCTCGAGACGCCCACGAACCACGCCTCGGCCCTCCTCGTGGCGATCGCCGCGACGCGCGCCCGCTGGCTCGCTTCCGCGTAGCTGCGGGCGGCGCGCCCCGTCGCCCCGAGCGCTGTGAGGGTGCGGAACCCCGCGATGGCGTTGGCGGCGAGCGACGCGGAGTCGGCGGTGAGCCGCTGCTGGTCTTCGGCCCGCGCGCGCAGGTGCCTGCCGAAGCGGTCGAGCAGCAGGAGGAAGAGGGGACCGCCGACGATCACGGCGACCCCGAGCGGCCAGGCGATGCTGATGAGCACGACGCCCGCGGCGATGACGGCGGCGAGCTCGGCGACGGGGTGCACGAAGAGGAGACCGCCGAACGCGACCCGCTGCACGTCGGACCCGCCGACGCCGAGCAGCTCACCCGTGGGGCGCTGCCGGTCGCCGAAGCCGCGGGGGTCGAGGCTGCGCTCGCTCACCCGCATCCGCAGCTCGTGGTGTGCTCGCTGGATACCGTTCACGAGGAAGTAGACGCCGGTCCGGTACGACCAGGCCAGCAACACGAAGACGGCGACGAGCACCGCGACCCACACCGCGAGCTGGGAAACGTCTCGGTCGACGATGCCGCGGTCGATGACGAGGCCCACCACGACCGGCACCGCCACCTCGCAGAGCTGGTGCGAGACGAAGAGGGCGGTCGCCGGGGCGAGCCAGCGCTTCACGCTCATCGCGGTCTGCACGATGAGGCGCCTTGGCCCGGTCGTCTGCGCTGCTGCCACGCGGCGGCCTCCTGCTGGGTGCGATCAACGTGCTTCGGATGCGCGGGAACTGAGCCGCGAGACGCCTCCGGTCAGGGCGACCTTGCTATTTTCCCTAGTTTCGAGAATTCCGCGCCCGCGTCGCTCCTGTGGGGCGATCACGGGTGCGGCATTCACGTGTGCCGCATTCAGTCGAGGGAGAGCCACCCGCCGAGGTGGGCGGCGACGCTGACATCGCCGGGCAGGAGCCGGACCGCCGGGTCGGGCCTCTGCTCGGTGCGCCACGCCGCGGCCGCGCCCCAGCGTTCCGTGCGGCGGAGCGCGCGTTCCGACCTCACGACGACGTGCTCGTTGAAGCGTACTGTTCCGAGATCGGAGACGCCGACCTCGGACACCGCACGCTGGAGGGCGCTTGCCTCTGGCCGGGCTGCTCGGCCGGGCAGCGGGGCGGTGACCTCGCGTGTCGGTGCCACCGGCCGACCGAAGCTCACGGCGGCGTCGATCTCGATGCGGACTCGCCCGCGGGGGAGCGCGTGCGAGGCCGGGACCACTCTCGTATCCGCACCGAAGAGCCGGTGGTGCTCGTCTGGGACGACGACGCTCGCGTGGGGGAGGTGCTCGAGGAGGCTGTCCACGCAGACGAAGGCGGCACCCGCGCTCGGCGCAGCGGCCAGTACGGCGATGACGTCGGGGGCCGCTGCGCGGAGTGCGCGGGGTCGAGAGCCGTCGACGCCGATCTTCCGCGACAGCAGCAGGGTCTCGGCGTTCTTGTGCACCTGGCTGTCCGCGTCGGCGGCGGTCCTGCCAGCCCAGTCCGGGCCGTCGTGCCAGGCCACGGCGGCCGGCTCGTAGGCGAGCACCGCCCCGGCGAGCCAGGCTCGGTGGGCCCACTCCCAGTCTTCGCCGCCGTAGCCGAGGAAGTCCTCGTCGAAGCCACCCGTCTGGTCGAAGAACCAGCGGGTGCACGAGAAGACGGCGCCGATGACGAACCGGTAGGAGCGGTCGTCGGCATCGAGCAGCCTGCGCGAATCACGGTAGGCGTCGGCGAGCCAGGCGGGTTCCTCGAGCTCATGCACGGGGCCGGCCGCCTCGACCGCAGCGTCGGCGTCCACGTCGGCGAAGTCCGCGTGCTTGCGGTGGCCCGCGACAACCGCCTCCGGGAGGAGGGACGGCAGCGCCGCCATCCGCGACACGTACTCGGGCTCCGGTGCGGTGTCGGCGTCGAGGAAGCACAGCACGTCGCCTGTAGCGGCGCGCGCGCCGAGGTTCCTCGCGGCACCGGCCCGGAAGCCGAGGTCCTCTTGGATGAGGAGGCGCACCCCCGCTGGCACGCGTGGCGCCTCTCGCGATCCGTCGTCGACGACGATGACCTCGAGCAGCTCGGTCGGATGTGTCTGCCGCGAGAGGGCGGCGAGGGTTCGGTCGAGCTCCGCCTGCTGCTCGAAGTGCACGACGATGACCGAGACGCTTCGCGGTGCGGGGTCCTCGGCACGTACGCCAGCGCGAGCGCCACTGTCCGTGTCAGCGAGGGCGAGGTCCCAGCGGTTGCCGGGGACCGGGCGGCCGAACGGGGGCAGCTCGGGTGCGCTTGCGCTCACAGCGCCGCCCACCAGGTGAGGTAGGCGCGGGCGATCTCCTCGATGCTCGGGGAGGTCGACGTGGCCTCGTCGAGCCACGTCGACTCGGGCTCGCGGAGCGCACCTCGCAGCGCCTCGGCGAACTGGCCATCCCGCACGAGGCGCATGGTCTTCGGGCGGATGGTGTCCATCTCGCGGAAGTAGTCGGAGTCGACCGTGAGCGGCCTGCGGCCTGCGGACAGCCAGTCGGTGAGGGAGCCGGAGGCCGATACGTGCTGGTGCGCGATGATCGGCACGGCGACGGCGCGGCTGCGCGCGAGTCGATCCTCTGGCGAGAGGAACCCGGTGCTCGTGAACTCGACGCCCAGCTCGGCCGCGTACCTGCCGAGGTCGACGAGCTCCTGCTCGTGCCCGGCGGACGCGCAGCCGAGGGCCACGACGCGCGGACGATCGGAGGTCGGGATGGTGGCGACGGCCTCGACGACCTCGAGGTGCCCCTTGCCCGGGTAGTAGAAGCCGAGCACGGCGATCTCGTCGCTCGGCTGCCAGTCGGCGGGGCGGGGCTGCGGGGGCTGGGCCGGAAGCGGCACGACG
>NZ_LR733186.1:1323935-1387921 GCF_902506465.1 Pseudoclavibacter sp. 8L | reverse complement strand
GGGCTTGCGGCGCTGCGGGCGCGCGGGGCTGCGGCGCGCGGGGCTGCGGCGCGCGGGGCTGCGGCGCGCGCACGCCCGCCGCGGCGCGGCGCGGCTACCGCCAGCTGGGCAGCCAGTGCGTGAGCGACCAGTAGGAGGTGGAGATCATCTGGCCGGTCCACACGGGCCAGAAGAGCACGGAGACGAGCGCCATGATGACGAGCAGCACCCCGACCGCGGAGACGCCGATGGTCCTCGAGGGGCGCGGGGTTTCGCGGTCGCCGGCGATGGTCTGGATGACCACGAGGGAGGCGAGGATCATGAACGGCAGGAACGCGATCGCGTAGAAGTGGAAGACGGCCTGGCGCTCGAGGTACGCGAGCCACGGGAAGTAGCCGGCCCCGTAGCCGACGAGGATCGCGAAGTACTGCCATTTCGGGCGCAGGAAGCACATGATGATGAGGAACAGGATCGACACGGTGCCGAACCAGAAGATGATGGGGTTCGAGATCGACGTGATCGCCTCGACGCACTGTCCGACATCGCAGGATGAGCCGTCGCCCGCCTCCGAGTAGACGTAGCTGAACGCGGTGGGGCGGATGAGGAACGGCCATTCCTGCGGCCCCGACTGGTATGGATGCTCGGCGCTGAGTCCGCGGTGGAAGTTGTACGCCTCGACCTGGTAGTGCCAGAGGCTCTGCAGGGGCAGCGGCACCCACGAGAGCAGTCCGGTCCACGCGTTGCCCGCCTCCTCGGCCCAGCCGCGGTAGAAGCCGCCCGTGGTGGTGAGCCAGCGGGTCCAGGTCGCGAGGTAGGTGAGGGCTGCGAGCGGCACGGTCAGGAGGAACGACACGGGGCCCTGCATGAGGATCGCGGCGGAGCCCCAGAAGGTCACGCCGAGCCGCTTCCGCTCGATCATGTCCACGACGAGCGTGTAGATGCAGAACGCGGCGAGGAAGTAGAGGCCAGACCATTTCACGGCCGATGCGGCGCCGAGGGTGACGGCCGCCGCCATGAGCCAGGGCCGCCACCAGAGGCGGGGTCCCCAGTCGGGTCCGACGGGCTTCACGTCGGGCGCGCGCGAGGTGGTCGTGGCCTTGGTCGGAATCGGGTCGCCGTCGAGGCCTTCTTCCGCGCGCCAGGCCATGATCTTCGTGCGCAGCTTCCGCTGCTGGTCCTCGCGGTCGAGGAGCACGAAGAGGAAGGCGAGCAGCACGAAGAACATGAGGATGCCGTCGAGGATCCCGACGCGCGACATGACGATCGCGTGCCCGTCGATGGTGAGCATCCCGGCACCGATCGTGGCGAGCACGGGCGAGCGGAACAGCTTCTTGGCGATGACCCAGAGGAGCGGCACTGCGAGGGTGCCGAGCAGGGCGACGGCGAATCGCCAGCCGAAGGGGTTGTCGGCACCGAACACGAGCATCCCGAGCCCGATGAGGTACTTCCCGAGGGGCGGATGCACGACGTACGAAGGGTCGGTCGTGTACCCGTTCGGGTCTCCTGCGTTGAACGCGTCGTTCGGGTTCTCGGGCCACTCCGCCTCGTAGCCGAGGTTGAGGAGGGTCCACGCGTCTTTCACGTAGAACGTCTCGTCGAAGATCAGGAAGTGCGCGCCGCCGAGATTCCAGAACCGGAGGACGGCGGCGAGGAGGGTGACGACGCCGAGGAGGATCCACTCGGTGCGCACTCGCAGCCTGGGGGTGCTCGTGACTCGCGCCCAGAGGTCGTCGAACACCGAGCCGCGCGCCACCGGGGCCGCTGGGGTCTTCGCCGCCGGCGCGGCAGGGGCAGCGGATGCGGTCACCGTGCCGCTCGTCGCCGTCGCGGGGGCCGTCGTCGCGGACGACTCGGCCGCCTCGTCTGGTGTTCCCGTGTCTGCTTGCTCGCTCACCCAAGCAATCGTAGGGGGCCGCGGGGCGAGCGCGTGGGAGGATCGCAGCCATGATCATCCTGGCCGGCACCCCCATCGGGAACCTCGGCGACGCTTCGGCGCGCCTCATCGACACGTTCAAGAACGCCACCCTGGTGGCGTGCGAGGACACCCGTTCGACGGCGAAGCTGCTCGGGATGCTGGGCGTCGAGAACCGCCCGCGGCTCGTCGCCCTCCACGAGCACAATGAGGACGAGCTCGCGAAGACCATCGTCGAGCAGGCGCGCGAGGCCGATGTGGTGCTCGTCAGCGACGCCGGCATGCCGGGAATCTCCGACCCGGGCTACCCGATCGTGGCGCTCGCGGCGAAGGAGGGAGTGACGGTGACGAGCGTGCCAGGGCCGAGCGCGGTCATCACGGCGCTCGCGATCTCGGGGCTGCCGACCGACCGCTTCACGTTCGACGGCTTCCTGCCTCGCAAGGCGGGGGAGCGGGAGACGTTCCTGCGCTCGCTCTCGAGCGAGCCGCGCACGGTAGTCCTGTTCGAGTCGCCGCACCGCCTCGCGCGCACGCTCGCCGACATGGCCGCGATCTGGCCGGCCGATCGTCGCATCGCCGTCTGCCGGGAGCTGACGAAGCTCTACGAGGAGGTCAGGCGAGGAACCGCGGCGGAGCTGGTTCCGTGGGCGGAGGAGGGGGTGCGCGGCGAGATCGTGATCGTCGTGGAGGGCGCGGCCCCCGCGGTCGTCGATGAGGCTGGGGCCCAGGCGATGGTCGCGGAGCTCGTGGCGGGCGGGATGCGCCTGAAGGACGCGGCAGCCCAGGTCGCCTCCGAGACGGGCATGAGCAAGCGAGACCTCTACCAGGGCCAGCTCGCGAAATAGTGGGCCGGGGGTGTCTCTCAGGAGCACCTCGCGTCGTAACAGTCCCCGGCCGACAATAGGATGATCCCTATGGCTTCCGGCGAATCGTTCTACATCACGACACCGATCTTCTACGTCAACGACGTCCCCCACATCGGTCACGCGTACACGGAGGTCGCCGTCGACGCGCTCGCCAGGTGGCACCGTCAGCGTGGCGACACCACGTGGCTGCTCACGGGCACCGATGAGCACGGTCAGAAGATCATGCGCTCGGCCCTCGCGAACAACGTCACCCCGCAGGCGTGGGCCGACAAGCTCGTCAACGAGGCGTGGAAGCCCATGCTGGAGACGCTCAACATCTCGAACGACGACTTCATCCGCACGACGGACGAGCGCCACGAGACTCGTGTGCAGCGCTTCCTGCAGAAGCTCAACGACGCCGGTTTCATCTACGACGCCGAGTTCGAGGCGCTCTACTGCGTGGGTTGCGAGGAGTTCAAGCCGGAGTCCGAGATCGTCGCCGGCACCGGCCAGTACGAGGGCGAGAAGGTCTGCGCCATCCACTCCAAGCCGCTCGAGCTGCTGCAGGAGCAGAACTACTTCTTCAAGCTCAGCGAGTTCCAGGACCGCCTGCTTGCGCTCTACGAGGAGAACCCGGAGTTCATCCAGCCGTCGTCGGCGCGCAACGAGGTCATCTCGTTCGTGCGCTCGGGGCTCCGCGACCTGTCGATCTCGCGCACCACGTTCGACTGGGGCGTGAAGGTCCCGTGGGACGAGTCGCACGTCGTCTACGTGTGGTTCGACGCGCTCCTCAACTACATCACTGCCATCGGCTACGGCGACGACGAGTCGGAGCTCGAGAAGTTCTGGCCGGCGCACCACATCGTCGGCAAGGACATCCTGCGCTTCCACGCTGTCATCTGGCCGGCGATGCTCATGGCCGCAGGCCTGCAGGTTCCGGCCGGCATCTTCGCGCACGGCTGGCTGCTCGTGGGCGGCGAGAAGATGTCGAAGTCGAAGCTGACGGGCATCGCGCCGACGGAGATCACCGACGTCTTCGGGTCCGACGCGTTCCGCTACTACTTCCTGCGCGCCATCCACTTCGGGCAGGACGGCTCGTTCTCGTGGGAGGACCTGTCGGCTCGCTACCAGGCTGAGCTCGCGAACGGGTTCGGAAACCTCGCGTCGCGGGTCATCGCGATGGTGAACAAGTACTTCGACGGGGTCGTCCCGGAGCAGTCCACGATGCTCGAGTCGGAGCAGGTCATCATCGACCTCGCGACCGAGGTCGCGGCGAAGGCCGACGAGGCGATGCTGGCGTTCGACATCGATGGCGCTCTCGCGCACATCTGGCGGCTCGTGGATGCGCTCAACGGGTACATCACGGAGCAGGAGCCGTGGGCGCTCTCCAAGCAGGGCGATGAGGGCCGTGCGCGCCTCGCCGCGGTGCTCGAGGTCACGACTCGCTGCCTCGGCCACCTGGCCGTGCTGCTCAACCCGTTCGTCCCGATCGCGGCCGAGAAGCTGTGGTTCGCGATCGGCGGCAACGGCGAGCTCGCCTCCACCCGCATCGACAACGCCTACGCGCTTGTCGGCTCGCGGCCGCTGAGCGAGCTGCCACCGCTCTTCCCGCGCATCGAGCAGGAAGTCCAGCGCTAGCGGTGACCGATTCCCAGCACGATGCCGGGGCCCACGATGCCGGGGCCCACGATGCCGGGGCCCAGGACGCCGGGGCGCGGGGTGACGCCGAGAGGCTGCGCCGCCGCTCGGCGACCAGCGAGTCCGGGCACACGCGCATCCTCGCGTACCCGCCGTACCCCGAGGCGCTTGCCGTGCCCTGCTACGACAACCACACGCACCTCGAGATCGAGGATGGCGAGGAGGACGAGCGCCTGACGCTCGACGAGCACCTCGCCGCCGCGGTCGCCGCGGGCGTCAAGGGCGTCGTGCAGGTCGGCAACGATGTGCCGTCGAGCCGGTGGTCGGCGCGCGTCGCGGCGACCCACGAACGGGTGCTCGCGGCGGTCGCGCTGCACCCGAACGTCGTGCCGGAGCTCGCGGCTGCTGGCACCCTCGAGGATGCGATCGCCGAGATCGACCGCCTCGCGGCCGAGCCCCGCGTGCGGGCCATCGGCGAGACGGGGCTCGATTACTTCCGCACGCCGGAGAAGGCCGACCAGCTGCTCCAGGTCGAGGCGTTCGAGCGGCACATCGGGCTCGCGAAGAAGCACGGCCTCGCCATGCAGATCCACGACCGTGATGCGCACGACGACGTCATCTCGACCCTCAAGCGGGTCGGCGCCCCGGAGCGCACGGTCTTCCACTGCTTCTCCGGCGACGCTGATATGGCGCGCCTCGCGGCGGCGGAGGGCTGGTACCTCTCGTTCGCGGGCACGGTCACGTTCAAGAACGCCGCTTCCCTGCGGGAGGCCCTGTCGGTGACGCCGATCGAGCGCATCCTCGTAGAGACGGATGCTCCGTTCCTCACGCCGGTGCCCTTCCGTGGCCGCCCCAACGCGCCGTACCTCATCCCGGTCACCCTGCGCGCGATGGCCGAGCATCTGGGGATCGCGGTGGATGAGCTCAGCGCCCAGGTCGCCTCGAACACCGAGGCCGTCTACGGGAGCTGGCAGCAGGTACCGAGCCAAGGCGACCATGCCCGTGACCTCACCTCCGACGAGAGAGAGACCGCATGAGCGTCAGCCTGCTCGGCGCCAACGAGATCCGCGAGCTCGCGGCCGAGCTGGACGTGACGCCCACGAAGAAGCTCGGACAGAACTTCGTGCACGACCCGGGAACGGTGCGGCGCATCGTGCAGACCGCGAAGGTCCGTTCGGGGGAGCACATCCTCGAGGTCGGGCCCGGCCTCGGCTCGCTCACGCTCGGTCTCCTCGAGACGGGCGCGAGCGTCACGGCCATCGAGATCGACGAGCGCCTCGCCGCCCGACTCCCGCAGACGGTGGAGGAGCACGCGCCTGGCGCGCATCTCGACGTGATCGTCTCCGACGCCCTCCAGGTTCAGGACGTGCCGGGCGAGCCGGTCGCGCTCGTCGCGAACCTGCCGTACAACGTGTCGGTGCCGGTGCTGCTGCACCTCCTCGAGCGGTTGCCGTCGCTGCAGCGCGGGGTGGTCATGGTGCAGGCCGAGGTGGGGGAGCGCATCGTCGCCGGACCCGGCTCGAAGGTGTACGGCTCGCCGAGCGTGAAGGCCGCCTGGTACGGCACATGGTCGAGTGCGGGCCTCGTGGGCCGCAAGGTGTTCTGGCCGGTGCCGAACGTCGACTCCATCCTCATCTCCTACACGGAGCGTGATGAGCCGCGCGGCTCGGAGGAGCTGCGCCGCAAGGTGTTCCGAATCGTGGATGCCGCGTTCGGTCAGCGCCGCAAGATGCTGCGCCAGGCGCTGTCGCCGTTGCTCGGCGAGAACGCGGCGGCGACCTCGCTTGTGCTCGAGGCGTCCGGCATCGACCCCACCGCCCGCGGCGAGACGGTCGGCATCGACGACTACGTGCGGCTCGCGGCGGCCTGGACTCCCGAAGACTGAGCCCGGCGAGGGGCAAGCGGCCCCTCGCGACTCCATCGGGTCGGGGAACGCCGAGGAACACCTGGGGACGCCTGGGAGTCCGGTGCGCACCGTCGAGCCGACTGGGGCAGACTAGCGTCGGGCACCACAACGAGGTCGGTGCCCGCACAGTGTGGCGAGGGAGCGGTCATGGGCGACACATCGGCAGCCCATCGCGATCCTGAGGCGCCTCCGCGTCGTGCGCGCACCATCACGATCGTCGCCATCGTGGTCGTTCTTGTCCTCGCCGCTGGCTGGGTTGTCCTCGCGTTCACGGACGAGTCGGACACCTCGCCGACGGATGCGGTGAGCGAGTCGACGCTGCCCGGCTACCCCACGCGGGGTCCCCGAGCCGATCTCGACGACCAGCGTGCGCTTGTGGCCGCCGCCGACCTCTGGAGGGCCGACGGCGCGGACGACGTGACCGACAGGGCCGACGTGACGGGCGGGAGCGACGGCATCGAGATCCCGGAGGGACAGGTGATCGAGCTGCTCTGGGCTGGCGATGTCGACTCTCTCGCGCTCGGTTCGGTGCCGGGGCTCCGCAGCTCGTTCTCTGCTCGCCTCGTGATCCTCCGCTCCGACAACGCGGTCGCGGCCCTTGCT
Source organism: Pseudoclavibacter sp. 8L (assembly GCF_902506465.1). Lineage (NCBI taxonomy): Bacteria > Bacillati > Actinomycetota > Actinomycetes > Micrococcales > Microbacteriaceae > Pseudoclavibacter > Pseudoclavibacter sp. 8L. The sequence goes on along the minus strand of NZ_LR733186.1, from coordinate 1,381,038 downwards.
CGTCCGCTCGACGGTGCCGGCAGCGACGACGACACGGCGTTCACGATGCTCGGGGCGTCCTCGATCACCACGAGCCGCTATGAGCGCGGGTTCACGGTCGCGCGGGGCGTGCTGCTCTTCCATGAGCGGATGCAGCGCGGGATGTCGCTCGAGACGGCGACCTTCTCCACCGAGACGGCACCCGCGCTGAGCGAGACGCCGACCTCCGACGGGCTCCTTCTCCTGTCTGCCAGGGCGCTGCTGCGCATCCCGGACGCGGGAGGCACGGCTGCGGCGGACGTCTACGCGGGGTTCGCCTACGTGCATCCCAGTTCGGGGCTCACGATGCTGCAGACCGAGGATGCAGACCGGGACTGGACCGCGGTCACCGATCCCAAGCGTGGCAACGCTCGCTACGCGGCGCTCTCGCGCGGCATCATCACCGCCCGAGACGCACAGCACGGGTACCGGCTGCGGGCATCCATCCTCGACGATCAGCCGCTGCCATCCGGTGAACGGCTCGCGCTCGCCTCGGTCTCCCACCTGGAGAGCCAGGGCCGCGGCTCTGGGGTCCTCTGGGCGGCGATCATCGCCGTGCGCGGCAACGAGGACCCGATCGTGCTCGGTGCGGGGGACGTCGCGAGACCGGTGAACGGCGCACCGCAGCTGCCTGTCATCGCGGCCAGGTGGGTCCGAGATGACGGTGTGGACGTGCTCGTCGTCGCGGGCACCCGCGAGATCACCTCGTTCGACATCGCTGCGTCTGGCGGCACGACCAGCTTCGCCGGCTCTGGCGGTGTCGTCGACCGCTCGCGCCTCGCCCTGACCTGGGAGGACGAGGCCGGGAACGCGGTCAGCCGACCGGCGCTCGTGGTCATCGGGATGTCGGGGGCCGGGCCGGTGCCGTCACTAGAGCCGATCAGCTGAACGGTGAGCTAACCGGCGAGCTCGAGGGTGAGCGCGAAGATCTGCGTCCAGCTCTCCTCACCGTGCTCGAGCTCGGGCCGACGCTCGAAGCCGAGCTGCTCCAGCAGGCGCTGCATGGCAACGTTCTCCTCCGGCACGTAGGTGTCGATTCCGGCTGCGAGGTGCAGGTCCGCCCAGGTGATGGCGGCCCTCGTCACGCGGGTCCCGATGCCGGTTCCGCGCACGTCCGGGGCAACCCAGAGCTCGTCGAACACGAGCTCGGAACCGACGGCGTCGAGGGGGCCGGAGAGCACCGCGCTCGCGACGACTCGTGTGCCGTCGAAGGGAATCGCGTGGAACTCCACGCGGCCGCTGCCCGCTCGGGTGGTGGTCACACGGACGGCGTTGCCGATCGACGTGTGCAGCCCGAGGCTCATTGCAGGACCGGCCTGCCTGTCTCGACGCGCTGCTGGCACATGAAGTTCAGGCCTGTTGTCGTGTGTGTCATCTTCATGCTCCTTCCACGGTCGGGGCTGTGCGGTCCGCTCCAGTGGGAGGCGGGCTGCTGCTCATTGGTGGGTACCGTACGCCTCACTTCACGAGGCTCGCACCCAGTGTTGCGCCAGAAGTCCTCCCGGGGCGGCAGGTGAAGCGTCGACATCCAGGCGGCGACGTGCGCTTCCTAGTCTTCGAGGCATGACTCACGAGAACCCGCCGTTTGCCATCGCCGTCGAAGCGGGCAGCGAGGGCGTCAGCCCACAGCGAATCCGCGCAGCTATCGCCGCGCTCGAGCGCTTCGGCGTGACCATCGCCACGTTCGAGGACACGGGTTTCCGCGACCTCGCGACGACGGCTCCGCGGCTGGACGCCATCGAGCAGGCCGCGTTCGCCGCCCCGCTCTCCGGGGCGACCGGCCTCGTGCCACTCATCCGGGTCTCGGCGGTCGAGCCGTTCCACCTCGCGACGCAGCTCGCGACGCTCGACTACGCGTCGCACGGCAGGGCAGGGTGGATCGGCGACGTCGACGGCAGCGAGGTCGAAGCGGCCGCGTTCGACCGGCCCCCGCTCGATGGGCCTGAGGCCCGCCGCACTGAAGTCGACGACACCATCGAAGTGCTCGGCAGGCTCTGGGACTCCTGGGAGGACGCCGCCGTCATCCGCGATGTCGAGACCGGCCGCTACCTCGACCGCGACAAGCTCCACTACGCCGATTTCGAGGGCGCGCGCTTCAGCGTGAAGGGCCCGTCCATCATCCCGCGCCCGCACCAGGGGCTGCTCCCGACGTTCGCGCCCTACGGCTCGGCGGCGCCCGAGCTCGTCGACGTCGCACTCATCCGCGAGCGCACGGTCCTCGAGGCCAGCGCCGCGGCCGGGCAGGCCGACTCCCAAGGCATCGCCCGCACGATCGTCGAGGTCTCGGTCGCGCTCGATGCGCCAGGACGCCCCGCGGCCGACCGGGCCGGTGCGCCCGCGGCCGACACGCAGGCGGCGGGGCGCATCCACTACTCCGGCGATGCGGTCGGTCTCGTCGAGCTCATCACCGAGGTCGCGTCGTTCGCGAACGGCGTGCGCGTGCTGCCCGCGGACTTCGACGCGGATGTGCAGGAGCTCGGCCGCGCCGTGCTCCCAGCGCTGCGCCGCGCTGGCGTCTTCACCTCGCCGCGCGCCGGCGAGCACCTGCGCGACGCTCTCGGGCTCGCGCACCCCGTCAACCGCTACGCCGCCCAGGCTCTCTGAACGCGAAGGATCACGACGATGACACAGCACAGCACAGGCCCGACGCGGCCTGCCTCGGGAGCGGCGGAAGCGGGCCAGATCCAGTTCGGCGTCTTCTTCCAGGGCGTGAACTCGACGACCATCTGGTCAAGCGAGCGGAGCGGATCGCAGACCGAGTTCGAGTCGTTCCGGCGCATCGCCCAGACCGCTGAACGCGGACTCTTCTCCGCCTTCTTCCTCGGTGAGGGGCTGCGGTTGCGCGAGCATCTCGGCAGGATCCACGACAACGACGTGGCGGGGCGACCGGATGGCATCACGCAGCTCGCCGCGCTCGCGCCCATCACCGAGAAGATCGGCCTCGTCGCCACGCAGAACACCACCTACAACGAGCCGGCCGACCTGGCCTACCGGCTCGCGAGCCTCGACCTCCTCAGCGAGGGGCGCGCGGCGTGGAACATCGTGACGACCGACAACGCGTGGACCGGCGCGAACTTCCGCCGCGGCGGTCACCTCGCGCATGAGCACCGCTACGACCGGGCGGCTGAGTTCGTGCGGGCAGCCAAGGAACTGTGGGCGAACCGGGGCCGCGTCGATTTCGATGGTGAGTTCATCCGCTTCGTCTCCGAGCGGGTCCTCCCGCAGAGCCCGCAGTCGAGGCCCGTGCTGTTCCAGGCCGGCGACTCCAGCCAGGGGCGCGACTTCGGTGCCGAGCACGCCGACGTCATCTTCTCCGCCCACCCCGAGCTGGAGGGTGCGACGGCGTTCGCCGCCGATCTGCGCGAGCGGCTCACGAAGTTCGGCCGCGCACGCGACGAGCTCGCGTTCTTCCCCGGCGCGACGATCATCGTCGCCGGAACCCCCAAGGAGGCGGAGGAGAAAGCCCGCTGGGTGCGCGAGCACCAGATCTCGCCCTCGACGTCGCTTCGCTACCTCGAACAGTTCTGGGGCAAGGACCTCTCCCACCTCGACCCCGACGGTCCGCTGCCGGTGGAGGATCCGGTTGTGGCCGTCACCGACGGCACCCGCGGCAGCGCGTTCCAGAACGCGAAGGCGCTCGAGCTCGCGCAGCAGTGGCGGGAGAAGTCGGAGGCGCTCGGGCTGTCGATCCGCGAGTTTGTGATCCACCTCTCGTCGCAGCGTGGCTTCGTCGGCGGCGTCGACGAGGTCGCCGACACGCTCACCGAGCTGGCCCGCAGCGGAGCCGTGACGGGCATCAACCTGACCCCGTACCTCGTGCCCTCGGGGCTCGACGACATCGTCGACGAGCTCATCCCGGCGCTCCAGGAGCGCGGCTCCTACCGCACCGAGTACCCGGGAACGACGCTGCGCGAGAACCTCGGTCTGCCGGCCGTCGTCGGGGAGCTGGTGCCCGCGAGCGTCTGAGCCGGGGCACCTCGGTGAAGGTGGGAAGACCTGACAAGAGGGGCCGCGTGAGCCCCTGCAGCCTGGCTCGTTACTCCGCGCAACGCTCCGGCGCGCGCCTCGGCCCCCTTCCGCCGAGGATGGGGGAATGACTTCGCTTCGCGACGAGACCGTCACCCTCCTGCAGCAGCTCATCCGCGCCGAGACCGTCAACGACGGTGCGCTCGACTCGGGTAACGAGTGGCGGGCGGCGGCGGTCATCGAGGAGTTCTTCGCCGGCAGCGGCGTCGAGCTCGCGCGCGTCGAGCCGTTCCCCGGTCGTGTCTCCGTCGTGGCACGCCTCACGGGCAGTGACGCTGCTGCGGAGTCGCTGGCCCTCGTCGGCCACACCGACGTCGTTCCCGTGAAGGCGAGCGACTGGGCGCATCCGCCGCATTCGGGCGAGCTCGTCGACGGCGAGGTCTGGGGGCGCGGTGCCGTCGACATGCTGTTCCTCACCGCCTCCTACGCGGTCATCTTCAAGCGCCTCGCGACAAGCGGCTTCGCCCCCACCGGCGACCTCGTGTTCGCGGCCGTCGCCGACGAGGAGCAGGGCAGTCGGGCGGGGGTCGGCTGGTTCTCCGAGCACGACTGGGCCACGATCGCCGCCGACAACGTGCTCACCGAGTGGGGAGGCGCGCGCCTCGGCGGCATCGGCAGCACCGCTATCACGGTGGGCGTCGGCGAGAAGGGGGCAGCCCCGCGGCGCATCGTCGTGCGCGGCGACGCGGCGCACGCCTCGGCTCCGTGGGGCCGATCGAACGCGGCCGTCACCCTCGCCAAGGTCATCGACCGCCTCCAGGCCGGCGCGCCGAAGCCCCGCATCAGCGAGCAGTGGATCGACACGCTCGCAGCCCTTGACCTTCCGACCGAGCTGAGCACGCGGCTCGCGCATCCCGACACCATCGACGAGGCCATCGACGAGCTCAGCGCGCACCCCGAGCTCGGCGATCTCGCCCCGTTTGTCCACGCCTGGACGCACACGACCGTCGCCGTCACCGTCGTCGACGCCGGGTCGAAGGTCAACGTCATCCCGGACAGCGGGTCGATCTCGCTCGACATCCGAGTGCTGCCAGGCGTGACCGAGGAGGACGTCGAGGCACACCTCGCTGCCGTGGCCGCCGAGTTCCCAGGCCTCGTGAGCGTCGAGGGGGAGTGGTTCTCGCCAGCGAACGAGTCGGCCACCACGACTCGCCTCTACGGGCAGATCGAAGAGGCCCTCGCCGAGTTCGTGCCAGGAGCGAAGCCCGCTCCGATCCTCGGGGTCGGCGGCTCCGATGCGCGCTTCTACCGGCTGCACGGCGCGAACGCCTTCGGGTTCGGGATCCTCACCTCCGAGCTGACCTTCTCGGTCGCCCGCAACAGGTTCCACTCCGCGAACGAACGGCTCGACCTCGAGTCCATCGACCTCACGGTGCGCGGCCTCGATCACGTCGTCCGAGGCTTCCTCTCGGCCTGACGCGCGCCTGACGCGCCAGTCGGTGCGCCCGTTCGGGGGCTCGGGCAAACTCGTGCACCCGCTTGACCTTGACGCAGCGTCAACTTCTACAGTCGTTCTCGAGCGGTTCGGATCTCCCGAGAACGGGGGAGCCGCTCACACGATCTGAGCGAGAGGACGCCCGCCATGGAATGGTCGATCGGCGAAGTCGCGAAGCGGTCGGGGGTGACGTCGCGGACGCTGCGCCACTACGAGAGCATCGGCCTGCTGCGGCCGAGCCGGACGGGCGCCAACGGCTACCGCTACTACGACGAGGGCGCGCTGGTTCGGTTGCAGCGCATCCTGCTCCTCCGTGAGCTGGGCGTTGGCCTGTCGGCGATCGGGGACGCCCTCGCCGGCCGCAGCGACGATGTCGTTGCGCTCGAGGCGCACCTCGGCTGGCTGCACGACGAGCGCGGCCGCCTCACGAAGCAGATCGGATCGGTGCGTGCGACGCTCGCCGCACTCAAGGGGAAGGAACAGCTCATGCCTGAGCAGATGTTCGACGGATTCGACCACACGCAGTACAAGGACGAGGTCGAGGAGCGGTGGGGCGTCGAAGCCTCTGCCGAGAGCGACACGTGGTGGCGCGGCCTCGGCGCGGACGGCAAGAAGGGCTTCCTGGAGGAGCAGACGCAGATCCAGGATGCGTTCAGCGCGGCCCAGTCGGCGGGGCTTGGGGCTGGCAGCGACGAGGCGCAGGTGGCCGCCGCCCGCCAATTCGCGTGGATCAGCGACAGCTGGCAGGGCAAGTCCCCGACGGCCGAGCTGTTCACGAACCTCGGCGAGATGTACGTCGCCGACGAGCGCTTCGCCAAGAACTACACGCGCGTCCACGCGACGGGCGCCGAGTTCGTGCGCGACGCGATGCGCATCTACGCCGAGCGCACCCTCGACTAGCCGAGCCGCACTATCACCCAGCTGAGCTGAACCCTCGGCTGGCTCGACACGACCAGCCGAGCTGAACCCTCGGCTGGCTCGACACGACCAGCCGAGCTGAACCCTCGGCTGGCTCGACACGACCAGCCGAGCTGCTCCCTCGACCAGCGGTGCACGCCCTGCGGAGCCTGCAGCTGGGGCGTCCCTGAGCGGACCAGCACCGGCATCCATCGCTCGAGTCGACCGAGTTCTCACAAACGTCAGCGAGATGCATCTTCGTAGCGACCGAAGCATGCATCTCGCTGACTCTTTTGCCTTTCAGCTTGTGGCTTTGGGGCCCGCGGGCCGTAGCTATGCGCGTCCTGTGCGCTCCGCCTCGCGCGGGCGTCCCCACACAGCCAATCTCCCCCCCCTGCACAGAAGTGAGGGAGATGCATCTCCCCGTCGAGCGCAAGATGCATCTGGGTGACTCCTGCGCAGGCGACCTGAGGGATGCGCGGGTTTGGGATGCGCGCTCTGCCCCGTCCCGTCCTGCCCCGCCCAGTCGGCTGCAGACCTGGGGCTAGGGCACCAGAAGGTGGCAGCTGAGGTGCGCAAGTGCGAGGACTGCGGATGCGGTTTTGCCAGACCTGGGGGTTGTGCATGCCTTTCGGCGCACAGGGGTGCGCAGGCGCGAGGTCTGCGGGTGTGGTTTTGCCAGACCTGGGGGTAGGGCACCAGGAGGCGCCAGCTGAGGTGCGTGGGCGCGAGGTCTGCGGATGGGGCTTCGTCAGGCCTGGGGGTAGGGCACCAGAAGGCGCCAGCTGAGGTGCGTGGGCGCGAGGTCTGCGGATGGGGCTTCGTCAGACCTGGGGGTAGGGCACCAGAAGGCGCCAGCTTAGGTGCGTGGGCGCAAGGTCTGCGGATGCGGCTTCGCTAGACCTGGGGTTGTGCACGCCTTTTCGGGGCGCAGGGGTGCGCAGGCGCGAGGTCTGCGGATGGGGCTTCGTCAGACCTGGGGGTTGTGCACGCCTTTCGGCGCACAGGGGTGCGCAGGCGCGAGGTCTGCGGGTGTGGTTTTGCCAGACCTGGGGCTGGGGCACCAGGAGGCGCCAGGTGAGGTGCGCAAGTGCGAGGTCTGCGGGTGTGGTCTGCGGGTGCGGGTTTGCCAGACCTGGGGGTAGGGCACCAGAAGGCGCCAGCTGAGGTGCGCAAGTGCGAGGTCTGCGGATGCGGTTTTGCCAGACCTGGGGGTTGTGCACGCCTTTCGGCGCGCGGGGGTGCGTAGGCGCGAGGTCTGCGGATGGGGCTTCGTCAGACCTGGGGGTTGTGCATGCCTGTCGGTGTGCGGGGGTGCGCAAGTGCGAGGTCTGCGGGTGCGGACGCGGATGCGGATGCGGATGGGGGCCCTCACCCCGCTTCCCGTAACCCAGTGTTTACAGGGGCGAACGCTGTGGAAACATCCGTCTGTCTACTATTGGCTAACAAGGTTTCATGTCAGGTAACATCAACATCATGCGGGAGACGACCATGACACAACTAGCCCCCAAGCTGGTCGAAGGAGAGCTCGCGGCAGACGACCGCATCACGCTCCGCGACCTCGCCCAGGCGCACGGCGTGCAGTTCATCCTCGCCACGTTCGTCGACCTCAACGGCAAGCCGTGCGCGAAGCTCGTGCCGACCTCTGCCGCCGACGAGCTTGAGGCAGGCGCCCTCGGCTTCGCGGGCTTCGCCGCCGGCCTCATCGGCCAGGAGCAGCACGACCCCGACCTCATCGCGATCCCCGACCTCGACTCGTTCACCCCTCTGCCGTTCGTCCGCGAGGGCCTCGCGCTCGTGCACTGCGACCCGCACGTCAACGGGAAGCCGTGGCCGTACGCGCCCCGCAACATCCTGAAGCGCGCCATCGCCGAGCTCGCCACGCGCGGCATGACGGCCAAGGTCGGCGCCGAGGTCGAGTACTTCCTCGTCGACCGCGCCGAGGACGGCACCCTCGCCCCCGCTGACAAGCGCGACAACGGCCCTCGCCCCTGCTATGACGCCCGCGGCGTGACACGCATGTACGACCACCTCTCCTCTGTCTCGACCGCCATCAACTCGCTCGGCTGGGGCAACTACGCCAACGACCACGAAGACGGGGCCGGCCAGTTCGAGCAGAACTTCGACTACGCCGACGCGCTCACGACCGCCGACCGCGTCATCACGCTCCGCTACATCCTCAACGTGCTCGCCGAAGAGCGCGGCATGACGGCGACGTTCATGCCGAAGCCCTTCACGAACCGCACCGGCACTGGCCTGCACCTCCACCTGTCGCTGTGGAGCGAGCAGGACGAGCCGCTCTTCCCGGCGAACCCGGGCGCGGGCGGCACCGCCGCATCCACCGATGACGCCGCGAGCGAGCCGGCAGCGGATGCGCGGGGCCTCGGCCTCTCGCCCGTCGCGTACGGCTTCGTGGCCGGGCTCCTCGAGCACGCGCCCGCGCTGCAGGCGTTCCTCGCTCCCTCGGTGAACTCCTACAAGCGGATCGGCACAGCCACATCCAGCTCGGGCGCGACCTGGTCGCCGCGGAAGGCGTCGTACGGCGGCAACGACCGCACGCACATGGTGCGGGTTCCGGACAACAAGCGCGTCGAGCTCCGCTCGGGGGACGGCGCAGCGAACCCCTACCTGGCGGTCGCGACCTCGATCATGGCCGGCCTCGACGGCATCGACAACAGCATCGACCCAGGCAACCCCTCGGGCCCAGGCCAGGCGCCCGAAGGTGCGGCCGTACTGCCCGCGACGCTCCTCCACGCCGTCGAAGCGCTGCGCCGCGACCCCGTGATCCTCGCCAGCCTCAGCGGCGACGAGGCCACCGGCCGCTACTTCGCCGACGCGAAGGAGACCGAGTTCCTCACCTGGCACGCGCAGGTCAGCGACTGGGAGCTCGACACCTACCTCACCGCCTTCTGACCCGCCCGCATCCAGAGACCAGACAAGACCACCCCCGAAAGGACCACGCCCGTGTGTGGAATCGCCGCGCTGCAGTTGCGCAACCCCCAGCTCAGGCCGCAGATGGGCGACCTGCTCCAGACCATGCTCTGCGAGATGGTCGACCGCGGACCCGACTCCGCGGGCCTCGCCGTGTACGACAACCCCGACCTCACGGGCAGCGCCGCGTCGACGCTCAGCCTCCTCGGCGGCACGCAGCTGCTCACCGTGGAAGAGCTCACCGCCGAACTCGAGCGCACCCTCCCCGCCGGGGCGGCGCCGAAGGTATCCGTCGTCGGCGACACGACGCTCGTGAGCGGCGAGCTGTCGACGAGCATCCTCGCGGATGCGGTCAGCGCGGCCCTCCCGACCGCCACGATCATCGGCCGCGGCGGCCACCTCGCCGTCATGAAGAGCGTCGGCAATCCCATGGACGTCGCCTCCAACCACGGCCTCGAATCCATGTCAGGGAGTCAGGGCGTCTCGCACACCCGCATGGCCACCGAATCGGCCGTGACCGCGGGCGGCACGCACCCCTTCGCTGTCGCCGACGACCTCTGCCTGGTGCACAACGGATCCTTCTCGAACCACGCCTCCATCCGTCGCGAACTGAAGCGCACGGGCGTGCAGTTCGACTCCGAGAACGACACCGAGGTCGGTGCGCGCTACATCGCCTCCCGCCTCGAGCAGGGCGACACCCTCGAGGAGGCGCTCATCAACCTCGGCGACGTCTTCGACGGCTTCTACACGCTTGTCGTCACGACCGCCGACAGCATGGCCATCGTGCGCGACCCCATCGCCTGCAAGCCCGCCATCGTGGCCGTCACCGACGACTACGTGGCCATGGCCTCCGAGTACCGCGCCCTTGCGCAGCTCCCCGGCATCGAATCCGCCGACATCTTCGAACCAGTCCCCGGAAAGGTCTACACGTGGTCACTCTAGACAGCACCCAGTACGCGGCAGCCCCAGCCACAGCGCCAGCGCCCCCAGTGCCCGCAGCGGCCCCCTCGTCGTCCGCGACGTCTGCGGCCAGCCCCACCACGATCGACCTCGCCGGCCAGGATGTGCGAGTCGTGAACGCAGCCGTCCAGGCAGCGGAAGCCGGAACCAGGTGGAGCATCCAGCACCCCGCCGGCAAGCACAACGTGGCCGTCGGCATCAGCTCGGCCATCGACGTCACGATCGACGGGCACGTCGGCTACTACGCCGCCGGAATGCACCAGCGGGGCGCCGTCACCATCAACGGCAACGCCGGAGTCGGGCTCGCCGAGAACATCATGAGCGGCAGCGTGCACGTCACAGGGGACGCCTCCCAGTCGGCCGCTGCGACCGGCCACGGCGGCCTCGTCGTCATCGACGGCAACGCCGGAGCCCGCTGCGGCATCTCCATGAAGGGCGTCGACATCGTCGTAGGGGGCAGCATCGGGCATATGTCGGCGTTCATGGCGCAGGCCGGTCGCCTTGTCGTGTGCGGCGACGCCGGGGAAGCGCTCGGCGACTCCATCTACGAGACCCGCATCTACGTGCAGGGCACCGTCGAATCGCTCGGCGCCGACTGCATCGAGAAGCCCATGCGCGAGGAGCACCTCGCCGAGCTCGCCGAGCTGCTCGTCGCAGCCGGCCGCGACGACGACCCAGCCGCGTTCAAACGCTACGGCTCGGCCCGCAAGCTCTACCACTTCAACGTCGACAACGCCTACTAGGCCGAGCAGGAAGCGCCACTCATGACTCTCATCGACCAGCCCACGTCTACCGTCGGCGCACCGCAGTCACCCGCTCGCCTCGCCGAGCTCGGCCTCCGCGAGTCCGCGACGTTCGACCGCGCGACGATCTCCGACATCCAGCGCGCCGCACGCACGGGCATCTACGACATCCGCGGGTGGGGTGCGAAGCGGCAGCTGCCGCACTTCGACGACCTGCTGTTCCTCGGCGCATCCATGTCGCGCTACCCGCTCGAGGGGTACCGCGAGCGCTGCGGCACCGACGTCGTGCTCGGCGACCGCTTCGCCTCGAAGCCCCTGCACCTCGACATCCCCGTCACGATCGCCGGAATGAGCTTCGGCGCCCTCTCCGCGAACGCCAAGGAGGCCCTCGGGCGCGGGGCGTCCGAGGTCGGCACCTCCACGACGACCGGCGATGGCGGCATGACACCGGAGGAGCGTGGCCAGTCGAAGCACCTCGTCTACCAGTACCTGCCTTCGCGGTACGGCATGAACCCCGACGATCTGCGCAAGGCGGATGCGATCGAGATCGTCCTCGGTCAGGGCGCGAAGCCGGGCGGTGGCGGCATGCTGCTCGGGCAGAAGATCACCGAGCGCGTCGCCGGGATGCGGACCCTGCCCATCGGCATCGACCAGCGATCCGCGAGCCGCCACCCCGACTGGACGGGCCCGGACGACCTGACGATCAAGATCGCCGAGCTTCGCGAGATCACCGGCTGGGAGAAGCCGATCTACGTGAAGATCGGGGCGTCCCGCCCCTACTACGACACGGCGCTCGCGGTGAAGGCCGGTGCTGACGTCGTGGTGCTCGACGGCATGCAGGGAGGCACGGCGGCGACGCAGCAGGTGTTCATCGAGAACGTCGGCATTCCGACGCTCGCCGCGATCCCGCAGGCCGTGGCGGCGCTCCAGGAACTCGGCATGCACCGCAAGGTGCAGCTCATCGTGTCCGGCGGCATCCGCACGGGAGCCGACGTCGCGAAGGCGATGGCGCTCGGCGCCGATGCGGTCGCGATCGGCACGGCCGCGCTCATCGCACTCGGCGACAACGACCCCCGCTACCAGCAGGAGTACGCCGACATCGGCTCGGCCGCCGGCTTCTACGACGACTTCCAGGACGGGCGCGACCCGGCCGGCATCTCGACGCAGGACCCGGAGCTCGCCTCCCGCCTCAACCCCGTCGAGGGAGGGCGGCGCCTCGCGAACTACCTGCGTGTGCTGACCATGGAGGCGCAGACCATCGCCCGTGCGTGCGGCAAGTCGCACATCCGCAACCTCGAGCCGGAGGACCTCGTCGCGCTGACCGTCGAATCGGCCGCGATGGCGAACGTGCCGCTCGCGGGCACGAGCTGGATCCCCGGCAAGCAGTACTAGGGCGAGGGGCCGGCCCTCGTCGCAGCCTGGCCGACTTCCGTGACGAGACCCCTGCATCCGGGCTTTGAAAGTCAGGATGCGGGGGCTTCGTCACGGAAGCTGGTCAGCGTTCGAGGCAGACCGCCTCGAGCTGAGCGAGGCGTTCGGCTCGGTCACCCGTGAGCTCCACGACGCGTGGGCTGCTGAGCTCCGGCTCGGCGGCGAGGTCCAGGAGCGCGTCGTTCATGGCATCCCGGAGTTCGAGGTCCTCGTCATCGCTCACCGAGATCTGGTCGCGGTAGGCGAGGGGGAGTAGGACCAGGAGATCCACCCGCTCGACCGTGTGCCGAGTGAGCGCTGCACCGTGCCCGATCGCCGCGCGCGAGCGCCCGGGCCTGCCGAGCGCCTCGAGCGCGTGCAGGTAGGCGAGGAAATCGAGCGGCCCGCGCTCCGCGATGACGTCAGTGCCTTCTGGCAGCTCGGCTAGGCGGTGGGCGGCGATGTCGAGCTGGCGGCTGAACAGGCCAGCGTCGAGGTCATCGAAGCGGTCGTCGAGGAGCTCCTCGAACGGATCGTGGAGGACACGGTATTGCGGATGCGAGGCCACGAAGTCGCCGATGAGCGTGCTCTTGCCGCTTGCGTGGGTTCCCGACACGACGATCCGCATGGCAGGCGAGCCTAGGTGGTGCGCGGCTTCACCGCCACGGGGTGGGCCCGGAGCTCGCGCTCGGCTGACCGACATCAGTGCGAAAACAGCGCGTTGTCGCTGTCCAGGGGCGAATCGGCGCGAAATCGCACTCATGTTGGTCAGGGGGGCGTGTTGCTCTGTTCGGATGGCGGGTTTCGTCGCGGAAGTCGGCCGGCGTCTGATCAACCCGCCCTGCCCCCGTATCGTGGTCGGCGGTGGAGCTTCGGGCCTGACGGACTGGTTCGGCTCCGCCGGGTGCATCCACTTCGCAACGTCGCAGAAAGCAGGACCGCAGTGACCTCCAACTGGGCCGGGAACATCACCTTCGAGGCGGAGCAGATCGCCACCCCCACGAGCACGGCCGAGGTCAGCGAGGTGGTGCGGGCCGCGGTGGCCGGCGGGCACTCGGTGCGCGCGCTCGGCAGCGGGCACTCCTTCAACCGGATAGCGGACACGGGCGGCGTGCAGGTCTCGACGCGGGGCCTGCGCAGCCCGCTCCGCATCGACGAGGACCGGCGGTGGGTCTCCATCGGAGCGGGCACCCGCTACGGGGAGCTCGCGATCGACCTCGCCGAGCATGGCCTGGCGCTCGCGAATCTCGCCTCCCTCCCGCACATCTCCATCGCGGGCGCGGTCGCCACGGGAACACACGGTTCCGGCAACACCAACCGGAGCCTCGCGGCCGCCGTCGCCGCCATCGAGTTCGTCGCCGGCGACGGGGACGTCGTCGTGCTCGAGCGGGGAGACGAGGGGTTCGACGGGGCCGTCGTGTCGCTTGGTGCCCTCGGCGTCGTCACGCGCATCCGCATCGACGTCGTGCCCCACTTCGAGGTGCGGCAGCGCGTCTTCGAGAACCTGCCCTTCGCGGCGCTGCTCGAGAACTTCGACGAGATCACGGGCGCCGGGTACAGCGTGAGCGCCTTCACGACGTGGGCGGAGCCCGAGCTCATCGACCAGGTGTGGGTGAAGCAGCTCGCGAGCGAGGTGGCCCTTGGCGACTTCTTCGGCGCAACGCCCGCCACCGAGGCGATGCACCCCATCCGCGGTGTCTCGGCCGTGGCCTGCAGCGAGCAGTTCGGCGTCGCCGGCCCCTGGTATGAGCGCCTGCCGCACTTCAAGCTCGAGTTCCAGCCCTCCAACGGTGCTGAGCTGCAGAGCGAGTACCTCATCCCGCGGCTTCGGGCGCAGGATGCGCTGCTCGCGCTCGCGGGCATCGCCGACCGCATCCGCCCCCACCTGCTGGTCAACGAGGTGCGGACGGTCGCGCGCGATTCGCTGTGGCTGAGCCCCATGCACGGCAACGATGTCGTCGGCCTGCACTTCACGTGGAAGCAGGACCCGGAGGTCGCCGAGCTGCTGCCGCTGCTCGACGAGATCTTCGCGCCGCTCGGCGGGCGCCCCCACTGGGGCAAGGTCTTCGACGAGCGCGTGAGGGCCTCGGAACTGTACCCGCGCTTCGCCGACTTCCGGAAGCTCGTCGACCGTTACGACCCCGACGGCGTCTTCGCGAACGACTTCACGCGGCGCGTGCTGCGGTAGGGCGGCGGCCCGCGCGCTGGCGGCCCGCGCGCTGGCGGCCCGCGCGCTGGCGGGCCGCGCGCTGGCGGTGCGCCGGGGCGGCTCGCCGCGACGCCTGACCAACTTCAGTGCAAATCGGCGGCGTTTCGAGGCCTCGCGCCCCAATCTGCAGGTTTCTGCACTGATGTTGGTCAGGCGGAGCGGGCATCGGGCGTCCGTCCCTCGTTCGACCCCGCTCTGCGCTGGGCCGGCCTCGCCCCGGCGGTCTCCGGCCTCGCCCCGGCCATCTCCGGCCTGGCCCTTGCGTTCTCACTTGATCGTGCTAATTTACATTTGTAAATTAGTTCCGATCGAGGAGTGCCGTGACCCAGGAAGATGCGAGGTTCGTCCGTTCGCGGGCGGCGCTCGTCGCAGCCGTCGTCGAACTGCTGGATGAGGGGACGGATGCGGCGCAGCTCAGCATCACCGACATCGTCGGCCGCGCGGGCGTGAGCCGCCCCACCTTCTACAAGCACTTCGACGACACCGCGGCCCTCATCCGTGAGGCCGCCCTCCGGCGTCTGCAGTCGGCGTTCGACCGCATCCCGAGCGTCGGCGACGACCCGTCGTGGCCGAGCTTCGTGCGGGGCACGCTCCGCGCCCTGCTCGGCGAGCTCGCCGCCGACGCGCCCTTCTACCGGGCGGCGCTCGAGAGCAGCTTCGGCCTCCTCACGGGCGACATCATCGCCTACCTCGCGACGCGACTGCTCGAGTCTTCGCCGCTCGGCCCCGTCATCCGCCGCCGCCACGGCCCGGACACCCCGCAGGATCGAGCCGAGTTCCTCGCGGCCGGCGCCATGTGGCATGTCACGAGGTGGCTGTTCGCCGCCGCTCAGGTCGCCGCCGAGGCCGAGGCCGATGCCCACGCCGCGACGACCACGGCTGCCGGCACGGCAGCGGATGCACGCGCATCCATCGACGAGCTCGTCGAACGCCTCTCCTCCCTGCTTCTCGCATCCTCCGGCGCGACTGTCGCCGAGCTTGACGCCCTCCGCGTCGAGCACGCTCGCTCATAGGACTCCCCACGCCCATGCGTTCCTTCTCCCTCCCCGACTTCGTGCGCACGCACCGGCGGACGCTCATCGTCATCGTCGGCATCATGCTCATCCCCCTCATCTACGCGGGCTCGCTGATCTGGTCGAACGAGGACCCGACGCACCGCCTCGACCACATCAACGCGGCGATCGTGAACAGCGACCAGGCCGCGACGCCCGCAACGACGACCGACGGCGATCCCGCCGAGCCCGTCGACCTCGGCGCGACGCTCACCGAGAAGCTCGTCGACAGCACCGAGTCGAACAACTTCAGCTGGCACGAGATGTCGGCGGAGGAGGCGCAGAGCGCGCTCGAGTCCGGCCAGGTGCTCGCCGTGCTCGACATTCCGGCAGGCTTCTCGGCGGCGGCCGTTTCGGCGGGCGGCGACGACCCGCTCGATGCGGCGATCGCCCGCCTCTCCATCACCACCAACGACGGCGCGAACATCATCGTCGGCAACATCGCGTCGACGGTCGGCACCACGGTCGCCGACGAGCTCGCCGCCGAGGTCTCCGACGAGTACCTCCGCAACGTCTACGTGGGCTTCACCGACATCCACGAGAGCGTCTCGGAGGCTGCCGACGGTGCGACCGAGCTCAACGACGGCGCCGAGCAGGCGCGCACGGGGTCCGGCGAGCTGGTGGTCGGTCTCGGGCAGTTGCGGGAAGGCGGCCTCGCGCTTGCCGACGGCAGCGCGACCCTCGCCGATGGGGCGACCCAGGTGGATGCGGGGGTGCAGCAGCTCAATACCGGCCTCGTCACCGCCAACTCGGGTGCCCAGCAGCTCAGCTCCGGCGCCGCGGATGCGAACACGGGCGCGCAGCAGCTCAGCGCGGGCGCGGCCAGCACGAACGGTGGCGCGCAGGAGCTCAGCACGGGGCTGAGCACGGCGAGCTCCGGCGCGCAGCTCCTCAGCGATGGACTCGCGGAACTGTCCACGGCTGCCACGGATCTGCCAGGCAAGGTCACCGCCCTCACATCCGGTGCCACGGCGCTCGACTCAGGGGCGACAGCTCTTGCCGGCGGAGTGGACACCGCCTTGACCGGAGCGGAGACGCTCAACGGCGGGGCGTCGCAGCTGGCGTCGAGCACCAGCGAGCTCTCGGGCGACGTCGACTCGCTGCTCTCGAGCTGGGACACGCTCTCGGACGAGCAGCGCAAGGAGCAGATCACGCAGCTCTCCGAATCCGCAGAAGCCGCAAACACGCAAGCTGCGGGGCTCAGCGCCGGCATGACGGGCCTGGTCGGCGACGCCGCGGCCGGTACGGGGCTCAGCTTCCTCCAGTCGAAGTCGACAGACCTCGCGGCCGGTGCAACCCAGCTCTCCGGATCCGTCGCGCCGCTCAGCGGCAAGGCCGACGAGCTCGTCGCGGCGATCTCGACGGCTTCGACGAAGTCCGCGGAACTCGCGGCTGGCACTTCGCAGCTCTCATCCGGCGCGTCGACCCTCGCGACGGGCACGCAGTCGCTTGCCGACGGTGCAGCCACGTTGGCGACGGGCACGCAATCCCTTGCGGATGGCGCATCCACGCTCGCGACGGGAACGCAGACGCTCTCAGCTGGTGCATCCACCCTCGCGCAGTCGACGCCGCAGCTCGCCTCCGGCGCGACGCAGCTCGAGCAGGGCGCGACGACGCTCGCCGACGGGACGGCCGACGCGGAGTCGGGCGGCACCGAGCTGAACGACGGCATCACGCAGCTCGCGGACGGCAGCAAGACCCTCGCCGACGGCCTCGACGACGGGGTCTCCGACATCCCCAGCTACACGGATGCGCAGGCCGACCACCTCGCCGGGGTCACGTCGACGCCCGTGGAGATCACGAAGACCCGCCTCAACGAGGTGCCGGCGTACGGATACGGTCTCGCGCCGTACTTCATGACGCTCGGCCTCTGGGTCGGCGCGCTCGCCTTCTACCTGATGTTCCCGCCCCTGAGGGAGCGGCTCGTGCTCGGCCGCCAGCCGGCGATCGTCGTGGCCCTGCGAAGCTTCGCTCCCGGTGCGATGCTCGGTGCGGCCCAGAGCCTCCTCATGCTCACGATCGTGCGGTTCGGTCTTGGCCTCGAGCCGGCAGACATGCCCGGGCTCGTCGCGCTCGCGCTGCTCACGAGCGTCACGTTCGTCGCCGTCAACCAGGCCTTCAACGCGCTGCTCGGCCCTCCCGGTCGATTCCTTGCGCTCATCATGATCGTGCTCCAGCTCTCTTCGGCCGGCGGCACCTACCCGGTCGAGACGGCGCCCGCGTTCTTCCAGCTGATCCACTCGTGGCTGCCGCTGAACTACGCGGTCACGGCGTTCCGCTCGCTCGTGGCCGGCGGGTCGATCGGCATCGGCGAGGCGTACGGGATGCTCACGGTCTGGCTCGTCGCCGCCCTCGCGCTGACGACCCTGTCGATCGCGCTCAGGCGGCGCCGGGAGCGGCTCAAGCCAGCGGTGGCGCCGGCGGCGGCTGGAATCTCGGAGCCGGTCGAGATCCGGTAGTTGTCGGCGGGCGCGCGTTTCGTGCGCTCTCCTGCCGTGTTCGGGATGGCTTTGACCCTTCGGGATGGCCTGCAACCCATCCCGAGGCGGGGAACCCACCCGGAGACTGCTCGCGGGGCTCGCCGGGGCCGCGGGGCGAGACCGCGGGGTTCGGTCGGGCGCGCGTTTCGTGGGCCCTCCTGCCGTGTTCGGGATGGCTTTGACGCTTCGGGATGGCCTGCAACCCATCCCGAGGCGGGGAACCCACCTGGAGACTGCTCGCGGAGTTCGCCGGGGCCGCGGGGCGAGACCGCGGGGTTCGGTCGGCCGCGCGTCTCGTGCGCTCTCCTACCGCGTTCGGGATGGCTTTGACGCTTCGGGATGGCCTGCAACCCATCCGGAGGCGGGGAACCCACCCGGAGACTGCTCGCGGAGTTCGCCGGGGCCGGTCGGGACCGCGGGGTTCGTGGGGCCAGTGGGGCGTGGGGCGAAGGGTTCGAGCGGACCTTGGCGGCTCAAGCCAGCGGTGGCGCCGGCGGCGGCCGCAATCTCGGAGCCGGTCGAGATCCGGTAGTTGTCGGCTGGCGCGCGTTTCGTGCGCTCTCCTGCCATGTTCGGGATGGCTTTGACGCTTCGGGATGGCTTGCAACCCATCCCGAGGCGTGGAACCCACCCGGAGACTGCTCGCGGGGCTCGCGGGGCTCGCGGGGTTCGCGGGGGCCGCGGGGCGAGACCGCGGCCCCGGGGCAGCCCGGGCTAGCTGTTCGCCGCGTTCGCGTTGGCGGCGACGCTCGCGGCGACGGCGGCGTTGATGGTGATCGCGTTCATGGTGCGCGCGACCGCCGAGCTCGCGGCGGCGGCACCCCAGTCGCCGGCCTCGAGGGCCTTCGCTCGGTTGATCACGTCGGTCTCCCACGGGAGCTCTCGGTGCAGGGTCGGCAGTGATCCGCTCGCGGAGAGCAGCGCCGCGAGTGCGGCGGTGCGGGCGTCGGGCTCGGCGCCGTCGATGAGCACGGCTTGGACTCGGCTCATGAGCTTCGCTCGTCGGCCCGTGTCGCCCAGGCTGAGGGTGGTCTTGGGGATGAACCCGAAGGTCTTGCCCTGCTCGCGGTGCAGGTCGCCGCGGAAGATGAGGCTCTCCAGCAGCTGGCCGCGCAGCTGGGGGCCGATGGACGCGAGCATGCCCTGCACCTCGCGCCGCTTTCCGTCGGAGTACTCCCACGCGGCCCGCAGGATCTCGTCGTCCGACACCGTCTCACCCACCGAGAGCACCAGGGTCCCGCGCATGCCGGCCTTCTCGATCGCGACCTGGTCGTTCAGGGCCAGCTCGGTGAGCACGGCACCGGCGAGCACGTAGAAGAGGGTGCCCTCGCCGCCGATCGTTCCGTCGTCTGGATTGAAGAGCAGGAGCAGCAGATCTTCTGCGAGCAGCGGCTGCGTTTCGTCGGGGCCGGTGGTCGGGATGTGGTCGAGCTGTTCCATGGTTCCCCCTGGCAGGTGCGCGAGTCGTCGTGCCGGCCAAGGTACCAGCCGAGGCTCAGCCCTCCGCGCGGTCTCCGTATGCCGTGACGGAGAGGAAACGCGCCGGGAGCTCGATGAGCTCCTCCGGACCGTGCGGGCCCTCGCCGTCGAACTGCAGGGTGTCGCCAGGGCCCATCTCGTAGCGCGCGTCCCCGTGCCCGTAGGCCATGCGGCCCTCGAGCATGTAGAGCAGCTCGGTGCCCGGATGCTGGAACAGGGGGAACACCTCGCTCGCCTCGGTCAGCGTCACGAGCACCGCCTCCATGCGCTTGTGCTGGCCGCGCAGAGCGCCGAGGAGTTCGTAGAGGTGGCCGGATCTGGAGCCGCGGCGCACGATCTGCGCCCCGTGGCCGGCCGGCACGTAGACGGCCTCCCTGTCGGAGTCGACGCCGCGGAAGAGGGCGGTGACGGGCACGTCGAGGCCGTGGGCGAGGCGGCCGAGCGTGGTGAGGCTGCAGGAGGTGAGGGCGTTTTCGATCTTCGAGAGCATGGCCTTGGAGATGCCGACCTTGTCGGCCATCTCGGCGACCGACATCCCGGTCGCGAGGCGGTACGCGCGCACCTGGATGGCGATGGCACGCTCGAGGTCGCCCGGCTGCGGGCCGACCGTGGCCGGGTCGACCTCGCGGTGCACGGAGCCCACGCCGATCTGGTCGTGGTCGTGTGCGTCGCTCATGCAGCCTCCGGGGTTCCGTTCAAGCCTAGCTTTCGCCGACCGGCCCGCCCGCGTCGTTTGGTGTTGGGCGTGCCTGGCTCTAGCGTTGCGGTCATGAGCGAGACGAGCGCTGGTGCCGACCGTGGCTGGGTCGTGCGCGCCGCGATCAGGGCGGTGCTGCTCGTCATCATCGCCGGGTACCTCGCGTACATGCTGCTGGTGTTCCCGAACGCGGCGGCCGGATCCGACGTCGATCGCGACTCCGCTGAGGGTGCGCGCCTCGCCGGCACGCTCATCCCGATCGCGTACGGGAGCATCGCGGCAGCGGTGGTGCTCGGCGTGTGGCTGGCGCTCGATGTGACGAGGGCCATCGCGCTGAGCCTGCGCCCGTCGCTGCTCTGGCTTGCCTCCGTCGCCGTCCTGGCTGCATCCGCCTGCGCAGCCCTGAGCGTGGCCGTCATCGTGAACAGTCTCGTCGCGGGCATCGGCGTGGATGCCGACCAGACCAGGTACTGGGGGAGCACGGGGGCGATCATCGGGGAAGCTTTCGTGCTGACCTGCCTGCCATTCGTGCTGGCGACCGGTGTCGCCCTACTCCTGAGGACGATTCGCGCCGCGACGAAACTTGACCGCCACGCGAAACCTGCCAGGAGTAGCGTTGCGGCGTGACTTCATCTACGTTCAATGACCTTCTGACCGCCCAGATCGGCAACGAGTTCTCGGCCTCGCAGCAGTACATCGCGATCGCCGTCTGGTTCGACAACCACGACCTCCCGCAGCTCGCGGCGCACTTCTACCAGCAGTCGGTCGAGGAGCGGAACCACGCGATGATGCTCGTGCAGTACCGCCTCGACCGCGACCTCGGCGTCACGATCCCCGGCGTCGCAGCGCCGAAGACCGAGTTCGCCGATGTGGTCGAGCCCATCGCGCTTGCCCTCGCGCAGGAGCAGGAGGTGACGTCGCAGATCGAGGCGCTGTTCCGTGCTGCGCGTGCTGACGGCGACGCGATCGGCGAGCAGGCGATGCTCTGGTTCCTGAAGGAGCAGGTCGAGGAGGTCGCCTCCATGTCGACGCTCGTCACGATCGCGAAGCGCGCCGGCGACAACCTGTTCGACATCGAGAACTTCATCGCCCGCGAGACCATCGGCGACAGCGGGCAGGATGCGGACGCGCCTGCGGCGGCCGGCGGCGCGCTGTAACAGCTAGCTCGGCCCGGGTCAGTCCCAGTTCCGCCCGTACTGCTGCGCGAGTTCCTGCGCCTGTGTCTGGGTGAGCTGGGCGACCCGGTGCCCTCGGGTGATGAGGGCTATCTTGCTGACCTCTTCGAGTTCGATCGCGGCCTGGATCGCGGCATCCATGGTGGCGCCGCTCGTCACTGGCCCGTGGTTCTGGATGAGCACGGCATCGAACGCGAAGTCGAGTGCGCGGATGCCGTCGGCCTGGTCGTGGTCGCCGGGGTGCGCGTAGGGCACAAGCGGGGTCTGCCCCACGCGCATGACGAAGTACGGGGTGAGCGGCGGGAGTGCCGACCTCGTGGTCCACGGGTCGAGCAGGGACACGGCGACTGCGTGCATGGAGTGCAGGTGGATGACGGCGTGCGTGTCCGGGTTGCGCTCGTAGAACGCGCGGTGCAGCGGATGCTCCTTCGACGGTCGCGGGCCGGCGAGGTGCGCCCCGTCCGCCAGGGAGACCTCGGAGAGGTGGTCGGCTTCGAGGCGACCGAGCTCCGTGCCGGTCGGGCTCATGAGCATCCGCTCGCCCAGTCGCATGGAGATGTTGCCTGAGGTGCCTGGGCTGAGTCCGAGGTCGGAGAGCCGGCGTCCGGCTTCGAGGAGCTCGGTGGCCTGGTCGAGGTGGGCGGTCGGGGTCACGCGAGCTCGTCCCAGGCCTCGACGAAGAACTCGGTGGAGCCGAAGTTCCCGGATTTGAGGGCCAGGTTGATCACGTGGTCGTCGGCGGTCGTCGCTCGGGCCCAACTCACGCCAGGGCAGATCGGCTGTCCCAGCTTGAGGCTGCTGATTCCGAGCTCGGTCACGATGCGGCCGGAGGTCTCGCCTCCTGCCGAGATGACCTCGACGGCGCCGGCGTCGATGAGCGCGGCTGCGGCTTCGGCGAGCGTGCGCTCGATGCGATCGGCGGCGTCGGCGTGTGCTGATGCGTCGTCGATGGCGAGGTCGTCGGGGGAGCCGGTCGCGTAGACGAGGACGGGTACGTCTGGGCGTTCCGCCCAGGATTCGCGGGCCCACCTGACGATGGACGCGATCTGCTCGGTGCCGGCGCGGGGATCGACCTGAAGGCTGAGGAATCCCGCCTTCTTGGCTGCCTGCACCTGCTCCTGGGTTCGCGTGGAGGCGCTGCCGCAGAGGATGACGCGGTTGCCTGCGAGCGCCGCGAGTCGGGGCGTCTCGGCTGCGCGTCGTTCGGGCACCGGGATGCCGAGCGCGAGCCCGGATCCGCCCGTGACGAACCTCAGCCCTGCGGCGGCGGCCGCGATGGTGGTGAGGTCGGCGTCCGTGACGGCGTCGATGACCACGGCGCTGGGAGACGAGGCGCGCTCGAGCGCCGCGCGTAGCGCATCCACGCCGTCGCGAACCGTCGCGAGTTCGATGAAGTCGACCGGGGTCTGCGCCTGACGGCTGAGCAGCAGGCGCACGTCGGATTCGGTCATGGGCGTCAGCGGGTGGTGGCGCATCGAGCTGTGCTCGAGCAGCTCGCCCCAGACGGAGAGCTGGCCGTCGCGCACGGTGCGCCCGTTGCCGGGGAACGATGGGACGACGATCGTCGTCGTGAGGTCGAGCTCGGCGAGCGTGGCGTCGATGACGGGGCCGATGTTGCCGTGCTCGGTCGAGTCGAAGGTCGAGCAGTACTTGAAGTACAGCTGGCGTGCGCCTGCCTCGCTCAGCCGGCGGAACGCATCCACGCTCTGACGGACAGCTGCGTCGGGGGCTGCGGTTCTCGTCTTGAGGGCGATGATGACCGCCTCGGTGTCGCTGGGGAGCTCGTGCAGCGCGGAGTCGGGCTCGGTGATGACAACTGCGTTCAGCCCCCGTGCCGCGAAGTTTCCGGCGAGGTCGACTGCTCCGGTGAAGTCGTCGGCCACGCAGCCGTGAAGAATCGTCAAGTTGGGTTCCCTCCTGCTGCAGCACTCGAACGAGACAGTGTGAATATCTGTGAGTGTTTGCACATGATCTGTGAATCCTTTATACATGATGTCAGCACGACGACCTGCCGGTCGTTGGCAACGACGCCAAACGGAGACCAATGAACATCGAGTATCTTCTCGCCGCGCATCGCGGGACCCGCGTGCAGTACGCGCTCACCGGGGCCAAAGGCGGATTCGCTCGCACCCTGCTCGCGCAGACCACGCAGATCGAGGACCTGCACGCCAGTGTGCTCTGCGACCTCGACCCGGAGGGTGCGCGTGCGCTCGCCCTCGAGGTCGGCTTCGCCGCCGAGTCCCTCGTCGTCTGCGGCACCCCAGGCGAGGTGCTCGAGGTCGTCGCGGCCGGCAAGACCGCCGTGGTCGCGAGTCGCGAGCTCCTGCTTCCCGAGGCCTTCGACATCCTCGTCGAGGCAACCGGGGACCCCGGGTTCGGCTACCGGGTGGCCGCGGATGCACTGCGAGCGTCGAGGCCGGTCGCCATGGTCTCGAAGGAGGTCGACTCGGTCGCTGGCATCGAGCTCGCCTCGATCGCCCGCGAGAACGACGTCGTCTACACGCCCGCGAGCGGAGACCAGCCCGCGAACCTCATCGCCCTGGTCTCCTGGGTGCGGACGCTCGGACTCGACATCGTTGCCATCGGCAAGTCCAGCGAGTACGACCTCGTCTTCGACCCGTCCGCAGGCACCGTCACCCACCTCGACAAGCAGATCCACGCACCGCAGCTCGGCGAGCACCTGACGCTCGGCGACGACATCCCCGCGACGCTGCGCGCTCGCGCCGAAGCCGTCGCGGCGCTCCCCACCGGCGCTACGGCGGACTACTGCGAGATGGCGGTCGTCGCCAACCACACCGGCTTCGTCGTCGACGACGAGCTCATGCACTACCCGGTGGCTCGCATCAGCGAGCTCGCCGACATCTACGCGCCGAAGTCCTCCGGCGGAGTGCTCGAGCGCACCGGCGTCGTCGAAGTGTTCTCCGTGCTGCGAACCCCGGATGAGGCATCGTTCGGGGGCGGCGTCTTCGTCGTCGTGCGCACCTACGACGCCCAGACCTGGGAGGTGCTGCGCGGCAAGGGCCACGTCGTCAGTCGCTCCGGCGAGTACGCCTGCATCTACCTGCCCTACCACTTCATGGGCGTCGAGACGCCGATGACACTGCTCCTCGCAGTGCACCTCGGGGCGCCGTACGGCAGTCCAGAGCCGACGAGGAGCATCCTCATGGCAGGGCGAGCGAAAGCGGACCTGGCCGCGGGGACGCTGCTCGAGATGGGCGGCCACCACCACGACGTGACCGGCGTGCAGGCAGTGCTGCTCGAGGCGGGATCCGAGTCTGCGAGGGTGGCCCCGCTCTACGTCGCGTCGCGCGCGACGCTCGCCCGGGACGTGCGTGCCGGCGAGCTCATCCTCATCGAGGACCTCGCCGATCATGACGCCGAGCTCCTCGCCGCGTGGGCTGGCGACGACGTCCGGGAGGGCAGCCATGTCTGACGTCTTCATCCTCCTCTCCTTCGCGTTCGCGATCGTGGGCCTCGTGCTCATGATCGGACGGTTCAAGGTGCATCCCGTGTTCGTGCTCTTCGTGGTGGTCGCCGTGCTGAGCCTCATGTTCGGGCAGGGCGGCGCCGGCACCGTGTCCCTCATCAACGAGGGCTTCGGGAACACGCTCGCGAACGTCGGCCTCCTCATCGTGTTCGGCTGCGTGCTCGGCAAGGCGCTCGAGATCAGCGGCGGGGCGCTGCGCATCACGCAGTCCGTCGAGAAGATGCTCGGAACGAAGCGCAAGATGCCATGGGGCATCGCCCTCGCCTCGACCATCATCGGCATCCCCCTGATCGCCGACACGACCGTCATCATGCTCATCCCGATCGTCTCCGCCATGGCCTACCGGTCGAAGGAGTCGATGATGAAGTTCGGCCCGATCCTCTACATCGGCGCCTACGTGATGACCTCGCTGGTCGTGCCAGGGGCCGGCCCCCTCGCCGCGGCGGGGGTCCTCGGCCTCGACTTCGGCGTGTCTATCATGTATGGACTGCTCGTCGGGCTGCCCGGCATCGCGGTCGCCACGTTCTACCTGACGCGCATCAAGACCTACGTCGCGCCCAAGGCGGAGTTCATCGAGTCGATCGCCAAGGCGGAGCAGGCAGAGCAGGAGCAGCGCGAAGGCGGCTCCGGCACCACGAAGACGCTCACCGCTCAGAACGGCGGCGTCGGCCGCACGCTCGCGCTCAGCCCGTTCACGGGGCTCCCCGTCCGACTCGGCTTCGCCCTGCTCCCCATCTACCTGCCGATCTCGCTCATCATGATCGACTCGCTGCTGGGGCCGACGCTTCCGGAGGGCTCGTTCATCCAGGAGCTCGTCGGCTTCGTCGGAGCGCCCATCATGGCGCTCGCGATCGGCGTGCTGTCGACCCTCCCCCTCTTCGGTGGCGCGTGGCGTCGCAAGGAGATCGTCAACGGCATGTTCGAGGACGGCCTGCGCACGGCCGCCATGCCGCTCGCCCTGACCGGAGTCGGCGGCGCGCTCGCCCTCCTCATCCGCGAGACCGGGGTGGCCGAGCGCATGTCGGTGGTCATCCAGGACGTCGGCATCCCGCCCCTCGTCGTGCCCTTCCTCGTCGCGGCGGCGATCTGCACGATCACGGGCTCGAACATCCTCGGGATGCTCACCGCGTCGGCGATCATGGCTCCCCTCATCGACGACCTCGGTGTGTCGGCGCTCGCGGTCTACCTCGCCTGCGGCACGGGCGCGCAGATCTTCAAGCACGCCAACTCGTCCGGGTTCTGGGTGACGACGACCCTGTCGAACATGACGGTCGGCCAGGGGATCAGGTCGATCGGCGTCGCCTCGATCATCTCGGGCGTGACGGGATTCGCTATCGTTCTCGTGCTGTACTACGCAGGACTGATCTAGAGGTCGCATGAGAAGCCACACCGAGGAGCCGCCGTTGATTCCGGACCAGCGACGTCAGAAGATCCTCGAGCTGCTGAGCGCTCACGAGGTGCTCAGCGTGCATCAGCTCACGGAGCTGCTCGGGGTGTCGCACATGACGGTACGCCGGGACATCGGGGAGCTCGTGAGCCAGGGTGTCGCCGCGGTGGTGCCCGGGGGAGTGCGTTCGGCGCGCTCCGTCGCGGTCGAGCCCAGCTTCGACGCGAAGGCGAGCTCGGAGCGGGCGCAGAAGGCGGCCATCGGCCTCGCCGCGGGGAAGCTGCTCCGCGACGACGGCGTCTACTACCTGGATGCGGGGACGACGACCTCGTCGTTGCTCCCCGCGATCCGGGCGCTGGCAGCGCCCACGGTGGTCACGAACGACTTCACGATCGTGAGCTCCCTCATCGGCGATGCTCACGTCGAGGTCGTGCACATCGGCGGCAAGCTCGACCACGCGAACCGCTCCAGCGTGGGGCACCTCGCGGCAGGCGTGCTGCGCCAGCTCGCAGTGGACATCGCGTTCGTGAGCGCCAGCTCGTGGGACGCTCAGCGTGGAGTCACCACGCCGAGCGCTGAGAAGGTGGATGTGAAGCTGGCTGCCATGGAGGTGGCGAGCAGCGCGGTGCTGCTGGCCACGAGCAGCAAGCTCGGCAGCTACTCGATCTACCGCGTCTGCGGGCTCGATCGGTTCTCGACCGTCATCACCGACGAGGGCATCTCCGAGGCCGACGCGGCGGCGGTGCGCGAGATCGGTGTCGAGCTCGTGACCGCCGCGGTGCAGGGCTGAGCCAGCGAGCGCCGCGTACGCTGAAGCCGTGCATCCTGAACCCGTGACGAAGGCGGCGCGAGCGCAGCTGACCGAGCTCGCCGAGTGCGCGGCTGCTGGGCGAGAGCCTGCCGTGCACCTGTCGCCCGTCGATGAGCGCCTCGTGCGCGTCTCCCGTTCGGCTGCGGTGCTCATTCTCTTCGGCGTCCTCGACTCGCTTCCCAGCGATCGCGACGCCCAGGCCGGCGCCGTCTCCCGTGACCTCGACGTGCTGCTGCTCGCGCGAGCTTCGACGCTGCGCTCGCACCCGGGCCAGGTCGCGTTCCCGGGTGGCCGGGTCGACGCGGAGGACAGGGACGCGGTTGCTGCCGCCCTGCGCGAGGCGGTGGAGGAGACGGGGCTCGACGCCGATGGCATCGACGTGCTCGGCCCCCTCGAGCCCGTGCCCCTCACCTACTCGCGGCATCTCGTGACGCCCGTGCTCGCCTGGTGGCGGCGTGCGTCCGAGGTCGGTGTCGTCGATGAGGCGGAATCGGCCGCCGTGTTCCGAGCCCCCGTCGCCGAGCTGCTGGACCCCATGAATCGAGGCACCACGGTGCTGCGCCGCGACGGCGAGGAGTGGCGTGGCCCGGCGTTCCTGGTGCGGAACGAATCTGGCGAGCACCTCGTCTGGGGCTTCACGGCGATGCTCCTCGACGGCATCTTCGACCGCCTCGGCTGGACCGAGCCCTGGGACGAGACGCGGGAGTTCGAGCTCCCCGACGCCTGAGTTCGCCACTCGCCCGAATCGAATCAGCGTGGCGCGAGGCCGCGACCGCTGAGCCGGCCGGCTCACTCGCAGCCGCAGGACCTCCGGATGACGAGCTCGCCCCGAGGCCGCTCGTCCGGGATGCTCCCGACGCCGAGCAGGCGGAAGACGGCCTGCTCGGCGAGCTCGGCGATGGGCTGGGCGAGCGTCGTGAGCCCCGGCCACGCGTACTCGGCGTCGTCCGTGCCGTCGAACGAGACGACGGCGACGTCGCCTGGCATGTCGACACCTGCCTCGTGGAGCGCCCGCATCGCGCCGATCGCAAGCTGGTCGGAGCTCATGAAGACCGCGTCGACCTGGGCGCTCGCGGCGGCGAGGTTGCGGCCGGCGAGGTACCCGGAGCGGCGTTCGAAGTCGGCAGGGAACACGAGCCCGGGCTCGAGGCCGGCGGAGGCGAGCTCGGTGGTCCACCCGCCGTAGCGGGCATCCTTCGTCGAGCCGACGAACGCGATCCTGCGGTAGCCGTGGTCGATGAGGTGTCGCGTGGCGTCGCGCGCGCCTTGCTCGAGGTCGACGCCGACACCCATGGTGCCTGCGATGGGGTGGGGGTTGTTGAGGGTGGCCCAGCGGATGCCGAGCGCGTTGAAGGCGGTGACCTCGTTCGGATGCACGATGGAGGCGACGAGGAAGCCGTCGACCTGCCGTGAGGCGAGGGACCGGGCGAGTGCGATGGCCCGGTTGTCGTCGTCGCGCGAGTTCACGACGAGCACGGCGTACCCCTCACGCGCCGCCACGTTCTCGACCTGCTGGCACAGCTCGGACCAGAAGGGATTCGTGGTGTCCGGCACGATGATGCCGATGAGCCGCGAGGAGCCCATCTTCAGCGCGCGGGCCGCGGCGTTCGGCGTGTAGCCGAGGATGCGTATCGATTCGCGCACGCGCGCCGCGGTCGCCGGCGCGACGGGGGCGCGGCCATTGAGGGTGTACGTGACGACGGCATCGCTGACACCTGCGTGGCGCGCAACGTCCCGGCGCGTGACCTTCCGGGGTGCACCTTCGGGCATCACTACTCCTCGTTCACTCGAGTCGATCTTACGGTCGATGCGGGCGCCCGGATCCTCGGGCGCCCGCATCTTCATCGCTCGCTCCGTCAGGCGTGTGCGGCGTCGGCGCTCACCGCACCGAGCGCCGCGGGTGCATCGCCGAAATCGTTGATCGGGAGCCGCTCTCCACCAGCCAGGGCTGAGCGGTGCGCGACGATGCCTGGCAGCGTGAAGCGCGCGGCGACCCAGGCGTTGACGGGCGGGAGGGTGCGGTTGTTGACGGCGGTGACGAAGTCGTCGACGAGGAAGTGGTGGCTGCCCTCGTGTCCGTTGTGGACGCCAGAGAACTCCGCGGGGAGCCGCGAGGTGTCGTGCACCTTCGAGTGTCCGGACACGAACGCGTCGCGCAGCGCGGGGGCGACGTGCGCGAGCGACGGGTCGTCGGCATCCGCGGTCGCATCCGTCGCGATCAGGTCGGAGACGTCCGTGACGCCTTGCTTGTCCTGCCACACGGCGACCTCGGCGAGCTGCTCGAAGCTGCCCTCCGTGCCGAAGTAGCGGAACCGGCTCTCGCGGATGTGCGAGGGGTAGCCGACGCGACGCATCTCGTTGATCCGCATGGCCCCGCCCTCGGAGAGCTCGAAGAGCGCCGTCGCGTTCGAGAAGTTGTTGTCGAACATGCTGATCTCGCGGTCGAAGACGCCGTCCTGGCGGTCGTCGACCACGCCGATGCAGCTCACGCTGGTGGCGTGGCCTGGGATGGCGCCGAGGACGCCGCCGATGGAGTGGGTCGGGTAGAGCATGGGCGGGTAGCTCGCCGTGCGCTTCCACTCGGCACCTCCCGAGTAGGCGTAGGCATCGTAGAAGCCCAGGTCCATGTCGTGGACGTAGTCGCCCTCGGCGTAGAAGATGCGCCCGAACTTCCCGTCGGCGAGCTGGTTGCGCGCGTAGATCGTCGCCGGGTTGTAGTAGCTGGTCTCACCCATCATGTAGGTGAGGCCGGTCTCGCGCACCGCCTCGATGATGGCGGCGATCTCGTCTTCCGAGATGGCCATGGGCACTGCCGAGTACACGTGCTTGCCTGACTGCAGCGCGCGGAGCACCAGCGGACCGTGTGTCCAGCGCTGGGTGAAGAGGGCGATCGCGTCGATCGAGTCGTCGGCGAGGAGGGCTTCGAAGCTCTCGGCGGTTCCGTCGAGCTCGGCGGATGCGTTGAGCGCCTCCGCGCGCTCGGACAGCACGTCGGTCACGAGGATCCGGTCGACACCGGGGTGGAGTTTGAAGAGGGTGGCGAACTGGCCGGCGAACTGACCGGCTCCAACGATTCCCAGGGACAGCGACATTGGTGACCTTTCAAGGTGACAGGAAAACCCTGGCTCCACCACGGTGGGGAGTCGGGCGAGGACCTCGAGCATCGCACGACTATTTACTCGCGTCAACACGATATATGTCTGTTTTATTGACCCTTGCGGATAGATATTTACTCGCATAAATTGTCGGCAGATAGCGATGGAGCCATCCGCGTCCTTGCGGTCGGCCGGATCCATCGCCCACACGAAGGAATGACAATGAAGTCTCGCGCTACCACCGTCGCGGCAGCCTCCGTCGCGGCGACGCTCCTCCTCGCCCTCACCGGTTGCAGTGGAGGCTCCGCCGAATCCGGCACCACCATCGAGTTCCAGACCAACGCCTCGGTCGACTCCAAGCTCATGATCGCCCTCGAGGAGGTGACTGCCGCCTTCGAAGAGGCCAACCCGGGCGTCACGGTCGACCTCGTCGCGCCCAGCTCGCAGTACGAGGCAGACATGAAGGTCAGGCTCGCAGCAGGCGACGCCCCGGACATCTTCGCCACCCACGGATGGTCGCTCCTCCGCTACAGCGAGTTCCTCGAGCCCCTCCAGAACGAGGCCTGGGCCGCCAACTTCAACCCAGCCCTCGACTCGGCCATGCGCAACGACGCCGGCGAGTTCTTCGCCCTCCCCATCGACACCGACGTCGCAGGCATCATCTACAACGCCGACGTGCTCACCGCGGCCGGCGTCGACCCCGCCTCCATCTCCACCTGGGACGACTTCGCCGAAGCCGCCGCGGCCGTCGACGCGAGCGGCGTCGCCCCGATCGCCGTGTCCGGCAAGGACGGCGGCCCGGCCGGCAACCTCACCGACTGGATCGTCGCCGGCGCATACACGCCCGAGCAGCTCGACGAGCTCAGCGCCGGTTCCTTCGTCGACGCGCCCTACGCGACGACGCTCGACCTCATCGACGGGTGGCGCACCTCCGGCTACTTCAACCCCGACTACTCCTCGGCGACCTCCGACGACGTGTCGCGCGCGCTCGCCGACGGCAACACCGCCTTCGTCTTCAGCCAGAACCAGGCAGCCAACAACGCCCTGCAGTACAACCCGGACGCCAACCTCGGCTTCATGCCCGTCCCCTCCCTCACAGGCGAAGACCCCTACCTGGTCGGCGGAGAGTTCAACGCCTTCGGCATCTCGAAGACAAGCGAGCACCTCGACGACGCGAAGGCCTACCTGGCGTTCCTCGCCCAGCCCGAGAACATCACCGTGCTCGCCGAATCCGTCGGCAACCTTCCCGGGCTCACCGACGCCTCGGCCGACCTCGGCCCGCTGCAGGAGTCGTTCGACACCCACGTCATCTCCGGCTCAGCGCCGCTCGTGCCGTACTTCGACCGCGTCTACCTGCCCAACGGCATGTGGAACACGATGGTGACCACCACCGACTCGATCATCACCGGCCAGTCGAGCGTCGACCAGGCCGTGACCCAGGTCGACGCCGACTTCACCAGCCTCTGGGGCCAGAGCTGAACGGCGAGCGGATGCTGAGAGGAGATCCCCATGAGCTCGCTTGACACTGCAACATCGCCACAGAAGCTGCCACCCAGAGCACCCAGAGCACCCAGAGCACCCAGGGCACCCAGGGCGCGGCGGAGCAGGGGGTCCTCCCCTCTGGCCGGAGCAGGGATGAACCTGCTCTACGTGCCGGCCCTCCTGCTGTTCGCCGTCTTCACCATCTACCCGCTCGTGACGGGCGCCGCCATCTCCTTCACGAACTGGAACGGGTACAGTGCCGACCGCAGCGACGTCGGCTTCGCGAACTACACCCGCCTCTTCCAGGATGAGACGTTCCGGCTCGTCCTCATCAACACGTTCATCTACGGCTTCGGGTCGACCATCATCCAGCAGGCCCTCGGGCTCGGGCTCGCCCTCGCCCTCGACCAGAAGGTGCGCGGCCGCAACCTGGCACGGGCGATCATCTACCTGCCGGTACTCGTCTCGCCCGTGGTCATGGGCACCATGTACTACCTGCTCTTCCAGTACAACAACGGCGCCTTCAACGACATCGTCGTCGGGCTCGGCGGCGAGCGCGTCGCCTGGCTCAGCGACTCCGGCGCCGCGATCGCGATCATCGTCCTCGTCAACTCGCTGCAGTTCGTTGGCGTCTCCATGATCATCTACCTCGCCGGGCTGCAATCGATCCCCACCGAGCTCTACGAGGCATCCACCCTCGATGGCGCCGGGTACTGGAAGCAGTTCTGGCACATCACGCTGCCCCTCCTGCAGCCGGCGTTCGCGACGAGCATCGTGCTCAACCTCATCGGCGGGCTGAAGCTCTTCGACGTCATCGTCGTGCTCACCGGCGGAGGCCCCGGCTACTCGACGAACTCGGTCTCGACGCTCATCGGCGTCGCCTACTTCGACAACCAGAGCGCCGGCTACGCCTCGGGCATGGGCATCGTGCTGTTCCTCGTGATCGTGCTCTTCACCCTCGGGCTCAACACCCTGCTCAATCGACGACGACTGGACCGCGCATGACTGCAACGACCGTGACCGAAGCGAAAGTGGAGCATCCAGCCCCACCGACCAAGCCGCCTCGCAGTGGTGGGCGTGCGCGCAGCACTGGCCGCCCGAAGCGAACGAGCCGCGCCACGGGGACGGCCCTCGGGCTCGGCGCCGTCCTCATCGTCGCCTCCGTCGTGCAGCTGCTCCCGTTCTTCATCGCCGTCACCACGGCGTTCAAGGAGCGCACCGACCGCTCCTCCCAATGGCTGTTCCCGACGACGGACATCTTCTTCGGCAACTTCGCCATCGCCGTCGAGAGCGGCAACATCCTGCGCGCCATCGGCAATAGCGTCATCGTCACCGGAGTCTCGACGGTGCTCGTGTGCGTGCTGGGAGCGCTGGCCGCGTATCCGCTCGCCCGACGCGCCTCGGCGCTCAACAGCATCGTCTCGTTCGGCATCCTCGGCCTCATCATGGTGCCGCCGCTGTCGATCCTCGTTCCGCTCTACACGCTGCTCAACCAGATGGGAGCGCTCAACACGTACTGGGGCGCGATCCTCGTCATGGTCACGCACCAGCTGCCGCTGAGCATCTTCCTCTACACGGCGTTCATGAGGTCGCTGCCGCAATCGGTGGAGGAAGCGGCGACCATCGACGGCGCGAACCGACTGCAGATCCTCTTCCTCGTCGTGTTCCCCATGCTCAAGCCGGTCACCGCGACCGTCGTCATCCTCACCGGCGTCGCCGTGTGGAACGAGTTCGCAATCTCTGGGTACATCCTCACCTCGCCCGAGATGCAGACCATCGCCCCCGCGATCGCCTCGTTCTTCTCGGTGCAGAGCAGCAACCTCCCGGCCGCCGCGGCGGCGTCGCTGCTCGCCGTCCTGCCCGTGTTCGTGGCCTATCTCTTCCTGCAGAAGTACTTCATCAAGGGCATGGTCGCCGGCTCGGAGAAGTAGCCAGCGTCTCGGGGTGGGGCCAGCATTTCGGGAGGGGCCAGCATCTCGGGATGGAAGAGTCGCTTCGTGCTGGGGAACTTCCCGCAACGAAGCGACCTTTCCATCCCGAGGTTGGCTCTAGAAGAGCAGCCGCGCCTCGGGGGCGGAGTCAGCGTCTCGGGAACGGAGCCAGCGCCTCGGGGTGGGGTCAGCGTCTCGGGATGGAAAAGTCGCTTCGTGCTGGGGAACTTCCCGCAACGAAGTGAGGTGTCCATCCCGAGGTTGGCTCTGGAGGAGCAGCCAGCGCCTCGGGGTGGGGTCAGCGTCTCGGGGTGGAAAAGTCGCTTCGTGCTGGGGAACTTCCCGCAACGAAGTGAGGTTTCCATCCCGGGGGCGGCTCTAGAAGATCATCGGGCGGTCGTCGTCGAGCGAGGTCTCGAGGTCGAGCTCCACGACGACGGGCACGTGGTCGCTCGGGCCGTCGCCCTTGCGCTCGTCGCGCTCGATGGATGCATCCACGACGAGGTCGTCGAACTCGGTGTTCCCGAGGATGAAGTCGATGCGCATGCCCTCGTTGCGGGGGAAGCGGAGCTGCTTGTAGTCCCAGTACGTGTAGCCCTCGACGCCACGCGAGCGGACGGTGTCGACGAAGCCGGCCTCGAGGAACGCCTCGAACGCTGCGCGCTCAGAGGCCGAGATGTGCGTCGAGTCGACGAACGCGGCGAGGTCCCACACATCGATGTCGAGGGGCGCGATGTTGAAGTCGCCCATGAGCGCCAGCGGGGTGTCCGGATGCGCCTGCCGCCACGTGGTCATGTCGGCGAGGAGCGCCTTCAGCCAGGCGAGCTTGTAGGTGTAGTGCTCGTGCGTGAGCTCGCGCCCGTTCGGCACGTAGAGCGACCAGAGGCGGAGGTCCTCGACGGTGACGCCGAGCGCGCGGGCCTCGAGGGGGAGCGTGCCCTCTGGGGTCGTCTTGCCGAAGCCGGGCATGTCGGCGAACGTGATCTCCGGGTCGCTCATGGGGAGGCGGCTCGCGAAGGCCACGCCGTTCCACTGGTTGAGGCCGTGGATCTCGAGCTCGTAGCCGGCCTCCTCGAACACCTCGCGAGGGAACTGCTCTGGCTTGCACTTGATCTCCTGCATCGCGAGCACATCGATGTCGGCCCGCACCATCCAGTCGATGACTCGGCCCGAGCGGGCCCGGATGGAGTTGACGTTCCAGGTGGCGATGCGCATGCGGTCAAGGCTATCGCCCAGGTCCCAGGGGTTGACGCAAACCAGTTTGTAACGCAAACTACTTTGCATGGAGACCAACGGAAGCTCGACCCCCGCAGGCATCACCCCGTCGCAGGACGAAGAGGCAGCCCTCGCGCCGAGCGAGATGCTGGCCCTCATGCGCGATCAGCAGCGCACCACGCGCACCCGCCTCGACCGGGCCCTCTACATCCTGCTCGCCACCTGGGCCGTCGCCTGGCTCGTCGGATTCCTCGCCCTCTGGAGTGCCGAGGACGGCGGGGGCAACCCGGTGCTGCGCATCCCGACCGCGACGGCGTTCATCGTCTTCGGGGTGCTCATGGTCATCGGCGTCATCGTCTCGGCGGTCTCCGGCATCTCCATGGGACGCGGGATGCGCGGCCGTAGCAACACCGCAGGCATGCTCTACGGCTTCTCCTGGTCGATCTCGATGATCGGCGCCTGGTTCTTCGCGGCGTCGCTCCTTCGCCAGGTGGACGATCCCGACCTCGCGCCGCTCCTCATGCCGGGCATGTTCGCCCTCACGATCGGCGTCCTCTACATGGCTGGCGCCGCCATGTCCCGGTCGAAGGCGCAGTTCGCGCTCGGCGCCGCAGTCGTCGCCCTCGTGGTCGTCGCGACGGCGCTCGGCGCACCCACGCACTACCTCGTCTACGGCACCGTGGGTCCGCTCATCTTCATCACGTTCATCGTGCTGCTGCGTACCGGCGTCATCTCGAGCGAGCCGACGCTGCGGGGCGAGGTGCCCGCATGAGCGACACGAGCATCGACCTCGACCCGATCATCCACGCCCCTGCTCGGCTGCGCATCATGACGACCCTCGCCGAGAGCCTCGACGACGGCGACGAGATGACCTTCTCGAAGCTCCGCAGCCTCCTCGACATGACTGCCGGGAACCTCACGACGCACCTCTCGAAGCTCGAGGACGCCGGCTACGTCGTCATCGACAAGGCCTTCGCCGGCCGCAAGCCCATCACGTATCTGACCATCAGCCCCGCCGGACGCGCAGCGTTTCGCAGCTACCGGACGGCGCTCCTGAAGCTCCTCGGAGGATGACATGGACGCACAGCCCACCCGCGAACAACGCACCACCACGCCGACGCGATCCATCGTCGAGGTCACCGACGTCGTGAAGCGCTTCGGCCAGCACGCGGCGCTCGACGGCGTCACCCTCGACGTCCGGGCGGGGGAGTGCGTGGGCCTCCTCGGCCCGAATGGGGCGGGCAAGACGACGCTGCTGTCCCTCCTGCTCGGCCTCCGCTCGCCCACGACCGGCACGGTTCGGCTCTTCGACGGCGACCCGCTCGACGTGCGCACCCGCACCCGCGTCGGCTCGACACCGCAGGCGAGCGCGCTGCCGGAGGCCCTCAAGGTCGGGGAGGTGCTCGACTACGTCGCCGCGCACTTCCCGAGACCCGCGGCCAGGGGAGGGCTGGTGGATGCGTTTGACCTCGGCCCCCTGCTCGGCAAGCAGTGCGGCTCGCTCTCTGGCGGGCAGCAGCGTCGGCTCGCCGTGGCCCTCGCCTTCGTCGGGGACCCGGAGCTCGTGCTCCTCGACGAGCCGACCACAGGCCTCGACGTCGACGCGAGGCGCAGCCTCTGGGACGCCCTCCGCGCCAAGCACCGCAGCGGCTGCGCGGTCATCGTCACGAGCCACCACCTGGAGGAGATCGAACAGCTTGCCGAGCGAGTCGTGGTCATCGACCACGGCACCGTCATCACCGACGGCAGCCTCGCCTCGGTTGTCGGCAGCGTCTCCCGGCGACGCGTCACGATGCGCGGCGTTGACATTGCGCGCATCCAGGCCATCGACGCCGACGCCCTCACCGAAGCCGTCGAGGGTTCGGCGCCCGGTGGGCGGACAGTGGATGCAGGGCTCGTGACGGCACTCGTCCGCGACTCGGACGCGTTCATCCGCTCGCTCGTCGCATCCGGTGCACCCTTCACGGACCTGACGGTTCGCGGAGCCACGCTCGAGGAGGCGTTCCTCGCCATGACGCAGAACGCCCAGAACAGGAGCTGAGGACCATGTCCACTGCAGGACTCATCGCCACGCACGTCAAGTACTCGCTCATCGAGACCGCACGCGTGCCCATCGCCGTGATCGGCTCGCTCGTCTTCCCGACGCTCGCGTTCTGCTTCTTCGTGCTGCCGCAGAGCGCCATCGTCGACGACCCGGCGTTCGCGACGCAGGCCACCGCGTCCATGATCGTCTTCGCATTCATGACCAACGGTCTCTTCAGCCTCGGCCTCGACCTAGCAGAGCAGCGGTCGAAGCCGTGGGTGCCCTACCTGCGCACGCTGCCCGGCAAGCCGTCGGCGCGCATCGCGGGTCTCGTGATCAGCACGCTGGTCATGGCGACGCTGGCGATCATCCCCCTGCTCATCGTCGGCGGACTGTTCACGGCCGCCGACCCGACCCCGATGCGCGTGCTGCTCGGACTCGTCGCCGTCGTGCTCACCGCGGTTCCCTCCGCCCTCATCGGCGCGATCGTGGGCACGACCGCCGGTCCGAAGGCCGCCATCGCGATCACGCAGGTGCTGATGTTCCTGCTCGCGTTCGGCGGGGGCCTGTTCCTGCCGCCCTTCCTGTTCCCTGACTGGCTCGACTCGGCGTCGAAGGTGCTGCCCGTCCGTCAGGCCCGCGAACTCGTCATCGCGACCGTCTCCGGCGGTGAGTTCCCCGTGTGGGCGCTGCTCGGCATCCTCGCCTGGACTGCGGTCCTCGGCTTCCTCGCCGTGTTCCTGTACAAGCGCGACGAGGGCCGCAAGTTCTCCTAGGGGGCCGTGGGGCCACCGGGCACTGGTCTGCAGGATGAGGTTGGGCCGGGAGGGTCCGCCTCCGCCTCCGCCTCCAGGAGTTCAGAGATCGTGTGCACGACGAGCTGTGTCGATGACGGTGTCGAACGCGTCGGGATCATTCAGGGCGCGGGCGAGGACGATGCCGCCCTGAATGGCAGCGACCAGTTGGAGCGCGTGCGAGCGGGGCTCCGGCGACCCTGCGGCGGCCAGGGCGGCAGTGAGCGAGTCGACCCAATCGGTGAAGTAGCCGCGCACGGCCTCATCGAACTGGTCGCGTTCGCGGCCGATGGCGAACGCGCCGGGGAGGCACGCGCGCCGACCGGAACGGAAGTAGTCCCGTACCTCGTCGATCATGGCGTGGATGCCCTGTCGCGCCTCCTCCGCGTTGGTGCTGGTGGCGCGCAGCGGCGTGAAGATGCGCTCGTCGAACCATGCCTGGATGTCGGCGAGGACTGCCGCCGCCATCTCTTCCTTGCCACCGGGAAAGAAGTGGTACAGGCTCCCGCGGCCGAGGCTGGTCGCGTCCTGGAGGATGGCCATGCTGGCCCCCTCGTATCCGTGCTCGCGGAACGCCTCCGTCAGGAGGGGGAGCACGGCCTCACGAGTCGTCGACGGCTTGGCCATGACGCTCAGATGCCCAACTCGGTCAACCCGGGGTGATCGCTCGGTCGCTGGCCGAGGGGCCAGTGGAAGAGCCGGTCGGCCTCGTCGATCGGAACGTCGTTGATCGCCGCGAGTCGACGACGCATCAGGCCGTGCTCATCGAACTCCCAGTTCTCGTTGCCGAACGAGCGGAACCATTGCCCCGCTGCAGTGTGGGACTCGTAGACGAAGCGGACGGCGATGTGATTCCCCTCGTGGGCCCAGACCTCCTTGATGAGCCGGTAGTCGAGCTCCCGGTTCCACTTCTCTGTGAGCAGCGCCACGATCTCGGCGCGCCCGCTCACGAACCGATCACGGTTCCGCCAGGCGCTCTCGGCGGTGTAGGCCAGGGAGACCCGCTCGGGGTCACGGGTGTTCCAGGCATCTTCGGCCGCCCGCGCTTTGCGTGCAGCGGTCTCTGCTGTGAACGGGGGAAGGGGCGGACGCTCGTCCATGGAAGCTCCTCGATGTCACCACCGGTTCTTTACCGATTGGTACAGAGAATACGCTGTATCGATCGGTAAAGCTAGGGTGCGGGATGGGCTGCTTGGTAGACTTGGAGCCCACTGAGCGAGAGGCTCGAGATGGCCGTCGAATTCGACATCCAGGAGCGTTGGCCGGAGCTCTTCGCCCCGCTGAGCGCAAAGCAGCGCAAGATCGTCGTGAACGCGCTCGCCTCCAGCTGGCACGAGGGCTGGGTGCCGAATCGCGAAGACGTCGAGAACCTGACTGACCTGCTGCGCGGAGCCATCGACAAGGCCGAGTACGACCGTCGAGTCGCCGGTGCGATCGAGCGCACGCACGCGCACGCTGCCGCGAGCTGATGGCGGCCCACTCCGCCGCCTGGGATTCGTACCTCTGGGAGCCGGGCGGTTCCGTGCTGAGCAACCTCTTCGGGCTGCGGGACAAGGCCGATCTGGCGAAGGCGGAGTTCGCCGAGGCGAATGCGCAGCAGGCGCTCGTCGAAGAGGGTCTGCTGTCGATCCCGAAGACCTACGACGCTGCACACTTGAAAGCGCTCCACAAGCAGCTCTTCGGGAGCATCTACGAGTGGGCAGGGGAGTACCGCACGGTGCCCATCTACAAAGACCAGTTCGGGTTCGCGGAGCTCGACGACATCCCCAGATACCTCGAGGACGCCGGCCGGATCATCGAGGAGCTCGACTGGTCGGAGCTCGACATCGACCAGTTCGCGGCCGCGGCTGCCGAGGTGTTCGCGTACGTCAACCATGCGCATCCCTTCCGTGAAGGCAACGGGCGCGCATCGAAGCTCTTCATGCAGCACGTCTCGGAGCTCAGTCGCTTCGAGATCGACTACGACCCCGCAACGTCAGGTGTCACGGCTGCCATGTGGAACGAGGGATCACGATTCTCCGGTCCCGATCGCTTCTCCTACGAGCCGGTGCCTGACTCGCTCGTGCCCGTATTCCGCGCGCTCGCCGCTGAGCGGTAAGGGCCGGCGTTCCGGCCCGGACCCGCGCCCGCGGTCAGCGCACGAGCGACCGCAGGCGCCGCAGCGCGACCGACAGCGTGGCGAGACCCGTGTCGTCGCCAGCGTGCACCGCATCCGCAGCCTCGTCGAGCGCGCGGGTGGCGCTGGGGCCGAGCTGGCTGATCCACGCGTCGATGCGAGCGGTGTGCTCGGCTGGCTCCGTCTGCGTCATGACGGAAGCGGCGAGCTCGATCATGACGGCGTACAGGTCGTCGCGCATGGCGGCGCGCGCCATCGACCCCCAGCGGTCGTCCTGCGGCAGCGCCGTCGCCCGCACGAGCATGTCGTCGAAGCTGACGCGCGCCGACAGCACGTAGTAGAGGCCGACGAACTCCTCGAGGTCCCATCCGTGCTGGCCCGCGCGTTCGATGATGTCGAGCAGCGGCATGAGCTCGAGGAGGCCAGCCCCGCGCAGCGCAAGCGCACGCGGAACGGCGGCGTCTTCGAACTCCTGCACGCGGGCGTCGAAGCGCTCGCGTTCCTCACCCTGCTGCAGCTCGCCCATGCGGCTCGCGAACTGCGCGACCGGGCCGCTGAACCGTTCGATCTCCGCACCGACGTCGATGCTGTCGGGCCGGTGCTGCACGATCCAGCGAGTTGCCCGGTCGAGGAGTCGACGGAAGCCGAGGTACAGCTCGGTCTGGATGGACGCAGGCACGAGGTTGTCGGTGGCTTCGATCTCGACGACGAAGCCGCGCAGGTCGAAGATCTCTCGGGCAGCGACGTAGGCGCGCGCGATCTCCTCGCTCGTCGCACCCGTCTCGTCCTGGGCCCGGTAGGCGAAGGTGATGCCGCCACGGTTGACCATCGAGTTCACGACCGAGTTCACGATGATCTCCTGGCGCAGCGGATGCGCGTGCAGGTCGTCCGCGTACCGCTCGCGCACCTCGGCCGGGAAGTACTCGGCGAGGGTGTTCGCGAACCACGGGTCCTCGGCGAGGTCGGTCTCGGCGAGGTCGCTCTTGAGCGCGAGCTTCGCGTAGGCGACGAGCACCGAGAACTCGGGCCTCGTGAGGCCGCGCCCCTCGTCGATGCGGCGCCTGATCTCGGCGTTGCTCGGCAGGAACTCGAGGTCGCGGTCGAGCTCGTCGCGTTCCTCCAGCCACGTGATGAGCCGCTTGTGGGACGGCAGCATCTTGGCGGCGTTCGAGCGCGAGTTGCCGAGGAGCACGTTCTGCTCGTAGTTGTCGCGCAGCACCTGCGTGCCGACCTCGTCGGTCATGGCGCGCAGCACCTCGTTGCGGGCGTCGCGGTCGAGGCGTCCGTCGCGTTCCACGGCGCCGAGGAGGATCTTGATGTTGACCTCGCGGTCGGAGGTGCCGACGCCAGCTGAGTTGTCGATCGCGTCGGTGTTGAGGCTCACCCCTGCGAGGGCGGCCTCGATGCGACCGCGCTGGCTCACGCCGAGGTTGCCGCCCTCGCCGACGACGCGCAGCCGCAGCTGATGGCCGTCGACGCGGACTGCGTCGTTGCCGCGGTCGCCGATCTCCGCGTTCGTCTCGTCGCTTGCCTTGATGTAGGTGCCGATGGCGCCGTTCCAGAGGAGGTCGACGGGCGCGAGCAGCACGGCCTTCTTCAGCTCGAGCGGGGTCAGGCGCTGCACGTCGGCGTCGAGAGCGAGCGCTTCCCGCATCTGCGGCGTCACCGGAATCGACTTCTGGGAGAGCGGGAAGACGCCGCCGCCCTCCGAGATGACGCTGCGGTCGA
This sequence comes from Pseudoclavibacter sp. 8L, assembly GCF_902506465.1. Taxonomy (NCBI): domain Bacteria; kingdom Bacillati; phylum Actinomycetota; class Actinomycetes; order Micrococcales; family Microbacteriaceae; genus Pseudoclavibacter; species Pseudoclavibacter sp. 8L. Next base: position 1,339,457 of record NZ_LR733186.1, on the reverse strand, counting down.
AGTCGTCCCACGAGGAGCCGGGGAGGTCGAAGAGCCGTTGACGCTCCGCGAACGTGGCCGCCGCATCCGGGGTCGGGTCGAGGAACACGTGCCGGTGGTCGAACGCCGCGACGAGGCGGATGTGCTCCGAGCGCAGCATGCCGTTGCCGAACACGTCACCCGACATGTCGCCGACGCCCACGACTGTGAAGTCCTGCGTCTGCGTGTCGTGGCCGAGCTCCCGGAAGTGCCGCTTCACGGACTCCCACGCGCCGCGGGCGGTGATGCCCATGCCCTTGTGGTCGTAGCCGGCAGAGCCGCCGGACGCGAACGCATCCGCGAGCCAGAAGCCGTACTCCTCGGAGATGCCGTTCGCGATGTCGGAGAACGAGGCCGTGCCCTTGTCGGCGGCGACGACGAGGTAGGAGTCGTCCCCGTCGTGGCGCACAACCCGTGGCGGCGGCACGATGTCGGCGCCGTCGCGGTTGTCGGTGATGTCGAGCAGCCCGCGGATGAAGGTGCGGTAGGCGGATCGACCGCCCTCGAGCCACGCGCCCCGGTCGCTGGGCGCGGGGAGCTGCTTCGCGAAGAAGCCGCCCTTCGACCCGGTCGGCACGATGACGGCGTTCTTCACCATCTGCGCCTTCACGAGGCCCAGCACTTCGGTGCGGAAGTCCTCGCGCCGGTCGCTCCAGCGCAGCCCGCCGCGTGCGACGCGGCCGAAGCGGAGGTGGACGCCCTCGACCTCGGGCGAGTACACCCAGATCTCAGCCATGGGGTGGGGCTTCGGGAGGCCGGGCACGCGGGTGCAGTCGAGCTTCATCGACACCCACGACTTGGGCTCGCCCTGCGCATCCACCTGGTAGAAGTTGGTGCGCCAGGTGGCGTCGACGATGCCGATCATGGAGCTGAGGATGCGGTCGTAGTCGAGGCTGGCGACGTTGTCGAGGGCCTCCTGGAGCTGCGCGGCGAGCGCGGCGAGCGCCGCTTCTCGGTCGCCGGCGAAGTCCGGGTCGAACCTCGTCTCGAAGAGCCGAACGATGTCGGCGGCGATGACGGGGTTGGCGATGAGGGCCTGCTCGATGTAGTCGACGGAGAACGTCGTGCCGACCTGCCGCAGGTACATGCTGATGGCGCGGAGGATCACGATCTGCCGCCAGCGCAGCCCGCCCAAGAGGACCAGCGAGTTGAGACGGTCGCTCTCTGCGGCCCCAGACCAGACGGCGCTGAAGACCGACTCGAGCTCGGCGCCCCAGTCGGCGTCGTTCCAGACGGACGCGCTTGGCGCGGTGAGCCCGAAGTCGGAGATGTGCAGGTTGCGCCCGTCCGGCAGGGTCACGACGTACGGGTGCTCGTCGACGACGTCGACGCCCAGATCGGTGAGGGTGGGGAGCACCATCGTGAGCGGGTACACGTCGTGCGACGCGAACGTGAAGTAGCGCTTCCCGGGCTCGTCCTCTTCCGGCGCGTAGAGGTGCACGGCGAAGGTGGTGTCCTCATCGAGCTGCTCGAGGAGGGCGATGTCCTTCACGGCATCGCTCGGGGGGATGTTCTCCTTGTAGCCCTCCGGGAAGGCAGAGCCGTAGGTGCTCAGGATCTCGGCTGCCCGCTCCTCATCGTGGTCGAGGTGGAGGGCATCGACCAGCTCCTCGTCCCAGCCGCGGATGGCGCGCTCGATGCGGGGCTGGATGTCCTGCTCGGAGACCTCTGGCAGGTGCACGCCCTTGGCGGCGCGCACGACGAAGTGGAGTTGGGCGAGCGGGGAGTCGCCGACCTTCGTCGCGTGGTCGACCTGGCTCGCATCGAAGGCGGTGCGGAGCTCCTGCTCGATGCGGAGGCGCACGGTCGTGTTGTAGCGGTCTCGCGGCAGGTAGATGAGCGCGGACGCGAACCTGCCGAACTCGTCGCGGCGCAGGAAGATGCGGTAGCGCCTGCGCTCTCGCAGCCGGCTGATCTCGGACGCGACGTCGTGGAGGTGCTCGGTGCTGTCCTGGAACAGCTCGTCTCGCGGGTACTGCTCGAGGATCTGCAGGAGGTCCTTGCCGGAGTGGGAGTTCGGTGCGTGGCCGGATGCGGCGAGCACGGATCGCACCTTGGCGCCCACGATGGGCAAGGTGAGCACGGAGGCGGCGTAGGCGACGGACGTGAACATGCCGAGGAAGCGGAGCTCCCCGGTGACGTTGCCCGCCTCGTCGAAGCTGCGGACGCCGATGTAGTCGAGGTACACGTCGCGGTGCACGGTGGCGCGGGAGTTCGCCTTCGTGATGGTGATCAGTCGCGGCTCGCGGGCGGTGCGCTGGGCCTCGGGGGTGAGGTGGGTGGTCGCGGTGGACGGTCGGCGGAGGATGCCGAGTCCGGTGTGCGGCAGCGGGCGCAGCACCTCCTCGCCCCGCTCATCGGTCTCGAGCGAGTACTCGCGGTAGCCGAGGAACGTGAAGTTGTCTTCCGCGAGCCAGGTCAGGAACTCGACGGCGGAGGTGACCTCGCCGTCATCGACGCTCGTGGGCGGCTCCGTGCGAAGGTCGGTGACGAGGTCGAGGCAGGCGCGGCGCATGGGCCGCCAGTCGGCGACCGCGGTGTGCACGTCGTCGAGCACGTGCTGCAGGCGGTCGGCGAGCTCGTCGCGTCCTTCTTCGGTGGGGATGCGGTCGATCTCGAGATGGATCCACGATTCGAGGGTGCCGCCGTGGGCGTGCATCTCGAGCAGCTCGCCGTCGTCGTCGCGGCGAACCGAGACGACGGGATGCGCGAGCAGGTGCACGGCGAGCCCCTGGCGCGCGATGGCCGCCGTCACGGAGTCGACGAGGAAGGGCGCATCCGCGGTGCAGATGTCGACGATCGTGCGCCGGGAGCTCCAGCCCTCTTCCTTGAGCGTCGGCGTGAACACGGCGATGAGGGTCTCGCCCTTCTTGCGTCGTGTGGCGAGCCGGCGCATGGTCGCCGCGGCACCCACGATGTCGCGTGGCTCGCGCGTGGCGATGTCGTCGGCATCGACGTCGTCGATGAGCCGTTCGAGTCCGGTCCGCAGGCTCGGCTCGATGTCGTCGAGCGCCTCGCGCAGTCCGGTGAATTCAGTTCCGTGGATCATGCTTCCCCCTTCGCAGGCGAGCCTCCATTGGCCCGCCGTCGCACCCCGTGCCTTGATGGTAGCGGGGTGGAGGGTCGAGGGGGAGCGGCTCAGATCTCCACGGTGAGTCCGGTGCGCGCGCTCTCGCGTGCCGCATCCAGGATCTCGACGGTGTGCACGGCCTGCTCGATCGGGACCGGGGGAGCGGACTCGCCCCGGACTGCGGTGAGGAGTATCCGGTAGTACTCGGCGTAGTCGCCGCGCGCGGACGGGATCTGCCTGCTGCCCTCGGTGGTGTGCAGGGTGCCCCAGCGCGCTTCGGCCTCGAGTCCCCAGCCGGTGGCTGAGGATGCTGGGCGCAGGCCGGCATCGATCTGCGCCGTCTGCACGTCGTCCATGCTCGACTCGTAGGCACCGAGGTCGCCGTACGCGATGAGCTCGCGACCGTCGAGGTGGTTGATCTTGCTCGAGGCGACGCGGGTGAAGACGCCGTTCGCGTGGTGGAGGGCGACGTCGAAGCCGCAGTCGACCTCGACGCCGTCCACCGCGGTGATGTCCAGGTGGGCGCTCACGCGCTCGACGGGGCCGAAGAGGAAGGCCATCTGGTCGACGAGGTGGCTGCCGAGGTCGCGCAGGAGGCCGTGGGCTGGGCCGGTCTCGAGGGTGCCGGAGTCGTCCTGGTCCATGCGGGAGGAGACGCGCCAGATGTCCCCGAGCTGGCCTTCGTCGATGACCTGCTTGAGGGTGACGAGGTCGGTGTCCCAGCGGCGGTTCTGGTAGGCGGTGAGGATGCGTCCGCTGCGTTCCGCGGCTGCCTGCAGCTCTCGCGCTCCCTGCGCGGTGGGCGCGAAGGGCTTGTCGGCGACGACGTGCGCGCCGCGCTCGAGGGCTCGCAGGACGAGCTCGCGGCGTGTGTCTGGTGGGGTGGTGATGACGACCGCGTCCACGCCGGCGTCGAGGAGGGCGTCGAGCGAATCGAAGGCTGGCACGCCGGGTGCCTCGGTGGCGAGGATCGCGCGCCGTTCCGCTGAGCGGGTGACGACGCCGGCGAGCTCCCAGCCCTCGACGGCCTGGATGTAGGGCACGTGGAAGCGGTGGCCGCCAGCCCCGTAGCCGACGACGCCGATGCGTGCGCGGGTGGATGCGCTCATGGTGCTCTCGATTCTGCGCTGAAGCGATTCGTTCTAATGACAGGACAAGGCTACGCCAGGGGTGCCCGGGTGACAACGGCTCGCCTGTCGGGGGTGTGGTGTTGAATGGGCGCAGACAGTGACAAAGGGGTGCGACCGTGGTGGAGAGCAAGAACGGGTACACGCCGCCGGCGGACTACAAGGCGCCTGACTTCGTGCGGCAGTGGTCCGACACCGCGAGTCGCGGCGCCGACCGCATCGAGCAGGGGCGCGAGCAACGGGCCAGGGACGCCGAGCGGGCTGCCGCGCAGCGCGCGCAGGATGGGCAGCGTGCCCTCGATCAGACGTCCCAGGACGCTCAGCGCTCGGCGGGCCAGTCGGCGCGGGATGCGCAGCGCGCGGCCGAGCAGCTCGCCCGCGATGAGGGGCGCGCCGCGACGAGCACCGCAGCGCGCGCCACGTACGACCTCGACCGGCTCGGGGAGGGTGCGAAGCGCGGCCTCGCCTACACGCACGGCGGCTCGCAGGATGCCCTGCGGCGCGGGTCCGGGCCCGCGGCTCCTTCGGTGTCGGCTCCCTTCGAGGCGGCCGACGCGGCGCAGCCCACCACCGCGGGGCAAGCCCCGCCACCGCCACTCCCGCCGGCGCCGTCTGGTCGCGCGGCTCGTCAGGGCGGCAGGCCGACCGGCAACCAGCCCGGGCTCAAGCCGGGCCTCGCTGTGGGTGCCGGCGTCGCCGCCATCGTCGCGGCCGTCGTGGGCCTCTGGTTCGGGATCGTCCTTGCCCTGATCTTCGCGGCCCCATCCATCAGGCGCGGCTTCCGCTCGGGCGCCAAGGGCGTCGCCGTCTCGATCCTCGCCATCCTCCTGTTCGTGGTCGCCGCCGGCATCCAGCTGCTGCAGTTCGCCTCCGACTCGAGGGAGAGCTCTGCCGCCGAGAGCAGCGCGACGTCGACGCCGGTCGGGTTGGAGGGCGACGCCGTCGTGACCGATCCGGTGCCAGAGCTCACGCTCGAGCCAGGGGTGCCGCTCAGCGGATACGGGGAGGCGAACATCGACGTCCTGCTTCCTTCCGGCGCCGGAGAGCTCGCAGTGCTGGAGGTCGTCGACACCATGGGCGACGTCACCTTCCTGGTCGCGAACCCGCAGGCCACGGAGGACGTGGAGTTCAGCAGCGGCATCCCGGGCGACACCACGCAATGGCTCGTGAACACGGCTGGTGCGGACGCCGCGGCGCGGGGAGAAGACCCGACCCCGGTGGCGACCAACAGCATCCAGGTCATCTCGGGTGGCGTGTGGGAGATGACGCTCTCCGCCGTCGACGTCCTTCCGACGTTCGACGCGACCCTCTCAGGTGAGGGTGCCGGTCTGTACCTCTACACGGGGGCTGGCGGGGAGGCCGCCATCAGTGCCGGCGACTACGGGAAGCTGCAGATCACCACGCACGGGGCGACGCCCGAGCTGACGCAGGTCGAGCTTCCCGAGACCGTCTCGCGCACCTGGCAGTCGGGTCCGATGGTGGTCGAGGTCGAGGAGGCGAGGCGCATCGACGGCACCCCGCAGCCCTGGAGCATCCAGGTGGCACAGCCCTAGGATCGTTCGTGACGTGCAGAATCGCACCGATGTCCGCGAACCAGAGGCGCCCCCTCCGCCTGGATTGTGAACCGAGCGCATGAATCTCCGCCAGACACGCGTGCAGCGGTTGCTCGCCGCCATCGAGGCTGACAGCGCCGAAGACGGCGCCTCCTCGAGCGACACCGACCTGCGGGCGATGTTCGGTGCGCTCGGGCCGGCGCTGCTCGAGGCCTCGCAGGCCACGAACGAGGTCGAGGTGACCTTGCAAGGGCTGGCGCGGGCGTACGGGCGACCGGACATCCGCGTGTTCGTGCTCCCGACGCTCATCATCATCGAGGACCCGAAGACCGAGAAGACGGCGGTGTTCCCGGCCACCGGGGAGCCGCTGCGTCTCGACCAGGCCGGTTCCATCGAGGAGCTCGTGCACCGGGCAGCCGCCGAGCAGCTCGACCCTGCGCACGTCGTGAGCGAGGTGGAGCGCATCACGCGGCTGAAGCCGCGCTTCGGCTTCCTGCTGTCGCTGCTCGGGCAGGTGCTCCTCACGCTCGGGTTCGGGATGGTCATGAATCCCACCCCGACCGCCGTGCCGATCTACGCGGCCCTCGGCCTGGTGGTGGGGCTCATCGTCATGATCGGGTCGAGGGTTCGCACGCTGTCACTGGTGCTCCCGGTTCTCACTGCGTTCCTGGCGACGGTCGCAGTGTCGTTGGCGAGCCAGAGCGTCACCGAGGGGAACGTGCTGCTGCTCGTCGCGCCCGCGCTGGTGAGCCTGCTGCCTGGGCTGACGTTGACGATCGCGGCGGTCGAGCTGACGAACGGGCAGATCATGGCCGGCGCGAGCCGGCTCGTCTACGGGTTCGCTCGTCTCGGGCTGCTGGCGTTCGGCGTCTACGTCGGGATCACGGTGACCGGGGCGTCGCTCACCGAGAACACGTCGAGCGATCGCCTCGGCGCGTGGGCGCCGTGGGTGGGGATCCTGCTCGTCGGTGTCGGCTACTACTTCTCGGAGGTCGCGCCGAAGCGATCTCTGCTGTGGATCGTGTTCGCCCTGGCGCTCGCCTACGCTGCGCAGCTGCTCGGGCATTCGCTGCTCGGCACGGAACTCTCCGGCATGGTCGGCGCACTTGTCGCGGTTCCCGCCATCTACCTGGCGTCGCACCTCAGGGCGGCGCCGCCGCCCGCCGTCATGCTGACGTGCGCGTACTGGATGCTCGTCCCAGGCGCGCTCGGGTTCATCGGCCTGAGCGAGGCCGCGTCCGGGGCGGCGGGGGCTGCCGGAACGCTCATGCAGACGATCGGCTCGATCGTCGCGATCGCGATCGGCATGGTCCTGGGGACCGGGATCAGTCGGGACACGGGGGCAGCGGCCCGCGCGTGGAACCGTCACGGGGCGGTGACCCAGACTGGCGTATCCTCCGGTCCAGCGGCGAAATCGGCGGAACCGCAGCTGCGGCGGTAGAGTTGGCTTCGTGGCGCAGATTCGGGCCCTGGGTCAATCTGGTTCCTCAGATCCGGGATCACTCAGAAGCTCCCGTGCCTCGATCTTCGAACCACTGCCCGAAAGGTCTCGACACATGACCCCCACCAGGAAGATCGCGGCGGTGCTGCTGACGGCGGCGGTTGCTCTCAGCCTCTCGGCCTGCGCGGGCAGCGGCGCCCCCGCAGCTCCCGCCGCGGAAACTGCCCCGGCGAGCGCATCCACCCTCGAGGGAACCATCACGGTGTTCGCGGCGGCGTCGCTCAAGAGCACGTTCACGGAGCTGGCCGACGAGTTCGAGTCGAGCAACCCGGGCGTGACGGTCGAGCTGAACTTCGCCGGTTCGTCCGACCTGGTCACCCAGATCACCGAGGGCGCCCCGGTCGACGTGTTCGCCTCGGCCGATGAGAAGAACATGACGAAGCTCACGGACGCCACCCTCATCGCGCCAGACGCCCCGGTGGATTTCGCCACCAACGTGCTCGAGATCGCGGTCCCGCCGAGCAACCCGGCCGGCATCGCCACCTTCGCGGACCTCGCCAAGCCGGAGGCGAAGACCGTCGTCTGCGCTCCCCAGGTGCCGTGCGGCGCCGCGACGCTCGCCGTCGAGACGGCGACCGGTGTCGACATCACCCCGGTGAGTGAGGAGTCGTCGGTCACCGACGTGCTCGGCAAGGTCACCTCCGGTGAAGCGGACGCCGGGCTCGTCTACGTCACCGACATCATCGCCGCAGGAGACGCCGTCACCGGCATCGAGTTTCCCGAGTCGAGCGAGGCCGTGAACACCTACCCGATCGCCCCGGTCGCCGCGTCGACGAACACGGAGGTCGCCCAGGCGTTCATCGACTTCGTCACGGGAGCGGCGGGCCAGGACGTGCTCGCGAACGCCGGGTTCGGCCAGCCGTAGGGGCGCATCCAGTGCCCCGGAGAAGCTCCGCCTCTGCCGCCGTGCCCGGCTGGGTGCTGACCGTCGCGATCATCGGCGCGTCCTTCGTGCTGCTGCCGCTGATCGGCATGATCGTTCGCGTCAACTGGGCCGAGTTCGTTCCGCTCATCACGTCGGAGTCGTCGATCGATGCGCTCCTGCTGAGCCTGCGCACCTCCCTCAGCGCGACGGTGCTCTGCGTCGTCCTGGGGGTGCCCATGGCCATCGTGCTCGCGCGCACCGACTTCTGGGGGCAGAAGCTCCTCCGCTCCCTCGTCTTGCTTCCGCTCGTGCTGCCACCCGTGGTCGGCGGCATCGCCCTGCTCTCCACCTTCGGCAGGCGCGGGCTTCTCGGCCAGAGCTTCGAGGCCATGGGGGTCACCATCGCGTTCTCGACGACGGCCGTCGTCCTCGCACAGACCTTCGTGGCGCTCCCGTTCCTCGTGCTCAGCCTCGAGGGTGCGCTCCGCACCGTCGGCACGCGCTACGAGGCGATCGGCGCCACGCTCGGTGCACGGCCCACCACGGTGCTGCGCCGCATCACGCTGCCGCTCGTGCTGCCCGCCGTGATCTCCGGCGCCGTCCTGTCCTTCGCACGCGCGCTCGGCGAGTTCGGCGCCACACTCACCTTCGCGGGCTCGCTGCAGGGCGTCACGCGCACCCTCCCGCTCGAGATCTACCTCCAGCGTGAAACCGATCCAGATGCGGCGGTCGCCCTGTCGCTCGTCCTGGTCGTCGTCGCGGTGATCGTGGTCGCGGTGGCCCACCAGGCCGGCGAAGCCAAAGGCTTCCGGCTCCGGCGGAGCGCGTCGTGAGCTTCGAGTTCGCCGCCACCGTGCGGGCGCGGGCGTTCGACGTCGAGCTCACGATCGCCGACGGCGAGACCGTCGCGGTGCTCGGGCCGAACGGCGCCGGGAAGTCGACGCTCCTCACGCTCATCGCGGGCCTGGTCCGCCCCGACACCGGCACGGCCCGGCTCAACGACGACGTCCTCTTCGACATCGGCGATCGCGGCCGTGGACGCTGGCTGCCACCTCATGCTCGCGGCGTCTCGATGCTCGCGCAGGACGCGCTGCTCTTCCCGCACCTCACTGCACTCGACAACGTCGCCTTCGGTCCGCGCAGCAAGGGACTGTCGCGTGCCGAGGCCAACTCGCGCGCATCCCGTTGGCTCGACCGCGTCGACGCGGGAAGACTGGCGCAGAGCCGGCCCGCTCAGCTCTCCGGGGGCCAGGCGCAGCGGATCGCCGTCGCCCGGGCGCTCGCGTCCGACCCCGCTCTGCTGCTGCTCGACGAGCCGATGGCAGCCCTCGACGTGTCGGTCGCACCGGCGATCCGACGGATGCTCCGCGACGTCTTGGCGGACCAGACGACGATCATCGTCACGCACGACGTGCTCGACGCGTTCATGCTCGCCGACCGCGTCGTCGTGCTCGAAGGCGGGCGCATCGTCGACGTCGGCCCCACGCGCGAGGTGCTCGAGCGGCCCGTCACGCAGTTCGCGGCCGGCCTCGCCGCGCTCAACCTCGTGACCGGCACCGCCCTCGACGACGCCTCCGTCAGAGCCGACGCGGGGCAGCGCGTCGCGGCGAGCTTCGTCGAATCGCTCGCTGCTGGCACGCGGGTCGGGATCTCCGTGCGGCCGACGCAGGTCGCCGTCACCACCGAGGACCCATCGGAGCCGAGTTCCTCATGGAACGTGCTCCCCGGCATCGTCACGGACCTCGAGCCGCGAGGGGACGTCATCCGAGTTCGGAGCGCCGAGTTCTCTGCCGACGTGCCGCCCGGCCGAGTCGCTGAGCTCGACCTGGCGCCCAACACTCGCGTGTGGTTCGCCTTCGCCGCCTCCGACGCCATCGCGTACCGGCTCTGAGGTCCTGCTCAGTCGAGGGTGCCGCCGCCGACCCGCACATCGCTCTCGTGCGCGAGGGTCGCCCGCACGACGGCGGTGAGCGCGCTCGCGAGCTGGTCCAAGGGCAGGAAGGGGCGGTCGGTGCCGACGGCTTCCTCCGCGGAGTACGGGATGTGCACGAAGCCGCCGCGTGCCCCGGCCCGCTGCCGGAGCTCGTGCAAGAGCAGGTAGAAGACGTGGTTGCAGGTGTAGGTGCCGGCGGTTTGCGAGACGACGGCAGGGATGCCGCTCGAGCGCACGGCCTCGACCGCGGCCTTGATGGGCAGGGTGCTGAAGTACGCGGCGGGGCCGTCGCCCACGACGGGCTCGTCGATCGGCTGGAAGCCGCTGTTGTCGGGGATGCGTGCGTCATCGACGTTGATCGCGACCCGTTCCACCTTGATCGTGTCGGTGCCGCCGGCGAGCCCGACGGCGATCACGATGTCGGGGTCGACCTCGGCCAGGGCGGCACGCAGCGCGTCGTCCACGCTCGCGAAGTCGACGGGGAGCTGACGTACCTGGATCTCCGCGTCGCCGTCCCAGCGATCACGCAACTCCTGCACGGCCGTCCACGACGGGTTGCTCGTGTTGCCGTCGAAGGGTTCGAAGCCGGTGAGGAGGACGGTCGGCATGCGGGGGCTCCTGTCAGTGCGGGTGGGGCGGCCGGAGGGGGAAACCTCAACGCTACGCCGCGGATGCACCCCTCGCTGGCCCCTCACCTGACGAGCAGGTGACCGAATGTGACGCGGGGCTTCGCCGCGCGACCGTGTCGGAACTTCCGTGAAGGGAGGCCGTCGCCCCCGCATCCGCGTGCCCATACCTTCTCGACATGCCCTCGAAATCGAGGGTGAGCCCCTCGAATCGAGGGTCCGCCGAGAGGAGAACGCGATGTCACAACTCGACACCGCACCGACCACCGACAGCCCGTCGTCGACGCCGCCAGACGACGCGAAGCCACTCGCGAGCCGGCGGATGCAGACGCTCGGGCCGGGTGAGCACCTCAAGGTCGTCCACCCCAAGCACTGGGTGCTGTGGATCCTCTCCGCCGTCGCCGTGTTCGCCGTCGCCCAGTTCGCGTGGTCGCTCGTCACGAACCAGCGCTACGAGTGGAACGTCTTCGGCGAGTACTTCTTCAGCCAGATCGTGCTCAACGCGCTGGTCCTGACGCTCCAGCTGACGGTGCTCTCCGGTGCGATCGGCTTCATCCTCGGTGCATTGCTCGCGGTCGCTCGCCTCTCGAAGTCACCCCTACTGAACTCGTTCTCGTGGAGCTTCATCTGGTTCTTCCGGTCCGTGCCGCTCGTCGTGCAGCTCGTGGTCTGGTACAACCTCGGCTACCTCTACCCGACGCTCGGGCTCGGAACGCCCTTCACGACCGACTTCTGGCTCGTCGAGTTCCCGACGGTGCAGCTCATCTCCTCGTTCGCCGCGGCGACGCTCGGCCTCTCCCTGCACCAGGCCGCCTACTCGGCGGAGATCATCCGCGCCGGCATCCTGTCCGTCGACCAGGGCCAGCTCGAAGCATCCGCCGCGCTCGGCCTGCCCCGCCGGTACCGCTTCTTCCGCATCATCTTGCCGCAGGCGGCCCGCGCCATCACGCCGAACGCCTTCAACGAGATCATCGGCCTCGTCAAGGGCACCTCCGTGGTGTTCGTCGTCGCCCTGCCGGAGCTGTTCTACACGGTGCAGGTCATCTACAACCGCAACCAGCGCATCATCCCGCTGCTCCTCGTCGCGGTCGTCTGGTACGCCATCATCACGACGCTCCTCTCGATCGCGCAGTACTACATCGAGCGGCACTTCTCGAAGGGCGCGCACCGGGAGCTGCCGCCGACGCCCATCCAGAAGGCGCGCGCGTGGATCTCCGAGAAGTGGGCGCTGCTCGACGACGGTGAGCAAAGCGGAGGCATAGATAAACAGCGCGAGGACCCCGAGAAGCCGGACGGAGAGAACGCCGAGAGCGCGAAGGCGCTCGACCGGAAGAAGCACGGCATCCCCGCGGGCGCGACCGCCCGCCCCACAGACGCGCCAGCACCAGCACCAGGACCAGCACGGAAGGACGTGAGCGAAGCATGAGCCAGGCAACGATCAACCGGAACGCCGAAGCGGAACTCGAGCGCAGCAGCGCAGCATCCGGGCAGGTCAGCGTGTGCGGCGTCAGCAAGTCGTACGGCACCCACGAGGTGCTGCACGACATCGACCTCGAGATCGAACCAGGCGAGGTCGTCGCCCTCCTCGGGCCCTCCGGCTCCGGCAAGTCGACCCTCCTGCGCACCATCAACCACCTCGAGTCCGTCGACGGCGGATCGATCCTCATCGATGGCGAGTACATCGGCTACGTCAGGAAGGGAGACCGCCTCTTCGAGCTGCGCGAAGCTGAGACGCTTCGCCGCCGTACGAGGGTTGGCATGGTCTTCCAGAACTTCAACCTGTTCCCGCACCTCACAGCGCTGCAGAACATCACGGCCGCGCCGGTGGCGCTGCAGCGAGCATCCAAAGCGGATGCAGAGGCGCAGGCACGCAAGCTCCTCCAGCGCGTGGGCCTCGAGGGCAAGGAGCACCACTACCCGCGGCAGCTCTCCGGCGGCCAGCAGCAGCGCGTCGCGATCGCCAGGGCGCTTGCGCTCAAGCCAGACGTGCTCCTCTTCGACGAGCCGACGAGCGCACTCGACCCCGAGCTGGTCGGGGAGGTGCTCGATGTCATCCGCGAGCTCGCCCACGGCGGCACGACGCTGGTCATCGTGACGCACGAGATCGGCTTCGCCCGCGAGGTCGCCGACCGCATCGTGTTCCTCGACGCTGGCCGCGTCATCGAGCAGGGCACACCAGAGCAGGTGCTGACGAACCCGCAGCATCCGCGCACGCAGGACTTCATCCGCAAGGTCCTCTAGCCACCCCCTGGCCCGTCGCGCATCTCCCACCCCAGAACTTCAGCAACGTACGTACCCGAAAGGTGCCACCCATGGCAAAGCTCAACAAGAAGAAGGCCGGCGTCATCGCCGGCGGTGTCGCAGCACTCGCCGTCATCGGCGTCGTCGCGACGACCCTCATCGTCAACGGCCAGTCGGCTCCCGTCACGGCAGCAGAGCCCGACGGCGCGGCCCCCGCGAGCGGCCTCATCCAGTTCGACCTGACCAGCGCGAACGTCGACGGTCGCCCGCAGATCGACCCGGTCCCCGAAGCCATCGCGGCCCTCGAGGCCTCGGGATGGCAGCCTGCCGAGGCCGGCAAGCTCACCGTCGTTGGCAGCGCGTACATCCCTCCGCTCAGCTTCCTCGCGGAGGACGACAACGTGACGCGCCTCGGCAGCGAGGCCGACTTCGCGCAGCTCATCGCCGACGGACTCGGCCTCGAGCTGAAGGGCGAGGTCGCCGCCTGGGCCGACTGGCCCCTCGGCATCCAGTCCGGCAAGTACGACCTCATCACCTCGAACGTGACGGTCACGGAAGAGCGCAAGGACCTCTTCGACTTCGCTACCTACCGCGAAGACGTGCTCGGCTTCTACGTGAAGGCCGACAGTGAGATCGAGTCGATCACCGAGGCGAAGGATGTTGCTGGCCTCTCCGTCATCGTCGGCGCCGGCACGAACCAGGAGAAGATCCTCGTCGCCTGGGATGAGGAGAACAAGGCCGCTGGGCTCGAGCCGGTCGACTTCCAGTACTTCGAAGACGACGCGGCGGGCACCCTCGCGCTGCAGTCGGGTCGAGTCGACGTGAACTTCGGCCCGAACGCGACCGCCGCGTTCAAGGCGGCGAGCGACGGAGAGACGAAGCTCGTCGGCACCCTCAACGGCGGCTTCCCCGCCAACGCGCAGATCGCAGCCGGCACCGCGAAGGACAACGGCCTCATCGAAGCCGTCTCGATCGTCATCAACCACGCCATCGAGAACGGCCAGTACGACGCGATCCTCGACCGCTGGGGACTGCAGGATGAGCGCATCGACGTCTCCGAGGTGAACCCCGCGGGCCTCCCGCGCGAGGAGTAGCCATCGCCGCGCACCCCATGGCGACGGAACCCGTCGCGTCCTCGAAGGCTGAGGGCGCGGCGGGTTTCGCCGCGCCCGCAGCTCTCGGACGACGAGGGCGCCCGGACGGGCTCATCCTGGCGCTCGGCGTCGCGACGGCCTTCACGACCCTCCTCGACCAAGCCGTGTTCAGCTTCGCCGTGCCGAGCATCCAGCGTTCCCTCGACGCCGATGGCGCACAGGTGCAGTGGCTGACGTCGTCGTACTCGCTCGCGTTCGGGCTCGCCCTCGTGGGCGCCGGGAGGCTGGGCGACCTGCTCGGGCGACGCTCGCTGTACGTGCTCGGGCTCGCGCTGTTCGCGCTCGCCGGGTTCGCGGCCGCGCTCGCGGACGACACGACCACCGTCATCATCGCCCGCCTCGTGCAGGGCTTCGGGGCCGGCATCGTGAACCCCCAGGTGCTTGGGCTCTTCCAAGACACCTTCCGCGGCATCATGCGCTCGCGCGCGCTCTCCGGGTACACGACCGCCGGCTCGGCCGCCGGGCTCGTCGGCCCGCTCGGCGGGGGCATCCTGCTGACCGTCCTCCCCGAGGACACGGGATGGCGGCTCGTCTTCCTGCTCGCCGTGCCGCTCGCCGTGGTGCTTATCGTGTCGGCGGTGTTCGTGCTGCCGCGGCCGTCTGCCGTGCCGGGCGGTGCGCGAGGTGCGCTGCGACAGGTAGATGCGGTGGGCGTCGTGCTGCTTGGCACCGGCACGCTCGCGCTGCTGGTCGCGGCGGTGAGCGCCGGGGTCCTCCTCGCCGCGCTGGCTGCAGCTGCGGCTGCGCTCTTCGTGCTCTTCGCCCTCTGGGAGCGTCGCGTCTACGCGCGGGGTGGCGCCGCGGTGCTGCATCCTGAGCTCGCCCGCAACCGCGGCTACCTGCTCGGGACCGCCGTCGCCGCGCTCACGTTCGGCTCAGCCCTCGGCATCGGACTGCTGACCACGCTGTTCCTCATCGAGGGGCTCGGCTACTCGCCGTTCGCCGCGGCGCTGCTGCTCACGCCCCGCGCCCTCGGCATGGTCGTCGGGTCGATGCTGAGCTGGCGGCTCGCGCGGCGCTTCGGCCGTAGCGGGATCACGTGGGTCCTCGGCCTGGCGCTCATCGTGGTGACCGTCGAGATCGCCCTGGTGACGACCGGATCGGAGCCGCTCATCGTGCTCGGGATCCTGGGCGCCGGGACGCTGCAGGGGTTCTTCTCCGGGCTCTTCATCCCATCGAATCAATCACTGACGCTCAACGAGGCGCCGCCAGGGGTGAATGGGGTCGCGGCCGGATTCTTCCAGCTCAGCCAACGCCTCGCGGCGGCCCTTGCGCTCTCGGTCTACGCGGGCACCTACCTCGCAGTGGGGGCGAACATGCCGGCGAGCTTCGCGTTCGGGGCGGCCGCGTCGATCACGATCGCCGCATCGCTCGGGGCGCTGCTCATCTCGGCCGCTGCCACCTCCACCGCCGCCACCAACCCCGTCTCCAACC